>NZ_BMKJ01000001.1:0-1965046 GCF_014644275.1 Franconibacter daqui | reverse complement strand
CGCCTGGTTCCAGGGCGGCATCACGGCGCTGGCGGGCATGCTGGTGCTGTTCGCGGGCTGGGTAAGGATGCTCATCCGCGCCCTGAAAACCCGCCGCGCAACGCTGGCATACGCGCTGCTGATTGTGCCGCTGCTGGCGCACCTGAACCTGGAGTACCCGTTTTACCAGTCGTTCATTCACTTCGGGCTGTTTCTGCTGCTGCTGCGCCTGGGCGTGGCGCAAGCGCCGCCGGCCGCACGCCGGGCAGCCCGGGCGCCGCGGCTGGCTGCCGTGCTCTGCGGCGCGGCGCTCATCGTCTTCAGCGGGGCGGGGCTTTACGCTAACCACCAGCTGACGGCGCTTGAGCGCAGCCAGCTTGCCGGGTTCCCGTCTCCCGCGCCGTGGTACTTCGCCACGCAGTCTGAACGCGCGCAGTTCGATGAAATGGTGGCCCTGCTGATGGACTACAACCGCACCCGCAACGCGGCGAACCTGGACGAATTTATGGCGCGGGCGCAGGCGTGGTCGCTGCGCCATAACGACGCCAATGTCTGGCGCAGCATGATGATGATTGAGCAGTTCCGGGGGAATCAGGCCAGGGCGGCGGAAATGGCGCAGACGTATAAGAAGCTGTTTCCTTTGCAAAACGAGAAATAACGACAATGCCGCCCACAGGGCGGCTTACCATCGTTTTAGACGTCTGGCTGACTACGCGGACCTGGTATTCACCGCACGCGTTAGCCGATTGATTGCCTCCTCAAGCGTGGCGGCGGTGCAGCCGAAGTTAATACGCACAAACTGAGGTTCGCCAAAATCGCTGCCTGGCGAAAAGCCTAACCCGGCGGCGTTGAAGAAACGCGCCGGGTTTTCTACGCCCAGGCCGCTTGCGTCCACCCAGGCAAGGTAGGTCGCCTGCGGCGGCGCAACGCGCAGACCGGGCAGGGCGTTTACGCTATCGCACAGCCTGTCCCGGTTGCGGCGAAGATAGTCGCATTGCGCCGCAAGCCAGGGCTCGCCGTCGCGCCAGGCCGCTTCGGCGGCGGTCAGCGCCAGCACATCCACATGCGGCACAATACCGGCCATCGCCTTGCTAAAGCGCTTACGCAGTTCCGGGTTGGGAATTATCGCCACCGAAGCGCCAAGCCCGGCGATGTTAAAGCTCTTGGAGGGGGACATCAGCGTAATGCTGCGCTGGGCCGCCTCTTCATTCAGCGTGGCGAAGGGCGTGTGGCGCACGCCTGGCTCCAGCAGCAGATCGCAATGGATCTCGTCTGAGCAGACGATCAGATCGTGCTTACGGGCAAACGCCAGCTGCGCCAGCAACTCTTCACGGCGATAAACCGTACCGCCGGGGTTTTGCGGGTTGCAGAGCATCAGCAACCGCAACCGCTCCCGGCCAGTGAGGTGGCCTTCAAGGGCGTTGAGATCGAGAACCCAGCGGTTATCCACAAGCGTTAGCGGCGCCAGAAGCTGCTGGCGCTCCGCCAGCGCGGCGGCCCGGCGAAAAGGGGGATAGATGGGCGTGGGGGCGATGGAAAGTTCATCCGCCTGCGTAAAGGCGCGAACGCAAAGGTTCAGCGAACTGACCACGCCCGGCATAAAGACCAGCCACTGCGGCGCCACTTTCCAGCCGTAGCGCCGCTCGCACCAGCTAAGGGTCGCTTCCTCCAGCCCCGTCGGGTGAGCACCGTAGCCAAAAACGCCATGCGCTACCCGGCGTTGCAGCGCCTGGGTAATGCACTCCGGCACGCGGTAATCCGTGTCCGCCACCCACATTGGCAGCACCGCTTCGCCATATTTTCGCCACTTCACGCTGTCGCTGTGATGGCGGTCGATACCCTCGTCAAAATTGAATGTCATGATTTGCTCCTGCCCGGTGGTTACTTCAGACTAGCACCGTGACAAATCGATACAACCGCTGACGCTAATAAGGGAGAAATCAATGGCTTTGCTGGAAATTTGCTGTTACAGCCTGGCGTGCGCGATCACCGCCGAACGCGCCGGGGCGGACAGGATTGAACTGTGCGCGGCACCCGCGGAGGGTGGGCTGACGCCTTCGCCGGGCACGCTGAAGCGGGTGCGTGAAAGCGTGAAAATCCCGGTGCACCCGATTATCCGTCCCCGCGGCGGCGACTTCTGTTATACCGATGCGGAGTTTGAAGTGATGCTCGACGATATCGCCTTCGTGCGAGAACTGGGCTACCCGGGGCTGGTCACCGGGGTGCTGAACGAAGAGGGCGACGTGGATATTCCCCGCATGCAAAAAATTATTTATGCCTCACAAGGCATGGCGGTGACGTTTCATCGCGCGTTTGATATGTGCGCTAACCCTATGAAAGCGCTGGAAGAATTAGCGGATTTAGGCGTGGCGCGCATCCTCACTTCCGGCCAACAGCCGACGGCGGAGCAAGGACTTTCATTATTAAGGGAACTAAAAGCACAATCCCGTGCTCCAATCATTATGGCCGGTGCAGGTGTACGGCTCAGCAACCTCGGCGCTTTTATTGCCGGGGGTGTTGACGAACTTCACAGTTCGGCAGGAGTTCAGGTGGCTTCGCCAATGCGCTATCGCAACGCGAATGTCTCAATGTCTTCCGATGCCCGTACCGATGAGTATTCCCGCTACGTTGTGGATGGCGCTATGGTCGCCGCCATGAAAGCGGCGCTCACACCGACCCGTCATTTTTCATAACGCCCGTTTTTTACCGCGCATCATGTCGCCCAATATGATGCTTGCTCGTACCAGGCCCCAATGTGTTGTTGGGGCTTTTTTTATCGCTTTTGCCGCTGCGCTTGCTCACGCGAGTCGGCTTTCTTTCCGCCCCCCTTATTTTAGCGTTTTTTCATAAAGTACAGACGAGCCGTGAAAAGGGTATTTTTGTGCGGTTGTTAAATCCTGCCAGGCATATATCGCCAGAATGTACTAACGTTATTAAGAAATAGATAACATGAGGAGATGGATATGAAGAAAACACTCGTAACAGGCGTACTGGTAGGGATGTCTTTATTTCTTTCGGCGTGCTCCAGCAGCAATTACGCCATTCACACCAATGATGGCCGCACCATTGTAAGCCAGGGCAAGCCGCAGGAAAGTGAAGCAGGCCTGCTGGGCTATAAAGACGCCAATGGCGTGAAGCAGCAAATCAACAAAGCTGATGTAAAAGAACTGGTTGAGATTAAACATTAATCGCTGCCGGCAGGCTGAAAATAACCGCCTGCGGGCGGTTTTTCTTTTTTTGCCAGGCGGGAAGATGCCGACAGTCGCGTTTTCCCGCCTGGCAATATAAACCTACGTTTTATTGCCCGTCTGGCGAGCAAGCCAGCGCCGTAAATAAGCACCTTAAGAAATAGATTAACTCATTCGATTGATGACGGCGGAAATAAACGCGCTGGTCAACATGTGATGGGCAAATATACGCTGTTCAAAAGGCGCTTTGCCTGGCGTTTTAATTCTTGCCGCGACCGCCGCGCCTTCGGCTACCAGCCAGGCGGCGAAGCTGTCGTCAAAATAGTTATGAATAATCCCCTCCCGGCACCGGCACCCTTCAAGCAAGGCGTCGCTGTGTAAGGGAAAGCATTCCGCCAGTTCATCGCGAAGCGTCAGGGAGAAAGCGTCCGGCTCGCCTCCCGGCTCCCAGCTGTATAGCCAGGCGCGCTCCGCTTCCAGCGCCTCGCCGCAGCAGAGCAGACCGTCCCGCGCCGCCTCTTTCAGCAGCGGCAGGCTCGCCTGCAGCAGGTCTGCTTCCTCAGAAGCGGGCGGCTCAACGCCATAACCCTTCGCCATATCTCTGCCGCCTGCGGTCAGCCGCTGGCCGTTGCGCATACCGCTGAAATTCACCAGCGGCAAAAAGGTAAGGCAGATTTTATCGAGCAGCAGCGGGGAGTTGTGCTGTAGAAAGTTAAGCAGCCCCCAGCTTCCAGCCGGTTCATCGCCGTGAAACCCGGCGGCAAGCAGCACGTGCGGCAACCGCTTGTTCGCCGCCACCGACTGCCAGAGGGAGATCATGCCGTGTCCGGTGCTGCCGAGCTCGACCTCCTGCAACCCCCAGCGCGTGGCCTGGACCTCAAAAAGATGTTCGAAGTGATCAATATCGTTGCTGTAGCCGTTGATGGCGGGAAGGGGCCAGCGGTGGACGGTTTCGGTGGTCATAATGGGCGCTCCGGAAAAACGGTCTGTTGCAAGCGTAGTTCAGGAGCGCGCTTTTTGTCTTAGCGAAAAAACGGGGGCGGTTGCCCTTTTTATCAGGGCTTGCGTGCCACCAGCACAGCGCGCAGCGGGGCCGGATAGCCTTCCACCGTTTTGCTGCTGTCGTGTGGGTCGAGGAAGTCCGCCAGCGATTCGCTGGTCATCCAGTCGGTGCGACGCTGCTCTTCGCTGGTGGTCAGGCAGTGGTCGGCGATGCGCACGTCCACAAAGCCGCACTTCTCCAGCCAGTTCTTAAGCGCCAGCGCGGAAGGGATGAAATAGACATTGCGCATCTGCGCGTAACGTTCGCCCGGCACCAGCACGGTGTTGGCGTCGCCTTCCACCACCAGCGTTTCCAGCACCAGCTCGCCTTCGTTAACCAACTGATCCTTAAGCTGCCAGAGGTGCTCAAGCGGCGAACGGCGATGGTAAAGCACGCCCATTGAAAAGACGGTGTCGAAGGCGTTCAGCGCGGGCATCTGCTCAATGCCAAGCGGCAGCAGGTGCGCGCGCTGGTCATCGCCGAGCAGCTTGCGCACCGCCTCGAACTGGCAGAGAAAAAGCTGGGTCGGGTCGATGCCCACCGCGAGCTTCGCGCCTGCGCCCACCATGCGCCACAGGTGATAACCGCTGCCGCAGCCTACGTCCAGAATCGTGCGTCCGGCAAGCGGGGCGATGTGCGGCAGCACGCGCTCCCACTTGAGATCGGAACGCCATTCGGTATCGATGTTCACGCCATAAAGCGAGAAGGGGCCTTTGCGCCACGGCATCAGCGTGCGCAGCAGTTTTTCAATGCGCAGCTGCTGCCCCTGCGCGAGCGGTGCTTGCATTTGTGCGCTAACGCCGTGTAGCAGATCAAGGCGCTCCGGGGTCAGCGCAGGCAGGTTCTCCAGCGAATTCGCCCACTGCTTAAACTGCCCGTGCAGCGATTCACGCTGCCAGGCGGCAATCTGCGCGGGAAGGGTTTCCAGCCATGGGCTGAGCGGGCTACAGGCAATCTGCTGGTAAAAACGGCCAAAATCGATCATGCCGCGCTCCCGTTCTTCACCGCCACCAGCGAGCCGAAGTTAAAGCACTGGAACCAGAGTTCGCTGTGCTCAAAGCCCGCCTGGCGCAGCCGTGCTTTGTGCGTTTCCACCGAGTCAGTGAGCATTACGTTCTCCAGCATGCTGCGCTTCTGGCTGATTTCCAGTTCGCTGTAGCCGTTGGCGCGCTTGAAATCGTGGTGCATGTTGAACAGCAGCTCGCCCATCTCTTTATCTTCAAAGCTGAATTTTTCCGAAAGCACCAGCGCGCCGCCGGGGTTAAGGCCCTGATAGATTTTTGTCAGCAGCGTCAGGCGATCGTCCGGGTTGAGGAACTGAAGCGTAAAATTCAGCACCACCAGCGAGGCGTTCTCAAGGGTGATATTGCGGATATCGTCTTCAATCACCTCGACCGGCGTTTGCGCTTTAAAGGCATCGATATGACGGCGACAGCGCTCCACCATGGCTTTTGAATTATCCACGGCGATGATTTTGCAGCCTTCGTGGTGAATGTTGCGGCGAACTGAGAGCGTTGCCGCGCCAAGCGAACAGCCGAGGTCGTAAACCTGGCTTGCGGGCTGGACAAAGCGTTCCGCCAGCATGCCAATCATCGAGATGATATTGGAATAGCCTGGCACCGAACGCTGAATCATATCGGGGAAGACTTCAGCCACCCGTTCATCGAAAGTCCAGTCGCCCAGACGGGCGATGGGAGCGGAGAACAGCGTGTCGCGGTTAGACATAGCGTTTGAATCCGAGGAAAAACGAAAGGGGCGTATTTTGCGCTAATGAAGCGCGAAAACCAACTCCCACGGCATATACCAGAGATTCGCCAGCACCATCAGCACCAGCGCGCACCAGGTCGCGCTCATGCCGGAACGCCGCCAGCGTATCAGCCGGTTATGAAAGCCGTAGTAATGCATCAGCCGTCCGAGGATTAGCAAAATGCCGCCGACGTGAACGAGCCAGGTTTCGGCGCCGTTCATCTCCATCAACAACAATAGCAGCAGGGCGACAGGAATGTACTCCACGGCATTGCCGTGAACGCGGATAGCGATTTGCAGTTCGCTAAAGCCGCCATCGCCATACGCCACGCGATATTGCGTGCGAAGGCGCACCACATCTACCGAAAACTTAAGCAGCAACAACGCACCCAGTACAGCATACAGCGCGCTTACCATAGCAACTCCCTTAAACACCCATCCAGAGGCCCGCTTATCATAGCGTGAGCCGCGCGGCTTGTCGCTCTGCTAGAAGAGGGTGTTTTGCTGTGGAATGGCGGGTTCGGGGCCAAGCGAGGGGATAACCCGTTGAAGCATCGGCCAGAGCGTATGCACCAGCTCCGGCGCCTGGGCGATGTCCGGCGTATGTAAAAAGAGATACGGGGTGGTGGTTTGCTCCCAGCCTGGCAGCTTTTTCAACCAGTCCTGGAAGAAATTGACGTTTTGCTCCATGTCATCGCTGCCGATAAAGCGCACCAGCGGGTTGCGCGCCGTGACCAGCGCATGCACCGGCACAACCGGTTTTTTTCGCTGGGCGTCGCGTACCGCTTCGCTGTGCGGCTGTGCGCTGTGCACCGGGCGGCTGTCGAGAATAACGCGGTTGACGCCGCGCGCCTTCAGCCCGCGGTTGAGCGTCTGCTCCACGTCGCCTTTGACGAAAAATTCCGGGTGACGCACTTCCACGCCATAGGTAAATTCGGTTGGCAGCGCATCAAGAAAAGCCCACAGCGCGGGCAAATCCCGCGGGCCGAACGCGGCAGGCAACTGGAGCCAGTACTGACCGATGCGCCCGGCAAGCGGCGCCATGCGGGAGAAAAACTCGCTGGTCTGCTCCTCGCAGTGGCGCAACGCCGCCTGGTGGGAAATGGTGGCCGGAAATTTAAAGCAGAAGCGGAAATCGTCGGTGGTTTGCGCTTTCCAGCGCTCGACAATTTCCGCTTTAGGCAGCGCGTAAAGCGTGGTGTTGCCCTCCACGCAGTTGAAGTGGCGGGCGTAGTCCTCAAGGGAAGTGATGCCAAGCCGCACCCATCCCGGGTGCGACCATTGCGGCAAGCCGATATAAAGCATAAGCGCGCGGCTTAAAGCGCCGCGAGGATCTCCTCAGTGGTGCGCACGCGAGCGATGCGCGGGAAAATATGGGTCATGCTGCCCTGGTGCTGTTCGCGGGTGGCGGCGCTGCAGGCGTCTTCAGCAATCACCAGCGAGAAGCCAAGTTCCCAGGCGTTGCGGGCGGTAGATTCCACGCCGATATTGGTGGATATGCCGCACAACACGATAGTATCAATGCCGCGACGACGTAATTGTAGCTCCAGATCGGTGCCATAGAAGGCGCCCCACTGGCGCTTGGTCACTTCAATATCGCTGTCGCGTTTGCCGAGCGCTACCGGGTAATGCCACCATTCATCAGGCAGGGCATGCGCGGCGACGGCGGCATCCACTGGCTGCTTGAGCGCCTCGCCGAAATCTTTCGACCAGCCGACGCGCACCATCACCACTGGCGCTTTATGGGCACGGAACTTCTCCGCGAGGCGGGCTGCGCGGGAAACCACGTCGTCCGCGCTATGCGGGCCGCCGGCAAAGGGCAGAATACCTTCCTGAAGATCGATAACCACCAGCGCGGTGGTAGCGGCATTGAGTTTTAACATGATGACTCCATGATTTTAGTAGCAGGTTCCGTACCTTACGCTCTCAAACCCGGCAAGCGGTTTACTATTTTTGTTAATTTTTGTGAGAATAAGCAACATCACGCGCGACAAACGCGCGAGCAGGCGGCGGCGGGCTTATCGCAGCCCGGAATTTCCAGTATAATGGCCGCCTTTTTTCATCCAGATAAATGCTGCGACACTAAAGCCTGCAGGGCAGGTGACCAACGGCCTGCGGCAAACTTAAGGGATATCTCATGCGTACAGAATATTGCGGGCAGCTTAATAAGTCCCATGTGGGGCAACAGGTAACGCTGTGTGGCTGGGTTAATCGCCGTCGCGATCTCGGCAGCTTGATCTTTATCGACATGCGCGACCGTGAAGGCATCGTGCAGGTGTTCTTCGACCCGGATCGCGCCGACGCTTTCAACCTGGCCTCCGAGCTGCGTAATGAGTTTTGCATTCAAATCACCGGCACCGTGCGTGCGCGTGACGACAAAAACGTTAACCGCGATATGGCGACCGGCGAAGTGGAAGTGTTCGCCACTGAGCTGACCATCATCAACCGCGCCGAGCCGCTGCCGCTCGACTCCAACCAGGTCAACAGCGAAGAAGCGCGTCTGAAATACCGCTACCTCGATCTGCGTCGTCCGGAAATGGCGCAGCGCCTGAAAACCCGCGCGAAAATCACCAGTTTTGTACGCCGCTTTATGGACGACAACGGCTTCCTCGACATCGAAACTCCGATGCTGACCAAAGCCACGCCGGAAGGCGCGCGCGACTATCTGGTGCCTTCCCGCGTTCATAAAGGCAAATTCTACGCGCTGCCGCAGTCCCCGCAGCTTTTCAAACAGCTGCTGATGATGTCCGGCTTCGACCGTTATTATCAGATAGTAAAATGCTTCCGCGACGAAGACCTGCGCGCCGACCGCCAGCCGGAATTTACCCAAATCGACGTGGAAACCTCCTTCATGACCGCGCCTCAGGTGCGTGAGGTGATGGAAAAACTGATCCGCCAGCTGTGGCTGGAGGTCAAAGGCGTGGACCTGGGCCAGTTCCCCATCATGACCTTTGCGGAAGCGGAGCGCCGCTACGGCTCTGACAAGCCGGACCTGCGTAACCCGATGGAGCTGGTGGACGTTGCCGACCTGCTGAAAGCGGTGGAGTTTAAGGTCTTCTCCGGCCCGGCTAACGATGCCAAAGGCCGCGTTGCCGCGCTGCGCGTGCCGGGCGGCGCGCAGCTTAGCCGTAAACAAATTGACGACTACGGCAAATTTATCGAAATCTACGGCGCCAAAGGTCTGGCTTATATTAAAGTCAACGAGCGTGCTAAAGGTCTTGAAGGCATTACCAGCCCGGTGGCGAAGTTCCTGAACGCGGAAATCGTGGAGGCTATCCTTGAGCGCACCGGCGCACAGGACGGCGACATGATTTTCTTCGGCGCCGACAACAAAAAAGTGGTAGCCGACGCGCTCGGCGCGCTGCGCCTGAAGCTTGGCAAAGATCTGAATCTGACCGACGAGAGCAAATGGGCGCCGCTGTGGGTTATCGACTTCCCGATGTTTGAAGACGACGGCGAAGGCGGCCTGACCGCGATGCATCACCCGTTCACCTCGCCGAAAGAGATGACCGCCGCCCAACTGAAAGCGGCGCCGGAAGAGGCCGTAGCCAACGCTTACGATATGGTTATCAACGGTTACGAAGTGGGCGGCGGCTCAGTGCGTATTCACAGCGGTGAAATGCAGCAGACCGTGTTCGCCATTCTCGGCATTAACGAGCAGGAGCAACGCGAGAAATTCGGCTTCCTGCTGGACGCGCTGAAGTTTGGCACGCCGCCGCACGCAGGCCTGGCCTTCGGTCTCGATCGCCTGACCATGCTGTTGACCGGCACCGACAACATCCGCGACGTTATCGCGTTCCCGAAAACCACCGCGGCGGCCTGTCTGATGACCGAAGCGCCAAGCTTCGCGAACCCGGCTTCCTTAACTGAGCTGGGTATCCAGGTGGTCGCGAAAGAGAAGCCGCTGGAGAACAAGTAATATGCCATTCAAGCACCCTGTTTCGGTACTGGTCGTCATTTATGCGCAAGATACCGGACGGGTGCTGATGTTGCAGCGGCGGGACGACCCCGATTTCTGGCAGTCGGTCACCGGCAGCCTGGAGGCGGGGGAGAGTCCACGCGAGGCCGCGCAGCGTGAAGTAAAGGAAGAGGTCGAGGTGGACGTTGCCCTGGAGCAACTTGAGCTAATCGACTGTCAGCGCTGCGTGGAGTTTGAAATCTTTCCTCATTTGCGTCATCGCTACGCGCCGGGGATTATACGCAATACGGAATACTGGTTCTGTCTTGCGTTGCCGAGCGAAAGGCCGGTAAGCATCAGCGAGCATCTGGCTTATCGGTGGGAGGAGGCGCATGCCGCCGCCGCCCTGACTAAGTCGTGGAGCAACCGGCAGGCGATTGAAGAGTTTGTAATTGATGCCGCCTGATTAAGGCGCTTTTGGAGATTGTTATGGCAGGTCATAGTAAATGGGCCAACACGAAACACCGCAAAGCGGCACAGGATGCCAAGCGCGGTAAGATTTTCACCAAGATTATTCGCGAGCTGGTGACAGCGGCGCGTCTGGGCGGCGGCGATCCGGGTTCTAACCCGCGTCTGCGTGCGGCTATCGACAAAGCGCTGTCAAACAACATGACGCGCGACACCCTGAACCGCGCTATCGCGCGCGGTGTCGGCGGCGATGAAGACGCGAACATGGAAACCATCATTTACGAAGGCTACGGCCCGGGCGGCACCGCCGTGATGGTGGAATGTCTCTCCGACAACCGCAACCGTACCGTAGCGGAAGTGCGTCATGCGTTCAGCAAGTGCGGCGGCAACCTCGGCACCGACGGCTCCGTCGCTTACCTGTTCAGCAAGAAAGGGGTTATCTCCTTCGAAGCGGGCGACGAAGACACCATCATGGAAGCGGCGCTGGAAGCGGGCGCGGAAGATGTCGTGACTTACGACGACGGCGCTATCGACGTTTACACCGCCTGGGAAGAGATGGGCGCGGTGCGCGACGCGCTGGAAGCGGCGGGCCTGAAAGCGGACAACGCTGAAGTCTCGATGATCCCTTCCACCAAAGCGGATATGGACGTAGACACTGCGCCGAAGCTGCTGCGTCTTATCGACATGCTGGAAGACTGCGACGACGTGCAGGAGGTTTACCACAACGGTGAGATCTCCGACGAAGTAGCAGCCACCCTGTGACAGCAGCCCGCTTCATTGCGGCGGGCGCTTCCTTCTCCTCTGAGCGCGGCCTGACCGCGCTCAGGGAGCGGCAGGGGAAAGCGGCTCTCCGGCAAGCCGGGCGGCGGTTATCCCTTCGCGGCGGAGAAGCGTGATGTCTATTATTCTCGGTATTGATCCCGGTTCGCGCATCACCGGTTACGGTGTTATCCGCCAGACGGGGCGACAGCTTACCTATCTTGGCAGCGGTTGTATCCGCACCAACATCGCCGATCTTCCCTCGCGATTAAAGCTAATCTACGCGGGCGTCAGCGAAATCATCACCCAGTTCCATCCGGATTACTTCGCCATCGAGCAGGTATTTATGGCGAAAAACGCTGACTCTGCGCTTAAGCTTGGGCAGGCCAGGGGCGCGGCGATTGTCGCGGCGGTTAACCACGAGCTGCCGGTGTTTGAATATGCGGCGCGTCAGGTGAAGCAGACGGTGGTCGGCATTGGCAGCGCGGAAAAAAGCCAGGTGCAGCATATGGTGCGCACGCTGCTTAAGCTGCCCGCGAACCCCCAGGCGGATGCCGCAGATGCGTTGGCTATCGCCATTACCCACTGTCATGTCAGCCAGAACGCCGCGCAGGTCAGCGAATCGCGCCTGAACCTGGCGCGGGGCCGTCTGCGCTGAAGAAGCAAAAAAGCGCGCTGCGTCGTAAAATCACCCTTCTCAGGACGTCGGACGACAAAAAGTGCGCTTTTTAACGGTTTGTTTTTTTATCTGAGGCTGGATACCTATCCAGCCTTTTTTATATGATAGGCTCACTTTTTTCGCTGGTTAACGCAGGAGCGCATCGTGATAGGCCGACTCAGAGGCATCGTACTGGAAAAACAGCCCCCGCTGGTATTGCTGGAAGCGGGCGGCGTCGGTTATGAAGTCCATATGCCGATGACCTGCTTTTATGAACTGCCGGAAACCGGCAATGAAGCAGTGGTCTTTACCCATTTTGTGGTGCGCGAAGATGCGCAGTTGCTGTTTGGTTTTAACAACAAGCAGGAGCGCACGCTGTTCCGCGAGCTTATCAAGGTCAACGGCGTAGGCCCTAAGCTTGCGCTCGCTATTCTTTCCGGCATGTCCGCTCAGCAGTTCGTTAACGCCGTTGAGCGTGAAGAACCCGCTATGCTGGTGAAGCTGCCGGGCATTGGCAAAAAAACCGCCGAGCGTCTGGTGGTGGAGATGAAAGATCGCTTCAAAGGGTTGCACGGCGATCTCTTTACGCCAGCGGCGGATCTGGTGCTGGCGTCGCCTGCCGGTCCGCAGCCGGACGACGCGGAAGCAGAAGCGGTTGCCGCGCTGGTGGCGCTGGGTTATAAACCGCAGGAAGCCAGCCGCATGGTCAGTAAAATTGCCCGCCCGGACGCAGACAGTGAAACCCTGATCCGCGAAGCGCTGCGCGCGGCATTGTGAGGTAGAGGATGATTGAAGCAGATCGCCTGGTCGCACCGGGCAGCATCGTGGCGGAAGAGGTGGCGGACCGCGCTATCCGTCCCAAACTACTGAGTGAGTATGTCGGTCAGCCGCAGGTGCGCTCGCAGATGGAAATCTTTATCCAGGCGGCGAAACTGCGCGGCGACGCGCTGGACCATCTGCTGATTTTCGGCCCGCCGGGGCTTGGCAAAACGACACTCGCCAATATTGTCGCCAATGAAATGGGCGTTAACCTGCGCACCACATCGGGCCCGGTGCTGGAAAAGGCGGGCGATCTGGCGGCCATGCTCACCAACCTTGAGCCGCACGACGTGCTGTTCATTGATGAAATTCATCGTCTGTCGCCGGTGGTTGAAGAGGTGCTTTATCCGGCAATGGAGGATTACCAGCTCGACATCATGATTGGCGAAGGGCCGGCGGCGCGTTCGATAAAAATTGATTTGCCGCCCTTCACGTTGATTGGCGCGACGACGCGCGCCGGGTCGCTCACCTCGCCGCTGCGCGACCGCTTTGGCATTGTGCAGCGCCTGGAGTTCTATCAGGTACCCGATTTGCAGCATATCGTCAGCCGCAGCGCCCGCTATATGGGGCTGGAGATGAGCGAGGAGGGGGCGCTTGAGGTCGCGCGTCGCTCTCGCGGCACGCCGCGTATCGCCAACCGGCTGTTAAGACGCGTGCGCGACTTCGCGGAAGTTCGCCATGATGGCGTTATCAGCCAGGACGTGGCGGCGCAGGCGCTTGATATGCTCAACGTGGACGCTGAAGGTTTCGACTACATGGACCGCAAGCTGCTGCTGGCGGTGATTGATAAGTTTTTCGGCGGTCCGGTGGGGCTGGATAACCTCGCGGCGGCCATTGGCGAAGAGCGCGAAACCATCGAAGACGTGCTGGAGCCTTTCCTTATTCAGCAGGGCTTTTTACAGCGCACGCCGCGCGGCCGTATGGCGACGACGCGCGCCTGGAGCCACTTCGGCATTACGCCGCCCGCCATGCCCTGAAACAGAAATAAAAAAGGCGCCGCAATGGGCGCCTTTTTTATGGATAGCGCTCAGGCCGGCATGCGTTTTGTCATGGTGAGAATGAACAGCAGCGCGGCGCACAGCACCACGGAAGGGCCCGCCGGGGTGTCGTAAAAGGCGGAAAAGGTGAGGCCGCCAGTCACTGCCAGCATGCCGATTATCACCGCAAAGCCCGCCATTTGCTCCGGCGTGCGGGCGAAGCGTCGCGCCGTAGCAGCCGGGATAATCAGCAGTGAAGTGATAATCAGCGCGCCGACAAACTTCATCGCCACGCCAATCGTCAGCGCTGTCACCAGCATCAGCAAAAGCTTCACGCGCTGCAGACGAACGCCGTCCACAAACGCCAGGTCGGCGCTGATGGTCATGGCGAGCAGGCTGCGCCACTGCCAGCAGAGCACGCTTATCACCACCACGACGCCAAGCGCGATAGAAACCAGATCGGCAGGCGTTACCGCCAGCAGGTCGCCAAACAGGTAAGCCATCAGATCGACGCGAATGTTTGCCATAAGGCTCACCACCACCAGCCCGAGCGAAAGCGCGCTGTGCGCCATGATGCCGAGCAGGGTGTCGATAGCGAGGTGCGGACGTTTCTCAAGCCAGACCAGACCCAGCGCCAGCAGCAGCGTGACGGCGATGACCGCGTAAAAAGGATTAACATCCAGCAGCAGCCCGAAGGCCACGCCCAGCAGCGATGCGTGCGCCAGCGTATCGCCGAAATATGACATCCTGCGCCAGACCACAAACGAGCCAAGCGGCCCGGCGGCGCAGGCGAGCAGCATCCCGGCAAGCCAGCCGGGAAGAAGAAGTTCAATCATGACTGGCCGTTTCCTCTGCGTAAAACAATCCGTCCCTGAAGGTCGTGACGATGGTTATGGTGATGGCGGTAAATGCCCAGCTGTTCCGCGCCGCGGGGGCCGAACATGGCGATAAATTCCGGGTGGGTAGAGACCACTTCCGGCGTGCCGGAGCAGCAGATATGGTGATTAAGGCAAAGCACGTCATCGGTTTTCGCCATTACCAGATGCAGATCGTGCGAGACCATCAGCACTGCGCAGTTCAGCTCCTGGCGCAGCTTATCGATAAGATCGTAAAGCGCTACCTGGCCGTTAACGTCCACGCCCTGAGTGGGTTCATCAAGCACCAGCAGCTGTGGCTCCTTGAGCAGGGCGCGGGCCAGCAGCACGCGCTGCGTTTCGCCGCCGGAAAGCTTTTGCATCGGCGCGTCAATCAAATGGCCCGCCTGCACGCGCTTCAGGGCAGGCAAAATATCTGCTTTGCGGACACCGGGGCGCAGGCGCATAAAGCGGCTGACAGTGAGCGGCAGCGTGGCGTCGAGGTGCAGTTTTTGCGGCACATAGCCGATGCGCAGGCTCCTGTCGCGCTTGATAACGCCCTCGTCGGGTGCTACCAGCCCAAGCACCACGCGCACAAGGGTGGATTTGCCTGCGCCGTTCGGCCCAAGCAGCGTAAGTATTCTTCCCGAGCGTAATGACAGCGAAACGTCAGAAAGGACGCGGCGTTGGCCAAACGAAACGGAGATATTTTCCAGTGAAACCAAAGTAGTCATAGTTAATTAAGCGTTGCACAAGCTTTAGAATGTTATAATATCACAACTCTTACATTCATCACGACGATAAGACGCATTATGTTACATAAAAATACGCTTCTTTTCGCTGCTGTTTCAGCAGCTTTATGGGCTGGCGCCACCGTACCTTCACAAGCCGCTGTGGTCGCTTCGCTTAAGCCGTTAGGCTTCATTGCCGCCGCCATCGCCGACGGTGTGACTCCCACGGAAGTATTACTGCCTGATGGCGCCTCTGAGCATGATTACGCATTGCGTCCATCTGATGTAAAACGCTTGCAGAATGCGGACTTAGTCGTCTGGGTTGGCCCGGAGATGGAAGCGTTCATGCAAAAGACCGTCGGCACGCTGCCCCCTCAAAAACAGCTCGCGCTGGCTGAGCTTGAAAGCGTAAAACGGCTGCTAATGAAAGGCAGCGAAGAGGACGAGCATGAGCACGGCGATGACCACCATGATGATGAAAAAGGTGACGGTCATCACCACCATGGCGACTATAACCTGCATATCTGGCTGTCACCCGAAATAGCGAAATCCTCGGCGGTTGCAATCCATAAAAAATTAGTGGAACTTATGCCGCAAAGTCGAGCCAAACTGGACGCGAACCTGCAGAACTTCGAAGCGGAACTTGACCGCACGGACAAGCAGGTGTCCACCGTGCTGACGCCACTGAAAGGTAAAGGTTATTTCGTTTTTCATGATGCTTACGGCTACTTTGAAAAACACTACGGATTGACATCACTGGGTCACTTCACCGTTAACCCCGAAATCCAGCCTGGCGCTCAGCGTTTACATGAAATCAGAACACAGTTGGTTGAGCAAAAAGCGACCTGCGTTTTTGCTGAGCCACAGTTCAGGCCAGCGGTCATTGAAGCCGTTGCCAGGGGGACGAAAGTTCGAATGGGAACTTTGGATCCACTGGGAACAGACATCAAAGTAGGGAAGAACGGCTATATGCAGTTTCTGACCGAGCTATCGAACCAGTATGCGAGCTGCCTGAAAGGAGATTAACGAGGAAGTGAATTTGTGCAACAGATAGCCCGTTCTGTCGCTCTGGCATTTAACAATCTACCCCGGCCTCATCGCGTCATGCTGGGGTCGCTTACAGTACTGACGCTTGCGGTCGCCGTCTGGCGGCCGTATGTCTACCACCCCGAAGCAGCGCCTATCGTTAAGACCATTGAGCTTGAGAAGAATGAAGTGCGCTCTCTGTTGCCGGAAGCGAGCGAGCCGATAGACCAGGCGCCACCGGAAGAGGAAGACGAAGCCATTCCTCAGGATGAGCTTGATGACAAAACTTCGGGCGAAGCGGGCGTACATGAATATGTCGTTTCGACCGGCGACACCTTAAGCAGCGTGCTTAACCAGTACGGTATCGACATGGGCGAAATCAGCCAGCTCGCTACCGTCGACAAAGATCTGCGTAACCTGAAAATCGGTCAGCAAATTTCCTGGACCCTGACGCCAGAAGGCGAATTGCAGCGACTGACATGGGAAATGTCGCGCCGCGAAACCCGCACCTACGATCGTCAGGCAAACGGCGGCTTCAAAATGAGCAGCGAAATCGCGCAGGGTGACTGGGTAAATAGCGTGATGAAAGGCTCCGTTGACGGAAGCTTTGTGGCAAGCGCGAAAGAGGCGGGCCTGACCAGCGCCGAAATCAGCGCCGTCATCAAAGCGATGCAGTGGCAGATGGATTTGCGTAAGCTCAAAAAAGGCGACGAGTTCGCTGTGCTGATGTCCCATGAAATGCTGGACGGCAAGCGCGAGCAGAGCCAGTTGCTGGGCGTGCGCCTGCGCTCAGGCGGTAAAGACTATTACGCTATCCGGGCGGAAGACGGTAAATTCTACGACCGCAGCGGCTCCGGCCTTGCGAAAGGTTTCCTGCGCTTCCCGACGTCGCGTCAGTTCCGCGTCTCTTCGAACTTTAACCCGCGTCGCCTGAACCCGGTAACGGGCCGCGTTGCGCCGCACAAAGGGGTGGATTTCGCTATGCCTCAGGGCACGCCGGTGCTGGCGGTGGGCGACGGAGAAGTGGTGATGGCGAAACGCAGCGGTGCTGCGGGCTACTATGTGGCTATCCGTCACGGACGCACTTACACCACGCGTTACATGCACCTGAAAAAACTGCTGGTGAAACCGGGCCAGAAAGTGAAACGCGGCGATCGCATCGCGCTTTCCGGCAACACCGGGCGCTCCACTGGCCCGCACCTGCATTATGAAATCTGGATAAACCAGCAGGCGGTTAACCCGCTGACCGCGAAGCTGCCGCGTACCGAAGGGCTGACCGGCTCCGATCGTCGCGATTATCTGGCGCAGGCGAACGAGGTTATCCCGCAGCTGCGCTTTGATTAACGAATCCGCTGTTAACCAGCCGGCGTTCTGAACGCCGGCTTTTTCTTTTGTGTGGCGGCACTCACGCCGCTAAACTATTTCCTTATTTTCTCTTTTGATAAGTTGGCTCTGGCCCGAGAACAGGCATGGAAACAAAAAAAACGAACAGTGAATTTATCCCCACCTTTGAACGCGCTTTCTTACATCCCCGTTACTGGGGAAGCTGGCTGGGCATCGGGGCCTGCGCAGCGCTTGCGCTGACGCCTCCCTCATTTCGCGACCCGCTTCTGGGTAAAATCGGGCGGCTGGCCGGCAAGTTTGGCAAAAGCGCCCGCCGTCGCGCGCGTATCAATCTGTTCTATTGCTTCCCTGAGCTCTCCGAAGCGCAGCGTGAAACCATTATCGATAATATGTTCGCCACCGCGCCGCAATCGATAGTGCTTATGGCGGAGCTTGCCTTACGCGGGCCGGAAAAGGTGCTCGATCGCGTTGACTGGCACGGAGAGGCGATTATCAACGAGATGCTTGAAAGCAAAGAGAGCGTCATCCTGCTGGTGCCGCATGGCTGGGGCGTCGATATCCCGGCAATGCTGCTGGCCTCGCGCGGCGTGCACGTTGCGGCGATGTTCCACCATCAGGGCAACAGGCTGCTTGATTATGTCTGGAACAAAGTGCGTCTGCGCTTTGGTGGCCGCTTGCATCCGCGTCAGGACGGCATTAAGCCGTTTATTAAGTCCGTGCGGGATGGCTTCTGGGGCTACTATCTGCCGGATGAAGATCACGGGCCGGAGCAGAGCGAATTTGTTGATTTCTTCGCGACCTATAAAGCCACGCTGCCCGCGGTGGGCAGGCTGATGAAAGTATGCCGCGCCCGCGTTATTCCGCTTTTCCCGGTTTATAACGGCAAAACGCACCGTCTGGATGTGCTTGTTCGCCCGCCCATGGACGACTTGCTCAATGCGGATGACGTCACGCTGGCGCGCCGCATGAACGAAGAAGTGGAGCATTTTGTCGGCCCGCATCCTGAGCAGTACGCCTGGATCCTGAAGCTGCTGAAAACGCGCAAAGAAGGGGAGAAAGAGCCTTACCGCCGTAAGGATCTCTACCCTAAAAAATAAAGCCGCTCGACAGGAGCGGCTTTTTGAACCAGATAAAAGGGGCTAAAGCCCCTTTTTTTATTCTACGGTCAGAATACGGGTGGTGTTGGTGGTGCCGATAGTTCCCATGACGTCGCCCTGGGTCACAATCACCAGATCGCCTGTAACCAGGTAGCCTTTATCGCGCAGCAGGTTCACGGCATCCTGAGCGGCGACGACACCGTCGTTAGGGCTATCGAAATAGACTGGCGTAACGCCGCGATAGAGCGCCGTCAGGTTCAGGGTATGCTCATGACGGGAGAGGGCGAAAATCGGCAAGCCAGAGCTGATACGGGAGGTCATCAGCGGCGTGCGGCCCGATTCGGTCATGGTGATGATAGCGGTGACACCTTTCAGGTGGTTGGCCGCATACATCGCCGACATGGCAATCGCCTCTTCAACGTTATCGAATTGCACATCCAGACGGTGTTTCGAAACGTTGATGCTCGGGATCTTTTCCGCGCCCAGACAAACGCGCGCCATGGCGGCAACGGTTTCCGCCGGGTACTGTCCGGCCGCAGTTTCTGCTGAAAGCATCACGGCGTCGGTGCCATCCAGCACGGCGTTCGCCACGTCCATGACTTCCGCACGGGTCGGCATCGGGTTGGTTATCATCGACTCCATCATCTGGGTCGCGGTAATGACGGCACGATTCAGCTTACGGGCGCGACGAATCAGCGTTTTCTGGATGCCCACCAGCTCCGGATCGCCGATTTCAACGCCCAGGTCGCCGCGGGCGACCATCACCACGTCAGAGGCGAGAATAATGTCGTCCATCGCTTCTTCGTTGCATACCGCTTCGGCGCGTTCAACTTTCGCCACGATTTTCGCATTGCAACCTGCGTCGCGCGCCAGACGGCGGGCATAGTTAAGGTCTTCGCCGCAGCGCGGGAAGGAGACGGCCAGATAGTCAACGTCAATGGCGGCGGCGGTGATGATATCCGCCTTGTCTTTCTCGGTCAGGGCTTCGGCAGAGAGACCGCCGCCCAGCTTGTTGATGCCTTTGTTATTGGAAAGCGGGCCGCCGACGGTCACTTCCGTGAAGACTTTCATGCCCTGAACTTCCAGCACCTTAAGCTGCACGCGCCCATCATCAAGCAGCAGAATATCGCCCGGCACGACATCCGCCGGCAGGCCTTTATAGTCGATACCGACTTTTTCTTTATCGCCTTCGCCTTTGCCGAGGTTAGCGTCAAGCAGGAACTTGTCGCCGATATTGAGGAAAACTTTGCCTTCTTTGAAGGTGGATACGCGAATTTTTGGACCCTGCAAATCGCCGAGAATGGCGACGTGGCGGCCCAGTTTCGCCGCGATTTCACGGACTTTATCCGCACGCAATTTATGATCTTCTGGCGTGCCGTGAGAAAAATTCATGCGCACTACGTTGGCGCCCGCAGCGATAATTTTCTCCAGATTATTATCGCGGTCGGTTGCCGGGCCTAACGTGGTAACGATTTTGGTTCTGCGAAGCCTTCTGGACATGTAGTACTCCGTTGACTGAAACGTTTTGGTGTTGCGTGAACAAAATTCAGCGGATCGGATGCTCCCCTGGAGCAAGGACCTTAACCGAATGGGTGAATGTGTGACAACTTTGTTATCAATTTGATTGCTGTTGGTCGGAAATTAAAAGCTCTTTATCAAAACGCGATTCCTTCAGCGCTTCTTTGACACGCTTCAAGTTATCCCGGAATTTCGCGCCGCGACGCAGGGTAAAACCGGTCGCCAGCACATCAATAACCGTCAATTGCGCAAGCCTTGAAACCATCGGCATATAAATATCGGTATCTTCCGGCACATCCAGCAGCAGGGCCAGGCTTGCTTCCCGCGCCAGTGGGCTACCCTGAGAGGTAAGGGCCAGCACCATGGCGTCGTTTTCCCGCGCAAGACGCGCCAGCTCGACCAGGCTTTTGGTTCGTCCGGTGTGAGAAATCAGCACCACGACATCATCGGCGCTGCAATTCATACAGCTCATCCGCTGCAGGACGATGTCATCGGAGTAGATAACCGGAACATTGAAGCGAAAAAATTTGTTCATGGCATCATGCGCTACCGCCGCTGAAGAGCCCAGCCCGAAAAAAGCGATTTTTTTCGCCTGAGTGAGCAGGTCGACCGCGCGGTTCACGGCGTTCATATCAAGCGACTGGCGCACATGGTCGAGGCTCGCCATGGCGGACTCAAAAATCTTGCCGGTATAGGCCTCTACGCTGTCATCTTCATCGACATTGCGATTAACATAGGGCGTACCGTTGGCGAGGCTTTGCGCCAGCTGGAGTTTAAAATCGGGGAAGCCTTTGGTATCAAGGCTGCGGCAGAAACGGTTCACCGTGGGTTCGCTGACGCTTGCCACGCTTGCAAGGCGAGCGATACTGGAGTGGATAGCCCGTGAGGGGGATTCCAGGATAACCTCGGCGACTTTGCGTTCAGATTTGCTCAGATTTTCCAGTTGAGACTGGATCTTTTCCAGCATATTCATCGCTAGTATGGGACTCATGGAAAGGGCGAAAACACGAAAAGGTGTCTTCGCGATGCATTTTAGCCAGAATATACTCCTGCAGGATAAGCAGGGGGTAATTTCCACCCGATAATGTTGTTGTTTTTTTTCAGAACTTGATCGCGGTCTGATTTTGGCGGGCGGCGAAAAGCGTGAAAAATCATCAGTGAAGGGTTACGGTGGCGCTTTATTTATCACTGTGTGCCTTCACCGATCGTTTCTTACGAAGAGTGCTACGGTAAAGAGTTCCGTGAAAGCCGTAAAAGCAGTACAGTGCAATGTAAGAAAATTACAAATAAACCTGGCAGACCAGGTTATCCGAAACGAAGGAGAATGACATGGCGGTAACGCAAACAGCCCAGGCCTGTGACCTGGTCATTTTCGGCGCGAAAGGCGACCTCGCACGCCGAAAACTGCTGCCCTCCCTGTACCAGCTGGAAAAAGCCGGGCAAATCCATCCCGAAACCCGCATTCTCGGCGTCGGCCGCGCCGACTGGGATAAAGAAGCCTATACCAACGTCGTACGCGAAGCGCTCGAGACCTTCATGAAAGAGAAAATCGATGAAGGCCTGTGGGACAAGCTGAGCGGTCGTCTCGATTTCTGCAATCTGGATGTGAACGACACCGGCGCGTTCGCTCGCCTCGGTAAAATGCTCGACCAGAAAAACCGCGTCACCATTAACTATTTCGCCATGCCGCCAAGCACCTTCGGCGCTATCTGCAAGGGTCTTGGCGAAGCGAAGCTCAACGCCAAGCCCGCGCGCGTGGTGATGGAGAAGCCGCTCGGTACCTCACTCGATACCTCCCGTGAAATCAACGACCAGGTGGGCGAGTACTTTGAAGAATGCCAGGTTTACCGTATCGACCACTATCTTGGCAAAGAGACCGTGCTGAACCTGCTGGCGCTGCGCTTTGCCAACTCGCTGTTCGTCAATAACTGGGATAACCGCACCATCGACCACGTGGAGATAACCGTGGCGGAAGAGGTGGGCATTGAAGGCCGCTGGGGTTACTTCGACCAGGCGGGCCAGATGCGCGATATGATCCAAAACCACCTGCTGCAAATTCTCTGCATGATAGCCATGTCGCCGCCGTCGGACCTCACCGCCGACAGCATTCGCGACGAAAAAGTGAAAGTGCTGCGCTCCCTGCGCCGTATCGACCGCTCCAACGTGCGCGAGAAAACCGTGCGCGGCCAATACACCGCTGGTTTTGCCCAGGGCAAAAAAGTGCCAGGCTACCTGGAAGAAGAGGGGGCCAACAAAACCAGCAACACGGAAACCTTCGTGGCTATCCGGGTGGATATCGATAACTGGCGTTGGGCGGGCGTGCCGTTCTATCTGCGTACCGGTAAGCGTTTGCCGGCCAAGTGTTCTGAGGTCGTCGTTTATTTCAAAACCCCGGAACTTAATTTGTTCAAAGATTCCTGGCAGGATCTGCCGCAGAACAAGCTCACCATTCGTCTGCAGCCGGATGAAGGGGTGGATATCCAGGTGCTGAACAAAGTGCCGGGACTTGATCACAAGCACAACCTGCAAACCACCAAGCTTGATCTGAGCTATTCGGAAACCTTCAACCAGACGCACCTGGCCGACGCTTACGAGCGCCTGCTGCTGGAAACCATGCGCGGCATTCAGGCGCTGTTTGTGCGCCGTGATGAAGTGGAAGAGGCGTGGAAGTGGGTCGACTCCATCACTGAAGCCTGGGCTGCGGATAACGATGCGCCGAAGCCTTACCAGGCTGGCACCTGGGGGCCGGTGGCTTCTGTTGCGATGATCACCCGCGACGGCCGCTCCTGGAACGAGTTCGAATAACGCTGAGCGCGCCGCCTGTTGCCAACTTTACCGGTAACATGATCTGGCGCAGCAGAGTGTGAAATTTTCTTTGATAAAGCCCTGCCTGGATTCACCGGCAGGGCTTTTTTCATTACACTGGCTGAAGCGATTTTGCCCCTGTGGTCGCTTGCCTGTTGCCTTAGTTGTGCGTTGTATTACCTGAAGTGGCATCACGCCAGCGACAGCGAACCAAGAGGAAATTTTATGCACCCAGTAATGTTACGCGTAACAAAGCGCATTGCCGAGCGCTCGCGCGCCAGCCGTGAAGCCTACCTTGCAAGAATCAACGACGCTGCCAGCACGACGGTACACCGCTCCCAACTGGCCTGCGGCAACCTGGCGCATGGTTTTGCGGCCTGCCAGCCGGAAGATAAAGCCGCGTTAAAAAGCATGCTGCGTAACAATATCGCCATCATCACGTCCTACAACGACATGCTCTCAGCGCACCAGCCATATGAGAGTTATCCGGCGCAGATCCGCAAGGCGCTGCACGCCGTTGGCGCGGTGGGGCAGGTGGCGGGCGGCGTGCCGGCGATGTGCGATGGCGTAACCCAGGGTCAGGACGGCATGGAGCTTTCGCTCTTAAGCCGCGAAGTCATCGCCATGTCCGCCGCCGTCGGGCTTTCCCATAACATGTTCGATGGGGCGCTCTATCTTGGCGTGTGCGACAAAATCGTGCCGGGGCTGGTGATGGCGGCGTTATCGTTTGGCCATCTCCCGGCGGTGTTTGTTCCCTCAGGCCCGATGGCGAGCGGCCTGCCCAACAAAGAAAAGGTCCGCATTCGCCAGCTTTACGCCGAAGGCAAAGTTGACCGTATGGCGCTGCTTGAATCGGAAGCGGCTTCTTACCATGCGCCGGGAACCTGCACTTTTTACGGCACCGCCAACACTAACCAGATGGTGGTGGAGTTCATGGGCATGCAGTTGCCCGGCTCTTCTTTCGTTCATCCTGACGCGCCGCTGCGTGAAGCGCTGACCGCCGCCGCTGCCCGTCAGGTGACGCGCCTGACCACCAACGGCAACGAAGGGCTGCCGCTCGGCAAAATGATTGATGAAAAAGTGGTGGTGAACGGCATCGTCGCGCTGCTGGCGACTGGCGGCTCCACTAACCACACCATGCACCTGGTGGCGATGGCGCGCGCGGCGGGCATTATTATCAACTGGGACGATTTTTCTGAGCTTTCCGAGGTGGTGCCGCTGCTGGCGCGCCTCTACCCGAACGGCCCGGCGGACATCAACCACTTCCAGGCGGCGGGCGGCGTCCCGGTGCTGATGCGCGAGCTGCTAAAAGGCGGCCTGCTGCATGAAGATGTGCATACCGTGGCGGGGTTCGGCCTGAGCCGCTATACGCGTGAGCCATGGCTTAACAACGGCGAACTGGACTGGCGCGACGGCGCAAGTGCGAGCCTCGACAGCGATATTATCGCCCCCATTGAAAAGCCTTTCTCTCACCATGGCGGCACCAAAGTGCTGAGCGGCAACCTCGGACGCGCGGTGATGAAAACGTCCGCCGTTCCGCAGGAAAACCAGGTTGTTGAAGCACCGGCCGTGGTGTTCGAAAGCCAGCATGATGTGGTGCCTGCGTTTGAAGCGGGCCTGCTGGATCGCGACTGCGTGGTGGTCGTGCGGCATCAGGGGCCGAAAGCCAACGGCATGCCAGAATTACATAAACTTATGCCGCCACTTGGTGTATTATTGGACCGCCGTTTCAAAATCGCACTGGTCACGGATGGTCGCCTCTCCGGCGCTTCCGGCAAGGTTCCTTCCGCCATCCACGTTACGCCTGAAGCCTGGGATGGCGGGCTGCTGGCGAAAGTGCGCGACGGCGATCTGATCCGCGTAAACGGACAAACCGGCGAACTGCAACTGCTGGTGGACGATGAAGAGCTGGCGCGTCGCGAAGCTTACCATCCCGATCTCAGCGCCCAGCGCGTGGGAACGGGGCGTGAGCTGTTTGGCGCGCTGCGTGAAAAACTGTCCGGCGCGGAGCAGGGGGCAACCTGCATCGCTTTTTAACACCGGGTGCGCGGCAGACCGCACCACACCGAATTTAATTAAATGGCGTGAGAGATCCACTGATGAAAAACTGGAAGACAAGTGCTGAACAGATCCTGAAGTCCGGTCCGGTTGTGCCGGTAATTGTGATCAACAAGCTGGAACATGCTGTGCCGATGGCGAAAGCGTTGGTTGCAGGCGGCGTGCGTGTGCTGGAAGTCACCCTGCGCACCGAATGCGCGCTGGAAGCTATCCGCGTTATCGCTAAAGAAGTGCCGGAAGCAATCATCGGCGCAGGCACCGTGCTGAACGCAGAGCAGCTTAACGCGGTAACTGAAGCGGGTGCGCAGTTCGCCATCAGCCCCGGCCTTACCGAGCCGCTGCTGAAAGCCGCCACCGAAGGCACTATTCCACTGATCCCGGGTATCAGCACCGTTTCTGAGTTAATGCTGGGCATGGACTACGGTCTGAAAGAGTTCAAATTCTTCCCGGCGGAAGCCAATGGCGGCACCAAAGCGCTGCAGGCTATCGCAGGCCCGTTCTCTCAGGTGCGTTTCTGCCCGACCGGCGGCATCTCCCCGGCTAACTACCGCGACTACCTGGCGCTGAAAAGCGTACTGTGCATCGGCGGCTCCTGGCTGGTGCCAGCCGACGCGATGGAAGCGGGCGACTGGGATCGCATTACTAAACTGGCTCGCGAAGCGGTTGAAGGCGCCAACTAACCCTTTGCCCGGCAGTAAGAAAAAAGCCCCGTCGAGCGGGGCTTTTTTTATGCCTTGACGTGGATGGCGGCGGCGGCCGCTTTGGCGCGAGTAATGGCATCGTCAACCGTTTCGCCCGTGGCTAACGCGACGCCCAGGCGGCGCGTGCCGTTAATTTCCGGCTTGCCGAACAGGCGCAGCTGCAGCCCGGCGCCCAGTGCGGCGTCAACATTGTCATACTGCACATTTTCACTCACCAGTTCAGGCAGGATAACCGCCGAGGCGCTCGGGCCATACTGGCGAATGCCGCCGACCGGCAAACCGAGGAAGGCGCGTACGTGCAGCGCAAATTCCGATAAATCCTGCGAAATCAGCGTTACCATGCCGGTA
This sequence comes from Franconibacter daqui, assembly GCF_014644275.1. NCBI lineage: Bacteria > Pseudomonadati > Pseudomonadota > Gammaproteobacteria > Enterobacterales > Enterobacteriaceae > Franconibacter > Franconibacter daqui. The sequence continues at coordinate 1,939,030 of NZ_BMKJ01000001.1, read as the reverse complement.
TCATGCGGGCGAGGGGAGACTTCGCTGAAAACGACGTCGTCGCCGCAAACAAACAGCTCCACGCCGAACAGGCCGTGGCCGCCCAGCGCCAGCACCACGTCACGCGCTATTTCCTGCGCGCGCGCCAGCGCGGCTTCGCTCATCTGCTGCGGCTGCCAGGACTCGCGGTAGTCGCCCTCTTCCTGACGATGGCCTACCGGCGAGCAGAAATGCACGCCGTCGACCGCGCTCACGGTCAGGAGCGTAATTTCGAAGTCAAATTCCACAACGCCTTCTACAATCACCCGTCCCGCGCCTGCGCGGCCGCCCTGCTGGGCATACTGCCAGGCTTTTTCAAGCTGCTCCGGCCCGCGAATAAAGCTCTGGCCTTTGCCGGATGAGCTCATCACCGGTTTAACGATGCAGGGAAAACCGATTTCTTCAACGGCGGCCTGAAAAGCGGCTTCGCTGTCGGCGAAACGGTAGCTGGAAGTAGGAAGCTTAAGCTCTTCGGCGGCGAGACGACGGATGCCTTCGCGGTTCATGGTCAGTTTCGTGGCGCGCGCGCAGGGCACCACGCGCTGACCCTGCTGTTCAAGCTCGATCAGCATATCCGTCGCAATGGCTTCGATCTCCGGCACGATATAGTCCGGCATCTCTTTCGCCACCAGCGCTTTGAGCGCCGCCGCGTCCAGCATATTGATGACATGGCTGCGGTGCGCAACATGCATGGCTGGCGCATCGGCGTAGCGGTCTACGGCAATCACCTCAATCCCAAGCCGCTGGCATTCAATAGCCACTTCTTTGCCCAGTTCGCCCGCCCCAAGCAGCATGACGCGCGTCGCTGCCGGACGCAGCGCGGTTCCTAATAGAGCCATAGTAGTTTTCTCGCTATGCAGGAAATTGGCCGGAGTATAAACGAAAACGATTGCGCTTGCAGTAACAGGCATTTGCATGCCGCAGATGAATGCGTTATACTGTATAAATACACAGTAATGAGGGTTCAGAAATGGCGGTAGAAATTAAATACGTCGTAATCCGTGAGGGTGTGGAAAAAATGTCATTTGCCAGTAAAAAGGAAGCGGATGCCTGGGACAAAATGCTCGATCTCGCCGAGGCACTGGAAGGCTGGCTGCAGCATGCGCCGATAACCCTGGAAGAGGGACAGACCGAGCAGCTCGCGCTGTGGATGGCGGAAAACAAAGACAGCCTGGGCGCTATCGTGCGTACCGGTCGTCTGCCGCAGGAAAATGGTGAGTCAGCGCCGGCTGAAAGCGATGAAAACGGCGCGGTGGCATTAAGCGCGGCGCGTAAGCGCACCAAAGCCGCCTGATATCCGCATGAGGCGTAGCGCGCTTCGGCGCGCTGGCCTGATGGGGGCATTCTCTGCTTTTACCTCTCTATATCTTGTCTCTCTCTTCTCCGTTCTCCTGTCGCCCTGCGCTTTTCTGGCGCCACCCTGTAATTAATAAGGCTATTTCTCAAAGCCGCCTCCAAACCCTTGCGCTCCGTTGGTTTTATACCAGGCTTTCTCTGTACCAACAGTGGAGGGTAACAATGATGAAAAAGAGGAATCTTTTAGCCTGTGCTTTGCTCCTTGGCAGCGCCTGCGCCGCCCATGCCGATGACCCGCGCGAGGTGTCGTTCCCTAAATGCGAGGGGGCGAATGCGCAAACCCTCGCCGCCAGCGTGAAGCGCGATTACCTGCAAAACCGCATCGTGCGCTGGGCGGATGATCAGAAGACGCTGGGCCAGGCGGACCCGGTGGCCTGGATTAACAGCAAGGAGATAACCGGCAAGGATGACAAGTGGAGAGTGCCGCTGACGGTACGCGGTAAAAACAGAGATATTCACTATACCGTTACCGTCGACTGCAAAGCGGGCAAAGCCCACTACCAGCTTTAATTGCGCGGCAGGGGCAGCCGCTCCTGCCCGATTATTTTCCCTCTCTTTGCCCTTCCAGACATTTCTTGACGCCTGCTCGCTTACGCTTTCGGGATACCCCCCAACAGCAGAGGACAGTCATGACCAACTGGATGAATCAACTTCAGTCAATGCTTGGCGCTATCAGCAGCGGCAATAAAACCCAGAGCGGCGAAAGCGGCCTTGGCAAACTGCTCACTCCCGGCGCGCTGGGCGGCCTGGCGGGGCTGCTGGTGGCAAGCAAGTCTTCCCGCAAGCTGCTTTCGAAATACGGCACCGGCGCGCTGATGGTGGGCGGCGGCGCGGTGGCGGGCACGGTGCTGTGGAACAAGTACAAAGACAAAATCCGCGCAGCGCATCAGGACGAGCCCGATTACGGCAAACCTGTCGCCTCGCTCGACCGGCGGGCGGAACGACTGATTACGGCGCTGGTGTTCGCCGCCAAAAGCGACGGGCATATTGATGACCAGGAGCGGGCCGCCATTGAACGGCAGCTTCGCGAAGCAGGCGTTGAAAGCGAGGGCAGGGCAGTGGTGCAGCAGGCTATCGATCAGCCGCTCGATCCGGCGCGTCTGGCGCAGGATATTCGCGATGAAGAGGAAGCTCTGGAAATCTGGTACCTGAGCTGCGCGGTAATCGATGTCGATCACTTTATGGAGCGCAGCTATCTCAATGCCTTAGGCGACGCCCTGAAAATCCCGCAGGAGGTGCGTGAAGAGATAGAAAACGACATCCGCGAGCAGAAAAAAGCGCTGCCGCCATCGTAAAGAAGTCTTAATCTTAGGCATGTTTCGCTTGCAACACGCTGGGGTTTTGCCACGCTTACAGTGTGTTAACCGAAAAGAACAACGACATGCCACCTCAAGCTAAAAAAATACCACACGCCATAACGCAGCATGGCGATACGCGAATCGATAACTATTACTGGCTGCGTGACGACACCCGAGCCGACCCTGACGTGCTGGATTATCTGCACGCAGAGAACGATTACGGGCGCAGCGTTATGGTGACGCAGGAGGCGCTGCAGGAGCGGTTGCTCGGTGAAATGGTCAACCGCATCCCGCAGCGCGACGTTTCAGCGCCCTACGTCAAAAATGGTTATCGCTACCGTCAGGTGTACGAAACAGGCTGCGAATACGCCATCCACCAGCGTCAGTCCGTGCTGCTCTCTGAATGGGATGAGTGGGAGACGCTGCTGGATGGCAATAAGCGCGCCGCCCACAGCGAGTTCTACACGCTTGGCGGGTTCGACATCACGCCGGACAACACCACCCTGGCGCTGGCGGAAGATTTTCTCTCCCGACGGCAATATGGGCTGCGATTTCGCAATCTGGAAACGGGCAACTGGTACCCCGAGGTGCTGGAGAACGTGACGCCAAGCTTCGTCTGGGCGAATGACTCCCGCACGCTGTACTACGTAAAAAAGCATGCCAAAACGCTGCTGCCCTATCAGGTCTGGCGGCACACGGTAGGGACGCCGGCAAGCGAGGATGAGATGATCTACGAGGAGAAAGATGAGACGTTTTATGTCAGCGTCCATAAAACCACCTCGCAACATTTCATTGAAATTTATCTGGCCAGCGCCACCACCACGGAAGTTCTGCTGGTGGACGCTGAGTTACCGGATGCGCCGACGCTCTGCTTTCTGCCGCGCCGTAAGGATCACGAATACAGCATCGACCACTTCCAGCACACGTTTTATATTCGCTCAAACCGCGACGGCAAAAACTTCGGTCTTTACCGCAGCACGCTGCGCAACGAAAAGCGCTGGGAAGTGCTTATTCCGCCGCGCGAGCAGATCATGCTGGAGGGCTTTACGCTCTTTACCGACTGGTTGGTGGTGGAAGAACGCCAGCGCGGCCTGACCAGCCTGCGGCAAATAAACCGCAAAACGCGGGAAGTTACCGGCATCGCTTTTGACGACCCGGCTTATGTCACCTGGCTTGCTTTCAACCCCGAGCCGCACACGTCGCGGCTGCGCTACGGCTATTCTTCAATGACCACGCCGGATACGCTCTTTGAGCTGGATATGGACACCGGCGAGCGCAGGGTATTAAAACAGACAGACGTTGCTGGTTTCGACGCCAGCAATTACCGCAGCGAACATATCTGGGTTACCGCGCGCGACGGCGAGGAAGTGCCCGTTTCGCTGGTTTATCACAAAAAGCATTTCCAGCGCGGGCGTAACCCGCTGCTGGTCTATGGCTACGGTTCCTACGGCACCAGTATTGACGCCGATTTCAGCGCCAGCCGTTTGAGCCTGCTCGATCGCGGCTTTGTTTACGCTATCGCCCACATCCGCGGCGGCGGCGAACTGGGTCAGCGCTGGTATGAAGAGGGTAAGTTCCTCAAGAAGAAAAACACCTTTAATGACTACCTTGATGTCTGCGATGCGCTGCTGGAGCATGGCTATGGCGACCCGCGCTACCTGTTCGGTATGGGAGGCAGCGCAGGCGGCATGCTGATGGGGGCGGTAATCAACGAAAGGCCGGCGCTGTTTAAAGGCGTTATCGCCCAGGTGCCTTTCGTCGACGTGGTCACCACCATGCTGGATGAATCTATCCCGCTGACGACCGGTGAGTTTGAAGAGTGGGGGAATCCGAAAGAGGAAACGTACTACCACTATATGAAAAGCTACAGCCCCTATGACCAAATCAAAGCGCAAAGCTACCCGCACCTGCTGGTGACTACCGGGCTGCACGACTCCCAGGTGCAATACTGGGAGCCGGCGAAATGGGTGGCGAAGCTGCGTGAGTTGAAAACCGACGATAACCTGCTGCTGCTCTGCACCGATATGGATTCCGGCCACGGCGGGAAGTCGGGCCGATTTAAATCCTACGAAGGGGTGGCGATGGAATACGCTTTCCTGGTCGCGCTGGCGCAGGGGACGTTGCCGGGCAAAGCCGGTTAATCCTTTTCAAGATAGTGCCTGAGCGTCATGCGCAGATCGGGGTTCATATCCTTGATGTTATTGAGCATCCAGCGCAGGTAGCCCGGGTCGCGCTCGGCAATGGCTTCAACTGGCTGACCGCGGTATTTGCCAAAAGGAAGCGAGGCGACCAGCGCGGGGCGACCGGTAATGTTCACCATCTCTTCCGGCGTCCAGCCGCTGACGTTCATTATCTCCAGCAGCAGCGCGGCGGTGATATAGCAGTCAAACAGCGCGCGGTGATGGTGCAGCCCGGCGGGCGTCTCGACGCTCAGCTTGCGCGATTTATACAGGCCCATGTTGCTGTAGCTGATGCCAGGCCACAGGCGGCGCGCCAGCTTAACGGTGCAGATCCATTCGCCGGGCATCTCCGGCAATACGCGCCTGTCGAAGCTGGCGTTATGCGCCACATACCATGGGCTGCCATGATAGCGGGGGATCACCTCTTCAATAACGGGCTTGTCCGCGACCATCGCCTCGGTGATTTTGTGAATGGCCATCGCCTGATGGCTGATGGGGCGGTCAGGGCAGACCAGGTCGCTCATCGGATTGACGATGCGGCCATCAATAATATCGACCGACGCCACTTCCACAACGCCGCCCTGTAAACCGCAGGTTTCGGTATCTATAACGCGCAGCATGGTCCTCTCCGCCGAAAAAACGTAGCGTAATGTAATGAGAACGCCCTGCCAACCCTCTGCTTTTCACAGAGCGACAGACAGGACGCTTAAAAATAAGACTCACAGTGTAAGCGCAGGAAAAAGGGCGCGCAGCCTTATTTCACTTTTGGCTCGTAAGGCAGGCGTGAAAGGTTGACCGAGGCGAGGCGATGAGCAATCAGCCGCTCGCGAAACCAGCCGCGCAGATGTTCAGGCTGCTCGCGCTCCACCGCTTCGGCGATAACCGGCATGTTATAGCGCTCTTTAAAGGCGACGCCTGCCGCCGCAAGGTCGACGTTCACTTTATCCATCTCTTCCTGGGGAAGCCTGGCAAGATTGTGCTTCATAACGAACTCCTCTCTGAACCGCGTGAAGGTACTGCGAGCCGCAACAGATGACAAGTGCTTATGTAGCATTGCGTGCCCGCTTGCTCGACTTGACCAGATGGCAGGGTTATTCTTTGCGCCAGACACATAACTAAAAGGAATGAATCGCATGGCCTTTTCCGTTTCCCGCGCCGCCTGTCTCAGCACTTTTGTCATTGCGCTGTTTTCCGCGCCCGCCGTTTTCGCTCACGCCCATTTAAAGGCGCAGACGCCGGCGGCTAACTCAACGGTAGAGCGTGCGCCGCAGTCGCTGAGCCTGCGCTTTTCTGAAGGCGTTGAGCCTGCTTTTAGCGGCGTGAAAATCACCGGCCCGGCGGGTAAAGCGGTGAACACCGGTAAGGTTGCCCGTGATGCCAACGATGACAAACTGTTGGTTGTGCCGCTAACGCAGACGCTCGCTGCGGGTGATTATCAGGTTGAGTGGCATGTGGTTTCCGTCGACAGCCATAAAACCAAAGGCCAGTACCGCTTTACGGTCAAATAATTCCCGTGCTGCCAACCGCTTTCGTCGCGTTGCGATTCATTCACTTCGCGGCGCTGATGCTCGCGCTGGGCGCAACGTTATGCGTCAGCCTGCTGGCGCCTGCTGCGCTGCGCCAGCCGCTGAAAAAGCGGCTCGTCTCGCTCTGGCGGGCAGCGTTGTTGTGTAATGCTGTCAGCGCGCTGTTGATGCTGGCCGTGCAGGCCGGGCTGATGGGCGATGGCCTGAAAGACAGCCTCGACCCGCAAGTCTGGCTCGCCGTACTGGCGACGCGCTTTGGCAATAACTGGCTCTGGCAGATGGTGCTGGCGGTGGTAACGCTGGTCGCGGCCTGGCTGAAGCCCAGGGGCGGCGCCGCGCTGCTGTCGCTGCTTGTTGCCGTTCAGCTGGCGCTGCTGGCAAGTGTCGGCCATGCCGCCATGCATGAAGGCATGGCCGGCGCGTTGCATCGTCTTAATCATGCTGTTCACCTGCTCTGCGCCGCCTGGTGGCTTGGCGGACTCTGGCCGCTGTTAGTCTGCATGCGTCTTGCCAGGCGCACGCGCTGGCGGGAGGCGGCTATCGTCGCCATGATGCGCTTTTCGCGCTATGGCCATCTTGCGGTGGCGGGCGTATTGCTGACCGGCGCGCTGAACGCCGCTTTTATTCTCGGCCTGCACTGGCCGATGCAAAGCGGTTATGTACGATTACTGATCGTGAAAATAGCGTTGGTGGCGATGATGGTGGCAATCGCGCTCTGGAACCGCTATGTTCTGGTGCCACGATTTCGCAACGGTCAGGGCGAGGCGCAGCAGCGCTTTGTGCAACTGACGCAACTGGAGATGGCGCTGGGAGCGCTGGTGCTGGCAGCCGTCAGCCTGTTCGCTACCTGGGAGCCTTTCTGAATCGCTTAGGTGAAACTTCGATGAAAAAAACGTTACTCGCGTTGCTGCTCCTTTCCTGTTCCGGAATGGCGCTGGCGACGCAAATTATTACGGTCAGCCGGTTTGAAATGGGCAAGGATAAATGGGCCTTCACCCGCGAAGAGGTCATGCTGACCTGCCGTCCGGGCAATGCGCTGTTCGCCATTAACCCCAGCACGCTGATGCAATATCCGCTAAATGACATTGCCGAGCGTCAGGTAAAAGAAGGGAAGACCAGCGGTCAGCCGATTACGATTATTCAGGCTGATGATCCGGCTAAACCGGGCGAGAAGATGAGTCTGGCGCCTTTTATCGAGCGCGCGCAAAAGCTCTGCTAAGCCTTGTTCAGGCTGTATATATAAAAAAACCGCAACGGCCCTGAGGGCAGACGTTGCGGTTTTTTTATAATTAATCACGTTACGTGAGGTTTTTTTCAGGCTGCATTTGTCGCGGACTGGAAAACCTCACGCCGTAATCTATCCTTAAAGTGCAAGGCGACTTAGCCTGCATTAATGCCAACTTTTAGCGCACGGCTCTCTCCCAAGAGCCATTTCCCTGGACCGAATACAGGAATCGTATTCGGTCTTTTTTTATCCGCCTTTTAAGCAAGGCGATGCGAATCATTCCCTGGTCCCGGCGGTTTAGCGCACGACTCTCCGCGTTTTCCCCGTTCGCTTTGTTAAAGCAATCTAAACGTTTTTGCGCTCGCCTCCAACTACTTTTCCGCCTTTTTACGCTTTTATTGACGGCTTCAGGAAGCGAGAGAGCGCCGCACGCGAGGGGGAGACAGGCCCGTGCGCAAGGCAAGCCCCGCCGGAACAAACCGTGCTATCGAAAGCCAACCGTTATTTTCGGCAATCATTAACGCGCCTTTCCGACTATTTTTTGGGGCGTTGCCAGCCGCTTCGTTTATAACGGAGCGGCTGCTGAGTATTTATGTGAAATATAAGCCAACCGGTAACGAGGTGTGTCCGAATATAACAAAGCGGCGCGTTGCCGATCTATTTTCTGCTACGCTTTAGGAGAACTCACTGGATATAAGAGAGGTAAAAATGGGTCTTTTTAATTTTGTGAAAGAGGCGGGTGAAAAGCTTTGGGATACGGTATCCGGCAATCATGACAAGGAAGAGCAGGCGAAAAAAGTGCAGGATCACTTAGCCAAAACCGGCATTCCGGACGCGGATAAGGTCAACGTGCAGGTCGCCGATGGCAAGGCCACCGTGACCGGTGACGGACTGAGCCAGGAAGCGAAAGAGAAGATCCTTGTCGCGGTCGGCAATATCGCCGGCATTGCCAGCGTGGACGATCAGGTTAAAGCCGCCACGCCCACGAAAGAAAGCCAGTTTTATACGGTGAAATCGGGCGATACGCTGAGCGCTATTTCGAAGCAGGTTTACGGCGATGCGAATCAGTACAATAAGATTTTTGAAGCTAATAAACCGATGCTGACCAGCCCGGATAAAATTTATCCAGGCCAGGTGCTGCGCATTCCTGAATAACCCATCGCATTCACCGTTTTATTAAAATGCCCCGGCACTACCCTCGCCGGGGTCACTCTTTTTTATTAACGCAGCCATTTTCAGCGCAGGCTTTATTTCCCGATAACGCGGGCTGTTTTATTCCCCGGACGTGCCATCAATCCTTTTCCACAATATCGTGCAGCTATACTTGCATGACGTCATGGAGGTTATATGTATCAGCGTATTGATGGTTCGCAATGGCGGCATGTGTTTATCGTGGGCGACCTGCACGGTTGTCTGAATGCTTTCGCCGCGGCGCTGCGCGCGCACCATTTCGATCCCTGGCAGGATATGGTTATCTCGGTAGGCGATTTGATTGATCGCGGGCCGGATAGCCCTGGCTGTCTTAGGCTGCTCAACCGCCCCTGGTTTTTTGCCGTACGCGGCAACCATGAGGAGATGGCGCTTGATGCGCTGCGGGAGGGGGACCGGCAGTTATGGTGGCTAAACGGCGGCGCGTGGTTTGCGAAACTTTCCGAAACGGCTCAGGCCAACGTAAAGCCGCTGTTGCTGAGCTGCGAGAAACTGCCGCTGATTATTGAACTGCATGCGAACGGGCAGACCATCGTCATAGCCCATGCCGATTATCCCAGCGCGCAGTATCGCTGGCAGCAGCCCGTGGATGAACATCAGGTGGTGTGGAGCCGCGACCGTCTTAACCGTCATATGCACGGGCAGGGTGGGAGCATCGCCGGCGCGGATGCGTTCTATTTCGGCCATACGCCGCTGAAAACGCCGCTCGATTTCGCGAATCAGCACTATATCGATACGGGCGCGGTGTTTGGCAACCGGCTGACGCTGGTGCAGGTGCAATAATTAAAAGTCGCTATACTCTTGCGCCGGGCGCCAGAATCCGTCGATAAAATCCTCAACCGGATAGCAGCCGCCGTGACGCAGCCGCTGTTCGTCCATCGCCTGCAGGCACTGCTGTTCAGTATTAAAAACGTCAATGACGATATCGTCACATCCCCCGTCGAGATAACAAATAAACAGAACCAAAGCGAACATAGCGTCCTCAAATCAACAGCCTGGCTATTAAGTGTAGGGGAAGCGGGAGAGGGCGGGGAAAATGTCGGATTAAATAACCCGTCTGGGCGACGGGTTCTTTTGGAATCAGGCAAGACGCATGATCCAGGCATCGGCTTGTTGGTCGTAATGTACGCGGTAGAGTACGGAGTGTTCGCCATTGAGCAGGGCGGGAATGCTGGTTTCGGCGTCCCACGCATCAAGCTGCATGCAGAGATCCGGGTCAGATTTACACGGAATGCTTAACGTTCGATCGCCTTGCTGCTCGCCGTGCAGTTCGGCATCGTCAATCTCGAAAGTGCCGATTTTTACACTGGTTTTTGTCATAACGCTCTCCCTTGGGCTGTTTGCAGGTGGTATGACCAGTAAAGGCCTCCCTTTTCAGGGTAGACCTTTGTGCAAAAAGTGCCAAATTAAAGGCGTCGATTTTTTAGACGAATCCGTTCAGCTCGCTGAATAATACGCCGTCGCGCACCAGTTCGCGCGGGTAACTGTTTTTCAGGCGGGAGCCTACGCGTTTGGCGAGTCCCAACGGCTGCGCCTGAAACGTCACGATAACTTCATCCGCCGAAGGCGGGTTCGCAGGCCAGATATCGCGGCCGCGATACCATTCGCCCGCTTCTTCTAAGCTAAGCTCAAAAGCCAGTTTATTGCCAGTTCCGGCGAGCGCCACTACCGCCTCGTGCTGCCAGCGAAAACCTTTATTAAAGCGTTCGGCCAGGCGCAGACCGATGCGGGAAAAACGGACCTGGCCGATAAGCGGTTCAATATCCGCCGGGAAAAGCCAGACCTCTTTATCGCGCTGCCAGAGCTGGAGCGTCTCGTCCCACTCGAGCCCCACGCCCGCCGCGGCGTTTGCCACTTCACGCGCTTCCCGCCCCTTAAGCGGGCTAAAGGGGAACGTCCCTACCTTATATTTCGGCTTCGGCAGTGCGTCGACCGATGCGGTTTTACGCAGGCGCGCGACAAAGAAGCCTTCGCAGTCGTAAACCTGCGGGAAAACATGCAAAAAACCTTCCGGCGTCAACGCTTTACCCGCTTCGGGGAAAAGTCCATCCAGCGGCACAATTTCTACCGCCTGCGGATAGCGGGAGAGCAGCCACAGGCAGACCGCCTGGTTCTCCTCCCGGTTCAGGGTGCAGGTTGAATAGACCAGCGTGCCGCCGGGACGCAGCGCGTGAAACGCGCTGTCGATAAGCTCGCGCTGGGTAGCGGCGATTTCATGGTTGCTTTCGACCGACCAGTTGCGCAGCGCATCCGGATCTTTTCGCACCACCCCTTCACCGGAGCAGGGCGCATCCAGCAGGATGGCGTCGAAAGCTTCCGGCAGCGCCGCGCCGAAGACGCGGCCGTCGAAATGGGTGAGCGCCACATTCGCAACGCCGCACCGGCTAAGGTTGGCGTGCAGCACTTTTACGCGGCTGGCCGAGTATTCATTGGCCAGAATCGCCCCTTCGTTTTGCATTCGGGCCGCAATCTGCGTGGTCTTCGAGCCGGGCGCGGCCGCCACGTCCATGACGCGCTGCGGCGCGTTGCCGTCCGCGAAAAGCGCGGCGACAGGCAACATCGAACTCGCTTCCTGAATATAAAACAGCCCGCTCAGATGCTCCGCCGTGCTGCCAAGCGGCAGCGACGTTTCGTCACGATCTATCCAGAAGCCCTCTTCACACCAGGGAACCGGCGTGAGCTGCCAGCCATAAGGCGCGACCCGTTCAAGAAAGTCGCTAACGCTAATTTTTAAGGTATTGATGCGGATGCTGCGGCGCAGCGGGCGCTGACAGGCGGCGATAAAATCGTCGAGCGACAGCGCTTCAGGCATCGCTTCGCGGATAACAGAAAGAAAAGCCTCAGGCAGATAAGCGGAAGCGGATTGCGCCACAGTTCACCCCGTATACAGGAAAAGAGGGCGCGAAGTGTAGCACAATCGCCCCGGCGTGACACCGGGGCGAGAGGGTTAGCGGGGCAGCGCGGTGCCCCATTGACGCCACTCTTTCGGCTCGCTCTCTTCCAGCAGGAAGTGCTTACCGGATTGCGCTTTAGGCGCAAGCGGCGTGCCCGGCGGCGTGGCGAAAGCGATGCCGCCGCGGATGAACTGATTGAAGGTGCCGGTTTTCACCACGCCCCCCGTCAGGCCGAAGTCGAGGCTGTAGCCGGAAGCGAGCCAGAACACGGAGTTCTCGCGCACCAGATGCTGGTAACGCTTGCTGATACGCATTGAAACCATCACGCGATCCGAAAGGCTGCCCAGTGCAAGCCCGGTCACCGTGCCCACCTCCATGCCGCGGAACAGCACCGGCGTGCCGATATTCAGCGAGCCTGCTTCCGGCGCTTCCACCACAATGCTCAGGCCGTCAAGGTAGCGCGAATCGGTAATGGTGGTCTCCTGCAGCTCAAAGTCGCGCAGCGCCTTGCCGCGTCCCGGCTCGACGTTGATATACGGCTGCAGGATTGTGTCGAGATGCTCAACGCCTGCGGCGGAAATCTGCGGCGTCACCACGGAAAAACGGGTGCCGGCGCGGGCGAAGGTTTTTACATACTCCGGATAAAGCACGGCGGTGGCCTGCACTTCGCTGCGCTCGGTAATCAAATCCAGCGACTCAATCTGACCGATATTAATGCCGAGATAGCGAATCGGCATGCCTGCGGCGAGCTTGCCTGCATCAAAGGCGTGCAGCGTAATTTGGCTGCCCACCGCGCGCGCGGCGGTTTCCGAAGGATAGAGGATACGCTTGTCGTTTTTAGACATGCCCGCTCCCGCGCCGCTCAGGTTATCGAAACTGATAGCCCCTTTCAGCGCACGGGAGAGCGGCGAAGCCTGCACGGTCAGGCCGCTGCCGTTAAGCTGCACTTTCGCGCCTCCTTCGGCCCAGAACACACTGTTCTGCGTCAGCAGATTTTTATATTCGGGCTTGATGTGAACTTCGATGTCAAACGCGTTGGCGCGCGGGCGAACGGTAATAACTTCGCCCACTTCAAACTTCCGATAGAGCACCACAGAACCCGCCTGCACATCCGGGAGGCTGTCGGCGGTTAAGGTAAGCGTGGTCGTGGGCAGGTCGCTCAGGCTATTTTCCACCGCTTTTTCCAGATTGGCGAAAAGCGGATACGTTTCTTTCATTTCGCCTTTGCTGCCCGGCAGCACGCGAATGCCGCCGTTAATCCACTCGGCTGCGCTGGCGCCGAGGAACTCCACGCCATCAAGGCCGACTTTTACATCCACGCGGCTGTTGACCACGAATTTGCTGTCGCCTTTCACCAGGTCGCGATACTGCGGGTCGATAGCCGCAGAGAAGCTCACGCCCTTTGCGGAAAGCGAGCGCTCCAGCACCTGGCCTATCTGGATGCCGTGCAAAATGAGCGGCTGGCCGGCGTCGATGCCGTAGCTTTCCGGCGCGGTCAGCGTGAGGGTCAACACGTTCGGCTGCTGCAATGGCGTTTTGTCGGCGGGCAGCACGACAAAATGGTTGCGCGGCTTGCCTTCGCCCGGCACCAGTTCGAACGTGCTGCCGGTCAGCAGGGTGCTGACGTTTGGATTGTTAAGCGAGAGTTTAGGGCTCTTGAGTTCAATGCGCGTGCCGTCGCGCAGCAGGTTAACCACGCTTGGGTCGACGGTCATTTCCCCGGTCACCGCGCCGCCCGGGTTAAGGTTGAGTTTGGTGAGCGTACCTACCTCAAGCCCCTGATACATCAGCGGCGTGCTGTCTGCCTTAAGCCCTGCGCCACTCGGTAAATCAAGCCGGACGATAACGCCGCGCTGGCTGTGCGCGAGGTCTTCATACAGACCGAACTCATCGTTCTGCTCGGCGCGGGCGGAATCGGGCGGCGAGTCAAACGCGATAGCGCCGTTGACCAGCGCCGCCAGGCTCTCAAGCTGCACCTGCGCGCCGCTTAAGCCGACATCGGCCTTCACGCCTGAAACGTTCCAGAAGCGGCTGCCTTTTTTCACAAGGTTGGTGAAGCGCCGCTCGATAAGCACATCAATGGTGACGCCCTGCTTATTGGTGTTAATAGCATAGTCATAGACGCGGCCGACCGGAATTTTACGGTAGTAAACCAGCGAGCCGCTGTTCAGCGAACCGAGATCGGGCGCCTGCAGGTGAATCATCAGCTCGCCGTTGTTCAGCCGGTATTTGGGTTGCGTATCAAGCGCAGTGAAGTGATCCTGCGGTTCGCCTTTGCCAGGCATCATGCCGATATAGTTACCGCCCACCAGCGCATCGAGCCCGGAAATCCCGGCAAGCGACGCTTTAGGCGTAACCAGCCAGAACTGGGTTTGATCGCGCAGCGCGTCTTTCATGTCGTTTTTGATGCTGACGGTAACTTCAATTTTATTAAGATCGTCGCTTAAACGAATATCCTGCACCGTGCCGACCTCTACCCCCTGATAACGCACGGGAGTGCGGCCGGCGACGATGCCGTCGGCCGACATAAAATCGATAGTGACGGTGGTGCCGCGCTCTTCATAAGTAGTCCAGATAAGCCAGCCTGCGATCAGAAGCGCAATAACCGGCAGCAACCAGAACGGCGAAATACGGCGTTTTGTTTTAATTCGCGCTTCAGTCTGTGAAGCGGGCATTTCCTGACTCATGTGCGTCCCAAAGTAAGCGGCTGTCCAGCCATTCAACTGCAAGAATAGTCAAAATCACCGCTGCGCCGAAATAAAACGCAGCGGGTCCCATCGTAAACGCCAGCAACTGGTCACGATTCACCAGCGACATGGTGATTGAAATAACAAACAGATCCAGCATCGACCAGCGACCAATCCAGGTCACAAGACGCAGCAGAAGTATGCGGGTCCTCAGGCCCTGCTGGCATTTAAAATGGATGCTGACAAGCAGCGTCAGCAGCACGATAACTTTCGTAAACGGCACCAGAATACTGGCGATAAACACCACGCCCGCGACGGCGATGTTGCTGTCTGCGAGCGAAATAATGCCCGACATAATGGTGTCTTCCTGCCGTCCGCCGTTAATGTAAATCACTGAGATTGGCAGCAAATTGGCAGGCAATAACAGCACCAGCGCGGCGATAAGCGCAGCCCAGCTTTTTTGAATGCTGTGCCGACGACGCGCGCGCAGGGGGATATGGCAGCGCGGGCAACGGCCTCGCCGGTCCGGCACGCCGGTGTAATGACAGCCCAGGCAGACGCGGATATTTTCCTGCAGGCGAGTGGTGGGCCGCTGGGGATAAAAACGCTCCCAGAGTTGCTCGACGTTGAGATGAATTATCGTCATCACGCTTAAGATAACCAGCGCCACGAAGGCGAGCAGACCGATGCTGGGTTCAAGCCAGGCGTAATCGCGCACCTTGATTGAGGCGACGCCTATCCCCACCAGATAAATATCCAGCATCACCCACTCTTTGAGCCTGTCGAGCATCAGCAACACCGGGCGCAAATTCATGCCGAGAATATTACCGAACCAGAGCCAGGCGATAGAGGCGACAAGGGTCGCGGGCGCGCCTACGGCGCAGAACAGCACCATCGCCGCGGTGAGCGTATCGCCCTGGCGCGCCATCTGCCAGATGCCTTGCATCAGGTTAGCGTCGATGCGCGTGCCGAGCAGATAGAGGCGCAGCAGTGGCTCGCCCCAGGCGAACGGCATCAACAACAGCATGGTGGTAGCCATCGCCGCCAGGCGAGTCAGCGACCAGTCGCGTCCGTCACGGATCTTCGCGTCGCAGCGCGGACAGTGCGCCGTCTGACGGGATGACACTACCGGCAACAAAAAAAGCATGTCGCATTGCGGGCAACGTTGATAGTGTTCGTAAGGCAACGGTTCGCCGATGGCGTGAACCTTTAATTTTTTGCGAGCTGGCGCCGCGGTAGATTTAAGAGCCATCCAGGTCAATTCTTTTTATCAGGTTTCTATATATTAACGCATGAAATGATTCATCTTGAGCATGAACGCATTTAATGCTTATTTTAATAAGCCAGCAATTAAGTTAGACACTAAGTGAACAAACAATGAACAAAACAGACTTTTATGCGGATTTGAACCGCGATTTTCAGGCACTGATGGCAGGGGAAACCAGTTTCCTGGCAACGCTCGCGAACACCAGCGCGCTGCTTTTCGAACGCCTCGAAGGCGTTAACTGGGCAGGTTTCTATCTGCTGGAAGGCGATACGCTGGTGCTCGGTCCCTTTCAGGGCAAAATCGCCTGCGTGCGCATTCCGGTAGGCCGCGGCGTCTGCGGGACGGCAGTCGCCACTGGCGAAGTGCAGCGCGTTGACGATGTGCACGCTTTCGACGGCCATATCGCCTGCGATGCCGCAAGCAACGCGGAAATCGTCCTGCCGCTGCGGATTGAGAACCAGACTATCGGCGTGCTTGATATCGACAGTACCCTCTTTAACCGCTTCGATGCTGACGATGAGCAAGGGTTGCGGGAGCTGGCAGGACACCTTGAGAAGGTCATCGCCAGCACCGATTTTAAAAAATTCTTTGCGACGTTCGCATGATAAACAACGGATAACGTGGCATTTAGCGATGGCGTCATTATAAT
Organism: Franconibacter daqui; assembly: GCF_014644275.1. NCBI lineage: Bacteria > Pseudomonadati > Pseudomonadota > Gammaproteobacteria > Enterobacterales > Enterobacteriaceae > Franconibacter > Franconibacter daqui. Next base: position 1,922,721 of record NZ_BMKJ01000001.1, on the reverse strand, counting down.
GACGCCTGTTCATGCCTGCGGCTTGTTGGCAACATCCGTTGTAATCAGGAAATTTCATGGAAAATCAACCTAAGTTGAATAGCAGTAAAGAAGTTATCGCCTTTCTGGCTGAGCGTTTTCCTCAGTGCTTCAGCGCCGAAGGTGAAGCGCGTCCTCTGAAGATTGGTATCTTTCAGGATTTGGTCGCGCGCGTTGAGGGCGAGATGAACCTCAGCAAAACGCAGCTTCGTTCCGCATTACGTCTTTACACTTCAAGCTGGCGCTATCTGCACGGCATCAAGGCGGGCGCGACTCGCGTGGATCTTGATGGCAACCCGTGCGGCGAGCTGGACGAACAGCATGTCGAGCATGCGCGTCAGCAGCTTGAAGAAGCGAAGGCGCGCGTTCAGGCCCAGCGCGCCGAACAGCAGGCCAAAAAGCGTGAAGCCGCTGCCGCCGCGGGCGAAGGCGAAGAGACGCCGCGCCGTGAGCGTAAACCGCGCCCTGCGCCTCGTCGTAAAGAGAACGCCGAGCGCAAACCTCGCGCGGCTAAACCGGCGGACAAAGCGCCGCGCGCGCCGCGTGAAGAACGCCATACTCCCGTTTCCGATATTTCTGCGCTCTCCGTCGGGCAGGCTATCAAAGTGAAGGCGGGCAATAACGCGATGGATGCCACCGTGCAGGAAATCACCAAAGATGGCGTCCGTGTACAGCTGACTTCTGGTATGTCGATGATTGTACGCGCAGAACACTTACTGTTCTGAAACGGAGGTCAACCAGGGCATGAACACTTTTTTTAAGCTCACCGCCGTCGCTGGCCTGCTGCTTATGGCAGGCCAGGCGCTGGCTGTGGACGACATTACTCGTGCTGACCAGATTCCAGTTTTAAAAGAAGAGCCTCAGCACGCAACGGTGAGCGAGCGCGTTACTTCCCGTTTTACCCGCTCTCATTACCGCCAGTTCGACCTCGATAACGCCTTTTCGGCAAAAATTTTCGACCGCTATCTGAACCTGCTGGACTATAGCCACAACGTTCTGCTGGCGAGCGACGTCGAACAGTTTTCAAAAAAGAAAAATGAAATCGGCGATGAGCTGCGCACCGGGAAACTGGAGGTTTTCTACGATCTCTATAACCTCGCGCAGAAGCGCCGTTTTGAACGTTACCAGTACGCGTTAAAGGTGCTGGAACGACCGATGGATTTCACCGGTAACGACACCTTTGAAGTAGACCGCAGCAAAGCGCCGTGGCCGAAAAGCGAAGAAGCGTTAAACCAGCTCTGGGACAGCAAAGTCAAATTCGACGAGCTGAGCCTGAAGCTCACCGGTAAAAGCGATAAAGAAATTCGCGAAACGCTGACCAAGCGTTACAAGTTCGCCATTCGTCGACTGGCGCAAACCAACAGCGAAGATGTCTTCTCCCTGGCGATGACGGCCTTCGCTCATGAGATAGATCCGCATACCAACTACCTTTCTCCGCGTAATACTGAGCAATTCAACACCGAAATGAGCCTCTCTCTGGAGGGGATCGGCGCCGTGTTGCAAATGGATGAAGATTACACCGTAATCAATTCCATGGTTGCGGGCGGCCCGGCGGCGAAAAGCAAGGCTATCAGCGTTGGCGACCGTATCGTAGGCGTTGGGCAGGTGGGTCAGCAGATGCAGGATGTGATCGGCTGGCGTCTTGATGATGTCGTTGCGCTTATTAAAGGGCCTAAGGGCAGCAAAGTGCGCCTGGAGATCCTGCCGGCGGGTAAAGGCACCAAGACCCGAATCATTACGCTTACGCGTGAGCGTATTCGTCTTGAAGACCGCGCGGTTAAAATGACGGTGAAAACGGTCGGCAAAGAGAAAATCGGCGTACTGGATATTCCTGGCTTCTATGTCGGTCTGACCGATGACGTTAAAGTGCAACTGCAGAAGCTTGAGAAGCAGAACGTCAGCGGCGTGATTATCGACCTGCGCTCTAACGGCGGCGGCGCGTTGACCGAAGCGGTTTCGCTCTCCGGCCTGTTTATACCCGGCGGCCCGGTTGTGCAGGTGCGTGATAACAACGGCAAGGTGCGTGAAGATAGCGACAACGACGGTGTGGTTTATTACAAAGGCCCGCTGGTGGTGATGGTCGACCGCTTCAGCGCTTCCGCTTCGGAAATCTTTGCGGCGGCGATGCAGGATTACGGTCGTGCGCTGATTGTCGGCGAACCGACGTTCGGCAAGGGCACCGTGCAGCAGTATCGCTCTCTGAATCGTATCTACGATCAGATGCTGCGTCCGGAATGGCCAGCGCTGGGGTCCGTGCAGTACACCATCCAGAAATTCTACCGCATCAACGGCGGCAGCACGCAGCGTAAGGGCGTGACGCCGGATATCATGATGCCGACCGGTAACGAAGAGACCGAAACCGGGGAGAAATTCGAGGATAACGCGCTGCCATGGGATAGCATTAATGCGGCGACCTTTGTGAAGTCTGGCGATCTGACGCCGTTTGGGCCGGAACTGCTTAAAGACCACAATGAGCGTATCGCTAAAGATCCGGAATTCCAGTACATCATTAAGGATATTGCGCGTTTCAATGCGCTGAAAGAGAAGCGTAACCAGGTTTCGCTCAATCTTGCCCAGCGTGAGAAAGAGAACCAGGAAGAGGACGCGACGCGTCTGGCGCGTATTAACGATCGCTACAAGCGTGCGGGCAAACCGCCTCTTTCAAAGCTTGAAGACCTGCCTAAGGATTACCAGGAGCCGGATCCGTATCTGGATGAAACCGTCCATATCGCCCTTGACCTGGCGCATCTGGAAAAGGCGAAAGCACCGGAAAAACCCGCAGCCAGTCAATAATCCTACCGCAAACAGGCACATGAAAATGTGCCTGTTTTTTTACCTTTATATGACCGCCGTCAGCAAAATGCTACAAAATGTAAAGTTACGTATTTTTAGGCACTTGCTTTGGCGCTACGCTTGAAAATGGCGCGCGGAACCCTACGATGTGTGTAACCGCATAAGGCGTATTGTTAAACCGAGGTAAAAAGAAAATTATGATGCGAATCGCGCTTTTCCTGTTGACCAACCTTGCGGTCATGGTTGTCTTCGGGCTGGTGCTCAGCCTGACAGGAATTCAGTCCAGCAGCGTGCAAGGGCTGTTAATTATGGCGCTGTTGTTTGGTTTCGGCGGATCCTTCGTTTCGCTACTGATGTCCAAATGGATGGCGCTGCGTTCGGTAGGGGGAGAGGTTATTGAGCAGCCGCGTAATGATACAGAACGCTGGCTGATGGATACCGTCGCCCAACAGTCACGTCAGGCGGGCATCGCTATGCCGCAGGTGGCCATCTACCACGCGCCCGATATCAACGCTTTTGCGACGGGCGCGCGGCGAGACGCTTCGCTGGTGGCGGTAAGCACCGGGCTGTTGCAGAACATGAGCCGTGGCGAAGCGGAAGCGGTTATTGCCCATGAGATAAGCCACATCGCGAACGGCGATATGGTGACCATGACGCTGATTCAGGGCGTGGTAAACACCTTCGTTATCTTTATCTCTCGTATTATTGCGCAGATTGCGGCCGGTTTTCTTGGCGGCAACCGCGACGAGGGTGAAGAGAGCAACGGCAACCCGCTTATCTATTTTGCTGTCGCAACCGTACTGGAACTGGTGTTCGGTATTCTTGCAAGCATCATTACCATGTGGTTCTCCCGCTACCGCGAGTTCCACGCCGATGCGGGCTCGGCGAAACTGGTGGGCCGCGAGAAGATGATTGCCGCGCTTCAGCGTCTGAAAACCAGCTATGAGCCGCAGGAAGCCAGCAGCATGATGGCGTTCTGCATTAATGGGAAGTCCAAATCCCTGAGCGAGTTGTTCATGACGCACCCGCCGTTAGATAAACGCATCGAAGCGCTGCGCAGCGGACAGTATCTGAAATAAGCGGACGGAATTGCCGCCGCTGTAAATGAAAAAGCGTGCCTCGGGCACGCTTTTTTTATGCAACGCGCGGTTGAGTAACGCGAAGCCCGCTGATTATCGCGGCGAGCGTCGCCAGCCCGCCTGCGAGCAGCAATGAAGCGTGAGTGCCCGCGCCAGCGAACTGATTGAACATCAGCGCCACCAGCGCCGCGCCGCTGCTCTGCCCAAGCAGGCGCGCCGTACCCAGCATACCGCTGGCACCGCCGCTGCGCTGGCGGGGGGCAGAAGAGATAATCGTGTGGTTGTTAGGAGACTGAAAAAGCCCGAAACCCGCGCCGCACAACACCATACGCCAGATAATGTCGGCATCGGTTGGGTTTTGCGGCAGCAGCGCCAACGCGAAAAGCCCGCAGGCCATTATCGCAAGCCCAGCGGCGCCAAGCAGGCCCGCATGCACTCGTTCAATTAAATGCCCGGCCAGCGGCGCCATCACCATCGTGGCGAGCAGCCATGGCGTCAGCAGCAATCCCGTCTCCACCTCTGAGCGCCCCAACACCGTTTGTAAAAAGAAGGGCAGCGAGACCATTGCCAGCATTTGGGCGCAAAAAGAGCACACCGAGGTGCCGATAGAGAGCGAAAAAAGCGGAATACGCAGCAGATCAATGGGTAATAGCGGTACGGGCAGACGCAACTGACGGCGTACAAAAACAACGCCGACGACCAGCAGCGCCGCCAGTTCAGCAAGCACCCAGCTTAGCGGTTGCCCCTGAGCGAAACCGCTAAGCGCGGTAATAAGCAAGCCGAAAGTCAGCGCATTCATCACGGCGCTCGGCAAATCAAAGCGTTGCTGCATGGCTTTCTGCGGATTTGGCGGCAAAAAGCGTAACGCCAGCACCAGCGCCACGAGCCCAGGCGGAACGTTGATCAAAAATAGCCATTGCCAGTTTGTTACAGAGAGGATAGCCGCAGCAATTGTTGGGCCTGCCGCAGAGGAGACTGCAACAATAAAGGAGTTGATGCCCATGCCCCGGCCCAGATGTCGTGCGGGATAAATAAGACGAATCAGCGCGGTGTTCACACTCATCAGCGCCGCGCCGCCAAAACCTTGCAACACGCGGGCGAAGGTCAGCATCTCCAGACTGTGCGACAGGGCGCAAAATAGCGAGGTCAACGTGAACACTACCAGACCCCACTGATAAACCCTCCGGTAGCCAATCATATCCCCGAGGAAAGAGAGCGAAAGTAGTGAAATGACAATGGCTATCTGGTAAGCGTTGACTATCCAGATGCTACTGGCCGCCGAAGCATACAAATCCTGCGCAATGGTTGGCAGCGCGACATTTGCAATAGCGCCGTCAAGCACTGCCATCATGATCCCGATAGCGATGGTTAAAATCGCCCCATAGCGTTGTGGCAAGGGCAGCCCCTCCGCCACCGGTTTACCCGCAGCGAGCGGTTTTGTTGACACCATAATTCGATGCGTCTCTGTAATAGTGATGGAAAAGAGGAGTTTGACATACTTTATTTCGGTTTTATGTCGCAGATTTGTAACCAACGGGCAGAGATTCATTGCGGCACAAGTAGCGCGAAATTATAATAAAAACCGGTTCTGATTTTTATAAAACAAATGCGATCTGAGGTGATCAATGGCAATCGCAGATTTGGATAAACAACCGGACTCCGTCTCTTCGGTTCTGAAGGTCTTTGGCATTCTTCAGGCTCTGGGCGAAGAACGTGAAATTGGTATCACCGAGTTGTCGCAACGCGTCATGATGTCAAAAAGCACCGTTTACCGCTTTTTGCAGACCATGAAATCGTTGGGTTATGTTGCCCAGGAAGGCGAGTCGGAAAAATATTCTCTGACGTTAAAACTGTTTGAACTGGGCGCGCGCGCTTTACAGAATGTCGATCTTATCCGCAGCGCGGATATTCAGATGCGTGAACTTTCACGTCTTACCAAAGAGACGATTCACCTGGGCGCGCTGGATGAAGACAGCATCGTTTACATCCATAAAATCGACTCTATGTATAACCTGCGCATGTATTCGCGCATTGGCCGCCGTAACCCGCTTTACAGCACGGCGATTGGTAAAGTGTTGCTCGCCTGGCGCGACCGGGATGAGGTAAAGCAGATCCTCTCCGGCGTCGAATACACCCGCAGCACGGCCCGCACTATCACCAGTACCGATGAGCTGCTGACTGTGCTGGATAAAGTGCGTGAGCAGGGGTATGGCGAAGATAATGAAGAGCAGGAAGAAGGGCTGCGCTGCATTGCCGTACCGGTATTCGACCGCTTTGGCGTGGTCATCGCAGGTCTCAGCATCTCCTTCCCGACGCTGCGTTTTTCTGAAGAGCGTCTGCACGAGTATGTAGAAATCCTGCATAACGCCGCCCGCAAAATCTCTGAGCAAATGGGCTACAATAGCTATCCGTTCTGAGAAACAAGCCGCAGCCTGTCTGCGGCTTATTTTTTTAATCCACCACTTTTTCCACTTTATGCAGCAGCGGGCAGGCGGTCACGCCGATTAAGCCGCTGTCGGTATGAATAAACTGCCGGGTCACGACATCGCGGGCAGTCAGATAGCGACACTCCAGTCCCATACCCGCTGCGTTTTCTGTACTGGAAATGATTACCCCATATCCGCTGAACAAAAGAGCCAGCCAGGCCAACGCCAGGAGGCCAGCAAGTCTTACTATTGTCCGCATCCTTTTCTCCTTATATCGTTGTTTTTTATTGAGCCTGCAGCTCTTTACGTTGCGTAACAAGTCGATGATTCCTAAATTAACCACTTAAGGATACAGTGACCTTTGGTTTAAGGTGCATGGGGTAAGCTGCCCTGGTAATGCACAAAAGCGGAGAGGGTAGTGAAAAAATTCAGGTGGGCTATTTTGCTGGCCGTGCTGGTGGCCTGTTTATTGCTATGGACGCAGATGTTGAATGTAATGTGCGATCAGGATGTTCAGTTTTTCAGCGGTATTTGCACGATTAACAAGTTTATTCCCTGGTAAGCGCATTTTTTTCGGAAATGATTTCCTTGGCTGCGGGCAGTGGTAGAATGGCCCGTCTTTCTGAGGTAGCAACATGAACGAATTAATGAACTCCGGCGCATTGAATATCGCTGCGCTTGCTCTTTCTCTGCTGGTTACGCTTGTAGGGCTGATAGTCTGGTTCTTTGTGAACCGGGCAAGCGTCAGAGCCAATGAGCAAATTGAACTGCTCGAAGCGCTGCTCGATCAGCAAAAACGGCAAAACGCCCTGCTGCGGCGTCTTTGTGAAGCCAACGAGCCGGATGCCGCGGCGGCGGAATCTGCGGAAAAACCACAGCCGCCCGCTGATGATTTTGTCCGTCTGGTGGCCGAGCGTTAAACCTACTCTGGCGGAGAAGCTATGGCCTGGCGCAATCCCTGGTTTAATCCTGCCCAACCTCATCACTCGCCTGAAGGTTTTCGTAACCTTTCGCCTGTCGGTCATCAGCCGGGCGACGTCGAGCGCTGGCAGAAAGAGCGGAAAGCCCAGGGGCTTCCGCATCCACCACAGGGCGGTTATGACGCGTTCCTGCAACAGTGGTGGCAAAGAGCGGAAATCAGGGGAGAAGAGGATGGGATGTGGTGGCTTGGCCATGCCTCTTTATTACTGCGCATTAACGGGCTCTACATTCTTACCGATCCGGTTTTTTCGAGGCGTGCGTCGCCGCTGACATTTTACGGGCCATTACGCAAAACGCCGCTGGCGCTGACACCGTCCGAGCTTCCCGCGCTCGACGCCATCTTTATTTCTCATAACCATTACGACCATCTCGATCGCGCCACGGTGCGTCAGCTTCACCGGCGGTTTCCGCAGGTCCAGTTTTTTGTGCCGTTGGGGCTGGGGCGCTGGTTCGCCCGCCTCGGCATAAAAAAAGTGACGGAGCTGGACTGGTGGCAAAGTGTTAGCTGGCAAGGGCTGACGGTAACCTGTGTGCCCGCACAGCACTGGAGCATGCGAACATTATGGGATAGGGATCGCACCTTGTGGTGCGGCTGGGTTGCGCAAAGCAGCGCGCTGCGCTTTTGGTTTAGCGGCGATACGGGCTATATGCCGGAGTTGTTGCAAATTCCTGAGCGCCTCGGCCCGTTGGATGCCGCGGCTATTCCTATCGGCGCTTATGCGCCACGCTGGTTTATGTGGCCCCACCATATGGACCCTGAAAATGCGGTGCGCCTGTGGCAGCAGTTAGGCCGCCCGCTGAGCGTTCCTATTCACTGGGGGGTATTTGAACTTACCGATGAGTCGCTTGACGCGCCGCCGCGAGAGTTGCTGGCTGAGCTGGAAAAGCAGCAAGAAAAGAGCGAAACGTTTTCCCCTCTTAAAATCGGTCAATATTTATCCTTGCCTGGCAATAAGCTTTAATTATTAAACAGGCGCTCACGCATAATAAATTCATGCTTTACTGGCGATATAACTTATATTCGAAGCGCGAAGCCGCCTCGTTTTGATGCAGCGTCATTAAATCGTCATTATTTTGGTGCACTATATTATTAAAATTGTACAACCCTTATTCCTTTGTACACCTTAATCTGCCGCTGGATACCTAATCAGCCTTGCAGGTAATAACGGGTATCAGTATTTTTTATTAAAGAAAAGATAAAAATTATAACCATATGCTTTTTTGCGTTTAAGAATGTTCTTAGTCGTCTGGACGAACCGAAGCTATTGAGCTATGGTAAAAAAGTCCTCAACGGGCATAACTCGCAGCGAAACGAAAAACGTTAAGCGGCAGAGTGTTAGCTACGATAACTGGCGCCTCAACCAGACGCTTTGTTAGCTAACTCTGAATATGTGCGTTAGATCGAGACACGTTTAAAAATGGCTTGCCATTATTTACGTTGTATGTGATAACAACTTGTGGGTCAAACGAGGTACAGTTCTGTTTATGTGTGGCATTTTCAGTAAAGAAGTCCTGAGTAAACACGTTGTCGTTGAATACCGCTTCTCTGCCGAACCTTATTTTAGTGCCTCATGCAGTAATGTCTCAGTTTTATCTCAGTAATGCCTGCGGGCGATGAAAATACTCTTAAGGAATTTGCAAAATGGCAAAGATTAAAGGTCAAGTTAAGTGGTTCAACGAGTCTAAAGGTTTTGGTTTCATTACCCCGGCAGACGGCAGCAAAGATGTATTCGTACATTTCTCTGCAATCCAGGGTAACGGCTTCAAAACCCTGGCTGAAGGTCAGAACGTTGAGTTCGAAATTCAGGACGGCCAGAAAGGTCCGGCAGCAGTTAACGTAACTGCTATCTGATCGCATAAGCGCTGACCTTGTGTTGCTTGGCGCGCACAAGTCAGAGTCTAAAGCCTCGCTTTTGCGGGGCTTTTGTTTTCCTGCCGCTGTTTATCCAGCGTTTCCCCACCTACTAAATCGCGCTACACTTTCGGCCTTTCAGTTGCGCCGGAGTCGTTATGTCTTTTATTTGCCCGCTTTGTCACGCCCCGTTGAAGGCGGAAGCGAAAAGCTATCGTTGCCCGCACGGGCATCAGTTCGACAAGGCGAAAGAAGGGTATGTCAACCTGCTGCCAGTTCAGCATAAGCGGTCCAAAGATCCAGGCGATAGCGCGGAAATGATGCTGGCGCGACGCGCTTTTCTGGAGGCTGGCCATTATGACGCGCTGCGCCAGGCGGTCGGCGAGGCGCTGAGCAAAGCACTGCCGGAGCAGGCCGAAGCGGTGCTGGATATCGGCTGTGGGGAAGGGTACTACACAGCCAGGTTTGCGGACATCGCCGCCGCCAGAGGAGCGCAGGCATTTGGCCTTGATGTCTCCAAAACGGCCATCCGCTTTGCGGCGAAACGCTATCCGCAGGCGCAGTTCTGCGTTGCCTCCAGCCATCGTTTGCCTTTTGCCGATGCCTCTCTGGATGCGGTTATTCGTATTTACGCGCCCTGCAACGCCGGGGAACTGGCGCGGGTCGTTAAGACAGGCGGAGTGGTGATAACCGTGGCGCCCGGACCGCGGCATCTGGTTCAGCTCAAGGGATTGATTTATGAGAATGTGCTGCTGCACGAGACGGATAACGAAACGCTGCCGGGTTTTCGTCGCCTTCAGCAGAGCGAACTGAGCTATCCGATGGCGCTTACGGGCAACGAGGCCGCCGCGCTATTACAGATGACGCCATTTGCCTGGCGCGCGCGTCCGGAAGTAGGGGAGCAGCTGCGTCGGCAGGACATCTTTCATTGTGAAACCGATTTTTGTCTGCGCGTCTGGGTTCGTGAGGCTTAACCGGCGAAGTGGCTCCAGAGGATCTGGCATCCGATGCCAATCAACACCAGTCCGCCTAAAATTTCGGCCCGTTTGCCAAGCAGCGGGCCGATAAAACGGCCGACCATCATGCCGAGCGTAGACATAATGAGCGTGGCGCAGCCAATAGCGAGCGCAGTATAGAGAATATTGACCTGCAGGAAAGCGAGACCTACGCCCACCGCCATGGCATCGAGGCTGGTGGCGAATGCCGTGGTGACAAGTAGCCAGAAGCTATGGCGACGCAGCGGCGCCATGTCATCTTCTCCACAGCCGCGTACCCCTTCGATAATCATTCGCGCGCCGAGGAAGACAAGCAGGACAAAGGCAACCCAGTGGTTCCATTCCATCACGAAATGCGTAGCGACTTGTCCAAGCGTCCAACCGACCAGCGGGGTGATCGCTTCTATAACGCCAAAAATAAGACCTGTGCGTAGCGCTTCAGTAAAACGGGGTTTGTGCAGCGTAGCGCCTTTACCAATGGAGGCAGCGAACGCATCCATCGACATGCCGAAGGCGAGAAGTAGGGTGGCGGAAAGATTCATCACAACGTCCTGACCGGGGTTTTCCATATACACGCGCACTGCCCCCAGTAAACAGCAGTTAGCGTGCCTATGGTCTCGCCTGACTGACGGGCTGTCAGTCCGTACGCGCCACGTTTTTCAACGAGTATGTTGACGCGTACATTTCCTTTTACAGAAATCGGCTACTCCCCAACGACGGCCGCAACCTTAACATAATTAAGCGTTGCGAGACAACAAACGAGATTATTATTTTAATTCATTAGCGATAACGCGTTTCATTTATCTCATTGTGAATGTACTGTTACGCAATGTGGATTAATTAAAGCGGGCAGCAATATAGCAATGGCTATATCGCAGTTTATTTTTTAAACGCCGAAGATAGCCGTTGCTATATATTCATCCTATTGACTTTTCAAGAGAAAATGAGAGATCCTCTCCAGGTCGTCTATATTTCTCACACGGATAAGTAACCGGCGTTGTTCTAATTCCATTACCAGTACGCCGTCTTCGGATAAATTCATAACTTTAATGCGGTTATATTTTATCCAGGCGCCGGCAAAGAAAAAGCCCTGCGCTTTAAAGCGGATTTTGGGAATGCGGATCCAGAAAAGATAAATAACGACCAGCGCCAGCGCGCACAATAACCAGAGCGTCAGCGTCGTCCCCCGTTGCGTAACATTTTGATAGATAAGAATGGCCGTCAGACCGACAAAAATCAGGCTGTCGACACGGCCACGCCTCAACAAAGGGACCGCCAGCAACGTCTTGCCGTAGCGTTTATCCATTATCCATTCATCATAAATAGCCCAGCCAAGCAGGAGGAGGATGCACAGCAGTAAAACTCCATCCGTAAGCGTCATACTTTCTCCATCAAAAAAAAGCCGGGAGCAACAAGCCCCCGGCAGCATAAATACTAATTATTGACCCAGCAAACCAACCGCGTAGCCGGCGATGCCGATAACAAAGAAGCCCACGATAATCCACAGCGGGTTAACTTTTCTGCGCAGCAGCCACATACAGGCGAAGGTCAGCAGCAGCGGTACCAGGCCCGGCATCAACTGGTCGAGGATAGTCTGCACCGTCGTGACTTTTTCAGCGCCCGTCTGGTCAGTGATGCGCGAGACAACCAGCGGAATGTTGACGTGGGTCCACTTGTTAACCAGCGCCCCCATAACAAACAGACCGAGTATTGATGCCCCTTCCGTCAACTTTTGCAGAAAGCCGCCGCCCATATCTTTAACAATATCCACCCCTTTGCGGTAGCCATAGGCCACGCCGTAATAGCGGGTGGCAAGGCGGATAAGGTTAAAGAACACAAAAAACAGCAACGGCCCAAGCAGGCTGCCGCTCATTGCAATGCCTGCGCCGAGCGCTGCGAATACCGGACGCACGGTTCCCCAGAAAATCGGGTCGCCGACGCCTGCGAGCGGTCCCATCAAACCTACTTTGATCCCGTTAATGGCGCCATCGTCAATTTCGGCGCCGTTGGCGCGCTGCTCTTCCATAGCGAGCGTCACGCCAAGCACAGGAGCGGCGACGTAAGGATGCGTGTTAAAAAACTCCAGATGGCGTTTGATAGCCTGACGTCGCGCTTCGTTGTTTTCCGGATAGAGCCGTCTGATGACCGGCACCATGGAGAAACAGAAGCCGAGCGCCTGCATGCGTTCGAAGTTCCATGAACCCTGGAAGAGGTTAGAGCGAAGGAATACGCTGCGAACATCGCCAGGAGTGAGTTTTTTCTCGCCTGTTGTTTTTGTCATATCAACCATTTCGCTCACCTGTTAATCCAGTTCGTTATCAAGATCGTTAGCACCGGCAGCCTGCGCAGGGGCCGCTGCGGAACGGTTGTATTTCGGGCTCAGCTGAATATAAAGCACCGCCATTACCGCGCCGATAACGCCCAGCGCCACCAGGTTAAAGTTAGTAAAGGCTGCAGTCACAAAGCCGAGATAGAAGAACGGCATCAGGTAGCCTGCGCGCATCATATTAATGACCATCGCATAACCGACGACGACGATCATGCCGCCCGCGATATTAAGACCGCCAGTTACCACTTCCGGAATAGCGTTTAGCATGTTCTGCACTTCACTGGTGCCGACAGAAATCGCCACAATAACCGCCGGGATAGCGATGCGCATCGCCTGTAAGAAAAGGGACGAGACGTGGATCCAGGAAAGCGCCGTAAGATTGCCTTTCTCCGCCGCACTGTCTGCCGCGTGCTGGAAGCCCACGGTAATCGTACGCACGATAATCGTCAGCACCTGACCTGCCGCTGCGAGCGGAATAGCAAGGGCGATACCTGCGCCAATGCTCTGATGGCCCGCAATAACCAGGATCGCGGAAATAATCGACGCCAGCGCCGCATCGGGCGCGACGGCGGCGCCGATGTTCATCCAGCCCAAAGCAATCATTTCCAGCGTACCGCCGATGATGATGCCGGTTTTCATATCGCCCAGCACGGCGCCGACTAACGTACAGGCTACCAGGGGACGGTGAAACTGAAATTCATCCAGCACCGATTCCATACCGGCAATACAGGCGACGATGAACACTAGCACAATCTGAAGAGTGGTAATCTCCATTGTACTTCTCCTATGCCATTAACTACTTAGAGGTGAACTGAGTAAAAAACGCCTTCAGCAAGGCGCCGCCGTCAGCGCGCTACTTTGCTGATCAAATCCATCATTTTCAGTTTGGGATCGTTAGAGACTTTACGAACTTCCAGCTCAATGCCGCGTTCGTTGAGTTTCCGGAAGGCCTCAATATCTTTTTCATCCACCGATACGGCATTGTTAACCTGGGTTTTGCCCTGGCGATAGGCCATGCCGCCGATGTTAACTGAGGTGATCTTAATGCCGCCTTCGACCACACGCTCCACGTCGGTCGGGTTAGTGAAGAGCAGCATGACGCGCTCGCGCGCATATTTAGGGTTGTTATAAACGCGGATCATTTTCGCCACGTCCACCACATGCGCGGTTACCCCCGGCGGGGCGACTTGCGTCAACAACGTCTTACGCACCGTATCAGCGGCTACTTCATCGCTGACCACAATAATGCGCGTAACGTTGGTCTCTTTGGTCCAGCGCGTCGCCACCTGACCGTGAATCAAACGGTCATCGATACGGGCAAGGCCGATGACCATATAATCGTTCGGACCCATCGGTTTGGCTGGCGCGGTGGTTTTCTGAGCGGGAGCCGCCACCGTCGCGGGAGCCGCCTTTTCCGCCGGTTTCGCTTTCAGCGCCTTCACGCCTTCGCGACCCGTCTCCACCGCCAGCGCCACCAGCTCATCAAACGTGGGGTTGTCATCACGGGCCATCAGGGTTTCAACCAGCATGGGGATGTTGACCCCAGCGACAACTTCATGATGCTCTTTATCGACGACAATACGGCTGGCGGCGTTGAAAGGGCTGCCGCCCCAGGTATCGACGAGAAACAGCACACCACTTGCGGTATCCAGCTTTTCCAGCTGGGCGTTATATTTCTCAATCAGCGTTTCGGCATTTTCGCCGGGAACAAAATCAATCCAGCCTACGTTTTCCTGCTCGCCTAACAGCATTTCGGCGGTTTTCAGCAGTTGTTCCGCAGCCCAACCGTGCGTGCCTATGACAATAGCAATAGTCACTTGCTACCTCCTTTGTGAGTCCGAACGCGCCGTTCAGGGCGCATCAAGAACGAGTTTCGGCGTACCGAACCAATGCAAAAAAAGGGGTTTGTTAATAAAAAGAATCTGTTACGCGAATTATTTTAGACAGTGAAAAAATATTTTATGTGACGAAGCTCTGTTATTGAGGCATGTCTCACACTCGCGCACGATGCGCTAAAATATGGGCGAAAGAAGTGTCAGGAAAATTGCAAATTCTGGTAAATCTTTGCCAAAGCCGTAATGGCTTTGTTAATGTAGCTTTCTGTTTAATCTTAAGGAGTAGCGGGCAGTAGCCCACCCTATGGACCGTCACCGACGCCGTAACACCTTTTGGCCCGTCGCGGCCTTGCGCCAGCCTGGCGTTTCTCCGTATTTATCCTCTGTTTATTCCCTTTTAGCGCCCACATATTTTGGGGTGCCGTTTAGTCATTCCTTTAGCAGGAGCAACGCATGGAATTCTTAATGGACCCTTCTATCTGGGCGGGCTTATTAACGCTGGTTGTGCTGGAAATCGTTCTGGGCATCGACAACCTCGTTTTTATCGCCATCCTTGCGGATAAACTGCCGCCAAAGCAGCGAGACAAAGCGCGTCTTATCGGGCTTTCGCTGGCTCTGGTTATGCGTCTGGGCCTGTTGTCGCTGATTTCGTGGATGGTAACGCTCACCCGTCCGCTGTTCACCGTCTGGGATTTCACTTTCTCGGGGCGTGATTTGATCATGCTGCTCGGGGGTATTTTCCTGCTGTTTAAAGCGACCACCGAGCTGCATGAAAGGCTGGAGAACCGCCAGCATGACGATACGCATGGCAAAGGCTACGCGAGCTTCTGGGTCGTCGTGCTGCAAATTGTGGTGCTGGACGCGGTCTTCTCTCTGGATGCGGTGATTACCGCTGTCGGCATGGTTAACCATCTGCCGGTGATGATGGCGGCTGTGGTTATTGCGATGGGCGTGATGCTGCTCGCGTCGAAACCGCTGACTAACTTTGTGAACCAGCACCCGACGGTCGTGGTGCTCTGTCTGAGCTTCCTGCTCATGATTGGTCTGAGTCTGGTAGCGGAAGGGTTTGGTTTCCATATTCCGAAGGGATACCTCTACGCGGCTATCGGCTTCTCTATTATTATCGAGCTCTTTAACCAGATCGCCCGTCGTAACTTTATCAAGCACCAGTCTCGTCTACCGCTGCGCGCCCGCACCGCAGAAGCCATTCTGCGCCTGATGGGCAACCGCCGCCAGAAGAGCGCCCAGCCGCAGGCGGAGAATACGAATGCGGTAGTGCCGGTGCATGACGAAGCCTTTGCTGAAGAAGAACGCTACATGATAAACGGCGTATTGACGCTGGCTTCTCGCTCCCTGCGCAGCATCATGACACCGCGCGGTGAAATTAGCTGGGTGGATGCCGATCGCAGCGTGGATGAAATTCGCGAACAGCTGCTCTCTTCTCCGCACAGCCTGTTCCCGGTTTGCCGTGGCGAGCTTGATGAGCTGATTGGCGTGGTTCGCGCTAAGGAGTTACTGGTTGCGCTGGAAGAGGGCGTCGACGTCGCCGCTATCGCGTCGGCCACGCCAGCTATCGTCGTGCCTGAAACGCTGGATCCTATCAACCTCCTTGGCGTGCTGCGTCGCGCCCGCGGCAGCTTCGTTATCGTTAACAACGAGTTTGGCGTTGTTCAGGGGCTGGTTACGCCGCTGGATGTGCTGGAGGCGATTGCCGGTGAATTCCCGGATGCTGACGAAACGCCGGAAATCACGCGCGACGGCGATGACGGTTGGCTGGTGAAAGGCAGCACGGACCTGCATGCACTGCAGCAGCACCTTGAAATCAACACGCTGGTGAATGACGAAGAAGATATCGCGACAGTCGCCGGTTTGGTGATCGCGGTAAACGGCCAGATCCCGCGTCCGGGCGATGAACTGGAAGTGGCGCCTTTACGCATCACCATCGTTGAAGCAAACAAATACCGCGTGGACATGGTGCGGGTAGTGAAAGAGACGCCGCACCACGATGAAGAAGAGTAACGCGAACTAACGCAACGGCGCCGCCCCCAAAGCGGCGCCGTTTTTTTTATTCTCAGCGTCAGGATGAGTCTCAAGCCAGGCCGGGAAGGCATGCAGCGGCATCGGTCTGGCGTACAGGTAACCCTGCAGCGCCGTAACGCCCCGACGGCGCAGATAGGCGGCCTGTTCCGCCGTTTCCACCCCTTCAGCCACCAGGTCGATATGCAGCCGGTTTCCCAGCGCGATAATGATATCGGTGACGGTTGAATTCACAGCGTCTGTGCCAATCGCAGCCGTAAAGGTTTTATCTATCTTCAGCACGTCGGGGTGGAGCATCTCAAGGTAAGCAAGGGAGCTTTGCCCGGTGCCGAAATCATCAATTGCCAGCTTAACGCCCAGTTGGTGCAGATCCCGCACGACACGGTGGTCCACATCCGGCAGGGCGTCCCGCTCGGTAAGCTCAAGGAAAAGCGGCTGCGAAGGCTGACGCGCAAACCAGAATTGCTGTAAATCCTCTACGATTTTTCCGCGGTGGAAATGGCTCGCCGCCACGTTAATGCCAATATGGAAGTGCGGCGAAACGGGAAAATGATGCAGTTGACTCGCCGTTTCCGCCAGCACATAGCGCGTCAGCGGCGCGATAAGGTTTTGCTGTTCGGCCAGCGGAATAAACACATCCGGAGAGATAAAGCCCTGGCGCGGATTGTTCCAGCGCAGCAGAATTTCAACGCCGGTGCACTGCTGATTACGCGCATTGACCAACGGCTGGCAATATATTTCAAATTCCCGGGCGGCGAGCCCAAGGTTGATTTCATGGGAAAAGCTCATTCTGCCCGCGGTGGCAAGCCAGGCGATATAGCCGATCAACAGGCTTAAAATCAGCGCCAGCGGCAGTTGACCCGGCAGCGCCTTCAGCGCGAGACGATCGCCAGGCGGGCCAATAACCGTGACCGAAAAAGGAAAGCGTCCGGAAACGCCTTCCCGCGTTTCAAGCCCCGGCTCGCCCGGCAGGCTTTGCACCACGCCTTTACCATATTCCAGATGCACATCGCCTACGTTCAGCACCACGTGGTCAACCCAGGGGCGGGCGGGCTCGAGCATCAGTCTGGCTAGCAGCTCGATATTCAGCGCCTGAAGAATGCCATCCTGGCCGTCTGGCGATGTCGGCGTCCAGATAATCAATACAGAACTGCCTTTCAGCAAAGAGTTGTCGCGCGTCAGCAGCATTTGCGGGTAGGGAGAGGGCAGCTTCGGTTGCAGCTGCCGCAGCATTTCGTTACGGCTGCCGAAGATGCTGGAGCAATAAACAACACCGTCCTTAACCAGCACAATGGCGCGCAACGTTTGCAATCGCGCGGTTTCCACGCGTAGTGGACCTTCGACGTTTTCACAAGGCTGACCGACCAGCGGGAACAACGCGCTGCGTGCGGCGGCCAGCGGTTCGAGCAGGCTCTCGACGGTCGCCACCGCACGGGCAGTAAACAGCGTAACGCGCTGGTCGTTACGGTTACGTTCGGTAAGGTAACGCACGCCTGTGGTTAACAGCAGCGTTGCAATTGCCAGTGCGAGACAGACAATAATTCTTTTTCGGCGATAGGTTTTGACTATGCGCTGCGCAGTGAGCATCCCTGATTAACCCTTAAAGCTACTGGCGAAAGGTGAGTAATAACATAGCAAGTGTAGCGGGGTTCGTGCAGAAGGATTTGCTGGCAGAGAAAGAAAAAGCGCCGCGGGAGCGGCGCTTCGATTGATTAGTCGCACTGGACTTTAATGGCTAAACCGCCACGCGAAGTTTCGCGGTATTTCGCGTTCATGTCTTTGCCGGTTTCGTACATGGTTTCGATTACTTTATCGAGAGAGACGCGCGGCTCGCTGGTGCGGCGCATCGCCATGCGCGCGGCGTTAATCGCCTTCACGGAGGCAATGGCGTTACGCTCGATGCACGGCACCTGCACCTGGCCGGCAACCGGGTCGCAGGTCAGGCCCAGGTTATGCTCCATGCCTATCTCCGCCGCTACGCACACCTGTTCAGGGCTTGCGCCCAGCAGCTCGGCGAGACCCGCCGCCGCCATTGAGCAGGCGACGCCCACTTCACCCTGGCAGCCCACTTCCGCGCCTGAAATAGACGCGTTCATTTTATAAAGCGCGCCGATAGCGCCCGCCGCCAGGAAATAGCGGATGTAGATATCGGGGCTAACCGATTCGATAAAGTGATCGTAATACGCCAGCACCGCCGGGACGATGCCGCATGCGCCGTTGGTCGGCGCAGTCACCACGCGACCGCCCGCCGCGTTTTCTTCGTTCACCGCCAGCGCGAACATGTTCACCCAGTCAACGACGATCATCGGGTCGTTAGAAAGCTTATCGCTGGAGACCAGCATACGGCGCAGCGCGGAGGCGCGACGCGGTACGCGCAGAGGGCCTGGCAATACGCCTTCGGTATTCATCCCGCGATCGATACAGGCGCGCATGGTCTGCCAGACGTTCGCAAAGTACTCTTCAATCTCTTTCTTGCTGTGCAGCGCCAGTTCGTTCTGCATCACCAGACCAGAGAGAGAAAGGCCGGTTTCCCGGCAGTGCGCCAGCAGCGCTTTTGCGGAATCAAACGCATACGGCACGGTCACTTCGCTGGCGGCGTCTTTACCAAAATTCTCTTCGTCAACGATAAAACCGCCGCCGATGGAGTAGTACGTTTTGCTGTAAAGCAGCGTTTCGCCCTTAAAAGCGTGGATCTGCATGCCGTTTTCGTGCAGCGAAAGGTTATCGCTGTGAAAACGCATGCCGTTGTCTTTCGGAAAATCCACTTCATGACGTCCCAGCGCCAGCAGCAGGCGGCCGCGCGCTTCTACGTCGCGGATAAATGCGGGAATGGCGTCGATATCCACCGTCGCCGGCTCGTTGCCCGCGAGGCCCATAATAATGGCGATATCGGTATGGTGTCCTTTGCCGGTCAGCGACAGTGAACCGTAAACATCCACCGCAACGCGGGTGACGTCTTCGAGTAATCCTTTTTCGACCAGATCATCGACGAACTGCTTCCCGGCCTTCATCGGCCCTACGGTATGGGAAGAGGAGGGACCAATGCCCACCTTAAACATGTCGAATATACTAATCACGCTTTAACTCCTGACAGGGTCATTGTGATATCAATGACGATGTGAAAACTGCGCATAGTGTAAGAGGTTATTGTTCTGCGCTGTTAACTATTCACATGAATTATACTAATGGCTAACGCCAATCAACCTAATAAAGTGCTGTGGATCGCAATTTTTTACACACAATACGAGTCAGGGTTTAAAGCCTATCTGGAGAGCCAGCTCACGAATAATGCCTGCGGTCATTCCCCAGACAAAATAATGCTGATACCAGGAGAGCCAGACGCGGTGGCTGTTGCCCCGGCGATGGATATCGAGCGGATGATAGCGCCCCAGCCGCAGCGCTTCGGCAAGCGGCATTTCAAACACCGCCGCCACTTCATCCTGGCTTGCGTGATAATGCAGATTGGGCGGAATGATGCCCACGACTGGCGTAACCTGAAAACCGGTTACGCTGTCTACCGGCGGCAGTACGCCGATAACGTCTACGGCTTCGGGAGGAATAGCGACCTCTTCCTGCGCTTCCCGCAATGCGGCGGCGATTAAAGAGGCGTCAGTGTCATCCACGGCGCCGCCGGGAAAGGCGACTTGGCCTGCGTGCTTGCGAAGTTGCGCTGAGCGCTGGGTCAGCAGCAACCCTGGCTCGGGGCGGCGCACTATCGGCACCAGAACCGCCGCCTGGCGCTGATTAAGCGAGGCCTTATTCACCTGCGGGCGCAGCAGTTGAAAACGCGATAAAAAAGTGTCCAGTGACAATTCCGTCGTCTGCATTATTCCTCCTCAAGAGTGCGCAGAATACGATTAACTTTATCAAAAGTTTCCTGATATTCCGCTGACGCCTCGCTGTCGGCCACGATGCCGCCGCCGGCGGAGCAATAAAGCGTGCCGTTTTGCGCGGTGAGGGTGCGAATGGTAATACTGGTGTCCATATTGCCGCAAAAGCTGATATAGCCCACGCTGCCGCACCAGGCGTTGCGTCGCTGAGGCTCAAGCTCCTCGATTATCGCCATTGCCCGCACTTTAGGCGCGCCGGTGATAGAACCGCCGGGAAACGCGGCGCGCAGCAGGTCGGTGGCATGCAGGTTTTCCGGCAGCGTGGCGGTAATGGTGCTGACCAGATGATGTACCGCCGGGAAAGGTTCTACGACAAAAAGCTCGGGCACCCGTACGCTGCCGGGCGTCGCTACGCGGCCGATGTCATTGCGCAGCAGATCGACAATCATCAGGTTTTCAGCGCGATCTTTAGGCGAGCGCGCCAGCTTTTGCGCCTGTTTTGCATCTTCCTGCGGGTCGGCGAGGCGAGGCAGCGTGCCTTTAATCGGCCGGGTCTGAATCGCGTTTTGCTCAAGCAAAATAAAACGCTCGGGCGACAGGCTCAGAATGGCGTGCTGCGGCAGGCGCAAAAAGGCGCTGAAGGGGGCGCGGTTGGCCTCGTTAAGGCGCATAAACGCCTGCCACTCATCCCCTTCATAGTTTGCCTGAAAACGCTGCGCCAGGTTGACCTGATAACAGTCGCCGCTCAGCAAATAATCCTGTACGCGGCGGAATTTTTCGCCATACTGCTCGCGCGTCATATTCGCCTGCCAGCGGCTGGTGAGGCGAAACGGCGCGGCAGTCTCAGGTTTCTGCGCCAGAAGCCAGGCGAGCCGCGCTTGCGCGTCGCCGTGACAAACCAGCGTCAGGCGTTCAAGCTTATGATCGGCGATAAGCGCCCAGTCGTAGATCCCCACCGCCATATCGGGCGCATGAACGTCCGCCTGCGCGTGTTGCGGCAGCTTCTCAAAACGACGCCCGAGATCGTAGCCAAACAGCCCCAGCGCGCCGCCCAGAAACGGCAGGTCCATGGCTGGCTGCGGCGTAATGCCGCAACGGTCAAGCTCGCGCTGAAGCAGCGTAAGCGGGTCGGCCCCAGAGGTTTCGCTGGTGGCGGCGCGGCGAATAACCGTTTCATCGCCGCGCGTTTCCAGCGTCGCCAACGGCTGGGCGACCAGGATATCGAACCGGTTATGGGGATGTCTGGCAAAGCCGGAATGCAGCAGCATCGCCCAGGGCTGAGGGCTCAGCGCGGCGAAATAGTCCAGCAGCGCGTCGCGGCGCCAGGGAAGCGTAAGCAGAGTGGGGGAGGAGTGGGTTTTCATCGACATCTACACCGCTATGCCCCGGGACGGCGTCTGGCGTCCGCGCACGGGGCGTGAAATAATTGACGGCAGCAATGTAACAGGAGTTAACGATGTTTGCAGGTTTACCTTCGCTGACACATGAGCAGCAGCAGAAAGCGGTCGAGCGTATTCAGGAGCTGATGGCCCAGGGTATGAGCAGCGGTCAGGCTATCGCTCAGGTGGCGCAAGAAATTCGCGCCAGCCATCAGGGCGACCGCATCGTCGCCCGTTTCGAGGATGAAGAAGAAGATGAATAACGCGGGGCGACCCGCGTTTTTTTATACGGCGGCGATAATTTTAATTTCCACTTTATAAGCCGGGTTCATCAGCTTCGCCTGCACGGTGCAGCGCACCGGCGCATGGCCCGCCACCACCCATTCATCCCAGGCGCGGTTCATGGCGGCGAAGTCGTCGCCATCAGCCAGAAAAATGGTCGCGTCAATCAGCTGCGTTTTATCGCTGCCCTGCGCCTTTAGTACCTCATCAATCTGCGCCAGCACATTGCCGGTTTGTTCATAGGCTTCGGCATCAAGGTTTTCCGGCACGCCAGTGTAATAAAGGGTCTGATTATGGATAACCGCGTCGGACCAGCGCGCCTCCGGATTGATTCGCTTAATCGTCATGACTTTTTCCTTTTCGTAAGTTTCGCCGCAAGCCTGGCATACTCCGCCGCCGACGTCACCTCTTCGGCTGGCGAAAGGGAGTCGGCCCTGACATAATCACTGGCAATTTAACCAGGGGGCAGTGTGACGGACGATTTTGCAGCAGATGGCCAGTTAGCCAAAGCGATACCGGGCTTTAAGCCCCGCGAGCCGCAGCGCCAGATGGCGCAGGCGGTGACTGAAGCTATCGGCGCCGCCGAACCTTTAGTGGTGGAGGCAGGCACCGGCACCGGGAAAACTTACGCTTACCTCGCGCCCGCTTTACGCTCCGGCAAAAAGGTGATTATTTCAACCGGCTCGAAAGCGCTGCAGGATCAGCTCTACAGCCGCGATCTTCCCACCGTGGCGCGGGCGCTGGAATACAAAGGCAAGCTGGCGCTGTTGAAAGGGCGCTCCAACTACCTCTGTCTTGAACGGCTGGAGCAACAGGCGCTGGCGGGAGGCGACCTGCCGGTTCAGACCTTAAGCGACGTTATTCATCTGCGCGGCTGGGCCAATGAAACGGTGGATGGCGATATCAGCACATGCGGACGCGTGGCGGAAGACGCCGCCGTCTGGCCACTCGTCACCAGTACGAACGACAACTGCCTCGGCAGCGACTGCCCGCTCTATAAAGATTGTTTCGTCGTCAAAGCGCGCAAAAAAGCGATGGAGGCGGATATCGTCGTGGTAAACCATCATCTGTTTCTTGCCGATATGGTGGTGAAAGAGAGCGGGTTCGCAGAGCTTATTCCGCAAGCGGAAGTGATGATCTTCGACGAAGCGCATCAGCTTCCCGATATCGCCAGCCAGTATTTCGGCCAGTCGCTCTCCAGCCGCCAACTGCTGGATCTCGCTAAAGATATCACCATCGCCTACCGCACCGAGGTCAAAGATACTCAACAGCTGCAAAAATGCGCCGACCGCCTGGCCCAGAGCACGCAGGATTTCCGTATGCAGCTTGGCGATCCGGGGTTTCGTGGGAATTTACGCGAGCTGTTAGCCGACGCTTCCATTCAGCGCGCGCTGCTGCTGCTGGATGACGCGCTGGAGCTTTGCTACGACGTGGCGAAGCTTTCGCTTGGCCGCTCCGCTTTGCTGGATGCCGCCTTTGAGCGCGCCACGCTTTATCGCGCCCGCCTCAAACGGCTTAAAGAGTTCAACAAGCCCGGCTACAGCTACTGGTATGAGTGCAACTCGCGCCACTTCACGCTGGCGCTGACGCCGCTTACGGTGGCCGATAAGTTTAAAGAGGTAATGGCGCAAAAAGCGGGAAGCTGGGTTTTCACCTCGGCGACGCTTTCCGTTAACGACGAATTGCACCACTTCACGGCGCGGCTGGGCATTGACGAGGCGAAAACGCTGCTGCTGCAAAGCCCCTTCGACTACGCCCGTCAGGCGCTGCTTTGCGTGCCGCGCGGCCTGCCGTTGCCTAATCAGCCCAACGCAGGCCGGGCGCTGGCCGCCATGCTAAGGCCGCTGATTGAAGCTAATAACGGCCGCTGCTTTATGCTCTGTACCTCGCACGCCATGATGCGCGAGCTGGCGGAGCAGTTCCGCGCCACGCTCTCGCTGCCGGTGCTGCTGCAGGGCGAAACCAGCAAGGGACAGCTGCTTGAGCAGTTCGTTACGGCGGGCAATGCGTTGCTGGTCGCCACCAGCAGCTTCTGGGAAGGGGTGGACGTACGCGGCGATACGCTGTCGCTGGTCATCATCGACAAACTCCCCTTTACGTCCCCGGACGATCCGCTGCTTAAGGCGCGCATGGAGGATTGTCGACTGCGCGGCGGCGATCCGTTCGATGAGGTGCAGTTGCCGGACGCTGTCATTACGCTCAAACAGGGGGTAGGGCGACTTATCCGCGACGTGGACGACCGCGGCGTGCTGGTAATTTGCGATAACCGGCTGGTGATGCGCCCCTATGGCGCCGTCTTCCTGAAAAGCCTGCCGCCCACGCCGCGAACCCGCGACATTCAGCAGGCGGCGCGCTTCCTCGCCGACGGCGGCGCGCAGTAATTTATGCCAGACTATGGTAATATGCGCGCCATTTTGAATACCACACCTCGCGAGAGTGCAATTTAGCTATGCGAATTCTGGCCATTGATACCGCCACAGAAGCCTGTTCGGCTGCGCTGTGGGACAACGGTACCGCCTATGCCCACTTTGAACTTTGTCCACGCGAACATACCCAGCGCATTCTGCCGCTGGTGCGCGAGATCCTGAACCAGAGCGGCGTTTCGCTGTCTGAGCTAAGCGCGCTGGCCTTTGGCCGTGGCCCCGGCAGTTTTACCGGCGTGCGTATCGGCATCGGCATCGCCCAGGGCCTGGCGCTTGGCGCGAACCTGCCGATGATCGGCGTTTCAACGCTTGCCACGATGGCGCAGGGCGCCTGGCGCAAAACCGGCGCGACGCGCGTACTTGCCGCCATCGACGCCCGTATGGGCGAGGTTTACTGGGGCGAATACCAGCGCGACCACGAAGGCGTGTGGCATGGCGAAGAGACGGAAGCGGTACTGAAACCCGACGCGGTTGCCGAACGGTTGAAACAGCTTGACGGCGAGTGGGCTACCGTGGGTACGGGCTGGCCCGCATGGCCCAGCCTTGCGCAGGACAGCGGCCTGTCGCTTTACGACGGCGAGATGCTGTTGCCTGCGGCGGAAGATATGCTGCCGCTGGCTTGTCAGCTTTTCATTGCCGGTCGCACCGTCGCGGTAGAAAACGCCGAGCCGGTTTATCTGCGTAACGAAGTGGCGTGGAAAAAACTGCCCGGCAGAGAATAGTTGCTCAGCGCACTGTCGCTGGGTTAAGGAGTTGCGGTATGGCGAGTCAAATGAAAAAAAGGGGCTGGCTGGCGCTGTTCGCCGTGCTGGCCCTGAGCGGTTGCGTTAGCGTGCCGGATGCCATTAAAGGCACCAGCCCAACCCCGCAGCAGGATCTGGCGCGGGTCATGAATGCTCCGCAGCTTTATGTCGGTCAGGAAGCGCGTTTCGGCGGCAAAGTGATCAACGTGAAGAATGAACAGGGCAAAACCCGTCTCGAAATTGCCACCGTGCCGCTTGATGAAGGGGCGCGGCCGCTGCTTGGTCAGCCGTCGCGCGGCCGTATTTACGCCGATGTCAGCACCTTCCTCGACCCGGTCGACTATCGCAATCAGCTTATCACCGTCGTGGGGCCGATAACCGGCACCGCTGAAGGGAAAGTTGGCGACGCTACCTACAAATATATGGTGATGCAGGTTAACGGTTTTAAGCGCTGGCGCGTTACGCAACAGGTTATGTTGCCGCCACAGCCGATAGATCCCTGGTACTGGGGGCCTTACAATCGCCCCTGGGGTTACGGTCCCGGCGTCTGGTATAGCCCTGGCCCCGCGCCAGTTCAGACAATAGTAACCGAGTAACTGGTTGATTTTTTAATAAAAATAAACAGCGGCCGGTCCGCTGTTTATTTGTTTATAACCCATAACAAAAATAATTAGTGACGCGCTTCGCAACCTGAAACCAGCTTAATTAATAAACTGGTACGCTGAGTTAAAATAATGTTAACAACATGTTTATTGCTGCGGGGTTGTGATGACGACGAATACGATTTTCAGAGGTGACGCATTGAAGAAGGTTTGGCTTAACCGTTATCCGGCCGACGTTCCGGCAGAAATCAATCCCGATCGTTATCAGTCCCTGGTAGAGCTATTCGAACACGCCTGCACGCGTTATGCCGACCAGCCGGCATTTATCAATATGGGCGAGGTGATGACGTTCCGTAAGCTCGAAGAGCGCAGCCGCGCTTTCGCCGCTTATCTGCAACAGGGCCTGGGTCTGCAGAAAGGGGACCGCGTCGCGCTGATGATGCCGAACCTGCTGCAATACCCGGTCGCGCTGTTCGGCATTCTTCGCGCCGGCATGATTGTAGTGAACGTCAACCCGCTCTATACGCCCCGCGAACTGGAGCACCAGCTAAACGACAGCGGCGCCAGCGCCATTATTATCGTTTCTAACTTTGCTCACACGCTGGAAAAGGTCGTCGATAAAACCCAGGTGAAGCACGTTATTCTTACCCGGATGGGCGATCAGCTCTCCGCCACCAAAGGCACGCTGGTTAACTTTGTCGTGAAGTATGTGAAACGGCTGGTGCCGAAATACCATCTGCCGGACGCCATTTCGTTTCGCCGCGCACTGCACGCGGGTTATCGCCTGCAGTATGTAAAGCCTGAGGTGCTGCCGGAAGATCTCGCTTTCCTGCAATACACAGGTGGCACGACCGGCGTGGCGAAAGGGGCGATGTTAACGCACCGCAATATGCTTGCAAATCTTGAGCAGGTAAACGCCACCTATGGGCCGCTGCTGCACCGGGGCAAAGAGCTGGTGGTCACCGCCTTGCCGCTCTATCACATCTTCGCGCTGACCATGAACTGCCTGCTGTTTATTGAGCTGGGCGGACAAAATCTGCTGATTACCAACCCGCGCGATATTCCGGGGCTGGTTAAAGAGCTGGCGAAATACCCCTTCACCGCCATGACGGGCGTCAATACGCTTTTCAACGCGCTGCTGAACAACAAAGAGTTCCAGCAGCTCGATTTTTCCACGCTTCATCTTTCCGCAGGCGGCGGCATGCCGGTGCAGCATGCGGTAGCAGAGCGCTGGGTAAAACTCACCGGGCAGTATCTGCTGGAAGGCTACGGCCTGACGGAGTGCGCGCCGCTGGTAAGCGTTAACCCTCACGATATCGACTATCACAGCGGCAGCATCGGCCTGCCGGTGCCTTCAACAGAAGTCAAACTTGTGGATGACGAAGGGCGGGAAGTGGAGCCTGGGCTGCCGGGCGAGCTGTGCGTGAAAGGGCCGCAGGTCATGCTGGGTTATTGGCAGCGCCCCGACGCCACCGATGAGATAATCAAGGATGGTTGGCTGCACACCGGCGATATCGCGGTCATGGACGAACAGGGCTTTATGCGCATCGTCGATCGTAAAAAAGATATGATCCTGGTCTCGGGTTTTAACGTCTATCCTAACGAAATCGAAGATGTGGTGATGCAGCACAGCGGCGTCCATGAAGTGGCGGCCGTGGGTGTGCCTTCAGGCGTGAGCGGCGAGACCGTGAAGATCTTCGTGGTGAAGAAAGATCCGAACCTTAGCGAAGAGGCGCTTATCACCTTTTGTCGTCGGCATCTCACCGGCTATAAGGTGCCGAAGCTGGTGGAGTTCCGCCAGGAGCTGCCCAAATCCAACGTCGGCAAAATTTTGCGGCGAGAACTGCGTGACGAAGCGCGCCGCACGGGTAACAATACCCCCTGAGTTGCGAAGAAGTCGTCCAGACGCCGGTTCCGCCGGCGTTTTTTATGGGCGCAAACTTAAGAGAGAGTGATTTGAATTATCAGATGATTACCACCAATGAGGCGCTCTTGCAGCTTTGCGAGGCGGCTCGTCGTTTTCCGGCGCTGGCGCTGGATACCGAATTTGTCCGAACCCGTACCTATTACCCAATGCTTGGCCTCATCCAGCTTTACGATGGCGAGACCGTAGCGCTTATCGACCCGCTCACCATCACCGACTGGGCGCCGTTTCAGGCGCTATTGCAGGATGATGCAGTCACAAAATTCCTGCACGCGGGCAGCGAAGACCTGGAAGTGTTTCAGAACGCTTTCGGCATGATGCCGCAGCCCTTTATTGATACCCAGGTGCTGGCCTCTTTCGTTGGCAATCCGCTCTCCTGCGGCTTCGCTACCCTTGTTGAGAAATATACCGGCGTGGCGCTCGACAAGAGTGAATCGCGCACCGACTGGCTGGCGCGCCCGCTGACGGATCGCCAGTGCGACTATGCCGCCGCTGACGTCTGGTATCTGTTGCCCATTGCGCGTCAGCTGATGGATGAGACTGCCGAAGTGGGCTGGCTGGAAGCGGCGCTGGAAGAGTGTCGCCTGATGGTGCTGCGCCGCAGCGAAACGCTGGACCCGGAAGAGGCCTGGCGCGAAATTGGTAACGCCTGGCAGCTTCGCCCGCGCCAGCTCGCCTGTCTGAAGTTGCTGGCGGCATGGCGGCTGCGTAAAGCGCGCGAGCGTGACCTGGCGGTAAACTTCGTGGTGCGTGAGGAACACTTGTGGCAGGTGGCGCGCTATATGCCTGGCTCCCTTGGCGAACTCGACGGTCTGGGGCTCTCCGGCAGCGAAATCCGCTTCCACGGCAAAACGCTACTGGCGATGGTGAGCGAAGCGCAGGCGCTGCCTGAAGAGGCGCTGCCTGCGCCGCTGCAAAATCTGGTTGATATGCCGGGCTATCGCAGCGCTTTCAAAGCCATCAAGGCGCTGGTGCAGGAGATAAGCAAGGCGAAAGGCGTAAGCGCGGAACTGCTTGCTTCCCGTAGGCAAATTAACCAGTTGCTTAACTGGCACTGGCAGCTCAGGACGCAAACTATGCTGCCGGAATTAATCAGCGGCTGGCGGGAAAAATTAATGGGCGATGAAATTAAGACGCTGCTGCAGGAATATGTGCGGTAAAGCTGTATATATTTCCAGTCAATGAGCGCGTTCCGAAAATTACATTTTTAGCAACGCGTAAACCCGGTCAGAAATTAAAAAGCCCTGGATAAAACCCCAGGGCTTTTTTTTATTTCGACTCTTCCGCTTCCGGCAGCGTTACGTTGAGCTCAAGCACCGAAATATCGTCGCCTTTTTGATCGAGCTGGACCGTAACCATTTCTGGATCAATCTGTACATATTTACAGATGACCTCAAGAATATCCCTTTTCAGCTGCGGTAAATAATGCGGCTCGGCGTCGCTGCGTCGACGTTCAGCCACGATTATTTGCAGTCGTTCTTTCGCGATGTTCGCGGTACTCTTTTTTCGTGAGAGAAAAAAGTCTAGTAAAGCCATGAGTTATCCTCCGAACAGGCGTTTGAGGAAACCTTTCTTCTCTTCTTCAATGAAGCGGAAAGGGCGTTCTTCTCCCAACAGACGTTCAACGGTATCGGCGTACGCTTTGCCTGCGTCCGAGGCGGTATCCAGAATCACCGGCTCGCCCTGGTTGGAGGCGCGCAGCACAGATTGATCTTCCGGAATCACCCCAACCAGCGGAATGCGCAGGATCTCCAGCACATCTTCCATGCTCAGCATATCGCCTTTGCTGACGCGGCCCGGGTTGTAACGGGTCAGCAGCAGATGTTCTTTAATCGGATCGTGGCCGTTCTCGGCGCGGCGAGATTTGGAGGCCAGAATGCCGAGAATACGGTCTGAATCGCGTACCGAGGAGACTTCCGGGTTGGTGGTAATCACAGCTTCGTCCGCGAAGTAAAGCGCCATCAACGCGCCGGTTTCGATGCCGGCCGGGGAGTCGCACACGATAAAGTCGAAATCCATCTTTTGCAGATCGTCCAGGACCTTCTCCACCCCTTCACGCGTCAGCGCGTCTTTGTCGCGCGTTTGCGACGCCGGGAGAATGTAAAGGTTGTCGGTCCTTTTGTCTTTAATCAGCGCCTGATTAAGTGTGGCATCGCCCTGGATAACGTTAACGAAATCGTATACGACACGGCGTTCACATCCCATGATCAAGTCAAGGTTACGCAGACCAATATCGAAATCGATAACAACGGTTTTTTTTCCCTTCTGGGCCAAACCCGTAGCGATGGCCGCGCTGGAGGTGGTTTTGCCAACGCCCCCTTTACCTGATGTAACTACAATAATGCGTGCCATAAAGGAATTCCTTGTGAAAAGGGCTTAAATCAAAGGTTGAACAGACAAAGCGCCCTCAGCCAGTCTAAGGCGGGCGGCTTTGTTATAAAATTCGGCCGGGATCTGCTCGCTCAGCCAGTATACCCCTGCGATAGAAACCAGTTCCGCCGCAAGGCTTGTGCAAAAAATTTGCGCTTCTCGCTCGCCGCTGGCGCCTGCCAGCGCGCGTCCTCGCATCATGCCGTAGATATGGATGTTGCCATCGGCGATGAGCTCCGCACCCGCGCTGACGTGATTAGTCACAATTAAATCAGAATGCGGGGCATAAATACGCTGACCAGATCGGACTGGCGCATCAATAATTCGCGTTTTTGTGATGGGAGTAACAACGGGTTCGACGGGGATTTCAGGCACGGCAGGCTGCGCCGCCCGGGCCTTCTCTTTACCTTCATTCAGCAAAGCGATGCCGGCGCGAGCAATCTCCGCTTTCAGCGTGTCGTCCTTACAGCCGCTGAAGCCCACCAGATGCAGCCCGCTTGCCTTCACGGCGCGATAGATTTGCTGCCAGTCCACCGGCCCTTCCAGCCCGGCGATATTCACAACCACAGGCGCGTTTTTCAAAAAAGCCGGTGCCTGAGCTATTTTGTCTTCCAGCGCTTTGCGAATAACTTCCGGGTGAGCGTCATGCAAATGAACCACTGATAACGTGAAACTGCTGCCTTTAAGCTCGATGGGCGTGTTTGACATCCTGGCCTTACTCAATTCAGTTTTAACCACCCACCGAGGTGGGATGATATTCCGTAGCACGTCAGGCATGTTATAGTCCCCGTTATATTGAGGCAAGTCACCATCTGGCTAAACAGAGTAAAAACATGTTTTGTGTGATCTATAAAAGTTCCCGTCGCGAACAGACTTATCTGTATGTTGAAAAAAAAGACGATTTTTCGAAGGTGCCGACAGAATTAATGCAAAGTTTCGGCACACCCATAATGACAATGCTATTGCCATTAGACGGACGGAAAAAATTAGCGCACGCCGATCTTGATAAAGTAAAACAAGCGCTTCAGGAGCAGGGCTATTATTTGCAATTGCCGCCGCCGCCAGAAAATTTGTTGAAAGCGCATCTCGAAGCGCAAAAAAAAGCCTGACCCGCTCCGACGCCGCGTTTTGCGGCGTCGGCCGTTTTCGCCGTTTGTTTTTTCCTCTCTCTATACTGAATCCTGTTACGCTTTGAAACATTGACTCGCGCCCGGCGGGCGGAGATAGTCATTTTTCGGACAATGAGCTCGATTCAGGGGAAAGACATGTACCAACATCATAACTGGCACGGCGCGCTGCTTGATTTTCCGGTGAGCAAAGTGGTCTGTGTAGGCAGCAACTATGCCAAACATATTAAAGAGATGGGCAGCGCCACGCCGGAAGAGCCGGTGCTGTTTCTGAAGCCGGAAACCGCGCTTTGCGATTTGCGCCAGCCGCTGGCGCTGCCGCAGGGGCTTGGCGATGTGCATCATGAAGTGGAACTGGCCGTACTTATTGGCGCGACGCTTAAGCAGGCCACGCCTGAACATGTCGCTAAAGCGATTGCCGGTTACGGCGTGGCGCTGGATCTGACCCTTCGCTCTTTGCAGAGCAAAATGAAAAAAGCGGGCCAGCCGTGGGAAAAGGCGAAAGCGTTTGATAACTCGTGCCCGGTTTCAGGGTTCATCCCGGTGGCTGAATTTCAGTCCGATCCGCAAAACACGCCGCTAAGCCTTATCGTTAACGGCGAAACGCGCCAGAACGGCACAACCGCTGACATGATCCACAAGATTGTGCCGCTGATTGCCTACATGAGCCGTTTCTTTACGCTGCGCGCAGGCGACGTTATCCTCACCGGCACGCCGGAAGGGGTAGGGCCGCTCGCCAGTGGCGATGAACTGGAAGTGCGCTTCAATGGCGAAAGCCTCAGTACTCGCGTGCTGTAATCTTCTGCCGCCCGCAGGGGCGGCAAAACTTGCATCAGGCGTCCATACTGTTTATAAGGTGCAGCTGAATTTGCTTTGCGGACACCGGTATGAACGAAACGCCTTTCTGGCAGCAAAAGAAACTGGACGAAATGAGCGACGCGGAGTGGGAATCTCTCTGCGACGGCTGCGGTCAGTGTTGCCTGCATAAACTGATGGATGAAGATACGGATGAAATTTATTTCACCAACGTCGCCTGTCGTCAGCTTAATATCAAAACCTGCCAGTGCCGTAACTATGAGCGTCGGTTCGACTTCGAGCCTGACTGCATCAAACTGACGCGGGAAAACCTGCCGACCTTTGAGTGGTTGCCGCCTACCTGTGCCTACCGCCTGTTAGCCGAAGGCAAAAATCTGCCGCTGTGGCACCCGCTGCGCACCGGTTCGAAAGCCGCTATGCACGCTGAGCGCATCTCCGTGCGCCATATCGCGGTAAAAGAGTCGGAAGTGACTGACTGGCAAGATCACATACTCAATAAGCCCGACTGGGCTGAATAACCTTTTCCCGCCTGCGCTTTCACGCTGAGAGCGCAGGAAGTACCACCCACCGCCTGCGTTCTCATCCGAACGCGCGATATCACCGCCTCCTCGGTTTCGTTATTAAAAAGAGACGGGCCAGACGGCCTTTTTTGCGCCATCGCTACCTGCAAGGTAGTGGTTTTGTCTCGTCTGAAACGACGCCAGGGCGTCATTTTCAGACCAACGCGAGTGATATCACAATGGCTAAAGCCGAAGCTCTGACTCCGCTTGAGTTCTGGAAGATCCACGAAGCGCTGCTCAGTCACAACACTACCTATTCTGACCTCTGGTATTTTCTCTACCATGCGCCGTTAAAAATTGGTGAAGTGCTGACGCTGACCTTCGATGATATTGAAAACAGCCGCATCCGGGCCGATGAGAAGCGCGGGAATCGGGCGCTGGCCTTAAATGAAGCAGCGATGAGCGTTATCACTAAACGCCAGAAGCGTTACCCGCAAGATGTTTATCTATTCCAGAGCCACTCCAACCGCGTAAAGGCGCAGCCGAAGGCGATTACCATCATCGCTTTTAACGCCGCGCTGCGCCAGGCGGCGGCAAAGGTGACGACGAAAAATGTCAGCAGCCAGAGCGCGCGCAAAACGCGAGCCATGCAGCTGTTGACCCAAGGGGCGGATCTGGAATTTATCAGCGTAATGCTTAACCACCATGACGCCGCCTATACGCGGGCGTGGCTGGGCGCTGATGAGGAAAAGACGAAGGCGGCGTGAAGTAAAAAGAAAAGGCCGCCGGAGCGACCTTTTCTCTTATTTTTTAGTCGGGGTCGGTTTTTTATCCCCGGACTCCGGCGCGTCGTTTGGGTTATCTTTTTCGACGTTAAGTTTGTAAGCTCGCATCTGTCCTCCTGTCATTATCAAGGTTCACTTCAGTGTAGGACGGCTTCGCCGCAACAAGCCAGGCGGCAATGAGCACTCCAGGAATCATCCGGCTCCATCCTGCGCAAGATGCAGACTTACCTCACGCCGCCTTAATCGCCTGAAAGACAAAAAGCTGCTGCCAGACCAGCCGGCTATCCGCCTGACGGGGATAGCCGGCGGCAAAAAGATTAGAAGCGGCCGAAAAGGTCGCGTTTTTTAGGTTTGAAAAACTGCGCGATAACCACCAGCGCCGCCACCAGCAGATAAGCGGCGAAAATAACCATCAGCCACTGCGGCATTTCAAGCGACAGGAAAGACCACTGGCGCTCTGCGCAGTCGCCGCTTGCGACAAACACCTGCGGCAGCCATTTATCCAGCGGCAGCCACGTCGGGAACCGCGCGGCGAAATCACAGGTAGCGAACGGGGAAGGGTGCAGCTGAACCATGGTGTGCTCATAGGAGAGCATCAACCCTTTCACGGCGCTGTAAAGCCAGATAAGGATAGCCACAAAACGCAGCGGCGTTTTCGGCGCGATGGCGCCCACAAGCCCGGCGCCCATTACGCCAAACAGCGCGCATCGTTCATAAATACACAAAACACAAGGCTTCAGCATCATGACATGCTGGAACCACAGCGCCACCATTTCGAGCGCAAAAGCGGTCAATGCTAACAGCAGCCAGGCGCCGCGTCCTCGTGAGCATTGGTTTAAAAATCGCAACATAGTTATTTCCCTGCAGGATGCGTTGAACGGGCAGTGTAAACCAATTCATTTTCCGCGCCACTAGCGTAGCGAAAAAATAGAGATAAGAGCCTGCCCGTAAGGGAAATTTTGGGCCCTAAAGGGCCCAAAAATTACATCGATGGGGTGGATATCCACTGATGCGCCAGCAGCCATTCGGTGAAGGGCGTCAGCGGGTAAGCCACGCACAGCAGCCCGACCAGCGTTAGCACAAGGGTATAGGG
Organism: Franconibacter daqui; assembly: GCF_014644275.1. Classification (NCBI taxonomy): domain Bacteria; kingdom Pseudomonadati; phylum Pseudomonadota; class Gammaproteobacteria; order Enterobacterales; family Enterobacteriaceae; genus Franconibacter; species Franconibacter daqui. The sequence goes on along the minus strand of NZ_BMKJ01000001.1, from coordinate 1,888,502 downwards.
CAGCGCCATCCACACCATCCGGCCATAGGAGAGACGGATAAGCGGCGCCAGCGCTGAGGTAAGCAGGAACAGAAACGCCGCCTGGCCGTTCGGCGTGGCGACCGAAGGCAGGTTGGTGCCGGTATTAATCGCCACCGCCAGCAGCTCAAACTGCTTCACGTCGATAACCCCCTGCTGCAGCGCGTTCTTCGCTTCGTTGATATAAACGGTGCCGACAAAGACGTTATCGGAAATCGACGACAGCAGGCCGTTAAAGAGATAGAAAAGCGAAAGCTGCGCGTGAGGCGAGGCGTCCAGCACAAACTGGATAATCGGCGCAAAAAGATGCTGGTCGATAATCACCGCCACAACGGCGAAGAAGACCGTCAGCAGCGCGGTAAAAGGCAGCGCTTCGGTAAAGGCTTTGCCGATCGCGTGCTCGTCAGTCACGCCGCAAAGCGCGGTGGCGAAAATAATGACGGAAAGCCCGATAAGTCCTACCTCCGCCAGATGAAGCGCCAGCGCAACGATAAGCCATACGGCGATAACGCCCTGCACGAGAAGCCGCACGCGATCCTGCGGGCTGCGTTTGCGCGCGCTCTCCTGATCGTAGTCACGCAGAATCGTGCGCACCTCTTCAGGCAGCGTAGCGCCATAACCAAAGGTTTTGGTTTTCTCCAGCAGAACGCAGGTCAGCAGGCCGCAAAGCAGCACCGGCACGCTCACTGGCGCCATGCGCAGCAGGAAATCAACAAAGCTCCAGTCCGCCGCTTTGGCGATTATCAGGTTCTGCGGTTCCCCTACCATAGTCATAACACCGCCAAGCGCGGTGCCGACGCCAGCGTGCATCATCAGGCTGCGCAGAAAGGCGCGGAATTGTTCCAGGTCTTCCCGTTGCTGCTTGTCGATGTTGGAATCATCAAGCAGATCCTGATGCTCATCGCGTGAAGAGGCAACCCGATGATAAATGCCGTAAAAACCGACCGCGACGCTAATCACTACCGCCACAACGGTCAGCGCATCGAGGAACGCGGATAAAAACGCGGCGGCGAAGCAAAAAGAGAGCGAGAGCAACGCTTTAGAACGAATGCCAAGCAACAGCCTGGTAAAAATCAGCAGCAACAGCTGCTTCATGAAATAGATGCCCGCGACCATGAAGATAAGCAGCAGGATCACCTCTAGATTGTTGGCCAGCTCTTCACGGACATGATTGGGCGTGGTCATCCCAATCATCACCGCTTCAATGGCCAGCAGCCCGCCTGGCAGCAGCGGATAGCATTTCAGCGCCATCGCCAGCGTGAAAATAAATTCGGCCACCAGCATCCAGCCAGCGATAAAAGGGTTAACCCAGAACACCAGCGGGTTGAGTATCAAAAACAGAAGCAGCGTCAGCTTATACCAGTTCGGCGACTGGCCGAGAAAATTGCGGTAAAAGGCGCGGCTGAATGACATTTCCATGCGTAGTCCTTGCAGTAACAGCAGATCTTTTTTGAAGGGAGAAGAGTAACGGCCCACGCCTGGTCAGGCAACTGTGAAAGCCCGACGGTAATTAGCAAAAAGTAAACCAGGATCCCTTTTTTCACCAGCTGCTGCGCTATCTGTGCTAAACCTCATCTGGTATGATGAGTGAATTTTGCATAGGTGTAATGGAAATCGCATTATGGTTATAAAGGCGCAGAGCCCAGCGGGTTTCGCGGAAGAGTACATTATCGAAAGCATCTGGAATAACCGTTTTCCTCCCGGTTCTATTCTGCCTGCTGAACGCGAACTCTCTGAACTTATTGGTGTAACACGCACAACGCTGCGTGAAGTTTTACAGCGCCTTGCTCGGGATGGCTGGCTGACTATTCAGCACGGCAAGCCGACGAAGGTTAATAATTTCTGGGAAACCTCGGGGCTTAACATTCTGGAAACGCTGGCGCGTCTCGATCACGAGAGCGTGCCGCAGCTTATCGACAACCTGCTGTCGGTGCGCACCAATATCTCAACCATTTTTATTCGCACCGCGCTGCGGCTTCATCCCGATCAGGCGCAGCAGGTGCTCGCCACGGCCAGCGAGGTGGAAGACCACGCGGATGCGTTTGCAGAGCTGGATTACAACATTTTCCGCGGTCTGGCTTTTGCTTCAGGCAACCCCATTTACGGCCTCATACTGAACGGCATGAAAGGGCTGTATACCCGCATCGGGCGCCACTATTTTTCAAGCCCCGAAGCGCGCAGCCTGGCGCTCGGTTTCTACCATCATCTGGCGAAGTTGTGTGACGCAGGCGATTACGAAGCGGTTTACAATGTAGTACGCGCCTACGGTCGCGACAGCGGGGAAATCTGGCACCGCATGCAGAAAAACCTGCCGGGCGATCTGGCGATGCACAGTCGCTAAGCGCAGACAGTAAAAAGGCTTCCTTCGGGAAGCCTTTTTCGCGTTACAGGCTGTTGAGCCGTGGCGGGCAGCGCTCCAGCAGCTCGATGCTGCCGTCTTCGTTCTGCTGCTCCAGCATAACGTCAAACCCCCACAGCCGATGCACATGCTTGAGCACTTCCCGACGGCCCCGGTCCAGCGGCGCGCGGTTATGAGGAATGTAGCGCAGCGTCAGCGAACGGTCGCCGCGCAGGTCGACGTTCCACACCTGGATATTCGGCTCAAGGTTGCTCAGGTTGTACTGCGCCGAGAGCTTGTTGCGGATCTCCCGATAACCCTCTTCATTGTGAATAGCGGAAATTTCCAGGTAGTTATTACGGTCATCGTCCAGCACCGTAAACAGGCGGAAATCACGCATCACCTTCGGCGACAGGAACTGGCTGATAAAGCTCTCGTCTTTGAAATCGCGCATGGCGAAATGCAGCGTGTCGAGCCAGTCGGAGCCGGCGATGTCCGGGAACCAGTATTTATCCTCTTCCGTCGGCGACTGGCAGATGCGCTTGATGTCCTGGAACATCGCAAAGCCCAGCGCATAGGGATTAATGCCGTTGTACCACGGGCTGTTGTAAGGCGGCTGGAACACCACGTTGGTGTGGCTGTGTAAAAACTCCAGCATAAAGCGCTCGGTCACTTTGCCTTCGTCGTACAGGTGATTAAGGATGGTGTAGTGCCAGAACGTGGCCCACCCTTCGTTCATCACCTGCGTCTGTTTTTGCGGATAGAAATACTGGCTGACTTTACGCACGATGCGCAGGATCTCACGCTGCCAGGGCTCCAGAAGCGGTGCGTTTTTCTCCATAAAATAGAGCAGGTTTTCCTGCGGCTCGGAAGGATAACGGCGCGCCGCTTCTATCGTTTTCTCCTCTTCACGACGCGGCAGGGTGCGCCAGAGCATATTCACCTGGCTTTGCAGATACTCTTCGCGGCTCTTCTGCCGCGCTTTCTCCTCCTGCAAAGAGATTTTCTGCGGGCGTTTATAACGATCCACGCCGTAGTTCATCAGCGCATGACAGGAGTCGAGCAGTTTTTCCACTTCCACTACGCCGTAGCGCTCTTCGCATTCGGTAATATAGTTGCGGGCGAAGATGAGGTAATCGATTATCGAGCTGGCGTCAGTCCAGCTGCGGAACAAATAGTTGTTTTTAAAAAAGGAGTTGTGACCATAGCAGGCGTGCGCCATTACCAGCGCCTGCATGGTGATCGTGTTCTCCTCCATCAGGTAGGCGATACAGGGGTTTGAGTTAATCACAATTTCATAGGCCAGCCCCTGCTGCCCATGTTTGTAGAGTCGCTCCGTTTCAATAAACTTTTTACCAAATGACCAGTGGGGATAGTTAATCGGCATGCCGACGCTTGAATAAGCATCCATCATCTGCTCGGAGGTAATGATTTCAATCTGATGCGGATAGGTTTCCAGCCGGTAGAGTTTCGCTACGCGGTCAATCTCGGCGAGATAGGTATCCAGCAGATCAAACGTCCAGTCAGGTCCATCGCTCAGACGTCGGGTATCCTTGGTGGTGGGATCAGTTACGGTAGCCATAGCGCGCCCTCATTGTTAGCGGCCCTCGTCTGGAGAAGGGCCTCATTTCAAGCATAGAACACAGCGGAAAATTGAACGACGCGCCAAAATTTTTTCTACGCGATTTTGCGATCCCGGCTATCGGAAAAAAGCGGCGTCGGCAGCATTTTATCTTGTCGCTAATCTAACCGAAGCAGGACCTTCTGAATCTCAACCGCCTGTGCTGGTGGGAAAAGGTGTGAAATGAGTCACCATAAAAAAGCCATATGTTGAATAACATTTTCATCCAGGTTATCAATTTGTAAGCAGTTAATTATTCTTCAATCTGGAATCGGAGTGATTATGCATGTAGTCGTGCTGGGAAGTGGGGTAGTGGGCGTCACCAGCGCCTGGTATTTACGACAGGCAGGCCATGACGTAACGGTAATCGACCGCGAGCCCGGCCCGGCGCTGGAAACCAGCGCCGCCAACGCCGGACAGATCTCCCCCGGTTACGCCGCGCCCTGGGCGGCGCCTGGTGTGCCGCTGAAAGCCATTAAGTGGATGTTCCAGCGCCACGCGCCGCTGGCGATAAGCCTCGACGGCACCCGTTTCCAGCTCCAGTGGATGTGGCAAATGCTGCGCAACTGCGACACCCGCCACTACATGCAGAATAAAGGCCGCATGGTGCGCCTGGCCGAATACAGCCGCGACTGTTTAAAAGCGCTGCGTGAAAGCACCGGCATTCAGTACGAAGGACGTCAGGGCGGCACGTTACAACTTTTCCGCACCGCTCAGCAGTATGAAAACGCTTCGCGGGATATCGCAGTACTGCAAAGCGAAGGGGTGCCTTATCGTCTGCTGGAATCCGCCCAGCTGGCGGAAGTGGAGCCGGCGCTCGCGGGAGTCGCCCACAAGCTGACCGGCGGTTTACAGTTGCCTAACGACGAAACCGGCGACTGTCAGCTTTTCACCCAGCGACTGGCGAAAATGGCCGAAGAGGCGGGCGTGGTGTTTCGCTACAATACCCCCGTGGACCGCCTGCTTTATGAAGGTCAGCGCATTTACGGCGTGAAATGCGGCGAAGAGGTGGTAAAAGCGGATGGCTACGTAATGGCTTTCGGCTCGTATTCCACCGCCATGCTGAAGGGCATTGTCGATATCCCGGTTTATCCGCTCAAAGGGTATTCGCTCACCATTCCGGTGGCGGAAGAGAGCGGCTCGCCCGTCTCCACGGTGCTTGACGAAACATACAAAATTGCTATTACCCGCTTCGACAACCGGATCCGCGTGGGCGGCATGGCGGAAATCGTCGGTTTCAACACCGAACTGCTGCAACCGCGCCGCGAAACGCTGGAGATGGTGGTGCGCGATCTCTATCCGCGCGGCGGTAAAATTGAAGCGGCGCAGTTCTGGACAGGGCTGCGGCCGATGACGCCGGACGGCACGCCGGTGGTGGGCCGCACGCCGTTTAAAAATCTCTGGCTTAACACCGGTCACGGTACGCTTGGCTGGACCATGGCCTGTGGCTCCGGGCAACTGCTGAGCGACCTGATTTCCGGGCGCACCCCCGCCATTCCGTTTGACGATCTCGGCGTGGCGCGCTATCGCCCGGACTTTACGCCATCTTCTTCGCATCGCCTGCACGGCGCGCATCAGTAACCTAAGGAGCAAGCATGTCACGTCCCATCGTCGCGAGTCTCGACCTGCAGGCGCTGCGTCAAAACCTGCAGGTGGTGCGCCGCGCCGCGCCGCATTCTCGCGTCTGGTCGGTGGTGAAGGCCAACGCATACGGCCACGGACTGGATCGCGTCTGGTCCGCGCTCGGCGCCACGGACGGTTTCGCGATGCTGAATCTGGAAGAGGCTATTCTGCTGCGCGAGCGCGGCTGGAAAGGGCCTGTCCTGCTGCTGGAAGGCTTTTTCCACGCCGACGAGCTGGCGCTGTTTGATAAATATCGCCTGACCACCAGCCTGCACAGCAACTGGCAGGTGAAGGCGCTGGCGAACGCGAAGCTTAACGCGCCGCTGGATGTGTACCTGAAAATCAACAGCGGCATGAACCGACTCGGCTTTGCCCCGGAGCGGGTGCACAGCGTCTGGCAGCAGCTGCGCGACATTAAAAACGTCGGCCAGCTAACGCTAATGGCGCACTTCGCCGACGCGGATAAACCCGACGGCATCGACGAGCCGATGCGGCGCATCGGGCAGGCGGCAGAGGGCATCGACGCCCCGCGCTCGCTCGCCAATTCCGCCGCCACGCTCTGGCATCCGCAGGCCCATTTCGACTGGGTTCGCCCGGGCATCGCGCTGTATGGCGCTTCGCCGAGCGGGCAGTGGCGGGATATCGCCACCAGCGGTTTGCAGCCGGTGATGAGCTTAAAGAGCGAGATAATCGGCATTCAAAACCTGAAAGCGGGCGAGACGGTCGGATACGGCAGCCGCTACCGCGCAGACCAGGAGCGGCGCATCGGCATCGTCGCCTGCGGTTACGCCGACGGCTACCCGCGCCAGGCGCCGGACGGCGCGCCGGTGCTGGTCGATGGCGTACGCACAGGCATTGTCGGCACTGTCTCAATGGATATGCTGGCGGTAGATTTAACGCCCTGTCCGCAGGCGGGCATCGGCAGTCCGGTGGAGCTGTGGGGCAACGCCATCAAGGTTGATGACGTGGCAAGCGCGGCGGGTACGGTGGGCTATGAACTGCTGACGGCGTTAGCGCCGCGTGTGCCGGTGGTGACAGTGTAACTTTTGCTGTTCAGGCTTACAGGGAAACCTGCCGGTTTCCCTTTTTCTTTTATGGCCCTGTTAATAACGGGCCGTTCTCTCCCGCAACTCCGCCTGTAAAAAGCTTTCCAGCGCGTTCAACGCCGGCGCCAGCAGACCGATGGCGTAAAGGGAATGGCCTAAGCGCTGTTGGTTCTGCGCGCCTGCCTCTTCCACGCGGGTCGGGTTGCTGAGCGTTTCGCCCAGCAAAGCCAGGCAGTGGCAAAGCCCGGCGTGGGTCTCCTGGCAACACTGCATCAGTTGCAAACACTCCGCGTTGCTCATCTGCGCAAAGCTGATGTTCACCAGCGCCGAAGCCATGTCCGAAAAGTGGATATCGCCGCCAGCGCTTATTTCCTGATATGGGTTCGTGTTAACATCCGTCGTAGCCATAACATTAATCCTTGTAATGATGTGGTCAGAAGCCCTTTGATGCGCCTACATCTCTGGGCTTCGCTCTTTGGTGATTCATTTTTTAATACAGTGTAATTACAACGCAAAAGCGGGTCATCCGTCATCATCATGTCCACAGAAAAAACCAAAACCGACCAGTATCAGATTCGGTTGTCTCCTGCGTTCCGCGCCCAGCTGGAAGAGCAGGCGCGCAAAGAGGGGGACCATTCGCTGGCGACCTGGATCAAGCGCACCCTGCGTAAAGCGCTGCTGGCGAACGGCATCGAGCCAAAAGGCTAAGCGCTTCCCGGTCATGCCCCGTACCTTACGCGCAGACAAAAAAAGAGGGTCGTCAGACCCTCTTTGTTATTTACGGCGCGGCGCTTCTGGCGGCTGTCAGGATTCCGCTTCGTCCTCGACGATTTTCAGGCCGATGCGGCGGATCTGGTTGTTTTCCTTCTCCGCCACCGTCCAGGTGACGCCCGCGAAATCAATCTGGTCGCCCACCACGGGAGCGGCCCCAAGCTGGCGCAGCACCATCTCGCCAATCGTCTGCTCGGTGTCTACCGATTCCTCCGGCTCCAGCCCATAGATAAAGGCCACGTCGGCAAGCTTCGCATCCGCTTCCAGAATAAAGTCGCCGAAGAAGCGCTGGTCGAGCGCCACGGGCGGCGACTGGCTAAAGAGCTTGCCGAGCGCCGGCAGGTCGCGCTCGCGGCCAATCACGCACAGCACGTCGTCTTCCTGCAGCCGGGTGCTGCCGGTGGGGTGCATCAGCTGATTATCGCGAAACAGCGCCGCAATGCGCGTCTCTTTCGGCATATGCAGGTCGCGCAAGGCCGCGCCCACGCACCATTTGTCGGCGCTGAGCTGGAAGATAAACTGCTCCCACGGGTTTTCCGGGTGAATATCCAGCCCGACGCGGGAGATGGGACGACCCGCCTCCGGCACCACCACTTTGGTTTTTTTCGCCGCCCAGCCAAGCGAGGTGCCCTGAAACAGCAGCGACACCAGCACCACGAAAAAGGCGATGTTGAAAAAGAGGTTGGCGCGGTCAAGGCCCGCCATCATCGGGAACACCGCCAGAATGATTGGCACCGCACCGCGCAGCCCAACCCAGCTGATAAACACGCGCTCGCGCAGGTGAAAGCCTTTAAACGGCAGTAGCCCGGCGAACACCGAAAGCGGACGGGCGATAAAAATCATCCAGATGGAGAGCAGCAGCGCCGGAATGGCGATAGGCAGCAGATCCGACGGCGTAACCAGCAGGCCGAGCACCAGGAACATGCCAATCTGCGCAAGCCAGGCCAGCCCATCAAAGGTTTGCAGAATGCCATAACGGTTGCGAATAGGGCGGTTGCCGAGCAGAAAGCCGCAGAGGTAAACCGCCAGAATGCCGCTGCCGTCCATCGCGGTGGTCAGCGAGAAAATCAAAATGCCGCCGCTTAACGCCAGCAGGGGGTAAAGGCCGGAAGGCAGCGGGATGCGGTTAATCATCTGCTGCAGCAAGTAGCCGCCGCTCAGGCCAATCACAATGCCTAAGCCAAACTGGCGGATGATATCGACGATAAACATCCAGCTCAGGCCAGTCTCATGCTTTTGAATCATTTCAATCAGCGTGATGGTGAGAAACACCGCCATCGGATCGTTGCTGCCTGACTCCATCTCAAGCGTCGAGCTGACGCGCTCGTTAAGCCCTTTGCCGCCGAGCAGCGAGAAGACCGCGGCGGCGTCGGTTGAACCGACAATCGCCCCAATCAGCAGCCCTTCGACTAAATCGAGGTGAAACAGCCAGGCGGCGGCGACGCCGGTTAACCCGGAGGTGATAAGCACGCCGACGGTGGCGAGCGAAAGCGCCGGACCGAGCGCCACGCGCAGCGACTTTGCTTGCGTGCGGATGCCGCCGTCAAGCAGGATCACCGCCAGCGCCAGGTTACTTATCAGATACGCGAAAGGATAGTTATCAAACGGAATGCCGCCAACGCCATCCACCCCCGCCAGCATGCCGATAGCGAGGAAAATAACGAGGATAGGTATGCCAAGACGGGATGAAAAAGAACTCAATAAAATACTGCAGGTTACTAAAACGGAACCCAAGATAAACAAACTGATAATCGTCCCGGCGTCCAAAGTTGCTGGTCTCCTTCTGAGGTTCGTGGTGAATTAAAACCGTAACATAATTATGTCGGGTCAATTTGAATAATTAGCCTGCTGAATGGTTTTTTTCTACATTATTTAGTACGGGATGACCGCTCAGCGTAAGCCGCGCCTGCTTGCCGTCGTGCGCCAGCTCGCCCCAGGCGCCGAGCGGCAGCGTTACGGTTTCCTGCTCGTGGCCGAAGGCCAGTCCCGTTACTATCGGCACGCTGATGCGCTCGCGCAGCAGGGCGATGGCGGCGTCGAGATCGTAACCGCAGTCATAGTCGTTGGGCTTCGCCGCCGTAAAGCTGCCGAGGATAATCGCCCGCTGACGGGAAAGAATGCCTGCGTGATGCAACTGCAGCAGCATGCGCTCTACGCGGAACGGGTGTTCGTTGATATCTTCCACCACCAGAATGCCGTCCTGAATGTCAGGCAGCCACGGCGTGCCGATAAGCGACGCCAGCATCGCGAGGTTGCCGCCCCAGACTTTGCCCTGCGCCTCGCAAGGGGCCGCGTCGCTTTCCCATTGCAGCGTAAAGCGCGGCGCCGTCAGCGCCTGCCAGAAGTGGCGCCAGGTAAAATCGTTCATCTCCGGCGCGCCGAAGTTTCCCGCCAGCATCGGACCGCTAAAGGTAATGACATCGCCTGCGGCCAGCAGACCCAGTTGGATAACCGTGAAGTCGCTGTGGCCGCAAATCAGCAGCGGGTTGCGCTGCTGGCGCGCCGCCAGCGCGGCGAAATCCAGCCGCTCAAGCAGACGGCTCGCCCCGTATCCGCCGCGTACGGCCAGCACAATGCGTTCACTTTCAGACAATTCCGCCAGCGCCTGTAAATCAGCCAGACGGCAGTCGTCGGAACCGGCGAAGCGCTGAGCGCGACGGCGAATGACCCCCTGATTTTCCACGCGATGGCCCGCCTGTTCGAGAAACGCTACGCCGCGCGTGGCCGCCTCCTGATTAATGCAGTAACCCGACGGCGCTATCAGATGAAAAACGGACATGGCAAATCCTTGCTGAATTCAGATGTGAAACCGTTATCATGCCGCTAACCTTGTCGGTTGTCATCCGCAGCGCCGTGCCGCAGATGGCCTGTTTTTAACATGGAAAGGGAATAACGCGTGAAATTGAGATGGTTGATTATCCTTGTGCTGGTGCTGGCCGGATGCAGCAGCACTTCTGACTATAAAAACCCGCCGTGGAATGCCGAAGCGCCGACAAAGCGCGCCATGCAGTGGCTGCCGATAAGCCAGCAGGCGGGGCAGGCGTGGGGCGTCAGCCCGCGGCTTATCACGGCCATCATCGCCGTGGAGTCGGGCGGCAACCCAACGCTGGTGAGCAAATCCAACGCGGTAGGGCTGATGCAGCTTAAGGCCTCCACCGCCGGGCGCGAGGTCTACCGCTATATGGGCTGGCAAGGCCAGCCTTCCACCAGCGAGCTGAAAAACCCGGAGCGTAACATCTCCATGGGCACCGCCTACCTGAGCATTCTGGAGCACGGCGTGCTGAAGGGCATTGAGGACCCGGAAGTCATGCAATACGCGCTGGTGGTCTCTTACGTTAACGGCGCAGGCGCGCTGCTGCGCACCTTCTCCTCAGATCGTAAAGCGGCGATAGAAGAGATTAACGATCTCAGCCCGGATGAGTTTATCGAGCATGTCGCGAAACATCACCCGGCGCCGCAGGCTCCGCGCTACCTCTGGAAGATCCAGCAGGCGATGAACGCCATGTAATCAGCGCACCCGGCTCGCTTTTTCGCGGGCCGTCCGCTCAAGCGAGAAGATAATCCGCTGCAATTCCCGCTCCACCGCCGGGCTGACGTTGAGAAACCGAAAGCTCAGGCGGGGAGTGGACACCGTCTCGTTCTTACTGCCCACCACCGTGCGCTCGGAAACCGAAATCAGCTGGGCGTCGAAGCGAAACTTGCCAAACTCCAGCAGATCCATATCGATTTGCGAGAACATCGCACCCGCTTCAAGCCCTGCCGGCAACGGGCCTTCCACCAGCGCGCCCATGCCGCCAAGGGACAGATCCTGCAGGCGAAAACGCAGCAGCTTGCCGTCCGGCAGTAACGCGCGACAAAAGTAGAGCGGCTGCACCGGCGCGCTAATGCGGAAATACTCGCGGCGCTGGACAAACCAGAGCGAAGAGGGCAGCGGGGTGACGAAAGCGGGCAGCCCCTGGTAATCCTGCACAGAGAGCGGCGGCAGCGCGAACTCTACCTTGGCGCCCTGGGTCTCGGCCACAAAGACGATGGCGCTGGCTCTCTGCACCGCCTGGTTTTCCAGACTCTGGCTGCCAAAATCGAGCACCAGCTGCTCCCGCGTGACGTCCAGTATGCGGCTGATGAACTGCCCGTTAGCCCAGGAAAGACGCACCGGCACCTGGCTTTTTTGCAGGTCGCGCAGCACGCCAAGCACCGCAAGGGGATTTTGCTTCAGAAACTGCTCACTGTAATTACTCACGTCCTGTTCTTCCTCGAATTCTGACAGAGTGATATGCACGGTTATCGGCGTGCTGAGAAAAATCTTAATACACGCGCCGTTTTTTTTTCTCGCAGCGTTACGCGATCACCTAATCCACCCTTTTTTGATTTAGTGCCTATACTTGAAGTACTTGCCCGCGGCGCACTGGCTTTGCCGCAGGCGTTTTTTGCAACACAACCTAAGAGGATGGAGAAACTATGGGTATCCTGGCGTGGATTGTATTTGGTCTTATCGCAGGCATTATCGCTAAGCTGATTATGCCTGGTCGCGATGGCGGCGGTTTTATTCTCACCTGCGTACTGGGTATTGTCGGCGCCGTGGTTGGCGGCTGGCTCGCGACCCTGTTTGGCATTGGCGGCGATGTCACGGGCTTCGACCTAAGGAGCTTCCTCGTGGCCGTAGTGGGCGCCATCGTGGTGCTGGCTATCTTCCGCATGGTTCGTCGCCACTAATCATCAGCCATCAAAAAACGGCCCCTGCGGGCCGTTTTTTTTGCCTTAAAAATCGTAGCCCACGGTCGCCACCACCGAGCGCTCTGCGCCCCAGTAGCAGTTGGTGGTGTAACAGCCAGAAACGTACTCCCGGTCGGTCAGGTTAGTGGCGTTGACCTGGACGAATGCGCCTTTCAGCGCGCTGTTCCAGGCGCCTAAGTCGGCTTTCACCATTGCATCCACCAGCGTGACAGAAGGCACGCGGTTGCTGTTCTGATCGTCTGCCCATTGTTTGCCAATGTAACGCACGCCTGCGCCCGCGCTGATGCCGTAGTCGAACTGGTAATGCGCCCAGAACGAGGCGATCTGGTCCGGGGTCAGCAGCGGCGTGTTGCCGTCTTTGCCACCCAGAGAATCTTCAAAGCGCACCCGGTTCCAGCTGTAGCCTGCAATGGTGCTCAGGCGAGGCGTAATCTGATTGCGCGCTTCCAGCTCCACGCCCTGAGAATGCACGTCGCCCGCCGCCTGGTAAGTGGCGGTGGCAATGTTCTCGTCGCGCTGGGAGACATCTTTCTGCTTTAAATCGTACATGGCGACGGTGTAGAGATCCGACGTGCCCGGCGGTTGGTATTTCAGGCCGCCTTCATACTGCTCCGAGGTGCTTGGCTTAAGCAGCGCGCCGTTGGCATCGTAGAGAATGGAAGGGGTGATCGCCTGGCTGTAGCTGAGGTAAGGCGAAAGGCCGTTGTCGAAAGCATAAAGCAGCGAAGCGCGACCGCCGACATGATCGTCGGACCGACGGTAGCCGGTGCCGTAAGCATTGCTGTACTGGCGCGCCACGATGCGGTCATAGCGGCCCGAAAGGGTCGCATGCCAGCGGTTCCACGTCAGCTCATCCTGCAAATAGACGCCTGCCTGATAGTAGCGACGGTTAAAATCGTCGCTGCTGGTGACGGTATGCCCGGTCTGCGCGGTAGCGCCGGTGAAAGGGTTGAACGGCGCGGCGTCGCCGTATTCGCCCAGAATGTCATTACGAAAGCGGTGGTACTCTGCGCCAAGAATGACGTTATGGTCCACCTCGCCGGTGGCGAACTGCGCCTGCAGGCGGTTGTCGGTCGACCAGCCGTCCAGCGACTCCTGATAACCCACGTAGCCGCGGCTCAGCAGGTTGCTGTCGTCAATCCAGCCGTTCTGATAAACCTGGTCGAGCCCGACATTAGTATGGGTATAACTGCCGCTGGCGTGTACCGACCAGATCTCATCAAAGCGATGATCGAACTCGTAGCTGTAGATCTGCTCGCGACGCTGGTAACCATCGCCCGGATCCCCTTCGTTATAGTGATTGCTGACTTTGCGGCCGTTATGCGAATAAAGCGATCCTTCAATCGGCGAAGAGCCGTGATAGCCGCCGGAGGGATCTTTTTGCAAATAAGCGCGCAGCAGCAGGCTGGTGTCGCTATCAGGCTGCCAGAGCAGAGAAGGAGAGATGGCGTAACGCTCTTCACGCGTGTTGTCGTACTGCGTATCGGTATTGCGGGTAATGCCGGTGATACGGTAAGCCCACTGGTCGTTAATGGCGTCGGTATAATCAAAGGCGCCGCTTTTGGTCTCCTGCGTACCGGCAGAAAGGCGGAAATGACCTTCAGCGCTGAACTGCGGGCGTTTGGAGGTGAGGTTCACCAGGCCGCCCGGAATGCTTTGTCCGTAAAGAGCGGACGACGGGCCCTTGATGACATCCACGCGCTCGATAAACCATGGATCAATCTGCAAAATGCTGTGGCTGCCGCCGTCGCTCATCAGGCGCATGCCGTCCAGGAAAATATTATCCACGTCGCCGCCGTGGAAGCCGCGCAGGGCAAGGGCGTCAAAGCGCGTTGCGCCGCCGCCGATATTGGAGAAGACGCCAGGGGTGTAGTTCAGCGCTTCAGTAAACGTGCTTGCGCCCTGGTCTTCCATCTGCTGGCGCGTCACCACGGAAACCGACTGGCCGGTGGTGATAAGCGGCTCGTCGGTTTTGGTTGCGCCGCTGCTGGTTTTAACGGTGTATCCCTGCGTAGGTGACGTGGCGGTTTGCGCCGGCGCGGCGCTGACGGTGATGGTGTCTTCAGCCAGTGACGCATGCGGCGCGCTCAGCGCCAGCGCGCACAAACTGGCGGAGCGCGTTAAGGTTAATGCCATTCTCATAATCTTGTTCCCGGAGTTGCCAGAGGGCGACCGTGTAATAACGAATGCGAATTATTATCGTTAATGGCCTGAGGGTTCAAGTATCAAAATTGGCAGGGGAAGTGACGATAACCTTATGATGCGTGAGCGATAAGCTGGCTGACGGAGCGTGAAAAAAGCCCTCCCGCAGGAGGGCTTACAGGCGCTTACTGCGCGGCGGCGGGTTCAGGCGTGGCCGCGTTTTGCGTCTGCCCGCCAGCAGGTGTGCTGGATGTCTGCGCGCCGCTTTGCGGCTGATTGCCGGTCAACGGTTTAGCCGCATCGGTTTGTGCAGGGCCGTTTGCGAGCGGCGCCGACGCGCCAGGTTGCGGCTGGCTGCCGGAAGCGTCGTTCTGCGCGGCGTTACCCGTCAGCGGCTGGCTGGCGCTGCTCTGCGAAGGCTTCGCAGCGCTTGCGGTGTTGCTGGCGGCAGGGCGCGTTTCCGGTACGTTGTCGCATGGCGTTTTATCGCCGCACAGCAGGTCCAGCATGCGCAGCGTTACGCCGTTGCTCCAGCCGAAACCATCCTGCAGCGGATATTCGCCGCCGCCGCCGCCCGTGCCGGTGGTGCTGACGTCATATTTTTCCACCAGCTTCTGTTCGCGGTTATAGGTGTGCTGCACGTTGGTGAGGAAGCGCCAGGTAACATCCATCGCCAGATCTTTATGGCCGTAGTTATCAAGCCCCACGGTAGCGCCCCACTGCAGCGGCGCCCAGCCGTTAGGCGCATCCCACTGCTGGCCGGTTTTCTGCGTGGTGGTCAACACGCCACCCGCTTTTAGCAGCTGCGCCTGGGTGGCGGCGGCGACTTTATCGGCGCGCTCCTGCGCTGCCGCCTTCACGTAAAGCGGAAAGAGCGCGGCGGCGGTGAGTGAATCTCGCACCGCGTTGCGGCGTAGATCGTAATCGGCGTACCAGCCGCGTTTGTCGTTCCACAGGTTCGCCTCAATGGCCTGCTGGCGTTTGTTCGCCAGTTCGTCATACTGCGCCGCCTCAGCGTTGTCGCCCGCCACTTTGCTGGCGTGAGCGAGGGTTTTTTCCAGCTGATACATCAGGGCGTTCAGATCCACCGGCACGATAGAGGTCGTGCGGATCGTGCCCAGTTTTTCCGGGTTATCCATCCAGCGCGAACTGAAATCCCAGCCCGAGGCGGCCGCCGCGCGCAGGTCGCGGTAAATCTCGGTAGCCGGGCGGTCCGGGTTATTTTTGGCGGTCATCACATCGTCAAGCCAGGACTCGGTGCGTGGCGTATCGCGGTCGTCCCAGTAGCGGTTGAGCAGCGAGCCATCCTGCAGCTTCACTACGCGTTTATTGGCACCGCCGTTTGCCAGCGTGTCGCTGCCTTCCATCCAGTAGGCGTACTCCGCTTTCAGCTGCGGCAGATATTTCTTCAGCGTATCGTCGCCTTCATGCGTCGCCAGCAACTCCACCATGAAAGCGAAGAATGGCGGTTGCGAACGGCTCAGATAGTAGCTGCGGTTGCCGTTGGGAATATGGCCCCAGGTGTCGATTTCGTAGGCGAAGTTATCGACCATATCCTGCACTTTATCCCAGTGGCCGCTCTCGGCGAGCCCCAGCATGGTGAAGTAGCTATCCCAGTAATAAACTTCGCGAAAGCGCCCGCCGGGCACCACGTAAGGCTTGGGCAACGGCAGCAGGGAATCCCATTTACCCGCGGTATCGGTGGTGCGGGTCAGCACCGGCCACAGGCCGTCAATATGCGCACGCAGGCTCTGGCCCGCGGGCGGCACATATTTTTCGCCCGCAGCGGGCAGGGTGAAGTTCACATCAACGAAGTGGCGCAGATCGAAGCCGGACTGGTTACGCTGCATGCGGTAATCGGCCAGAATCATCAACGGGTCGCCTTTGGGCACCGCGTCGGCGAAGGTTTTCTGGTCGGGGAAAAGTTTGGCGCTTTGTACATCGGTGAAAAGCGGCCCGAGCAGCGCATCAGGCGGCTGCGGGAAAGTGCGGGCGGCGGGCGCCTCTTCCGCGGCGGCGGGCAGCGAGGTGAAAGCCAGCAGCGCGCCGCTAAGGCCAAGCTGGACGGCGAGCAGGAGCGTCCGTGGTCGGCGCAACAGGGGTTGGGTCATCGATTATTCTCCTTATCGAATGCGCAGCCGGGGACGCTGCGATCAAGCCTATGAAAACCTTAGACGAATATCGACGAGACGAGGACCATAAGGTGCCCTTTCTGCCGCTTTTTGCTTTTCCGTCTCACTTATTGCGCAGAAAACCGTCAGCGGAAGTTGCCTCGTGACGTCGAGAATACGCTCGCCGGGCGCTGCGCGTAAACCTGTCGACGTTTTTTATCGGGAAGTCAGCCGACCGGTAAAACTGGTGCATAGCATGCCGTCAGGTTGTCGCCTGCGCTTTAAACCACTAGCATGAGGCGAAAAAAAGAGGCCAGGAGTAATTTATGACTTCACAGGAGTATCCCTCACCGCTACGCCGTCTCGCCGACTTTTATCTACGGCTTAACCTGATGCAGCGTATGCATTTCAACGCAATAGTGGTTTTTACATTGTTTGTCGCCGCCCGGGTTGTTAGCGGTCTCAATGAGGTGACGCTCTCACTGTTGCGCGTCGCGGTCGTGCTCTGGACGCTGGCGGTCTCGCGCGATCTGCTGCAACTTTATAAACAGATGTACGCAACGCTTGCGGGGAAGGGGGTAATTCTGGTGCTGTTCAGCCTCTGCACCACGCTTGCTATTTCCATTGCCGGGCAGGTGGTCAACGACGTGACGGGCGTGGAGCCGTCAAAATTTCCAAACGCCACGGCGATACTTTCTATCTTCACCATCCCGTTTATCTTTTCGCTGATTATGGGCGTGCTTTTCTTTGTGATAATGCTCGCCGTGCCGCTGATAGGGTTTTATTACCTTGGCGTGGATGATTCGCTGAAAAAGGTGATTTTGCCGGTTAATGCGAAGGCGCCGACCATGGTCTGGCCGAAAGTTACGCGCGTGACGCAGTTTATCAGCGTCGGGTTTTATTGCGCCTTTATTTACGGTATGTCGCACCACATCATTAACGGGTACGCCAGCTTTATGACCCGTTTCGGCGCTGACTTTATTTATACCTTCGAGACTTATGCGAAATCGCCTTGCGTTATCCCGGCTGGTACCCGCGCGGTGCTGCTGGACGATGACCATATTTTGCAGGCGAAAGCGGTGGGCGAAGAGAAAATCTTCACCCTGGGCCGTTGCCATTATCGTACAGACACAGAGAAAAAGTCATAAACCGGACGCCGCCTCAGGCGGCGTTGTCCGGCCAGGCGATGGGCGGCACGCCGTTAAGCAAGGGGCGCGCGAAGAGATAACCCTGAAAGCGCTGAATGCCCGCCGCCTGCAGCCAGCACCACTCCTCCGCTTTTTCAACCCCCTCTGCGACGATGGTGATTTCCAGCGCCGAGCAGCAGTTAATGATAGCCTGCACGATGGCCTGTTTCGGGCCATTCATATGGATGTCGCTCACCAGACTGCGGTCGAGCTTGAGCTTTTCCGGCTGGAATTTTGAGAGCAGCGAAAGGCCGGCGAAGCCGGAGCCAAAATCGTCTATCGCCAGCGCAATGCCCGCTGAGCGAAGCTGTCGAATGGCGATAGCAAACTCGTCGAAGCGGGAGATAACCTCATCTTCAGTCACCTCCACCACCACCTGTTCGGGGATAAGGCCGTTGCGAACAATCTGATCAAGCAGGATCTCTACCGCGTTCGGCACCATCACCAGCGACATCGGCAGCAGGTTTACCGCAATTTTCTGGTTGCCAATGCCAATGCGTTTCGCCAGCGCGAAGGCGTAGTTCTTGGACGCCAGATCGGCCTCGTACACTTTATCGGCTGGCACAGAGGCGAAGTACTCGGCAGGCGAGCCGCCGTCCGGACCGCGGATCAGCGCCTCCAGCGAGCTAATCTGCCCGCTTAGCGGCTCTACGATAGGCTGCAGGGCGAACTGGCAGGGCTGGTCGTCGTGAAGCGATATCGGAAGCGAGAAGGCGTTATCGCGGGATGTGAAGCGCCAGTTTTGACAGTCGGGACACTCCAGCAGATGCGCGCGCCACTGGCCTTCGACAAACGAGCGGATAAATTTCAGCACCCGGTCGTCATAAGCCAGGTTATAGCGCGAGGTGCCTTTTTGCAGCACCGCTTCCAGAATGGAGCCCTGCGCGTAGCTGCGCGTGTCGAAAAGCTCCATGCCGAGATTGCCGAAGCGGCGCAGCGGGGCGTAGTCGCGCATCAGCTCGACCAGATTGTAGTGGCGCGGGTCGCGACGGATGCTGGCGTATACCAGATTTACGGCGCTGTCTGGCCCTTCAAGCACCTGCAGGAAGTAGTCGCCGTCGAAAAGCAAAATGCCCGTTATCTGCAACGCCGCGTTGCGAGTCTGCGCTTGCGCCACTATCTGGCTCAGCGCTTCAGGGCAACATCCGGGGCTCAGGCGGCTGCGGTAAATCAGGGTGGACAACATGCTTTTCATCTCGTTAAACGCCTGTTTTGCAAGTCTGGACGTCGTGCGGCGAGGCGCGCGTCGCGCAACAGGCTCCAGGCGGGATTTTTGCGTTAAGTAGTCAGACCAGAAAACATGTAAAGTCAGAACGTTCCGGTAGACAACCAATCCTTGGTGTGCGAAGTGAACGATACTAACACTCGCTGGCGATTAGGTGAACGTATCCTGGCAAATTGCAGCGATAAGCCGTGAAATGGTTCGCACAAGCGCGTGAGGATGAGCGTTTAAAGATGCCCGTTATGGCATTGGTAGGTGAGGGGAATAGCAGGTGCTGTTAAAGCAGCGCGGACAGCCTGAAGCCCGCGCTGCTGCTGTTACTGCGCCTGCCCGCCAATGGCGTTAAGCGCCGTCATCGCTTCATCAGAAAGCACCAGTTCGCTGGCGGCCAGGTTCTCCCGCAGATGCGCCACGGAAGAGGTGCCGGGGATCAACAGGATGTTAGGCGAACGACGCAGCAGCCAGGCGAGCGCCACCTGCATCGGCGTGGCGTTCAGGCTTGCCGCTACTTCCGCAAGCGCGGATGATTGCAGCGGCGTAAAGCCGCCCAGCGGGAAGAAGGGCACATACGCGATGCCATCCCGCGCGAGAGCCTCTATCAGCGCGTCATCCTGGCGATGGACAAGGTTGTAGTGGTTCTGCACGCAGACAATGTCGGTGATGTTTCGCCCCTGGCTCACCTGCGCGGCAGTGACGTTGCTCAATCCGATATGCTTCACCAGCCCCTGTCGCTGCAGTTCGGCAAGCGCCGTTAATGGCGCTTCAATGGAACCTTCCACCGGGCCTTCCACGCTAAACATAATCCGCAGGTTGACGACATCCAGCGTCTCCAGCTGAAGATTGCGCAGGTTGTCGTGTACCGCCTGCGTCAGCGCCTCGGGGGTGAAGGCGGGCAGCCAGCCGCCTTTTTCATCGCGCCGCGCGCCGATTTTGGTGACGATGGTCAGGTCGTCCGGGTAAGGGTACAGCGCTTCGCGGATTATCTGATTGGTAATGTGCGGGCCGTAAAAGTCGCTGGTGTCGATATGGTCAACGCCAAGCGCAATAGCTTCCCGCAGCACGGCCAGCGCAGCGTGGCGGTCTTTCGGCGCGCCGAAAACGCCGGGGCCGGCAAGCTGCATTGCGCCATAGCCCAGGCGCTTCACGCGACGGCTGCCTAAGGTAAAGGTGTCGGTATTATTGATGCGAGTCATACGCTTCCCTCTTGCTTTGTTGTGTTGGGAGAAGTATATGAAGGATCCTTCAGCTTTAGAATTCGCATTCTATGACCATGATGAACATCATGCTGAAGCCGCGTAAAACGCCGCTTCAGGCGCGATCGACCGCCACGGTGGAGGCGCTGCACACCGCGACTATTCAGGTTTTAACCCGCGAAGGGTTAAGCCGCTGCACCACCACGCGCGTCGCCCGGCGGGCGGGTATGTCGGTCGGCAGCCTTTATCAGTACTACCCTAACCGCGACGCGCTGCTCGCCGCCGTGCTGGAAAAACATCTGGACGGCATCGCCACGGCGGTGGAGGCGGTTTGCAGGCAACAGCATGGCGCGAAGGTAACGCAGATGGCGCGCGCGCTGGTGACCGCCTTTCTTTCCGCGAAGCTGCGCGACCCGCAGGAGTCCCGGGCGCTGTATGCGGTTGCGACGGAACGGGGAGGTGCGGAGCTTGCCGCAGAGGCCTACGGCCGGATGGCGACCGCCATCACCGCCATGCTGACAAGCGCCAGCGAGGGGAAATTCGCAGACCCGGCGCTGATAGCCACAGTCGGGTTAAGCAGCCTTGTCGGACCGGTGCGCGCGGTGCTGGAAGGGCAGGCGCCGCCCGGGTTTGAGGCGAACCTGGAGGCGCAGCTTATCGTAATGCTGAGCGCTTATTTCCAGGCGGCCTGTCAGCAGTAAAACGTAGTTCGCCGCCGCAAGGGGGCATGCCCCGGCATTCAACGCCACCGGCCAGGGTTTCGCAGATGCGAGACTGCGCCTTCGCCAGCCGGGGCAACGTGACCACGCGCCGCTTTCATTAGTTACAACATACTAATGAAAGCGATGGCGGCGCCCGCATAAGGCGCCGCGCCCATTCTTTGCTTACAGGGCGGATCGGCGCCGCCCTGTGCCTGTGTAACCCAGCGGCGCTTCGCTAACCGGCTGGACAAAATCTATCTCAAACCGCTATCAGAACAGCGTATCCAGCTCGTCGATAACGTTGTAATCGTCATCCACCAGCAGCAGCGTTTTCCATTTATCAAACGTCAGGCAAGGGTGCGACGTGCCGAAAACGAGAATATCGCCCACCTGCACATCGGTTCCGGCGCTTAACGTCACCATGCAGTGCTGGTCCATGATGCCGACGCTGGTGATGGAGTGCGGCGCTAACGCCTGCGCCCGTCCGTCGCGGTAATGCGCGATAGGTTGCGGCAGACCGGCGTCGAAGGCGCAGTCGCGCTTGCCGAAATTCACCACCGCGCGGCCCGCTTCCGGCACCGACTGCACCATCGCCACCAGTTCAAGCGCCGACGTCAGGTCGCCGCCGAGATCGCAG
Organism: Franconibacter daqui; assembly: GCF_014644275.1. Classification (NCBI taxonomy): domain Bacteria; kingdom Pseudomonadati; phylum Pseudomonadota; class Gammaproteobacteria; order Enterobacterales; family Enterobacteriaceae; genus Franconibacter; species Franconibacter daqui. The sequence continues at coordinate 1,867,158 of NZ_BMKJ01000001.1, read as the reverse complement.
GCGATGCTGTCTCGCGCCATCAGCGCCTGCTGCGCGTCGGCGTAAATGCCCTGGTCGTGCGTGATGTAACAGCCCGGGCGGATAACGATGCGGCACTGCGACGGTTTTTCCACGCTTAACCAGACGTTGCACACCACGTCATACCAGACGGTGCCCGCGCCGGTGAGAATAAACTCGCCTTCGACGAAGCTTTCCATCGCGCAGGCGAGGCGGGCCGCTTCACGCAGCAGCGCTTCCACCTGCGGCTGCGGATTGTCGCCATGCAGCACCCCTTCGTACAGCTCCAGCCCGCGCAGGCGCAGCCCCGGCATGTCCGCTATCTTCTGCGCCAGCGTCAGCGCCGCCTCGCTGCTGCGACAGCCGCAACGTCCGCCCGCCACGCCCAGTTCCACCATCACATCCAGCGTCTGGTTTTGCGCGCTGAAAAAGGCGGAGAGCTGACGGGCGTTAGCCAGGCTGTCCACGCAGCAAAGGTAATCCACGTCGCGATAGTGGCGCTTGAGCTGCGAGATTACCGCCATGTTCGCCTTGCCGACGAGCTGGTTCACCATCAGCACGCGCTGTACGCCGCTCGCCATCGCCACGCTTGCCTGCCAGGCGGTGCCGACGCCAATCGCCCAGGCGCCCGCCTGCTGCTGCGCCTGAAAAATCCACGGCGTCATGGTGGTTTTGCCGTGCGGCGCAAGGGACACGCCGCGCGCCCCGGCGTAGCGCTGCATCCAGTCGATATTGCTGAGCAGGGCGGATTTTTTGATAACGGCGGCGGGCAAGCAGACCTCTTCAGCCAGCACGTTAGCCGGGGCGCGAACGGGCGCCGCTTTGTGAGGTATCAACGTCTCGGAGTGATATTTCATAACATTTCCTGTTCGGGTTATGTGGCTGGCAACAGTGCGGTAACATTATTAATTGATTGAAAATTAAAAATAAAATATGAATTTTGTGCTTTGTTTGAATAAAAGTATCAGAAAATCATCTGGATTTTGCGTAGTTTTCCACTGTTTTTTCAGCTTGTAAATGCTTAACTTGTGACCAGAGCAAAAAGGGAGCGAGAGGCTATGAAGGTTGACTGGCTATTTAAAAACGTCACTGTCATCGACGGCAGCGGCGGGCCGCAATACCACGCGGACGTGGCGGTAAGCGGCGACAAAATTGTGGAAATCGCGCCTGCCATTACGGCGCAGGCAGAGCAGGTGATAGACGCAGCAGGACGGGTGCTGGCACCCGGTTTTATCGATGTGCATACGCACGATGACATCAACGTTATCCGCATGCCCGACTACCTGCCGAAAATCAGCCAGGGGATCACCACCGTGATTGTCGGCAACTGCGGCATTAGCGCCGCTACCGCCACCATCCCGGGCGAGGTGCCGGATCCCATGAATCTGCTGGGGGAGAAAGCGCAGTTCGTGTACCCAACGGTGGATGCTTACGCCCACGCGCTGGAGGCGGCCCGTCCTGCCATTAACGTTGGCACGCTTATCGGCCACACCACGCTTCGCAACAACCACATGGACTCTCTGTTCCGCGCCGCCACGCCGCAGGAGATAGCGCAAATGCGCCAACAGCTTCGCCACGCGCTGCAACAGGGGGCGCTAGGCCTGAGCACCGGGCTGGCTTACGCCACGGCGTTTAACGCGCCCACGGAAGAGGTGATGGCGCTGGCGGAAGAGCTGGCGGCGGAAAACGGCATCTACACCACCCATCTGCGTTCGGAGTTTGAGCCGATTCTGGAGGCGCTTGACGAAGCGTTCCGCATCGGCCGCCACGGCAACGTGCCGGTTGTGGTGTCGCACCACAAATGCGCTGGCGCGAAAAACTGGGGGCGCACCCGCGAGACGCTGGCTTTCTTTGATGCGATGCGTAAGCGCCAGGAGATCGCCTGCGACTGTTATCCCTATTCCGCGAGCTCCTCAACGCTGGATTTAAAACAGGTTACGGATGAGTTCGACATCGTTATTACCTGGTCGCAACCTGAGCCGGAGCAGGCGGGCAAAACGCTCAGCCAGATAGCCGCCGCGTGGGGCGTCAGCCTGTCAGAGGCGGCGAAACGGCTGATGCCCGCCGGCGCTATCTACTACAACATGGACGAGCAGGATGTGCGCCGGGTGATGCAATACCCGGTCACGATGATAGGTTCCGACGGTTTGCCAAACGACCCGATGCCGCACCCGCGCCTGTGGGGCGCGTTTCCCCGGGTGCTCGGGCACTACTGCCGCGATGAACAGCTTTTTCCGCTGACGACGGCCATACACAAAATGACCGGCCTGTCGGCGGCGCGCTTCCAGTTGCCGCAGCGCGGGCTGATTAAAACGGGCTATTTTGCCGACCTGGTGCTCTTCGACCCGGAGACGGTGCGCGATGTCGCAAGCTTCGCTGACCCGAAGCAGCCCGCGGCGGGCATCGAGGCGGTGATGGTCAATGGCGTGATGAGTTACGGGCAGGATAAAAAAGTTATCGGACGGGCGGGGCGTTTCCTGCGTCGTCAAAACGCTAAGGAGCAAGTATGAGCATTAAACGTTATGGAACCGAAGGCGGCACCGGCACCGGCGGGCAGCATCTGCCCTTCGCGCGCGCCGTGGAGGCGGGCGGCTGGCTCTATGTCTCGGGCCAAACGCCAATGAAAAACGGCGAAGTGGTGGAAGGGGGCATCGTCGAGCAGTCCAGGCTGGCTATCCAGAACTGCGTGGAGATCATGACCGAAGCGGGCTTTACGCTTGCGGACGTGGTGCACGTGAAGGTGATCCTGACCGACGCCCGCTATTTCACCTCTTTTAATAAAGTCTTTAAAGAATTTTTCGGCGACCATCCGCCTGCCCGCATCTGCTGCGTGGCGGATCTGGTGGTGGACTGCAAAGTGGAAGTCGACGTGACCTGCTATAACGCAGCGCGCGCCAAATAACAGAACGACCCGATAAAAAATGATGCGTACGTCAGGCGGATTTTATTCCGCCTGTATCCGGCTTCCCTGCGCCGTTTTCCGGGCGGCCGTTTCCTTCAACCTATACTCTTCGCGCGGGCGAAAGTATTTATACTGTCTGGACGTGAGCAATGAATAATATGTCATTTCTGGTTTGGTTTACCGTATACGCCTGCGCCATGATAACGCTTGGCTGGTATGTTTCGCGGCATCAGAAAAATGGCGATGACTTTCTGCTGGGCGGGCGCTCATTGCCGATGATTTTAACCCTCGGCTCTACCGTCGGCACGATGGTGGGCACCGGCTCAAGCGTCGGCGCGGTGGGCTTTGGCTACACCAACGGCTGGGCGGGCATGCTTTACGGTCTTGGCGGCGCGGCGGGGATATTGCTGGTGGCGTGGTTATTTGCGCCGGTGCGTAAATTACGCTTTATGACCATGAGCGAAGAAATTTCTTATTACACCGGCGGCAGCAAAATAATTAAAAACCTCGTGGCGGTATTAATATTTATCGCCTCTATTGGCTGGCTGGGAGCGCATATTCTCGGCGGCGGTTTATATCTCGCCTGGGCAAGTGGAATAGATATTAATGTCGCCAAAATTATTATTGCGCTGGCGTTTGTGGTGTATGTCGGCATTGGCGGCTATTCCGCCGTGGTCTGGATAGATACTATCCAGTCCGTTGTCTTGTTCGTCGGCTTTATTTTAATGGCGGTGCTGGCAGTGCAGCATGTGGGCGGCTGGGCCAACATCCAGCAGGCGGTCGACCCGGCGGCGCAAAGCCTCTTCGCGGTAGACAAACTTGGGTTTTTACCGGCCTTCTCGCTCGCCATGGTGATTGGCGTGGGCGTACTGGCGACGCCTTCTTATCGCCAGCGCATCTACTCCGCCAAAACCGTCTCTTCAGTGCGCCAGTCCTTCACCATCACCGGGCTGCTCTATCTGCTGTTTTCCTTCCTGCCGGCCATTATCGGCATGGCGGTCTGGACGATGAATGACCATCTGGACAACAGCGGGTTCGCCTTCCTGTTCGCCACCCAGGTGTTGCCGCCTGCGCTGGCGATGGCGGTGCTGATTGCCGGGATGTCGGCCAACATGTCCTCCGGCAGCTCAGACGCCATCGCCGGGGTGTCGATTATTCTGCGCGACCTCTACACGATGATAACGGGCCATATGCCTGCCCCGGAGAAAGCTATTCGCCTGTCGCGTATTTTCCTCGTGCTGGTTATCGCGCTGGCGCTGCTCTTTGCAATGACCTCGAACGACATCATTAGCTACATCACGAAGATGATATCGATGATCATGTCAGGAATGTTTATCTGCTCGATTCTGGGCCGCTTCTGGACGCGCTTTAACTGGCAGGGTGCGCTGGCGGGCGGGGCAGGGGCGTCAACGGTGGTGTTGATGAACGACAGCTGGCTCGCTTTCTGGGGCAACCCGTGTCTGCCTTCCGTGCTGACGAGCCTCGTCTGCGGCGTGGTCGTCACGCTGGTGACGCCTGCGAGCGCCCTTAGCCGCGAAGAGGCGCTGGAGATGATAACCCGCGAGCGCGAAAGCCAGCCGGAGGCGACGCCGCTGCCGATTGGCAAACGCAAGGCGTCCCAGGGGTAAGCGTGAAAAACGCCTGGCGAGCGCGTATCGCCACTCCCTAGTCCCCCAGCGGCTGGCGGTCCACGCCGCCGCGGTGGCTGTCGAGGGCAAGCTTGATGCGGCGCAGGCGGTCTTTCGTTTGCGCCTTATTCGCCATCGCCAGTTCGGTGGCGAGCACATCCACCATCGCCAGCATCGCGTAGCGCGAGGTGCTGGGCTTGTAGATGTAGTCGTTCTCCCGCACCAGCAGCGGCAGCACCAGGTCCGCCTGCTCGGCAAGCGGCGTTTCAAGCGGGGTAATAGCGATGACTTTTGCGCCGTACTGGCGGGCTATCGCCGCGCTTTCGGTTATCTCCGGCGTGAACCCGCCAATGGAGAGCGCCAGCACCACATCCTTTGGCGTCACCGCCGAGCACATCATGCGCACCAGCAGGCCGTCATTCTGGCTGACCACCGGCATTCCCAGACGAAACAGGCGATGCTGTAACTCCTGAGAACAGATAGTGGAGCCGCCGCCCATACCGATGGCGAGAATTTGCCGCGCCTGGCTTAGCCAGCTGACCGCGGTGTTAAGCGACTCGCTGTTAAGCGCCCGGCGATTGGTCTCCAGCACGCTGATTATCGATTCATAAATGCCCTGCACGCCTTCCAGGTCCGGCACTTCCAGGATAAAGCGCTGCCCCACGGCGAGCGACTGCGCCAGCTTGATTTTCAGCTCGCGCACATCTTTGCAGCCCAGGGCGCGGGCGAAGCGGGTGACTGATGCCTGGCTGGTGCCGGTCAGCCGCGCCAGTTCGGCGATGGGCAGGTCCGCCGCGGCGGCGATGTCGTCAAGGATAAACTGGGCGATGCGCTTCTCGGTGGCGGTCAGTTCCACAAAGCGGTCGGTAATGCAGGAGATGATGTCAATGGAGTAGGCCATATGCAGTATCAGTCAGCGTTTGGGGGAATGATACTTTGTACCATAACTTGCATTTAAAGGCGGAAACAATCTCCGCTTCGCCCGGTCGGGAAGGGGGCGGCACCCTGTGTTGTCGCATAAACACGTATATAAAGTAGGGCTGTTAACATTTTGTTGAAAATGACTTTCAATTGTTAATTTACCTGTTAAAATAATTGCCTAATTTTTCAAATGTAGTTGATGATTTTTACGCAAATGCCACAACATAAACAGTTTGTTCCTGCTTTATCCCTTCTTGCAGTACTTGTTGCTTCAAATGCTTACGCAGAAAACACCACGGAAAAAACCGATGTGCTGTTAATCGGCGGCGGCATCATGAGCGCGTCTCTGGGCACCGTGTTACAGGAAATTCAGCCTGACTGGAAACAGATAATGGTTGAGAAACTCGACGGCGTTGCGCTGGAGTCCTCTAATGGCTGGAACAACGCCGGTACGGGCCACTCCGCCAACATGGAGCTGAACTACACGCCGGAGCGTCCGGACGGCACCATCGACGTGAGCAAAGCGCTGGAGATCAACGAAGCGTTTATGATCTCTCGCCAGTTCTGGTCCACCCAGGTGAAACGCGGCGTGCTGCATGACCCGCACTCCTTTATCAACTCCACGCCGCACATGAGCTTTGTCTGGGGCGATAACGTGGATTACCTGGCGAAGCGTTATAAAGCGCTGCAGCAGACTACGCTGTTCCAGGGGATGGAGTTCTCCACCGATCAAAACCAGATCAAAAAATGGGCGCCGCTGATTATTGAAGGCCGCGATCCGAAGCAGAAAGTCGCCGCCACCTGGACACCGGTCGGCACCGACGTCAACTACGGCGAGATAACCCGTCAGCTGGTGGGCAGCCTGAAGAAGCAGAACAACTTCAAGCTGGAAACCTCCTCTGAAGTCACGGACTTCAAACGCAACGACGACAACTCCTGGCATGTCACCATCACCGATGTGAAAAGCGGCGATGAGCGTGCGGTAGACGCGAAGTACGTGTTTATCGGCGCAGGCGGCGGGGCGCTGAAGCTGCTGCAGAAAACCGGCATTCCGGAAGCGGATAACTACGCCGGCTTCCCGGTGGGCGGTTCGTTCCTCGTGAGCGAAAACCCGGAAATCGCCCGTCAGCACGGCGAGAAAGTGTATGGCCAGGCGTCCGTAGGCGCGCCGCCGATGTCGGTACCGCACCTGGACGCCCGTTTCCTTGACGGCAAGCGCGTCGTGCTGTTTGGGCCGTTCGCGACCTTCTCCACCAAGTTCCTGAAAAACGGTTCATTCTTCGATCTGCTGAGCACCACCACCACCAAAAACGTTATCCCGATGACCGATGTCGGCCTGGATAACTTCGATCTGGTGAAATACCTGATTGGTCAGGTGATGTTAAGCGACGAAGACCGCTTCGACGCGCTGAAAGAGTACTATCCTTCTGCGCGTAAAGAAGACTGGAAACTGATCCAGGCTGGCCAGCGCGTGCAGATCATCAAGAAAGATCCCGAGAAAGGCGGCGTGCTGAAACTTGGCACCGAAATCGTGACCGATGAGCAGAAAACCGTGGCGGCGCTGTTAGGCGCTTCTCCGGGCGCATCCACCGCGGCGCCTATTTCGCTGAACGTTATCAAGCAGCTCTTCCCGGAGCAGTACAAGTCCGCCGAATGGCAGAGCAAGCTGCGTGAAATCGTACCGACCTACGGCCAGAAGCTGAACGGCAATGTGGCGCTCACTCAGCAGGTCTGGGATGAAACCGCCGCTACGCTGCAGCTGACCAAGCCGCCGGTGATTCAGATGAAAGAGGCGCAGCCGTCCATGCCGCAGGCAAAACCGGCGCAAGCCGAGCAAGCGCCTGCCCAGCATGACATGGCGCTGTAAGTAAAGCCTGACAAAAACCCCCGTCGCCCTGCGCCGGGGGTTTTTTTATGGGCTGAAGAGGGAAAGAAAGGCGGCGCGGAGCCGATGAGCTACACTGATCGCTTGCAACCCTTTGTTAGCGAACGGCCTTTACCGATTAGCGGTCTTTCAGGGAATAAAAAAGCGATGATGAACGATCCGCTGTCACTGAAGCTCAGCCCCGGCGCTATCGATATGGCTAAGCTGCTGGCGCTGCTGGCCATGATTATCGATCACGCCAACACCATTTTTCTCTCTCCCTCCAGGCCTGAGCTGTTCGCCTTCGGGCGCATGGCTTTCCCGCTGTTTGCGCTAATCTGGGCATTAAACCTTCACCGCCAGCCGTCGCGTTTGCAGGCGCGGGCGAATCGGCTGTGGCTCTGGTCGTTCATCACCCAGCCGGTTTTCTGGCTGGCGTTTCGTGAAATCCACTACGGGTATGCGCTGAATATTCTGTTTGTTTTCGCAGGCGTAACGCAGCTCTTCGCCTGGGCATACCGCTACCAGCAGCGGGGCGTGGCAGCGGGGACGGTGCTGCTGTGCCTGCTCGTCTGGCCGCTTAATTTCGCCAGCTACGGGCCACAGGGGATTATCCTGACCCTCTCGCTGGCGGTGCTCTTCTCGCCGGAACTGCAGCGCTGGCGCGCGCTGGGTCTGACTGGCGCCGTCGTCGCATTGTTGATGTTAAACGGCATGTACCGCGTTGCGCAGCAACCGCTCGACACGCTGACGTATTACATTCTGCCTACGTTAGTCTTGCCTTTCGCCGGGCTGTATCTGGCCGCGAGGCTCAGGCCGGAAGGGTCGCCGCGCTTTCTGCCGCGGCAGTTTTTCTACTATGCCTATGTCGGGCATCTGCTGATCTACGGCGTGCTGCTCACGATACTGGAGAAAGCCTGATCAGTTTCGCCCGCGCGCCTTCTCCAGCCCTTCGAAGATCAGCATGCCCGCCACCATCGCGGCGACGAACGCGATGCCTTTAACCTCGCCGAGCCCCATCAGCACCAGGCCCGGTCCAGGGCAGATCCCCGCCAGGCCCCAGCCCACGCCAAACAGCACCCCGCCGCCGAGCAACCGGCCATCAATACGCCGTGTTGCAGGGATATGCATTTCGTCGCCAAAAACCGGGCGCACGCGCTTTTTCGCCATGCGAAAGGCGAAAAAGGCCACGCTGATGGCGCCGCCCATGACAAACGCCAGCGAAGGGTCCCACAGCCGGGTGATATCAAGAAAACCGAGCACCTTAGCCGGGTTGGCCAGGCCGCTAACGAGCAGCCCAATGCCAAACAGCAAACCGGCAAGCAACGCAAAAAGCGCATTCATGGTGTTCTCCTTTAGCGCCCGCTGCCGAGCAGCCAGACGGTGAGAAACGCCACGGCGGTAAACGCCAGGGTGGCGACCAGCGAACGTGGCGAGAGCCGGGAAAGGCCGCACACGCCGTGGCCGCTGGTGCAGCCGGCGCCGTAACGCGTGCCGACGCCGACCAGCAGGCCCGCCAGAATTATCAGCGGCCAGCCCGCGTCGATGCGGGTTTCCGGCAGGGTTGTAAAGAGGCGGTAAAGCCAGGGCGAGGCCGCCAGTCCCAGCAAAAAGGCGACTCGCCAGCGCTTATCGGGCGCGGCGGTGGAAAGAAGCCCGCCGAGGATGCCGCTTATGCCGGCCACCCGGCCGCAGAAGAGAATCAGCAGCCATGCGGCGGTGCCGATGAGCATCCCGCCGAAAAAGCTCTGCAGCGGGGTAAAGTGAGTAAGATCGAGAGTCATGCTTCACGCCTTTTCCCGTGGTCGGGAGCGAAATGGAGAGTACGGACGGGCTTCAGCCTCCACAGGCTAGTGTAGTGTGCTGCAAAGGGGGAAGGTGCTGCGCGCTTCTCACTTCAGGGCGTCACAGGGCGCGAAGAGCGATTCAGGCGAGAAAGCGAGGCGGCCTCCCGCCTCTTCAGGTTTTACGGAATATAGCGTTGTTCGCGCAGCGCCTGCAGCCGGTCGATAAACATCTCTTCGCTGTCGATGCAGTCGGCGAAGCCGTGCTGGCGCGCTTTAATGGTGCTGGTGATATTGTCGAAGGTGGTTTTCAGAATGAAATCCCCGAACCGCCAGGAGACTACTTTTTCGTAAGGGTAAGGTTGTAGCCCGTGCGTCCGGGTAAGTTGCTCCCACAAAGGCCCTTTGTCCGCCATCATCTGCTCAAGGGAGAGAGGGAATGGCTCGCCGACCGGCACGTCAAAAAAGGCGGCGATGCGCGGCCAGACGTGCGACCAGCGGAAATAGTCGCCGTTGGTGATATTAAACACTTCGCCCCGGCAGGCTTCGTTCTCGCCCGCCCAGTCGATGGCGCTGGCAAGAATGCGCGTGTCGGTGACCTGGTAGAGCACATCGTATGCTTCGCGCGGGCCGGGGAAGGACATGGGTACGCCCAGCGCCTTCGCCAGCGTTCCGTAGACGGCAATCACCATCAGCAGGTTCATCGGGTTGCCCACCGCCATGCCGATGACCGCCTCCGGGCGCAGCGCGGTCCATGACCAGGCTTTGCCGACAGCGCGTTCGCGCAGAAAATCTTCCTGATCGTAATAGAAGTTCGGCGGCATATGACGCGGGTCGCTCTCTTTCGCCGGCGACGGGAAGGCGCCAATATGCGCGCCATAGGCTTTCCCGCCCTGCATCAACGTTACGTGCTTCAAATGCGGCGCTTTCGCTTCCAGCACCTCCACCAGGTTTTTCAGCATCAGCAGGTTGGTTTCCACCAGTTCGGCGGGGGTGGGTTTCTCCTGGTAAGCGGCGAAAACCAGGTGGGTGGCTTCCGGCACCTGGGCGAGCATCGCTTCGCAGGCATGTCTGTCGGTGAGATCGACCGGCAGGTGTCTTGCGCGGGTGGGGAAATCGGGCTGGCTGCGCGAAAGCGCGACCAGCTCCACATCCTGCCCTTCAAAATGGGCCAGCACGCCGCGCCCGATTACGCCTACGGCGCCGGCGACAACAACGGTTTTTTTCATAACAACTCCAGTAAACCTGACGCCCGGTGGGCGAAAAGACCAAACTGGAAGTGTTGTTGCCAGGCGCGCGGGCGTCAAATTAAGGCGCAGGAAAAGCCCTCCGGGGCGTGCTCCCCGGAGGCGAGCTGAAGGCTCAGTAAGGGCTGGCGGTAGGGCGCACGATGATTTCGCTAACGTCGACGCCATCGGGCTGCGCGATGGCCCAGCCTATCGCTTTTGCAATGGCCTCGGCAGGCAGCGCGACGCGGCGGAAATCCACCATCGCTTCCCGTGCGGAAGTATCGGTAATGTGGTCCGCCAGCTCAGATTCCACCACGCCCGGGCTTACCACCGTGACGCGAACGGTATCGGTCTCCTGGCGCAGCCCGTCCATAATGGCGCGAACGGCGAATTTACTGGCGCAATAGACGGCGCAGGAAGGCCAGACCAGGTGCGCGCCTATCGACGCGACGCTGATAATCTGCCCCTGCTTTTGCTGCTCCATGACGGGGAGCACGGCGGCGATGCCGTGCAGCACGCCGCGAACGTTGACATCCAGCGTCTGGTTCCACTCATCGGTTTTGAGGGCTGAAAGCGGCGAAAGCGGCATAATCCCGGCGTTATTAACCAGCACGTCGATGCGGCCATACTGCGTCAGCGCGTGCTGCGCCATTTTTTGCAGATCTTCAGGTCGGGTCACGTCCACTGCCAGATAGTCGATATTGCTGAACTCCTGGCTCAGCGCCTGTAAGCGATCCGTACGGCGGGCGCCGATAATTAACTGATGACCTTCGCGGGCGAGCAGGCGGGCCGTCGCTTCGCCGATACCGCTGCTGGCGCCGGTGAGCAGAATAACTTTTGACGTTTGCATCGTTTTATCTCCATAGCTGAGTGGGATAGTTCATGAACGATGCTAAAGCGTGCGCAGCGGACAAAAAAGCGCCATTCTTATCGCATGATTGCCTGATCCTGTCGGGGGGCTTCCCCTTTCGGGCGCAGAGCGGCAAAGTTGTTGCACATTCATAACTCACGCCACAGAGGAGGGTGCCGGATGAACGAAATGATCGCGTTGCTGGAAAAACTGGCGCCGCAGGAGGGGTACACACGCTCGTTGCTGGATTGCGTGCGATTTATGCGCTCAGACCGCCCGCTGGGCCGCACGCCGGTGGTTTATGAACCCTGCATCGTGATTGTCTGTCAGGGGGCGAAGCGGGGCTATCTGGCGGACAAAGTCTACCATTACAACCCGCAGCATTACCTGGTGCTCTCCGTCCCGCTGCCGTTTTCCACCGAGACGGAAGGCAGCCCTCAGGCGCCGCTGCTGGGTGTTGCGGTTTCGCTGGATATGACAGTGCTTTCAGAGCTGGTGATGTCGCTTGGCCACGCCCAGGCGAGCTACCACGAGGCGCCGGAAGGCATCATCTCCACGCCGCTGGATGAGAGCCTGACCGACACCACCCTGCGCCTGCTGCGCGTGCTTTCCTCACCGCAGGAGGCGCGCATCCTCGGGCCGCAGGTGGTGCGCGAGCTTTACTACCGGGTGCTGGTGGGGGAGCGCGGCGGCGCAATCAAAGCGGCGCTGGCAAGCCAGGGACATTTCGCCTCCATTTCCCAGGTTCTGTTGCGCATACATGACGATTACTCGCAGCCCTTTAACATCAGCGAGCTTGCAAGCGAAGCGGGGCTCAGCGTGCCGGTTTTTCACCGGCAGTTCAGGGCCGTCACGCGCACCACGCCGCTGCAGTACATTAAATCCGTGCGTCTGAACCAGGCGCGGCTGCTGATGATCCGCGACGATCTCAGCGCCGCGTCCGCCGCTTTCAAAGTCGGCTATGAAAGCCCTTCGCAGTTTAACCGCGAGTTCCGCCGTCTGTTCGGGCGAAGCCCGGGGGAAGAGGCGCGGGAGATGAAAGCGTCGCTGGCGCTGCTGCCTGCGGTGTAACTAGCGCTGCATTGCGGCGGTCAGCAACGGGGCGCAGGCGGCGGGGTTCTGCCGCGCGCGCTGCTTCTCCTCTTCGCTTAACTGCGCCCAGCGGTGAATAACGGCTTTCGCCAGCGACGGGGAAAAGTGCGTTTTTTGCAGCGCATAATCGGTATTGCCGCCTTCGATAACCTGCTCCATTTGCGAAAGGGGCGCGCCGGTGCCGGCTTTGTTAACCGAACAGAACACCGCGGCGTAGTAAGCCTTCTCCTCATCGCTGTAGTGCGGGCGCAGCCACCAGACCAGCAGCAGGGCGACAGCGACAAGCGGGATGAGAACGCGAAGCGACAAAAGTTTCATGGGATAACCCTGTTAAGCCGTAAACCCGCCATTATAAAGCCGTTACTTAAACTCTGCGTCTACAACGCGCTGACGCTGCGTTTGCGTGGCGGGCAGCAGCATCGCCAGCAGCGCGACGCCGCTGAAAATCCACAGCGCAATGACGGCGCCTGCGCTGTCCAGCAGCAGGCCGAACGCCGCCGCGCCCGCTACCTGGCCGATGGCGAGCATCAGGAACACCGCTCCCAGTCCCGCCGCCGGGTCGTCGCCCGCCGCGTTGACGCCGCTCACCAGCAGCACGCCCGAGAGCGTGATATAGGCAAAGCCGTAGAGTGCTGCCGCCAGATAAACCAGCAGCGGGTTATGCGTTGAGGCCATCAGCAGCAGAAAGGCCGCCGCCGTCAGCGCCTGCATCATCCGGTGGACGCGGTTGATGCCAAAGCGGTTAGTCAGATAACCCGTCAGCAACCCAAAGCAGCCGGTGATGCCGGTAATCAACCAGAGCAGCGTCACCGTTCGCGCTTCCATCCCGGCGAGTGACGCAAACATCACCGGGCCGAAGGTCCAGTAAGCGGCGCTGGCTATCCCGCTCAGGAAGGCCACGCGCAGCGGAGGGCGTAAGGCGGGCGAAAGAAAGGCGGCGCCCTGCGCTTTTAGCGAAAACCTCACGCCGCTGGCGCCGCCGGGAATGACTTTCAGCGCCAGCAGGGTGGGGATAAGGGTGGCGAGCGCGAAGCAAAAATAGATAACGCGCCAGTTATCGGTCAGCGCCAGCACGGCGAGCGACGAAAAGATAATGCCTCCCCCCGTGCCCGCGTTAATCAGGGTATTCACGACCGGACGCTGGCTTTCCATGACCTTCCGGTTGACCGCCTCCGCCATCGGCGGCGAGACGAGCCCGGTGCTGAGCCCGGCGCAGACAATGCCCGCCATCAGTCCGCCCGGGCTGTGAGACAGGGCAATTATCCCCATGCCCGCCATGGCGAACAGCCCGGCGAGCAGCACAGGCAGACGGGGGCCGGTGCGGGCGGTGCAGACAGAGGCGAAAACAATCGCCACGCAGTAAGCGGCAAAGGAGGCGGAGGAGAGCGTGCCCGCCAGGGAGAGCGATAAGCGAATATCCGGCATGATAGCCGGCAGCAGCAGGCCCCAGGAGAAGCGGGCCAGCCCGTATGCCGCAGCGATAAGCGCAAACCCGGTCAGGGCGAGGAGTTTGTTTCCGGCACGCAAAATGACCTCCCGACAGTCAGTCGACTACGCAAAGAGTGTAGTGCGCGTTGGCGTCTTGCGTGACGAAGGAGGCAGGCGGCGAAACAGAAGGAAGCGGCGCGGGAATGCCGCCGCTACGAATAAGACTACAGGCGGCTTGCGACGCTCTGCAACACTTCCATATCCATCTGGGTTAACTCTCTGGGTTCGCTGCGCAGCGTTTCCAGGCGGATAAACCACGGGTCGTTATTGCGGATAATCAGTTTGGTTTTGATGTTGTAATGCTGGCTGGCAAAATCTTCCTGCACCAGCTTTTCAACGGCGCTGAGATTCTGGAATACCGTTGTGTTATTCGGCCCGCGCGTAAAGCGGTTCGGGTTGGAGCTTAGCCCCGCCTGCAACTGTGTCGCCGCTTTTTCCGGATCTTTCACCACCTTATTGTTGGTCTCCTCAAAAAACTTATTCACCTTGTTGCGCGCCTTCACTATTTTCTTCACCGTTTCGATAAAGCGCTTGTTGCTGGCCACCTGGCTGTCGGCAAGGCTGTTGCGTAGCAGCACCAGCGCGCCGCCGGCTAAGGAAGCCGCGCCTCCGGTTGCGGTTAACGCGGCGCGCACCGTGGTGGTAGTGGTGGCGGCCACGGCGGCGGCGATTCCGCCCCCCATGGTGGCGAGACCGCCGACGGCGTTTAATATTTTGCTGGCGTAGTCATATTTAATTTTGGTGCTGTCTTCATAGACATTCCCGCCATACCCGCGGCCATAGGGAACCGAAGTATTAAAGCGTTCAAAGAAAGCCCGGTTATTTTGTACGGCGGTATTGGCGGGCCGGTTTAGCAAGCCCATTTCAATATCATTGCCGCGGTTATTTCGCCCGGTAAAGACCAACTGCTCATAAGCGTACATTACCGTGCGCTCATCAGAGTTTTCGAACTGATAAAGCGTTTCTTCATCAAGCTCATTCACAAACGCAACCATGCTATGCAATTGTTGCGTATTAAAATAAGAGTGATCGGCGAGAAGGGCATTTATCATCGCATTAATTTCTGCCACGGGAATGACTCCTTACGCATCAAATTTCTTTGTTTTGCTTAATATCCCATCCCGACTTCGTTTCGGCGGCTTTGGTCCCCTGGCTCGACTGTTCCCAGTAATGGAAATTCACTTTCGACGCCTGGAAGTGGTAATTCACCAGCACGGTGTCCGTATGGCCGACGCCGGTAAATTCCGTGCGGGTAACAAGCACGTCCTCAAGCACCACGCGGGAGTACTCAACCTGCTGGCCGCCTGCTTTGCAGATGGAAAGCTCAACCTTAGTCACATGCTTGCCGCTGGCGCAGAATTTCAGAATGGCTGGCGTGGCTTTATCCACCATAGATTGCACGGTTAAATCGTGAAAATTGACTTTGCCCGCGCCGCCACCACCACCCACCGCCATATTTCCCGGCTGCGAGGCGCCCCAGTTAAAAGAGAGCACGTCAAGCCAGTTCTTATGATTGGAATCTTTCGATTCGCCGGTCACGCCATCCACTTTCAGGAACATATCAATAGCCATGTAGTTCTCCTTTTTAACCGGAAGATAAGGTGAATAAGAAATGCTTAAGAATTAATTTTCCGGCTTCACTCTAATTTTATTAATTTCGCTAAACAAGACTGACCGCTAAATTAAGATAAATCGCAACACTGAGCCTTGCTATAAAAGAGAACTGTGAATTTTTTATTACGAAACGGCTGCTTTTATTACATGAGAATAAGTTATGAAAAAGCGAAAGATTTACTTTGCATTCAAATAGTATGCGTTTGATATTATATTGTCGTGGCGAAAAAATAGTTCCTGACTTTAGCTATTTAGCGGCGAAACTGGGAAATTATATTTAGGTTTATTTCATAAGAAAAAGTGCTCGCGGTTTTAAACGGCGCCGAAAGGCATAAGCCATAACGCTTCACGCTTATTGGCTGAAACAGGAACCTGGCGTGCCGGCACGGTCACGTTTTCACAACGAAAGGCGCAGGGCGGGCTGGCGCTTCACGGGCTGACGCTTTATAGTCGCTCAATCCATTCACTTAACGAATAAAAAGGAGGAATGCTATGCCGATGTGTGAATTGTTTGTTCACTCACACCTCTATGGTGATTGGTCTCGCTCGGGCATTACCGGTATCGTGCTGCGATAATCCCGCCTGAGCGAAGCTTTCCAACACTGTTCTTCTCTCCGGCTTACCGGATTGTCGTCAGCGAATTTTGACGACAGGCATCCTTATGCCTGCAAATCACGGGTAAGCATATGAGCACTCTGCTTTCTGTTCATGCTGTCGGCTATGACAACGCCTTCGGCACACTCCTGCATGACATCTCCTTCGCCATTAAAAAGGGCGATCGTATTGGGCTTATCGGCCATAACGGCAGCGGCAAAAGCACGCTGTTGAAAATCCTCAGCGGCGAGCTTGCCGCCAGCCGGGGCCGCGTGACGGCGTCTCACGCCTGCCTGCTGGCGCGGGTTGAGCAGTCCCTGCCTGACTCTCTCTATTCCTGTTCGCTGCTGGACGCCCTGCTGGCGCGCCTGCCGCCCGCGCAGCGCGAGGCGGAGCGCTGGCGCTGCGAAGCGCTGCTGGCGACTATCGGCTTTTCCCCGGCGCTCTGGTCACAGACGGCAGGGGCGCTCAGCGGCGGGCAGCACACCCGTCTGCTGCTCGCCCGCGCGCTATTACGCCAGCCGGACCTGCTGTTGCTGGATGAGCCGAGCAACCACCTCGACCTGCCCACCTTGCTCTGGCTGGAGCGCTTTCTGAAAAGCTGGGGCGGCAGCATGGTGCTGGTTTCCCACGACAGCCGCCTGCTCGACAGCGTCACCAACTGCACGCTGATCCTGCGCGATAAAACGCTGCAGTTTTTCCGCTTGCCCTGTACCGCCGCCCGACAAACGCTTAAGGCGCGGGATGAGGCGGACGCCTTGCGCCATCAGGCGGAGCAAAAGGAGATTGAACGCATCGAGAAAAGCGCCCGGCGCATGGCGCTGTGGGGGCGTGATTACGACAACGAAGGGCTGGCGCGTAAAGCCCAGCAGATGGAAAAACGGGCCGACTGGTTGAAAGAGACGCAAACCCGGTTGACGGAAGGGAGCGGCTGGCGGCTGCGATTGCAGGGAGAAGCGCTGGAAGCCGACCGGCTGCTGGATTTGCCGCGCCTTGCGGTGCGCCCGTCCGCCGACGCGCCGGTTGTTTTTACGCTTGATCCCCTGCAGGTGAAAAGCGGCGATCGCATCGCCATCGTCGGGCGTAACGGCGCCGGCAAATCGTCGCTGCTTCAATATCTGTGGCGCGCCTGGCAGGCGCAGGAACAGGCGCTGTTTCATCCGCGGCTGCGGCTGGGCTATTACGATCAGAGCCAGCGGCAGCTCGACGATGAAGAGACCCTGAGCGAAGCCCTGGCCCGTTTTTCTGCCGCTGACGACGAGCAGCGCAAGCGGGCGTTAATCAGCGCCGGTTTCCCTTATGCGCGCCACCTGCAAAAGGTGGGCGTCCTGAGCGGCGGCGAGCGCTCGCGCCTGCTGTTCATCGGGCTGACGCTTGGCCGGTATTCACTGCTGTTGCTGGATGAGCCGACCAACCATCTGGATATGGAAGGCAAGGAGGAGCTGGAGGCGACGCTTCGCGAATTCCAGGGCGCGGTGCTGCTTGTCACCCACGATCGCCGCCTGATTGAGCAAAGCTGCAACCGGTTCTGGCTTATCGACCAGCAGAGGCTTAGCGAATGCCATGCGCTGGAGGAGGTTTATGAACGGCTAGGCGGGGAGCAGGGCGGCGCTTGCGCGCGGCCTGCGCCGGTTGCAGAGCGTCATGCCGCGGCGCAGGAAGATGAAGAGTCGCTGCTGGCGGCGCTGCTTACGCTTGAGGAAAAACTTCGCGAGGATACCGCACGCAAGCCGAAGCACCAGAAACCGGCGCTTCAGGCCCGCTGGCGGGCGCAGATCGAGACGCTAAGCGCCCGGTTGAATCTGCGTTAAGGTTTACGGCCGCCGTAAGGCGGCCTTTTTTCAGGCTTTTTCAGGCGCGAAGCGGGTAACCAGCAAGGTAAGCAGACAAAGCAGCGCACCGGCGTAAAACGTCGAGGCGGAGCCCCAGATATCCCATAACAGCCCGGCGCCCAGGCTTGCCAGCAATAATCCTGCGCCGCTCAGCAGGCTGAAAATGCCAAACGCCGTGCCCCGTAAATCCGCAGGCGCCGTGCGGGCGACCATCGCATTGAACAGCCCTTGCGTCATGCCCATATGCACGCCCCACAGCGCCACGCCTGCGATAATCCCCTGCCAGCCCTGGCTCATGGCAAGGGTAATATCCGCCGCAATCAACACAAGCAGCCCCATCTGCAACAAGCGACGGTGGCTTAGCGTGTCGGACAGGCGGCCAAAAGGGTAGGCCGTCACGGAAAACACGACATACATCGCCACCATCACCAGCGGGATCAGGGCAAGCGGGATGCCCACCTCCTGCGCTCTGAGCACCAGAAAGGCTTCGCTAAAGCGGGCCAGGGTAAAGACGGCGCCAAGGCCTATCACCTGCCAGCAGTCGCGGCCCAGCCGTTTGAGATTTTCCTTTTTAATGGGGTTGCTTCTGCGGTGCTCTACAGGCTTTTGCGGCTCATGCAGCCCGAAACAGAGCAGCCCGACGGCGAGAAACGCGGGGATAACGGCCACCCAGTAGACGGAGCGGAAATCGTTATGCCACAGCAGCATCAGCCCGACCGCCAGCAAAGGGCCGAGAAACGAGCCCGTGGTATCGAGCGTCTGGCGCAGGCCGTAGGCGGCGCCCCGGATATCCGGCGGCGTGACGTCCGCCACCAGGGCGTCGCGCGGCGCGCCGCGAATGCCTTTGCCGAGCCGGTCGATAATCCTGGCGCTGAAAACCATCCCGGAGGTGGAGGCGAGCGCAAACAGGGGTTTGCTCGCCGCGCCAAGGCCGTAACCGAGCACGGCAAGCCCTTTACGCTTGCCGATATAGTCGCTAATCACGCCGGAAAAGACTTTAACGCACAGCGCCGTGGCTTCGGCGAGCCCTTCAATAAGGCCAATAACCACCACCGGCGTTCCCAGCGCGGTCGCCATAAATAACGGCAGCAGGCTGTGGATCATCTCTGAAGAGATATCCATCAGCAGGCTGACAAAGCCGATTATCCAGACGCCGCGAGGAATACGGCGCAGGGTGGCGAAGCGGGAAGACATCGCAGTTCCTTCAGGGGTAATCGCAGGGCGTAGTAAATACTATATTCCGTTACGCGCTGATAAGGTAAGCGGTGACGGTGTTATCGGTTTTGAAAGCAGGCAACCCTGATAACGAGTCCAAACGCAAAGGCCTGGCGACGCCAGGCCTTTTTCTCTCTACGCCTTAGGTTAACGCGTTGGCGCAGGCGCGGCGTTAATGCGCACGCGCAGCAGGGCGTATGGTTTCTGGCGCAGATCCTTGCCGGCGTGGAAGCCTGGCTGGCGGTTTAACTGGTTTACCGTGAAGTAAAGGTAGCCGTCCGGGCCGACGGGGAGGGTGTCGGGCCATAAAATCTGCGGGCCATGGACGATGGTGCGCCATTCGCCGCCAGGCTCGCGCTTGCGGATGCTGTTTCGCTCGTAATCGCCTGCGTAAACCGCGCCGCTGGCGTCGGCTTCCAGGCCGTCCGATGCCCCTTTCTCACCCAGGTCCTGCACGGCGGCGGAGAGCTGCGCCTCGCTGACGTTCGGGTCGCGCAGCAGCGCGGTGGAAATCGCATACAGATAGCGGCTGGAGAGCGGGCTGTAGTAGAGGGTTTTGCCATCCGGCGACAGGGCGATGCCGTCTGAGGCGACGCTGAACGGCGCGGTGGAGCCGTCGGCATGGCGCTGTAACAGCGTTTCGCCTTCCACTACCGGGACGAAGCCTTTCTCCGGCGACGTGGAGCGGTCTCCGGTCAGGCGTCGGACGGCGCTGCCGGTGGCGAGATCCACCACAATAATGCCGCCGGTGCCGGAAAGCGACGAGTCAGTAATATAAGCGACGCCCGCTTCGCCGACGCGAAAGTCAAAGCGCACGTCGTTAACATAGGTGGTGGAGCGGATAACCTCCGCCGGGAAGACAATGGTTTTTACCACCTTATTGGTTTTGAGATCGATAGCCACCAGCTTCGCGCCGCCTTTCACCGGTTCGGCGAAGCCGGGGGCGGCAGTATCCAGCAC
This sequence comes from Franconibacter daqui, assembly GCF_014644275.1. Taxonomy (NCBI): domain Bacteria; kingdom Pseudomonadati; phylum Pseudomonadota; class Gammaproteobacteria; order Enterobacterales; family Enterobacteriaceae; genus Franconibacter; species Franconibacter daqui. The sequence continues at coordinate 1,847,188 of NZ_BMKJ01000001.1, read as the reverse complement.
CCAAAGGCGCCCCTGACCGTCGGCCACCACGCTCTGCACGCTCAGAAAACGCTCGCCCGGTTTGGCATCGTCCGGCTGGTTAATCTCGCGGTTAGGATACGCCGTCAGCTGATTGCCTTTCACTTCAGCGACGGTAAAAGGCACGTCGTCGCCCCAGCGCGGAAAGTTAACAAAAATGCGGCCTTCTTGCGTCACCGTCACGCCGGTAGGCATGGCGCCGTGAAAGGTGGCGACCACTTCCGGCTGGCCGATGGCGCGATCGCTTGCGAGTTCGCTCAGGGTTAACGGCTGCGCCTGGGCTGTGGCGCTCAGTAAAGCGGGGCCGGCAATAGCCAGCGAAACGGCCAGCGCCAGGGCAGGCCGGGTAAAACGACGAGTACGCATGGGATAATCCTTGTGGTGATGGCCGGGCGCTGGCCGCCCCCGGCGACGTTATCAGAAACCTTCCAGCACGATTTTGCCGCGCGCTTTACCGCTTTCGATAAAGGCGTGGGCGCGGCGCAGGTTTTCGGCGGTGATCTTGCCGTAGTGCTCGCCCGTGGTGGTTTTCAGCGTGCCGTCTTCAATCAGGCGGCGTACATTTTCCAGAATGTCGCTCTGGCGGCGGATGTCCGGCGTGTTAAACAGCGAACGGGTGAACATCAGCTCCCAGTGCAGCGAGACGGCTTTGCGTTTGAGCGGCACGGCGTCGAGGCTTTCCGGGTCGTCAATCAGCGCCAGACGGCCCTGCGGCGCCAGCGCGTCCACAATCTGCGGGTAGTGTTTATCAGTATGGGTCAGGCTCGCCACATAGCGTACCTGCGTAATGCCGATGTCGCGCAGCCCGTCGGTGAGCGGGCGGGTGTGGTCGATAACGTGATGCGCGCCGAGGGATTTCACCCACTCCGCGGTTTCCGGGCGCGAGGCGGTGCCGATAACCGTAAGTCCGGTGAGTTTGCTGGCAAGCTGGGTGAGTATTGACCCGACGCCCCCGGCGGCGCCGATGATAAGCAGCGCGTCGCCTTCGCCGTCTTTCACTTCCAGGCGGTCGAACAGCAGTTCCCAGGCGGTGAGCGAGGTGAGCGGCAGCGCGGCGGCGTCGGCGTCGCTTAAGTTTGCGGGCTTATGCCCGGCGATGCGCTCGTCCACCAGACCGTACTCCGCATTGGAGCCGGGGCGGGTAATGGAGCCTGCGTAATACACGTCGTCGCCTGGCTTAAACAGGGTGACGTTTTCACCCACGGCCTCGACGGTGCCGACGGCGTCCCAGCCCAGAATGCGCGGTTTGTCGGTGGGCGAACCGGCGCGCACTTTCGTATCCACCGGGTTCACCGAAACCGCGCGGATTTTCACCAGCAGGTCATGGGCGCCAGGCTGCGGCTTCGGCAGCTCCATTTCATAAAGGGATTTCGCATCGGAGATAGGTAACCCGTTCTGGCTGTATACGATGGCTTTCATGGCGTCTCTCTTCTTATTCAAGGATGAAGGCGGCCTTTGCCGCCTGGTGATACGCAGCGTACCGCCAGGGGATACAGAGAAAAACCGGCGTAAACGAGCAGCACTTTCTCTTTTGCAGTGAAAATCAAAACGCGGCGCGCCGCGCATGCCGCCATTGAGGGGCTTACCAGAAAGCGCCATAATCCTTTCAAATAATTACCAAAAGCGGCGGGTCATCGCGGGCAGGCTGGCCCCGCTGCTGACGGCTGTAGGGCTAAAGGTTCGGGAGAAAAGATGATTCGGCTGGAAGATGTCACGCTGTTTGTCAGGTCCGCTGCGCTTGGCAGCTTTTCTAACGCCGCCCGCGAGGCGGATCTACTGCCAGGCCAGGTGAGCGCCGCGGTGCACCGGCTGGAGCGCGACCTCGACAAGCGGCTGTTTGTGCGCTCTACGCGCAGCCTGCGCCTGACCGCCGAAGGGGAAAAGTATTTGCCCTACGCCCAGGAGTTGCTGGCGGTGGTACAGGCGGGCGCGGAAAGCCTGCACAACAATGAGGATGAGCTGCAGGGGGAGCTGAAAGTGGCGGTGCCGTCCGATATTGGCCGCAACATTCTGCTGCCGCTCATCACGACGTTTTGCGAACAGCACCCGAAAATTTCGCTGCGCCTGTTTCTCTCCGACCAGCGAAGCGACGTCTTTCGCGACCCGGTGGATGTGGCTATCCGCTACGGCGCGCTGGAGAACAGCAGCTACGTGGCGCTGCCGCTGGCGGAGGATAACCGCCGGGTCATGGCCGCTTCGCCGGATTATCTCGCGAAACACGGGCGACCGGCGACGCTTGACGAGGTGGCGCAGCACCACTGTTTGCTCTTCACAATGAACGGCCACGTTTATGATAAATGGAGCTTTCCGGAAAACGGCATGCGCCGCCAGCTGCATGTGAAAAGCCGCCTGCTGTGTGACGATGCGGACGTGGCCCGCCGCTGGGCGGTGGAAGGGATGGGGATCGTTTATAAATCCTGGATTGACCTCAGCGCCGACGTGCTGGCGGGCAGGCTGGAGGTGTTGTTGCCGCAGCACCCTGGCGAAGCCGCGCCGTTGAGCCTGATATGCCCGCACCGCAAGCAGTTCTCGCCCGCTATTCGCCAGCTTCACGGCGCGTTTCGCGACCATCTGAAAGCGATTACCGGCCTGCTGCGCACCCATCCCGCTTTTCGCGTTAACGCCGTACAGGCGGCTGAAAAATAAAAACCCGGCGCAAACGCTGCGCCGGGTTTCTTCTCTCAGGCTTATTTTTGCAGTTCAGCCGTCATATGCACCTGGTTGCCGTTAAACGCTTCGGTGATTTTATAGGACGCGCCTGCCTGGCGGGCCTGTTGCGCGATTTGCGCTTCTGCGTCGTCAATGGTGGCGGCGGTAGCGCTGATGCTCTGCGCGAAGCTTACGGAAGTCATCAGAGAAAGGGCGGCGATGGCGAATTTTACGGTTTTCATCTTGTTTATCCTCAATAGTAAATATCATCAGGTGATTGATTTTTCAGGCAAGGGGTTCATACATTGCCTTGCTTGAGGGTAAGAATAGGCCGCTTGCGGCGCCGGAAACACCGGGCCGGAGCGGTAACACTTTCACTTACCGAGTGAAAATCAACACAGCGCCCGGCGCATAGCGCGCCGGGCCGCAGAAAACATTATTTCAGGTGAGTTTTCAGCTCGGTGGAGGCCTGAAGGATAGCAGTGCGTACCGCCGGCACCGTGCTCAGGGCGTTCAGCAGGCCGTAGTCGTGAATCAGGCCGTTATAGCGGGTGACGGTGACATCAACCCCCGCCGCATCCAGCTTGCGGCCAAAGGCTTCGCCTTCGTCGCGCAGCACGTCCAGCTCCGCCGTCTGGATAAGCGTCGGCGGCAGGCCTTTCAGCTGCTCCGTCGTTGCGCGCAGCGGCGAGGCGAGAATGTTATTGCGGTCGCTCTCTTTGGTGGTATAGGCATCCCAGAACCACTTCATCATGTTCCGCGTCAGGAAATACCCCTGCTCGAACTGGTTATAAGAGCCGGTAGTAAGGTTCGCGTCGGTGACCGGCCAGAACATCACTTCATAACGAATGGCGGGCGTGTGATTCTGCTTCGCCTGCAGGGCGACGGCCGCCACCATGTTGCCGCCCACGCTGTTGCCCGCCAGCGCCAGACGGGAGCCGTCCACGCCAATCTCCTCGCCATGCTCGGCAACCCAGCGGGTAGCGGCGTAGGCCTGATTAATGGCCACCGGGAAATGCGCTTCCGGCGACGGGGTATAGTTGACAAAGACCGCCGCTGCGCCTGAGCCCACCACCAGGTCGCGGACAAGGCGTTCATGAGTCGGGAAATCGCCCAGGATCCAGCCGCCGCCGTGGAAGAACATAAAGACCGGCAGGGTGCCTTTAGCGCCTTTCGGCTTAACGATGTTCAGGCGGACAGGCTGGCCGTTAACCTGAATGGTTTTTTCACTGACGTCGGCAGGGGGAAGCGCGGCGCCTTTTTGCGCGTCGACCAGCACCTGACGGGCCGCCTGCGGGGAGAGCTGTTCCATCGGTTTGCCGCCGCTGCTGTTCAGCGCGTCGAGAAACGCCTGAACGCGATGGTCGGCATACGGCTGGTCAGCAAAGCTGCTGGTGGAGACGGCGGCTAAGGTTGCGGCAAGGATAGTCTGTTTGATTTTCATGGTAGTTCCTCCTAATTATTCGCTATTAAATCGTGCGCTATTTAAATGTGTTTACGACTAACGTGTTGCTGAGTTTGTGGTGAGGAATATAAGTAGTGCGCTATTTTATTGCAAGTTATCTTTTTAGGGAAAATGCGTTTTGCAATTTACTTCATTGATAAATAGAGGTTTATTTTTTGAAAAGGGAGGCCGTTACGCCTCCCTTGTGGCGCTATGCAGCGCTTTTACGCAGGTCGTCTTCCAGCGCGCTCAGCCTGGCGTTGCCGATATAAAGCGATGAAAGCGCAGCCAGCGCGGCGGGATTTATCTTCTTTCGCGCCGCTTTGCGCACCAGCAGCGTCGCCTCGTCCTGCACGCCGAGCAGCCCTTTGGGCTCTTTCAGCGTCCGGATGGCGTAGCGGTTATGCAAAAACTGCGGGTGCCAGAGGGGAATTACCACCCATTTTTTGGCGGCGACCGCCTGCTCGTAGCGGCCAAAGCAGTCGCTCTCGGTGCCTGGCTCAAAATAATACCCGGCGCTATCCAGCCCATAGGCCTTAATCATCTGCGCCGAGAAGCGGCTGATGCCGGCGCCGGGGTTAATGCCCTGGATAAGCCTTTCCATGCGGCTCAGGGCTGGCGCTTTTAGCAGATCCTCCACCCCCGATACCGCCTCCTCAGGCACATAATCCGGCACGCCCCAGATGCAGTAAGGCTCATAAATCACCGAAAGCTTATCCACCGCATCAAGCATCGGCGCCAGGTAAACCTCATGGCTTGAAGGGAGCCACGCGGAGGCAAAGATATCGCTTTCTCCCCGGCCCAGCCGCTCAAAAGCGGCTTCATGCGGGGCGGCGTTATAGATGACCTCATGACCAAACGTTTGCAGGATGCGCCCGACTTCAAGGGCGCTTGCCTGATGAAACGACAGGTCGATATAGCCAATACGAATGGGTTCAGCCATCACGATACCTTCGTAAGCGTCGTGACGCTGAGATCGGCCAGGCCGTCGATCGCTTTCATAAAGCGTAAAAACGGCTCGCCTTTGCCGTGCTCTTCCATCGCTTCGCGGGAAGCCCAGCGCTCAAGCATCACGAACTGGTTCGGCTGCTCGTTGTTGCGGTACAGCGCGTATTGCTTACAGCCCGGCTCGCCCTGAACCTCTCTTTCCACCTGTATAAGCGCCGCTTCGACAAGATGTACGGCGCTGGCGCTGGAGGTGATGGTTGCGACTATGGTGATTTCCTGTTCCATGCTCTGTTCCTCAGTTGCTGTGTAAGGGGTGTTGCCAATCCTAAGGGTAGCAGGCGAGGGGAAATAGCCGCGGCGGAAGGTAAGAGTTTCACTCGCGGAGTGAAAGTGGGGGAAGGGAGTGATAAGGCATTGCCTGGTAAAGGGGCATTTTAATAAGTCGAAGCAGCTACCTTTGAACTGCTGGCCGATATGACGTATGGATAATGTAAACACCTGAATTTTGCGCTGCATGGGGCTGGCCTTGCCGCAAAGTACGTTAATCCAGGCGATAGCCGTTTAATCGCCGTTTACGTCGAATGAAGGATTGTTACGTTCCTTGAGGGTTACTATGCTCGCTGAAAACTATTTCAAGTGTGGGGAAGTACAGATGAAATATGTAATCTTTGGCATAATAGCCTTCTTAACGGGCTGCGCAGATAAAACTGACGTCGGCATTAACAACGATATTCAAGCCTATACAACCGGCATCCGGAACGCAATTATCAAGGTATTTGAAGACCTGGATAGTTATCACGGTCGCCGCTGCATGTTACGCCTGGCGTTAAATTCCGATGGCTCGCTTAATGATGTTCGTAGCGAAGGCGGCGATCCGGCGCTATGCGAAGCAGCCATCGCTGCGGTTAAAGAAGCCGACTTGCCGGAACCGCCAAATGAACGCGTCTATTATTTATTTCAGAATGTGCCCTTAGATTTTAAACCATGACCCGGATCGCGTGGCGGATGGCGGGGAAAAGTTTCTACTAACAAAAAGTTAAAAATACAAAAAGCTTTGCGTCAAAGACGTGTTAAGGCAACCTTTAATCAGGTTAAGGCCCCCTGGCGCCCCTCGGTCAGGCCGTCAGCGCATAACTTTCAGCAAGCAGCTCATAAACCGCTTTCGCAGGAAGCGGGCCGGAGAGCAGCACGCTTATCCAGTGCTCTTTGTTCATATGGTAAGCGGGCAGAATGCCTTCTTTCTGGCGTAGCGAACCGATGTATTCAGGGCGAGCCTTAATGACCAGCACGTCTGTTTCATCGTCTGTCTTAAGCCCCAGTTTGCGGCCAGGCACATTCATTACAATGCCAAACCATTTATTATTACTCTGGTGCCGAAGCACGGCATAAGCCGGGAATTTACGCCAGAGATATTCTGGTTCCGCATTATAAAGCTCGCGGGCATATCGTAACAATGCCTCTCTTTTCATTATTACCCCATACGGCGAATGGTTAATTTATCAGCCTGTTTGTTTTATGCATAATATATGCTCATGGTAATGAGGGATGTGTCATAAGTAAAACCTTTCATAAAAACAAATTGCCGGGGCTGGCATACGGTCGCTTTACTCTAAAATTATTCATGATGGCTGTTTTAAGATGAAATATTTTCACTTCGGAATGTAAATAAAATTCAGGATATAAAAAGAATGATGTTTTAATAGGATATATTAGCTGGTTTAAGCAATATCTTAAAAGACGCGCAGCCACTTTTTGTTAGTCTTCAGGCCCGGCGAAAACCCATTAATCGGAGGTTGTCAGTGCTGATTAAACTAAAACGAGTGCGGTCCCATCTTGAGGACAGGAAACTGGCGCTGTGGCTGGCAACGGCCGCAGGACTGCTTAACGCCATCGCGCTTGGCGCGTTTGGTTTTTTTCCTTCCCATATGACCGGCAATACTTCGCAATTATCCAGCGAAGTTTCTACGACAGATTTTAAGAATATCGCTTTTTTTGGCGCCATTATTCTCGCCTTTGTCTGCGGCGCAATACTTGCCCGTATTATCGTTATCTGGGGGATTGTCACTAATAACCGGCTGGTCTTTTGTCATATTCTGCTGGCTGAAGGGGTTATATTAACCGCAATTTCCATTTACGAGACCTATTACCACGCCTTCACCTCAAACCGTGAAATTATCGCCGTGCTTTGCGGTTTGATGGGGCTGCACAATTCAACATCCACGCAGCTTTCTAACGGCAGAGTCCGATCCACACATATCACCGGTACGCTTACCGATGCGGGTATCTCTTTCGCTTCCGTTTTTGTCGCCATGCTGCGGCGCGATTATTCAAAAGATGCGCAGGCGCAAAAAAGTCAGCTCACCACCCACCTGACCACTATCTTCTCTTTTCTAACCGGAGGGATTGCCGGGCTGTCGTTGTTTAACTATTTCGGTTTTACATCCATGACGGGCGTTGGGATAGTGCTGGCGACGGTCGCCATGCTTTCCATCATCACTATTAACCGACGCGTGGGTAAGCTGCGCAGGGCGTATTAACCCGGAGCCGCTGCTGCGGCTCTACTCCTCCTGCGCGTGCGTCGGGGCGTTGTAAAGCGCGTCCATTTCATCCAGCGCCGCCTGGTTTTCCAGCCCCCACTGGTACATCTGTTCTATTGGCTCTGCGAACGTTTTGCCAAGCGGCGTTAACCGGTAATCCACTTTCGGCGGGATAACGTCATAAACGTGACGGGCGATTAACCCGCGCTGTTCCAGCTCCTTGAGCGTCTGGAATAGCATTTTTTTGGAAATGCCCTGCAGGCTGCGCTGTAGCTCGCCAGTGCGGGCGCGCCCCTCCGGCCAGTGATAAAGCGCGTGCAGCACCATGGTGCTCCACTTGACAGAAAAAAGATCCATCAGCCTACGCGGCGGCGAATCAGCGTAAAAGAAGAGCTTGCCGTCTACCCATGCTGGCACAGTAATACCCTCGCTTATGGTCACCATTTGGTGACTACTATCTATAAAGAAGCCATTTAGTTAAAGTCTGCCGCCTTCGTTGAATTAAAGCCAGTTCATTCCAGGGCCCTATGAAAATTAATGCATTAGTCGCGCAGGACGCGACACAACCTCTTTCCACCCGCCAGATTTCGCTTCGCCCGCTGCAAAAGCAGGATGTGAAAATTGAAATCCTCTACTGCGGCGTCTGCCATTCCGACCTGCACATGGCGCGCAACGAGTGGGGCGTGAGCCGCTATCCGCTGGTGCCGGGGCATGAAATCGTCGGCCGCGTTGTGGAAACCGGCGCGCAGGCAAGCCGCTTTACAGTGGGCGATATCGTCGGCGTGGGCGTGATGGTCGATTCCTGCCGTGAATGCCATTTCTGCCGACAGCAGGAAGAGCAGTATTGCGAAGCAGGTTTTACGGCAACCTATAACGGTATCGATAAGTACACCGGCGAAAGCACCTGGGGCGGTTACGCGCAGAATGTGATTGTTGATGAGGATTTTGTGGTTTCCGTGCCGCAGCACCTGCCGCTGGCAGGCGTGGCGCCGATGCTTTGCGCCGGTGTCACCGTCTGGTCGCCGCTTCGTCATTACAACGTGAAGGCGGGCGACCGCGTCGGCGTGGTCGGCCTTGGCGGGTTAGGGCATATGGCTGTGAAGCTCGCAAGCGCGCTGGGCGCGGAGGTGACGCTCTTTACCACGTCGCCGGAAAAGGGCGCGGACGCGCGACGCCTCGGCGCAACGCAGGTTGTGGTTTCTCGCGACGGCGCGCAGATGGCGGCCTGCCGGGCTTCGCTTGATCTGATTATCGACTGCGTGGCGGCGCCTCATGACCTCGACCCCTACCTGGCCGCGCTGAAGACCAACGGGCGCCTGGTGCTGGTGGGGATCCCGGACAGCCCGCATCTGTCGCCAGACATTACGCCGATGGTGTTCCGCCGCTTAAGCATCAGCGGTTCGTCAATCGGCAGCATTAAAGAAACGCAGGAGATGCTCGACTTCTGCGGCGAGAAAAATATCACCGCGGATATTGAGCTTATTGGCGGCGAAGCGATAGAAACGGCTTACGCGCGCATGCTGAAGGGCGATGTGCGCTACCGGTTTGTTATCGATATGCAGGCCACCCGCTGGTAGCGGCGTGCAGACTACGCGCCAATAAGAAAGCGCCTGTGAAAACAGGCGCTTTTTCAATAAAACCCTCTCGATCAGCCGATTTTACTGCTCATCTTCCGGTTTTCAGAGTGCATGACTAAATCACCCTCCGTCACCATTTCCAGCAGCGTTTTAAAGTTACGTTGCGTACTGTCTATGACGCCGAAAGCGTAATTGATGTTGAAAGGCTTTTCAGAGTGCAGGTTGTAGTCATCCAGACGCGCCTGGAAATCACATAAGAACTTATCCGCGTCGGCTTTGTTTTTATGCTCAATTAATACCGCAAATTGGTTGCCGTCGAGCCTTGCGAGGGTATTGCCGGGTTCGAGACTTTTCTTCAGGCTGGCGGCAAACAATTTAATGGCCCGGTCGCCCTCGGCATGGCCCCAGAATTCATTAATCGAAGCCAGGTTATTCATCGTTATATAAAGCAATGAAAACGCTTTACCTTGCTCTCTTAGCGCGGCGAACTGTTTTTCACCGGTCTGATAAAAGCCGCGCCGGTTCGGCAAACCGGTCAGGCTGTCCGACATCGCCATGCTGATAATGTAAAGCTCATCTTCCACAACGGCGGCGAGATCAAGCAGCGTATTTACGTTTGACGGGCTAAAATCCCGCGGCAGGGTGTCGATGATGCAGATAGTGCCGGCAATCGTGCCGCCAGGTAAACGCACCGGGCAACCGGCATAAAAGCAAATTTTCGGCTCGCCAGTGACCAACGGGTTATCAAAAAAACGCGGATCGGCAGTGGCGTCAGGCACCACGAATACGCCTTGCTGAAGAATGGCGTGAGCGCAAAACGAAACATCGCGCCGGGTTTCCCGTAACTGAAAGCCGTTGGTGGAGATCATCCACTGCCTGTCTCTGTCGAGGAGGGTAATAAGGGCGGTGGGCACGCCGAAAACCGTACTGGCGAGACGCGTCAGGCGGTCAAGGCGTTCCATGTCTTTTTTGTCGAGCAGGTCGGTCATATAAAGCGCCTGCAAGCGCTCTTTTTCATTCGCGGGTTTTTGTGGAAAAAGCATATAACCCCCTCATCATGAAAATGAATCTAAAATATATTTTTGCGGTGCGCTTTGGATCACGTTTTTTTACTTCTGAATAGTTTAGCGATTCTTATAGATAACGCGCTTATTAACACTTAAGCAAGAAATTTATTGGCGACAGCTTCATATTGACTATAGCTGCAAAAAATAAATCCAGAGGGGGATAGCGAATGACGCATGTGAAAATTATCGGGGCGAAGGAAAACCCCCGGCAGAGATAATTTCCCGCCTGGCGTTCTGAAACGGTTCATGTCGGCTTATCTGAAACAGGTTATTTGGTCATCGGGATACGCCTGCTTTGTTCCGCCTCAATAATTTCTCCCTGCGCGTTGCGCACCTGCATTTTCTCCACAGGCGCGCCGGTTTCGTTGTCGACCAGAACGGAGTAAGTCTCGCCGGGCGCGAATAAGTTCGCTTCGCCCCACTGACGTAAGCAGACGATGAGCGGGAATAAAGCGCGCCCTTTGTCGGAAAGAATATATTCCTGGTAAGCACTGCCGTCAGAAGCGGGCCGGGTCATGAAAATACCGTCCTCGACGAGCTTTTTCAGGCGGGTGGTCAGAATATTTTTTGCCGCAAGCGTGCTTTTTTGAAAATCGGAAAAGCGGGTAATGCCATCGAAGGCGTCCCGCACCAGCATCAACGCCCATTTATCTCCCAGCACGGCGCAGGCGCGTGCGACAGGACATGGCGTTTTTACAAATGTCTCTTCGTAATTCATCTCTCTCCTCCGGCAACGCTCATGGGTAAAGGCGCGTGAGTGAAACGCAATGCCTTTTTATCGCCAGGCGTGTACCCGCATCATAATAAACCTTGTTGCATTTTGAAACTACGTGAGTTAAAACAAGCTTGTTTCAATTTGAAACCAAAAGGACGCCTTCTATGCCGGAAACCTCCTTCAGCGGGCAATGCGCCCGCTCGCCGCAAGCGCATGCGCCAGGCTGGCTTATTCTGTTGTTCTCGGTCGCCAGCGGGCTGGCTGTCGCGAACGTCTATTTTGCGCAACCTCTGCTGGCATCAATGGCCGCAGAGCTGCACGTGACGACCGAAGCGATTGGCTCGGTCGTGAGCGCGACGCAAGCAGGATATGGCGCCGGGCTGCTGTTGCTGGTGCCGCTTGGCGATCTGATTGAGCGTCGGCTGCTCATTACTGGAATGCTGCTGATTTCCTCTGTGGCTTTAACGGCTGTCGGCTTTGCGGCGGAGTATTACACCTTGCTGATCGCCATGACCGCTGTGGGGCTGATGGCTGTCGTGGTGCAGGTTTTTGTCGCCAGCGCATCAACGCTTTCAACGCCATGGGCGAGAGGAAGGGCGGTAGGAACCGTCACCGGCGGCATAGTCCTGGGGATCCTGTTGGCGCGTCTCGCTGCAGGCATACTGGCCGACCTGGCAGGCTGGCGGGCCATTTATCTTCTCTCCGCGGCGCTCATTGTTATGATGGCTATCCTCTTATGGCGGGTTTTTCCCTCACAACGGGCTGAACGCGCAGAGACAACCTACCGCCAGATATTGCTCTCTGTTGCGCTGTTGTTTTTCACCGAAAAGCTGCTCAGGATCAGGGCTATCCTGGCGCTGCTTATCTTTATGAGTTTCAGCATCTTATGGACGAGCCTTGTATTGCCGCTCAGCGCCGCGCCATATTTTTTTAACCATACGCAAACGGGGTTATTCGGCCTTGCGGGGGTCGCCGGAGCGCTGGCGGCTTCCAGAGCAGGGCGGTGGGCGGATCGGGGCTATGGGCAGCGGACGTCGGGGCTGGCGCTGTGCATGCTGGCCGCCTCATGGCTGCCGTTAAGCATGGCGCAATCCTCTATTTTGCTGCTTATTCTCGGCATCGTTATGCTGGATTTCGCCGTTCAGGCTGTTCATGTTACCAACCAGAGCCTGATCTTCGCCGCAAGGCCAGAGGCTGCCAGCCGCCTTGTGAGCGCTTACATGTTTTTTTATTCTGCAGGCAGCGGCGTGGGCGCGTTGCTTGCCACCCTGACGTACAGCGCCTGGGGCTGGACGGGCGTTTGCCTGACGGGTGCGCTGGTGAGCGTTACGGCGCTGATATTCTGGCGATTTACTCATCGCGGTTAATAATGCGCAGAATCCAATACAGCAGGAAGCAATCTCATGTCTTTCAAGGCCTTTTTTTTAGAAGAGTCTCAGTACACCTATAGCCAGTTGCCTGAAAAAGCGATAAACCCGTTTGCTGAGCGCGGCGTATTCAGAAAAAGAGTGCTCATCACTCACCATAACGAACCGGCGCTTATATTGCGCATTTTCGTCGGAACCGACGAGGACGGGTTTTTACTGGAGCAGTGTTTCAGCCAGTTATTACTCAACAGCGAAACGCTGGCGATTCTCTACGGCCAGCATGTACATCTCTTTAACCTGGCTTCACATGAGGTAAAGAGTCATTTTCTGGATGACTATGCAGGAGACCTTTACCCGGTGCCGGATAGTAGCTCGGCATGGCTAAGCGAGACGTTTCTGGCCACTACTTTTTGCTATACGTTCTTAATAAGTCTCGATAAAGGCATTATTTGGCGCTCTGCGCAGTGCGTCATTGACGGCGTTGTTATCAATGACATCAGGGAAGAGGTGATTTACGGCTCAGGCGAATGGGACCCACCGGGCGGCTGGCGACCGTTTATGCTGTCGATGGCGACGGGCGAGTTGATTAACATCGGGCACATGGAGCAATAAGGGCGAGCGGAGAGGGTCATTAAAAAAGAAAGCGAAGAACAATAAACCTCAGAACCCGCGATGAACGGCCTGGGTTTATTGTTCTCCACCCGGGAAACGCGTAAATCAAATATCGTCCATCGTATGGTCGACGACGATTTCCAGCGTCTTGCGGATCACATCGCCTTTCACCACATCGTTGGTTGATTCAATCGCGCTTATCAGGCGCAGGATGATGGCCTTATGGGTAAGCGATTCATCTGCGGCAAGAATTTCGCGGATAACGGCGCCAAGTATTTTCGCTTCTTCTGCCAGCATATCGCCAGCGTTGCGGAAATAGTCCGTCAGCGCTGTATCAGGCAGCTCTGCATAAATTTTTGATTTTTCAAGCATAACCTGGCTCATGTACTCATACCATTATTGATTTATTAATAATTAAATGCTGTCAGTGTTTTTTACTGGCGTCTGACTGCTGGCTATCTCCAAACAGCGAACGCACATTATCATGGCTCCATTCTTTATTTTCGCGAATGTTCTTACGCTGCCCGGATAACATGGTGTTGCTGATTTCAGCAATGACGCCGGTAATGGCTTTACGTCTCTGGCCGTCTGATTCACTCGCTTCCATAGCGCGCAGCCTTGCAATAAGGGCTTTGAAATTAATCGGACCCTTTTCTCTCAGCAGAGACAACACCGCCTCGCCGATAATCTCGTCAGTTAATTGTTCAGTTTCACTTCTGTTCATAAATGCGTCTCTGATTGCCGCGCTTCCTCGCCGGAAAAGCGGATAAAATCAGTTTTCAGGTGGACCAGTCCACTGAAAATTGCCACCTTTTTACGAGGCTGGCAATATTATCCCCGCCAGGATTGACTTGAATAACCCGACATCTGTACTGATTACATGTCCGATCTTAACGATCGAACAACAGACCTATAAGCGTGTTGTAGTGACTCTGTTCTTGCGCATCGGTGGCGAGTTCGAGTCGGCTAAGCAGCTTCATGCAAATGGTCTTGCGGTTAAGGGTGCGTCCATCGCGAAGAATTTCCACGACGATTTGCCCTAAAATCTCTTGCTGTGAAGGAAGATCCGCTTTGTTGAAGTACCGGGCAATAGCATTCGCTGTATCCGGAATGTAACCGTTCTGCTGCATATGTCCTTCCCTCTAAAACAAGTTAACCTGCTAAGTATGTCTAAAAGTATACAAATTCTCGCGAACTTGTACATCTAAATTGTACAATGAGTTAACTATTTTTATTCCATGTTAATAAAATAGTTAAAATTCATAGCGTTGAGTTTTGCATTTTTTTGTAAAGCTCCGTTCCCGACAGGTTTGTAACGCTAAATCCTGTACAGATGCGGCAAATTTGTCGTCAGCAAAGACGGGTTAACAGACGTGCGCGCAGAAGAAGCGCGAGCTCCCGGCGTCTGGTCGTCTGCGAACGCCAGGCGTCGCTGCCGCCGCTTTACGGCAATTGTGTGACGAAACGGCGCCTACAAGGGGATGCGTAATCACTACAAGACCTGATGGCAAGCATCTGATAAGGTGGCCGTTCATAAAAATCATTCACTGGGACTTTCATGCTCACAACTATCATTTACCGAAGCCATATTTGCGACGATGTTCCCGTTAAAACGCTGGAAGAGATGGTAGCCACAGCAAACCAGAAGAACGGTGAGGCGGGCGTAACGGGCATTCTGCTTTTCAACGGCACGCATTTTTTTCAGCTGCTCGAGGGGCCGGAGGAGGGGGTTTTACCGATCTACAACCATATCTGCGAAGATGGCCGCCACTATAACGTGGTGGAGTTGATGCGCGACTATGCGCCGTCACGGCGGTTTGGTAAGGCCGGCATGGAACTCTTTGACCTGCGCGAGTACGACAGCGACGAAGTTCTCCAGACCGTGCTTGATAAAGGCACGTCTAAGTATCAGTTAACTTATGACGACCGCGCGCTGCAGTTCTTCCGTACCTTCGTTGAGGCAAGGGAAAAAGAGAACTATTTTGAGATCCCACCCGGCGATAGCTGGGATTTCATCTCCGATGGCAACGCCGTAAAGCCAGAGAATCTGGTCATCGACAATGCGGCAGACTGTAGCTTCGCTTTTCAACCGATAATTGACCCGCTGGCCCAGGAGGTTGTATCGCTGGAAGCGCTTATTCGTACGCCTTCAGGCGACACGCCGCGGGCTTACTTTGAAAGTCTGTCGGGGGATGCCATTTACGAGGCCGATCTCAACAGCAAAAGGGTGGCGTTCGCGATGGCGCGCGCGCTAAACCTCGGCGAGCAGATGCTCTCGGTTAACCTGCTGCCGATGACACTGGTTAAAGTACCCGGCGCGGTCAGCGTTTTGTTGCAGGAAATCGAGGCCAACGGGCTGGTGCCGGATCAGGTTATCGTTGAATTTACGGAAAGCGAGGTCATTTCCCGCCTTGATGAGTTTACCGATGCGGTGAAGTTACTCAAAGCGGCGGGCATCCAGCTGGCTATCGACCACTTTGGCGCCGGCTTCGCCGGGCTATCGCTGCTGGCGCAGTTCCAGCCAGACCGCGTTAAGATAAACCGCGCGTTAATAAAGGATGTCCATAAAAGCGGGCCGCGGCAGGCTATTATCCAGGGCATTATCAAAAGCTGCGCCTCGCTGGAAATCTCCGTTTGCGCCGTGGGCGTCGAGAAAGCGGAGGAGTGGATGTGGCTTGAGTCGGCGGGCGTTTCCCTGTTCCAGGGGCACCTGTTCGCCGCTCCGGAATTTGGCGGCATTCCCGCCGTCGCCTGGCCGGAAAAAAAATCGGGTTTCTGAGCGACGGTTTTTTCGCTTCCTGTCGCAAGAACGCATGCTGCTGACCTGAAAAGCGGCAGCCTGCGTGGAAGCCCGTTACAATAGAATCAGAATTATCATTTCCTGGACATCCAGACCTGTACATATTTAAATCAGCACTGCTGTTTTTTATCCTTACCCCTGCCAGAAACGGCCTGTGAAGCCTCTTTTTCCTTTGTACAAGAAAAAAATATTTGTACAAGATGGACGGATTGGTTAGGTTGAGGCATGGACGTATCAGGTTTGATTATGAGTGAGTCAATGGCCTTTTACAGTATTGGCGAAGTCGCCGAACGATGCGGAATAAATCCAGTCACGCTGCGCGCATGGCAGCGTCGTTATGGATTGTTAAAACCACAGCGTAGCGAAGGCGGGCATCGTCAGTTTGATGAGGCCGATATTCAGCGGATCGAAGAGATCAAACGCTGGGTAGAGAGCGGCGTGCCCGTCGGCAAAGTGCGGGCGCTGCTGGAAGAGAACAAGCTGGTGGTCAATGACGACTGGTCATCGCTCCAGGAGGAGATGATGGCGGTGCTGCGCCATGTACGCCCGGCCAGGCTGCGCGCCGCCATTATGGCGCTGGGGCGCGAGCATTCTGCGGATGCGCTTATCGATCATATTTTTGTGCCCGTACGTCAGCGGCTAAGCCTCGACCAAAATACCGCCCGCACCATGTGCAGCATGCTGGACGGCGTGCTGATTGACTATGCCGCCTCTTGTCTGGCCGAAGCGCGCAAAAAAACCGGCAAAGAAGCGCTGCTGATTGGCTGGGATTGCGAGGACCGCACCCGACTCTGGCTGGAAGCCTGGCGACTTTCTCAGCAGGGCTGGCACATCGACGTGCTGGCGGAACCGCTGGATGCGCCGCGCCCGGAGCTTTTCCCCGGCCAGCAACTCTTTTTGTGGACCGGCAAAGCGCCCTCCCGCCGTCAGCAAGAGCAGCTTGCGCACTGGCGCGAGCAGGGCTATACGGTCGCCTTTCACGGCGCGTAGCGGTAACGCAGATGAAAAAGGATGCCCGGGCATCCTTTTTTATTTCGCAAGGTGAGTCACCGCCGCTTACCGAGCTGTGTGCATCCTTTTCCCTGGATATACCCTTCAGCCGCGCGCATGCGCGTTGTTAACCTTTTCATGTGGGGAAGTGCGCTCGACCGTCATGCGGTCTGCCCGCTAGTGCCTTAACCCTTCAGCCGCGCTCGCCGAAAGGCTGTTTAGCGTCATCGCCGACGCGTTGCTGATAAACCCCTCTGAAGAGCGCGGAGCGGCGAAACAACCGGGCGAAGAAAAGCGCAGCCGCGTCGTTAAGCAGAAAGACGCGTCGGTGTGTTTCCCGGCGCGGGGGACCGCTTCTCAGCGCGGCGGCAGCGTAATGCCCGTCGTCCGCGCCAGGCTTTCGAGCAACGCGTTCTGAAACGCCTCGTCGCGCGCTGCCGCGTGGGGCGTGCGCCGCTTCTGGTGATGCCAGTAGCCGCCGCTGGTTCGCGCTTCGCTGTCATCGCTTACCGCCAGCCATTCCTGCGTCAGGTGCCCCAGCCGTAAGTCGCCGGGCGCGTTCGCGCCGCCCATTTTTGTCGGCACCCAGCCCGGGTCGACCGCGTTGCAGAGAATGTCCGGCCAGCGCCGGGCAAGCGCCATCGTAAGCGTGGTGATAAAAAGCTTGCTGTCGGAATAGGTGGCGGATTCGCGTGCGCCCGACCAGTCCACGCCCTCAAGGCGCGGCTGGCCGTTCATATGCATGCCGCTGCTGAGATAAATCAGGCGGGCGGGTTTCGCTATCAGTGAGGTCAACACATAAGGCGCCACCACATTTACCGGCACCACTGACGGTCCGGAATAAACGCCCGCGTTATGAATCACCGCATCCATCTGACCAAGTTTATTCACCTGCGCGGCGACATCCTGCATCGCGTTCAGATGGGCGAGATCGCCCACCACCACCTGCGCGCCCTGGTCGATAAGCGGTTTCACCGCCTCAAGGCGTTGCGGGCTGCGTACGTGCGCCACCACCTCATGCCCGTCGGCAAGCAGATTCTCCGCCGCCGCGTACCCCAGACCATCTGCCGAACCGGTAATCAAAATTCGCGACATCATCACCTCGTTACTGTTCAGGGCCGCCGCCGGGCAGGCGAGCAGCCCGGTGGAGGAGGGAACGCCCCCGCCGTAAAGCGACCAAACCACCATGCAGAATCAACGCATATAAAAGACAGCGCGCCGCAAGTCGACGGGTAAAAGCGCGCCTTTGGTAGTATAGAGTGGACGAACGCCGATGCGCGCGCGCATGTGCTGACGCCGTCTCCAGGCAAGGGAACGATGGAACAGGCAATACAAAAAAAGCCGCCGCCCTCAGGCCGCGGCTTTGCGTTACGCGAAAGCTCAAAGTCCGCGTTGCGCCATCATCCGCGCCAGATCCACCAGCCGGTTTGAGAAGCCCCACTCGTTGTCATACCAGGCGAGGATCTTGACCAGGTTGCCGCCAATCACCAGCGTGGAAAGCCCATCGATAATAGACGAACGCGGGTCGCCCCGATAGTCGCTGGAAACCAGCGGCTCGTCGCTGTAGCCAAGAATATTTTTCAGCGGGCCCGCTTCTGCGGCCTGGCGGAACGCGGCATTGACCTCCTCAACGGTGACGTCGCGCTTAAGCGTGACCGTCAGGTCGACAATCGACACTACCGGCACCGGCACGCGCAGCGAATAGCCCGTCAGGCGTCCATCCAGCTCGGGGATAACCTTGCCGAGCGCCTTCGCCGCGCCGCTGGAGTAAGGCACAATCGACAACGCCGCCGCGCGTGCGCCGCGCAGATCTTTCTCCGGCTGGTCGTGCAGCGCCTGGCTGTTGGTGTAGGCGTGGGTGGTGTTCATCAGGCCGTGTTCGATGCCGAAGCTCTGGTGCAGCACCTGGGCCGCCGGCGCCAGGCCGTTGGTGGTGCAACTGCCGTTGCTGACCACGAAATGACGCTCGGGGTCGTACTGCCGGTCGTTAACGCCCATCACAATGGTAAGGTCGTCATTTTTGCCCGGCGCGGAGATAATTACCCGCTTCGCGCCGCCGCTGCTGATGTGAACGGCGGCTTTTTCGCGATCGGTGAAGAAGCCGGTCGCTTCAATCACAATCTCGACGCCCGCGTCGCGCCAGGGGATCTGCGCCGGGTCGCGTTCGCTGAAAACGCGCACCGGTTTGCCATCCACGCGCAGCTCGCCTTCGCCTGCTTCCACCGTAACTGGCAGCGTGCCGAGCAAAGAGTCATATTTGAGCAGATGCGCGAGCGTTTTGCTGTCGGTGAGATCGTTAATCGCCACGATCTGAATATCCGCATTGTCCAGCGCCGCGCGCAGAACGTTACGTCCAATCCTGCCAAAACCGTTAATACCGACCTTAACCATGATTAACTCCTTCTCTGGGATGTCTGAGTTCAGGGTAGGCCGACTGCGTCATGGCGTAAATGACAAAAAAGGATCACTTTACGCCATTTTGCTGGAATGAAAGCGCTGGCGGTATTCGCCAGGGGTGAGATGAAGCTGGCGCTCAAAGAGACGGCGCAGGTTAATGCTGTTGCCAAAGCCGGTAACCGCCGCAATGCGTTCCAGCGTTTCATGGGTCTGCTCCAGGCGGTGACGGGCGGCGGCGAGCCGCGCTTCCGCCACGTAACGCGCCGGAGGCGCGCCGGTTTCCCGGGTAAAGACGCGAGTAAAGTTACGCGGACTCATCGCCACCCGTTCCGCCAGCCTTTCCACCGATAAATCTTCCGCGAGATTGTCCAGAATCCAGTTTTGCAGCTCGCTTAGCGGGCCGTTGCTGTTGGCGGGCTTGAGCTGATAACGGGAGAACTGCAGCTGGCCGCCGGGGCGGCGCAGGTACATTACCAGGTCCTGCGCCACGTCGCGGGCGAGGGTAAAACCGTAATCTTCTTCCACCAGCGCCAGCGTTAAGTCAAAGCCGGAGGTCACGCCGCCGGAAGTCCAGACCGGGCCATCCTGGATATAAAGCGGGCCGCCTTCCACCTTCACCTGCGGAAACTGCTTTTGCAGGGTTTCCAGCAGCCGCCAGTGGGTGGTGGCGCGTCGTCCGTCAAGCAGGCCGGCTTGCGCCAGCAGCAGCGCGCCGCCGCAGACGGACACCACCCGGCGCGCATGCGGCGCGGCAAGGCGCACCCAGTCCACCACCGCGGCGCCTTCTTCTTCGCTCAGGCCGCGGCCGGTTATCATAATGGTGTCGTAAGCAACGCGCGGGTCAAGCTCCGCCAGGCGGTGATCCGCCAGCAGATTCAGCCCGGACTGGCCGTGAATAACCTGATGAGGCTGCGTGGTGGCCATGCTAATCCGGTAGCGCGGCTGCGGGCTATTCTCCGCATGATGGCGGTTGGCCTGCATCAGGATATCGGCGATACCGGCGGCTTCGAACAGCATGCCGCCGTCGGGAACAATAATCAGGAACGTTTTCATGTCCTGAAAAGTACGCTGCTTACAGAATAAGTCAAGCGGACAGGCTCGCATTTTACGGGATGCGGGCGATAACCTTAATTTCAAAATCAAACCCGGCGAGCCAGTTTACGCCCACGGCGGTCCAGTTTGGGTAGGGCGCAGCGGGGAACATCTCTTGTTTCACCGCCATGATGGTGTCGAACTGCTTTTCCGGGTCGGTATGAAAGGTGGTGACGTCGATAAGGTCGTCCAGCGTGCAGCCCGCCGCGGCGAGCGTGGCCCGAAGGTTATTAAACGCGAGCCTGACCTGCGCGGCGAAATCGGGTTCCGGCGTGCCGTCCGGGCGGCTGCCCACCTGGCCTGATACAAACAGCAAATCGCCGGAGCGGATAGCGGCGGAGTAGCCATGCTGCTCATAAAGGGCGTGGCGGTCGGCGGGGAAAATGGGTTCACGTGGAATCATGCTGCACCTCTTGTTGAGCGGAGTTAAATGTCTGGGATGTACGACGGCAGAGTAATTTTCATATACTCTGCGTATGTGGAAATCATTACACATACGGCGCGTATGTCAAATGAAATACGATGCGTATGTGAAATAGGAGAGAGACGATGGCGGCGAAACGTCGTGCGGAAACGATGGAAGAGAACCGGGGCAAGCTGATTGCCGCAGCGCGCAAGGCGTTCGCGGAAAAAGGCTTTGCCGCCGCCTCAATGGATGAGCTGACTGCAAGCGTCGGGCTGACCCGCGGCGCGCTCTACCCCAATTTTGGCGATAAAAAGGGGCTGCTGGCGGCGGTGGTCGCTCAGGTAGATGAAGAGATTGCGCAGCGAGCCAGAAGCCGGGCGAATGGGCAAAAAGATGACTGGAGCAAGCTGCTGGCGGAAGGCGTCGCTTACATCGAGATGGCGCTTGAGCCGGAGGTGCAACGCATTGTCCTGCTCGACGGCCCCGCTTTTCTTGGCGACCCTTCGCACTGGCCGAGCCAGAACGCCTGCCTTGAGGCCACGCGTCAGGCGGTAACCGCTTTGATAGCGCAGGGGATAGTCAAGCCGGTCGACGTGGAGGCGGCGGCGCGCCTGCTCAATGGCGCCGCGTTTAACGCGGCGCTCTGGGTCGCCGCAAGCGAGACGCCGCAAGCGACCCTCGCCAAAGCGACCGAGGCGTTTCAACATCTCGCGAGCGGCCTGCTCGTCAACCCCCGCTAACCAACGCCCCGCTGGCAACGCCGCGCGGGTCAGCGCGGGCTATTTCTCCACGCCCTGTGAAAGGGTCTTAAGCAGCCGCGCCCGCCGCCGTTCCAGCTCCGCTATCTGCCGCTCAATGGCGGCGAGACGCTGGTACTGAACCGGCTGGGTTTCCGGGCAAAAAGCGGCGCCCTCAATCAGGCGCATGCAGTCCGGAAAGCCGCGTATCTCTTCAATGCTGAATCCCATGGCGATCAGCCGCTGAATTTGCCTGACCTGCGTCACCGCCTGCTCGGGAAAATAGCGATAGCCGTTGCAGGCGCGCGTGGCGCTCACCAACCCGTGCCGATCGTAATGACGTATAGCCCGGACGCTAACGCCCGTCGCCTTCGCAAGCTCGCCGATAGATAACGTCATCTCCGCTCCTCATGGTGCTTGACTCTGACATTAGTGTCAGGGTTCAGGATACCCCTGAAGCATAAACCCGAGGAGATCTTTATGGCGTTATCTGTTTATCGTCACCTGTTACTTTCTTTATTGCTGATGCTGGTTAGCGTATCGGTTCTGGCGGCGGAAAAGCACTACACCGTAACGGCGCCGGATGGCGTCCGCCTGGCGGTGCAGGAGCGCGGCGACCCGCAGGGAAAGCCGATAATTTTTATTCACGGCCTGCTCGGCAGCCGCCTGAACTGGGAGCAACAGCTTAATGACCCGCAGCTCCAGCGCTTTCGTCTTATCACCTATGATCTGCGCGGCCATGGGCTTTCGGATAAGCCGGAGCAGGAAGCGGCCTACCGGGATGGTAAACGGTGGGGAGAAGACCTGGCGGCAGTGATCGACGCCAGCCGCGCCCGCAAACCGCTGCTGGTAGGCTGGTCGCTGGGCGGCGCGGTCATCACGAATTATCTTGCCCTGTATGGCGACGCCGGAATAAGCGGCGCGCTCTATGTCGATGGGGTAGTGGCGTTAACGCCCGCGCTTATCCCTGCGCACCCGGAAGTCTATCGGGATATGACCGCCGGGGATTTAAAAACCCACCTGGATGGCGAACGCGCTTTTCTGCGCCTGTGCTTCTGGCGCGAGCCGGATGCGGCAATGTTTGAGCGCCTGCTGGCGAACGCCGCGTTAGCGGCCTGGCCAATGCAGCGGGCGGTGCCCTCCCTGAGCGTGCCGCTGGAGCAGGGACTGAAAGACGTTCGCGTGCCGCTGCTGTTTATTTATGGCGAGCACGATGCACTGGTGCGCCCACAGGCCTCGCTTAAGCAGGCGGCGAGGGTTAATCCGCGCATTCAGTCACGCCTGTATGCGCATTCCGGGCATGCGCCGTTTATCGAAGAGCCTGCGCGGTTTAACCAGGATCTGGCTCGCTTTGCTGGCAGTCTGTAAGTAAAGCGCTCAGGCCCGCAGGCGTATACTGAATGGAAACCTGCGCTTTGCGCCGGCAGGCGATCACGCGTAAGCCCCGCCGCGTTAGTTTAGCGGGGCTTAAATCCAAATAAGCAGAAAAAGCGGTTTGTCGCTTTTATAAACATTTTTTGCAGCGGCAGGGTTTGCGTTTGTAGCCGGGGAAGTTTGCCAGACGCACGGCTAATGCTGAAAGCAGCCGCGTCGCGACGGGTTTCTGGAAATAGGGGGCTTAAGGATTTACTGATGTCATTAAGAATATATTCTCTCTTCCGGCTGCTCGTATATCGGTAGTGAGATTTAATAAAGTTTAGCCCGGCTAAAATTATTCATTGAGAAAATACACAAACCATAAGGGCTTTTTTCTGCGAATTTATAAGTAACCAGGCGTTATTTTTTCTGCCGATATTATTGCTAAACGCCGTTCGGTTTACATTTTCGCGTCATAGCGCCGTCGATGACACCTTTTGAAACATACTTTTAAAATGCAATTATTCGTTCTTATAAATATATTCTTAAGGGTTTTAAGGCCATTTAACTACTAATTATGGTAGTGGTGAGCATAATGACAATCCGTTAAGGCGTTAAATTATACTTTTGACAAATATTATATAAATCAATAAGTTGGTCTTTTAACGGGTTCGCTTAATAAGCGAGATTTGCAATGTGCCGGCCCTTTAAAAAAATGAACCTAAGATTAGTCTTATAATGCTTTTGCCCGCGTTAAAAACAGTCGAAAGAAAAGGGTAAATATTGAATTGAAGAAAAGGTGCTGTAGAATTGTTTCCGGTTTGTCAAAAAATGTCAGGTTACGGCTGGGCCTTATTCGCAAGGCTCGTGCGGTAGCTATGCTCTTTGCACAGGAAAGCGGAATTAAAAAATTCATCTTTCTTTAATAATAGCACTTAAGTCAAATTTCACCTCCTCATCAACCATCATCAAGAATATTGCTACGGAAAAGCATATGAAAATGCGAACGCTCCTTTCTCTTTTGTTTGTCTTTGCTGTTGTAGGTTGTAAAGCGCCGCAGAAACCGGCATTAACAGATGACACGATCGTCACAAGCCAGGTCAATGGCGTTACGTTGACTCACCGTTATGCGGTCTCTCCGCCTGCGGAATTTACCCCGGTAAATGTCTCTTACCGCGCGCTGTACCCGGCCTCGCTGATGAGCCGTCCGGATTTCGGCGGTAAAGTCATTCGCACCCTTGAAACCGGTAAAACCTATGAAGTGTTAGGGCAGGTTGAGCACTTCTGGATGGCGCTGGCTGACGAAGGCAAAGACGAGCTGATTGGCTATGTGCCGATGCGCGCCGTGGTGAAAGCCGACCAGTATGACGCGACGGTCCGCAAGCAAGCCATTCGCCCGAAAGCACGTAAAAAAGCGACCTGCGTGAACGTTGACGGCAGCGGCAAAGCCTGCAAGGACAGCAACAACGGTACCTGGATTCTGGATTAATCCCGCTTCTGCGAGCGAATCCCTATGCATAACAAAAACTTTTTTGGCCGGGTCTGCCTGGCGTTTGGTATTTTGATTTTCACGTTGGTCAGTGGTTGCGCATCGTCTTCACACAGCGAGCCCTCCCGCTACACTCTTCAGTTTCAGGCTCATCCGCAAATCAACGACTCTGCGCCGCTTAAAGTCAGGGTCTTGCTGCTGAAATCAGATGCGGACTTTATGTCCGCCGATTTCTACTCCCTGCAGAACAACGCGTCAGGCGTGCTTGGCGCGAATCTGCTGAACAGCGACGTGTTCTTCCTCATGCCAGGCCAGCTTTCGAAAACGCTGAGCGGACAAAGCTCGCCGGAAGCGCGCTACATCGGCGTGATGGCGGAGTACCAGGCGCTGGACGGCAAAAAGTGGCGCATTTCTCTTCCTCTGCCTGTACCGGGCGAAAGCCATCTCTACCAGTTCTGGAAATGGTCCGCAGACGAGCTGCAGGCCAGTCTCTTTCTTGACGTAAACGGGATCCGCGTCATTAGCCAGTAACGCGTTTCCTTACAGGAAAACACAACATCATGACGAAAGCAGAAAAGGTCGTGTGGACCGAAGGCATGTTCCTGCGCCCGCACCATTTTCAGCGTGCGGAAAGTTACCTGCAAAGCAACATCCGCGAATGGGGTTCGCTGCAACGCCCCTACCTGTGGGGTTTTCTCGATCTGGAACTGGACGAGGCGATGCTGCGCCAGGGCTGCGTGGCGCTGAGCTACGCCAGCGGGCTTCTGCCTGACGGCACCTTTTTCCATTTCCGCGACGGCCGCAACGGCCCGCCGCCGCTGCACATCCCCGATAACCTTTCCGGGGAAAAAGTGGTGCTGGCGCTGCCGGTCCGCCGGGGCGGGCGCGAAGAGGTGGTCTTTAGCGAAGAGAAGGCCTCGCTGGCGCGCTTCGTGACTTTCGAAGAGGAAGTGGAAGACGACAATGCGATGTCGGTTGGCGAAGCGACGGTGCAGTTCGGCCGCCTGCGCCTGCAACTGATGCTGGAAAAAGATCTGACGGCGGAGTGGACCGCCATCGGCGTCGCGGTTGTCGTTGAGAAGCGCAACGACAACCACGTGCGGCTGGATAACAGCTACATTCCGCCGATGCTCAACGCCAACAACAGCCAGCAAATCTACAGCATGATTAACGATCTGCACGGTCTGCTGGTGCAGCGCAGCCAGCAGATTGGCGGCCGCCTGCGCCAGCCGGGCCGTTTCAATACCTCCGAGCTGATTGAGTTTACGCTGCTGGCGCTGGTGAACCGCCACCTTGGCGACGTCTCGCACGTTAAAACGCTGCCTCTTATTCACCCGGAGACGCTCTGGCGCAGCTGGCTGCCTTTCGCCACGGAGCTTGCCACCTGGACTGCCCAGCGCGCCGCGGAAAACGTGCTGCCGGTTTATGACCATGACGATCTCGCGGGCTGCTTTAGCAAACTGATGCTGCTGCTGCGCCAGGGGCTGTCGCTGGTGATGGAAGACCACGCCATCCAGCTGCCGCTCAACGAACGCTCTCATGGACTCAACATCGCCACCGTCCCGGAAATCAGCATGGTGCGCGAATTTGGCTTTGTGCTGGCGGTGAAAGCCAACGTGCCGGGCGAGCATCTGCAAACCCATTTCCCGGCGCAGATGAAAGTGGCGCCCGTCTCTAAAATCCGCGATCTGGTCCAGCTTCAACTGCCGGGCATTGTGCTGCGCGCCATGCCGGTGGCGCCGCCGCAAATCCCCTGGCACGCCGGTTACAGCTACTTCGAACTGGAAAAGGGCGGCGAGCTGTGGGGTGAAATGGATAAGTCCGGCGCGTTCGCCCTGCATCTGGCGGGCGAATTCCCGGGACTGGATATGGAGTTTTGGGCCATCCGTAGCCCGACAGAATAATCAAGCGAGCGCTTATTATGCAGGAACGACAGGCCTCCGGCAGCGATGCCGCGTTTACCGGAGCGAGTGGCAATAACCCCCTGGTGGCGGCGGCCAATCCGCTGCTTAACGCCATCCCGCAAATCCGCCATTCCGTCTCCCATGACGACCAGGCGGGGCTGCGCCAGCGTTTAATTGATGAGATCCGTCGCTTCGAGGTGCGCTGCCAGCAGGCGGGGCTGCCTTATGAAGTGATTGTCGGCGCCCGTTACTGCCTTTGTACGGCGCTTGACGAAGCCGCCGCGCTCACGCCGTGGGGAAGCAGCGGCGTCTGGTCCGGCAGCGGGCTGCTGGTGACCTTCCATAACGAAACCTGGGGCGGCGAGAAGTTCTTCCAGCTGCTGGCGCGCCTGTCGCAAAACCCGCGCGAGCACATCCTGCTGCTGGAGATGATCAACTACTGCCTGCTGCTCGGTTTTGAAGGGCGCTACCGGGTGCTGGACAACGGCCGCACCCAGCTGGAGACCATTAAGCAGCGGTTATGGCAGATGATCCGCGGCGTGCGCGGCAGTTACCCGCCGCCGCTTTCGCCGCACCCGGAAGACCAGCCGGTGTTGCGTAAACTGTGGCGGCCGATGGTGCCGCTCTGGGCCTGCGTGGCGCTTGCAGGTTTCATCGGCTGCCTGTTTTACATCATTCTCAACTGGCGGCTCGGCGACGTCACCAACCCGGTGCTGGCGAAGATTTACCAGACGCCACTGCCCGAAGCGACCATTCAGCAACCGGCGCAGCGTCTGCCTGCGGTGCTCAACCTGCGCGGCTTCCTGCGTCCGGAAATCGAGGCGGGGCTGGTGGCGGTGAAAGATGAGGCCGACCGCAGCGTGGTTATCCTCAAAGGCGACGGGCTGTTCGCTTCCGCTTCGACCGTGGTGCGAGACCGCTACGATCCGGTTATCGACCGCATCGCCCAGGCGATGAACAACGTCAGCGGCAAGATCCTGGTGGTGGGCTACAGCGACAACGTGCCGATTCGCAGCGCACGCTTCGCCTCTAACTATGAACTTTCGCTGGAGCGCGCCCGCTCGGTGCAAAAACAGCTACAGGAAAGTCTCTCGCAACCTGAACGCGTGAAAGCGGAAGGGCGGGGAGAGATGAACCCGGTGGCGCCGAATAACACCCCGGAAAACCGCGCCCGCAACCGCCGTGTGGAAATTACGCTGCTGGTGTCGCCTGAAAACACCCGGGCTGAGCTGAACGGATTGCCGCAAGGAAACTAAGGATGCTGACTACACTTCTTTCCATTCTTACCAATCGTCTGCTGTGGGGGTTCCTCGGCGTCACGGCGCTTTCGGCAGTGATCTGGATGATTGGTCCGCTGCTCTCCATCGTCGATACCCGGCCGCTGGAATCGGAGCAGAACCGCATCATCAGCATCGTGGTGGTCTACTTTATCTGGGCCCAGAGCCATATTGTGCCGCGGCTTTATAACGCCTGGCTCAACCGCAAGCTGATGGACAAGCTTAAAGAGAACACCACCGAGCCGCAGGCGGTGGACCCGCAAAACCGCCTGAACAGCGAAGACCAGGTCCTCGCCAGCCGTTTTGACGAAGCGGCGCAAATGCTGAAAAAAGCGCATTTCAGCAAGGCGGGCAACCGCGGCGCGCAGTGGACGCAGCGCTTCGGCACCCAGTATCTCTATCAGCTGCCGTGGTATGTGATTATCGGCGCGCCCGGCTCCGGGAAAACCACCGCGCTCGCCAACTCCGGGCTGCAATTCCCGCTGGCGGATCGCTTTGGCAAAACGGCGCTGCGCGGCATTGGCGGCACCCGTAACTGCGACTGGTGGTTTACCAACGAAGCAGTGCTGCTGGATACCGCGGGACGCTATACCACGCAGGAGAGCGAGCAGGCGCAGGATGCAGGCGAATGGCTGAAGTTCATTGAACTGCTGCGCAAATATCGCCGCCGCCAGCCTGTTAACGGCGTCATTATCACCATCAGCATTTCAGACCTGCTCACGCAATCCGCCGAGGTGTCGCGCCAGCAGGCGGTGAACCTGCGCCAGCGCCTTTCGGAGCTGCATGAACAGCTGGGCATCCGTTTTCCGGTCTATGTGATGGTGACCAAGGTTGACCTGCTCAAGGGCTTTCGCGCCTGGTTTGCCGATTTCGACAAGGCGCAGCGCGACCAGATCTGGGGCTTCACGTTCCCCTGGGAGCAGACGAAACAGGCCGATTTCGACCTGCTGGGCAGCTTCGCGCAGGAATTCTCTCTGCTGCAACAGCGCCTCGACGCCGGCCTGCCGGAAACCATGCTCAAAGAGCACGACGCCAAAACCCGCGCCGAAGCGTACCTCTTCCCGCAGGAGTTCGCCGCGCTGCGTCCGCTGCTGGCCGACTACCTGAGCACGGTGTTCGCCCGCTCCAACTTTGAAACCGAGTTTTCGCCGCGCGGCATTTACTTCGCGAGCGGCACGCAGGAAGGGATGCCGTTCGACCGGGTGATGGGCGAGCTCAACCGCGCGCTTTCGCTGCCGGAAGGCAGCGCGGGCGACAACTGGGACTCGGTAAGCAAAGAAGCGCCCATCCCGGGGGCGAAAGGTCAGAGCTTCTTCATTAAAAACCTGCTGCAAAACGTCATTTTCCAGGAGGCGGGCATCGCCGGGGAGAACCGCTGGTGGGAGCTGCGCAACCGCGCGGTTATCTGGTCCGGCTATGCGGCGCTGCTGGCGTTGCTGGTGATCCTCGGCGGCCTGTGGCTTACCAGCTACGGTAAAAACAAAGCGTATCTGGAAGAGGTGCAGGCGAAAGTGCCGCAGGTGGAGCAGCAGAGCAAGGCGCTGCAAAACCTCCAGCAGCGCGACCTCTTTGCGCTGCTGCCGCTGCTTAATGGCCTGGTGGATCTGCCGAAAAGCAAGGAATTCGACGTTAACGACCCGCCGGTCACTCGCCGCATGGGGCTTTACCGCGGTTATGACGTCAGCGACGCGTCGCAGTCGCTCTATCAAAAAGCGCTGGACCAGATGTTGCTGCCCGCCGTCGCCATGCATATCACCACCTGGCTTCGCAACGACAACGGCAGCGACGTGGAGTACAGCTACGAAGCGCTGAAAGCCTACCAGATGCTTTATCAGCCGAAGCATTACGACGGGAAATTCCTGCATTCGTGGGTGATGCTGAACCTGGAGCGCAACCTGCCGCAGAACGTGACGCAGGCGCAGCTGCGCGAGCTTGAGTGGCACCTGACGCAGCTGCTGGAGCCGCAGATCCAGTCTTCGCCTTATGCGAAAGACGAGGCGCTGATAGCCCGCGAGCAGGCGCTTATCAACCGTCAGCCGCTTTCCGCCCGCGTCTACGGCCGCCTGAAACGGCTGCTTGAGCATGACGAAAACCTCAAGCCGGTATCGCTGGCCGCTCTCGGCGGGCCGCAGAGCGAGCTGGTTTTCTCCCGCAAAAGCGGCAAGCCGGTGAGCGAAGGGGTGCCGGGGCTTTATACCCCGGACGGTTACTGGAAAAGCTTCAACGGCCAGATAGACAGCGTGACCACCGCGCTGCATGAAGATGACGCCTGGGTGTTGGGCGGCGCGACGGCGCAGGAAGATAAACAGCAGACGGATAACGCCGTGCGCCAGCTCTATATGCGCGACTTTATCGCCAACTGGGACAGCTATCTCGCCGATATCCAGCTCAACAACAGCGCCGATCTCTCCCAGCGTATCAACACGGCGCGGCTGCTTTCCGGCAACAACTCGCCGCTGCGCCGGCTGGTACAGAACTTAAGCCAGGTGCTGACGCTCTCGCGCGACACGCCGTCGCCGGAAAATGCCGAACAGGCCAGCGAGCAGAGCAACCGCGCCACCCGCACGCTGGAAGCGCTGTTTAGCGACCGCGATAAAGCGCCGACCCAGGGCGCGGTGATGACGCAGACGCCGGAGCAACTGGTCACTGACCACTACGCGCCGATGATTGAGCTGGCGCAGCCGCTGGAGAAGGGCGGCAAAACCATCGTTTTTGACGACTTTCTTAAGCAGGTTGACGAACTCTACCGCTACCTGACCGCCGTACAGGACGCGGCGAACAGCGGCATGCCCGCGCCGGGCGGCGAAGCTATCAGCCGCCTGCAGGCGAGCGCGGGCCGTCTGCCGGGCGGTTTGCAAACCATGTTCAGCAATATGGCGGTGGGCGCGAGCAGCGATACGCAGCGCCGGGATCTCGAAAACGTGCGCAAGCGCATTAACGTTGAAGTGGGCGGCTTCTGCCGTCAGGCCATCGCCGGACGCTACCCGCTGGTGCGCAGCGCCAGCAGCGAAGTGACGCCGGATGACCTGGCGCGCATGTTTGCGCCGGGCACCGGGCTGATGGACACGTTTTTTCGCGACAACCTGACCAATAAAGTGGACACCACGCAGGCGAACTGGCGCTTTATGCCGGGCATTGACGGCAAAACGCTGCCGGGCAGCGAAGGGCTGCTGCGTCCTTTCCAGCAGGCGCAATCTGTTCGCGACGCTTTCTTCGCCAACGGCGCCACCACCCCTTCTTATAAGGTTACGGTGCGCACCGTACGGATGGATAACACCATTCTTAACCTGACGCTGGATGTGGACGGCCAGCTGTTGCGCTACAGCCATGGTCCGCAGGCGGTGCAGATCATGAACTGGCCGGGGCCGGGCGGCACCAATCAGGTGCGCATGCAGCTGGGACTGACCAACGGCAGCACCTCGACGCTGGTGACTAACGGCGCCTGGGCGCTGAACCGCTTTTTCGACAAGGCGCGCATCAGCCCGGGGAGCGGCAGCCTGAGCCGCCAGGCCACGTTTACCGTCGATGGCCATCAGGTCACGCTGGAGTTTGCGCCCAACAGCATTCGCAACCCGTTCCAGCTCCCCCGTTTTTCATGCCCCTAACCGCAAGGACAGCCGTATGACGAATTCTCCTGCGATGAACTGGTACAGCTGGTACGGAAAGTTACCCAGTGCCGGCGACTTCTTACAGCGTCGCTTTCCCGACTCGCTCCAGCGTCAGTGGTCGCACTGGTTTCAGGTCGGCCTGCACGCATGGCTTCAGGAAGAGCAGCGCTTCGGCGAGCGCCAGTTCGGCAGCGCGCCGGTCTGGAACTTTGTCGTGCCGCCGATGCTCGGCAGCCAGATGGTGCAGATGGGCTGCCTGCTGCCGGGACGCGACAGCGTAGGCCGCCAGTATCCCGTCTGCGCCCAGATAGCCTTTAGCCCGACAGAGTGGTCGCCGCGCCTGCTGGCCCAGGCGGAAAGCTGGTATCAGCAGCTTGGCCGCGTGCTGCTGCATGCCGTGCGCAACAGCTACTCCGCCGAGCAGCTCGACCAGACGCTGATGGCTATCCCTAAGCCGCAGCCCGCCGAACCGGAAAAGCGCTCCGACATCCTCGACGTAATTGGTTATGAAGGGGAAGAGACCTGCACCCTGGGCTGGCCGCAGGCGGCGGAGTGCTTTGACCCGCAGCGTCAGACCAGCTTCTGGTGGACCAACCGCTGCGACGGCTACCCGCTTTACACCCACGTGCACAGCGGCAACTTCACCGGACAGCTCTTTACGCTGCTGTTCGACCCGGCAGGCGGCGCCCGCCCCGGACGCCATGGCCTCTATCCGCCCATGTTTGAGTAAGCAGGTATCTGATGAGCATTGATGACTTTCTCGCCCCGATAAGCCCGGAAAAACCGTGCGGCGAAAACCTGGAGTACGACGCCGACTACCAGGCGATGGAGCAGGCGAGCCAGGGCAAGGCCGAGCAGCAGTTCGGCGACACCATTATTCCAGCGGAACCGGCGGACTGGACCACGGTAGAAAAGCTCGCCGTCAGCCTGCTTGGGCGCACTAAAGATCTGCGCGTTATGCTGGCGCTTACCCACGCCTGGACCCGCCGCCGCGGCCTTGCGGGCTATGCCGAAGGGCTGCTGCTGGTGCAGCAGGCCATCTCTCTTTACTGGGAGCCGCTCTATCCGCTGCTGGAGGAGTATGGCGAAACCGACCCGTTCTACCGCATCAACGCGCTGGCGGGGCTTGGCGATAAATCGGAGCTGACCAGCGCCGTGCGCAGCGCTTCGCTCCTGCGCTCAAACGGCGATGAGATCTCGCTGCGCGACGCCCAGGCGCTGCTGGACGGCAGCAAGACGGAGTGCCCGGACTATCCCGGCGGCCGTCCGCGTCTGCTCGATGAGCTGGCGCGCGGCGACCAGCCTGGCATCCAGGCGGTCGTGCAGATAAACGAGCGCCTGCAAACCATCCGCGAACTGCTGACCGGCTATCTGGGTGAAAGCGGCGTACCGGAAATGGAACAGCTGCAAAAAACCGTCGGGCTTGTCGCCAGCGCCTGTCAGGCCACCGATATCGGCTCGCTGCTGGCGAGCCGTGAAGCGGCGGACGTTGGTGAGGAGGACGGCTCTGCGCCTGTCGCCGCGCAAGCCGCGCCGTTTGTTGCGGACTGGCGCAGCGTGCAGGTCACCAGCCGCGCCGACGCGCAGCTGATGCTGGAGAAAGCCAAGCATTATTTCGCGCAGTACGAGCCGAGCCACCCCGCGCCGCTGATGATTGAGCGGGTGCAGCGGCTTATCGAGCTCAACTTTATGGACATCATCCGGGATCTGGCGCCGGATGGCGTGCACCAGCTGGAAAACATTTTTGGACGCCGCGACTGACGCGTCTCTTATTACGACGCCGGGCATCGCGTCTGGCGACACACCTTCACCGCGCATCTTTGATGGAGAACATCATGGCAATGAGTAACAGTGGGCAGAAATTCATCGCACGTAACCGTGCGCCCCGCGTACAGATCGAATACGACGTAGAAATTTACGGTGCGGAGCGCAAAATCCAGCTGCCGTTTGTGATGGGGGTTATGGCGGACCTGGTCGGCAAACCGGTGGAGAACCTGCCTGCCGTCGACGAGCGTAAATTCATGGAAATCGACATCGATAACTTCGATGAGCGCATGAAGGCGCTGAAGCCGCGCGTGGCGTTCCATGTGGACAACACCCTGACCGGCGAAGGCAAACTGAACGTCGACCTGACCTTTGAAAGCATGGAAGATTTCCTGCCGGACGCCGTGGCGCGCAAGGTCGAGCCGCTTAACAAGCTGCTGGAAGCGCGCACCCAGCTCTCTAACCTGCTGACCTACATGGACGGCAAAAACGGCGCGGAAGAGCTTATCGCCAAAATTCTGCAGGACCCGACGCTGCTCAAATCCCTGAGCCAGATGCCGAAAAACGAAGAGAGCGAAAAAGGTAGCGAGGAGTAATCATGAGCAACCCGACTCAACAACATGAGCAGCAGGCGGGACAGGCGTTCAGCCAGGATGAATTCAGCGCGCTGCTGAATAAAGAGTTCCGCCCGAAAACCGACCAGGCGCGTTCCGCCGTGGAAAGCGCGGTAAAAACCCTGGCGCAGCAGGCGCTGGAGAACACCGTTACCTTTTCTAACGACACCTACCGCACCATTCAGAACCTGATCGCCGGCATCGACGAGCAGCTTTCGCAGCAGGTGAACCAGATTATTCACCATGAGGAGTTTCAGAAGCTGGAGAGCGCCTGGCGCGGTCTGAGCTATCTGGTGAATAACACCGAAACCGACGAGATGCTGAAAATTCGCTTTATGAGCATCTCCAAGCAGGAGCTTGGCCGCACCCTCAAGCGTTACAAAGGGGTAGGCTGGGATCAGAGCCCTATCTTCAAAAAGATTTACGAGCAAGAGTATGGCCAGTTCGGCGGCGAGCCGTTTGGCTGCATCGTGGGCGATTACTACTTCGACCACAGCCCGCAAGATGTTGAGCTATTAGGCGAGATGGCGCGCATCGGCGCCGCCGCGCACTGCCCGTTCATCACCGGCACCGCGCCGAGCGTGATGCAGATGGAGTCCTGGCAGGAGCTGGCGAACCCGCGCGATCTCACCAAGATTTTCCAGAACACCGAGTACGCCGCCTGGCGTTCGCTGCGCGAGTCGGAAGATGCGCGCTATCTGGGAATGGTGATGCCGCGCTTCCTCTCCCGTCTGCCGTACGGCATTCGCACCAACCCGGTGGACAGCTTCGATTTTGAAGAAGAGACCGACGGCGCGAACCACAACAACTACGCCTGGGCGAACGCCGCCTATGCGATGGCGACCAACATCAACCGCTCGTTCAAAGAGTACGGCTGGTGCACCTCCATCCGCGGCGTGGAGTCGGGCGGGGCGGTGGAAAACCTGCCGTGCCACACCTTCCCGAGCGACGACGGCGGCGTGGATATGAAGTGTCCGACCGAAATCGCCATCAGCGACCGTCGCGAAGCGGAACTGGCGAAAAACGGCTTTATGCCGCTGATCCACCGTAAAAACTCCGACTTCGCCGCGTTTATCGGCGCGCAGTCGCTGCAAAAACCGGCGGAATACCACGACCCGGACGCCACCGCCAACGCGCGTCTGGCGGCGCGTCTGCCCTACCTGTTCGCCTGCTGCCGCTTCGCGCACTACCTGAAGTGCATCGTTCGCGACAAGATTGGTTCCTTCCGCGAGCGCGAAGAGATGGAACGCTGGCTGAACGACTGGGTGATGAACTACGTGGACGGCGACCCGGCGAACTCCTCCCAGGAGACCAAGTCCCGCAAACCGCTGGCCGCAGCGGAAGTGCAGGTGCAGGAGATAGAAGACAACCCGGGTTACTACGCCGCCAAGTTCTTCCTGCGTCCGCACTACCAGCTGGAAGGGCTGACCGTTTCGCTGCGTCTGGTCTCCAAGCTGCCTTCGCTTAAGAGCAACGACGCGTAATCCTGCTCTGGCCGTAAGGGCACTCCTTACGGCCTGTCATTAGCGTAAGACACACAAGGAAGCGTGATGAAAATGCGCCTTGCCCTTGCAGGCGGACTGCTGGCGCTGTCGGCTTTAGCCGCAGCAAAAAACACGATTTATACATACCCGCGAGCAGAGTCTTTGCCTGAAGACAGTACCGCCGTATTTCCGCGCGACCCGGCATTATTAACCCGTTTTGACACCTACATGACGGGGGCGCGTTTTTTCGCCGCATGGAGCAACAGGCAGAACGAGCGCGAGCGTATCAAAGCCGATATGTATTTCGCAGGTGTGCTGGATGCCACTGAAGGATCGCAGTGGTGTGCTGACCGACCCATTAAACCTGGCGCTTTGCACGAATGGACCTACGGGTACTTTGCAAAAGTATCACCCGAGCGGCTAAAAAAAGAGCGTGCCGCCGCGCTTATCGTCGAGGCGGTAAAAAAGGTGACGAACTGTCATTAAAACACCATGAAAAAAGATATTTTCGCTTTGCTGTTTATTTGCAACAGCGCTTTTGCCGGTGCGACATCCGATCCTGTCGCTTTTATTAAAGATAAGCCATACATACAGGTCGTAAAAGATATTGTGCTGGCGCGCTGCCTGGCACAAATTGCTGAGCCATATTCCACATTTTCGCTCGATGCGGCGCACACATCAAATGCCCTGCGTGAATGGGTGCCTTTTGATATTGATAACGGTGACAAGAAAATCAATGACCTGATCGACCAGTTTAAAGGCGCTGTTAATTATTCGCATAGCGACCGTAGTAAGGACAATAAAGGGTTAACGCTAAATTGTCTGCGTTTATACCACAGCCCTGAACTGGATAAGGTGGCGAAAGCGGTTTTATTAGAAAACCCTGACCGCACCTGGAATCAGGATAATCCACAGTAGTAAAAGACTTCACATTCTTTCCGTTCATTCAGGGGGAATGTAAGACTGTCAAATGACATGGGTCGTTTGATATGAGGCAGAGGTAAAATATGGACGGTTTTATTCAGCCCCATGCTTTCCTGTTTGCCATATAAGTGCTTTTTCGAAAGCAATAATTTTCATTAACGAAGAGTAGATATTATGGCTATTGATATGTTCCTGAAGGTCGACGGCGTAACCGGCGAATCTAAAGATTCTAACCACACCGGCTGGACTGATATTACCTCTTTTTCCTGGGGCGCATCCCAGCCGGGTAATATGAGCGTTGGCGGCGGCGGCGGTGCCGGTAAAGTGAACTTTAACGATCTGCACGTTAATGCGCTGATCGACAAATCGACTACAGCAATCCTGAAACACTGCTCCAGCGGTAAGCACCTGACCAAAGTGGAACTGTCTGTCTGCAAAGCAGGCGGCCAGCAGGTGGAATATGCGCGCATTACGCTGGAAGACGTGCTGGTAACATCCGTACAGTACACCGGCGCTGACAACGGCGATACCGTTGGCGTGACCTATGCATTCCAGGCTGCGAAAGTGAAACAGCAGTACTGGGAGCAGACTTCCGCTGGTGGTAAAGGCGCAGAAAGCAGCGCTGGCTGGAATATCAAAGAAAACAAAGAAGCGTAATTGCAGTGAGCCCGCAAGGGCTCACTTTATTCTCAAGGAGAAAAGAGTATGGCGTCGAGACCAAATTTTTTACAGGCGTGGCAACGCTTTTCTGAAGTTAATGTTCCTGTACCGCTGGTGGGACAAAAAATTGGCGGCAACGTTGGTGTTAATATCAAAATTGGTGAAGGCAGCGATACCGAAGGATTCAAGAATGCCTGTGCTATCCGTATGAGCTATGCGTTAAACTACTCGGGCGCAAAAGTCGAAAGAGGGGCCTGGGCTACG
Organism: Franconibacter daqui; assembly: GCF_014644275.1. NCBI lineage: Bacteria > Pseudomonadati > Pseudomonadota > Gammaproteobacteria > Enterobacterales > Enterobacteriaceae > Franconibacter > Franconibacter daqui. The sequence goes on along the minus strand of NZ_BMKJ01000001.1, from coordinate 1,810,488 downwards.
GTTTCTGGCGCAGATAAGAATTGGTACATCTACAGAGTCAAAGATTTAAAGCCCTATTTGAAGCATAAGTTTGGCGCGCCGGATAAAACCGTTAAAAACCCTACCGTGAATGACTTTATTAATATGACCGGGATACTCGTTTTTACTGTTGATAGCTGGAGCGATGCCAGTGGCCATGCAACATTATGGAATGGTAAGATTTGCTCTGATCATTGTTATTTCCCGCAGGCGACAGAGGCTTCAATATGGCTTTTAAAATGAAAATTGGCGTAGCGCTGGCTTTGTTTATTTCTTATCAGGCCGTTGCGCGCGTAGAGTACAGCCCCGAGGAATATCTTAAAAATTATGCATTGAGCACCTGCCTTGCGCAGGGGTATCAGGCCGACGAAGTCAAAAAAGATGCGTCTGCCGCAGCAAGGGGATACCTGGAGTTTGGCGATTATTCTCTTGAAGCGCATACGGCTGTAGAGAAACTGGGTAAAACCTTTCTTGAAAAAAAATATGGCAGTCAGGCTGGCGTACCGATGACGATGGCAAAGTGCATCGACTTTTATCACAGCAAAGAATTATCTGACCTGATTAAAAAATATAAAGGCAAAGCGGACAACTGAGATTGTTAATAGATGCTCAATCAAAATGTAAACTTAAGCTTTGCAAAAGTGGCTTTATTAACTTTTTTTCTCACAACCTCCGGCGCTTCGTATGCCAGCGCGCTAACATCAAACGTAAATCAGTTTGATGGTCAGTGGAGAGTCGTTTCAGTTCGCATAGATGCTTTCGCGACGACGCATACCGCCATAACGGTAGACGATCCTCACTATGTGGGCAGAAAAATGGTGCTTAATAAAGATGTTATCAGTGGAAATCTTGACGAGACGGTAAATTGTTCGGCTGTGCATTACGAGGCGCAGGGAAAAACGGCATTAGATAATCTGTTACAGCAAACTTCCGGCAAGCGCTATAGCGAACCTCTACTGCCAAAAGCGAAAGATTTCGGGTTAGATGCACAAACAGTTACGCCAGTGAGTGTGACCTGCCAGTCCGGGAAGTTTGGACCTGATGGTGAACATATCGGTAACTGGATTGCGTTGTTGTCATCGGATACTCTCATCACTAATTGGTATGATAATAGCTATTTAATAATGAAACGTATCAAACCGACCGACACCTTTTCACCCTCATTCCCTTGTGACGCTAATCTGAATCAGACTGAAAAAACGATATGCGATAATGACGAACTGGCTGCCTGGGATAAGAGCGTCGACAAGGCATTTAAAACGGCACTGTGGCAACAGCAAGCCATCATGCCAGACGATAAAGCAGCGCTCAGGAAAATTAAGTCAGAACAAACTGCCTGGCTGAAAAAACGTAACCAATGCCAAAACAATACAGGCTGCATTGCGCGTGCGATGAAAGATAGGGTTGATACTCTGACGCAGTGATAAACCCGATATTACGTTTAAGCGCTGTTCAAAAATAACATCATGGATTATTTTTCACGGAGAGATGAGTGAAATTCAACATTGTCGTTATGTTCTTATTAGCCTTATGCAGTCCGTCTACCTGGGCGATGAGCGACTGTGCTCAAGGAGCTAATGATACCGAAGTATTAAACTGCTCAACGGCAAATAAAGCTCAGGCCGAGGAGTCGCTTAATAAAGCGTATGCGCAGGCCAAAAAGCGTATCGCCAGCAGTTATCAAGCCGCACCGGAAACGAATAAAGCGTATCAGCAAGTGTTGCTTGACTCGCAGCGCGGATGGCTTAAATACCGCGACGGACAGTGCAAGATAGAAGCGTACCTGGCGGAAACAGGCAGCAACGTGAATCTCGATTTAGCCAACCAGTGCATTACCCGCCTTGATCTGGAACGAATTAAACAGCTTCAGGCGATCCCTTACGAGTAATAAGCCTCAATACAGGACTGACGCTATGAAGCGTTTGATGCTAATGCTGTTCATCGCTTTGCCTGCCGTCTGCGCGCAAAGCCTGCCTGAAATAAGTGCCTTCTCCCAGCAGCAAATTTTTACGCATTGGGTGCAAACCCGCTGCATAAGCAAAATTGCCGATAACGCCTCGCTTAAAAATGACGCTCAGGCCAGCGCCGCCGCCTGGCTTGAAGCCAGCAACTTGCCGGTTGCGGCTTTTGAAGAAGCGGATGCAGCAACAGCGCAGGCGCTGCAAGCCAAAACTGGCGGGTCGATCAAAAGCGACTACCGAGTGCTGAAATGCTCGCTGATTGCCGAAAGCCAGAAAATCCAGGCCCTGTATAACAAGTATCACTAAAAACGGATGCGCCGTGTCGGCCGATATGGGCCAGATACGATTTAATGCTATGTAATTACAAGGAAAAAGGAATGAAGAATACTATAAAGCAGTGTTGTCTCGCTTCGTTAATCGCGATGGCCTGTTTTACCAGCGCCGGTTGCGATGACCAGACAAACAGCGCCGGTGCCATGCCGGACCCGGCAGCGCAGCAGGAAAATACCGAGCAACAAGAGATAGCCAAATTTAACGCCTATGTGGATGCGGCGAACGGCTTTACCTACAGCGCGGCGAGCGATCTGGCGAAGCATATCGACTATATGAAGCGTCAGAAGAAAAACGGCGACTACGATGCTTACTGGGTGGCGGATGATACCTCGCTGAAGCGTATGGCGGAGCGTCTTGGCGAAGCGCGCGCCATGAAACCTGCCATGGCGGATCTCGACGCGCCAGCCGAATCATACGGCAATGCGCTCAACGCCGCGCTGCCGCTGGTGAAAGAGTTGAATGATTATCAGGATTCAAAAGGGATGCTGGCGGATGGCGGCCAGAAGGCGCGCGAGAAAGAAGAGCAGTATGTCACGCTGATGACAACCCTGGCGGGCGCCCAGCAGAACTTCAATACCGCGCTTGAAAAACGCGATGACGCCAATCTTCGACATACTTTCGAAAGTGCGAAAAAAGGCTCGCCGGACTACTACCGCAGCGGCATCGCGCTCTATGCAAAAGAGACCATGAATGCCGGGGAAACCTTCTTCAACGCCTACAACGACGAGAAGCCGAGTAAGGAGATAGACAACCAGTTCCGCCAGTCGCTGGATAAACTCGCCGAGATGAACCAGGGGTGCGAGCCGCTGAAAAGCGAAGTCAACGACCTGCTGGGCGCAGGCCGTAGCGCGCTGCGCGACGCGGAGAAAGGCAGCCTCGCGGTTAACCATTTCCTCAAATCCAATATGAGTATTCGCATGCGCAGCGATGCGGTTAATAGCGCTTATATGAATCTCATCAACAAAATGAACCGCTCCGGTTGTGAAGCGCGAGGCTAAATAACGGACCATGACGGGCAGCGCGCAAGCGCTGCTCTGTTTCTCAGCACTCAAACGCCGGGCGTCTGAACAGAAACGCGACGTTTGAGCGCTAATCATACCAGCAGGAATACGCTATGCGATTCACGATTATTTCCACAAAACCTGGCCACCAGCCGCCTCAGGGCAGCTGTGAGTTTTATGCCCCCGGCGGCACCATCGGCCGCGGCACGGATAACAACCTGGTGCTGCCCGACAACGACCGCGTCATCTCTCGCCTGCAGGCGATCGTTCATGTCGATGCCCAGGGCGAGTGCCGCATCACCAACCGCGGCAGCGTAACCCGTGTTGTGCTGAACGACATCCCGCTGGAGCGGGGGCGTCAGGTGGAGTTGCAGGACGGTGACATTCTCGGCATCGATGATTACCGCATCGAAGTGACCAGTCTGCACCAGGACACCCAACCGGTGAGCCGCATGGCCGCGACCATCACGCCGCCGCCCGCGCCAGCCGCCGCGCCTGCGCCGAAGCCTGCCAGCGCGTCAGCGCGCGCAGAGTCTGCACCAACGGCGGTGCCGACGGAGATCTGGGACAGCCTGATGCAGGAGTTCTCTATCTCCGATAGCATCTCCAGCAACCGCACGAAGCCGCAGCCCGCCGCTTCGCACGACCCGTTCGCCCAGCCGAAAGCGGCGGAGCGCAATACAGACGATCCGCTGGCGATGTTCCGGGACAGCGATCCGCAGCTTGAGCGTAAGCATGTCGATACCGACAAGCTGTTCAGCGACGACGCGCTGTTTAAGAACGACAGCATTTTTAACGACGCCACGCCCTCCACGCTGGTGGCGCCTAAAGCGAACGAACCATCGCTGCCAAAAGAAGCGCCGCAGGATGAGCTCGATCCGCTGGCGCTGTTCAGCGGCGGGGCGAGCGCGCCCGCCGCGCGCAACGACGACCCGCTTGGTCTGATGGGCGGGGCGCCGTTAACGCACCCGGACCATCTGGCGGACCAGCAGAACACGCCTGCCGACCCGCGCGAGGCGTCCGCCACGGCGCAGGAGAGCGCGCCGACAGCGGCGCCGCCGCAAGAGCCGGATCCGCTGGGTCTGCTCGGTGGCGAACCGTTAACCGCTGAAGCGCACGCCGCCGCGAAAACGGAACAGCGCGATCCGCTGGGGCTGTTTGGCGACGAGCCGCCAGCCGCCAAAGCGCAAGAGAACGACCCGCTGGGCCTGATGGGCGGCGCGCCGCTGGCGGACGCCCGGGATGCCACTTCAGACAACGCGCAGGACAGCGATCCGCTGGCCGCTTCGCCGCTGTTCGATGCCGAGCCGCCGCGTCAAGACGCTGAAACGCCAGCGGAAGAGGCGGGCCGCCAGGAGTACGCCGGGTTCACCATGCCGACGCCGCAGGCGGTGGCGCGCAGCGCCACCCAGACGCCGAAAGGCCGCCTGCGTATCGACCCGGTGCAGAACGCCGCCTCCTCGTCGGTTGCGCCTCAGCAGCCCGCTCGCGGCGACGTGCTGCAGGGCGAATTGCTGGAAGCGCTGCTGGAGGGCATGGGTCTTGGCGATATGCAGCCGGTGCCGCAGTTCGACCGGGAAAACATGCGCCAGCTCGGGCAGATCCTCAGCATGTTCTCGCAGGGTACGGTAGCGCTGCTCTCGTCGCGCTCCATTCTTAAACGCGGCGTAAAAGCGGACATGACCATGGTGCTGGACGACGCCAACAACCCGTTCAAGCTGTTGCCTTCCGGTAAAACGGTGCTGATGCAGATGTTCGGCACCCGCATGCCGGGCTTTATGCCGCCGAAAAAATCGGTACGCGACGCGCTTATCGATTTACAGGCGCACCAGCTTGGGATGATCTCCGGCATCCGCGCCATCATCGCTGCGATGCTGCAATCCTTTAACCCGGAACAGCTGGAAGAGCAGGCGAAGCTTGACGGCGTCACCTCGCGCCTGTCGCTGCCGGGCAGCCGCAAAGGGGCGCTGTGGGACTATTTTGTTCGCACCTACGGCGAGACGGCGGGTGAGATAGAAGATGACTTCCACACCCTGTTTGGCGAGGCGTTCCTGCACGCCTATGACATGGAAGTGAATCAGTACAAAGACTCACAGAGCGGATCGGAAGAAGAATGAACATCGCAACGGCTTCTCTCTCCCGCCAGGGAACGCGCGCCAGCAACCAGGATCAGACGGGAGAAACCATCGGGGAACGTTCGGCCTGCTTTGTCGTCTGCGACGGCATCGCCGGGCTGCCTGGCGGCGATGTCGCCGCCGAGCTCGCCCGCAACAGCATCCTTTCCCGCTTCGATGGCGATAAACACTTAAACGCGCAGCATATTCGCGACTACGTTCAGCAGGCGAACCGCGCCATCCTGAGCGAGCAGCAGGCGGCGCAGGATTACCGGCGCATGGGCACCACCCTGGTGAGCCTGTTTATCGACCGCGACTACCGGCTCGCCTACTGGGCGCACGCGGGCGACAGCCGCCTCTATCTGTTTCGTCGCGGCTGGCTCTATCACGTCACCACCGACCACAGTCTGGTTCAGCAGATGAAAGACGCCGGTCATCAGACCGACAACATTAACAGCAACCTGCTTTATCTGGCGCTGGGGATGGAGAACGGCGGGCCGGAGGCGAGCTACAGCGACGTGGTGCCGGTGGAAGACGGCGACGCCTTTTTACTCTGCACCGACGGCTTCTGGCATGGCGTCAGCGAAGAGCAGATGAAGCAATCGCTGCACATGGTCAACACGCCGCAGGAGTGGCTGACGTTGATGAACCAGATTATTCAAAGAAATGGCGAAAGCGAGGGCAGTGCTCAGGATAACTACACCGCCGTGGCGGTATGGATGGGCAGCCCTCAGGACACCACCTTGCTGCACACGCTTTCTGACGCAGCGCAGTTTTTTCCCCTGCGGGACTGATAAGACACACAAGGATTGATATGAAACTTTGGCTATCGGGTTTGGCGCTCCTGGCGGTGGCTACCACCGCTCAGGCTGAAAATTACCGCATCGTACAGTCGCCTTCGCAAAAGCTGGATGTCTGGATAGATGACATCAAAGACAAAACGCCGCAAAGCTGGTGTAAACCGACGCTGGCGCTGCGCATTGTGGCGAACGGCAACAAAGAGGTCTCCATCCTCGATAACTTCGTGCCGCGTCTTGGCTCGCTGCTGGAGCACCAGTGCGGCAAGCTGCAACAGCTCACCTGGAAACTGAACGATCCGCAGGGGCAGACGCTGGCGCAGGGCACGGCAAGCAAAGCCAAAACGTGGGCGGTTGAGGTTGCGTCGCAGCCGCAGCCACAGCAGCAGCCGCAGCTGGCGGTCTCTGCCGCCAGCGCGCCTGCGGGTAATGCGCTCTCGCTGCCCGAGCAGAACCCGGAAACGCTGTCGCCTGCGGCGGACCGCTCGCCCTGGCAGGAGTTTACCCTGCAGGACGGCTGTCACCTGCGCACCTTCTGGCAAGGAGGGGCAGCAGCCCCCGCGCTGTTTATCCCGGCGTCCGGCGCGGCAGGCTGTGAAAAAGGCAGCTGGCTGAGCGGTCATGCCGTGATGACGCAGGTCAACAACGGCGCGCCAGAGGAGACGCCGGTGACTTACCTCCACGGTTTCCCGGTGGTGGGGCTGAGCGACAGCGTCGACCCGGATAAAGTGCTTATCACCTCGGTTAATAAAGAGCGCATGGTCTTCAGCACCGAGAACAGCGATCAGAGCTGGATGATCCTGCCTTACGACAGCGCGCTGAACAGCTGGAAGAGCGAAGGCACGGTGGCGGTGGAGGTCTCCCGCGATCTCGCCAGCGACGACGTGCGTTTGCAGGCGCGCCTTGAGGCGGTGAAACAGCTCTGGAGCCCGTGGCTCGCCCCGAATGCCCATCTCAATATTGTGTTGATTGACGCGCTGCGCCCGCAGCTGCGCGATCCCGCCGTTGGCGCCTGGCGCGCAGCAAACTAAGGAGCCGTTATGAATACGCTTTATCAACAGCTGGGCGGCGAGTCGCTCAACGCCGCGCTGCTGCGCCTTGAAGGCGAAATCAAAACCCGCCCGGCGGACGCCGACCTGCGCGCCGCTTTCGTGCAGTTTCTCGCGCTCGATGGCAACTGGTCCAGGGCGTTGACCCAGCTGAAAAGCTGGCTTGCGTTAAAACCGCAGGCGAAGCCCACCGTTACGCTGCTTGAGCAGGCCATTGCGGGCGAGCAGCAACGCGAGCAGGTATTAGCTGGTAAGGCCCGCCCGTCGATGCCGGACGCCCAGTGGCCATGGCTTGCAACACTCGCCTCAGCGCTGGCGGAAACCGGCGAACGCGCCCAGGCGCTGCGCCTGCAGGCGCTGGAAGAGGCCGAGGCGAATCCGGGCCAGCTGACCTTTGAAAATGAAAAAACGCAGCCGTTTGCATGGCTGATGGACGGCGACGCCCGCCTGGGACCGGTGTGCGAAGCCATCGTCAATGGCCGCTACGTCTGGCTGCCGTTCAGCGCCATTGAAGAGATCCGCTTCCAGGCGCCGGCGAGCGTCACCGATTTAGTCTGGCGCCACGCGCTGGTGCGTCTTACCGACGGCGCCGAGCAGGTTTGTCAGATCCCGGCGCGCTATCCCTTTGCGCCAGAGGCGGGCGACCACATCAAGCTTGGGCGCGCCACCGAATGGCTGCCGCTTGATAACGACGAGACGCTATACCAGGGGCTGGGGCAGAAAACCTGGCTTGACGAGCAAAACGAAAGCCCGTTGCTCTCGCTAAGCCTGGTGACGTTCACGGCAGGCGACGCGCATGAATAGACCCGCAGGCGAAGGCGATCTGCTGCGCAGCGGCTGGCACGCCCGCAGCAGGCAGGAGAAAGTGGGGGCGCGCGATAAAATGCAGCCCTCGCTGCTTGACCGGCTCACGGATAACGAGCCGGATAAAGTCAAAGAGTCGGCAAACAGCAACCTGATAAGCCATTCCGCACTGCGTCGTCACGTGCTGCGCGATCTGCAATGGCTGTTTAACACCATCAACCACGATTCCTCGCACGACCTCAGCCTGCTGCCGCAGGTGCGTCGCTCGGTGGTTAACTTCGGCGTCGCGCCGCTCGCGGGCAAACGGATGTCCGATATCGAATGGCATGATATTCAGCGCAAGCTCACCGAGGCCATTATCAATTTCGAGCCGCGCATTCTGCCGCAGGGGTTGCAGGTGCGCTGCGTCTCCGACACCACGTCGCTCGACCTGCACAACGTGTTGTCGATTGAAATCAAAGGGCGCTTGTGGTGCGTGCCGTACCCGCTGGAGTTTCTGTTCCGCACCGATGTCGATCTGGAAAACGGCCATTTTGAACTCAAAGACGCGGGGTAAGCATGGAAAGTAAACTGCTTGAGTATTACAACCGTGAGCTGGCCTACCTGCGCGAGATGGGCGCGGAGTTCGCCGAGCGCTACCCGAAGGTGGCGGGGCGACTGGGGATGCGCGGCATTGAGGTGGCGGACCCCTACACTGAGCGCCTGATGGAAGGCTTCGCCTTTCTCACCTCCCGCGTGCAGCTCAAGATGGACGCCGAGTTCCCGCGCTTCTCCCAGCGTCTGCTGGAGATGCTCGCGCCGAACTATCTGGCGCCCACGCCTTCCATGGCGATTGCCGAACTGCAGCCCGACAGCGGCCGCGGCGATTTAAGCAAAGGGTTTATCGTGCCGCGCGGCACCATGATGGACAGCCTGGCGCTGAAGAAAACCGGCGTCACCTGCAGCTATACCACGGCGCACGACGTGAATCTGCTGCCGTTGAAAATCGACAAGGTGGAACTGGGCGGCGTGCCCGCCGATCTGCCGCTGGCGCAGATTGGCCTTAGCCAGCGTGGTGTCGCCAGCGCGCTGCGTATCCGCATCGCCTGCGACGGGCCGCAAAACCTCGGGCATCTTGATTTTGACCGGCTCGAGTTCTTCTTAAGCGGCCCGGATATCGAGGCGCTGAAGCTGCTGGAGCTGGTGATGGCGCATCCTGTCGGCATCGTCTGCCAGACCGTCGGCGCCGAGCCGCAGCGCCAGCTGTTGCCCGACGAGGCGCTGCGCCAGGAAGGCTTTGAGGCGGACCAGGCGCTGTTGCCGGAAGATTTGCGCAACTTCGACGGCTATCGCCTGTTGCAGGAGTACTTCGCTTTCCCGGCGCGCTTTCGTTTTATCAGCCTGAGCGGGTTAGGCAAGCTGATTCGCCGCTGCGAAACGGAAAAAGCGTTCGATATCTTCATTCTGCTGGATAAGAGCGAGGAGCAGCTGGAACGGGTGGTGGACGCCAGCCATCTGGCGCTGCACTGCACCCCGGTCATCAACCTGTTTCCGAAACTCGCCGCCCGGCAGAAGCTGAGCGAAAGCCAGCACGAATACCATCTGGTGGTTGATAACATCCGCCCGCTGGATTACGAAATCTACGCGGTGAAGAAGATCCACGGCAGCGTCGACGGCCAGCGGGACGACAAAGAATTTCGTCCCTTCTGGTCTACCTGGAGCAGCGACGCGGGCAACTACGGCGCCTACTTTTCATTGCGTCGCGAACAGCGCGTGCTTTCCGAACATGCGCTGCGCTACGGCACCCGCACCGGCTATACCGGCTCGGAGGTTTTCGTTTCGCTGGTGGATGAACAGCACGCGCCGTGGCAGGAGAACCTGCGCTATATCACCGCCGAGGTGCTCTGCACCAGCCGCGACCTGCCGCTGATGCTGCAGCAGGATCTCGGGCAGTTCATCCTGCCTGACTCAATGCCGGTGAAAACGCTGACCCTGCGCAAAGGACCGACGCCGCCGCGCCCGGCGCTGGCGGAAGGGTTCAGCACCTGGCGGCTTATCAGCCAGTTGCAAATGAACTACCTGAGCCTGATGGACAGCGAAAACGAAGACGGCGCCGCCGCGCTGCGTCAGCTGTTGGGGCTGTACGCGGGCCTTGCGGAAGCGCCGGTCGCGCGCCAGACCGAGGGGGTTCGTCACTGCGTGCTGGAGCCGGTGCACCGCCGCGTGCCGGAGCCGGGGCCGATTGTCTTCGCCCGCGGCATCGGCATCACCCTGACGGTGGATGAGCAGGCTTTCTCCGGCGCCAGCCCCTGGCTTTTCGGCAGCGTGCTGGAGCGCCTGTTCGCCCGCCTGGTCTCTATTAACAGCTTTACCGAGTTCACGCTCAAGAGCCAGCAGCGGGGCGAGATTGGCTACTGGGCGCCGCGCATGGGCAAAAGGGCGCTGATATGAGTGAAACCACCGTCACGTCGCTGCGCGTGCATCGCCTGACGCCGCTGCCGGAGAGCTTCTGGCGCGGGGTGATGGACGCGCCCTGGCGCTACGATCTGTTCCAGCTGTTACGGCGCATCGACGCCCAGGGCGGCGAGCGTTACCCGCTCGGGCGCGCGCCGCTGCCGAAGTTTGAGCCGCTGCGCCTTGGCCAGCAGCCGTCGATGAGCTTTGCGCCGTCCACGGTGGCGGCGGTGAGCAAGCGCGAGCAGAGTGGCCTGCATGAGGTTTCTATACTGAGCTTCGGCATGTTCGGCCCCAACGGCCCGCTGCCGGTGCACATGACGGAATATGCCCGCGAGCGTATTCATCATCATCAGGATCACAGCCTGACCGCGTTTGCCGACCTGTTTCATCACCGCCTGACGCTGCTTTTCTACCGCGCCTGGGCGGACGCGCAGCCCGCCGTTTCGCTCGACCGCGCCGACAACAAACGCTTTAACGGCTATCTGGCCTCGCTTATCGGCATGGGGCAGCCGGCGCAGATGAGCAACGGCAGCCTCAGCCCGCACGCGCGCTTTACTCACAGCGGCCACCTGACGCGCCACAGTCGCGATCCGGAGGGGCTTGAGAAAATCCTGCGCAACTACTTCAAGGCGCCCGTGAAGCTTGTCATGAACGTGCCGCAGTGGATGCCGCTCAGCGCCCGCGAGCAGGCGCAGCTGGGCGCGGGAAGACGCCTGCCGCGCCTGGGGCAGTCCGCTTTTCTCGGCGTGGCGGTCCGCGACGTGCAGCATAAATTTCGCATCGAAATAGGCCCGCTCAGCGCAGAAGCGTATAGCCGCTTTCTGCCGGGCGAGCCCTGGGTAACGGAGCTTCGCGACTGGGTGCGCCAGTACGCAGGGCTTGAATTTGAATGGGAAACGCGGGTTATCCTGCGCGCCGACGCCGTCCAGGGCGCAACGCTCGGTAGCGGCGGTCGGCTGGGTTACAACACCTGGCTGGGCCTTCAGCCTCAGCCAGTCCCACGTGGCGATCTGGTGTATCGCGCAGAGCGATAATTTTCCGTATACCGACTCCTTCAGGCTGCATTGAGGCGGCCTGAAGGATGAAGTGTATGCAACATTGTTATCAACGGAACCGAACATGTCTGAAATTAGCCGTGCCGTCCTTTTCGGCAAACTGGATACGCTGTTATTTACCTCGCTGGAAAGCGCCACCGCCTTTTGTAAGCTACGCGGCAACCCCTATGTCGAGCTGGTGCACTGGCTGCACCAGCTGATGCAGCAGCAGGATGGCGACCTCCAGCAGGTCATCCGTCATTTCTCTCTCGACGAGCCGCAGCTGGCCCGGGATATTGTCGCCGCGCTGGATGCGCTGCCGCGTGGGGCGAGCTCGGTTTCCGATCTCTCTGAGCATATCGACAGCGCCGTCGAGCGCGCCTGGGTTTACGGCTCGCTGAAATTTGGCGTCAGCCGCATTCGCGGCGGCCACCTGTTAATCGGCCTGCTGAAAACCTGGAACCTGGCGAACGTGCTGAAGGGCATTTCCGCCCAGTTTGGCCGCATTAACGTTGAGGCGCTGCTGGAGCAGTTCGACGCCATCTGCGCCCAGAGCAAAGAGACGCAGCAGGCCGCGGCGGCGACGGATGCTTCCGCTGGCGCGGCGCCAGTCGCCCAGGGCACGCTTTCGCAGTATGGCCAGGATCTCACCGCGCGGGCGCGCGAAGGCAAAATCGACCCGGTAGTGGGACGCGATGAAGAGATCCGCCAGATGGTGGATATCCTGATGCGCCGGCGCCAGAACAACCCCTTGCTCACCGGCGAGGCGGGCGTGGGCAAAACGGCGGTCGTGGAGGGGCTGGCGCTGCGCATCGCCGAAGGCGACGTGCCGGAGCCGTTGCAGAACATACAGCTGTGGCTGCTTGATATCGGCATGCTGCAGGCGGGCGCGGGCATGAAAGGGGAGTTCGAAGCGCGCCTTCAGGCGCTTATCAACGAGGTGCAGTCCAGCGCGACCCCCATCATCCTGTTTATTGATGAGATCCATACCCTGATTGGCGCAGGCGGCCAGCAGGGCACCGGCGATGCCGCCAACCTGCTGAAACCGGCGCTGGCGCGCGGCCAGCTGCGCACCATTGGCGCCACCACCTGGGCGGAATACAAAAAATACATTGAGAAAGATCCGGCGCTGACTCGCCGCTTCCAGACGGTGCAGGTGCATGAGCCAGACGAGGCCAAAGCCGTGCTGATGCTGCGCAGCACCGTTTCGCCGCTGGAAAAACATCACCAGGTGCTGCTGCTTGATGAGGCGGTGAGCGCGGCGGTGAAGCTTTCGCACCGCTATATTCCGGCACGCCAGCTGCCCGATAAAGCCGTGGCGCTGCTCGACACCGCCTGCGCTCGCGTGGCGGTCAGCCAGAGCGCGCCGCCGCCGCAGCTGGAAGACTGCCTGCGCCGCCTCGCCGCGCTGGAAGTGGAGATGGAGATTGCCGAACGCGAAGCGCGCGTGGGCGCGGGCGATCGCGAGCGCGTTGTTGGGCTCAAAGCGGAGCGCGCAGAGGTTGAAGCGCAGCGCGACGCGCTGATGCAACGCTGGGAAGAAGAGCGCGGCCTGGTGCGCGAGATTATCCGCCTGCGCGCTGAGTTGTTTGCCGCCGGGGAAGAAGACCAGACTGACCTGCGCCGCCAGCTTGCCGAAAAACAGCAGGCGCTGACCGCGCTGCAGGGCGACGCGCCGCTGCTTTTCGCCGCCGTGGATGAAAACGTGGTGGCGGCGGTGGTTTCCGACTGGACCGGCATCCCGCTTGGCCGGATGGTGAAAAACGAAATCGACGCGGTGCTGAAGCTCGCCGACACGCTGAACCAGCGGGTTATCGGCCAGCGTCACGGCCTTGAGCTGATTGCCCGCCGCGTACAGACCTCGCGTGCGAAGCTCGACGACCCGAACAAACCCATCGGCGTCTTTATGCTCTGCGGCCCTTCCGGCGTTGGTAAAACCGAAACTGCGCTGGCGCTGGCCGAGTCGCTTTATGGCGGCGAGCAGAACGTTATCACCATCAACATGAGCGAGTTCCAGGAAGCGCACACCGTTTCCACGCTCAAAGGCGCGCCCCCGGGCTACGTGGGCTATGGCGAGGGCGGCGTGCTGACCGAAGCGGTGCGCCGTCGTCCTTACAGCGTGGTGCTGCTGGATGAGATAGAGAAAGCGCACCCGGACGTGCATGAAATTTTCTTCCAGGTGTTCGACAAAGGTTGGATGGAGGATGGCGAAGGGCGGCATATCGATTTTCGCAACACCATTATCATCCTCACCTCTAACGTCGGCACCGATCTCATCAGCGCCATGTGCGCCGACCCTGAACTGATGCCGGAGCCAGAGGCGCTCGGCGGCGCGCTGCGCCAGCCGCTGCTGCAGGTCTTTCCGCCCGCGCTGCTGGGCCGTCTGCTGGTGGTGCCGTACTACCCGCTCAGCGATGAGATGCTGGGTGAAATTGTGCGCCTGCAGCTCAGGCGCATTCAGCGTCGCCTTGAAGAGAACCACAGCATCATTTCAGAGTTCGACGACAGCGTGGTGGAGCAGATTGTTCAGCGCTGCACCGAGGTGGAGTCGGGCGGGCGCATGGTGGACGCCATTCTCACCAATACGCTGCTTCCGCAGATGAGCCAGATTTTACTTACCGCCAGCCGCAGCGACGAGCAGTACCGACGCCTTCGCGTCACCTGCGAGCAGGGCGAGTTTCACTGTCAGTTTGCCGCGTAACGCAATCATCAAGAGAACTGTTTAACATGACGGATAATGATAACAATCGGACTGTCCCAAACGCGCTGCCGGTGGGGTACCGTTTCAACGAGTTTGAAATCAAAGAGGTGATTGGCGGCGGTGGATTCGGCATCGTTTATCGCGCCTGGGACCACCAGCTTGAGCGCACCATCGCCATCAAAGAGTTCATGCCGGGTTCCCTTGCCGTGCGCGGCGAAGACATGACGCTGGTGCTCAGAAGCGAGCGCTTCGGCAAGGCGTTTTCCGCCGGGCTGAACAGCTTTATCCAGGAGGCGCGTCTGCTGGCGCGCTTTAACCATCCGAACCTGCTGCACGTGCTGCGCTTCTGGGTGCAGAACGACACCGCCTATATGGGCACGCTGTTTTACAGCGGCACCACGCTGACGCGCCTGCGCGAGCAGAAGCCGGAGCTGATTGACGAAACCTGGATCCGCCGCGTGTTGCCGATGCTGTTTGGCGCTATCAAAACCATTCACGATGAAGGCTACCTGCACCGCGATATCTCACTGGATAACATCCAGATTCAGGATAACGGCCTGCCGGTGCTGCTGGATTTCGGCTCGGCGCGCCGCACCATCGGCAACCTTTCCGATGAAACGGAAACCATGCTGCGCCCGGGCTACGCGCCTATCGAGCAGTACACCGACGACAACGAAAGCGAGCAGGGGCCGTGGACCGATATCTACGCCCTTGGCGCAGTGCTGCACACGTTAATCGTCGGCTCGCCGCCGCCGGTAAGCGTGGTGCGCTCCATTCAGGACACCTATAAACCCCTCACAGAGCTGCAGCCGGCGGGCTACTCGCTCTCCCTGCTGCAGGCGGTGGACCGGGCGCTGGCGCTGCGGATTGAAGATCGTCCGCAGTCGATTGATGCGTTTGCCGCGCTTATCGACATGCCGGTGGCTGGCATCAACGACGTGCTGAGCGTGAAAAAGCCGGGCACCATGCTGGTGCCGGTGGAAGAGCGCGAGGAACCTGCCGCCGCGCTGGACTGGAAGCGCTATAAAGCGCCGGCGATTGGCGCGGCGGGCATCCTTGTGGGGGTTATCGCGGGCGCGCTGCTCTTTAGCGGCGGCAGCGATGACGCGCCTGAGCAAACCGCCAGCACGAACACCGAGCAAGCGCGCCCGGCTGAAGAGCCTGCGCAAACGCCATCCACCGCGCCGGCGGCGACAGAAACGGCGCAGGCGCCCGCTGCCGCGAGCACGCAAGCGCCGGTTGTGGAGGAGCCCATCGTGCTGGTTTACGTTCGCATGCGCGAAGGCGAAACGCTGGAGGTCAACGGCGAGCCGAAATCGCTGCGTCCCGCTGCTAACGGCTACGCCTCCTTTAAGCTGGCCGCAGGCCGTTACAAGGTTTTACTGCAGGGTAATGGTGAAACGCGCACCCAGACGCTGGAGATTGCCAAACCCGGCACCTGGCTTGTGAACCCGTAAGCGGGTAGGGAAGCATCGTTACTGGATAGCGCGTATGTACAATATTAAAATTGTCTCCCTTTTTTATGAAAACCTGAACCCCGAGCTCTTCTCCATGATCATCCGCCCGGTTGTCGCCGGGACGATGGTTATGTCGGTGCCGGAGAGTACAGTGCGCTCGATGTTCACGCGTTACGATCTGCTGCATGCGGAAACCGGCGCCAACCCTTATCAGACCGGCCGTAATATACGCGATCTCATCACGCTTGCGCTGGATTACGGCAAGCTGGTGGCCATTGATAATAGCCATCGCAGCTGGTCGCCCGCGACCCACCTGTTTTATATCAATAATCAGGGCCAACTGAAGGGCGGTAAAGGCGCGGGCACTTTTTATCCGTTCAACAGCGTTATTGACAGATACGAAACGATGGTGCGGGTTTATGGCGCACGGCCCCCCGCTACGGTCATGCCGGTACAGGTGGTGAAAGCTAAAGCCGCGCAGGTTGCCGGGCAACCTACGCCCGGTAAAGACACGCAGCTGCTGGCCTCCGCCGCGCAGCTTAAAGAGATGGTCATGACCAAGGCGGAACGCTGGCAGGCGCGAAAAGACCTTATCAGCAAGGGCGGCAGCAGTGTTTTTCCGGATGCGCAACTCGCCGCGAAGCGCCTTGCGGCGAATAACATTGCGGTGGAGAAGGCAAAGCTTGCGGAAAATATCTACAAAACCACTAACCCCTTGCAGGCGACGCCGGATGTGCCCGAAGGCTGGTCGGATATTAGTAATGATGATGGGTTACTGAAAAAGTTTGGCCTGGAAAAGGAACTTTTATTTGATCGTAAAGACTCCCCTGATTTTCTGGCGCGTGTTTATCAACCTGATCCCAACGTGTTTGGGAGTGAAATGAACCCAACGTTAGTTTTCAGAGGATCGAGACCGCCTGAATTTGTTTCATTATCCGAACCGGTGAAGAATATAGCTGACTGGTCTAATAATGGTGCGCAAGGTTTAGGAATGGAGTCAGATTATTATAAAAGAGCCGTGCGTATGGGAGAACGCTTGTATAAATCGGGGCAAAAAATAGACATTGCTGGTCACTCTCTTGGTGGAGGGTTAGCTTCTGCGACATCTATGGCTAGCGGCAAGGCGGGATGGACGTTTAATGCTGCCGGGTTACATTCAAGCACTGTTGAGAAGTATGGAGGTAGTTTGCTGGGAAGCACGGATAATATTCAAGCTTATCGTGTTGAAGGCGAACTGCTGACAAAGATTCAGGAGGTTAATCTTTGGGAAGACTACAAAATGATGAAAGGACACGTGCCGGCACTGATTGCTAAAGAAGAATTATCTGCAATCATGCCTGACGCTGCCGGGATACCCCACAATCTTCCCGGTGGAACAGGAGGCGCATTTGATCGACATGGAATTGGACAAGCGATAAGTTGTATAGAGCAACAAAAGGATGAGGACATTTCCATTATCAGGAGCCGCCTGTGAAATCGCTTTTAATTGGCTGGATAGCGCTGGGTTTACTGTTCATGGTTCAGGGGTGTAAGCAAGATATGGATTTAAAGGCAGAGGATTACTTCAGCGGTCAGCAACTCACCCTGGCTCGTGCAATTGAACAGGGTAAAATGGATGAAGTCCTTAAATTAGCGTCAGAAACCGATTTAAAAACACCTGGCAAAGAAGACATGACGCTATTGTTCTGGGCCGTCATGAATGCCATAAATGATAAAAAAACACCGGAGCATTTAAAGGTTATTACCGTTCTGGTTAAGGCTGGCGCCGATCCCCTACAGCCGAGGCCGCAAGGTAAAAGTAGCCCAGCTGAATTTGTGTTATTGGCGGAGAGTGGGGCCTGGATAAAGGCAATGCTGGATGGTGGGTTATCGCCAGACGCGAAAGATAAAACGTTTGGAAAACCTATTATATTCCAGACGCTTGAGGCCAAAAATACCGGGACGTTGCAAACCATGCTGGATGCAGGCGCCAACATCAACATCACTGATTCATTGGGTAACACCTTGCTGATTGATGCCCTGGACTTCCATTCTTACGATCATGTTTTGCTGCTGCTTCAGCGTGGCGCTGACCCTGAGATCCGGGCTGACAACGGCTGGACGATGGGTAACCAGCTGGAGCGTTTCCTGAACAGAGCAAAAGCAGGCAGCGACGATTATAAAAAGCTTAACGAAATTAAAGACACGCTTATTCAGCACGGCGGTAAATGGCCGCCTGGGCCGGTGAAATAAGCGAATACGCTCTTATGATTGCTAAAGAAAAGGTTTTCTATTTTTGGGGCGCAATGGATCTTATCGGGATCGTATTTTATTCCATTGACGCCCTGCGATTACTGGTAAAGCTTTGGGAGTCCAGCGCGGGCAACCCGGCAGTTATTATTTTTATGATGATAGCTAACGGGATAAACGGCATTTTGACGGGCGTCTTTTATTTTGTTTATATCCTCACTCCGCTAACGTTGTTTGTTTCTGCTTGGCTGTTTTTCAAAAAAAGTCGCTATGCCGTCCGTTTTGCGATGGCTCAGGAAGTATTTCGTGTTCTCACCTTACAATGCTCGGTTACGCTTTTCCCTGTGGTAGTGGGAGCCTCAGGGATGACAGGGGCAACAGTTAATATTTCCAAGCTCTTACTTTCTGAAATACTCAAAGTCGGCTCACTTATTTATGTGCGTAAAAAGCAGTGAGCGACGTTTCATACACCTGAAAAAGCCTGTTCAGGGTGGCGGACTTTCGTTCATTACGCCTGGACTGAATTACCTGTCTGCCTGCAAAAATACGTTCTTTCATGCATGCGCGGCTGATTAACGGCTGCGATCGCTTGCATTGCATAAACCATATGGATTAACGATTATGCTCAACCGCATCACTGTCCAGCTCCCCGTGGAGGGGCTGCTTTTCTGGAAACTCTCCGGCCGCGAGGCGATGTCGGAGTCGTTCGCCCTCACGCTGACGCTGCTCTCCACCGACGCCCGTATCGACCGCAGCGCCCTGCTGGGCCAGCCGGTGACCGTCACGCTGCCCACGCAGAGCCTGCTGAGCCCGCGCTTCATCAATGGCAAAATCACCCGCGCCGGGGTGAGCGCGGTGGAGCTCAGCGGCACGCGCTACGCGGTCTACACGCTGACGGTGGAGCCGGACCTGTGGCCGATGAAGCGCGACCGCAACCTGCGCATCTTCCAGGGGCAGACGGCGCCGCAGATAGTGAAGACGCTGCTTGGCGAGTACAAAGTGAACGTCGAGGACCGGCTCACCGGCAGCTACCGGGTGTGGGACTACTGCGTGCAGTACCAGGAGTCGAGCCTGGACTTCATCAGCCGGCTGATGGAGCTGGAGGGCATCGCCTACCACTTCCGCCACGAGGCGGACAAACACACGCTGGTCCTCACCGACGCGGCGACGCAGCACCAGCCGTTCAGCGGCTATGAGGTGATACCGTACCACGCGACGCCGTCGGGGGGCAGCACCAGCGGGGAGGGGGTGAGCCAGTGGGCGCTGGAGGACAGCGTGACGCCGGGTATCTACAGCCTCGACGACTATGACTTCCGCAAGCCCAACGCGTGGCTGTTCCAGGCGCAGCAGAACCCGGCGTCGCCGCAGCCGGGGAGCATCGACGTCTACGACTGGCCGGGCCGCTTTGTGGAGCACGGGCACGGGGAGTTCTACGCCCGCATCCGCCAGGAGCGCTGGCAGGTGGAGCACCGGCAGATACAGGCGACCGCGACGGCGGTGGGTATCGCGCCGGGGCACACCTTCATGCTGGCGAACGCGCCGTTCTTCAGCGACAACGGGGAGTACCTGGTGACGGCGGCCGCCTATCAGTACGAGGAGAACCGCTACGCCAGCGGGTCGGACGGGGCGACCATCCACCGCACGGACTTCACGGTCATCCCGTCGTCGGTGGTGTTCCGCCCGGCGCAGGCGACGCCGTGGCCGCGGACCTACGGCCCGCAGACGGCGCGGGTGGTGGGGCCGCAGGGGGAGAGTATCTGGACGGATAAATACGGGCGGGTGAAGGTGAAGTTCCACTGGGACCGTCTGGCGAAGGGCGACGACACCAGTTCGTGCTGGGTGCGGGTGTCGAGCGCGTGGGCGGGCCAGGGTTACGGCGGGGTGCAGATACCGCGGGTGGGTGACGAGGTGGTGGTGGACTTCATCAACGGCGACCCGGACCGGCCGATAATCACCGGCCGGGTGTACAACGAAGCGAGCATGCCGCCATGGGCGCTGCCGGCGGCGGCGACGCAGATGGGGTTCTACAGCCGCAGTAAGGACGGGCATAAAGATAACGCCAATATTCTTCGTTTCGAAGACAGAGCCGGTCATGAGCAAATCTGGATCCATGCCGAGAAAAACATGGATACGGAGGTTGAGCATTGTGAAACGCACGACGTAGGCGTTGATCGTAAAAAGAGCATCGGCCGCGATGAAAACATTACCATCAAGCGGAATTTAAAAGTCGATGTCGGCGTGAATGCCACCAATAATACGGGCGATAAGCACATTATTAATGTTGGCAAAAACCAGACCGTTTTAACCATGGATAAAGAGGGCAACGCCCTGCTTGAGGCCGCGACCAGTATTAAGCTCAAGGTCAATGACAACTTTATTTTAATTACCCCGACTTCCATTGAGATAAAAGTGTCTGAAGGCAACCTGAGCGCTGAAGCCGTAAAAGAGGCCTCCTTTAAAGGTGATGAGCTGACCCGCCTCGGCGACGGCATTAATACTGAAATGAAGGCCAACGATACCGTAAGCATAACCGGAACGAACCTTACGGATATCAAAGGCGCTATTGTGAAAATTAACAGCTAACCACACATTCAGGGATCGTTATTATGGGACAACCTGCTGCCAGAGCCAGAGTGGATACCAGCGCGCATACTGGCCCCATTCAGAGTGGAAGCCCGGATGTGATTATTGGCGGCTTTCCTGCCGCCAGAAAAAATGACCCGCTTTCCTGTTCTCAACATGGTCAGGGCGCCATCGTCGGCGGCTCGGCCACCGTCTTCGTTAATGGGCTGCCGCTGGCGCGCATGGGCGATAAAACGCTCTGTAATACGTCCGGCACGCCCGCCGCGCCGCAGGCAAAAGCGGCTCCGCCGCAATACTGGAGCTCAACGCTTGCAAAAAAAGCGGGCGAAGATGGCGCAATGCATGGCGATAATTACGATGCGCGGGTATTGGGCGCTTACGCAAGCATTGAGGATAAGGATGGAACAGGAAAACCGGAATCCGTGTCCGCAGGGTTTGCGCTTGAAGACATTACTGTCGGCAACATGAAAAGTCAGGACATGGTTAAAGGCGAATTGCGCACCAAAATTGCCGTCGCCAATGCCGGCGTTTCCATGATCGTTGAGAACCCTGACTATGCGACGATGAATGCCAGCGCGACGGCGACAGGCATGCAATATGGCGCCTCCGCCGAAGCCGGGAAAGAAGGGATGCTTTACGGCGGCGTCGGCGGCGATTTTACCGTGGGTACCGCCGAAGCCAAAGTGGTGAGCGAAGTCTATAAAGGCAACAAAGGGCGTTACGGATTTTCTGGCGAGGTAGGGGCGGAAGCCGCTGGCATCAAAGGGGAAGTCTCGGGTAAAAGCAACATCCTTGGCATTATCACCAGCGAAGGCAAAGTCAGCGGTACGGTTGGCGGGGTGGGCGCATCAACCGGCGGCGCGCTCATTGTCGATAAAACCGATTATTCTTTAACCGTAAAAGCCTCCGGGAAATTAGCTTTTGTGCTTGGCATTGGCGCGGATGTCAATATTAAAGTGGCGCTAAAACCTATACTTGACCTGCCTTTTAAATTATTTAAAAAAGCCATGCCAGCGCCTTCTTCAGGCGATGGCACTATTAAGACCGGGTGTGTTACAGTCCTGATTGGCGGTTAATGGCTTTATATGGAGAATTATTTGATGAGTTGGCTCGGCTTTTTTCTTTTTGTTGTTCTTGCGCTGATCCTTATCTGGAACGGGAAAGATCGTTACGCTAAAAAGGACTGGCTGCGCTGTGGCGTAATGCTGGTTTGCGTCTTAGTCGGCACCCTAATCATAGGGTTTATTTTTAGGTGGTTGTCGGAATCATGGTCGTTATTTTCTATTGAGAGAGCGCAACAGCTCGCCGCCGTCTGGTCCATGTCTTTCCTCTGTTTGTGGGGTGTCAAATTAGTTCTTACGCTGCTTGTCGCTATCTTTGGCAATATCATGAAATTCCATAAGACGCATAATGCTGAGAATTATCCTAAAATTAC
This sequence comes from Franconibacter daqui, assembly GCF_014644275.1. Classification (NCBI taxonomy): domain Bacteria; kingdom Pseudomonadati; phylum Pseudomonadota; class Gammaproteobacteria; order Enterobacterales; family Enterobacteriaceae; genus Franconibacter; species Franconibacter daqui. Next base: position 1,788,536 of record NZ_BMKJ01000001.1, on the reverse strand, counting down.
TTCAACCACTGACAGGTTCGGTCCGCCACTTTTAGTCGTAGCAAAAGTCTTTGTTTCGCTGGTGAGCGTGTTACTGTTTTACGGACTCTGGTTAGATTAAATCGCCACGCTGAGGTTTAAAATGAATTTAGATCCTGAATTTTCATTCCCCCTGGAAATGACTTATAAAAGTGAGGAGATCCGGGAAAAATTCTGGAAATGTCTCTATACCTCTACCGGGCAAGAAATGTTTCATTACTGGGTACTGCTTCCACAAGCGGTTAAGCCCGCAGAGGTTAAGCCTGTTCACTTTCCTGAAGTGGGGCTGACGAACATCGGTCGCTACATTACCGAAGATACCTCGCCTTATATGGAAGTGTGGGCCGCGTACGAGCGCTGTCAGTGGGAGATGAACCCATCAGACTGGTTAGAGAACAAGCTTTCGCTGATGGGTGAAAAAATCCTTCATCAGCGTCTTATCAATCATCCCTCCGGCAGCGGGAAATTTGCCGATGTATTAACCATCAAGACGCTGGCATCAGGTGATGAGGTAGTATCGCGCTATACCGTTCAGAAAGATTATAATCCGGTCGACGGCGGCGGTAATTACTTTCTGATAAAAGCCTCCTGTGCTGCTGCTATCTATAATTCACTGGCGAATGATATCCACTTTATTGCCATTAACTGGGATTTGCAGCATCGCAGTAATATGATGCTTGCCGAGTTGTTGAAAACCGTTAGCCTGAGCAGTAAAAACAGCAGCGGGTTTAAAGTGCCGGACTCCTGGCAGGTGAATGTCATTGCGGATAATCGTCTCGTTATCGAGCATACTTTTGACGGCGTTAATTACGGCGTTATTAATTTATGCTTCTACTCTCAGGAAAAGTATAAAACAGCCGAAGAGGTGTTTCAGCTTTCAACGTCCCGGTTCCATCAGCATGACAATGCTGTCTCGCTTACCGCATCCGCCATGGAAACCGTTCCGAATGATATCAACAGTGCTTTTACCGGCGATGTTTATACCTGCACCGGGGAAATAGTCAGCGCGGCTGATAAAGTCAGGGCGTTTTATCAGATGTATATCGTCAATGTAGAAGGTCTCTGGTGTTATGCGGAGTCGGTGGGTAAACATCGCAATCATCAGGATTACTACCATGAGGCCAACAAACGTTGCCTTGAGATAATTCTTTCAACGCTGCATATTGAAAATGCCTGAGTTAATTTTCCCCCGATAATATCCAGCCGCTTTTACTTCTTTCCCCAACCCGTCGCCTACAGTGACGGGTTTTTGTTTCCAGTCTTACTGCATAAACTATTACGGAATAAAGATTATGCTCAACCGCATCACTGTCCGGCTCCCCGTGGAGGGGCTGCTTTTCTGGAAACTCTCCGGCCGCGAGGCGATGTCGGAGTCGTTCGCCCTCATGCTGACGCTGCTCTCCACCGACGCCCGTATCGACCGCAGCGCCCTGCTGGGCCAGCCGGTGACCGTCACGCTGCCCACGCAGAGCCTGCTGAGCCCGCGCTTCATCAACGGCAAAATCACCCGCGCCGGGGTGAGCGCGGTGGAGCTCAGCGGCACGCGCTACGCGGTCTACACGCTGACGGTGGAGCCGGACCTGTGGCCGATGAAGCGCGACCGCAACCTGCGCATCTTCCAGGGGCAGACGGCGCCGCAGATAGTGAAGACGCTGCTTGGCGAGTACAAAGTGAACGTCGAGGACCGGCTCACCGGCAGTTACCGGGTGTGGGACTACTGCGTGCAGTACCAGGAGTCGAGCCTGGACTTCATCAGCCGGCTGATGGAGCTGGAGGGTATCGCCTACCACTTCCGCCACGAGGCGGACAAACACACGCTGGTCCTCACCGACGCGGCGACGCAGCACCAGCCGTTCAGCGGCTATGAGGTGATACCGTACCACGCGACGCCGTCGGGGGGCAGCACCAGCGAGGAGGGGGTGAGCCAGTGGGCGCTGGAGGACAGCGTGACGCCGGGTATCTACAGCCTCGACGACTATGACTTCCGCAAGCCCAACGCGTGGCTGTTCCAGGCGCAGCAGAACCCGGCCTCGCCGCAGCCGGGGAGCATCGACGTTTATGACTGGCCGGGCCGCTTTGTGGAGCACGGGCACGGGGAGTTCTACGCCCGCATCCGCCAGGAGCGCTGGCAGGTGGAGCACCGGCAGATACAGGCAACCGCGACGGCGGTAGGTATCGCGCCGGGGCACACCTTCATGCTGGCGAATGCGCCGTTCTTCAGCGACAACGGGGAGTACCTGACCACGGCGGCGGAGTACCGGTTCGAGGAGAACCGCTACGCCAGCGGGGCGGACGGGGCGACCATCCACCGCACGGACTTCACGGTCATCCCGTCGTCGGTGGTGTTCCGCCCGGCGCAGACAACGCCGTGGCCGCGGACCTACGGCCCGCAGACGGCGCGGGTGGTGGGGCCGCAGGGGGAGAGTATCTGGACGGATAAATACGGGCGGGTGAAGGTGAAGTTCCACTGGGACCGCCTGGCGAAGGGCGATGACACCAGTTCGTGCTGGGTGCGGGTGTCGAGCGCGTGGGCGGGCCAGGGTTACGGCGGGGTGCAGATACCGCGGGTGGGTGATGAGGTGGTGGTGGACTTCATCAACGGCGACCCGGACCGGCCGATAATCACCGGCCGGGTGTACAACGAGGCGAGCATGCCGCCGTGGGCGCTGCCGGCAGCGGCGACGCAGATGGGGTTTTTAAGCCGGTCAAAGGATGGCTCGGTGGACAACGCCAACGCCCTGCGCTTTGAGGACAAGGCGGGGGAAGAGCAGGTGTGGATCCAGGCGGAGCGCAATCTGGATACGCATGTTAAGAATGATGAATCACATACCGTAAACGGCGCGCGCAGCCATTACGTGCGTAAAAACGAACTGCATCGCGTGGAAACGAACCAGATCCAGGCGGTTAAAGGCGGCACAGAGATCCTGACGGGTAAGGGCAAGCTCGATGCCGTGGTGGAACAATATATTCTCGCTTCCGGCACGAAGTTGCGCCTGGTATCGGGTGAAAGCGCCATTGAGCTCAATGCCAACGGCAAGATAAACCTGATTGGCAAAGAATTTAACTTCTTTGTCGAAGGCGATGGCTATATCACCACAGGCGGCAAGCTGCACCTTAATACAGCAGGTACAAAACCAGGCACCACCGCGCCGGGAAGTAACCATAAAAAAGATATTGATGCGGCCGTGCAGGCGAAGTTTTCACCGCAACAAAAAGGCAAAGGCGTGCCAGCACCCGCTGCGGGTAAAAAATCGGCGCCTGCGGCGCCAGCAACACCAGCCGCTCCTGCAAAACCGAATCAGGATCAGGATAAATTTTCAAAAATTTCACCGGTTATTTTTAAAAACGAAGGCGGCTTTGTTAATGATCCTAACGATTCAGGCGGCGCGACCAACAAAGGCATCGCATGGAATACGTGGCAGAAATACGCAAAAGAAGATCTCGGCGTTGAACCGACGCTGGATAACCTGAAAAACATTACGACGGAACAAGCGGAAACCATCTATCGCAAGCGATACTGGGACCCTTCGGGTTTTAACAATCTCAGGGATCCGAAACTGGCCTTGATGTCCTATGACTGGACAATTACTTCAGGCGGGGCGGGTAAACAAATACAGAAATTACTTAATAACGAGTTTGGCCAGCAGTTAGTAACGGATGGAAAAATAGGACCGAAAACGATCGAGGCGATGAACAGCGTCAGCGACTCTGCTAAATTGACGTCCAGAATAGCAGATATACGCAAAGCATATTATGAAGATCTGGTAGTCAGTAACCCTAAAAACGCTAAGTTCTTAACAGGGTGGTTAAATCGGGTGGATAGATGTTCACAGGTGGTTTTAGAATGAAAACGAAAATAGCGGCATTTTTACTCGGCGCCGGCTCTGGTCTGTTTAGCTTACAGGCCATGGCTGCCGGTGAATTTACTGGCCAGTGGACTGGTGAGGAAAAAGACCAGTCAACGCTGACTCTGCAACTCAAACAGACTGACAATACGATAACAGGAAGCTATTGCTACATTACGCAAAACGGCAACCGTATCGATTGCCCAGCCGAGGGCGAGAATAACCTTAAAGGCACGGTGAATAACCACCGGGCGAGCGTTGAGTTTACCTCTTCTTTCGGTGGAACAGGGTATGCAAACCTGGATGTTGACGGTGAAAACATGGTCTGGAATAAAGCGCCATCTTCCGGGCAAGGAAAATACTACGCTCCGCAACATTATACGCTCACAAAGAAACCACAGGCGACAGCCTCTGAGCGTCGTAAATTCGAAACGAATAAGTTTACCGTAACGCTTGCTAATAAATGCGGTGAGTTCAAAACTCCCTGCAACAATATGTTTTATCTTGGCGTGCGCAAAAGTGATAACAGCGTGATTACCCTGCAAGGAAAAACAGTGCTCAACGCTTCGGGTGACGTTGTTGGTTCAGAATATAAGAATGGCGATGTGACCTATAAAGTTGACTATGAACCGGTAAAATTAACGGTCAGCCAAAAAAAGAATGTGCTGATCGAACAGCCCGGCCAGTGGCTTAAATAATCGTTGCGGGACCCGCGCACAGGCCACCTTCTATGCCCGCGGTCCCTTCCTGCTGCGTTGGAACGTAGCGAACCCTCAGGGACGTACAGATTCATGTATAAACGCCATTTCACCTCATCGCTGTTTTGCGCTGCGTTATCACTTTCAACCCTGGCTTCCGGTTCCGTGAATATTGCGCAATATCGCCAGCCAGGCCAGGTTTCCACCATTCTGAACGATCGTGAGGTTACTGCCGGGCTTCAGGCATTGCTGGGTGATGATTACGAGGCTTTTATCGGTAATTTCGATCTCTTTGGAGAACCACATCAAACAGCGGACGGTGGGCTTTTCGTTGAAGGGTGGTTAAAAGATTTATACCTTGAGAACGCCTCCGCTTTTGTTATTTACCCGGACGGTAAATTCTACGCCGCGTGGGTAATGCCTGATGAGCAGTTTATTCATTACCAGCCTGACGCTAAAAACGGTGCAGAGATCCCCCCTGATATCAAAACCTGGGCTTCACGGTTCGAAAACGCCTCTTTTCACACAATAAGCGCGGCGCCGGTTTCGCCCTTAGCCCGTGAGGATTTCTCCACGCAAATAAGTAATACGGTGCTTTCGTTAGGACAAAATTGGAACCCGCAGGTCAGTTCAGGCCTAGGCAAATCACTGCAGGATGACTTTGCAGGCGACGTACCTTTTGACGGCGCCAACTATAAGTTCTATCGCCATACCTACAACGGCTTTGATATTTACAGCGCCAATCTCTGGTGGGACAAAGCCGAAAGAGATGTTGATGACTACATTATTGCGCAAATAACCCTCCATACCCCGCAATACAAAACCCGGCGCGGTGTTAGCGTTGGTGCAACAGCCGATGAAATTGCGCGTCTTTATGGTCCCGGAAAACGCGTGGATGAAGACGGCGAACAATGGCTCTCGTACGCCATGGGGAAAAAGGTTATCTCGTTTGAGATAGACAAAGGGAAAGTCGTCTCCATTACTCTGAGCTACGATAACGGCGAATAAATAACCCTCAGCTGAAGCGATATTCAGCCGCGAAAGCGCCAGAGACTACCCCATTAAATAATGGGTATAGAGGCGAGTGCGTACCGTAAGCGGCTTGCTTTTTATCTCTGATAAGCGCCTCAGCTGGAATGAACCGCGCTTTCAGCGTTGCGGAAATAAAGCGCATCTCAGTCAGAATGAACCCTTATTTCTTATCGCATTCTAGCTATTTATTCTTTCAACATGAGTTCACACATGAAATACACCCTTCAGGAAGGTTCGTTTTCCCTTTTCCCCGCCGCCTGGCAGGACACCAGCATGACGATGTTACGCGACGATGAGAGCGGGTTATCGTTAATTGTCAGCCGCGGCGCAATTCCGGATGACAGCGATTTCGAAAAGGAATTCCAACGCCAGTGGGAGGTGCTGCGCGCACAAATGGGTGAAATCCAACAGAGCGAATTCGCACGTATCCTGGTCGGGCAGCCTTCACACCGCGCCGTTGAAGTCGAAACGGCATTTGTGCGGCAGGGGCAGCAGATCTGGCAGAAGCAGTTTGCTGTACAGGCGCCGGATGCTCCACGCCTTTTAATCTTCACCCTTTCCGCGCTGCGCCCCTTCACTGATGAAGATGCGGAACGCTGGAATACCATCAAACAAAGCCTGACGCTGCATAAATAATGGAATACATGGCATGAGCGACAAACATGCAGCCCGCCAGGGCGATAAGATTATTCACTCCAGTGTCTTTGCAGATATCACAAGCCTTGTAGCTGAAGGCATCGCGTATGCAGCCATTGGCTCAGCGGTGGCCTTTGCCGCAACGGCCGCCGCACCGCTTGTGGGTGCGGGCGCGGCGGCGGCTACCCTGACGGCGATAGGTTCCAGCTGTGCACTGAGCGGAATTATCGGTGGTATCCTGGCGAATGCCGCAGGCATCACGGATGACATCAGTAATATAGCGACGGGGATCGGCAATACGATTTTCCCGCCATCACCGGCTGGTTTCATCGCCACCGGCTCAGCGAACGTGTTGACCAACAAGCTTCCAGCCGCCCGCGCGGCAGGCGAACTCACGTCGGGCGATACGCCGCCGCCTGAGCCGCAAAAGCCCGGCAGCTTCGCCGATTACGGCGGCATGTTGCTCTCCGCTGCGGCGCAGTTTGGCAGCGAGATGTGGCAGCCTACCGTCGCCACTGCCGCACCCGGTACGTCGTCGCTGGAACTGGATAAAGTTCTTTGCGATAAACATTCTGGCCCGCAATACCTGGCCGAAGGATCAAAAAGCGTCTTTATTAACGGCCAGCCTGCCGTGCGCGCCAAAGACCGTACTACCTGCGAAGCCACTATCTCGGAGGAGGTATCGCCTAACGTAATAATCGGTGGCGAAACACTGACGGTGCGCGATATCAAAAGCGGTAAAACCGCAGGCCTTGCCGTGGCGATGATTGCGCTTTCGCTTATTCGCGGCCGGCCCGGTAAGGTCCTCAAAAACATGCCCTGCGCGCTGGTCTCGGCCGGTGCAGGCATGCTCACAGATATGGCAATAAATGCCGTTTTCTCATCATCGCATCCGGTGCATGCCGCCACGGGTGTGAAAGTCCTGAACGACAATAATGAACTGGATTTTTCGCTGCCAGGCCGTTTTCCTTTGCGCTGGCAGCGCAGCTATAACAGCTTAACCACCCGCGAAGGATTATTTGGTCTGGGTTGGGCCACGGCATTCGACAGCTACCTGACGCTGGATGATGGCGAGGTCACCTGGTTTGACGAGACCGGACGTGAGCTGCGCTTTACGCTACCGCCGCTGAATCAGGCGCTTTACAGTATCAGCGAAGGGCTTATTGTTCGCCGCAATGAGAACGGCGACGTGGCGATCGCCGACGACGATGGCGCCGTCTGGCGTCTGTTTAAACCCACCCGCGCCAACCCTGCGGTGCTGCGTCTGGCGTCGCTGAGCGACGAATATGGCAATGCGCTGGAAACCGGCTGGGATGAACATGGCCGCCTGGTGCGCATCCATGACGCCCCCTGCGCCATTGATGTCACGCTGCACTATGAGGATGCGCGTTTTCCACAGCGTGTGACTTCAGCTGCACATTTTGACGGCGACAAAACGTGGCCGCTGGTGACTTATCGCTATGACGTACGCGGGCAACTGGCCGCAGTAACTGATGCAACCGGCATCACGACACGTGAATATCGCTATAACGATGCGGGTCTGATGATCTGGCACCGGTTGCCCGGTGGGCTGGAAAGTGAATATCGCTGGGAGAAATTCGATCACTGGCGCGTGGTAGAGAACCGTACCAGTACCGGCGACGGTTGCCGTATCGCTTACGATCTGGCTGCGGGGTTGACCACGGTCACGCAATACGACGGTCAGACGCGCCAGCATTACTGGAACGCGCAGGGGCTTATCACACGTTTTGTCGATGAGCGCGGCGAAACCTGGCGCTACGAGTGGAATGAACACGATCTGCTGACCCGCCGTGTCGATCCTTTAGGCAACGCGACGACGTTCGGTTATGACGAGATGGGCAACCGCGTCCAGGAGGTGGATGCCGAGGGGAATACCCGCGCCACGCAGTGGCTGGAACATCGCGCATTGCCTGCGGCTATCACTGAGGCGGACGGCACCGCCACGCGCTTTTACTACGATGAACACCACGGGCTGGCGCGCATCGTCGATGCGCTCGGGCAAACCACACTATTACGCCGCGACGAGTTTGGTCAGATTGTCGAGGAGACAGATGCCGCCGGTAACCGCCGCCGCCAGGAATACAACGACGCGGGGCAGGTTATTCGCGCGACAGACTGTTCCGGGCGCGTTACCCGTTACCGCTATCACCCGCTCGGTTGGTTAAGTACTGCTATTACGGCGGATGGCGAAGAGACCCGCTACCATTACGACGCCGCAGGCCGTCCGATCCACATGGAGCGCCCGGAAGGCTGGGAAGAACGCCTGTTATGGAATGCGCGCGGTCTGCCAGAAGCGCATGAAGGGGCCGATGGTAAGCGCAGCGAGTTTACTTATGATGCGGCGGGCCGTCTTATTGCGACGTCAAACCCGCAGGGTGAAGCAGTACGCCGCCGATGGGACAGCCGCGGCCGCCTGATTGCGCTCGAAAACGAAAAAGGCGAGGCATACCAGTTCCGCTGGGGCGAAAACTCTCTGCTGCTTGAGGAAGAGGGTTTAGACGGCGTGATTACCCGTTACGGGTATGACGCCTGTGGACGCACCATCGCACGCACTTTCGCTGCAGGGCATCCGCAGGCGATTACCCATACCTTTGCCTGGAGTGCGGCAGGGCAGCTTCTTGCGCGCACTACGCCGGAAGGCCAGACCCGCTACGACTACACGCCTGGGGGATTAATAAGCCGTATCGCACTGCATGCTTCGCTTGCGGAAAACGTCTGGAGCCGTGAGGCGGAACAGGAACTGCGCTTTGAGTATGACGCGCTGGGTCGCGTCACCGGCGAACAGGGTGAGAACGGCGCGCTGGGCTGGACCTATGATGCGCTCGGCAACCGTACGTCCGTGCAACTGCCTGACGGACGGACGCTAAAACATCATTTCTACGGCAGCGGGCATTTGCTCTCCATCGCACTGGATAGCCTGCCGGTGACCGACTTTACGCGTGATGAACTGCACCGTGAGATAAGCCGTACACAGGGGCTGCTCACGACCCGCAGCGATTATGACCGGCTGGGCCGCCTGACGCGCCGCGACGTTTTCACCGGCGATGCCCAGCGCCCGGCGCCGCGCCGCTGGTCCCGCCGCTGGGATTACGACTATCGCAACAACCTCATCCGCGAGGAGCGCGATGACAATCCATTTAACTGGTATCGCTGGAAATACGATAACGCAGGGCGTCTGCTGACCCAGGACGGCACGCTGCCGGGCCAGGAGCAGTGGCAGTGGGACGCGGCGGGCAACCCGCTCGATAACAGTGCGACGCAGACGGTGCGCTTTAACCGCGTGACGCAGCTTAACGGTATTCAGTGGCATTATGACATTCATGGACGCACGATAGAGAAAGATAACGGGCAGACCCGCTGGCGCTACCGCTACGATGCTGAGCACCGCCTGACGGACGTTATCAGCCAGCCACGCGACCGCAACAAACCGCAGGTGGAAGTCAGCTTCCGCTACGATCCGCTGGGGCGGCGCATCAGCAAGACCCGCCGTCAGCACCTTGCCGGCCAGCCGCTCGGCAAAACTGTCACCACGCGCTTTGTCTGGGAAGGGTTCCGGCTGCTGCAGGAGATTCATGATGATGTGCCGCTGACCTACGTTTACAGCGACCAGCACAGCTACGACCCGCTGGCGCGTATTGACGGCACGCAGTCACCGGGCATTTACTGGTTCCACTGTCAGCCCAACGGCACGCCGGAGTGTCTGACCGATGTGGAAGGCCAGGTGCGCTGGGAAGGGCGAAACAGCGCGTGGGGCAAGCTGGCGCATGAATCGACGCCGTTGCCAACAGGCTATAACCAGAACCTGCGTATGCAGGGCCAGTACCTGGACCGTGAGACAGGGCTGCACTACAATTTATTCCGCTACTACGACCCGGACTGCGGCAGGTTCACGCAGCACGACCCGATAGGGCTGGCGGGGGGCATCAATCTTTACCAGTATGCGCCGAATGCGCTGGGGTGGGTGGATCCGTGGGGGTTAGCATTAAAGGGAGTTGACTTTACAGGAAGCCCAGATCTTTTCCCAATCAATGGAACTAAACAGAATATTGTATCTATTACAATGCAAGGAACTAGGGATAGAGATTTTACCGAGGCCTTCAAGGCAGCCGGTATTTCTAAAAGCGAAGCAACCGGATATACATGGCATCATGTCGATGATTTTGACCCAGCTACAGGAAGGACAACAATGCAATTAGTCAAAACTTCTGCGCATGAAGCTACTTTCCCACATAAAGGCTCAGTCTCACAATTCGAGAAATATTTTGGTGTAAAATATGGTTCCCAAGAAGCCATTGCTGTTTCTCATTCTAAAGGCTGGTTGAAGGGGCGTGTTCCGAAAAATTTGCGTGCAAACTGTCACCAGTGAGGTATATATTTATGAATCATTTCAGTAACTGTGAAAAAAAGATTGGACGTGCAGATATTGCTAAAACGGAAGAGAAATTATCTATTACTCTGCCGGATGATTTCGTTTCACATTATCTGCAATTTAACGGTGGCACTCCTGAAAAAAGTTGGTGGGACGGTGATGAAGATTTTGAGCCAGTAGAAGTGGCAGGGTTTAAACCGTTTATTTATAATAGTCAGACAAATGATGACCCTGGATCTTTAATTGACGGTTGCTATATCAGCATGTTGGATAGGGAAGTGATTCCTAAAAACCTGCTTCCTTTCGCAAATGATTGGGGAGGGAATTTCTTCTGTCTGGATTTAGATAATTACTCAATTGTATATTTTGCTACAGATTCTTTTGATGAGGATTTGACTATGCAAGAGAATCACATAAAACTTCAAAGATATCTGACAAATTCATTTGCCAATTTTGTTAACGGATTAGTAGCAGAAGAGGATCTTTCTTAAAGATTACTTAAAAACTCTATCGGTTTATTTAATTAGATTGCTATTGTTTTGATATTCGCTTTTAAATAAATCTCTGTATCACAAGTCATGCTGTTTTATTATAAGGCAGCATGGCACGCTAGGTTGAGGAATAAATAGGTTTAAACATGAAAATATCTCAGCTAGCAATAGATAGGTTAAATAAAATTAATTGCTTTGTTAATCTTGGTGTGGCGATGACACTCCCCGGGGTTATCCATGTTCAATCTCTTAGCTTATTTATAAAAGGCCTGAGTAGTGATGAATGGGAGAGTGCCACCTTGGAGGTTGGTAATTAAAAACGGGTTATCTTGCAAAAAAACACACTAACAAATGTTAATGTTGGAACTCTTTGGTCAAAGAAGCTAACAAAGTTGTGGAGAATGATATTATCCCAAAAATAACCTTCCTGGAGTCTGAGAAAGGCTTAATGACTGAGAACTTAAAAGGGACCTTGTGAATTACTTGCTTGAAGATGCGTATAGTTCTTTACTACGAGAGCCATTCTTTTTTGACTGATTAATTAAAGTTCATGAAGCCGGGTATATGCCCTGTGGATGGTCAGGTACTTGACCAGCGGGCAAACTAGTTATCTATTGATAGATTACGCACAAAAAAATCCACGCCAAAGCGTGGATTTTTTTCGATCAAAACAAATTAAACGTTAAACAAGAAGTTCATCACATCGCCATCTTTAACGATGTAATCTTTCCCTTCCGCACACATCTTGCCTGCTTCTTTCGCACCTTGCTCACCCTTGTAGGTGATAAAGTCTTCAAACGCGATAGTTGCGCAATAATGAAGCCTTTCTCGAAGTCGGTGTGGATCTTACCGGCCGCCTGAGGCACAGTCGCACCGACAGGGATGGTCCACGCGCGCACTTCTTTCACGCCAGCGGTGAAGTAAGTTGGCAAGTTGAGCATCTCATAGCCTGCGCGGATCACGCGGTTCAGACCCAGCTCAGCCATAAACTCTTCATGGTCGGCGTCGTCCAGCTCAGCGATATCGGATTCAACCGCGGCGCAAACGGCTACCACTACAGAACCTTCACCGCTCGGAGGTTCTGCAGAGAAGGTCACGCACAACCGCCTGACGCAGCTTAACGGTATTCAGTGGCGTTATGACATTCATGGACGCACCGTGGAGAAAGATAACGGGCAGACCCGCTGGCGCTACCGCTACGATGCTGAGCACCGCCTGACGGACGTTATCAGCCAGCCACGCGACCGCAACAAACCGCAGGTGGAAGTCAGCTTCCGCTACGATCCGCTGGGGCGGCGCATCAGCAAGACCCGCCGTCAGCACCTTGCCGGCCAGCCGCTCGGCAAAACCGTCACCACACGCTTTGTCTGGGAAGGGTTCCGGCTGCTGCAGGAGATTCATGATGATGTGCCGCTGACCTACGTTTACAGCGACCAGCACAGCTACGACCCGCTGGCGCGTATTGACGGCGTTGATGCGCCGGAGATTTTCTGGTTCCACAACCAGCCGAACGGCACGCCGGAGTGTCTGACCGATGTGGAAGGCCAGGTGCGCTGGGAGGGAATGAACAGCGCCTGGGGCAAACTGGCGCATGAATCGACGCCGTTGCCAACAGGCTATAACCAGAACCTGCGTATGCAGGGCCAGTACCTGGACCGTGAGACAGGGCTCCACTACAATTTATTCCGCTACTACGACCCGGACTGCGGCAGGTTCACGCAGCACGACCCGATAGGGCTGGCGGGGGGCATCAATCTCTACCAGTTTGCGCCGAATGCGCTGGGATGGGTGGATCCGTGGGGGTTGTCATGTAGACAAAATACCTGGAATGAATTCCAACGTCAGCATCGAGGTCATTTTAAATCCTCTACAGAAGCTGCCGCTGCATATAAGAAACTGGTACATGAACAATCGCCTTGGCCGCTAGATGAACCACCTTTAAATGCTACTTTAATTCCCGGTACCAAAGTAAAAATGGCTGTATCTCCGGGACAGCCAGCAACAAGACCAGGGGGATTTGCTACATTTGATGATATTACTGACGTATCTTATGTTCGAAATGAGCTTGCTGTTAAACAGGAATGGAAACCAGACATTGATCGTGTTATCACTTATGAAGTAACAGAGCCATTACCAGTTAAAATTGGTATGGTTGGCCCTCAAGTAGATAAAGGAACCAGTACTTATCTTCCTGGTGGTGGATCACAGGTTGAAATGGCTGTTCCTCCTGCTGAACGTATGAATTATTTAAAAATTATTGACGAAAAACCAATAAATCCCTGATATTAATGAGTGAAATATGATTGAAAATTTTAGTGTGGATAAGACTAATCTTTACTGGACTGTTGATGCGAAGGAAGTGAGTTTACACATAGAGGGCCTTGATCAGGCTATGCTTGATGATCATCGCCAGAAAGTTATTATGTTATGTAATGCCCAACCTCTTCCTGATAAGTTATTGGTCCTGGATGAAGATGGCAGCGAAGCTTTTTCTTTTTCTCCTCCGGATGGGGCTGCGTTTTATTATTTAACGAAGAATGAGATCCATGAAGTTTTGGTGGTATGTGTTTTCCATGAAAAATTTGAAGGGTGGCATGATTGGCATTTTTATATAGATATAAAAAATAAAAAGCTTATCAAAAATTCACCTGCTTATTAAACGGCATATATTTAGATATTAAAGGCTCGCCTCAGGCATGCGATATAGAATTGTCAGGCGACGAGAAACATTAATTAAAAAAAGCTACAATGAGTGGAGGCAAAGTCCATAAAGCTGTATTTGATATGTCCGATGCGTCAGCCGAAAAAGCCATTGAGTTCCAGAAATCGCAACCAGGAAAAAATCTTGGACCTTACGATATTTGCACCCGCAGTTGCCTTACACATGTTATGAAAGTTCTTGCGGCGGGCGATGCAGATGTTCCTGATAGTGTGATGCGTTAGTATGGGTTTATTCAAAAGAAACTGGGCTTCGGTAAATGTAAGCAAAGGGGGGATTGATGCCAGGATTATGCCCAATACACAATGAGCCTGAATACACTAACGTATCGAGAAAGGTCAAAGAAATACTGCATGAAAACAAGCCGTTATCACAGTATTCTTTTTGCCGACTGACCGTACATAAATGGGAGGACGGGGTTGAGACCGGTGCCCATCATTACTTTCTTGAAAAAGAGGACGTGCTTACATTAAGGCTTCCGTTTGACACGGTTATCCATCTGAACGACAGAGATATAGAGAGGAAATCGTTAAACGACCGCTTTGTCATTCAAAAAATGCGGCTGTTTTTATCGACCGTTTGCCTGCAGTGTATTGCACCGTTAAAAGCTTCAAATTTGTGGGATCATTAATATAAGCCGTTGAAATGCGCTGCGTTATTTTTTATATCAGCTCGCCACTCACGCTTAATATTCCTAAGCACATAAGGATATTCAGCGGCGCGCCACCCGGGAGAATACAAGGTAATGATAGCAATAAAGAACACTACCGCTGTCGTCGCCTGCATGATGGCGTTAGGCTCTGCTAATGCCGTGGCTGACATACGTCCAAATTCATTGTGGGATTTTATTACCACCATGCGTTCATCCTTAGCGGATATCAATGTCGCCACGCTTAATCGCGCGCCTTTAAAATTTCAGTTGGATTTTCAGAACGAATACATCAACTTTTATCGGGCGGATGATGTCGCGTTTTCTGCGGCGGGAAAAGTGACCGACATTGAATTACGGCTGAGCAGAGATCCGCAGGAGAAAACGTTGCTGTGGGTATCGCACTGGCAGGGGGCGTGCCTGACGCTTAACGACATTAAACAGCATTACCCCGTATTGACGATAACCGATACCCCACGCGGCCATTCGGAAAATGAAGTGACCAGCTACACCACGCCTGCCGGGGCGTCAGGCGAGGCCGTGACGTTTAGTTTTACCGCCAAAGCGCCTGATTGCCTGAGTGACCTCATTATTAGCCGGGAGTAGTAACGGCGGGGTTTCTTATCTGCTGCATCGCGGGCGATGCAGCAAGCTATTTCGGATTATGCGCAGTCACAAAGAGAATGCCACTCAGTCGGGTCTTAATATCATCGGTATAGATGAGCTATTGTTGCCCTTAATGCATTTTCTGAAGAAAAGATATCCATTACTACTATAAAAAATAAAGGTTACTTTCTGTCGTTTTATGCGAATAGCGAGGCTAATCAGTTTTTAGGCCTGGTGGTAATCAAGCTACGCAAGCAAACAAGCGATGAAATTCGGTTTTACAGAGACGTTTTAGGTATCAAAAATATACCGCCAGAGGCGCAAGAAGAGGCTCTGTAAATTGCAAACCGCTTACCGGAGTATGGTTAACGCGCTAAGCGCTTCACCGGGAACCGACCAACCGCAGCAACACATCACAGGCAAGGAGCAAGGCTGATGAGCGTAAAACGAAAACTATTCTGTTTCTGGGGCTGCATGGACGCGCTCGCGCTTGTTGTGTACGTCATTCATAGCCTGAGGCACGGGCGAGTGCCGTTTGTTACCGATGTTCAGGCTTTTTTTCTGGCGGGTGATGACAGGTTCTTCGGCATTGCGCCAGGCCTGCTGTTTCTGCTGGATGCCACGCTGCTCCTCTCTTTATTCGTCTCCGCCTGGCTTTTCCTTAACGGCAGCCGCTATGCGCTCCACTTCGCGCTGGGGCAGGAGCTGCTGCGCTTCATCGCTTTCCGCTCCTCCGTTACGCTTCTTCCGCTGTTCATCGGCGTTACCGGGCTGGCTAACCCATGGGTAAACCTGCCGCTGTTTCTGATTGGCGAGGCGGTAAAAGTCGGCTCGCTTATTCGGGTGAGCAAAAAGGCGCGGTAAGCATTTCGCTCATATCGCCTGCACGCGCCCCCATTTCAGACTCCCTTTCTTTATCTCCCGCTTCGTGATGTTAAACGAGCTCGCGCCGGGACATCGCTACCCTGATTTTCTGCACGAGGTCGCTCCGCTGGCGGCACAAGGTCGTATTAAATACGCCAAAGCGCTTGTCGACGAGTTTGAAAATATCCCGAACGCTTTTGTACAGCTGTTAAAGGCCGCAACCGCGGCCAGCCGATCGTCATAGTGGGCAGGGCGCTAAGCGCTCTTCATACAAAACGAGGTAAAGCTGATGAACGAACTGAAAGGCAAACGCGCGCTGGTGACAGGCGCATCACGCGGCATTGGCGCGGCCATCGCGCCGACGCTTGCGCAAAAAGGGGCTGACGTGGTGATTACGTATGAACGTTCAGCCGAAAAGGCGCTTGAGGTAGTGCGCGCAATTGAACAAACCGGCCAGCGCGGTTTCGCCATTCAGGCGAACAGCGCGGATGCGCAGGCAGTGCAGCGTTCGGTGGAGGAAGCGGCAGAGCGGCTTGGCGGGCTGGATATCCTCGTCAACAATGTCGGGATAGCCCGCGTGGGGTCGCTGGTGGAGATGAGCCTTGAGGATATCGACGCGCACCTTAACATTAATATTCGCTCCGCCGTGCTGGCGTCCCGGGCGGCGATTCCCCACCTGGGGCAGGGCGGGCGCATTATCACTATTGGCTCCAACGTGGCTAATCGCGTGCCGCAGCCAGGGCTTACGCTCTATGCGTTGACCAAATCGGCGCTTATCTCCTTTACCAAAGGGCTGGCGCGAGATTTAGGCCCGCAGGCGATTACCGTAAACCTGGTCCAGCCGGGGCCGGTGGATACCGACTTGAACCCGGCGGACTCCGGCGACTTTGCTGACCAGAATCGCCAGTTTACCGCGCTGGGCAGATACGGCGAGCCGGCGGAGATAGGCGCGGCGGTCGCGTTTCTGGCAAGCCCTTCGGCGGCATTTATCACCGGCTCAGCGCTGACGGTGGATGGCGGGTTTAACGCCTAATCGTCCCCCTGCGGCGGCCGAAAACAAAAAAGGCCGGAATTTTCCGGCCTTGTTACTTTCTGCGCTTAACCTCAAACGGTCTGCGGCGTGTTCGGCTGTTGCTTACGCCCATGCTGGCGGCGAAGCTTGTCGATAAGACGGTGCGCTTCCGCCCGCGACGCGACGGCCGGAGACGAGCCGCTAAGCGGTTTGCGGGCTGTTTCACGCAGCGTCAGCACGGTGAGAAGGCCAATCACGCCCGCGCCCATCATGTAGTAAGCCGGCATCATCACGTTATGCGTGGTATCCACCAGCCAGGCGGTAACCAACGGCGTGGTGCCGCCGAACAGCGAAACGGACAGGTTAAAGCCAATCGCCAGCGCGCTGTAGCGGATATCCGTCACGAACAGCGCGGGCAGGGTGGCCGGCATCGTGCCGCTAAAGCAGGTGTGCAGGAAGCCGAGCATCACCAGGCCTGCAAATACCGCCCACATGTTGCCGGAGCCAATCAGCATAAAGCACGGCACCGCCAGCACTATCAGGCCCACTGCGCCCAGGCCTATCACCGGGCGACGGCCGATGCGGTCGGTCCAGTGGCCCCACATCAGCGTCAGCGGCATCATGACGAACATCACCACCATCACCAGCAGCAGCCCGGTAAGCTCGCTCAGGCCCAGTACGCCGGTCAGGTAGCTTGGCATATAAGAGGTGAGCATGTAGTTCGAGACGTTGAAGATCAGCACCAGGCCAATGCACTTCAGCATCTGTTTTTTGTATTTCACCAGCATCTGCCACATGTTCAGACGCGGCTTGCTGTGCTCAAGCGCTTCCTGCTTATCCATGTGTTCTTTAAACGCTGGCGTCTCTTCAAGCTTCAGGCGGATATAAAGCCCGAACAGTCCCAGAGGCGCGGCCAGGAAGAACGGCACGCGCCAGCCCCAGTCCAGCATGGCTTGCGAGGGGATGGTCGCCATCATCACCGTGACAAGCGTAGCGCCGAGCAGGTAGCCGCCCAGCGTGCCGAACTCGAGGAAACTGCCCATAAACCCGCGGCGTTTGTCCGTGGAGTATTCCGCGATAAAGGTCGCCGCGCCGCCATATTCGCCACCGGTTGAAAAGCCCTGAACCAGACGGGCGATAAGCAGCAGTACGGGCGCCATAATCCCGATACTGCTGTAATCCGGAATAAGGCCGATGCAAAAGGTGCCTACCGACATCAGTATCATCGTCAGCGCGAGGATCTTCTGGCGGCCGAAGCGGTCGCCCAGCGGGCCGAAGACCATTCCGCCAATCGGACGCACCAGGAACGCGGCGGCAAAGGTGCCGAAAGAGGCGATAAGCTGCGCCGTGGCGCTGGCGTCCGGGAAAAAGACTTTACCGATTATCACGGCCAGATAGCTGTAAACGCCGAAGTCGAACCACTCCATCGCGTTGCCAAGCGCAGCGGCCCCGACGGCGCGTTTGAGCAGTTTGCTGTCGATAACGGTAATATCGTCTACGGTTAATTCAGTTGGTTTTACAGAGGTTGCGGGCGTGGTTGATTGATTAGTCGAGATCGTTCTGGTGCTCATAAACTCCCCATGAATACGAATGAAGCGATCTTATAGCTTTCGCAGCCGTAACGTTCGTATCAAAAAGGAAAAGAAAGCTATAAGAGGCTGAAGATTGTGACCGGTCGCACAAATGCGCCGGGCAATACCATAAATAAAATGCCATCCCGCTGCAACTTTGTAGCGTTAAAAACTACCTCGCAGGCTTTTTTGTTCATAAAAAACTATCCTGATGGCAAGGATGGCTGCCAAATATCTTCCTGAAGAACACGCCCCTCACCGAATAATTGTCAATTATTTGTCAATAAGCGCCAAAAAAAAGGCAAATCGACTGTTGCACCGGCGGATAAACCTGGCGTTTTTACGGGGGAGTTTTTTGTACGAAAGTGTTACTTGCAGCCGTTACCGGCTTCAGAAAGCGCGTTGCCCGACAGGAGATTTGGTGCGATTGCTTTTCAAAATCGCTGGCGACAGCCGGTTTCAGGAAATTTTTAACCGCCTCGCTTTTCTGGCACTTTGCCGGGCCGCGCAAAATTAATGCAGCAATTTCAGCCTGATAGTGGAACGCTCAACAAACGACCTATTCGCGCAATAAATAGATTACATGTGTTTAAAAAATCTACTGGATATTTAAACAGGGATTGTTTACTATTTCCTCAGTTTAACTGGTAGTAGTGTCAGTGAAGTGAGTGGTGAAACCTATGGTTATTGCTTTAGAGAATCTCAATCCTCAGGACCGGTCGGCCACCATGAGCAGCCGCGAAATCGCTAAGCTGATGGGGGTGACCCATGGCGAAGTGAAGCGTATGGTCAAAAGCCTTGAAACGGCGCAGCGCCTGTCGCAGCCCGTTACGGTCAACCTTTACGAGCGCGAAGGGGAGACGCTGCAAGAGTTTTTGCTGAACAAACGGGACTCGCTGCTGACTGTCGCGCGCATATCGCCAGGCTATACCGCTGAAATGCTGGATCGCTGGCAGGAGCGTGAAAAGCAGATAATCCTGCCAGACTTCACTAACCCGGCGGCGGCGGCCCGCGCCTGGGCGGAAGAGTACGAAAAACGTAAACAGGCGGAGGAGCAGCTTGCGCTTACCGCCCCAAAGGCGGAGTTTTTTGACGCCTACATCCAGGTGGATGAATCGTTAGGCTTCCGTCAGCTCTGCAAAATGCTGAAGGCGAAGGAGCCGGAGTTCCGCCAGTTCCTGCTCGAGCGCAATATCATGCAGCGCGCCAACGGCGCGTTGATGCCGGCTCAGCATCACGTTCAGGCGGGTTACTTCACGGTGCATGGCGGCATGGGCGAAAATCGTCATACTTACTCCCAGGCGCGCTTTACGGCGCGGGGCGTGAAGTGGATTGCCGGCCTGTGGGCGGCGCATCTCTCCTCACAACCGGCGGAGCCGCGCGTGCCGGAGCGTAAAGAACTGGCGCAGGGGCCCGGCTGGTTTTAACAGACCCGCTAACGCCTTTGCGACATCGCAAAAACAGAAAATCCACGCCATGGCGTGGATTTTTCATCTTCTGATGACGGACGGTCATGTTCTCAATAAAAATTGCTTGTCTGAGCTTCCTTTGCATCATTCTGCTTTCTCTCGCCGCCAGCCTCGCCCAGGCGATGCATCAACGGCAAGCGTCAGAGCAGGGCGGCTGGTGGTCTGCCCGGCGTGATTCGGCAGGACTGGCGCCGGATGCCCGGCAACATCCCGGGCTTGCCGTGGTGCAGGTCTACGCTGCGCCCACCTGGGGCTGGAAAGGGGCGGTGGCGGTACATCCGTGGATCATTTTTAAACGCGCCGGCGAAACGGAATATAACCGCTACGAAGTGATCAGCTGGGGGGCGGGCGAGAAAGTGCGTCGTAACCGCAACGCGCCGGATGGCTACTGGTATGGCGCAAAACCTCGCCTGCTGGCGGATCACCGGGGGCCGCAGGCGCAAGCGATGATCCCGCAAATAGAAGCGGCCATCGCCTCCTATCCGTGGCCCGATAGCTACCGCGCCTGGCCTGGCCCTAACAGCAACACCTTTATCGCCCATATCGGGCGCGAAGTGCCGGCGCTGAAACTGGATATGCCTGCCAATGCGGTGGGGAAAGATTATCGGGCGTTGCGAAACCCTGTTGGCTTGCCGCCATCGGGGCGCGGCGTGCAGGTTTCGCTGCTCGGCGTGGCGGGTGTGACGCTCGGCGTGCAGGAGGGCGTTGAACTCAACGTGCTGGGGCTGAATGTGGGCGTCGACTTCACGCCGCTGCGTTTACGCTTGCCATTTATCGGCGGGATTGGCCGCGACAACCTGCAAAAGAACAACGCGGCGAATGCCAGCGACGGCTTTCAGTAAGCGACGATTAATAAAAATCCACGCATTAGCGTGGATTTTTTTGCCGTTCTGGTTCGCGCAAATTTACCCTCGGTTGATAAACGCAGCGTGATGGCTCACTACCTGAGTATTAACATAGCCTGATACACGCAACGTCTGCTCTGAGCGTGCATGCAACGCTCCTGAGCCTGGCGCAACCTGCTTGCAGTCCATCTTGTAAAAATGAGAGCGCTGAATTACTCACTCCCGGAGTCAGCGGAACCGGTCAGTGTCGCCCTCACATGAGGAAGACACTGCGGATAGTTTTGCTGAATAAACTCGATCATTTTTTCCCGCACGTGACAGCGTAAATCCCAGGCCGTAGGAGAATTCTGCGCTGTCATCAACATTCTGATCGTCATGGTTTTTTCAGTGGTATCGGTAACCTGAAGCACCTGAGTTTCTTGATCCCAGAGCTTTGTTTCACTTAGCACTTTTTCAAAGTGCTTACGCAGGGGCTCTAAGGGCATGGAATAATCAAGGTAAAGAAAAACAGAGCCTAAAATTTGCGCATTGTTACGCGTCCAGTTTTGGAAAGGATTTTCCGTAAAATAAGTAATTGGCAAGACCAGGCGACGCAGGTCCCAGAGACGCACTACAACATACGTCAGGTTTATCTCTTCAATCCAGCCCCACTCTTTTTCGACCACGACAGCATCATCGATTTTTATCGGTTGCGTAAAGGCTATCTGAATACCGGCAAACAAGTTAACAAGCGATTTCTGCAGAGCAAAGCCAATTATTATTCCGGCAACCCCGGCGCCGGCCAGAATGGTGGTGCCGAATTTTCGCACGCCAGGGAAACTGAGCAAAATAAGGGAAAGGCAGAGCGTCACGAGTATGACAATAGCGACCTTCTTAACATACATTATCTGAGTGCGAATTTTGCGGGCACGGAGATTGTTCGAAATATTAATGTCATAGCGAATAAAAAGCATATCCTGAGCAACGTTTATCAATCGAATCAGGACTGAGCAAAATGACAATATAATAAATACATTAATTGTTGTTGTAATAAAGCCAAGCG
This sequence comes from Franconibacter daqui, assembly GCF_014644275.1. Taxonomy (NCBI): domain Bacteria; kingdom Pseudomonadati; phylum Pseudomonadota; class Gammaproteobacteria; order Enterobacterales; family Enterobacteriaceae; genus Franconibacter; species Franconibacter daqui. The sequence continues at coordinate 1,766,649 of NZ_BMKJ01000001.1, read as the reverse complement.
TTCCAGGCTGGATGTGGACATAACGTACCCCTAAATTTATTAACAGTAGGGGAATGAAAAGAAACATTGATCCACGAAGGTGCTTTTCAAGTGATTTGAATAGCTTTCTGTCACGACTCTGCCAGTAACGAATGAACTGCAGGAGTATAAATCGCGTCAGAAAACCCACTATTAACGAGAGTGTGACGAGCAATACCGCAGGCACCCATACCGGCGCGCCAGATAACTCACCAAATAACCAAGGCATTATTTCCCCTTCTATTCAGCCAACAACCCTGGGTTGTCAGATTGATTAAGCAACACATATCCTTTCTCTTCCAGACCCTCTGCAGATTGCCTGATTCACGCGCATTATTATATGAAAAGTATGAAGAACCGGCCTCGCCAGCAGATAAAAAGATCGGGCGATTTGTGCCAGCGCTTCCTGCGTGTCATGACGTTACGCACTCTTTTGTCCATCGCAGGCGCTTTTTTCTGCTGCTGTCACAGGGGCTGCTGCAGCCTGATAAACTTCAACAGGCTGTTAACTTGCTCTCCCGAGCCATCTCACACGTATTAGCGTCAAGCTAAAGTCTAAGCCGGATCCGCCTGACAGGAGAGACAGCTGAAGTCCTTTTTTGGCCGATGCAGACGCACATTCTCGGTGGAGTGGGAGATGAAAGTGCGATTGTCTCCAGGGCGAACGAAGCGGAGGTTCTCTGACAGAAATAACCTTGTGCCGTTATTACATTCATTAATGTTTAGCGGCGCCGTAACGAGATTAAGCGAGGCGTGATGAAAAAAAATCCACGCCATTGCGTGGATTTTATAAGGCTGTGGTCTTCACGAGATTTGCTGAAAATCTCGTGAGACAACACATTTTATTTAGACGTTGAACAGGAAGTTCATCACATCGCCATCTTTAACGATGTAGTCTTTCCCTTCCGCACGCATTTTGCCAGCTTCTTTGGCGCCCTGTTCGCCTTTATAAGCGATGAAATCTTCATAGGCGATGGTCTGGGCGCGGATAAAACCTTTTTCAAAGTCGGTATGAATTTTACCTGCCGCCTGCGGCGCGGTGGCGCCGACCGGGATGGTCCATGCACGCACTTCTTTCACGCCAGCGGTGAAGTAGGTTTGCAGGTTCAGCAGCGCGTAGCCTGCGCGAATCACACGGTTCAGGCCCGGCTCTTCCAGACCCAGCTCCTGCATAAACTCATCGCGCTCTTCATCATCCAGCTCGGCGATGTCCGCTTCTACCGCGGCGCAGACCGGCACCACGACGGAGCCTTCCGCTTCGGCAATTTCACGCACTTTGTCCAGGTACGGGTTGTTTTCAAAACCGTCTTCGTTAACGTTGGCGATGTACATGGTCGGCTTAAGGGTCAGGAAGCTCAGGTAACGCACCAGCTCCTTCTCTTCTTTGCTCAGGTTAAGCGCGCGCAGCATGCCGGCGTTTTCCAGCTGCGGCAAACATTTTTCCAGCACTGCCAGCTCGGCTTTGGCGTCTTTGTCGCCGCCTTTCGCCTTTTTAGAAATACGGTGAATCGCGCGCTCGCAGGTATCGAGGTCCGCCAGCGCCAGTTCGGTGTTGATGGTGTCGATATCTTCAGCCGGATCCACTTTGCCGGAAACGTGAATGATATTGTCATTCTCAAAGCAGCGCACCACGTGGCCGATAGCTTCGGTTTCACGGATGTTCGTCAGGAACTGGTTGCCGAGGCCTTCGCCTTTGGAGGCGCCCTTCACCAGACCGGCGATATCGACAAACTCCATCGTGGTCGGCAGGATGCGCTGGGGCTTCACGATTTCCGCGAGCTTGTCCAGACGCGGATCGGGCATAGGAACGACGCCGGTGTTCGGCTCAATGGTACAGAACGGGAAGTTGGCTGCCTCGATTCCCGCTTTGGTCAGCGCATTGAACAGGGTGGATTTACCGACGTTCGGCAAGCCGACGATACCGCATTTGAATCCCATGGTTTAAATCACCTTAATTTCTTGATAATCAGGGGGTTAGAAATAACCCGATGATGGAAAAAAACAAACTTTGCCTATTATACACGTAACAGAGCTCCAACGGGCGGAGAAATCACCCCGCGGCGTGGTAAAACCCCTTTTATTGCGCTTTAAAGGTGTGAAGGCGGTTGGTGGCTTTAATTAACCCATCCTGCAGCCAGATTTCAGTGCAGCGCGCCGCTTCGTCAACGGCGTCATCTATCAGCTTCTGTTCGCTTACGGGCGGTTTGCCCAGCACAAAACCGACAACCTTGTTTTTATCGCCAGGATGGCCGATTCCAATCCGTAAGCGGTGAAAGTTAGGGTTATTGCCCAGTTTGCTGATGATGTCTTTCAGGCCGTTGTGGCCGCCATGACCGCCGCCGAGCTTGAACTTCGCCACGCCTGGCGGCAAATCCAGTTCGTCATGCGCGACCAGAATTTCATCCGGCGCGATGCGATAGAACGTCGCCATCGCCGCCACTGCTTTGCCGCTCAGGTTCATAAAAGTGGTCGGCACCAGCAGACGAACATCGTTGCCCGCAAGCGTCAGGCGCGAGGTGTAGCCAAAAAATTTGGCTTCCTCTTTTAGCGGCGCGCGGTGGCGTTCCGCCAGTAAGTCTACATACCATGCTCCGGCGTTATGGCGCGTTGCCGCATACTCGGCGCCCGGGTTCGCCAGGCCGACAATCAGTTTAATCGTCACGTTATTGTTCCTGAAAAGCGCTAAATTCGCGGCGTAGTTTACTGTGACCCCTGGCAAATCACAAAGCGCAACAGGGCATGCGAATGAATTTGAATAGTCGCAACGCGTAATAATTAGAATTTCAATTTGATCAGGGGCTTATTTGTAAAGTTTTGTGAGAGATATATCCAGAATTGTGACCTGACCCTCATCGGCTACCTATAAGCGTTACCTATACTTTACACACAAGGAGAGGGGGCATTCCCCATCAACCCATTTACCTGGAGGTGACCTGTGAGACGCAAAAACGCTTCATTACTTGGTAATTTTCTGATGGGGTTGGGGCTCGTTGTTATGGTTGTCGGCGTCGGCTATTCCATCCTCAACCAGCTTCCGCAGCTGCAACTGCCGCAATTCTTCGCCCACGGCGCGGTACTGAGCATCTTTGTCGGCGCGGTGTTATGGCTGGCTGGCGCGCGCGTAGGCGGCCATGAGCAGGTATGCGACCGCTACTGGTGGGTGCGACATTTCGACAAGCGCTGCCAGCGCAATCAACACCGGTAACGTTAACCCCCCATGGCGAGAAAAAACGGCTTCTGCAAAGAGGCCGTTTTTTTTATGCTTTTCGGCTTGACCCTCACGTTACGTAAGACATCACACTTCGCCGTGAAGCAGCAAAACAGGAGCTACGACAAGATGTTAATACAGGTAGGCGAACTGGCCCGGCGCGCCGGGATTACGGTTCGCGCATTACACCACTACGAGTCGCAGGGCCTGCTGTTGCCTTCGGCCCGCACCGAGGCAGGTTACCGGCTTTATAACGCCCGGGATGTAGAGCGTTTGCATACCATCCAGGCATTAAGCCATATGGGACTGACGCTTGCCGAAGTGCGCGCCTGTCTGGAGAACCATTCGGTTGCCCTGACCGATATTATCGATCAGCAAATCGCCATGCTCGACAGCCAGATTTCACGTATCACTACGCTTCGCGAAAGACTGGAGGCATTGCAGAGCGACCTGAAAGCGGGGCAGGAGCCGAATCTCTCTGAATGGCTAATCACACTGGAGTTGATGAAAATGTACGACCGTTGGTTCAGTAAAGCAGAACTGGAAGCGCTGCCCTTTGCGAAAAAAGATCCGGCGCGCGAGAACGAATGGCTGCAGCTTGTGCAGCAGGTGAAGCAGCTGATAGCCCAGAACACGCCGCCGGAAGCGCCGCAGGCGCAGCGCCTCGCCACTCGCTGGATGGAGATGCTGGAGCGCGACACCGCCGGCAAACCCGATTTCCTGACGCGCCTGAACGAAATGCACGCCAAAGAGCCGCAGATGCAGGAGCAAACCGGCATTACGCCGGAGGTGATGGAGTATGTCACGCGGGCGTTTGCGGAATCAAAGCTGGCGATTTATCAGCGCTACCTTAACCCGCAAGAGTATGCTTATACTCGCGCCCACTACTTTGACCGCATGATGGAGTGGCCGCCGCTGGTGGCGAAGCTGCATGCGGCGCAGGCGAAAGGGATTGCGCCGGGAAGCGAAGAGGGCAAGGGGCTGGCGGCGAACTGGCTTGAACTCTTTACCTCTTTTGCCGGCAACAATCCCCAGACTCACCAAAAATTCCGCGAGGCGATGAGCAAAGAGCCTGCGCTTTCCGTCGGCACATGGATGACGCCGGAGGTGCTGGGCTGGTTGCAACAGGCGGTGGGCGCGCTGATGCAAGGCGATGCAACAGCGCGCTAAGCGAAGTGAATCAGAGGTCGGCTAACGCGCTGGCCTGATCCGGGAAGAAGGCAAGACGCCCAGGGATGGGCTGTACGCCTGCGCGCGCCAGCGTGCGCAGCGGTTGAAATTCAAGCTGGCAGATACGCAGCTCGCAACCCTGCGGCAGGCGTTCAATAAAGCGCTGCAGCGCATCCAGCCCGCCGGCGTCCAGCACCGGCACGGCGTCCCATTGCATTACCACAACACGTTTGCCTTCGGCCTGTTGCAAAAGCGGGCTGAATACGCCTTCCGCCGCCGCAAAAAAGAGTGGCCCGGTGACCCGCACCGCCAGTACGTCATCCGCTAACGCGACATTCAACGGCACGGTTCGCGTCATGCGCGCTACGCGGCGCATAAACAACAACGATGCCAGCACAATGCCCACGCTTATTGCGATGACCATATCGAACAGCACGGTCAGGGACATACAGATCAGCATAACGATAATATCGTCGCGCGGCGCACGCCTTAGCAAGTTTACCACCTTGTGCGCTTCGCTCATGTTCCAGGCCACCATCAGCAGCAGCGCCGCCATGGCGGAGAGCGGCAGCCAGGAGAGCAGCGGCGCCAGTGCCAGCAGTGCGAGGAGCACCAGCAATGCGTGGATAACCGCAGAGACGGGCGAGGTGGCCCCGGCGCGCACGTTGGCGGCGGAGCGGGCGATCGCCGCCGTGGCGGTAATGCCGCCAAAGAAAGGCGCGACAAGGTTGCCAAAACCCTGGCCTATCAACTCGCTGTTGGCGTTGTGTTTAGTCCCGGTCATGCCGTCCAGCACCACGGCGCAGAGCAAGGATTCAATCGCCCCGAGCATCGCCATGGAAAAGGCGGCAGGCAGCAGCGCCTGCAGCGAATCCCAGCTTAGCGTAAAGGTCGAACCTGGCAGGTTCCAGGGCAGTACAAGCTGCGGCAGTAACGGGGGTATCCCGTTGCCCTGGGCGCCGTCGGCCAAAACATAATGGAAGCGTGAGCCGATGGTCGCCACTTCCCCGCCAAGCAGGTTCACCACGCCCATGACCGCGCACCCGGCGAGCAGAGCAGGGAGATGACCCGGCAGGCGAATGCCGAGGCGGGGCCATAAAATAAGCACTGCAAGCGTCACGATACCGATAGCCGCATCGCCGGTATTCACCGTTGGCAGCGCCATCGCCAGCGCGCCCACTTTTTGCAGGTAGTGTTCCGGCACGTGCGCCATCTCCAGGCCGAGAAAATCTTTAATCTGCATGGTGGCGATGGTAATGCCGATCCCGGAAGTAAATCCCAGCGTGACGGAAAGGGGGATGTACTCAATCAGCCTGCCGAACTGCGCCAGGCCGAAGAGCACCAGAAAAAGGCCGGAGAGTAACGTCGCCATTAACAGTCCGGCCAGGCCAAACTGCTGGGCGACCGGATAAAGAATGACAACAAACGCCGCCGTCGGCCCGGAAACGCTGAAGCGTGAGCCGCCGCTTAAGGCGATGACCATGCCGGCAATCGCTGACGTATAAAGGCCATACTGCGGCGGCACGCCGCTGCCGATGGCCAGCGCCATCGCGAGTGGAATGGCGATGATCCCGACGGTCACGCCCGCAATCACATCGCGTGAGAAACGCGAAAGGGTGTATTTTTCGCGCCAGCAGGCGTCCACCAGCGCGCGGAAGGGCATTATTTGAGCAGAGAAAAGGGTTTTCACGGTTTTCATCCCTGAGCATTTCATCTTTCAGGATTATGAAAGATGACTGAGGTATAAGTCATACAAATAAATCACAAAAACAAAAAAACCCGCCTCGGCGGGTTTTTAAGCGTTGTCCGATTAATGCTCGAACATAGCAGAGATAGATTCTTCGTTGCTGATACGACGAATCGCTTCGGCCAGCATGCCAGAGAGCGTCAGCGTACGTACGTTCGGCAGCGCCTTGATCTCTTCAGCCAGCGGAATGGTGTCGCAAACCACGACTTCGTCAATGACGGAGTTGCGCAGGTTGCTGACCGCGTTGCCGGAGAAAATCGGGTGCGTTGCATAGGCGAAAACGCGCTTCGCGCCGCGCTCTTTCAGCGCTTCCGCCGCTTTGCACAGGGTGCCGCCGGTGTCGATCATATCGTCAACCAGTACGCAATCGCGGCCTGCTACGTCGCCAATGATGTGCATTACCTGAGAAACGTTAGCGCGCGGGCGACGTTTATCGATGATAGCCATGTCGGTGTCGTTGAGCAGTTTAGCGATAGCGCGGGCGCGAACTACGCCGCCGATATCGGGAGAAACGACAATCGGGTTGTCCAGGTTCTGCTGCAGCATATCTTCCAGCAGGATAGGGCTGCCGAAGACGTTATCTACCGGCACATCAAAGAAACCCTGAATTTGTTCTGCGTGCAGGTCCACGGTGAGCACACGGTCAACCCCAACGCTCGACAGGAAATCGGCCACTACTTTCGCAGTGATCGGCACACGGGCGGAACGCACGCGACGGTCCTGACGGGCATAGCCAAAGTAGGGGATAACAGCGGTGATGCGGCCTGCGGAAGCACGGCGCAGCGCATCAACCATAACAACGAGTTCCATCAGGTTGTCGTTAGTAGGGGCACAGGTGGACTGGATGATGAAAATATCACCACCGCGTACATTTTCATTGATTTGTACGCTGACTTCACCGTCGCTAAAGCGACCGACAGCAGCGTCGCCGAGGGAAGTGTACAGGCGGTTGGCAATACGTTGTGCTAGTTCCGGGGTGGCGTTACCAGCAAAAAGCTTCATATCAGGCACGAGAAGAACCTCAGGCATGCGTCCAGTGGTGGATGGCGGTTACCGCGGCGATAACGACCATCCAGGCGGTGTATTTAAAGAGCGTGGCGCAACGTCTGGAACAAGGGTGACGTTGTCACCAGGGCTCAGCTTGCCCGGAAATGGCTTGCTGTAGCGGCGAAATATTTACGCCTTGCGCAACGAAACCGCGCAGCCATTCCGGGGCTTGCTCAAGCACCATTCGGGCAGCGGACTCGGTGTCAAATTCAGCAAACACGCAAGCGCCAGTGCCAGTCAGGCGCGACGGCGCGTATTCTAACAGCCAGGAAAGCGCGGCATCAACCTCGCGAAAACGTTTTCTTGCGATCTGCTCGCAATCATTACTGAATTCACAATTCAGTAACGTTTCTATTGACCGGACGGGCGTGTTACGCGGTAAATCAGGGTCTTTGAAGATAACCGGCGTCGCGATGCTCACGCCCGGATGCGCGACCAGATACCATTTTTCCGGCGGCGAAACGGGCGTTAAGCGTTCACCCACCCCTTCGGCGAAGGCGGCATGACCGCGCACGAAAACCGGCACATCTGCGCCAAGCTGTATGCCAAGCGCAGCAAGTTCCGCTTCGCTTAAGCCGGTTTGCCATAAATGGTTTAGCGCGACCAGAACAGTGGCGGCGTTAGAAGAGCCGCCGCCCAGCCCGCCGCCCATCGGCAACCGCTTTTCTACTCCCAGATCCGCGCCGGCCCCTGCTGGCAGACGGCCCGTCTCCCGGGCGCGGCGCATGAGCAGTCGCGCCGCGCGCAGGATAAGGTTTTCTTCATCGGGCACGCCCGCAATCGGCGTGGTTAGCCGCAGCTCGCCGTCATGACGCGGGGCGATAAGCACCGTGTCGCCGTAATTCACAAACTGAAACAGCGTCTGCAAAGTATGGTAGCCATCTTCACGACGGCCCGTGATATAGAGAAACAGGTTCAGCTTTGCCGGAGAGGGCCAACGCGTCATCATTTAACTATCCAGTTATCCATTTTCAGCTTGATGCGCTGGTCGCCTTCGGTCAGTTCCATATTCGAAGGCAGGGCAGGCTGGGTTTTACTGTCATACCCGCTATAAACTACATGCCACGTTTTGTCGTTTTGCGTGTAGTTCACTTCGCTCAGGCGATACTGGTTGTCGAGTTTATAATCGGTCGCGTCGCCCGGCAGGCCGAGGATCCACTGACGCAGGCTGTTGATGGGGATCGGCATGCCGGTCAGCTTCGCAATCATCTCTTCGGCATCGGTGGCGGTGTAGCGCTGGCCTTTGTTATCCACCAGTTGTACCACGCCCGGCTGCGCATTCAGCTCCATTTCCGTGCTGCCAAGCGGGTTGGTCAGCAGCAGTCGGTAGCGGTCCTGACCGGTTTGTTGCCAGAAGAAGCGGGCATAGACTTTCTGTTCATCGGAAAGATAAGCGAAAGCGCCGCGAGTCTGGTACTGATTCAGGCTGCGCACCTGCTGTTGGTGCTGCTGCCACTGCGGGGAGTCGGGGCTTTTGCCCGGACCTTTCGGCGTATTAACGGCGCAGGCGGTCAGAACGAGGCTCGCCAGCGGCAAAAGACGCAAAAAGCGCAGAGATGAAATAGCCATATTGACGTCAAATCCTTGATGCGTGTTGGGGTTATAACCTTTCATGCTAGCGCTCGCGTGCAAGAGCGTCTACGTTCAAGTTGTCTTAAATCATGAAATTAACTATTACTCCAAAAGAGGCGGTTCTCTTTTATTGACCTTACGCATCCTGTATGATGCGCGAAGTCAAACCTTATCAACGCTGGTACTATTCCCGCTCACATGACCCTTTTAGCACTCGGCATCAACCACAAAACGGCTCCTGTTTCGCTGCGAGAACGCGTTACGTTTTCGCCGGATACGCTCGACCAGGCGCTGGAAAGCCTGCTTGCGCAGCCAATGGTGCAGGGCGGCGTAGTGCTCTCAACGTGCAATCGCACGGAGCTCTATCTGAGCGTGGAAGAGCAGGACAATCTGCACGACCGGCTGGTGCGCTGGCTTTGCGACTACCACAACCTCAATGAAGATGAGGTGCGCAACAGCCTTTACTGGCATCACGACAACGATGCGGTAAGCCACCTGATGCGCGTCGCCAGCGGGCTGGACTCCTTAGTGCTGGGCGAGCCGCAAATCCTGGGCCAGGTGAAAAAAGCGTTCGCCGACTCCCAGCGCGGTCATGCGAAAGCGAGCGAGCTGGAACGCATGTTCCAGAAATCGTTCTCCGTCGCCAAGCGCGTGCGCACCGAAACCGACATCGGCGCCAGCGCCGTTTCCGTCGCTTTCGCCGCCTGCACGCTGGCGCGCCAGATTTTCGAATCCCTTTCCAGCGTCACGGTGCTGTTAGTCGGGGCGGGGGAAACCATCGAACTGGCCGCCCGTCATCTGCGCGAACACAACGTCAAGAAGATGATTATCGCTAACCGCACCCTGGAGCGCGCCCAGCGTCTGGCGGATGAGGTGGGCGCGGAAGTCATCAATCTTGCGGAGATAGACGAGCGTCTGAAAGAGGCCGACATTATTATCAGCTCCACCGCAAGCCCTTTGCCGATTATCGGCAAAGGCATGGTGGAGCGCGCCCTGAAGGCTCGCCGCAATCAGCCGATGCTGCTGGTGGATATCGCCGTACCGCGCGATGTCGAGCCGGAAGTGGGCAAGCTCGCCAACGCTTACCTCTACAGCGTTGACGACCTGCAATCGATCATCCAGCACAACCTCGCGCAGCGCAAAGCGGCGGCGGTTGAAGCAGAATCGATTGTCGAGCAGGAAGCGCACGAATTTATGGCCTGGCTGCGCGCGCAAAGCGCCAGCGCAACCATTCGTGAATACCGCAGCCAGGCGGAGCAGGTGAGGGAAGAACTCACCGCCAAAGCCCTGGCCGCGCTGCAACAAGGCGGCGACGCCGAATCCATTTTGCAGGATCTGGCCCGGAAACTGACCAACCGCCTGATCCACGCACCAACCAAATCTCTTCAGCAGGCCGCCCGTGACGGGGATGACGAACGCCTGCATATTCTGCGCAACAGCCTCGGGCTGGAGTAGCGCCACACATTCTTATTACAAAAAGGTGAACTACCGCCTATGAAGCCTTCTATCGTTGCCAAACTGGAAGCCTTGCAGGAGCGTCATGAAGAAGTTCAGGCGCTCCTCGGTGACGCGAGCACTATCGCCGACCAGGATCGCTTTCGCGCGCTTTCCCGTGAATACGCCCAGTTAAGCGATGTGTCTCGCTGTTTTTTACAGTGGCAACAGGTTCAGGACGATCTGCAAACCGCAGAAAGCCTGCTTGAAGACCCGGAAATGCGCGATATGGCGCAGGAAGAGCTGCGCGATGCGAAAAGCCGCAGCGAAGAGCTGGAACAGCAGCTGCAGGTATTGCTGCTACCAAAAGATCCAGACGACGAGCGCAACGCGTTTGTTGAAGTGCGTGCCGGCACCGGCGGCGACGAGGCGGCACTGTTCGCCGGCGACCTTTTCCGTATGTACAGCCGTTATGCGGAATCCCGCCGCTGGCGGGTGGAAATCATGAGCGCCAACGAAGGCGAGCATGGCGGTTATAAAGAAGTGATCGCCAAAATCAGCGGCGAAGGCGTGTACGGGCGTCTGAAGTTTGAATCGGGCGGGCATCGTGTGCAACGCGTTCCGGCGACGGAATCCCAGGGCCGTATTCACACCTCCGCCTGCACGGTAGCGGTGATGCCGGAGCTGCCGGAGGCGGAGCTGCCGGACATCAACCCAGCCGATCTGCGCATCGATACCTTCCGCTCTTCTGGCGCGGGCGGCCAGCACGTTAACACCACCGACTCCGCCATTCGCATCACCCACCTGCCGACGGGCATTGTGGTGGAGTGCCAGGATGAACGCTCGCAGCATAAAAACAAAGCCAAAGCGCTGGCGGTGCTTGGCGCGCGTATCCACGCCGCAGAAATGGCGAAACGGCAGCAGGCGGAAGCGTCCACGCGCCGCAACCTGCTTGGTAGCGGCGACCGGTCCGATCGAAACCGCACCTATAACTTCCCGCAAGGGCGCGTTACCGACCACCGCATTAACCTGACGCTCTACCGTCTGGATGAAGTAATGGAAGGGAAGCTGGATGCGCTTATTGAGCCTATCATTCAGGAACACCAGGCGGACCAGCTGGCCGCGCTGGCTGAGCAGGACTAATGGACTATCAGCACTGGCTTAAGCAGGCTATTGCGCGCTTAACGCAAAGCGAATCTCCGCGCCGGGACGCGGAGATTTTGCTTGGTCTTGTAACGGGTAAAACCCGCACGTTTATTCTCGCTTTCGGCGAAACCCTGCTTAGCGAAGATGAAGCGCAGGCGCTTGAAAACTTGCTTGAGCGCCGGGCGCAGGGCGAGCCAGTGGCGCATCTGACGGGTTTACGTGAGTTCTGGTCGTTGCCGCTGTTTGTCTCTCCCGCCACGCTTATTCCCCGTCCGGATACGGAATGTCTGGTGGAGCAGGCGCTGGCGCGTCTGCCCGCAGAACCCTGTCAAATTCTGGATTTGGGCACGGGCACGGGCGCTATTGCGCTGGCTCTCGCCAGCGAGCGGCCGGACTGCCATGTCACCGCCCTTGATGTAGTGCCGCAGGCTGTCGAGCTGGCGCGCCGCAATGCACAACACCTCGCTATTCCTAATATTACGCTTCTGCAAAGCGACTGGTTCAGCGCGTTAGACGAAGCGCGTTTCACGCTTATCGTCAGTAATCCGCCTTATATCGACGATGCCGATCCGCATCTTACTCAGGGCGACGTGCGCTTCGAGCCGCGCAGCGCGCTGGTGGCGGACGAGAACGGCCTTGCGGATCTCAGAACATTAATTTTCGAGGCGCGCCGCTTTCTTGTTAACCAGGGCTGGCTATTGTTAGAGCATGGCTGGCGTCAGGGTGAAGCGGTACGGGAGCTTTTTAGCGAAGCGGGTTATCATGCGGTGGAGACCTGCCGGGATTACGGCGGCAATGAGCGTCTGACGCTGGGTCAATTTGCAATAAAACAGGAGTAACAAGGCCATGGCGGCTTATTTTGCACTGAAGCATTTTCATATCCTGACGGTGATCATCTCCATCAGCCTGTTTGTTTTACGCTACGTCTGGCAATATCGTGGCTCGGCCATGTCGGCGAAGCGCTGGGTGCGTATCGTTCCGCATGTTAACGACACCCTTTTGCTGGCGAGCGGTGTTGCGCTAGTGCTCATAACGCACTTTTATCCCTTCACGCCGCAAGGCGCATGGCTGACGGAGAAGCTCTTTGGCGTTATCATTTATATCGCTTTAGGGTTTATCGCGCTGGGTCGACGCCCGCGAAGCCAGCAAACACGCTGGATCGCGTTTTTGCTGGGGCTGGTGGTGCTTTACATCATCATTAGACTTGCCACCACGAAGATACCGTTATTGGGGTTGATATGAAGTCGTTGGCCGATTTCGAATTTAACAAAGCACCGCTCTGCGACGGCATGGTGCTGGTTTCACAATTAATCCGCGATGATTTTCCCGATCAGGAGGTTTATCAGCAGCTTGACGCGCTGGTTAGCCTCGCCCGGGAAGAAATTTGCGAGGGGCTCCATCAGGATATGCAGCTTGAGCGCCTGCTTGAGCTGTTTTATGGCGAATGGGGTTTTTCCGACGCGCGCGGCGTATACCGCCTTTCCGATGCGCTCTGGCTGGATAAGGTATTAAAAAATCGCCAGGGCAGCGCCGTATCGCTGGGCGCGATACTGCTGTGGATAGCCGACAGGCTGGAGATCCCGCTGACGCCGGTGATTTTCCCGACGCAGCTGATTCTGCGCGCTGACTGGATGGATGGCGAAATGTGGTTGATTAATCCGTTCAATGGCGAAACGCTGGATGAGCATACGCTTGAGGTGTGGCTCAAGGGCAACGTTAACCCGGTGGCGGAACTCTATGTCGACGACCTTGAAGAATCGGAAAACGCCGAGGTTATTCGCAAGCTGCTGGATACGCTGAAATCCGCGCTGATGGAGGAGAGCCAGATGGAGCTTGCTCTGCGCACCAGTGAAGCGCTGCTGCAGTTCAACCCGGAAGATCCGTATGAGATCCGCGACCGTGGGCTTATCTATGCGCAGCTGGATTGCGAACATGTCGCGCTGAACGACCTGAGCTATTTTGTCGAGCAGTGCCCGGAAGATCCGATTAGCGAAATGATCCGCGCGCAAATCAATTCGATTTCGCACAAGCAGATTACGCTGCACTGATTAGCAAACCGTATACCGATTTACCGCTGACAAGGGCGAACTTATGAAGCAAAAAGTGGTTAGTATTGGCAATATCAACGTGGCGAACGATCTGCCGTTCGTTCTCTTTGGCGGCATGAATGTGCTTGAGTCGCGCGATCTCGCGATGCAAATCTGCGAGCACTACGTCAACGTGACCGACAAACTCGGCATTCCTTACGTTTTTAAAGCCTCCTTTGATAAAGCCAACCGCTCCTCCATTCACTCCTATCGCGGACCGGGTCTGGAAGAAGGGATGAAAATCTTCCAGGAGCTGAAGCAGGCCTTCGGCGTTAAAATTATCACTGACGTGCATACCGCCGAACAGGCGCAGCCGGTTTCTGAAGTGGTGGACGTTATCCAGCTGCCGGCCTTCCTGGCGCGTCAAACCGATCTGGTGGAAGCGATGGCGAAAACCGGCGCGGTTATCAACATCAAAAAGCCGCAGTTCATCAGCCCGGGGCAGGTTGGCAACATCGTGGATAAATTCCACGAGGGCGGCAACGACAAAGTGATTTTGTGCGACCGCGGCACTAACTTCGGTTATGACAACCTGGTGGTCGACATGCTGGGCTTCAGCGTGATGAAGAAAGTGTCTGGCAATGCGCCGGTGATTTTCGACGTGACGCACGCGCTGCAGTGCCGCGACCCGTTCGGCGCCGCCTCCAGCGGTCGTCGCGCGCAGGTGGCTGAGCTGGCCCGCGCCGGCATGGCGACCGGCATCGCCGGCCTGTTTATTGAAGCGCATCCGGACCCGGAACATGCTAAATGCGACGGCCCGTCCGCACTGCCGCTGGCGAAGCTTGAGCCGTTCCTGAAGCAGATCAAAGCCATCGACGATCTCGTTAAAGGCTTCGAAGAGCTCGATACCAGCAACTAAGGTTCTGGCTAACAAAAAACCCCGCTCCGGCGGGGTTTTTTTATGGGGCAGGGAAGGGGAACGGGAATACGGAAGGGGAGATGCACCACCTGACATGTGAGTTTAGCGATTATGTCGTCGTTGGAATAAACTGCGCTTTTTCCCGGCATACGCTCATATCATACCGGTAGCAAAGCGGGCATGATAAACGTCGCCAGACATTCAATCCCTTGATTTATAGAGTGGAATCATGGCTTTCGTCTCGTCCCATAACAATGGCTAACCATGCAATGCTGCCTGTAATCAGCCCTGTCAGGCACGTTATTACCATACAGGTTGTAAAACTAATAATTGGTTCCTTTGCTGTAGAATACGCAATATCAGCGACCATGATCGTCACCAACATCATTATCGTTGAAAGAAACGTATGGAATATCGGTAGCGGAAGCCACGCCTGGGGCGGATCAGGCGGCGTATAATAGCTGTCGGCCAGCGACAACAGGCCAAATTCGTTGCTGCCCGACGCGGCAACCAGTTGCGGCCCCTGCGCATACAATGCCGCGTCTGCTGCCAGAGTCAGCGCCAGCCACCGATAGCTGTCTGAGCATTGACCAAAAGTTGTATCCAGATCCCGTCGTTCCGGGGCGGTTTTTTCCTGGTTCAGCACTTCATAAAGCGGGTATTTCTCTTTGCGCTCCAGTCCGGTATGCCAGAAAACTTTCGCCGACGTAATGCATTTGGTTCTGATAAACGCGGCGGCGGCAGTTTCCAGGTCCTCGCTTTGCGTCAGCGGCATGGAGATAAACAGCGGCTTTTCGGCACGGTCTGAGTAATAACCGAAAAGAAAGGCCGAGGCGCTTTCCATAAACGCTTTTTTATCCTCACCGTGAAGATCCGCTATGAGCAGCAGATGAAAGGAATGGTTACGTTGATGCAACGTGTTAATCCATTTCTCAATAAACGAATAACCGGGGCACTTCTCCAGCACATGTACCGCCGTTACATTGGCTGTTTTTATCCCAGCCGCCTTCAGCGCATTGCGTACGGAGTCATCGTAATCCGCTTCCTGACCGCGCGCCCATACAGACACGTCAAACACATAAGGTTCATTAAGCTTTTCTTTCAGCGGCTCCACCAGCTTTCGCAGTATGATCTCAAGCCGGGGCGCGTCATAGCCCTCTTCGCTGTCAATTTCCAGCGGCGTTTCAGGCGCAAGCGGCATTGACCCTTCGAGCTTAAGCATTTTCAGCGCGATATGTTCAACAGGCGCGAGCGAATGCCAGGCTATCAGCGTCATTTGGCGCCGGGAATATGCCGTTACCCGATAGTTGTTTTCATTTCTGCGCAGCTGACGCATCTGAAAGACGTGTATCCGGCAGCACTCCCCGATATACAAAATAAACGACGCGGTTAACGCTATCGTTAAGGGAACCAGCACGCCCTGAAACGCAATCGTGACGAAGGGAGCTTTTTTCTCCAGCCAGTCAGCCAGCCCGATGCTGTTTGCCACCACCAGCGCGATGATAAACAGCACTACAAACAGGCCGCAGAAAGAGACGACTTCCGGTTCTTTTTCGGTATCTTCGAATAATTTCCATCTCATATCACTTCTCCTCTCCGGCCACGGGCAAAGTGGTGATTACCGCGCAGCCGCATTCAGCCCGGCATTTATCCAGCACCACGCCGCGCCCGTTTATCGTCCAGTCGGGCGAGCAGTCGTTTACGATATACTCCCCGTTGTGGACAGGGCATATCACCCGGTCGCCCCTGAGCATCACGGGGATGCCGTCAAATTCCGGCCCGGATGCGGAAATCACTTTCCCGCCGCTGGTCAGCGGGTCATGCAGCCTGATTACCCCACGCATCATTTCCTCCCGGCGTCCATGTCGCAGCGCATGTGATCCCATCCGGTGTAGTTTTTCACTTCCGGGATTTTCTCCGGCAGGTTCTGGTAATTGGCTTTGTACTGTTCCACAAGATGGGGAAGCGTTTGGGGATTGAAATAATCCAGCCCCCATGCCGGGCCAGGAGAACGGGGGGCGATTTTATGAATTTCGCCGTCCAGCTCATAAGTGATGCCCGGCCCGCCGGGAGCCAGGCGCGGGTCATCGAAGGGTTTTGAGGACATATAAATCCGCCCCTGTTCTGTCAGCAGAAAGCCCTGGTCGTTAACCACGGTAAAGGAAACGATATCCTCGCGTCGGGGGCTGCTTGAACCATCGTCTTCTGAGCTGGTTGGCGCGTACATAGCTCCTTGCCAGGTCTCGCCGTAATCTTTTGAAACGGCAAAGCCACTCGAATCCCACGACATAATGGCAATATACCGCTCAGAAGGATGAACATACTTTTTGGTAAACAGACGATAAAACTGCGTTGTCACTACCGAACGGATATTGCGCCGGGTATCCACATAGGTGAGCGCCCCTTCGCAGTCCCATCCTTTCAGCTCCAGATAGCGGTGGTCGTCAAAGCGGTAGACCACCTGGACGGGCGTCGGCGTTGGCGGGGGCGGCTGAACGGTGTCGAAAGCGCCGTCACAGCCCGCAAGCTGAAAAAGTATCAGCATGGTCAGCAGACATTTCCCTTTCATTTTTTGATTCCTCCCTTCAGCACCTGTTCACGCGGCATAGCCCACTGGAGGTGATGCTGTCCGGTGATGTCATCGCGCCGCGGAAACGCCATGGCAGTATTAACTCTGGGCATCATTTCCTCCCGGCGTCCATGTCGCAGCGCATGTGATCCCATCCGGTGTAGTTTTTCACTTCCGGGATTTTCTCCGGCAGGTTCTGGTAGTTGGCTTTGTGCCTGTCTACCAGATGTATTAATGTTTGCGGATTGAAGTAATCCAGTCCCCAGGCCAGGCCGGGGAACTGCGGCGTGATTTCCTGCTTCTCGCCGTCCAGCTCATAAGTGATGCCCGGCCCGCCGGGAGCCAGGCGCGGGTCGTCGAAGGGTTTTGAGGACATATAAATCCGTCCCTGTTTTGTCAGCAGAAAGCCCTGGTCGTTAACCACGGTAAAGGAAACGATATCCTCGCGTCGTGGGCTGCTTGAACCATCGTCTTCTGAGCTGGTTGGCGCGTACATAGCTCCTTGCCAGGTCTCGCCGTAATCTTTTGAAACGGCAAAGCCACTCGAATCCCACGACATAATGGCAATATACCGCTCAGAAGGATGAACATACTTTTTGGTAAACAGACGATAAAACTGCGTTGTCACTACCGAACGGATATTGCGCCGGGTATCCACATAGGTGAGCGCCCCTTCGCAGTCCCATCCTTTCAGCTCCAGGTAGCGGTGGTCGTCAAAGCGGTAGACCACCTGGACGGGCGTCGGCGGGGGCGGCTGAACGGTGTCGAAAGCGCCGTCACAGCCCGCAAGCTGCAACAGTATCAGCATGGTCAGCAGACATTTCCCTTTCATTTTTTGATTCCTTCCTTCAGCACCTGTTCACGCGGCATAGCCCACTGGAGGTGATGCTGTCCGGTGATGTCATCGCGCCGCGGAAACGCCATGGCAGTATCAACACTGGGCATCATTTCCTCCCGGCGTCCATGTCGCAGCGCATGTGATCCCATCCGGTGTAGTTTTTCACTTCCGGGATTTTCTCCGGCAGGTTCTGCCAGTTGATTTTGTGCTTCTCAACGGAAGTGATAAGAGTTTTGGGATTGAAATAAACCATCCCCCACGCCCATCCGGGAGACTGCGGCGTGATTTCCTGCTTCTCGCCGTCCAGCTCATAAGTGATGCCCGGCCCGCCGGGAGCCAGGCGCGGGTCGTCGAAGGGTTTTGAGGACATATAAATCCGCCCCTGTTTTGTCAGCAGAAAGCCCTGGTCGTTAACCACGGTAAAGGAAACGATATCCTCTCGCGTCGGACTGCTGGTGCCGTCATCTTCGGATGTGGTTGGCGCGAACATGACAGTATGCCAGGTCTGGCCATAATCTTTCGATACCGTGAACCCTCCCGCCCGCCATCCCAGGACAGCAATATACCGTTCAGAAGGATGAACATATCTGGCAGTAAATATTCGATAGAACTGTGAAGATACCACCGAACGGATATTGCGCCGGGTATCCACATAGGTGAGCGCCCCTTCGCAGTCCCATCCTTTCAGCTCCAGATAGCGGTGGTCGTCAAAGCGGTAGACCACCTGGACGGGCGTCGGCGTTGGCGGGGGCGGCTGAACGGTGTCGAAAGCGCCGTCACAGCCCGCAAGCTGAAAAAGTATCAGCATGGTCAGCAGGCGGCAATCAGCTTTATGCCGAGTTTGCGGGAGAACAGTGAGACAGCCTCGCCTGCCGCCAGCGAGAACTTTTTGAATATACTCAGGCTGGCGCCGCCGCCCGCCGTGGCGACCAGATCCTGGCCTGCGGTGAGTTGCAGGCTCCCCGGCGTGAGCTGGGCGATGCCTTTGTCGGCATAGGCCAGCAGCCCTGGCGCGGAAAGCTGGTTCAGCGCCTGGCTTAACTGCTGCTGCAACGTGGTATCCGCGCCGTCCGCCCCGGCGGTGTCGGCGCACTGTTGCAGGGTGCGGGCGAGCGCCAGGGCGCTTTCCAGCGCGGCGACGGCGGCGGACATATCAAGCTGCTTGCCCTGGGCGCGGGGCTGCGGTTCGGTGGTGAGCAGGATGCCTTTTGCGGCGCGGGCGGCGAGCCAGTTATCAGTGCGGGCTTCCACTCCTTCGCCGCGCTGCTTACGGCTGGCGTCCACCAGGTGGCCAAGGCTGAGCTGGCTTTTGCCATGCTCAGTGGCCACCTTGATGTGCTCCCGGCCGCGCTCATCATCAAGGCGAATTTTATTGTTCGCCGGGGTGCGTATGACGTTGCGCCGTTCGTTGGCGGCAGTCACCAGGTCGTGGTGTCTACCGTCATGAAGCGCATGGGCGATATAGGGCCTGTCCGGGTCGCCGTGCTCAAAGGCGACGGCCACCTCCGTGCCGTCCAGCAGGGGAAAGTGGAAACCGTAGGTATCTCCCGCATAGGGTCTGCCGAGCCGGAGCCAGGCGCTCTCGAGTCCTTTCTTTTTCTCCTCCAGATCGAAATCAAACTTAACGTGATAGCGGCCCTGTAAATCCAGGTCGCCGTACAGGGAATCGGCGCTCGAGGAGACTCGGGCGGGGACGGTGCCGCTGATAACCGGACGCGGCAGCGGTTCGGGACGAAAGCAAACGCGATCGCTGTCCGGGATGCCGCTTAGCCTGGCGCGGTAGCTTTCGCTGCGGCTGCCGCTCAGGGTGACGGCGGTGATAACCATGCCCTGGCTGAAAGCGTCAGGAGCCCCACCGACGATTTTAAACACATCGCCTGCCACCAGAGCCGGGTCGTTGGTGAGCGCTGAAAGCCGGAACTGGTTATTGAGTAGTTGCTCATGCCGTAGGCGAGCATAGAACGAGTCGGTTTCACAGGTGTCGCCGTAAAAATCTCCCGCTACCAGATGCGGGGCGGGGTAGCGGTAAACCCGGCCGGTGGTGATAGATTCAGGGATATCGGGAACATGAACGGAAAAGATGCGCTGCGGGGAATCAGGCGTGCGGTAGTTATAGTTGCGCGCCAACACCGAGGCGGGAACTACGTTTACCGTGTCCTGCAATTGCGTTACGTAAACCTTATGGCTGGTCAGTCCGCTGACACGGACATACGGGCGCGTTTTGTCGCTATAGCAAAGACGCCGCCCGGTATCGTCAAAAATCATCAGCACCTGCTCTTTCACGTCCGGGTGGTTTTCGAAGCGCCAGAAAATGCCCACCTCCGCCAGCAGCCGCTGAATAAATCGCAAATCCGTTTCGCGCCACTGAACAATCATTTCACGGCGCGGATAGTCCCGCAGCGTGCTCATATCGACCTTGAAGGCGCCGTGCGGCATATGCTCAAGTATCACGGCTTTGACCAGCTCCGGTACGCTCATATTCAGGTAAACGGCTGACTTGGTGGTGTTATTGAGCAGCGACAGTTCATGCTCCAGCACGCATTCATAGAGCGTTTCATCAGCGGAATCACTGACACGGCCAAGCGAGGTAATAATGCCGTTAACCTGCCGCTGCGGGAGCCAGGGGTTATCTTTCTCCCAGGCGTGAGGATTGCGTGCCCGCATCAGGAAAGTGGCGGGGCAATTAAGAATATCTTTAAGCGGCAGATGATTATCGGAACAGGTAAAACGAATGGTGTAGCGGTAGGGCTGGCTTAACTTTTCTTCGCCTGTAAAACTCAGTACATCGGCAACTATTGAAGGGTTCCAGTTAAAACGTAATAAATAACGGTTGATGGTATTAATTTGTTGAATACGATCTGTGGGAATATCACCAGCGCTGGGCATAATTTCCTCCATGAAAAATACGTTGCCGTTAATATAAAGTAATTTTCTGGCGGGTAATATTTATAAAGTGCTGCAAAATATAATTTATTTAATGCATTCATGTGGTTAATAATTTTTGGACTATTGAGAGCGTAAGGGAATTAATTAAAGGCATTAAAGCTTGCGGCAATAATTTCTTTCAGCGAGTTGGTAAAGTAAATCAACGAATAAAATTTGCTGGAATAAAGGCAGGGATAGCCGTAGCAGAAAAGCGGCGGGCAGCGGTTTAGCGGGTGGGCTGCGAAGCAAAGCGCGTTTTTAAGCGTTGCGGCGCCTCGCCCTCTTTCGGGGAGGCGCCGCAACGGTCAGGCAAAAATCGTCATCAGATAGGCGGCGAAAAGCGCCAGATGCGCCGCGCCGTTAAGCACGTTCGTCCGCCCTGTGGAGAAAGAGATCTGGCAGAGCACCAGCGAGGCCAGCATAACCACCATCTCCGGCGCGCCCAGACCAAACACCAGGTCGTTGCCGGTCAGGATCGCTATCAGCGTGACCGTGGGAACCGTTAATGAGATTGTCGCCAGCACGGAACCAAAGAAGAGGTTCATGGCGCGCTGCACCTGGTTATTGAGCACCGCTTTTAAGGCCCCCAGGCCTTCCGGCGAGAGGATCAGCAGCGCCACCAGAAAACCGGTGAAGGAGACCGGGGCGTTCAGGTGCGTCAGCAAGGCTTCCAGTGGGTTTGCGTTCATTTTGGTCACGGCGATAACCGCAATCAGATGAACGATCAGCCAGATGGCATGCCACAGGCTGCTGTGCGCCGAAGGTTTGCCGTGGTGCGGGTCGTCACCGTCGCCTTCATCTTCATGCTCGTAAACAAACAGGCTCTGGTGCGTTTTGGTCTGAATCAGCAAGAAAACGCCGTACATGGCGGCGGAAATCAGCGCCACCAGCAGCGACTGGGCGGTGGTGAAGTTGCCGCCGGGCAGCGCCATCGGGAAGACCAGCACAATCACCGCCAGCGGAAAGAGCGCTATCAGGTACTGCTTAATGCCGAACAGGTTCACATATTGCGTGGCGAACTTGCGCCCGCCCAGCAGCAAGGCGAAACCCACCAGCCCGCCGGTCACAATCATAATGATGGAGTAAAGCGTATCGCGCATCAGGGTTGGCGCGGCGTCGCCGGTCGCCATCAGGGCGGAAATCAGGCTGACTTCGAGGATAACGACCGAGAGGCTCAGGATAAGCGACCCATAAGGCTCGCCCAGGCGGTGCGCCAGCACATCGGCGTGTCGCACCACGCTAAACGCGCTGTAGAGAATGGCTATCAGGGAAAGGATGTTAATACCGACTACCGCTGGCAGCGACTGGCTCCCGCCCCACAGGGCCAGTACCGCCAGCGCCAGCACCGGAAAAATGAGCGTGGTCTCCTTGTGGCGGGTTTTCACCGCCTCATGCGTTGTTTTGGTCATTAATTTTCTCCAGAGTGGCGATTCTTTATCATTATAGTGAGCGAACGAGCTGCGCATAAAATAGCAAACACGCGCTTTTATCGCGGGATATTTACGAATTTTTACGGCTTAAGATAATTTTTACGCTGAAAGCGTCATAATTGACGGCTTTGTTTATATTACGTTTATCCGCCAGCGGGTTGAGCCTGATTACAAACCACAATTCACCCCGGCTGGCGAAGGCGCGCATCCTGTTCCACACTTACTTTTTCTGTGTAAAAGGAGATAGCCGATGCCATACGATTCCCGCAGCGATTTACCCGACAACGTGAAAAACGTGCTGCCTGCCCACGCGCAGGATATCTATAAAGAGGCCTTCAACAGCGCCTGGGACCAATATAAAGACAAAGATGACCGACGCGGCGACGATACCCGGGAAGAGACGGCGCATAAGGTGGCCTGGGCCGCAGTAAAAAATGAGTATGAAAAAGGCGATGATGACAAATGGCATAAGAAAAAATAAGGGTGCTTTAATGCCTTGATTACCCGATACCTTTACAGCCCGATCGCTTATTCTGGCAGGAAAAGATGACGGTTATGTGTTTTTGTGATGGCCGTCACCCTTGCCAGCGCCACGCTAATTGCATATCGTCAGCACTGTTGCTTTCTAAATAAACAGCAATAATGCCCGGAAAGCGCTTAAAAATGGCAGGGAAGAGAGCAGTAGCAGTAAGCAGTGGCGGAGGTAGAACGTGTTAACTCGTGATTTCTTAATGAAAGCGGACTGTAAAACGGCGTTTGGCGCAATTGAGGAATCCTTACTCTGGTCGCCGGAGCAGCGCGCGGCGTCGTTGGCTGCGACACTTGCCTGTCGGCCGGACGACGGCCCGGTATGGATTTTCGGCTACGGCTCGCTGATGTGGAACCCGGCACTGGAGTTCGAAGAGTGCGCGCCGGGCACGCTGGTGGGCTGGCACCGCGCTTTCTGCCTGCGTTTAACCGCCGGACGCGGCACCGCCTGCCAGCCGGGACGCATGCTGGCGCTTAAAGAGGGCGGCCGCACGACCGGCGTTGCTTACCGTCTTCCCGAGTCGCAGCTTGAAGCGGAGCTGACGCTGCTGTGGAAGCGGGAAATGATTACCGGCTGCTACCTGCCAAGCTGGTGCAAACTTGAGCTTGATGACGGTCGCACCATCAATGCGCTGGTCTTTATTATGGATCCGCGCCATCCCCTCTATGAACCTGACACCCGCGCAAGGGTTATCGCTCCGCTTATCGCCGCCGCCAGCGGGCCGCTTGGCACCAACGCGCAGTATCTCTTTTCGCTTGAGCAGGAGTTGAAAAAGCTGGGGATGCGGGACGATTGTCTGGATGAGCTGGTGAGCGAAGTGCGCGCCTGGCAACAGCGCGGTGAGCAGGGCGGGGAGCTCCAGCCCGGGTTTGCATAAAACCCTCCGCTTGCGCGGAGGGGAAACGGTCAGGCTGGTACGTAACTAATGGAGTGCTCCAGCGACTGACTGCGGCTATCAATCAGGACATTCCATAAACCGCTGTAGGGCACCGTCAGATACGCGCTGCTGCGATCCTCGACGCTCAGAATATCCGCCGCCTCTTCAGCGCGCGCTTTCGCGCTCATCAAGTGGATATGACATTTATCCGAACAGCGCACCACCACGGTGTCGCCGCCAAAAAGTTTCAACGTCGTTTTAACCAAAGCCATTTTTTACCCCTGCTATCAATGTGAAAATGTCTGCTTTCATCTCGTCAGGCGATAAAAGCAGTGAACTCGTTCACAAAACCCTTGCTGCATAACACCAAAGGGGAGGGCGGTTAATGCTGACTTTGATCAAAAAAAACGATAACCCATAAACTTTTGTGACATTTCTCCTGAAACCATTCAGCGGGCGCATTTTTATTGCCTGAAAACGCGCCCGCGCAGGGTTAAATGCGGAAATGGCCCGCCGTTTCCGCCAGCTCGCCCGCCTGGCTTTGCAGCGCGCCAGCGGCGGCGGCGGATTGCACGACCAGCTCGGCGTTCTGCTGCACCATACGGTCGAGATGCACGACGGCGTGGTTAATCTCCTGAATCCCTTTCATCTGCTCGCTGGTGGCGATGGTGATTTCCCGCATGATGCCGGAAACATTGCCGATGCTGCTGACAATGTCCTGCATCGACTCGCCCGCCTCACGCACATAGCGCGAGCCTGTCGCCACGCTGCTGGTGGTGGAGTCGATAAGCGACTTAATCTCTTTCGCCGCCTGCGCGCTGCGGCTGGCGAGGCTGCGCACTTCGCCCGCCACCACGGCGAAGCCGCGGCCCTGTTCGCCGGCACGCGCCGCTTCTACGGCGGCGTTCAGCGCCAGAATATTGGTCTGAAACGCGATGCCGTCGATAACGCTGGTAATATCGCCAATCTTCGACGAGGCGGTTTCGATAATCTGCATCGTGTCGATGGCGCGGGACACCACTTCGCCGCCGCGGCTCGCCACTTCAGAGGCGGTCTGCGCCTGGCCGCTCGCCTGGGCGGCGGCTTCGGTAGACTGCGCGACGGAGGCGGTAATCTGCTCCACGGCGCTGGCGGTTTCGCGCAGGCTCGAGGCTGCCTGCTCGGTGCGCCCGGAGAGATCCTGGTTGCCCGCCGCAATCTCATTGGCCGCGACTTTCACCGAGGCGCTGGCGTCGCGCAGATGGCCCATTACCACCGAAAGCTTGTCGCTGAAGGCGTTAAACGCATGGGCAATTTGCGCCACTTCGTCACTGCCGTTTTCAGGCAGGCGTTGAGAAAGATCGTTCGTGCCGTTGCTGATGGCGTGCATGGCGTCGCGAATGGTCAGCAGACGCTGAAGCAGTCTGGCCACCAGCAGATGCACCAGCGCGCCGGCCACCAGCACCAGAACGATAAGCGAGAGGGCGGATGCTTTGAGTTGCGCCTTCATACCAGACGTGGCGTCGCTTTCATCCAGCGCCACCACCAGATACCACTGCGTACCCGCCACCCGCGTCGCCAGCAGCTGTTTTGCCGCGCCCGCCTGTTCGCCTTTTTCGCCTTCCTGCGCCTGAATTAGCTGGCTGAACTCGACGCCGGAAACCGCCTCGCTGAAGGGTTTGAGCGTCAGCGCCGCGTCGCCTGCGGCAATCACCGAACCATCGACGTTAACCAGCATGCCGCTGCTGTGTTCGGTAGGCTGAATGCTGCGCACGTTGGCGACCACGCTCTCCATCGACAGGTCGCCCGCCACCACAGCGGCAAGTTCGCCGTTGCGCTTCACCGGCACAGCGAATGTGACCACCAGCTTACCGGTGCCGGCGTCGACGTAGGGCGCGGTGACGACTGGCGCATCGGCCTTCAGCACCTGCTGATACCAGGGGCGGATGGTCGGATCGTAGTCGGCAGGCACGCCGGTGGGATCGGAGAATTTCGCGGTTTTACTGGGGTAGCCCACGTAAACATTGGTAAACCCGCCCGCAGTGGCAATCTGGCGAAACACCGGCACCGGGTCTTCGCTCACGGCGACGGCATCCAGCGACTGGATCACCGTCATTTTGTTTTTTACCCAGTCTGCAATCGCAAGCGTATGGCTTTTGCTGGTGCTGCGCAGCGTTTCGAGGCGGGTCTGTTGATTATCGTGTTGTGAAACCAGGTAGTTAATCACCGTATTAAGCAAAAGCGCGACAACCAGACAGCCGGCGGTGGCGGCGATTATCCGTGTGCGAATAGAAGTAAACATAGTAAGTACCCTGC
Organism: Franconibacter daqui; assembly: GCF_014644275.1. NCBI lineage: Bacteria > Pseudomonadati > Pseudomonadota > Gammaproteobacteria > Enterobacterales > Enterobacteriaceae > Franconibacter > Franconibacter daqui. The sequence goes on along the minus strand of NZ_BMKJ01000001.1, from coordinate 1,740,898 downwards.
TGTGTTGTTATTAAAGGGCTATCGGCAACCCCAGCAGGGACTTGATGCGCAAAGTCGCAATATAAGAAAACAGTATTACCCAGGCGTGATTATTAGAAAGTCAACACCTTGTCCGCCGCCAGCGTCCACTGCGCCAGCTCCACCAGCGTGCCGATGGCGATGCCGTCCGCCAGCGGCAGGTCAGTAATGCCGCGCCCGTCGGTGCAGGTCTTACAGAGCTTTACCGGCACGCCCTGGGCGGTGAGGATCTCAAGCATTTGCTGGATGTTATACCCCTCGGCGGGGCGCTGGCCGCGCAGTCCGGCGGTGACCGCGTCGGACATCAAGAAAAGCTTCAGCGTCACGCTTTCGTCCTGCTCGCGCAGCGCAATGGCAAGCCGCAGGCTGTTGAACAACGACTCGCTGCCGTAAGCGGCGCCGCTTGCGATAATCACGATATTTTGCATGTTGGCTCCTTTGCCCTGAAGGCACAGTTATTGCTTTAAAGGAAATAAGGTAAACCTCGTTACAGGAGATGCAGGATGCGCAATGTGGCCGACCATCCGACAGATGCGCTGGGCTGGTTTCGCTTCGCCCGTCAGCAGCGGCGACGCCAGCTCGAAGCGGGGCTGCAGGTAGGGGAATGGGCCAGCCAGATAAGCCATCTGGTGCATATGCTACAGCGTGAGCGGGGCGCCTCCAACATCTGGCTCTGTTCCGGCGGCCAGCTTTTTGTTCGCGAAGTGCCGTTTTGCATCGCGCAGTCAGATGAACAAATTGCCGCGCTGCGCCAGCGGCTGGCGTTGCCCGAGCCGATTATCAACGCCGCCATCGCCGGGCGGCTGGCCTGCGCGCTCTGGTATCTCGACGCGCTACCTGCGCTGCGTAGCCGTATTCAGGCGCGCAGTATTGAGCCGGAAGCGGCGATGGCGCAGTTCAGCCAGAGCATTGGCCATTTGTTGAGCATCGTGCCGGAGGCGAACGACACGCTGGATGATGCAAACCTCGCCCGGGCGCTGACGGCGCTCTACAGTTTTATGCAGGGCAAAGAACTGGCGGGGCAGGAGCGGGCGATCGGGGCGATGGGCTTTACCCGAGGAGACTTCAGCGATCCGCTGCGCCAGATGCTGGTGGACCGCATCGACGGACAGCAGCGCTGCTTCGGCACGTTCATCGCCCTTGCCGCGCCAGAACTTGCCGCAGAGTTTCGGGAGCAGGGGGAGGCGTCGCGAGAAATGGAGCAACTGCGTCGCCTTGCCTGTACCCGTCTGCCCCCGGATGAAGAGACCGCCGGGCTGGCGGTGCGCTGGTTCGCCCTGCAAACCCAGCGTCTCGACAAACTGCGCGAAACCGAAGAGAGATTAATCGTCGTATTGCAGCAGGCGGCGCAAGCGCAACTTCATCAAGAAACTGAGATCAATGAGCCGGACGAAGCGGCCTTCTCCCGCTGGGTGCAGGATCATGCCTGCCAGGAAGAACCCGCCGCGCTGGACCGTCATCTGCTGCCGCTGGTTCGCCAGCAGGCCAGACAGCTTGAAACCCTGACGCGCCAGCTCGCCTCGCTGCAGGAGACGCTGGAAGAGCGCAAGGTGATCGATAAGGCCAAAAGCCTGTTGATTCGCCATCAGCAACTCAGCGAGGAGCAAGCGTGGCAGCAGTTGCGCAAGCTGGCGATGGACCAGAATAAACGCATGGTGGAGATTGCCCGCGCGATGCTCTCCGTGGCTGATTTATGGCCGATAACCCCAAAGGAGTAGCTGCACAGCGAGAGGGCATTTTGTGCATGGTGATGGTGCGAGGAAGGGGGCTCAGGCGCTGAGCTTTATTCTCTCAGGAGATATGCGCGGGCGGTGAAGGGTTACGTTCGCCGAAGTGTTGTTTTCATTTGTCTCCTCCCCTCACGCGAGCGTGTTAAGGGGCTCGCTGCCTGTGGGTTTCTCCCTCGCCCCTGTGGGGATAGGGCTGGGTTAAGGGGCGCAGGCGGCTCAGGCGCTGAGCCTTACTCTCTCAGGAGATATGCGCGGGCGGTGAAGAGTTACGTTCGCCGAAGTGTTGTTTTCATTTGTCTCCTCCCCTCACGCGTGCGTGTTAAGGGGCTCGCTGCCTGTGGGTTTCTCCCTCGCCCCTGTGGGGATAGGGCCGGGTTAAGGGGCGCAGGCGGCTCAGGCGGCTCAGGCGCTGAGCCTTACTCTCTCAGGAGATATGCGCGGGCGGTGAAGAGTTACGTTCGCCGAAGTGTTGTTTTCATATGTCATCTCCACTCACGCGAACGTGCCAGGGGGCTCAAAGCCAGCCCCCTGGCAACCCCGGCTCCCGGCACGCAAAATCGCCCGCTGAAGCGGGAAACCTCATCTTTTCCCCGCTGGCTTCGGGTCGGGCATGACGGCACGTCCCTGTGCCGACATGCCCTCGCACCGGGTCCAGCCGGTGCGCCCCGGCCACCGTGAAAAAGCTGAGGCGATTTTGAGGCCGGATTTGCCTCCGCTTCAGCGTTTGATTCTGTTGCAGGAATTGTTTCGCCTTAACGGCTATGCGGGGAATTTGCAGGGCCAGTCAGCAAAGCGCCACTTGCTCTGCATGTGATACGTCCATGCCGTCATTTTCCCACACTCCGGCCCTCGCCCCAAGGGAGAAAACCCCGCGAGTGGCGCGGCGCCTGCTCACCTCCCTGAACCACCAAAACGCATCCTGCCTTATAGCGACAACACTATGACTTTTTTCATCAGCCTATCAGCGGCGGTGTTTCTCCGGCCTCAAAATCGCCTTCCGGGCGGGCAGATGGCCGGGGCTGGCCGTCGGGAACGGCCAGAGGCGGGTCGGCACACGGATGTGCCGTCCTGCCGACCCGAGGCCAGATGACAGACCGGAAGGTTTGCCCCGCAGGGGTCGATTTTGCGTGCCGGGAGCCGGGATTGTTAAGGGGGCGGCGGCGAGCCCCCTTAACACGTTCGCGTGGAGGAAGGGTGCATATGAAAACAACGCTCCGGCGAACGTAACCTTCGCCGCTCGCACATACTCAACTCTGGCGAACGTAACCTTCGCCGCCCGCACATACTTAACTTCGGCGAACGTAACCCTCGCTCCGGCGAACGTAACCTTCGCCGCTCGCACATATTCAACTCTGGCGAACGTAACCTTCGCCGCTCGCACAGACTCAACTCCGGCGAACGTAACCCTCGCTCTGGCGAACGCAACCCGCCGCCTCCTCGCCCCATAAACCTGGCACACCCTTTGCTTACTATTTCCTGACTGACATTTCCCGGCAGCCTGCCAACGGCGGCAGGCCAACCGGAAAGGATAAAGGCGTCCTGCAATGTGTTCGCACATTGCCGGGCGCTTTTTTTTTGCATTTTTCCCAGGAGCCGACATGAGCGATTCGTCTTACACCTTCTCCCGCCGCCGCTTTTTACAGGCAGGCGCCGCGCTGGGCGGCGCGATGCTGCTGCCGGAACTGATGAGCAGCGCCTGGGCCGCCGGGTCGGACGCGCCGGAGCTGCCGGTCGTGAAAGTCGGGTTTATCCCGCTGACCGACTGCGCGCCGGTGGTAATGGCCGCCCTCAAAGGGTTCGACAAAAAACATGGCATCACCCTTGTGCCGAGCAAAGAAGCAAGCTGGGCGGCGGTGCGCGATAAGCTCGTCTCCGGCGAACTGGATGCCGCCCATGTGCTCTACGGCCTGCTTTATGGGCTTGAGCTGGGCATCGCTGGTAAAAAGCAGGCAATGGCTAACCTGATGACCCTTAACCGCAACGGCCAGGCGATCACGCTCTCCGCCGATCTGCAGGAAAAAGGCATTACCGACGCCGAAGGGCTGAAAACGCTCATCGCCAGCGCCGAGCCGGGCGCTTACACCTTCGCCCATACCTTTCCCACCGGTACGCACGCCATGTGGCTCTACTACTGGCTGGCGTCAGCGGGCATCCATCCCTTTAACGATGTGCGCACCGTCGTGGTGCCGCCGCCGCAAATGGTGATGAACATGCGCATCGGCAATATGGTCGGCTTCTGCGTCGGCGAGCCGTGGAACGCCCGGGCCATTAACGATCGCATCGGCTTTACCGCCGCCACGTCGCAGTCGATCTTCCCCGATCACCCGGAAAAAGTGCTCGGCACGCGACGCTTATGGGTGGAGCAAAACCCCAATACCGCCCGGGCGTTAACGGCGGCGGTGCTGGAGGCGGCGCGCTGGATTGACGCCTCTGACGATAACCGGCGCGAGACCGCCCGCGTACTGGCAAAGCGCGCTTACCTCAATACCAAAGAGCAATACCTCACGCCGCGCATGCTGGGCGAGTACGACAACGGCATCGGCAAACGCTGGCGCGACGCGCACGGCATGCGCTTTTTCGCCGATGGCGACGTGAACTATCCATGGCTTTCGGACGGCATGTGGTTTCTCACCCAGTTCCGGCGCTGGGGGCTGCTTAAAACCGACCCGGATTACCGCGCTGTCGCGCAAGGCATCAATCGCACCGATATCTACGCGCAGGCCGCCGCCGCCGCGGGCAACGTGGCGCTGCCCGCTTCACCGCTACGCGCAAGCCAGCTGATGGATGGCTCCCGCTGGGATGGCGCTAACCCGGCTGCTTATGCCGCCAGCTTCTCTCTCAATCGTCAGGGGTAAACAAGATGAAACAGGCACAACAGAGTGACATTACGCCGCAGCCGCAACCCGTCCGCGCAGAAGTGATAACCATGCCGAAACCGGCGGTGCGCAAGCGTCGCGCACCGTGGCAAACCCACGTGAACGCCGTGCTTCAGCCTGTTATTCCGGCGCTGTTGGGAATGGGGCTGCTGCTGCTGGCCTGGCAGATAGCCGCCCTGAACAGCAAAGGCTTTCCCACGCCGCTCAGCACGCTCGACTCGGCGCTGACGCTCTTCGCCGACCCCTTTTATAACGAAGGTCCGAACGACCAGGGCATCGGCTGGAACGTGCTCGCCTCGCTGATGCGCGTGGCGGTGGGCTTTGGGCTGGCGGCGCTGGTCGGCATTCCGCTCGGCTTTTTGATAGGCCGCTTCACCTTTTTCTCGCGCATGTTCACGCCGCTTATCGCGCTGCTGCGTCCGGTCAGCCCGCTCGCCTGGCTGCCAATCGGTCTGCTGCTGTTTCAAAAAGCGGAGCCCGCCTCCAGCTGGACGATTTTTATCTGCTCTATCTGGCCGATGGTGATTAACACCGCCGATGGGGTGAAGCGCATTCCCGAGGATTACCTGAACGTCGCCCGCGTGCTGCAACTCTCCGAATGGACAGTGATGCGCCGCATTCTTTTTCCGGCGGTATTGCCCGCCGTGCTCACCGGCGTGCGGCTGTCCATCGGCATCGCCTGGCTGGTGATTGTAGCCGCCGAAATGCTGACCGGCGGCCTCGGCATCGGTTTCTGGATCTGGAACGAGTGGAACAACCTCAACGTGGAAAACATTCTCATCGCCATCATCATCATCGGCGTGGTCGGGTTGCTGCTGGAGCAGGGGCTGATGCTTATCGCCCGCCGCTTTAGCTGGCAGGAAAAATAAGGAGCGCACATGAAACCGATTATTCAGGTCCAGAACGTCAGCCAGCGTTTCTCCACCGCCAGCGGCGAATTTCTGGCGTTGCAGAACGTCAGCTTCGATATCCGCGAAGGGGAAACCGTCAGCCTTATCGGCCACTCCGGCTGCGGCAAATCGACGCTGCTCAATCTTATCGCCGGGATCGCCTTGCCAAGCGAAGGCGGGCTGCTGTGCGACAACCGCGAAATCGCAGGCCCGGGGCCAGAGCGCGCCGTGGTCTTCCAGAACCATTCGCTGCTCCCCTGGCTTACCTGTTTTGACAACGTGGCGCTGGCGGTCGACCAGGTCTTTAAGAAAAGCATGAGTAAAAGCGAGCGCCGGGAGTGGATCGTCCACAACCTCGAACGCGTGCAGATGGGGCATGCCCTGAACAAGCGTCCCGGCGAGATCTCCGGCGGCATGAAGCAGCGCGTCGGCATCGCCCGGGCGCTGGCGATGAAGCCGAAGGTGCTGCTGATGGATGAACCCTTCGGCGCGCTGGATGCGCTCACCCGCGCCCATCTTCAGGACGCCGTTATGCACATCCAGCACGAGTTGAACACCACCATCGTGCTGATTACCCACGATGTGGACGAAGCGGTGCTGCTCTCCGACCGCGTGCTGATGATGACCAACGGCCCGGCGGCGACAGTAGGCGAGGTGCTGGAGGTCGATCTGCCGCGCCCGCGCAACCGCGTACAGCTTGCCGAAGAGAGCCGCTATCACCACCTGCGCCAGCAGATCCTGCATTTCCTGTACGAAAAACAGCCGAAGGCGGCGTAAGGAGGCGACATGGCGCAGCGACTGGCGATTATCGGCAACGGCATGGCGGCGGTGCGGCTGGTGGAGCAGCTTACCGACCGTGCGCCCGGGCGTTTTGCCATCACCCTGATTGGCGAAGAGCCGACGCTTGCCTACAACCGCATCCTGCTCTCCCCGGTGCTGAGCGGCGAAAAACCTGCTCGCGCCACGCAGCTGCACGACGCGGCCTGGTATGCCGCGCGCGGCGTTGAGCTGCTGACGGGCGAAAAGGTGGAAGCGGTGGACGTGGCTTCGCGCTGGCTGCGCACCACGGCGAGGATGCTCAGCTGGGACGAGCTGGTTTTCGCCACCGGCTCCACGCCGTTCATTCCGCCTGTTGCAGGCCATCAGCTGCCGCACGTGCGCGGGTTTCGCACGCTGGCGGATGTGGAGGCGATACTTGCCGCCCCCGGCCCGGCGGTGGTGCTCGGCGGCGGGCTGCTCGGCGTGGAGGCCGCCGCCGCGCTTAACCGTCAGGGCGCTGACGTCACGCTGGTGCACCGCCATCCGTGGCTGATGGAGCAGCAGCTCGACGAGCAGGCCGGGGCGATGCTGGCGGAACATCTACGCGAGCGCGGCATCGACTGCCGCCTGGCAAACAGCATTGCGGGTATCGACGCGCAGCACGTCACGCTTAATGACGGCGAGCGGTTGCCCGCCAGCCGGGTAGTGATGGCGACCGGGGTCCGCCCGAACATCGCGCTTGCGCAAGGCGCCGGGCTGCATTGCCAGCGCGCCATTGTGGTGGACGGCCAGCTTCGCGCTTCGCATCCGGGCGTGAGCGCGCTTGGTGAATGCTGTGAACACAACGGCGAGCTGTGGGGGCTGGTGGCGCCCTGTCTGCAACAGGCGGACGTGCTTGCGGCACGGCTCGCGGGCGAGCCCGCAGCCGATTTCCGCTACCAGCAGAGCGGCACGCGCCTGAAGGTGACGGGCATCGAGCTCTTCAGCCTCGGCGACATCTCGCCAACGCCGGAAAGCCGCACGCTGACCGCCTTCGACCCGCTTTCCCGTCACTATCGCCGCCTGTTTATCCGCAACGGCAGGCTGACGGGCGCGCTGCTGTTTGGCGACACCTCCGACGCCGCGCAGCTTGCCGCCCAACTGCAACAGCCGGTGGATGAACACGCCGGGCTCCTCTTTAACCACGATTCGCAGCCGCAGGCTGCTGGAAGCGATGCAATGACAAAATCAACTCTGGTGGTCGTCGGCCACGGTATGGTAGGGCACCACTTTCTTGAGCAATGCGTGAACGCGAAGCTGCATGAGCGCTACCACATCGTCGTTTTTGGCGAAGAGCGGCACCCGGCGTATGACCGGGTGCACCTGTCGGAGTATTTCAACGGCCGCAGCGCGCAGTCGCTCTCCATGGTGCAGGCGCATTTTTTCGAAACGCACGGCATTGAACTGCGCAGCGGGTGCAAGATCAGCCGGATAGACCGCAGCCGACAGGTGGTCATCGACAGCGAAGGCCACGAAACCCGCTGGGACAAACTGATGCTGGCGACCGGCTCCTTTCCTTTTGTGCCTCCCGTGCCGGGCAACAACCTGCCGGGCTGCTTTGTCTACCGCACGCTGGATGACCTTGACGCCATTCGCGCCCATGCGCAAAACGCCACGCGCGGCGTGGTGATAGGCGGCGGCCTGCTTGGGCTTGAGGCGGCGAACGCCTTAACGCAACTGGGGCTGCAAACGCATGTGGTGGAATTCGCCCCCGGCCTGATGGCGGTACAGCTGGATGCGCCCGGTGCAGCGATGCTGCGCGGGAAGATCGAGGCGCTTGGCGTTAGCGTGCATACCAGCAAAGCGACAACGGAAATCGCCGCTGCGGGGAGCGGCCTGCGCATGCAGTTCGCCGATGGCGAAAGCCTGGAGACCGATCTGATTGTCTTTTCCGCCGGCATTCGTCCGCAGGATGCGCTGGCGAAAGCCGCAGGGCTTGCGACAGGCGAGCGCGGGGGCATTGCGATTAATGACCAGTGCCAGACCAGCGATGAGAATATTTTCGCCATTGGCGAATGTGCGCTCTGGCAGAGCAAAATTTTTGGTCTGGTGGCGCCGGGCTACCAGATGGCGCGCGTGGCGGCGGCGCAGCTGTCGGGCGAGGCGGCGGCGTTTCAGGGCGCCGACATGAGCACAAAACTCAAGCTGCTGGGCGTGGAAGTGGCGTCATTCGGCGACGCGCACGGCACAACGCCGGGCTGCCAGAGCTACCAGTGGACCAACGGCCCGCAGCAGATTTATAAAAAAATCGTCGTTTCGCCAGACAACAAAACGCTGCTTGGCGGTGTGCTGGTGGGCGACAGCAGCGAATACGCCACGCTGTTGCAGATGATGCTTAACGGCATGGCGCTGCCCGCCCAGCCGGAGACGCTGATCCTGCCGGCAAGCCAGGGCGCGCCCGCGAAGGGGCTCGGCGTGGCGGCGCTGCCGGAAAGCGCGCAGATCTGCTCCTGCCACAACGTCAGCAAGGCGGATATCTGCGCGGCGGTGGCGAACGGCGCCGTTGAGATGGGGGCGATTAAAAGCTGCACCAAAGCGGCCACCGGCTGCGGCGGCTGCAGCGCGCTGGTGAAGCAGGTGATGGAATACCAGCTTGAGCAGCAGGGCGTGGCGGTGAAAAAAGATATCTGCGAACACTTCCCGTACTCGCGCCAGGAGATTTATCACCTGGTGCGCGTTAACCACATCCGCACTTTTGAACAGCTTATCAGCCGCTACGGTCAGGGCCACGGCTGTGAAATCTGCAAGCCGCTGGTGGGGTCCGTGCTCGCCTCCTGCTGGAATGAATACCTGCTTAAGCCTGCGCATCTGCCGCTGCAGGACACCAACGACCGCTACTTCGCCAATATCCAGAAAGACGGCACCTATTCCATTGTGCCGCGCATGGCGGCAGGCGAGGTGACGCCGGACGGGCTTATCGCCATCGGCCAGATAGCCAAACGCTATAACCTCTACAGCAAGATAACCGGCGGTCAGCGTATCGATCTTTTTGGCGCTCGTCTGGAAGAATTGCCCGCCATCTGGGCGGAACTGGTGGCGGCAGGTTTTGAAACCGGGCACGCCTACGGGAAATCGCTGCGCACGGTGAAATCCTGCGTCGGCTCCACCTGGTGTCGCTATGGCGTGCAGGACTCCACCGGGCTCGCGGTGGAACTGGAGAACCGCTACAAGGGGCTGCGCGCGCCGCACAAAATTAAGATGGCGGTTTCCGGCTGCACCCGCGAGTGCGCCGAAGCGCAGGGCAAAGATGTGGGCGTTATCGCCACTGAGAAGGGCTGGAACCTTTACCTTTGTGGCAACGGCGGCATGAAACCGCGCCACGCGGATCTCTTCGCAAGCGATCTCGACCACGACACGCTTATCCGCACCATCGACCGCTTTTTGATGTTTTACATCCGCACCGCCGACCGCCTGCAGCGCACCAGCGTCTGGATGGATAACCTGGAGGGCGGGGTGGCGTACCTGCGTGAGGTCATTCTCGAGGATTCGCTCGGCATCGGCGAAGAGCTTGAGCGCGAAATGGCGCAGGTTGTCGACAGCTACCAGTGTGAGTGGCAAACCACGCTGGCAAGCCCCGACCGGCTGGCGCTGTTTCGCTCTTTCGTTAACAGCGACAAGCCTGACGAAGCGGTGCAGCGCCGCACGCTGCGCGGTCAGCCGCAGCCTGTTGAGGTGGTGGAGCCGGTAAGCCTGAAGGCGAGCGAGCGTCCGTGGCAGGCCGTCTGCGACGTGACCGATATTCCGCCGCAGGCGGGGATCGGCGCGCGCCTTGGCGAGAGGCAGATCGCGCTGTTTCGCATCGGCGAGCAGGTTTACGCGCTGGATAACCTTGAGCCTGGCAGCGAGGCGAATGTGCTTTCGCGCGGCCTGCTCGGCGATGCGGCGGGGGAGCCCATCGTCATCAGCCCGCTCTATAAACAGCGCATCCGCCTGCGCGACGGCCGCGGCGTGGAGAATGACGCCGTCTGCGTGCGCGCCTGGCCGGTAAAAGTGGAAGCGGGCAAAGTGCTGGTCGGCAGCCAGGCGCTGATCGCGCGCGCGGAGGCGTCATGAACGCGGCGCGCACCACTTGCCCGTACTGCGGCGTGGGCTGCGGTGTGGTTGCGCAGCGCGACGAGCGCGGCGCGGTGACGGTGCGGGGCGATGAGCGGCACCCGGCGAACTTTGGACGGCTGTGCGTAAAAGGCGCGGCGCTTGGCGAAACCACCGGCCTTGCCGGGCGGCTGCTTTACCCCGAAGTGGAGGGCGAGCGGGTAAGCTGGGCGCGCGCGCTGGATGAAGCGGGCGGGCGCCTGCGCGCCATTATCGACCAGCACGGCCCGCAGTCCGTCGCCTTTTACGCCTCCGGCCAACTGCTGACGGAAGATTATTACGCCGCCAACAAGCTGATGAAAGGGTTTATCGGCGCGGCGAATATCGATACCAACTCCCGGCTTTGCATGTCTTCCGCTGTGGTGGGCTACAAACGCGCGTTTGGCGCGGACGCGGTGCCGTGCAGCTATGAGGATGTGGAGCAAACGGACCTGCTCATCCTGGTCGGCGCGAACGCCGCCTGGGCGCATCCGGTGCTTTATCAGCGCATTGCGGCGGCGAAACAGGCGCGCCCGGAGATGAAAATCGTGGTGATCGACCCGCGGCGCACCGCCACCTGCGATATCGCCGACACCCATCTGGCGATAAAACCGGGTAGCGACGCCGGGCTGTTTGTCGGCCTGCTGGCGCTGATGGACGAGCAGGCTTGCGATTTTGACGGCGCAAGCGACGCCTTTGCCGTTGCGCGCGAGTGGCCCCTTGAGCGGGTGGCGGACTTTTGCGGCGTAACGGCGGATGACGTCGCGCGCTTTTATGATGACTTCCTCTCTGCTCCGCGCGTTATGACGCTCTATACGATGGGCATTAACCAGTCTTCCAGCGGCAGCGACAAATGCAACGCCATCATTAACCTGCATCTGGCGAGCGGAAAAATCGGCCGCCCCGGCTGCGGTCCCTTTTCGCTGACCGGACAGCCAAACGCCATGGGCGGTCGCGAGGTGGGCGGGCTTGCCAACCAGCTTGCCTGCCACATGAACTTCGAACCGGCGGATATCGCCCGGCTCGGCCGTTTCTGGGGAAGCGAGCGCATTGCCCACACGCCAGGGCTGATGGCGGTGGAGCTGTTTGACGCCATCGGGCGCGGCGAGGTGAAAGCGGTGTGGGTGATGGGCACCAACCCGGCGGTTTCGCTGCCGGATAGCGACCGAGTGCGCGCGGCGCTCGCGGCCTGCCCGCTGGTCATTGTCTCTGAGGTGGCGGCGCAAACGGACACCGGCTGCTTTGCGCATATCCGCTTTCCGGCGCTGGCCTGGGGCGAGAAAAACGGCACCGTGACCAATTCCGAACGGCGTATCTCGCGCCAGCGGCCCTTTCTGGACGCGCCCGGCGACGCGCGGGCCGACTGGTGGATTGTGGCGCAAATGGCGCAGCGGCTCGGCTTTAGCGAGGCGTTTGGCTGGGCGCATCCGCATGAGGTTTTTTGCGAGCATGCGGCGCTCTCCGGTTTTGAAAACGACGGCGCGCGAGCGTTTGATATCAGCGGGCTTGCCGGGTTGTCGCGCGCAGAGTACGACGCGCTTGAACCCGTGCAGTGGCCGATAAACGCCGCCAACCCGCAGGGCGCGGCGCGGCTGCTGACGCAGCGGCGCGGCTGTCGAAAAGAGGGGAAACTGCAGATGGTCGCCGTCACGCCGCAACTGCCGCAGGCGCAGGTGAACGCGCAGTACCCTTTGCTGCTGAATACCGGGCGCATTCGCGACCAGTGGCACACCATGACGCGCACCGGCGAGGTGCCGCGTCTGATGCAGCACATCCCGCAGCCGCAGCTGGATGTGCATCCGGACGATGCCGCGCGCTACGGGCTTTTCCCGCAGGCGCTGGCGCGGGTGAGTTCGCCTCTGGGCTGGATGGTAGCGAAAGTCAACGTTACGGCTGCGCAGAGGCCGGGCGCGCTTTTCGCGCCGATGCACTGGAACGACCGCTTCGCCCGGCAGGGGCGGGTTAACGCGCTGGTGGCGCCGGTGGTTGACCCGCACTCCGGCCAGCCGGAAAGCAAGCAGACCGCGGTGCGCGTGGAGGCGTGGCGTGCCGCGTGGCAGGGGGAAATCTTTAGCCGCGAGGCGGTCGCGCTGTCGCCGGAGACTATCTGGTGGCGACAGGCGGCGGGGGCGTTTCACCATGTTCTTTTTGCCACTGACGGCCCGGCGCAGACATGGGTTGCGCAGCTTTGCCGCGCTCAGGGCTGGCAACTTCAGTACGCACAAGGAGAGGGGTTTTATCATTTGCTGGCGTGGCGCGAAGGCGAACTGCAACTGGCCTTTTTTGGCGCAAACAGCGCGCCATACGTTCAGCGCGAGGCGGTGCTGGCCGCGTTCACGCAGCCGCCCACCACGGCGCAGGAGCGTCACGCGCTGCTTGGCGGCAAAGCGCCCGGCGAGCAGGGTGAGGCGGGGCGGACAATCTGTAGCTGCTTTGGCGTGGGGGAAAATCGCATTCGGGCCGCTATTCTGGAGGGCTGCGCCAGCGCCGCAGCGCTGGGCGAAAAGCTGCGCTGCGGCACCAACTGCGGCTCCTGCGTGCCGGAGCTCAAAGCGTTACTGGCCGAAGCGGCCCACGAGACCCGTAGCGGCGAGCGCGTGCCCCTTAAGCTTCTGTAACAGCTCTTCACGGGTCAGCCCCGCCGGAAGGTTTGGCTCAAGGTCCGTGGCGATAAGGGTGAAATTATAGTGGTGCGCGCCGCTGCCGGTCGGCGGGCAGGGGCCGTACCAGGCGTGGGTGCCGGGGGTGGTTTTGCCGCCGGTAAACCCTTTAGCGTCGCGCAGATCGTTGGCCGCGAAGCCGGTTGCGGTAGGGGGAATGTTGTAAGCCACCAGATGCGTAACGCCAAGCCCTTTAGCGCCTTCCGGATCGAAGACAATCAGCGCATAGCTTTTCGTTCCTTGCGGCTCGTTGCTCCAGACCAGCGGCGGCGACTGGTTCTCGCCCGTGCAGTTGGGGTTATCGTTGGCGTTGCCGGCGTATTTTTTCTCCATCATGGCGTTATCGGCAATCGCCGGGGACTGCAACATAAAAATGCCTTCCGCCTGAACGGCGGTTGCAAACAGCGCGGCGGCGCAGGTAAACGCAGAAAACAGCGGCCTTTTCATCATCGGGTTCTCGCGCGGGGTGGGTGAGTTAAGCGTAGCGCAGAGGGGTAAAAGCGCCTGAGGATAATCCTGAAATCGCGTGTTGGCGGCCCGCTTTCTGGTGCAAACGGGTGAGGGCGCTTAGCGTGAGGGAGGGGTATGTTATACTGAGCCGATGTTTTGTTGTCCCGGTTAACCGGTCTGAGAGCTGTCGCCGCCTGTCGTTATGCTGTTGTTACGTAAACCTGCTGTCTCATCGTTAATGCTGCTTGCGCTCCTCACCGGGGGCGGGGCTGCTGGTGCCCCGGCGACCTTTATGCAAAAGGCGCAAAACCCCTTCGATAATGATAACGATAACCTGCCCGACCTCGGCATGGCTCCGGAAAGCGACGCCACGGCGCGCCATATCGCGACCGTCGCCAAAGCTTTTGGCGAGGCGAGCCAGACGGAAAGCGACCTGGCGCCCGGTCAGCAGGCGCGGCAGTTTGCCTTTACGCACTTGCGCGACGCCTTAAGCAAAGAGGTGACCAGCGAGGCCGAATCGCTGCTTTCGCCGCTCGGCACCGCCAGTATCGATCTGCTGGTGGACGAACATGGCAATTTCAACGGCAGCAGCGGTTCGCTCTTTACCCCCTGGCAGGATAACAACCGCTACCTGACCTGGACGCAGCTTGGCGTCAGCGAGCGCAGCGACGGGTTAGTGGGCAATGCGGGCGTCGGCCAGCGCTGGGTGGCGGGCGACTGGCTGCTTGGCTACAACACCTTTTACGACAGCCTGCTGGAAGAAAACCTTCAGCGCGCGGGCTTCGGCGCGGAAGCCTGGGGCGAGTATCTGCGGCTTTCCGCCAACTACTATCAGCCGCTCAGTGGCTGGCGCACCGGCGAGACCGAACTTCAGGAGCAGCGGCTGGCGAGAGGCTATGACGTCACGGCGCAGGCCTGGCTGCCCTTTTACCGGCACGTTAACACCAGCCTGAGCCTTGAGCAGTACTTTGGTGACAGGGTCGATCTCTTCGACAGCGGCACCGGCTACCATAATCCGATGGCCGTGAAGGTGGGGCTGAGCTACACGCCGGTGCCGCTGGTGACGCTGAGCGCGCAGCATAAGCAGGGGGAGAGCGGCGAGAGCCAGAATAACCTCGGCCTGCGGGTTAACTATCGCTTCGGCGTGCCGCTTGGCAAACAGCTCTCCGCAGCGGAAGTGGAGAACGCCCGTTCGCTGCGCGGCAGTCGCTATGACCGCGTGGAACGCAGCGGCGCGCCGGTGATGGAATTTCGCCAGCGCAAAACCCTGTCGGTGTTTCTCGCCACGCCGCCCTGGGATCTGGCGCCTGGAGAGACGGTGGCGTTGAAGCTGCAGGTGCGCAGTGTGAACGGTATTCGCCAGCTCTCCTGGCAGGGCGACACCCAGGCGCTGAGCCTGACGCCGCCGCTTAACGGTCGCAGCGCCGACGGCTGGAGCATCATTATGCCCGCCTGGGACAGTGCGGCGGGGGCGAACAACAGCTGGCGGCTTTCTGTCACGGTGGAAGATGAACGCGGCCAGCGTGTGACTTCAAACTGGATAACCCTGCGCCTGACCGAACCGGTGCAGACGCTGCCGCAGGACGACCCGCGCTATAACCTGTTGCCGGCGGATTAAAAGACGCGCTCCTGATGCACCCAGACCGCCGCTTCCACGCGGGATTTTAGCTTCATCTTTTTCAGCAAGTGCTTCACGTGCACTTTGACGGTGCTTTCGGTGATATCGAGCTTGCGGGCGATCATTTTGTTCGGCAGCCCCTGGGCGATGAGCTTTAAGATGTCGCGCTCGCGCGGGGTAAGCTGCGACACGTCGCGCTCGGAGGTGGCGCGACTGGCGCGAAGGCTCGCCGCCAGCACCGGCGTCAGCGCTTCGCTCAGCACCATTTCGCCTGCCGCCGCCTGCTGCAACGCCCGCAGCAGCTCTTCCGGCTCCATGTCTTTAAGCAGATAGCCGTCTGCGCCGCGCTTGAGCGCCGTCACCACATCTTCTTCATGGTTAGAAACGCTAAAGACCACCACGCGGCCGGACAGGGCCTTCTCGCGCAGCTTATCCAGGGTTTCCAGCCCGTTCATGCCCGGCATGTTCAGGTCGAGCAGGACCAGGTCCGGATCTAACGCCTCGGCCATTTCGATACCCTGTTCGCCATTGCCCGCCTCGCCGACAACCGTAATGCCAGGCGCCATGCTGATGAGCTGCTTCACGCCGGTGCGCAGCATAGGATGGTCATCAATCAACAGGATAGTGGCCGGTTCCGGGTTACTCATGGGATTCTCCTTGTACAGATAAAAGGGGCGCATCGGGGATAAAGGTCACCACCACTTCGGTGCCGCCTGCTTCCCGCCGCCGGATCTGACAGTCACCGCGCAAACTCTGGGCGCGGTCACGCATAATAATCAGGCCGTAATGGTTGCTGCGCTCGGCGTTGTCCGGCAGACCGCAGCCGTTATCTTCCACCGCCAGCCGCACCTGCTTGCCCTGAAGCGTTACGCAAACGCGCAGGGCGCTGGCGCCGGCATGCTTGAACGCGTTGTTGAGCGCTTCACGCGCTATCTGCACCAGATGTATCGCCTGGTGCGAAGGCACAAGGCGCGGCGGCAGCTGATAATCAAGCGTAACCGGAAAGCCCAGCCGCGCGCCGAACTCCTGGCAGCTTGCCTCAAGCGCAGCTTTCAGCCCCGGCTCTGTAAGCTTAAGACGAAACGTGGTGAGCAGCTCGCGAAGCTGCCGCCAGGAGGTGTTAAGTTCGTTGCGGATCTGCCCGAGCAGGTCGCGACTCGCCTGCGGCAGCGCGTCGCCCTGCATTTGCAGGCAACTGACTTGCATCTTCATACAGGAGAGCGACTGGGCGATGGAATCATGCAGCTCGCGGGCGATGGCCGCGCGCTCTTCCAGCAAGATAAGCTGCTGCTTGCGCTCCTGCTGACGCTCAAGCGCGAGCGTGGCGGTGAGCTGCTCGGTAAGGGTATCGATCATCTGCTGCTGATCGTGGCTTAAATGACAGCCCGGCGGCAGCTTCGCCAGCAGCAGGCCGTACTGGGTATGGCTGTCCGCCAGCCGCCATTTCAGCGTGGTCTGCGTCTCGCCCGCAGGCTCGCGGCGCGGGCAGAGCGTGCAGCCTTTTTCCGCGCAGCGCTCGTCCGGCTGCCAGAGAAACTCCTGATAGTGCTCTTCATCGTCCACTTCATAAACCCGCAGCGCGAGGTCGTGCAGCAGCGTCAGCTGTTGCAAATCGTTCAACACCGGCGCCAGCCTTTCGCACAGCGGCGCGCTGGAGTGCAGACGGCGGTTCGCCTGCCAGAGAAAGGCGAGGATCTGGTTCTTGTGCTCAAGGCCCGCGGTTTTCTCCTTCACCCGCGCTTCCAGCACCGCGTAGCTTTGCGCAAGTTCCGCCGACATGCTGTTAAGCGCCTGGCCGAGCGTCGCCATTTCATCGCGCCCGGCTATCTGCACGCGCTGGCTGAAGTCGCGCTGTCCCGCCGCCTGCGCCATGGCCAACAGCGCCCGCCAGGGGCGCAGCAGCCGCTTGCGCAGCCAGACCAGCGTGAAGATAAGCAAAAGCCCCGTCAGCAGCGCCATGGCGCGCTGGAGCCAGACCACGCGCTGAATGCGCAGCTCCGTGGTGTGATCGAAGGCGGTGACCAGGCTGTCTATCTGGCTGACGAACTGCCCAACCGCGGCGTTCACCTCCTGTGGGGAGGAGGCGGCGCGCAAGGCGGGTGACAGAAAGCGCCGCCAGTATGTCTGAATCGCCCGTAACTGCGGCTGCTGGCCGTCGCGAGCCGCGGCATGCTCAAGCTCCGGGCTCCAGGCGGTGCGCGCCATTTCGTTCAGCAGCGGCGCGTCGCGCGCATCCAGCGGCACGCTGGCGAGCAGACGATAGCTTTGCATACGCAGGGAGCCTGCCTTATTGATGGCGTGCGCATTGCCCTGAATGCCCTGCGCCAGCCAGCCCGCGACGCCCATGCCCGTTACGCCAAGCCCGGCGAGCAGAAAGACAATCAAGGCCAGCTGGTTAACCAGCGTCAACGGGGAAAAGAGGCGTTTTAGCATGCGCGGCGCGTCCTGAAAGGCAAGAAAAACCACAGGGAAACTATTGTCTGGTATCCCCTGGAGTATACCCATACCTCTAAGGGATTACTCCTTTATTGCCGCAGGGGGGAGGAAAGGGAGCAGGTTGGTCAGGAAGAAGCGCAGCGGAGTGAAAAACCACACTTTTTTTGTTTTCTTCGGCTACTCACTAAGGGGCATGGTTAAATTTCTACCGATTCAGGGCGTGAATATCCATTGATTTACATCAACTTACGTGACGCCCTAACGCCTAAGGTGGCGGGGTAAATCCCCAACATTTGAGGTGTCTATGAGTCACTCTTCCGTCCCAGAGCGTGCCTCCGGCGCGTTGATTACCGACTGGCGGCCCGAGGACAGCGCGTTCTGGCAACGCCAGGGGCATCGCACGGCGCGGCGCAATCTCTGGATTTCGGTGCCTTGCCTGCTGCTCGCTTTCTGCGTCTGGATGCTGTTCAGCGCGGTAGCGGTGAACCTGAACAAGGTCGGCTTTCAGTTTACAACCGACCAGCTCTTTATGCTGACGGCGCTGCCTTCGGTTTCCGGGGCGCTGCTACGCGTGCCATATGCGTTTATGGTGCCCGTGTTCGGCGGCCGCCGCTGGACCGCGTTCAGCACCGGTATTTTGATAATCCCCTGCGCCTGGCTTGGCGTGGTGGTGCAGGACCCGACGACGCCTTTCAGCACGTTTATTATCATCGCGCTGCTGTGCGGTTTCGCCGGCGCTAACTTCGCCTCCAGCATGGCGAACATCAGCTTTTTCTTCCCGAAGCAAAAGCAGGGCGGGGCGCTTGGCATTAACGGCGGCCTGGGCAACCTCGGCGTAAGCGTTATGCAACTGGTGGCACCGCTGGCCATTTCGCTCTCCATGTTCGCGGTCTTTGGCGGCACGGGCGTTGAGCAGGATAACGGCACGATGCTCTATCTTGAAAACGCGGCGTGGGTCTGGGTGCTGCCGCTGGCGATTTTCACCGTGGCGGCCTGGTTTGGCATGAACGATCTCGCCACGTCGAAAGCGTCCTTGCGCGAGCAGTTGCCTGTGCTTAAGCGCGGCCATTTGTGGATTATGAGTCTGCTTTATCTGGCGACGTTTGGCTCGTTTATCGGTTTCTCCGCCGGTTTCGCCATGCTCTCCAAAACGCAGTTTCCCCAGGTGGATATTCTGCATTTCGCCTTCTTCGGACCGCTGGTGGGCGCGCTTGCCCGTTCGGCGGGCGGCGCTATCTCCGATCGCCTCGGCGGCACGCGGGTGACGCTGGTGAACTTTATTCTGATGGCGATATTCAGCGCGCTGCTTTTCCTCACGCTGCCGTCTGGCGGCGAGGGGGGCAACTTTGTCGCTTTCTTCGGCGTCTTCCTGCTGCTGTTCTTAACGGCGGGGCTGGGTAGCGGTTCCACCTTCCAGATGATTTCAGTTATCTTCCGCAAGCTGACCATGGACCGCGTGAAGGCGCAGGGCGGCAGCGAAGAGCAGGCGCTGCGCGAAGCGGTCACCGACACGGCGGCGGCGCTCGGGTTTATCTCCGCCATCGGCGCGATTGGCGGCTTCTTTATCCCGAAAGCATTCGGTACCTCGCTTGCCTTAACCGGCTCGCCGGCGGGCGCGATGAAACTCTTCTTTGTCTTCTATGTCGTTTGCGTTGTGGTGACCTGGGCCATTTACGGCCGCAAGTCGGCACGCTGACAGTTAACCTTTTGGTTATCCTTTGCGCGGCTTCGGTCGCGCTTTTTTTTCTTCTCACCGGCCGCGAACGTATTTCAGCGCCGCCTCAAGCAACGCCTCATCGACTAACTCACCCGCCGCTAAACCGCACTGGTGATAAGCTTCCCACTGCTCCTCATCGAATAAAGGGTACGTTGTGCTCTGAAAAGGAAAGCCGCGCTCGCGCTCGCTCCACGCAACGGTATCTGGCGTGGCGTTTTTCAGACGACGAGGTTTGACCACGATAAGCGCGCCCGTTTCGCCCTGCGGATAGCGCAGGCGCGCCAGCAGCAGCGGCGAACCCGGCTCCCGGGAGAAATGCGCAGGCGTAACGAAGGGCGCGGGCGGATCGCCGTCAAACGTTATCTCCGTGTGAAGTTCGATTCGCGCCTTACGCACCAGGTTTTCCAGATCGTCCCACAAAAAGTCCGGGTCCGCGCCGCATTCCGCCAGCACAATCAGGGGCAAACGGCGCTTTAAGAGCGCATAGACGCCCGTATTTTCCACATGACCGCCGTCTGAGAGAAAAACGTAGCGCTTATCAGGACCCGGAAAGCGCGCCAGCATCTCGCCCGCCAGATAGCCAGGCGGCGCGGTGAGCGTGCGAAACACCCGACAGAGCGCGTTTTCGCGGCTCTCGCGATGTGCAGACGCGTTACGTTGCCAGTAGCCAAGCCTGGCGCCGAAGAGAAAAATCAAGAACGCCGCGCCTGGCGCGGTGCGTGAACCTGTCCCAGCGCTGACCGCCGCGCCGGATACCGCTAGCCAGTGAGAAAGCGCACCCGGTGGCACATTCCCTTCAGGCGCTGCGCCGCTGCACTCCAGACCGAGGCTGCTGACCGTCAGCACCCTGCCTTTACGATCCGCCACATAGCCGCCGGTCCGGTCGTCTGTGGTCTGGTTCAGACAGCAGTTGATAAGATGGATAGGGCCGCCGTGGCGATGCGGCTGATAGTCCTGAAGCGCGATATCGTCTCCCTCAAGCGCGCGGGTAACTTTCTTCACCTTAAGCGCCTTTTCCTCAGCGTAGCTATCCAGCGGGTCGCTTTCGAAACGCTGCCGGTTGCCAGGCGAAAGCCAGGCCCGCTCAAGCCGCGCGCGATAAAAATGATGCAACGAGGCGAGGTTAAGCAGTTCCGGCATGGCGCGCAGGCAGCACAGGGTGAGCAAGGCGCAGCACCAGACTAAAAACATCCAGGCTTCGTTGGCAAGCGACCCGAGAACGGGCGGCAGCGCACGGAGCACTGGGGTGAGAAGCCCGCTTTCCCCCAGGGCCAGCAGCCAGTTGGCGACCAGCGCCAGCAGCGTCGCCAGTATGAAAACGCCTGCGAGATTAAGCCAGGAGCGCCGGTTGACGCTAAGGCGAATCAACAGCCCTTTTTTTACCGGCAGCTTCGCGAGCAGCCCGGCCAACAGAAGAAGCTTGCCGCCTGCGAGCAGCGCTAACAGCCAGACCGTGCTCTGCCAGAGCGTTGGCAGATAGCCATGCGCCTTGCGAGCGATGGCGCCGAGCGCCCAGAGTAGCGCCAGCAACAGCGCGCACATCAGCCAGAACCGCAAATGTAAGGTCAGTCCCAGCCGCCAGCGGGAGGGCGAACCCCGACAACGTGCGGCGTAAGCCATCAGCAGCAGGCTGTAAAGCATCATCGCCGCAAGCAGCCCCATGCCCGGCGACGACGTGATAGTGGCCGGAAAACCGGGATGGTATAACCCGTATCCGCCAGCCATCAGCAGCGCCGCGCCTGCTAAAAAATAGCCGCGCAGGCTTACCGACATCCAGTAATGCAGCGACGCAACGCCTGCGGCGCTCAGGCAGATGTAGATAACATCATGAAAAAGCGTCGTGCCGCCGCCTTTTTGCGTCACCATCAGCGCGGGCAGGGCGACCAGCAGCGCAAGCCAGATGACCAGCAGCGCGTTAAGCACAAACGCGCGCACCATGCTCGCGCCCGCGATTTGCAGCTCCCGCGAACCGACGGGTATCAGGTAACGCCCGTGGTTACGAAGCCACCACAACAGGATGGAGTCCTCCGCCGCCAGCCTCTCTTCAACCCTTTTCGCGTTATTTTCGTTGTAGAGCCGTCCCAGCATGCCGCCGACATAGCCGCCGCCCGAGACGGTGGAGAGATAATCAACGCGCGTCAGGAGACGGTGTTTGGCCAGGGCGCGAATCAGCCCCAGCGAGAAAGTGGCGCTGCGCAGGCCGCCGCCCGACAGGGCGAGCCCGCAGCGCGGAGCGGTAGGTTCAACTCCCGCTAACGCCCGTCGCGCCGCAACCCTTTGCGCCTCATTAGAAATAGCCGAATCGGGCTTGTCAGGCCCGGGTACGTTGCGGGGCATTACGACCCTCCTTCGGGCGACGTCAACGGCGAGATAGTATTACTGTAGAAAACCTGTCGCTTGCCGTCGTTCCTCATTTCAGCAGACAGGCTCGCTTATCTGCTATCTACCCCTTAATACCCGCCCCGGCGGAAAAAGGCGGTCAATTCCTGTCCTGTTGGAATAATTTTATTTAAAAACAATAGATTAAATGAAATTCGTGCCTCCTACTTTGGGGGTAGTTCGCTTTTTGCGCGTCTTCTCTGCGCCGGGTCGGCTTGATCGTCGTCAATTCTGCTTATCTGACGCGGCGTTACCGTGCCGCCATTCCAGCAATGTCGATTTACCAGAAGAGCCTTAAGGCTCCCTACAGGAGAAACGCTGATGAGCAAATTTTTGGACCGGTTTCGCTACTTCAAACAGAAGGGCGACACCTTTGCCAATGGGCACGGCCAGCTTCTTGAAACAAACCGCGACTGGGAAGAGAGTTACCGGAGCCGCTGGCAGCACGACAAAATCGTGCGTTCGACTCATGGCGTAAACTGCACTGGCTCCTGTAGCTGGAAAATCTACGTGAAAAACGGTCTGGTGACCTGGGAAACCCAGCAGACCGACTACCCGCGCACCCGCCCGGACATGCCGAACCACGAGCCCCGCGGCTGCCCGCGCGGCGCGAGCTACTCCTGGTATCTCTACAGCGCCAACCGCCTGAAATATCCGCTGATGCGCAAGCGCCTGATCAAACTCTGGCGTGAGGCAAAAGCGCGTCACAGCGACCCGGTAAACGCCTGGGCCTCCATTATTGAAGACAGCGAAAAAGCGAAAAGCTATAAGCAGGCGCGCGGGCGCGGCGGCTTCGTCCGCTCCTCCTGGCAGGAGGTGAACGAACTTATCGCGGCGGCGAACGTCTATACCGCCAAAACTTTTGGCCCGGACCGTATCGCCGGTTTTTCGCCTATTCCGGCGATGTCGATGGTCTCTTACGCCTCCGGTGCGCGCTATCTCTCGCTGATTGGCGGCACCTGCCTGAGCTTCTATGACTGGTATTGCGACCTGCCGCCCGCCTCGCCGATGACCTGGGGCGAGCAGACCGACGTGCCGGAATCCGCCGACTGGTACAACTCCAGCTACATCATCGCCTGGGGCTCCAACGTGCCGCAGACCCGCACGCCGGACGCCCACTTCTTTACCGAGGTGCGCTACAAAGGCACGAAAACGGTCGCCGTCACCCCCGACTACGCGGAAATCGCCAAGCTGTGCGACCTGTGGCTGGCGCCGAAACAGGGCACCGACAGCGCGATGGCGCTGGCGATGGGCCATGTGATGCTCAAAGAGTTCCACCTCGATAAGCCGAGCCAGTATTTCACCGACTATGTGCGCCGCTACACCGACATGCCGATGCTGGTGATGCTCGAAGCGCGCGACGGTTTCTATGCCGCAGGCCGTATGCTGCGCGCCTCCGATCTGGTCGATAATCTGGGCCAGGAAAATAACCCGGAGTGGAAAACCGTCGCGTTCGATAACCGCAATGGCGAACTGACAGCGCCGAATGGCTCCATCGGCTTCCGCTGGGGCGAAAAGGGCAAGTGGAACCTTGAACAGCGCGACGGCGCCTCCGGTGAAGAGACCGAACTGCGCCTGTCGCTGCTGGGCCATCAGGATGAGGTTGCCGACGTGGGCTTCCCGTACTTTGGCGGTGACAGCAGCGAACACTTCAACAAGGTGAAGCTGGAAAACATCCTGCTGCATAAGCTGCCGGTGAAACGCCTGACCCTGGCCGACGGCAGCCAGGCGCTGGTGGCCACGGTGTATGACCTGACCCTTGCCAACTATGGCCTCGATCGCGGCCTGGACGACGCCAACTGCGCTGCCAGCTACGACGACGTGAAAGCGTACTCCCCGGCCTGGGCGGAGCAGATTACCGGCGTGCCGCGCGCGCAGATTATTCGCACCGCCCGCGAGTTTGCCGACAACGCCGATAAAACGCATGGTCGTTCCATGATAATCGTCGGCGCTGGTCTGAACCACTGGTACCACATGGATATGAACTACCGTGGGCTTATCAATATGCTGGTGTTCTGCGGCTGCGTCGGCCAGAGCGGCGGCGGCTGGGCGCACTATGTCGGCCAGGAGAAACTGCGCCCGCAAACCGGCTGGACGCCGCTGGCCTTCGCGCTGGACTGGAACCGTCCGCCGCGCCACATGAACAGCACCTCTTTCTTCTATAACCACTCCAGCCAGTGGCGTTATGAATCCCTGACGACGGAAGACCTGCTGTCGCCGCTGGCGGATAAATCGCGCTACAGCGGCCATCTTATCGACTTCAACGTGCGCGCCGAGCGCATGGGCTGGCTGCCTTCTGCGCCGCAGCTTGGCACCAACCCGCTGCGCATCAAGGCTGCGGCGGATAAAGCGGGCATGAGCCCGGTGGATTACACCGTGAAGGCGCTGAAATCGGGCGAGATCCGCTTCGCCGCCGAAGAGCCGGAGAACGGTAAAAACCATCCGCGCAACCTGTTTGTCTGGCGCTCCAACCTGCTGGGCTCCTCCGGTAAGGGGCATGAGTACATGCTCAAATACCTGCTCGGCACCGAGAACGGCATTCAGGGCAAAGATCTCGGCCAGCAGGGCGGCGTGAAGCCTGAAGAGATTGAATGGCAGGATAACGGCCTTGACGGCAAGCTGGACCTGGTGGTCACCCTCGACTTCCGTCTCTCCAGCACCTGTCTTTACTCCGACATTGTGCTGCCGACCGCCACCTGGTATGAAAAAGACGACATGAATACCTCGGATATGCATCCGTTTATTCATCCGCTTTCCGCCGCCGTCGACCCGGCCTGGGAGTCGAAAAGCGACTGGGAAATCTACAAAGGCATCGCGAAGAAATTCTCGGAAGTTTGCTTGGGCCACCTCGGCGTGGAAACCGATGTGGTGACGCTGCCGATTCAGCATGACTCCGCCGCCGAGCTGGCGCAGCCGCTGGAGGTGAAAGAGTGGAAAAAAGGCGAATGCGAGCTGATCCCGGGCAAAACCGCGCCGCACATTATTGCCGTTGAGCGTGACTACCCGGCGACGTATGAGCGCTTCACCTCCATCGGCCCGCTGATGGAGAAAATCGGCAACGGCGGCAAGGGCATCGCCTGGAATACCCAGAGCGAAATGGATCTGCTGCGCAAGCTTAATTACACCAAGCAGGACGGTCCGGCGAAAGGTCAGCCGATGCTCAACACCGCCATTGACGCCGCCGAGATGATCTTAACGCTTGCGCCGGAAACCAACGGCCAGGTGGCGGTGAAAGCCTGGGCGGCGCTCAGCGAGTTTACCGGCCGCGACCATACGCATCTGGCGCTGAATAAAGAAGAAGAGAAGATTCGCTTTCGCGATATCCAGGCGCAGCCGCGCAAAATTATCTCCAGCCCCACCTGGTCCGGGCTTGAGGATGAGCATGTCTCTTACAATGCCGGTTACACCAACGTGCATGAGCTTATCCCGTGGCGCACGCTCTCCGGCCGCCAGCAGCTGTATCAGGATCACCCGTGGATGCGCGACTTCGGCGAGAGCCTGCTGGTCTATCGTCCGCCCATCGACACCCGTTCGGTGAAAGCGGTGATGGGCAAGAAATCTAACGGCAACCCGGAGAAGGCGCTGAATTTCCTGACGCCGCACCAGAAATGGGGCATTCACTCTACCTACAGCGACAACCTGCTGATGCTGACGCTTTCCCGCGGTGGCCCGATTGTCTGGATGAGCGAAGACGACGCCCGCGACCTCGGCATTGCGGATAACGACTGGATAGAGGTGTTTAACGCCAACGGCGCGCTGACCGCCCGAGCGGTGGTGAGCCAGCGCGTACCGGCAGGCATGACCATGATGTACCACGCCCAGGAGCGCATCGTGAATATTCCGGGGTCGGAAATCACTGGCCAGCGCGGCGGCATTCACAACTCGGTCACCCGCATCAGCCCGAAACCGACCCATATGATCGGCGGCTATGCGCAGCTGGCCTACGGCTTTAACTACTACGGCACCGTAGGCTCTAACCGCGATGAGTTTGTGGTGGTGCGTAAGATGAAGAACATTGACTGGTTGGACGGCGAAGGCAACGACCAAAAACAGGAGAGCGTAAAATGAAAATTCGTTCACAAGTCGGCATGGTGCTGAACCTTGATAAATGCATCGGCTGCCACACCTGTTCGGTGACCTGTAAAAACGTCTGGACCAGCCGCGAAGGCATGGAGTACGCCTGGTTTAACAACGTGGAAAGTAAGCCGGGCGTCGGCTTCCCGAACGACTGGGAGAACCAGGAGAAGTGGAAGGGCGGCTGGGTGCGCAAAATCAACGGCAAGCTGCAGCCCCGTATGGGCGGGCGCGGCATGCTGCTGGGTAAAATTTTCGCCAACCCGC
This sequence comes from Franconibacter daqui, assembly GCF_014644275.1. Taxonomy (NCBI): domain Bacteria; kingdom Pseudomonadati; phylum Pseudomonadota; class Gammaproteobacteria; order Enterobacterales; family Enterobacteriaceae; genus Franconibacter; species Franconibacter daqui. The sequence goes on along the minus strand of NZ_BMKJ01000001.1, from coordinate 1,714,914 downwards.
ATCTGCCGGGCATTGATGATTACTACGAACCGTTCGACTTCGACTATCAGCACCTGCACAACGCGCCGGAAGGCAAGCATCAGCCGATAGCGCGCCCGCGCTCGAAAATCACCGGCCAGCGGATGAATAAAGTCGAAGCGGGCCCGAACTGGGAAGAGATCCTGGGCGGCGAGTTTGAAAAGCGCTCGCAGGATAAAAATTTCGACAATATGCAGAAGGCGATGTACGGCCAGTTCGAAAACACCTTCATGATGTATCTGCCGCGCCTGTGCGAGCACTGCCTGAACCCGGCGTGCGTGGCCACCTGCCCGAGCGGCGCGATTTACAAGCGTGAAGAAGACGGCATCGTGCTGATTGACCAGGATAAATGCCGCGGCTGGCGCATGTGCGTGACCGGCTGTCCGTACAAAAAAATCTACTTCAACTGGAAGAGCGGCAAATCTGAGAAGTGCATCTTCTGCTATCCGCGTATTGAAGCGGGGATGCCGACTGTCTGCTCAGAAACCTGCGTGGGCCGTATCCGCTATCTCGGCGTGCTGCTGTATGACGCGGACGCCATCGAGCAGGCGGCGAGCACCGAGCATGAGACCGATCTCTATCAGCGCCAGTTGGATGTCTTCCTCGACCCGAACGACCCGAAAGTGGTTGAGCAGGCGTTGAAAGACGGCGTGCCGCAGAGCGTGATTGACGCCGCGCAGCAATCGCCGGTGTGGAAGCTGGCGATGGACTGGAAGCTGGCGCTGCCGCTGCACCCGGAATACCGCACGCTGCCGATGGTCTGGTACGTGCCGCCGCTGTCGCCGATTCAATCCGCCGCCGATGCGGGCGAGCTTGGCCGCAACGGCATTCTGCCGGATGTGGAAAGCCTGCGCATTCCGGTGCAGTACCTGGCGAACCTGCTCACCGCAGGCGACACCGCCCCGGTATTGCTGGCCCTGAAACGCATGCTGGCGATGCGCCACTACAAACGCGCGGAAACCGTTGACGGCGTGAATGATGTTCGCGCGCTGGAAGAAGTGGGGCTGAGCGAAGCGCAGGCGCAGGAGATGTACCGCTATCTGGCTATCGCGAACTACGAAGACCGCTTCGTTATTCCTTCCAGCCACCGTGAACTGGCGCGCGACGCGTTCCCGGAGCGCAACGGCTGCGGCTTTAGCTTCGGCGACGGTTGCCACGGCTCTGACAGCAAATTCAACCTGTTCAACAGCCGCCGCATCGACGCCGTCGATGTGACCGTGAAAGGGGAGCATCTGTGATGGAACTGCTTATTCTCTCGCGCCTGCTGGAGTACCCCGACGCCGCGCTCTGGCAGCATCAGCAGGAGCTGTTCGACGCGTTGGCTGAAACTGAGCATCTCTCGCTAAAGGATGCCCACCGGCTGGGCGTTTTTATCCGCGACTTGCTAAGCGAGGATTTACTGGACGCGCAGGCAAGCTACAGCGAACTGTTTGATCGCGGGCGCGCCACCTCGCTGCTGCTTTTCGAACATGTGCATGGCGAATCCCGCGACCGGGGGCAGGCGATGGTCGACCTGCTTGCCCAGTATGAGCGCGCCGGGCTTGAACTCAGCAGCCGCGAGTTGCCGGATCATTTGCCGCTTTATCTGGAATACCTTGCGCAACTGCCGCATGACGACGCGGTGAACGGGCTTAAAGACATCGCGCCGATACTGGCGCTGCTCGGCGCTCGCCTTAAGCAGCGCGAAAGCCGCTACGCCCTGATTTTCGAGCTGCTGCTGGCGCTCGCTGAAAGTCGGGTTGATGAACAAAAAGTGCAGGCGCAACTGGCTGGCGAAGCCCGTGACGATACGCCGCAGGCGCTGGACGCCGTCTGGGAAGAAGAACAGGTGAAGTTTTTCGCCGAAAAGGGGTGCGGCGAGGACGCCATCAGCGCTCATCAGCGTCGCTTTGCCGGGGCGGTGGCCCCGCAGTATCTGACTATCTCTACCGGAGGACAGCACTAATGCACTTCCTGAATATGTTCTTCTTTAGTATCTACCCGTACATCGCCGGTACGGTCTTTCTGGTCGGCAGCTGGCTGCGTTATGACTACGGCCAGTATACCTGGCGCGCCGCCTCCAGCCAGATGCTTGACCGCAAGGGGATGAACCTGGCCTCTAACCTGTTCCATATCGGCATTCTCGGGATTTTCTTCGGCCACCTGTTCGGCATGTTAACGCCGCACTGGATGTACGAGTGGTTCCTGCCGGTGGCCGTTAAGCAACAGCTGGCGATGGTCGCAGGCGGCATCTGCGGCGTGCTGACGCTGGTGGGTGGGCTGCTGCTGCTTAAGCGTCGCCTGTTTAACCCACGTGTGCGTGCGACATCGACCGGCGCTGATATCCTGATCCTGGCGCTGCTGATGGCGCAGTGTACGCTGGGACTGTTGACTATTCCGTTCTCTGCGCAGCATATGGACGGCAGTGAGATGATGAAGCTGGTGGGGTGGGCGCAACACATCGTGACCTTCCGCAGCGGCGCGGCGGAGCAGCTTGACGGCGTGGCGTTTATCTTCCGCGTTCACCTTGTGCTTGGCATGACGCTGTTCCTGCTTTTCCCGTTCACCCGCCTGGTGCATGTGTGGAGCGCGCCGGTGGAATACCTGACGCGCAGATACCAGGTGGTGCGCGCACGCCGCTGAATAGCAGGCGATATGACAAACCCGGCTGACGCCGGGTTTTTTATTGGCGAAATGGTGGAGAATTTTTCTCCCTCGGGGAGCGTACGGATTTCGTTTTTGCTGACTATCGCAGGGAGGCCGTTGGGGAAAGGGCGTTAACGACTCGCCGCTTGCGCAGGCGCTGTTGCCTTTTCTCCCCAGCCCAGATTATTCCCCGCCGCGGCAAGGAGGATCAGCGCGCCGCCTGCCAGCTGGTGCAGGCTCAGACTATGCCCGAAGACCCACTGATCCGCGGCAATCGCCACCAGCGGATAAATAAATGAAAGGGATCCGGTCACCGGCGTCGGCAGCTTTTGTATTGCGCCGTAAAGCAGTTGATACATGACCCCGGTGTGTAACACGCCAAGCAGAACCAAAATACTCCACTGAAACGGCGTTGGCGAGAGGCTGAAATGCGAGACAGGCAGCAGCATCAGCACGCTCACGCTCACTTGCACCAGCGCGATTTGCTGAGGCGGCACCCCTTTTAGCCGACGGGTGATGAGGGCGGTAAGGGCGTAAAAGAACGCAGCGCCAAGCGCCATGGCGATACCCAACAGCCAGCCGTCATGATGCGACCCCGTCAACTGGCCCGCCAGCACCAGCGCCATTCCGCCAAACGCGGCCAGCAGCCAATACCATTTCGCCCGCGTGACTTTCTCGCCCAGGAAAAGCATGCTCATCAGCACCAGCATCAGCGGCTGCGTGTTGTAAACCAGCGTGGCGAGGCCAATGGAAAGACGGGAGTAGGCGGCAAACAGCAGCAGCCAGTTAAGCACCAGCGCCACGCCGCCCAGCGCGGCGACAACGATGACCTTCAAAGTAAGATGGCTGCGCCAGTCGCCGCTAAGGCGCGTCAGGATAAAGAGGGTGAGGGTGCCGACCAGGCAGCGCCAGAACACCACATCCGTCACGGGTTGCCCGCTCAGCAGCACAAAAACGCCGATTGAGCCTGAAATCAGCATGGCGGCCGTCATTTGCCAGACGCCGGTCTTGTAGTCGTTGCTCATGTTGCCCTCCTTTTGTGTTGGTCTATTTTCGACGTTTCCTGCCAGATGCGGTATAGAATTAATCAGGAGCGATGTGTCTTTTGCCTTTTTTTATGAGGTTTATATGGAAAATTACTTTCTGGATAACACTGACCGGCAGATTCTGGCTTATCTGACAGAAGACGCCAGGTTGTCGCTGAAAGTGCTGAGCGGCAAAATCGGGCTTTCTTCGCCCAGCACGGCGGAGCGTATCCGACGGCTGGAGGAGCGCGGCATCATTGAAGGTTATGGCGCGCGGGTAAACCTTCCGGCGGTGGGTTACGGGATGCAGGCGCTGGTGCGCGTTAAGCCGCTGCCGGGCATGTTGCATAAAGTCGAAAAGATGATTCAGGCGATGCCGGAATGTATTGAGTGCGACAAGGTCACGGGTGAGGATTGTTTTGTGATGCGGCTGGCGTTTCACTCCATCGGCCAGCTTGACGACCTGCTCGATGGCCTGGCGGATTACGCGCAGTCGAACACCTCTATTGTGAAGAGTTCCCCGGTAAAGAGAAGATTGCCGCCGCTTTGAGGGGGTAAATACGGGTTAACTTAAACAGCGGGCAGCGCTTCGCGCCTCGCCCTGCGGGCCGTTGCCTGCGGCAACGTTGTCTCGCTTCGCTCGACCCGAACCTTAGTCGAAGGTTCTCATCCTTCCCCGCGCAGAAGCGATATGGGAGGCAGTCGATTTGGTTAAAGGTGATTTTTATCTGAAGAGATGGTGGTGGGGGAAGGATTACTCGGCGCTTCGCGCCTCGCCCTGCGGGCCGTTGCCTGCGGCAACGTTGTCTCGCTCTGCTCGACCCGAACCTTAGTCGAAGGTTCTCATCCTTCCCCGCGTAAATGGCGCATGGAAAGTGAAGGGTGATGGTAGAGGGAAGCTTGATATAAGAGAGGGGTATTCATATTGTCTGAATGATAAGCCAGCGGCTTATCAGGTTAACCACATCGCTGTGGTTGAACCTTACGTTATGAGAAATGTATCGTTTGCGTACTTTTTACACGTAACGCTTTAAAGCTAAGCAATTCATTTTACCCGTATTACAGGATAATCGTCCGGTTGCCATAAACGAACACGCGCTGGGCAAGAACCTGATAAAGCGCGCGGCTGAGGACATTTTTCTCAACATCGCGCCCGGCGCGCATCATATCTTCAGCGGTGTAGTTATGATCAACGTGAATCACATCCTGCATGATGATCGGGCCTTCATCCAGATTGTCGTTCACGTAATGCGCAGTCGCACCGATAATCTTTACGCCGCGCTCATAAGCCTGATGGTAAGGACGCGCGCCAATAAAGGCTGGCAGGAACGAGTGGTGAATATTAATAATTTTGTTCGGAAAACGGGCAACGAAATCAGGCGTCAGCACGCGCATATATTTCGCCAGCACAACGTAATCCGGTTCGTAATGCTCAATGGCCTGCGCCATCAGTTGATCGTGCTCTTCGCGCGTTAAACCTTCATGGCTTACCAACTGGAATGGAATATCAAAGCGCTCAACAAGCGAACGCAGCGTTTCGTGGTTGCCGATAACCGCAGCGATCTCGACATCCAGCCCGCCATAGTTGGCTTTCATCAGCAGGTCGCCCAGGCAGTGCGCTTCTTTGGTGACGAGAATGACGATACGGCGGCGTCCAGCCGGGTTGAGTTCGCGTACGGAACCTTCCGGCAGCGCGCTATCAAGATCGGCAAGCAACGTCGCATCGTTGAAGATACCTTCCAGTTCGGTACGCATAAAAAAGCGGCCGGTGCGGTGATCGACAAACTCATTGTTCTGGACGATATTCAGTTCGTGCTTGTAGCAAATATTGGTAATACGTGCGATCAGGCCTTTCTGATCGGGACAAATAGTGCGAAGTACTTTGCGTTGTAATGCTTGCATTGCAGGGAAGATCCTGTTGAGTGTTTGTCATTCAGCGTTGTCAAAAGGCGGTTTATTGCCCGCAACACTTTTTAAATTTTTTACCGGAACCACAGGGGCAGGGGTCGTTACGACCAATTACCGGACGAACGCCGTCAATATAATACCAGCGTCCGTGCTCTTTTAAGAACCGGGAACGTTCAATGATAGCGCCAGGTTTGCCCTGCTCGCTATAGCGCGCGACAAAACTCACGAAGCCTTCTTCTTCATTTTGCCCCGGCGCCTCTTCAAAAATAGTCAGCCCCAGCCATTCAGTATGGGCAAAGCCTGCCTCGATATCAGCCCGAAAGGCGTTGGCCTGACACGCTGGATGCCACGTATCGACAAGATAATTCGCGTCTTTCATCACAAAAGCGCAATAGCGAGACCGCATGAGATGTGACGGAACGGGCGCGGCCTTGTCGCCAGACAGATAAGGCTGGCAACATAGGCTATACTCCTGTGCGCTGCCACAAGGACAAAGTTGCGACAAAGTTGCTCCTTGAATAAACAGTAACGGCGTTTCGACGCCACGGCGGCATTATGTTAACCGAGCAGTGGCGATGACGCCACGGGATGTCATACCGGGGACTTCAACCGAGGCGTAATGAAAGAGCAAACAGAAGGGCTGATTCGGGAAGAAAAATCCACCATTATTAACGCCCTGCTGGACATCGTCACAATTTTAGGTTTTTTTAGAATGCTATCCATGGCCGGGGTCTTTTTGATCGTAACGGCGTTACACACAGCCAGGCACTATCGCAAAGAATATATTGATAATGTGGTTTTTATTTTGTGCAAATTATGTCCCGCTTACTGGACTTTTATCATTTATCACGCTTTTTACCGGGCGCAATGTAAACAGAGTTCCCCCAGAGCGAGCATTCTTCAGGCGATTCTGACAGGCAGCAGTCGCTTGAACATGCCACTATTAAGTTGTCATTTGTCAGGGGGAAGAAGATGACGCAACCTTTAGCCGGAAAACAGATCCTTATCGTCGAAGACGAACCCGTTTTCCGCTCAATGCTGGATGCCTGGCTCACGGGAATGGGCGCGGAAACCGCCGTTGCGTGGGATGGGATAGAAGCGCTGGAAAAAATGGCCCAACAGACACCGGATTTGCTGATTTGCGATCTGGAAATGCCCCGTATGAATGGGTTGCAACTGGTGGAGCATATCCGCAACGAAGGGGTTCAAACGCCGATTCTTGTTATTTCCGCTACGGAAAACATGGCGGATATCGCTAAGGCGCTGCGTCTTGGCGTACAGGATGTCTTGCTAAAGCCAGTTAAAGATTTAAACCGCCTGCGTGAAACCGTGTTCGCCTGCCTTTACCCGAACATGTTTAACTCGCGCGTAGAGGAAGAAGAGCGCTTGTTCCAGGACTGGGACGCGCTGGTGAACAACCCGCAGGCGGCGGCAAAGCTGCTGCAGGAGCTGCAACCCCCGGTTCAGCAGGTCATATCTCACTGTCGCATTAATTATCGCCAGCTGGTCTCTGCCGATGAGCCGGGCCTGGTGTTGGATATTGCCCCCCTTTCTGAGCAAGATCTCGCCTTTTACTGTCTCGACGTCACCCGTGCTGGCGATAACGGCGTATTGGCGGCGTTGCTTTTACGCGCGCTTTTTAACGGGTTATTACAGGAGCAGCTTTCGCAGCAGCGACAGCGCCTGCCCGAGCTGGGGAATTTACTTAAACAAGTTAACCAATTGTTACGCCAGGCAAATCTGGTAGGACAATTTCCGCTTATGGTTGGGTATTACCACAGCGGTTTAAAAAATCTTATTCTGGTTTCCGCTGGTCTTAACGCGACGTTAAATACTGGCGACCATCAAATTCAGGTAAGTAGTGGTGTGCCTTTAGGTACGCTGGGTAATACTTACTTAAATCAAATTAGTCAGCGTTGCGAATCCTGGCAGTGTCAGATTTGGGGCGCTGGCGGCCGTTTAAGGCTGATGTTGTCTGCGGAATGAGCGTTCGGCGGGGATAAAGCAAGATAGCTTTATCCGCACGCTCTTTGCTGGTGCTAATATCACGTTGGTTTTCTTCGTATTAGTCCTAAAGTGCCGGGGCACCGCGTATTCAGCCGCTTAATACAAATCTATGCTGATATACTCGAACGCGTTTTTAATTGACGAACAAGTGTCAAACTTGAACAGTCCAGGAGAATATTCAATGGCTGCCATTAATTCGAAAGTAAGAAAAGCAGTAATCCCGGTTGCGGGATTAGGGACCAGGATGTTGCCGGCCACTAAGGCGATTCCAAAAGAGATGCTGCCGCTGGTTGATAAGCCGTTAATTCAGTATGTCGTTAACGAATGTATCGCCGCTGGCATTACTGAGATTGTTCTGGTCACTCACTCCTCCAAAAACTCTATCGAAAACCATTTCGACACCAGTTTTGAACTTGAAGCCATGCTGGAAAAACGCGTCAAGCGCCAGCTGCTGGAAGAAGTGCAATCTATCTGCCCGCCGCATGTCACCATCATGCAGGTTCGTCAGGGCCTGGCGAAAGGCCTCGGCCACGCTGTGATGTGCGCGCACCCGGTTGTCGGTGACGAGCCGGTCGCCGTTATTCTGCCGGACGTCATTCTGGATGAGTTTGAATCTGATCTCTCCCAGGAAAACCTGGCTGAGATGATTAAGCGCTTCGATGAAACCGGCAACAGCCAGATCATGGTTGAGCCTGTAGAAGATGTTACCGCGTATGGCGTGGTCGATTGTAAAGGCGTTGCGCTGCAGCCTGGCGACAGCGTGCCGATGGTCGGCATCGTTGAAAAACCGAAGGCGAACGTCGCGCCGTCCAACCTGGCTGTAGTAGGCCGCTATGTGCTCAGCGCCGATATTTGGCCGCTGCTGGCCAAAACGCCTCCGGGAGCGGGTGATGAAATCCAGCTCACCGACTCCATCGCTATGCTGATGGATAAAGAGACAGTGGAAGCCTACCACATGAAAGGCAAGAGCCACGACTGCGGCAACAAACTCGGTTACATGCAGGCGTTCGTAGAATATGGGATTCGCCACAACACGCTCGGTGAGGAATTTAAAGCCTGGCTGAACGAAACTGTGGGCGATAAGAAGTAACCTATTCAGGCAGGACAAGGCAATGAAAGTAACCGTTTTTGGTATTGGCTACGTCGGTCTGGTTCAGGCCGCGGTGCTGGCGGAAGTCGGCCACGATGTCATGTGTATCGACGTTGATGAAAATAAAGTCGAGAACCTGAAAAAAGGCGTCATCCCGATTTATGAACCGGGTCTGACCCCGCTTGTGAAGAAAAATTATGAAGAGGGGCGGCTGCACTTCAGCACGAACGCGCAGGAAGGCGTTGAGCATGGCGTAATGCAGTTTATCGCAGTCGGCACCCCGCCGGATGAAGACGGCTCTGCGGATCTGAAATATGTCACCGCTGTGGCGCGGACTATCGCTCAGCATATGACCAGCCACAAAGTGGTGCTGGATAAATCAACCGTGCCGGTGGGCACGGCGGACAAAGTCCGTAAAGTGATGAGCGAAACGCTGCAGGCGCGCGGCGTGGATATCCCCTTTGATGTGGTTTCCAACCCGGAATTCCTGAAAGAAGGGGCGGCGGTATCGGATTGTATGCGTCCTGAGCGCATCGTGGTGGGGACGGATAACGACGATGTCGTTGAGCTGCTGCGTGAGCTCTATGAGCCGTTTAACCGCAATCATGACCGCATGATCCTGATGGATATCCGCAGCGCGGAGCTGACCAAGTATGCCGCCAACTGCATGTTGGCCACGAAGATAAGCTTTATGAACGAGATTTCGAACCTGGCGGAGCGTCTGGGCGCGGATATCGAAAAAGTGCGGCAGGGCATCGGTTCAGACTCGCGTATCGGCTATCACTTTATCTACCCTGGCTGTGGTTACGGCGGTTCCTGCTTCCCGAAAGATGTACAGGCGTTAATCCGTACCTCCGAACAGATTGGCTATGTGCCGCGTCTGCTTAAAGCCGTAGAAGACGTTAACCACGATCAAAAGCAGAAGCTGCCAGAGTTCATTCGTCGTCATTTCGGCGAAGATCTAAGCGGTAAAACGTTCGCGCTGTGGGGGCTTTCCTTTAAACCCAACACTGACGATATGCGTGAAGCGTCAAGCCGTGTACTGATGGAGGAACTCTGGAAGCGTGGAGCGACGGTTCAGGCCTACGATCCGGAAGCGATGGATGAAACGCAGCGCATTTATGGCCACCGTGACGACCTGCGTTTGATGGGCACCAAAGAGGCCGCGTTGCATGGGGCAGATGCGCTAGTTATCTGTACCGAGTGGCAGGCTTTCCGCGCGCCGGACTTTGACATCATTAAAAATTCCCTTAAACAGCCGGTTATCTTTGATGGTCGTAACCTGTATGATCCAGGCAGGCTCAGCAAACGCGGCTTTGTTTATTATGCAATCGGCCGCGGAGCATCCATTAACATTGCATAATAAATGAGGGTTGTATGAAATTTCTGGTAACCGGCGCAGCAGGCTTTATTGGTTTTCACGTCAGCGAGCGTCTGCTGGCAGCCGGTCACCAGGTTATCGGTATCGATAACCTGAATGACTATTATGATGTCAACCTCAAATACGCTCGCCTTAACCTTATAGAAAATCACCCCAATTTCCGTTTTCAAAAGCTTGACCTTGCCGACCGTCAGGGAATGGCGGATTTATTTGCTTCAGAAAAACCTCAACGCGTTATTCATCTTGCCGCCCAGGCTGGCGTTCGTTATTCCCTGGAAAACCCGCATGCTTATGCGGACGCAAATCTGGTAGGGCATTTGAATGTGCTTGAGGGGTGCCGTCATCATCAGGTTGAGCATTTATTATACGCGTCTTCCAGTTCCGTTTATGGCCTGAACCGTAAAATGCCGTTTTCAACCGATGACAGTGTCGATCATCCCGTTTCTTTATACGCGGCGACGAAAAAAGCCAATGAATTGATGTCGCATACCTACTCCCATCTTTATGGTTTGCCGACCACCGGGTTACGCTTTTTTACAGTTTATGGTCCCTGGGGCCGCCCGGATATGGCGTTATTTAAATTTACGAAAGCGATCGTGGAAGATAAGCGAATCGATGTTTATAACCATGGCAAAATGCGTCGTGATTTTACTTATATCGATGATATTGCCGAGGCGATTGTCCGTTTGCAGGACGTTATTCCACAGGCGGACCCGAAGTGGACTGTGGAAACCGGATCGCCGGCCACCAGCTCCGCTCCGTATCGTGTATATAATATTGGCAACAGCTCTCCTGTCGAGCTGATGGATTATATTTCTGCGCTTGAAAAAGCGCTGGGTAAAGAAGCGCAGAAAAACATGATGCCGATACAGCCGGGCGATGTGCTTGAAACCAGCGCGGACACAACGGCCCTGTATGACGCGATTGGCTTTAAGCCGCATACCTTAGTAGAAGAGGGCGTTAAGCGCTTTGTAGAGTGGTATAAGGCGTTTTATCAGGTCGCTGGTTGATTATGTTTCATCCCCTTTAAAACAAAAAACCCGCCGAAGCGGGTTTTTTTATTAAAGCGTATTAGTCTTTAATCAGGAAATCGTCCAGCTGTTTGCCTTCATCAATAGCTTTTTTGATAACTGCCGGCGTACGACCCTGGCCAGTCCAGGTTTTGCTTTCGCCGTTTTCATCAATGTAGCTATATTTTGCCGGGCGAGCAGCGCGTTTGGCTTTAGTGCCAGTTTTAGCAGCAGACATGCTGTTCAGCAATTCGTTCGGGTCGATACCATCCGCGATCAACATTTCACGATACTGCTGTAATTTACGAGTACGCTCTTCGATTTCAGCTGCTGCAGCGCTTTCTTCTTCGCGGCGCTCATTCACAACAACTTCTAATTTTTCCAGCATTTCTTCAAGCGTTTCAAGGGTGCATTCTCTTGCCTGCGCACGAAGAGTACGGATGTTGTTCAGAATTTTAAGTGCTTCGCTCATTGTAGTAATCTCAAACTTATATTGGGGGTGGTTTGTTGACCTAATAATAGAGCCTTAATTTCACTTCTGCAATAGGTGAGAATGTAAGGAATTCAAAATATCGGCTTATTTTGGACGTTATTAAAAAAAGCAAAGTTAAATCTACCTTTAAGAACCGTACAAAAAAAGCGGGCTTATTGCGGGCGCGACAACGATTTTATAGAGGAAAAGAGAAGAAACATAAGCAACGTTTTATAACGCGGTTAGGGGCGGCTGTATAAATATCATTCTTTCGCATGAACTCCGATACTGCCCGCGTGAGGGCCATTATTCTTTTATTTTTCAGTAATTTTATCAGTCTGGATAAGGGGTTAGTTAACCAGGGTTAATAATAGCAGCCGCTATTTACTGGTTCGCTTATATGGTCGTAAATGCATTATTACCGTGCGGGTAAATATAAAGCACTCTGACGCTAAATGCGCTTCGGGGATTAACGCAGCGCCAGCAGGCATGCGGTACTGGCAGGTTATGGTACAATCACGCCTATTCCGTTTCATACCATGGGGCTTGCCGCCAATGGCGCAACTTTATTTTTACTATTCTGCAATGAACGCGGGTAAATCTACCGCTTTGCTTCAGTCTTCCTATAACTACCAGGAAAGAGGGATGCGAACGGTCGTCTATACGGCGGAAATCGACGATCGCTTCGGCGCCGGGAAAGTGAGTTCACGCATCGGTCTCTCATCGCCTGCAAAACTTTTTAATCAGAGCACATCGTTATTTACGGACATTCGCGAAGAACATGAGCGTAAGCCAGTACATTGCGTGCTGGTGGACGAAAGCCAGTTCCTGACGCGTCAGCAGGTTTATGAACTTGCCGGCGTAGTGGACGAGTTAGATATTCCGGTGCTTTGTTACGGGTTGCGTACGGATTTTCGCGGCGAGCTATTTATCGGCAGCCAATATTTACTGGCCTGGTCCGATAAGCTGGTCGAACTGAAAACTATCTGCTTCTGCGGACGCAAAGCGAGCATGGTGCTGCGGCTGGATCAAAACGGACAGCCTTATAATGAAGGGGAGCAGGTCGTTATCGGCGGTAACGAACGCTATGTCTCCGTTTGCCGGAAACATTATAAAGAAGCGCTTGCAAAAGGCTCTTTACAGGCCGTACAGCAGCGAAAAGAGGGCTCGTCATAGGGGAGGTAGGAGACGTAGAGAAACCGCTGCTATGGCCTTTAAAATGCGCCCATGCCAGTTCTACAGTTACTCTGAATTTCATAATAAAAAAACCCGCCATCAGGCGGGTTTTTTATCAGCGATTAGTACCTGTCAGGCAGGTTTTTTCGCTTTCTTGTCAGCTTTTACTACCTGAGCGACTTCTTTAGCAGCTGCTGCACCGCCTTCGGTGTATTCGCGGCCATAGAAGCTATCCAGCAGAATCTGTTTCAGCTCGGAAATCAGCGGATAGCGCGGGTTAGCACCGGTACACTGATCGTCAAAGGCGTCTTCAGACAGCTTATCAACATGCGCCAGGAAGTCCGCTTCCTGCACGCCCGCTTCACGGATAGACTTAGGAATGCCCAGTTCAGCTTTAATGCTGTCCAGCCATACCAGCAGCTTTTCAATTTTCGCTGCGGTGCGGTCGCCCGGCGCAGAAAGACCGAGGTGGTCAGCAATCTCGGCATAACGGCGGCGCGCCTGCGGACGGTCGTACTGGCTGAATGCAGTCTGCTTCGTCGGGTTATCGTTCGCGTTATAGCGGATAACGTTGGAAATCAGCAGGGCGTTGGCCAGACCGTGCGGGATATGGAACTGCGAACCCAGTTTGTGCGCCATAGAGTGGCACACGCCGAGGAAGGCGTTCGCAAAGGCGATACCCGCAATAGTCGCGGCGCTGTGAACACGCTCACGTGCAACCGGGTTTTTAGCGCCTTCATGGTAAGAAGCCGGCAGGTTTTCTTTCAGCAGTTTCAGCGCCTGCAGAGCCTGACCATCGGAAAACTCGCTTGCCAGAACAGAGACATAAGCTTCCAGGGCATGAGTTACCGCATCCAGACCACCGAACGCGCAGAGTGACTTCGGCATATCCATGACCAGGTTTGCGTCGACGATCGCCATGTCTGGGGTCAGCGCGTAGTCTGCCAGCGGATATTTCTGACCAGTTGCGTCATCAGTAACCACGGCGAACGGAGTCACTTCAGAACCGGTACCGGAAGTGGTGGTGACGGCGATCATTTTCGCTTTCACGCCCATTTTCGGGAATTTGTAGATACGTTTACGGATATCCATAAAGCGCAGCGCCAGTTCTTCGAAATGGGTTTCCGGATGCTCATACATGACCCACATGATCTTCGCGGCGTCCATCGGAGAACCGCCACCCAGTGCGATGATAACGTCCGGCTTGAAGGAATTAGCCAGTTCAGCGCCTTTACGAACAACGCTCAGGGTCGGATCCGCTTCAACTTCAAAGAATACTTCGGTTTCGACGCCTGCTGCTTTCAGCACGGAGGTTATCTGATCAGCGTAACCATTGTTGAACAGGAAGCGGTCAGTCACGATCATGGCGCGTTTGTGACCATCAGTAATCACTTCATCCAGCGCGATAGGCAGAGAGCCGCGGCGGAAGTAGATAGATTTCGGAAGTTTATGCCACAACATGTTCTCAGCTCGCTTGGCAACGGTTTTCTTGTTGATCAGGTGCTTCGGACCCACGTTTTCAGAGATGGAGTTACCGCCCCAGGAACCGCAACCCAGCGTCAAAGAAGGCGCCAGTTTGAAGTTATAAAGGTCACCGATACCGCCCTGCGACGCCGGGGTATTGATGAGGATGCGCGCGGTTTTCATCATTTGACCAAAGTGCGCGACACGTTGCGGCTGGTTATCCTGGTCGGTGTACAGGCAGGAGGTATGACCGATACCGCCCATTGCAACCAGTTTTTCCGCTTTCACTACCGCGTCTTCGAAGTCTCTTGCGCGGTACATGGCGAGAGTCGGGGAAAGTTTCTCGTGTGCGAACGGTTCGCTTTCATCCACGAGAGTTACTTCGCCGATCAGAATCTTGGTGCCAGCCGGTACGCTGATGCCTGCCATTTCAGCGATTTTGGTCGCAGGCTGGCCTACGATAGCCGCGTTCAGGCCGCCATTTTTCAGGATGATATCCTGAACGGCTTTCAGTTCTTTGCCCTGAAGCAGATAGCCGCCATGGGTGGCGAAACGTTCGCGCACAGCGTCATACACAGAATCAACAACGACAACGGATTGTTCAGATGCGCAGATAACGCCGTTATCGAAGGTTTTGGACATCAGGATGGACGCCACGGCACGTTTGATATCGGCGGTTTCGTCGATAACGACTGGCGTGTTGCCTGCGCCTACGCCAATTGCCGGTTTACCTGAGCTGTATGCGGCTTTCACCATACCCGGACCGCCAGTGGCGAGGATAAGGTTGATATCCGGGTGATGCATCAGCTGATTAGACAGCTCAACTGAAGGTTCGTCGATCCAACCGATAATGTCTTTTGGCGCACCAGCAGCAATTGCGGCCTGAAGCACGATATCAGCTGCTTTATTGGTGGCGTTTTTCGCACGCGGGTGCGGAGAGAAAATGATAGCGTTGCGTGTTTTAAGGCTAATGAGCGCTTTAAAAATTGCGGTGGATGTCGGGTTAGTCGTCGGAACGATACCGCAGATGATGCCAGTGGGTTCGGCGATAGTGATAGTGCCGAAGGTATCGTCTTCTTCCAGGATGCCGCAGGTTTTCTCGTCTTTGTAGGCGTTGTAGATATATTCAGAAGCGAAGTGGTTTTTAATCACTTTATCTTCGACGATACCCATACCAGATTCGGCAACGGCCATTTTAGCGAGGGGGATGCGAGCATCTGCGGCGGCCAGAGCGGCTGCGCGGAAGATTTTATCGACCTGTTCTTGAGTAAAGTTGGCGTATTCACGCTGGGCTTTTTTTACGCGCTCGACGAGGGCGTTAAGTTCAGCGACATTAGTAACGGCCATAATGCTCTCCTGATAATGTTAAACTCTTTTAGTAAACCAGCTGTTTGAATCACTTATAAAGCTAGACCAAACAGCACGCGTAACAGACAGGATGTGACAACGCAATAGCTAATGACACCACGCTGATTTACTAAAAGAGCCTTACCCTCACAGCCCTGAAGCTCGCTGTTATTCCCTGGCGGCGTAATCAGGTTACTCACTTCTGAGTAGGCAAAACGTGATCAGGATCAATTTATATCCATGCTGACTCCTTTCAGCAGGCCATATTTCAGTATTACAGCATTGTGTAATAGCTTAGCTACAGCGTATATAAATTACGTTACCATAATTACAACAAATAAATAACAAGAGCGGTTCGTTTTCCTGAAAAAGGAATAAGAAGAATATTGCCCTGCGGATCAGCGTAGCGTACGTGGGCCTTTTCCTTTACATTACGCGAGTCTTTTGCATGGCTCATTTCTGGAGTTCTTGTGGCCCACTCTTTCTTAGATATGCCAACCTACTTTAAGTTCTTTATCGGGCTCTTTGCGCTGGTTAACCCGGTTGGGATTATCCCCGTCTTTATTAGCATGACCAGTTACCAAACCGCGGTGGCCCGTAATAAGACGAACCTTACTGCCAACCTCTCTGTCGCCATCATTCTGTGGACGTCGCTTTTTCTGGGCGATGCCATCCTGCAATTGTTCGGTATTTCTATAGATTCCTTCCGTATCGCGGGCGGCATACTGGTTGTCACTATCGCTATGTCGATGATTAGCGGCAAGCTGGGTGAGGATAAGCAAAACAAACAAGAGAAATCAGAAACCGCAATTCGTGAAAGCGTGGGCGTAGTGCCGCTGGCGCTTCCTTTGATGGCGGGACCGGGCGCGATAAGTTCAACCATCGTCTGGGGAACGCGTTACCACAGCCTGGGTTATATGGTGGGATTTTCACTGGCTATTGCTGTTTTTGCCCTCTGCTGTTGGGGCGTTTTCCGTCTTGCTCCGTGGCTTGTGCGCTTACTGGGTCAGACCGGCATTAACGTGATAACGCGTATTATGGGGCTATTGCTAATGGCCCTTGGCATCGAGTTTATTGTGACGGGTCTGAAAGCTATCTTTCCAGGTTTGCTTAATTAAATCGCTTTCATTTGAAAAAGCGGAGCTCCGGCTCCGCTTTTTTTTGCGACTTCATTAGCATTTCGTCTTGTATGCGACCAAATGCAACATTGTCATAGCAAAAAAGAATGCATCAGCTTAGTTATTTAAAATCAATACGTTGCTAACAGCTGTTGTTAGCCGGCGTGCAGAAAGAGAGCAAAAGGTTTGTTATTTTTCTCACACCATACTCTTGTTCTTGCTGACGGATAACTGAAATGTTATTAGTAATTTCATTCGCAAAGCAGATGAATGTGCTAAAAAATAGACAAATGTTAATTTTATGTGATTTTGTGTGACGGGGTTCAAAATGCGTAACCGCAAGCCCATTTTATAAGCGTAACGCATTGATTGTTAATGTTTTTATCGAGATTTAACTTCTCCTGGAGTAGCGCTAAATATCGTTTTTGGCCTCTCTAAAAGAGAAATGCTTAACAAATTTGTAAATTCTATTGGCGCAGGATTGTCGCTTTTGATACCTTCCGGCCAAAACATTCGGCTGCAAATTATTAGTTAATGAGAATGCTTTTTGTCTGAAAGCGTTTTCGGGCGGCAGGTTCGCCATCCTCTCGCTTCTCTTCAGACAGGGGAAGAGAAGCCAGGAATCGACGTAAAGACCGCCGTACGAGTGGTCGTTATAAATAAAGTCGGTGATAGCAAGCAGTAAAAAAAAGAAAAACCTGACAGCGGCAAATCGCTCCTGCGCTGTACAGGCGCCCAAAAGGGCAGCAAGAGGCTGGCTTCAGGGCCAGTAATTATAATGATTGGAGTATTATCACAATGACCATCATCACAAAAAAAAGTCTGGTAGCGGCGGGAATTCTTTCTGCGCTAATCGCGGTTAACGCAATGGCTGCGAATGTGCCTGCAGGTGTGCAACTGGCGGAAAAACAAACGCTGGTGCGCAACAATGGTTCTGAAGTGCAATCCCTCGATCCGCACAAAATTGAAGGCGTGCCGGAATCCAATATCAACCGCGACCTGTTTGAAGGCCTGCTGGTGACTGATGTGGACGGGCACCCGAGCGCGGGCGTGGCGGAAAAGTGGGAAAATAAAGATTTCAAAGTCTGGACGTTCCATCTGCGTAAAGATGCGAAGTGGTCCAACGGCGAACCGGTAACGGCGCAAGATTTCGTGTACAGCTGGCAGCGTCTGGCCGATCCGAACACGGCTTCACCTTATGAAAGCTACCTGCAATATGGTCATATCGCGAATATCGACGACATCATCGCTGGTAAAAAGAAGCCGACTGAACTTGGCGTTAAAGCGATCGATGATAATACTCTCGAAGTCACTCTGACCGAACCGGTTCCTTACTTCTATAAGCTGCTGGTGCACTCCTCGATGTCGCCGGTACCTAAAGCCGTTGTAGAGAAATTTGGCGAAAAATGGACGCAGCCTGCCAATATCGTTTCGAACGGCGCTTATAAGCTCAAAGATTGGGTAGTGAACGAGCGCATCGTGCTCGAGCGCAACACCAATTACTGGGATAACGCGAAAACGGTTATCAACCAGGTTACTTACCTGCCTATCTCTTCTGAAGTGACAGACGTAAACCGCTACCGCAGCGGCGAAATCGACATGACTTATAACAACATGCCGATCGAACTCTTCCAGAAGCTGAAAAAAGAGATCCCTAAAGAGGTGCACGTTGACCCGTACCTGTGCACCTACTACTACGAAATCAACAACCAGAAGCCGCCATTTAACGATCCGCGCGTTCGCGCCGCGCTGAAACTGGGCCTGGATCGCGATATCATTGTTAACAAAGTGAAAAACCAGGGCGACCTGCCAGCTTATAGCTACACCCCGCCTTATACCGACGGCGCGAAGCTGACCGAACCCGCCTGGTTCAAAATGACCCAGGAACAGCGTAACGCGGAAGCGAAAAAGCTGTTGGCGGAAGCAGGCTACACGGCGGATAAGCCGCTGACGTTCGACCTGCTGTACAACACGTCCGATCTGCACAAGAAACTGGCTATCGCCGTCTCTTCCATCTGGAAGAAAAACCTCGGCGTGAACGTGAAGCTGGAAAACCAGGAGTGGAAAACCTTCCTGGATACCCGTCATCAGGGCAACTTCGACGTAGCGCGTGCGGGCTGGTGTGCGGATTACAACGAACCGACTTCCTTCCTGAACACCATGCTCTCTGACAGCTCAAACAATACCGCGCACTATAAGAGCGAAGCGTTCGATAAGATTATCGGCGATACGCTGAAGGTGACGGATGAAGGGCAGCGCACCGCGCTTTATCAGAAAGCGGAAGAACAGCTTGATAAAGACTCCGCGATCGTGCCGGTTTATTACTACGTGAACGCCCGTCTGGTGAAACCGTGGGTGGGTGGTTATACCGGTAAAGACCCGATGGATAATATCTACGTTAAGAACCTTTATATTATCAAGCACTAATGGCAATGCGTGGGGCGAAACAATTTCTCTTCTCGCAGCGGTAACCTTTTCCGCCGCATAACCTGCGGCGGAAATAAACGCCGTCGCGTGAATAAGAAAGTTGCACTCGCGCCACTGTGCCCTGGAGCCGTAAAGCCGTCTGGCGCAGGCTCCTTTTTCATCTTTACTCAAAGGCACATGCCAGAAGGTACGGGCAATGTTGAAATTTATACTACGTCGCTGTCTGGAAGCGATTCCGACACTCTTTATTCTTATCACTATTTCCTTCTTTATGATGCGTCTGGCGCCGGGCAGCCCCTTTACCGGCGAGCGTGCGCTGCCGCCAGAAGTCATGGCGAATATCGAGGCGAAATACCATTTAAACGATCCGATTCTGACTCAGTATTTCAGTTACCTGAAACAGCTGGCTCACGGAGATTTCGGGCCGTCATTCAAATATAAAGATTATTCCGTTAACGATCTTGTGGCCTCTTCGTTTCCGGTTTCCGCGAAACTCGGCGCCGCGGCCTTTTTGCTGGCGGTCATTCTGGGCGTAACGGCGGGCGTGATTGCAGCGCTTAAACAAAATACCAAATGGGATTACACGGTAATGGGCATTGCGATGACCGGGGTAGTGATACCGAGTTTCGTCGTAGCCCCGCTACTGGTCATGATATTCGCCATCACGCTGCAGTGGCTTCCCGGCGGCGGCTGGAATGGCGGGGCGTTAAAATTTATGATCCTGCCGATGGTGGCGCTCTCCCTTGCCTATATCGCCAGTATCGCGCGTATTACGCGCGGTTCGATGATTGAAGTGCTGCACTCTAACTTCATCCGCACCGCGCGGGCGAAAGGGCTGCCGATGCGTCGGATTATCCTGCGTCATGCGCTGAAACCGGCGCTGCTGCCGGTGCTCTCGTATATGGGCCCGGCGTTTGTCGGCATTATCACCGGCTCGATGGTTATCGAAACTATCTATGGTCTGCCGGGTATCGGCCAGCTTTTCGTTAACGGAGCGCTGAACCGCGACTATTCGCTGGTGCTGAGCCTGACTATCCTGGTCGGCGCGCTGACCATCCTTTTTAACGCCATTGTCGATGTGCTTTATGCCGTCATCGACCCGAAAATCCGTTACTGACGCTGGAGTCGCCATGATGTTGAGTAAGAAAAACAGCGAGGCGCTGGAAAACTTCAGTGAAAAACTGGAAGTAGAAGGGCGCAGCCTCTGGCAGGACGCGCGTCGTCGCTTTGTGCATAACCGCGCAGCGGTCGCGAGCCTGGTCGTACTGGCGTTGATTGCGTTGTTCGTCACGCTCGCGCCGATGCTTTCACAATTCAGCTACTTCGATACTGACTGGGGAATGATGTCGAGCCCGCCGGATACCGAATCCGGCCACTGGTTCGGTACCGACTCTTCCGGCCGCGATCTGCTGGTGCGTGTGGCGATAGGCGGGCGCATTTCGCTGATGGTGGGCGTGGCGGCGGCGCTGGTGGCGGTCATCGTCGGCACGCTTTACGGTTCGCTTTCCGGTTACCTCGGCGGCAAAGTGGATTCCGTCATGATGCGCCTGCTGGAGATCCTGAACTCCTTCCCGTTCATGTTCTTCGTTATCCTGCTGGTCACCTTTTTTGGTCAGAACATCCTGCTCATCTTTGTGGCCATCGGCATGGTATCCTGGCTGGATATGGCGCGCATCGTGCGCGGCCAGACGCTCAGCCTTAAGCGCAAAGAGTTTATCGAAGCAGCCCAGGTAGGCGGGGTTTCTACCGCCAGCATTGTGGTTCGGCATATCGTGCCAAACGTGCTGGGCGTGGTGGTGGTTTACGCTTCGCTGCTGGTGCCAAGCATGATCCTGTTTGAGTCCTTCCTGAGCTTCCTGGGCCTCGGCACGCAGGAGCCGCTGAGTTCCTGGGGGGCGCTGCTGAGTGACGGCGCCAACTCCATGGAAGTGTCACCCTGGCTGCTGCTCTTTCCGGCAGGATTCCTCGTGGTCACCCTGTTTTGTTTTAACTTTATCGGCGATGGCCTGCGTGATGCCCTCGACCCGAAAGATCGTTAAGGAGTGCCGCCATGAGCACGATTGAAATTACCGATATCACCCGCGCCGGCACGCAAACGCCATCACTGCTGGAAGTGAAAGATTTGCGGGTGACGTTCGCCACGCCTGATGGCGATGTCACGGCGGTTAACGACCTGAACTTTAGCCTGCGCGCCGGTGAAACGCTGGGCATCGTGGGGGAATCCGGCTCCGGCAAATCCCAGACGGCGTTCGCGTTAATGGGGCTGCTTGCCGCCAACGGCCGCATCGGTGGTTCGGCGACGTTTGATGGCAGACAGATCCTTAATTTGCCGGAGAAAGCACTGAACCAGCTGCGCGCTGAACAGATTTCCATGATTTTCCAGGATCCGATGACCTCGTTGAACCCCTACATGCGCGTAGGCGAGCAACTCATGGAAGTGCTTATGCTGCATAAAAGCATGAGCAAAGCGGAAGCGTTTGAAGAATCCGTTCGCATGCTGGATGCAGTAAAAATGCCGGAGGCGCGTAAGCGCATGCGCATGTATCCGCATGAGTTTTCCGGCGGTATGCGCCAGCGCGTGATGATTGCGATGGCGCTGCTGTGCCGCCCGAAACTGCTGATTGCCGACGAACCGACCACCGCGCTCGACGTTACCGTTCAGGCGCAGATCATGACGCTGCTTAACGAACTCAAGCGTGAGTTCAACACCGCGATTATCATGATTACCCATGACTTAGGCGTTGTGGCGGGTATCTGCGATAAAGTGCTGGTGATGTATGCCGGACGCACGATGGAATATGGCCGCGCACGCGATGTTTTCTATCATCCGGCGCATCCTTACTCCATTGGCCTGCTGAACGCGGTGCCGCGCCTGGATGCGGAAGGGGAATCGCTGCTTACCATTCCTGGCAACCCGCCAAACCTGTTGAAGCTGCCGAAGGGGTGTCCGTTCCAGCCTCGCTGCCCGCATGCGATGGAAATCTGTAATAGCGCGCCGCCGTTAATGGAGTTCGCGCCAGGGCGTTTACGCGCCTGCTATAAGCCGGTGGAGGAGTTAGCATGAGCGCCGTTGCTGAAGAGAAAAAAGTGTTGCTCGAAATTGCCGATCTGAAAGTGCACTTTGATATCAAAGACGGCAAACAGTGGTTCTGGCAGCCGCCAAAAACCCTGAAAGCGGTAGATGGCGTTACGCTGCGTCTTTATGAAGGCGAAACGCTGGGCGTGGTGGGGGAGTCTGGCTGCGGGAAATCTACCTTCGCGCGCGCCATCATTGGCCTGGTGAAAGCCACCAGCGGCCGGGTGGCATGGCTTGGCAAGGATTTGCTCGGCATGAAGCCGCAAGAGTGGCGCGATGTTCGCAGCGATATTCAGATGATTTTCCAGGACCCGCTGGCCTCCCTGAACCCGCGAATGACGATTGGCGAAATCATTGCCGAACCGCTTCGCACCTATTATCCGACAATGCCGCGTCAGGATGTTCGCGACCGCGTGAAGGCGATGATGATGAAGGTGGGGCTGCTGCCGAACCTCGTCAACCGTTATCCGCACGAGTTTTCCGGCGGGCAATGCCAGCGTATCGGCATTGCCCGCGCGCTGATCCTGGAGCCGAAGCTGATTATCTGTGACGAACCGGTGTCCGCGTTGGATGTTTCTATTCAGGCTCAGGTGGTCAATCTGCTGCAAAAACTGCAGCGCGAAATGGGGCTGTCGCTTATTTTTATCGCCCACGACCTGGCGGTAGTAAAACATATCTCCGATCGCGTTCTGGTGATGTATCTGGGACATGCGGTGGAGCTTGGCACCTATGATGAGGTATATAATAACCCGCTGCACCCGTATACGCGGGCGCTGATGTCAGCGGTGCCGATCCCGGACCCGGATCTGGAGAAGAATAAGACTATCCAGCTGCTGGAAGGCGAGCTTCCGTCGCCGATTAACCCCCCTTCGGGCTGCGTGTTCCGCACCCGTTGCCCGATGGCCGGGCCGGAGTGCGCGAAAACGCGTCCGGTACTGGAAGGGAGTTTCCGGCATGCGGTCTCCTGTCTGAAGGTGGACCCGCTTTAAGCGCAAGGGCTGACATCATGTCAGCCCTTTTTTCTTCCGGAGGCCACAGATGACAAGGACGCATTTATCATTTCGCCGCGCGCTCTGGCGCGTTTTGTTTGATCAGCACACTCGCAGCGGGCGTTATGTCGAAGCGCTTTGCGGGTTGCTCGCTTTGCTGAGCGTAGTAGTGGTGTTTATCGAATCGGGCATCGGCACCCAGTATCATCTGAACTACAGCCAGTGGCGGCTGTTTGTGTTGCTCGAAACGGCGTTTACCCTGGCGTTTACTCTGGAATATTTACTGCGGGTTTTTACCTGGCCGCAGCCTGCGCGCTATGTTTTCAGCTTCTGGGGGATTATCGATCTCGCTACGCTGTTGCCGCTTTACATTATGTGGCTGTGGCCTGAGTTCACCTCCAGTTACTTTTTCGCCTGGCGCGCCCTGCGGGCTATTCGCGTCCTGCGTATTCTGAAGCTGCTGCGCTTTATGCCTGCGCTCGACAGCATTTGGCGCGCCATCATAAATGCCCGCCATCAGTTGATTCTCTTTTACGCGTTTATTGGCATCGTCATGGTCGTGGCGGGCGCGCTGATGTATGGCATTGAGGGCGCCGACAGCGGCTTTACGACCCTTGGCACCTCAGTTTATTGGGCGGTCGTCACGGTGACGACGGTAGGCTACGGCGATATTACGCCGCATACCGCGTCGGGACGGCTTATCGCTTCGGCGCTGATTTTGATCGGCTATTCGGTCATCGCCATCCCTACGGGAATATTAACGTCGCAGATGACGGCTGATTTACAAAACAAACGCCACAAAAGACGATGCCCGGGCTGTCACGCAACCGGGCATGAAGATACAGCGAAGTATTGTAAAGCATGCGGCGAGCGGTTGCCGCCGGTTGGGGAGAGGTAGCGCGGCCAGGCCGCGCCGCTTATTCACGCCAGAGGATATGGCAAATTTTGTGATCTTTTTCGCGGCACAGCAGCACGCGGGCGAAAATATCGTTGATTTCGCCGCCGTCGGTATCAGCAAGGCCAATCACCACTTCCGAGAAGAAGTCCGGGTTTAAGTCAAAATCGACGTGCTCGCTCCAGTCCTCAGCAGGATCAAACAACTCTGCGCCGCCGCGCTCTTCAAATTGCAGGTTAAACAGGATGATATCCGCCGGGTCGAGGTTATCTCCCGCCAGCTCCAGAAAAATATCGTAGGCCTGCTCAAGCGTTTCGTCTTCCGTCAGACGGTTGTTCAGATCCATTTCCATTGTGATACCCCACTCAATAACGTTGCGCACGTTTTACAGCAATGGACTGAAGAAGTAAAACAGTCGCTCCACGACGCGCTGCCACAGCGGCCTTTTGTTCCAGCGCGCCACATCAAGCAGCCGCGAGCGGGAGATGTAGTCATCCTGCACGGCCGCCAGATCGCCGCCAAAACCAGCGTCGTCTATTACCAGTGTAATCTCGAAATTGAGCCACAGGCTGCGCATATCCAGATTCACAGTGCCCACCAGGCTTAATTCGCCATCCACCAGCACGCTCTTGGTATGCAGCAAACCGCCTTCAAACTGGTAAATCTTCACGCCCGCCGCAAGGAGCTCGGTAAAAAAGGCGCGGCTCGCCCAGCCTACCAGCAGCGAATCATTCTTGCGGGGTAAAATGATGCTGACATCGACGCCGCGCTGCGCGGCGGTACAAATAGCGTGTAGTAAATCATCGCTGGGCACGAAATAGGGCGTGGTCATGATGAGATATTCACGCGCAGCATAAACCGCCGTCAGCAACGCCTGATGAATCAAATCTTCCGGGAAGCCAGGCCCGGAAGCGATAGTGTGAATGGTATGTCCGCTTGCCTGCTCGAAGGGCATGATATTCGTATCCGGCGGCGGCGGCAGAATGCGCTTGCCGGTTTCAATTTCCCAGTCGCACGAGTAAACCACGCCCATGGCCGTGGCCACAGGACCTTCCATGCGCGCCATTAAGTCTACCCACTGGCCAACGCCCGCGTCCTGTTTGAAAAAGCGCGGATCGACCAGGTTCATGCTGCCCGTGTAAGCGATGTAATTATCGATCATGACCATTTTGCGGTGCTGGCGTAAATCCATACGGCGCAGAAAAACACGCATCAGGTTAACTTTAAGCGCCTCCACCACTTCCACGCCCGCGTTTCGCATCATGCCCGCCCAGGGGCTGCGAAAGAAGGTAACGCTGCCTGCGGAATCAAGCATCAGGCGGCAGTGTATGCCGCGCCGCGCCGCAGCCATTAGCGACTCCGCTACCTGATCCGCCAGACCGCCTGGCTGCCAGATATAGAAAACCATCTCAATATTGTGCCGGGCGAGCTGGATATCGCGGATAAGCGCCTGCATGACATCATCGGAGTCGGTCAACAGCTGTAGCTGGTTGCCTTTGACGCCCGCAATGCCCTGGCGGCGCTCACACAGCTGGAACAGCGAGGCGGCGACGGGGCTGTTCTCTTCAGCAAAAATATGCTTGCAGGCTTTTAGGTCGTTAAGCCATTTGGCGGTGGAAGGCCACATCGCTTGCGCTCGCTCGGCCCGGCGCTTGCCCAGATGCAATTCGCCGAAAGAAAGATAGGCGATGATCCCGACCAACGGCAGAATGTAGATAACCAACAACCACGCCATAGCGGAAGGAACCGCACGGCGCTTCATCAGGATGCGCAACGTCACGCCTGCAATCAGTAACCAGTAGCCTATAACGACCAGCCAACTCACCACGGTGTAGAAGGTTGTCATAGTTAATTAATCCTTTAAAATCCGCGTCGTAGTGAGTGTACGCAGAACCGGGCCGTCCTCAAACAGAAAAGCGCTGGTCTGGCGATGCGAAGGGGCTATAATGGCCGCTCTGTTATAAGTCAAGAGTAGTTGAAATGAGGCGTAGTAGAACGGAAGTTGGACGCTGGCGTATGCTGCGGCAGTCTCAACGGCGAAAGGCGCGCTGGCTGGAAGCGCAATCGCGACGCAACATGCGTATTCACGCTATCCGCAAATGCACTATCAATCGCCAGCGTAATGCTTTGCTGTTTGCCATTCATGACAGATAAGCCAAAGAGAAGGGCACCGTTCTGCGGTGCCCGGAAATGTTCTTCGCTCACTTTCCCAACACCAACAACCCCTTGCATACCTGCGACGCACCTTCAGCCTGAATGCGGAAAAAACGTATGGGTTTAGCAGAAGATCATCTCTCTAAACACGCCTTTATTCTCCGCTTGCCGAATTTATAAAATGCAGCGCGATCCAGGCGCGGGCATATAAAGAATGACCAAATTGAGCCGATAAACAAATCCTGTACCCAGACAGCGATACCGGGTGCGCCATTAATAAAGAATGCCGTCTCCTTTTATGGCAAGACGAGAAGCGATACCGGGATTTAAGGATATCTTCAGGAGAGTACGTTTTGACGCTGGAAAACAGTTATCAGATTGGTTGGCTTGTTCTGCTGGCCATAATTTTCATCCGTGACTGGCTAACTTCTCGCAAGAAAATGAGCGATAAGCCTGACCGTAAATAAGTGTGGTTCCTGCGCCGCGTCAAAACGCCGCGCGCAGAGTCACATCGGCCGAGCCAGGTGATGGGTGCGAAAGCAAGTATTAAGGAAGGGCACAGTCAGCTTTTTATTTTACTGTGCCCGGTCAGTTCATCAGAAATCAAAAAACCTTTTTTACTGTCATCCGGTTTTTAGGATGCGTTCCATATCAAAAAGAACTGCTACGCTAAAACCATGACGACTATAGATCAGGGCATCATGCATATAATTGACAGACCCGCTCTGATTCTGCGCTTCCTTAGTGCCAGCGACGAGGGATTACGCACCGGGAGCAATTATTTGCCCTTAAGGCGATAATTTAGCTTCAGCAGACAGTAAATACGGTAGAGCCTTTTGTGGATCCACAGGTATCTCTGCCGCCGCGGAACATGAAAAAGTATCGGAAAATTTCCTGTTCTGCCGCCGTGTGCAATGCGGTGATAACAGGGACGTTACATATGATATCCGCACGGTAATGGTAAACCGTTCTGCTCAGGTTGAGACTGCGGCAGGCCTGACGGATACTGAGTCCGAAGGTGGTTATCAGATGTGACAAGTTCATGTTTAAAGTCTCGTTTTAAGGTTTTTTTCGATAACGACTTTAGCACCCGATTATCAAGGCTCAGGTCGGCAAACATCTTTTTGAGACGTTAGTTCCCTTCATCAAAATCCATGATCTTTTTAACATCAGAAGCTTTCATGCCGCCTTATTTGGACTTCCTGTTGGAGTAAATAGCTTCAGAGGCACCGGTCTCCCGGCAGACATCTTTAACAGTTCGTTCGGCTTCAACCGACTTAATTACGGGTATGAATTTATGCTCTGTAAAATGAGCTTTAGGCATACCGCTCTTCTTCATTAGCAGATTGCTTATGTCGGATGGTCGCTAAATGTGAATGACAGGATTTTGCGGGATACTTAAACAGTCATCAAATAGGTTCACACTGTGTTTTGAAAAGCGTCCGGTACTGGATAGAAGCCAAGCTCTGTGGTAAGTGGGGCTTTCTATAATGTTCTTTAAGATAAGAGGCGGGAAACCGCCTCATTTCTTTTTGAATCTGTACGCTAAAGCTCGTAATGGATTTCTCTTACTTACATTCTCTGAACGCAAAGGAAACAACCAAATCTCCGTTGCTAAAGTATGTCTTGTACAGGCCAGCATCAGTGATTAACTGCATCTCACATATTCCAGCAATTATTTCATTTTGCCGTGCAGGCGCTGGTTGTTCTTTTCCCGAGTAAATCTCAGTCATCTTAACTATGCCCCATGCCAGCGGGCCATCAAAATAAGAAGGAATGATTTGCTTCATTAGAGGGGATTTTTGTATGGCCTTATCGGCGATAGGCGAGTAAAGCGATTTGCCGTCTATAGTAATCGTTTTGATGTTATTGTAGCCAATTTTTACGATATCATTCGTCACCCCATAAACGATCCTATCCGCCAATTTGTCCTGAGATTTCATGGCGTTCGTGAATGTGGCCATGTATGAGAATGAAACAACTGCGAGAAGGCAATAAATAACATTGAGCTTGCATTGATGTCTCGTTGAAATGAAAGAGATTAACGCCAGTAAAGTTGAAATGAAGAAACCAAAACCAACAAAAACTCTCGGACCTATAGGCATCGACTTAAGGGCTAACCCCGGGCCTGGAATACATACCAAAATTACTGCCAGGCTTGCAATAATAAGCAGTAAGCTGACCGCTTTTCTCCCATTTGATAGCGTTGATTTAGATGTAATTATCAATAACTTTATGAGTCCAAGAGTGGCCAACAAACCAATAACGATGAATACAATCGCTATTGTGCCAGTAAAAAATGAACTCAATACGTTTATCGTCACCGATATATTGTTATACAACTCTGCGACACTGCTAATTATTTGATTATAGCCATTAGCATAATCACTGGTTACAAAGAAGGGTACTATTAGTTGAGAGTATATTATGTATCCAGTAACCATCCCTAAAGCTGCTATGGAAGCCTCAACCAATAGATTGTAAGGGTCTGAGCCTTTTTTAATAGAGAAAAGAGTGTACAAGCAAACTGCTGCCATAAATACGCTGAGCGAGGCCTGATACAACGACAAAGATGTAAAGGCACAGAGGGCGGAAACCGCGAATAGTTTTGCCTTTGTTTTACGCATAAAGAAAAGTGGTAAGGCTGCTATCGCCACTGACAAAGACATAGTCAGCGAGTCAAATCTGAATGCAAGATTTTGAATAAAAAACGGGCTCAGGAAAATTGGCGTGAATACCAACCATCCTAGACTATGATCCGGGTTAAGATATCTATGAATAAAATAACACAGGGTGGTCATTATAAGTATGGCTAAAATCTGCGGGAATGGCGCAATGTCCGTTGCTGGCGAACCGAGGTCTATAGTTTCAAAGATTATATCAGAAAAAGGCCTGCCATCTATTCCCCATGAGAAATAGCCATAAACTGACCTACCAATGTCATCATAATAAGGGCTATTTGTAATCAGTAACGGCAGTATATATATAAAGCCTATTATCCATAAATGATAAATTGGTTTAAGATCAACTTTATTTGGCATTTTTTCTTTCCTTGAGTAGATATTTTGGCCTTTGCTTTGTTTCCACATAAATCCTGCCTATATATTCACCCAGTACACCTATTCCTATAAGCTGCACGCCGCCAAGAAAAAGAATTGAAACTAACAGAGATGGATATCCTCGCACAGGATTACCGAATGCCAGGGTATCTATGATCATCCATGCGCCGTATAGAAAAGACAAGCTTGCAACAAACAGTCCGATATAAGTCCACATCCGAAGTGGGAAAGTTGAAAAGCTAGTTATTCCTTCGAGTGCCAGGTTCCACAGTTTCCACCCATTAAATTTAGTGCTGCCAGCAACCCGTTCTGCACGTATGTATTCGACAACATCAGTCTTGCCACCAACCCATGAAAGTACGCCTTTCATGAATAAGTTACGCTCAGGCAACTGCTTGATATTTTCTACCACCTCGCGACTCATGAGCCGAAAATCACCAACATTTTCTTCAATTTTGGGATTGCTTATTTTGTTGTGTAGTTTGTAGAACCATTCAGCAGTTTTACGCTTCAGGCGCCCATCAGTTGACCGGTCAGCGCGTTTACCAAGGATCACATCCGCACCCTCCCGCCATTTATTAATCATTGGTGGGATCGCTTCAATTGGGTCCTGTAAGTCTACATCAATTGGGATTATTGCGTCTCCGGACGCATGGTCCAGACCCGCAAAAAGAGCGGGCTCTTTGCCAAAGTTTCTTGTGAAGGATAGGGGGACAACAAGTGGGTCTGAAACAGCAAGAGCGTTTATAATAGACTCCGTCGCATCTTTGCTTCCGTCGTTTATAAAGACTATTTCTACATCATATTCCTGAAAAGCTTCATATTCACGAACAGCTGTATAAAAAATAGGTATCGCGTCCTCTTCATTGAAGACAGGAACAACCAAAGAGATTTTCATTTTTCTTCCCTAAACACGATGAACTTAGAGTAAATGAACCCGCACACCAGGCTGATTGCGGAAAACACGATTAACGTGATGATAGGGGCCATACCTGATTTGTCTGCACACCAACCGACAATGGCGCTAAGAGTTCCCATGAAGCCTGCATAGAGCATGTATCGCATGGTTGTAGTCGATGATTTGAATGTGAACCTGGCATTGGCGAAGAAGCTGAATGATACAGCCACAACGAACCCGGCGAAGTTACCGAGAGCCTGTCCTGTGTGGAATACATAGATGCAAACAGCGAATACCACCCAGTGAATGAGCGTGTTAATGACACCTATCGACGTGTACTTGGCGAATAACTTTAACATTATAAAAATCAGCGAATTCGGAAAGGACAGCAGTGTAGCATTACAACGGATATTGATCGACAGAACCAAAAGTAAGATGCACGCTCCGGCGGATTTTTTGCGCGCAATACCTCGCAAGCCTCCCTCTCGGTGATTGATATGTGATCGCTTTTTGATAAGTTCGCGCAATCAGCTATGGAAAGAGAATAGAGATGGGCATGATGCTGTTTGGCCTCACGGTGAAGGACGGAATGAAGGGCTTTCTCCACGAACGTGAAAGTGTTTCGCACATCTCCATTCCCCGCTGGCTGCTCACTGAGTCTTCTCCACGTACGTGGAGGTGTTTCTGTCGAGACTGGAGTATAAACCCTGCAGCGCCAAACCTTACTGCTCCCAAAGCAAGCGGCAGTGCACTTAAAGTAAAACTGATAGGTGTTAAGGGATCGCCGACACCTAAGTGGAGTATTTCAGCAAGCGCAGACGTGCAAGAATTTTAACTAATGTGGCGTTGACATAACCTTTCTATGAAACTAATCTGCCAGAAATATTTTATGCTCTGGCAGTGTCATGTCAAAAAATAACAATGTAATTCATAGACTTACATCCCTTAGGATGTTCGCCGCGCTTGGTGTTTTTTTGAGCCACTTAGGGATTCTTTCGCAATCTTCCATTCCGCAATTTAACGAGACATCTAAGTACTTCTTTAATGGGTATGTAGGCGTAACTTTCTTCTATATCCTCTCCGGATTTATTATCAATTACAGTTTTAGCAGGCATTTATCCGAGGGGGGATTTAGCAACAAAGACTTTATTGTTTATCGTCTGGCTAGACTATTCCCTGTCCATATTGTCTCGCTGGTATGTGTTCTGCTTTTATTCGGTTACACAAACAATTGGGAAGCGACAAACAAAGAAGCTTTACTCTATAATACGTTCCTGCTTCAATCTTTCATACCTGATGCGGGCTATTACTTTTCGTTTAATCCTGTATCATGGAGCATTTCATGCGAGATGTTCTTCTATCTTTGCTTTTGTCTGCTTGTTAAATGCAAAACAAAACACCTGTTCTTCACCTTATCCGCCGTTCAGGCAATCAACATTTATTTCCTGGTGTATCCACCTTCCGGAGTTTCACTCCACTGGTTGTTCTATATAAACCCCATTTTTAGGATTACTGACTTCATGCTTGGAATTATCATATGTAGAGCATTTCTTGCAAAGCCAGTTACTCCAAAAATCGTGGTTTGTAGCGCAATGGAGATTGGGTCGCTTTTGTTTTTGGCTTTAACAATTTATGTAGCAACAAACCACGTGGCTAATATGAATGTTAAATATGACCTTTTGTATATCCCTTGCATGGCTTCTATCGTTATCGCGTTTGCGTTTAATGGCGGGATTATCTCTCGCATCCTTGCAAACAGATATTTAATACTCCTTGGTGAAGCGTCATTCTCTTTCTACATGTTCCACTGGATGATTGTTTCCAAACTGATTGAAATAATGCACCCAGGTAAGGATAACCCTATTGAAGTGCTCATATACATCCTTTCGTGCTTGGTACTGGCGATAGTGGTTTCAGTCTTGTCGTTTAAGCTAGTTGAGATGCCAGCTAACAGGCTTCTCAGGAGTGCCTGGGCAGCATTTAAAACTCGGGGCAAGGCAAAAGAGCATACAGCCTGAATCAGATAATCACTAGGCCGCTCCGTCTTGATCTCCACGCGCATGGAGGCGTTTCTCTGCCGGCCATCAGTTTCAGGAAAGGGCACAATTAATATTTTGTGTACTTAAATGTGCCCTTAGCCTAATCACCGTTACGATTTTCTTTTGGTAAGGTAATGTATATAAAGGATATTTATTTAATCCTAGAAAACCTTTTTATACGGCTTAACCGCGACGGTCTTATAAACGCCTGCGGCGATATAAGGATCTGCTTGCGCCCAGGCCTGCGCCGCTTCCAGCGACTCAAACTCGGCAATGACCGTTGAGCCGGTAAAGCCCGCCTTTCCCGGATCGTTGCTGTCTACTGCGGGCATGGGGCCTGCGGTAAGCAGACGGCCTTCATCATGCAGCAGTTGCAGGCGCGCCAGGTGCGCCGGGCGAACCGATAATCTCTTTTCCAGCGAATCCGCGACATCTTCAGCGTAAATAACATAAAGCACGGGCATAACTCCTAAGCAGAAATCCAGAAGAAAATTACGTTATGTGAAACCGGGGCTTACTGCAACGCAAAGTTAATAATGCCTGAAAGGCCGTAACAACATTGCGGATAAAACAGGCGGTTAAACGTTCCTTGCCAACGAAGTCGGGATGCGTTGTTGAATATGATTGCTATTTGCATTTAAAATTGAGGCTTCATTCATTCACTGAAACGATTATGACTTCAATGGCCCTTGATTTACCTCGTCGCTTTCCATGGCCGACTCTGCTCTCTGTCGCTATTCATGGCGCCGTAGTGGCGGGGTTGCTGTATACCTCGGTACATCAGGTTATTGAATTGCCTGCTCCTTCTCAGCCTATCTCGGTCACGATGGTAACGCCTGCTGAACTGGAGCCTCCACAGCCGGAGGTCGTGCAGCCGCCGCCCCAGCCTGTTGCCGAACCTGAACCCGAGCCGCAGCCGGTACCGGAGCCGCCAAAAGAGGCGCCGGTGGTCATCCATAAGCCAGAACCGAAACCCAAGCCGAAGCCAAAACCGAAGCCGGTGAAAAAGGTGCAGGAGCAACCTAAGCGTGAAGTGAAGCCCGCCGAGCCTCGCCCGGCGTCGCCATTTGAAAATAACGCGCCGAGCCGTCCGGTTACGGCTTCGCGACCTACTCAGGCCGCGCCAGCTAAAGCCGCGCCGAGCGGTCCGCGCGCGGTGAGCCGCAATCAGCCGCAGTATCCGGCCCGCGCCTATGCATTACGTATGGAAGGTCAGGTCCGCGTGAAATTCGACGTCGCGGCGGACGGCAGCGTGGAAAATATTCAGGTCCTATCTGCGAAACCTGCCAACATGTTTGAGCGCGAAGTGAAGACCGCCATGCGCAGGTGGCGCTACGAACCGGGTAAACCGGGGCAGGGATTGATAGTGAATATTGTCTTTCGCATGAATGGCGGGGCGACGATGCAGTAAAAAACCTCCCTTCGGAGAGGTTTTTTATTGGCTCAACTGGCTTGCGGGAGAGGGCGAGGTTTGCCCTCCTGATCCACTGCGACATAAATGAACAGCGCTTCTGTTGCGCGATAACGCTGGCCGATAGGCTCCGACGACACCTTCTTGACCCACACTTCAACATTAATCGTTACTGACGTATTGCCCCGTTTTACACAACGCGCGTAACAGCAAACAACATCGCCCACCGCGACGGGGCGCAGAAAGGTCATGCCGTCAACCCGTACCGTCACCACGCGCCCCTGGGCTATCTCTTTCGCGAGGATTGCGCCGCCCATATCCATCTGCGACATCAGCCAGCCGCCAAAAATATCGCCGTTGGCATTGGTGTCGGCAGGCATAGCCAGCGTTCTTAAAACCAGTTCACCCTGCGGCGCTTCGGATTGTGTCGTCATTGCTCTTCTTCCGTTCGATAGCTTATCAGTTTTTATTTTCAGAAGGGGCGGCGGGACCATGCCGGTAACCGTCCTTGCGCCATCATAACATTGCGCGACGAAAAGAGGATAAAGGAGGAAGAAACAAAGAGGCGATGCGCGCTTCTGAAGATAATCAGAAGAAGAGGGTAACGCCCGCGTAACAGGCACGGCCCGATTAACGGCTAAAAAGGCTTTAAGCGAAATACATTTTTTGCAAAGCACTACCCGCGCTGATATCACGCACCATGCGCTATTTTCGTGGGCAGGCATAAGAGAAGTGATAACGATAACGCCACAGAACCTCTGCATCGACTACAAAGGTATGCCAGTAAATATCGTCGCCCTGACGCGCTTCCCGCAATGTTGCGAACCGAGCTGCCTGGTGGTGAACGGATTAGTTTGCGAGATGCGGCGCCGGGATTAGAAGTGCGTGCTAACAGATGAAGGGAATGCAGTTCAGATTCGACGGCAAGCAATCCGTAAAAAGGGGTAAAAAAAAGCACGCTTCGTTTTTAAGTAAGTGGAAGCGTGCTTTAAGCAGTTTTTTCTTTTTTTTGCGTTTATCTTCTTGAAGGAAAAGAGGATAAGCAGCAAGAATTATTTTTCTTCGGCAGGCATATGGCGATACATGTATACGCCGCTTAACAGAGTAAAAATCAGCGTCAGGACGGTAAGTCCGAAGACTTTAAAATTCATCCATACGCTCTCCGGTAGCCAGAATGCGACATAAATATTGAGCAGGCCACAGGCGATAAAAAAGGCTGCCCAGGCGAGGTTCAGGCGCGCCCAGACGCTTTCGGGCAAGGTTATCTCTTTACCGAGCATGCTCTGGATCAGCGGCTTCTTCATAACCCACTGGCCTATCAACAGCGCACCGGCAAACAGCGCATAAATGATGGTTACTTTCCACTTAATGAACTCAGAATTGTGGAAATAAATAGTTAAACCGCCGAACA
Source organism: Franconibacter daqui (assembly GCF_014644275.1). Taxonomy (NCBI): domain Bacteria; kingdom Pseudomonadati; phylum Pseudomonadota; class Gammaproteobacteria; order Enterobacterales; family Enterobacteriaceae; genus Franconibacter; species Franconibacter daqui. The sequence continues at coordinate 1,679,914 of NZ_BMKJ01000001.1, read as the reverse complement.
CCGCAACCAGCACAAAGGTCACCAGCGTCATTTTTTCGAGTTTGCGGAATTTATACCAGCTGTAAACCAGCGCAATAGCGGTCGCCACAATCAACGCGCCGGAGGCCACGAAAATATCGTAGAGCTTGTAAAAAACGAAAAAGACAATCAGGGGTAAAAAGTCGAGTAACTGCTTCATACTTCGGTTCCGTAAAAGGCGACCTCCCGACTATAACGCGCAAGCCGGGAGGGCGGAAGTTTATTGACGAATAAGCATATATAAACGGAAGAGGTAGATGAGCAACAGGGCGGAGATAAGGTTGCTCAGCGTATTGGCGATAATCGCGCCGATGTTAGGCGTCAGCGCGGCGAAAGCCGGCGCGATAAACAGCAGAAACGTTTTCGCCATCAACCAGCCGATAACCGCGGGCGCCACCAGACGCATATTCTGCCAGGCCAGGCTCATGCTGCTGCGCATGGCGGCGAAAACGCCCATTTTATCCTGCACCAGCATGACCGGCGCAAAAGCGAGCACAATCGCCAGCAGTACGCCAGGCACAACCACCAGCATAATCCCCATTTGCACAAGGAAAGTCGTCAGGAAGATAAGAATAAACAGGCGCGGCAGCACGGGCGCGGCGGCGCCAATCGCCCGCAGCGCGCTGACGCGCTGGCCTGCGGAAACTAGCTGGATAGCCAGCAGCACGCCGCCTGCGAGTATCGCGTTGCCAAACAGCCCGGCGAACGTCGATGCCGCCGAGGTTTTCAACAGCACCTGCTGTTGCTCCGGCGTCATATTGCGCACCAGTTCAAACAGGCTGGCGCTGCCCGCCAGATTATCCCCCTCGCTCAGCACAGAGAGTTCTTCTTCGCTGGGCGTAAAAACGTGCCCGATAATCAGGGTGATAAAGGCACAGAGCAGAGCAATCAGCAGCAAAGTAACAAACTGATTACGAAAAAAATTCCCCGTGTCACGGTAAACGGACTTTGCCGTGATAGACATGCACTCTCCTTGAGTTTTGCGGATGTTAATCTGCGGGCAATTGTACCCTGGATGACTCCGCAGTGGCAGCATTGAGAGGTAAGCCGGAAAGGGGGGGCGTTTCGCCAAGCGGCGGCAGACCCCATGCGGCGCGTGCGCGGTTACAGGCATCGTTAACCACGCCATTTTCGCCAGACATGGCGAATTCACGACAGGGAGTTGGCCGGTTTTCATAAATCGTACACCTGACCGATTCGCCAGGGGTGCCTTCCAGCGCCACGCACCGACAGGGTTTGTGCAAGGTGCCGCTCATACAGCGTAAAAAAGGAGTAACCTGCTCGGTCAAATGGGAAGGCACGATGCCGCCGGCATCGTCGCCTTCAGCCCAATAGAAAGAAACTCTAAACCAGGCGCAGCAAGCGCCACACGTCATGCACGGATTCAACTCGCTCATTTCTCACCCGCAAACACATCACGCAAATAGCCATATGGAGGAAGCAGCTAAATTAGCCAGCGCCATCAACGGCAGCAAGTGAGCACTGTCACAATTTTTTGTTAATTTTTGTTTGCCGATTACCTGCAAATCAAAAATTCGTTATCAGCGGATAACCTGGAAATTAATGCAGATCAATGAATGTTAAATTACCGCTTCGAATGTGATCTGCGAGAGATCACTTTATAACTCAATCTGGGTATATTCACCGCGCCAATAAAACCACAACAAGGGAGCGGGATATGAAAAAGTTTGCAGTGGCATTGCTTGCATTAAGCTGTTTGTCGGGCGTGGCGTCGGCGCATGAGGCAGGGGAGTTTTTTGTGCGTGCCGGTAGCGCGACCGTTCGTCCTACAGAAGGGTCTGATAATGTGCTGGGTATGGGCGGCTTTAATGTTAATAACAATACCCAGCTCGGCGTGACCTTAACCTATATGGCTACGGATAACGTAGGTGTGGAACTGCTTGCCGCCACGCCGTTTCGCCATCGCGTTGGGTTAGGGGCGACGGGTGATATCGCGACTGTGCACCATCTGCCGCCGACGTTAATGGCGCAGTGGTACTTCGGTGACGCTCAGAGCAAAGTGCGCCCTTACATCGGCGCAGGCATTAACTACACCACTTTCTTTAATGAAGATTTTAACGATACGGGCAAAGCGGCGGGTCTGAGCGATTTAAGCCTGAAAGATTCCTGGGGCGCGGCAGGCCAGGTCGGTCTTGATTATCTTATTAACCGCGACTGGCTGTTGAACATGTCCGTCTGGTATATGGATATTGATACGGAAGTGAAATTCAAGGCGGGCGGCGAACAGCAAAATATCAATACCCGTCTCGATCCGTGGGTATTCATGTTCTCGGCCGGTTATCGCTTCTAAGCATCGGCACTACCGACAAAAAGAAAAAAGGCGCGAACGTCGCGCCTTTTGCTTGTATGAAGGTTTAAGCAGGGCGGCTGGCCGCTTTCATCTGCTGCACAAACGCTTTTAATTCATCCAGCATCGCGTTGTGGTTGTTGATGTTCCGCTCAATGATTTTCACCGTGGCGGAGCCGGAAATCGCGCCGGCGGCGCCCGCCTCGACAGCGGCTTTCACCTGCGCCGGTTCGGAAATGCCGAAGCCCTGCAGCGGCGGTGCGGCGTGGTACTCGGTCAGTTTCTCAATCAGGTGATGCAGCGGCAGCGCGGCGCGGTTCTCCGCGCCTGTCACCCCGGCGCGGGAGAGCAGGTAAGTGTAGCCGCGGCCATAAGAAGCAATCTGGCGCAACAGGTCATCATCGGCGTTCGGCGGGCAGATAAAAATCGGCGCTACGTTGTGGCGCATCGCTGCCTGACGAAACGGAGCCGATTCTTCCACCGGGACGTCTGCCACCAGCACCGAATCCACGCCCACTTTTTCACACTCAGCATAAAACGCATCGATACCGCGGCTGAAAACCAGGTTGGCATACATCAGCAGACCAATCGGGATGGTCGGGTGCTTCTGGCGAATGGCGGCCAGCATCTCAAAACACTGCCCTGGCGTAACGCCTGCGGCAAAAGCGCGCAGCGTGGCGTCCTGAATCGTTGGGCCGTCCGCCAGCGGGTCAGAGAAGGGAATGCCCAGCTCCAGCGCGTCTGCGCCCGCTTCAATCAGCGCGTCAATGATTTTCAACGACTGTTCCGGCGACGGATCGCCAAGCGTGACGAAGGGGACAAAAGCGCCTTCCTTGCGGGCCTTAAGGCGTGCGAAAAGCTGACTGCGGCAAAGGGCTTTAAACGCGTCCAGCGCTTCGTCATCGGTAATAGAGACATAGTTGGCGCGTCCGGTGCTGTTGAGAAAAGCGTGCTGCGGTCCGACGGATGGGAAATCGAGCCCGGCGGAAATGGAATAGGACGGTCTCGATGCCGTGGCCCGCAGGCTCCACGCCAATCAGTCCCACATTAGTTTCATCGATAAAATCGGCAAACATGCCGATAGCGTTTGAGCCGCCGCCCACGCAGGCGATAACCGCGTCGGGCAGGCGTCCCTCTTTTTCCAGAATTTGCGCTTTGGTCTCTTCGCCGATCATGCGCTGGAATTCGCGAACAATCGTCGGGAAGGGGTGCGGACCGGCGGCGGTGCCCAGCATATAGTGCGCTTTCTCATAGCTGAACCTCTGCGCCCATCAGTTTCATGCGAAACACGTTCGGCGATTGACGCTCAACATCTTTCGAGCGCCGAGGCGACGCCGTGCTGGCCCGCGCCGGTTTCAGCGATAATCTCGGTTTTGCCCATGCGTTTGGCAAGCAGCGCCTGGCCTAATAAGATAAAGGGTGGTTTTCGTGCCTCTGGTCAGGTTCTGACATTTGGTTAACGCAGTAGGGCGACCCGCGTAATTTTTCAGCAGGTCGGTAAACTGCGCCTGAAATTCCGGGTCGCTCTGGGCGCTGACAAAGGCCGCTTCCAGCTGGCGCAGCGCGGGCATCAGGATCTGCGGCACATACATACCGCCAAATTCACCAAAATAGGGGTTCAGTAAAGTTGTCATTCGTCGCTTCCTTAATAAGCCCGCAGCGTTCTGAAGACCGCCGCCAGCTTGTTGGCATCTTTGATTCCCGGCTCGCTTTCCACGCCGGAGTTAAAATCGAGTCCCACACAGCCAAGCTTCGCCGCTTCCACACAGTTGTCGGCGCCAAGGCCGCCCGCGAGGAAGACATTATCGAGTTTTTCACCCGCCAACAGCGACCAGTCGAAGCGCTGACCGCTGCCGCCCTGGCCGTTATCCAGCACATATTTCGCTACGTGATTAAGATTACGCGGCGGGAGAGTCTGTGCCACGCTCAATGCTTTCCAGATTTCCACGTTCGCTGGCAGCGCGGTGCGCAGGGCGTCGATATAAGTCTGGTCTTCGCTGCCGTGCAGTTGAACGGCAGCGAGCTTAAGCGCATTGACCGTTTCCACCACCTCATTTTGAAGGGCGTTGCGAAAGACGCCGACATAGCGCAGCGGCGCGGCGCGCTTCACGGTTTTCGCCTGTTCAATCGTCACCGCGCGAGGCGATGAGGAGACAAAAATCAGCCCGCCGTAGATGGCGCCTGCGTCGTGGGCCGCCTGCGCGTCTTCAGGGCGCGTCAGCCCGCACACTTTGTTGGCGCCAAGCAGCACGCGCTGTACGGCTGCCGCCAGATCGTCCTCTTCCATCAGCGCGGAACCAATCAGGAAACCGTTGGCGAAATGGCTCAGTTCGCGCACCTGCGCATAAGTATTGATGCCGGATTCGCTGATAACCGTCACGCCTGCGCCAAGGCGCGGCGCAAGCTCGCGGGTGCGGTTGAGATCGATTGAGAGATCGCGCAGGTCGCGGTTATTAATACCGACCACTTTGGCTTCCAGACGGATAGCGCGCTCCAGCTCCTCTTCGTTGCTCACTTCGGTCAGCACGCCCATGTTCAGGCTGTGCGCCACGGCAGCGAGCTGACGGTACTGTTCATCATCCAGCACCGAGAGCATCAGCAGGCAGGCGTCCGCCTGATAGAAACGCGCCAGGTAGATCTGGTAAGCGTCGATAATAAAATCTTTGCACAGCACCGGTTGTGTGACGATGCCGCTGACTACGGGCAGGAAATCGAAGCTGCCCTGGAAATATTTCTCATCCGTCAGGACAGAGATAGCCGAAGCGTGATGCTTATAAACAGATGCAATGCGCGCCGGGTCGAAGTCCTCGCGGATCACCCCTTTTGACGGAGAGGCTTTCTTACATTCAAGGATGAACGCGGTGCGCGCGCCCTGCAGCGCGTCGTAGAAACTGCGCGTGCTCGGCTTAACGTCATTCTGAAAGCTCGCCAGCGGTTGCTGCTGCTTGCGGGCTTCCACCCAAATCGCCTTATCTGCGACGATTTTCGCTAAAACGGTTTCCATGCCTTACCCTCTTGATGCCAGTGCGGTAACACGGTCATAAGCGCTGCCGCTGCGTAATACGTCAATCACCCGCCGGGCATTGGTTTTTAAATCTTCTTCGCCATGCAGACGCATCAGCATCGCGACGTTGGCGGCGACGGCCGCCTCATGCGCGGTCTCACCTTTACCTTGTAACAGGCGGGTGAGAATGTCACGGTTTTCTTCCGGCGTGCCGCCTGCGAGGTCCGCTTTCTCATAAGGGGATAAGCCAAAATCGTCGGCGGTCAGCTGATAGCTTTTAATCTCGCCATCATTGAGCTCTGCAACCAGCGTCGGGGCGTGAAGGGAGACTTCATCCATTCCTCCGCTATGCACGACGGCCGCGCGCTGATAGCCAAGCACGCGCAGGGTTTCGGCAATCGGCAGCACCAGTTCCGGGCTGTAAACGCCAATCAGCGCCAGCGGTGGGTGAGCCGGGTTAATCAACGGCCCCAGCACGTTAAAGAGCGTGCGGGTTTTCAACTGCTGGCGTACCGGCATGGCGTGACGAAAGCCGGTGTGATACTTCGGCGCAAACAGGAAACAGACGCCAAGGTCATCCAGCGCCTGGCGCGATGCTTGTGCGTTCATCTCCAGATTAATGCCGAAAGCGGCCAGCAGGTCGGAAGAGCCCGAGCGGCTGGAGACGCTGCGGTTGCCATGTTTTGCGACCTTCAGCCCCACCGCGGCGGCGACAAACGCGCTGGCGGTGGAGATGTTAATGCTATTGCTGCCATCGCCGCCGGTGCCGACGATATCGGCAAACAGGTAGTCCGGGCGCGGGAAGGGTGCGGCGTCTTCCAGCAGCGCAGAAGCGGCGCCGGCAATTTCATTCGGGTGTTCGCCGCGCACCTTCATGCTGACCAGCACGGCCGCCAGTTGCTCGGGCTTCAGCTCGCCGCGGACGATCGCGGAGAAGAGCTGGTGGCTCTCTTCACGGCTCAGCGTTTGCGCCTGATAAAGCTTTTCCAGAATCGGCTGCAGCGAATTTTTCTGCTCAACCCTGGTTTGCGCCCAGGCAAGCGTCTGCTCAAGCAGGCGCGCGCCCTGCGTCGTCAGGATAGATTCAGGGTGGAACTGAAAACCGCATACGCGGTCTGCGTCATGACGCACCGCCATGACCATGCCATCGAAATGGGCGTTCACGGTCAACCCTGCCGGAATGTTGCTGCCGACCAGCGAATGATAGCGGGCCACCGGCAACGGGTTCATTAATCCGGCGAACATCCCCTGGCCGTCATGCTCAATGCTTGAAGCTTTGCCATGCAAAATTTCCCCGGCCTGGCCAACGTAGCCGCCGTAGGCTTCCACTATCGCCTGGTGGCCCAGGCAGATGCCGATAATCGGCAGCTTGCCGCGCATCCGGGTCAGAAGCTCAGGCATGCAGCCCGCTTCTGAAGGCGTGCCGGGGCCAGGCGAGAGCATCAGCACCGGGTTATCCATGGTCGCCAGACGGTCAATCAATGTCTGCGCCGGGACATGGTTGCGGTAGATAACCACGTTATGGCCGCTTGCCCGCAGCTGATCCGCCAGGTTGTAAGTGAAGGAGTCGATATTATCGAGCAGCAGAATGTCGGCCATCAGAAAATCTCCTGTGCATGATGCGCCTGGGCGATCGCGCGCAATACCGCGCGGGCTTTATTACGGGTTTCATCCGCTTCGGACTGCGGCACGGAGTCGAGCACCACGCCAGCGCCCGCCTGGACGGTGGCGATGCCGTCTTCCACATAGGCCGAGCGAATAACGATGCAGGTATCAAGGTCGCCGTGAGCGGTGAAATAACCCACCGCGCCGCCATAGCTGCCCCGGCGCTCGCCCTCGGCGGCGGCGATAAGCTGCATGGCGCGAACTTTCGGCGCGCCGCTCAGGGTGCCCATGTTCATGCAGGCGCGGTAAGCGTGCAGTACGTCGAGGTCCTGTCGCAGCTCGCCAACCACGCGGGAGACGAGATGCATGACAAAGGAGTAACGGTCTACTTTGGTCAGATCCGCCACATAGCGGCTGCCCGGCGTGCAGATGCGCGCCAGATCGTTACGCGCCAGATCAACCAGCATCAGGTGCTCAGAAAGCTCTTTATGGTCGGTGCGCATCTCCAGCTCAATGCGGCTGTCGAGATCGCGGTCCAGCGTGCCGTCGGCGCGGCGTCCGCGCGGACGGGTACCGGCGATGGGGTAGATCTCAATCTGGCGCGATGCGGCGGTATCGTAGGCGGCCAGCGGCGACGGGCAGGGGAGCGTGAAGCGACGCGAAGGCACGACCTGAAAAATCTCCCCGGCGCGAATCGCTTTCTGCATATCGCGCACGACGGCGCCATACTCTTCATCACTTTGGTTGCATTCGCAACGCATGCTTGCCACTTCCTGCACCGGCAATGGCGCGGCGGCCTGAGTCAGTTGCTGCTTGATCTGTTCAATGCGTGTTTGCAGACGCTGTTTCTCCAGCGGCTGCGGCGTAAAGAGGCTCGCCTGAATGCGGCTGCTTTTCTTCTGATGGTCAATAACCAACAGCGTTTCAGCAAGATAGAAACAGTAATCCGGGCAGCGATTCGACGCGTTAAGGGCTGGCAAGTCTTCAAAGCCCGCCACCAGGTCATAGGCGAACAGACCGCCGAAGAACATCGCTTCTCGCTCATTTTCCGGTACGTCAACCAGCGTTTGCAGCAGGCGGAAGGTATCGAATACGGAAACCGAACAGAGGCGGGCATCTTCATCCAGCAACTGGCTTACCGGTGGGAAGCGAAGCACGCGGGTCTGCGGCTGATGGGTGTTCTCCACGCCTGCAGGCAAGACATCATCCAGCAGGGCGAGCAGCGCCGCGCCGTTATCCGTTAAGGCAGATATCGTGACAGTGTCACCGATTGCGGTAATGCGCAACGCGCTATCCACCAGCAGCAGGCTTTTAAGATCGTTTTTACTGTCGATATCGGCCGACTCAAGCAGCAGAGTCGCAGGACGCGCGCCGCAGAGTTGGTTAAACAGCGCCGTTGGGTTTTCACGGTAAACCCCTTCGCTGCTGAGTAGTTCAAGTGCTGGTTTAGCTGTTTGCATTCTCGGCTTCCCGTCTGTTCCGTGAAGACACCGCCCGATTCAGGAGGTACGCCACCAGCCGCGAAGAGTCAATGTTGCCTTCATTTTCAGATACCTTTTGCAGTGAACTTGCGTACTAGTTAACTGGTTCATGGCCGAATTGTCAACCCTGATTTCAGAAAAACATCAGGAATCGTTATGATGGGCGGCCTAATGCGTATTATTAACCGAGTGGAGCCGTTTTGAGCGAACCTGATTCCGCAGTCATTTACGATCTGCATAGCCATACAACGGCATCCGACGGGCTATTAACGCCCGCGCAACTGGTCCATCGCGCCGCCGGGATGCAAATCCATACGCTTGCGATTACCGACCATGACACCACGGCGGGCATTGCGCCGGCGCAGGCGGAAATCGACCGCGCAGGCCTGGCGCTGCGCCTGGTGGCTGGCGTGGAAATTTCCACCGTGTGGGAAAACCATGAGATCCACATTGTCGGCCTCGGTATCGACATTCATCATCCTGCGATGATCGCTTTCCTGGCAGAACAGGGAGAGCGGCGTATTCAGCGCGCCCGTATGATAGCGGAACGCCTTGAAAAAGCGCGTATTCCCGGCGCCTGGGAAGGGGCGCAGCGTTTTGCCGACGGTGGGATGATAACCCGCGGGCATTTTGCTCGCTTTCTCGTGGAGGCGGGGCGCGCCACCGAGCCGGCGAAGGTGTTTAAGCATTATCTGGCGCGGGGGAAAATCGGCTATGTTCCGCCGCAGTGGTGTACAATAAAACAAGCTATTGATGTGATTCATCATTCTGGCGGCCAGGCGGTTGTGGCCCATCCCGGGCGTTATGACCTGAGCGCAAAATGGCTTAAGCGGCTGCTTCATCATTTTGCCGAGACAGGCGGAGAGGCGATGGAGGTCGCGCAGTGTCAGCAGGCGCCGAATGAGCGTACGCAACTGGCGAATTATGCGGCGCAGTTTGGCTTGCTCGCATCCCAGGGCTCCGATTTTCATCAGCCCTCGCCATGGATTGAGCTGGGCCGCAAGCTGTGGCTGCCTGCTGGCGTTACGCCCGTCTGGGCGAGCTGGACATCGCCGGAAGAACGAAAAGAGAGGGTAGTATGAGTCAGTTTTTTTATATTCATCCGGATAACCCGCAACCGCGCCTGATTAACCAGGCGGTAGAGATAATCCGTAAAGGCGGGGTTATCGTTTATCCCACCGATTCCGGCTATGCGCTGGGCTGTAAGCTGGAAGATAAAAGCGCAATGGAGCGGATTTGCCGGATCCGTCAGTTGCCCGACGGTCACAACTTTACTTTGATGTGCCGCGATCTCTCTGAGCTTTCCACTTACTCCTATGTCGATAACGTGGCGTTCCGGCTTATTAAAAACAACACGCCGGGCAACTACACCTTTATTCTCAAAGGCACCAAAGAGGTGCCGCGCCGCTTGCTGCAGGAGAAGCGTAAGACGATTGGCCTGCGCGTTCCCTCTAATCCTATCGCGCTGGCGCTGCTGGAGACGCTGAACGAGCCGATGCTCTCCACCTCGCTGATGCTGCCGGGCAGCGATTTTACCGAGTCCGATCCGGATGAGATTAAAGACCGGCTGGAGAAGCAGGTCGATTTGATTATTCATGGCGGGTATCTGGGGCAGCAGCCCACGACGGTGGTCGATCTCACCGACGATGCGCCAGTGGTATTGCGTGAAGGGGTGGGCGACGTTAAGCCTTTCTTATAATATTGCGCAAGGCTATACTACGCGCCCAAAAATCGGGGTGTCATGCGCCCCGAATCCTGTCCGACGCCTGGGAAGGCGACACCTGAAGGAAGCTCAATGAGCGAGAAATTACAGAAAGTGCTGGCGCGCGCCGGCCACGGTTCGCGCCGTGAAATCGAAACCATGATTACCGCAGGACGCGTCAGCGTGGATGGCAAAATCGCCACCCTCGGCGACCGTGTGGAAGTCACGCCAGCGCTGAAAATTCGTATTGATGGTCACCTTGTTTCGGTAAAAGAGTCGGTGGAACAGATCTGCCGCGTGCTGGCTTACTATAAGCCGGAAGGCGAGCTTTGCACCCGCAACGATCCGGAAGGCCGTCCTACCGTGTTCGACCGTCTGCCAAAACTGCGCGGCGCGCGCTGGATCGCGGTGGGCCGTCTTGATGTTAACACCTGCGGTCTGCTGCTCTTTACGACTGACGGCGAGCTGGCGAATCGACTGATGCACCCGAGCCGGGAAGTAGAGCGCGAATACGCGGTACGCGTCTTTGGCCAGGTTGACGATGCGAAAGTGCGTGAGCTGGCGCGGGGCGTGCAGCTGGAAGATGGTCCGGCGGCGTTTAAAACTATCCGCTTCAGCGGCGGCGAAGGCATCAACCAGTGGTACAACGTTACCCTCACGGAAGGGCGCAACCGTGAAGTGCGTCGCCTGTGGGAAGCGGTAGGCGTACAGGTAAGCCGCCTGATTCGCGTGCGCTATGGCGATATCCCTCTGCCGAAAGGTTTGCCGCGCGGCGGTTGGACGGAGCTTGATCTGGCGCAGACCAACTACCTGCGTGAGCTGGTGGGCTTGCCCGCGGAGACCTCCAGCAAAGTGGTGGTTGAAAAAGACAGGCGCCGTATGAAGGCGAACCAGATTCGCCGGGCAGTAAAACGTCACAGCCAGGTGAGCGGCAACCGTCGCAGCGGCGGTGGCCGCAGCGGCAGCTAAATAAAACGCCCTCGAATGAGGGCGTTTTGCTTACTGCGCCGGGATGAAGCTGACGGCTAGTAGTCAATGCCGATTTGCGCCTTAACGCCTGCGTCAAAGGCATGTTTAACCGGACGCAGTTCGCTTACGGTATCGGCATAATCAAGAATATCGCGGTGGCAGCCGCGGCCGGTGATGATGACCGTCTGGTGCGCCGGACGGTTTCGCAGCGCCTGCATGACCGTTTCCAGCGGCAGATAATCGTAAGCCACCATGTAAGTAAGCTCGTCCAGAATCACCATATCGAGCGCGCTGTCGGCCAGCATCCGCTCGGCATGCCGCCATACTTCAAGGCAAGCGGCCGTATCACTCTCGCGGTTTTGCGTATCCCAGGTAAAACCAGTGGCCATTACCTGAAATTCAACGCCGTGCGGCTCCAGCAGATTACGTTCGCCATTCGGCCAGGTGCCTTTAATAAACTGGATAACGCCCACTTTTTTACCGTGGCCGACGGCGCGGGCGGCTGTGCCAAAGGCGGCGGTGGTTTTGCCTTTGCCGTTGCCGGTAAACACGAGGGTGATGCCGCGCTCCTCTTGGGCGGCGGCCACGCGGGCATCGACCTTATCTTTTATTTTCTGCTGGCGTTGCTGATAGCGATCTTCGTTCATTCGGCTATTCCCGGTTTGCGACCTGGCTGGGCATCGAAACTCATGCCGGTTTTGCGGCGGCTGTCGTCGCCCATCAGCCAGAGGTAAAGCGGCATTAAATCCGCAGGCGTCTTAAGTTTATCGGCATCTTCTGTCGGAAAGGCGCTGGCGCGCATTTTGGTTCGCGTGCCGCCAGGGTTGATGCAGTTAACCCGCAACGATTTATATTCGTCCGCAAGCACCTGCATCATGCCTTCCGTTGCGAATTTGGACACGGCGTAAGCGCCCCATTGCGCCCGCCCCTGGCGGCCCACGCTTGAGGTGGTGAAGACCAGCGAGCCTGCTTCCGCCTTCAACAGTAGCGGCAACAGCGCCTGGGTTAAAAAGAAGGTGGTATTGACGTTAACCTGCATGACTTCACGCCAGCTTTCCGGCGTCTGTTCCATCATCGGTGCGATTTCACCCAGTATGCCAGCATTGTGCAATAAACCGTCCAGGCGAGGAACCTGAGCGGCGATTTCTCGTGCCACGCGCTGGCAATCTTCAACCGTAGCGCTGGCGTAATCGAGCAAAAACAGGCTGGCCGGGATGGCGCCCAGACGTGTTATGTCATCAGCGACCTGGCGTAATTTTTCTTCGCTGCGGCCCAATAAAAGCACCTGCGCTCCGTAACGCGCATAGGTCAATGCCGCCTCGCGGCCAATGCCGTCGCTGGCGCCTGTGACTAAAATTATGCGGTTTTGCAGCAGGTTAGTTTGCGGTTGATAGTGCACGGGCAACTCCTCGGCGCATGCGGCGGGCAAAAACCGACGCTTCATTTTGCATAAAAGCGCTTTATGCCTTAATCCGCTCGCTATTTCAATCGGCTGGGGGACCATAACAACCTGAGCGTAACATTTTGCAAATATTTCATCGCACAAGGAAAAATCAGGAACCTGACTCGCATGAACAAGACTAATCGCGAGACGCGCGCTGAAGCGTCGGGTAGACTAACGCCGTTTTTCGAGCGTAAAGACAGAGGCGGAAACTGTGGATTTAGTTTATGAATATGGCCTGTTTTTGGCCAAAATCGCGACGGTAGTCGTGGCGTTAGTTATCGTCATCTCGCTGATTTCGAATGTCGCACAGCGCAAGAAACATCAGCGCGGCGAGCTTCGCGTGACCCGTCTGAATGAACAGTACAAAACGATGCAGGAAGAGATAGCGGTTGCGCTGCTCGACACACATCAGCAAAAACAGTGGCATAAGGAACAAAAGAAGAAAGAGAAACAGGAAGCGAAAGCGGCTAAAGCGCGGGCAAAGCGTGGGGAAAGCGCGCCGTCCGGCAAGGCAACGCTTTACGTACTCGACTTCAAAGGCAGCATGGATGCCCATGAGGTCGCTTCGCTACGCGAAGAAATTACCGCCGTGCTGGCCGTGGCGAAGCCGCAAGATGAGGTTTTGCTGCGTCTGGAGAGCCCCGGCGGCGTGGTGCATGGCTACGGTCTTGCTTCATCACAGCTTCAGCGTTTACGCGATCGTAATATCCCTTTAACCGTTGCGGTAGATAAAGTCGCGGCAAGCGGGGGATACATGATGGCTTGCGTAGCCAACCGGATTGTGGCGGCGCCTTTCGCCATTGTCGGCTCGATTGGGGTCGTCGCTCAGGTGCCTAACTTCAATCGCCTGCTTAAGCGCAACGATATCGATATCGAACTTCACACCGCCGGACAATACAAACGCACTCTGACCCTGTTTGGCGAGAATACCGAGGAAGGGCGTGAGAAATTTCGTGAAGACCTCAACGAAACTCATCAACTCTTCAAGCAGTTTGTACAGACCATGCGCCCCTCATTAGATATTAATGAGGTCGCAACGGGCGAGCACTGGTACGGTTTGCAGGCGCAGGAAAAAGGGTTAGTGGATGAAATTCGCACCAGCGACGATTTGATTTTGCAGCATATGCCGCAAAAAGAGGTGGTGAGCGTACGCTACACGCGCCGTAAAAAGCTGATGGATAAGTTCACCGGCAGCGCGGCCCGGAGTCTGGACCGCCTGCTGCTCCGCTGGTGGCAGCGAGGAGAAAAACCGCTGCTGTAAACCTGGAAAACGAGGCTGTACGCCTCGTTTTTTAATCCTGCAGGTAATATTTCTCGGAAAGTTGGTGGGCGAGGTGTTTGAACATATTGAACACCGCTGTGCTTTTCGCGGTAGGTAAGCCTTGCTCATCAAGAAAATAGTTGCCCTGAAATACCAGCACGCCATTTTTTTGCTCAACATGTGTCGCTTCCATACCCGCCAGATAATCCTCATGCTCGCGAATGAGTTTATTGGCGTGAGCTAGCAACGTTTCACGATCGATAGGCTGAGTTTTTACTTGCATAATCCTCTCCTTATAGACTGCGCGTAGTGTACGCCTCACAGAGGAAAGGTGGCAAATTTTCCCTGTTGCCGGCAGGGGGATTACGGGCTTTTACGTGGTAGCGTGAAACGCTTTTGCATGCTAATAAAGTTGCGTAACGAATTTTATCAGGTAGAGTGTGACCCTTTCGCAAATCTGGCAACAGAATTGCTTGACATTCAACCTGAAGTTCGTCGTGCTGGTTTAACCTGTACGAAAACCCTGTGGTCTCAACCACATGACGCGTTTTTAGTCTCTGCGGGCTTAAGTGATTTAAGGGTTGATATCCATTGACGCTGCCGCAATATAAAAGGCTCGTCGCCAGTGGAAGGTGCAGCAACGTGCGACGTATTCTGGAAGAATCCAATCAGGTAAAGGTGAATATGGGTAAAGCTCTCGTTATCGTTGAGTCCCCGGCAAAAGCCAAAACGATTAACAAATATCTCGGTAAAGACTACGTGGTGAAATCCAGCGTAGGCCACATCCGTGATTTGCCGACCAGTGGCTCCGCCCCTAAGAAAAGCGCTGACTCCGCCTCCACCAAAAAAGCGGCCGGCAAGGCCAAAAAAGATGAACGTGGTGCGCTCGTCAGCCGTATGGGCATCGACCCCTGGCACAACTGGGAAGCACAGTATGAAGTGCTGCCGGGTAAAGAAAAGGTGGTTTCCGAGCTCAAGTCGCTCGCGGAAAAAGCCGATCATATCTATCTCGCAACCGACCTTGACCGCGAAGGGGAGGCTATCGCCTGGCACCTGCGGGAAGTGATCGGCGGCGATGACAAACGCTACAGCCGCGTTGTCTTCAACGAAATTACCAAGAACGCCATTCGTCAGGCATTTGAAAAGCCGGGCGAATTGAATCTCGATCGCGTAAACGCCCAGCAGGCGCGCCGCTTCATGGACCGCGTGGTGGGCTATATGGTTTCCCCGCTGCTGTGGAAGAAAATAGCGCGTGGGCTTTCTGCAGGCCGCGTTCAGTCAGTCGCGGTGCGTTTAGTGGTGGAGCGCGAGCGCGAAATTAAGGCGTTTGTTCCGGAAGAGTATTGGGAAGTTGACGCCTCGCTTACCACGCCTTCCAGCGAAGCGCTGTCTGTCCAGGTTACGCATCAGCATGACAAGCCATTCCGCCCTGTCAGCCGTGATGAAACCATGGCGGCGGTGGAGCTGCTCAAGGGCGCGCAATATAAAGTTATAGAGCGTGAAGACAAACCCACCAGCAGCAAGCCTGGCGCTCCCTTTATTACGTCTACCCTGCAACAGGCAGCAAGCACGCGTCTTGGTTTTGGCGTGAAGAAAACCATGATGATGGCGCAGCGTCTCTATGAAGCCGGGCACATTACCTATATGCGTACTGACTCCACCAACCTGAGTCAGGATGCGGTGAGCATGGTTCGCGGCTACATTGACAGCAACTTCGGTAAAAAATATCTGCCGGACGCGCCGAACCAGTACGCCAGTAAAGAAAACTCCCAGGAAGCGCACGAAGCCATTCGTCCTTCCGATGTGAGCGTGCTTGCGGAATCGTTGAAGGATATGGAAGCGGACGCGCAGAAGCTCTATCAGCTTATTTGGCGCCAGTTCGTGGCTTGTCAGATGACGCCTGCGCAGTATGATTCCACTACGCTCACGGTAGCGGCAGGCGATTTCCGCCTCAAAGCGCGCGGACGCACCTTGCGCTTCGACGGCTGGACGAAAGTCATGCCGGCGCTGCGTAAAAACGATGAAGATCGCACGCTGCCAGCGGTAAACGAAGGCGATACGCTTTCATTAATCGAATTGACACCGGCTCAGCACTTTACCAAGCCGCCGGCACGCTTTAGCGAAGCATCGCTGGTTAAAGAGCTTGAGAAGCGCGGAATTGGCCGCCCGTCTACTTATGCGTCCATTATCTCCACTATTCAGGACCGTGGTTACGTGCGTGTGGAAAACCGCCGTTTCTATGCGGAAAAAATGGGTGAAATCGTCACCGACCGCCTGGAAGAAAATTTCCGCGATTTGATGAATTATGATTTCACCGCGCAGATGGAAGACAGCCTTGACCGGGTAGCGAACCATGAAGCTGAATGGCGCGGCGTTCTGGACAGCTTCTTTAACGATTTTAACAAGCAGCTTGATACGGCTGAGAAAGATCCGGAAGAGGGCGGCATGCGCCCGAACCAGATGGTGTTGACCAGCATCGACTGTCCGACCTGCGGGCGCAAGATGGGGATTCGCACCGCCAGCACTGGCGTATTCCTCGGCTGTTCCGGCTATGCGCTGCCGCCGAAAGAACGCTGCAAAACCACCATTAACCTGGTGCCGGAAAATGAAGTGCTGAACGTGCTGGAAGGTGACGATGCGGAAACCAACGCGCTTCGCGCGCGCCGTCGTTGCGTCAAATGCGGCACGGCGATGGACAGCTACCTCATCGACCCGAAACGTAAGATTCATATCTGCGGTAATAACCCGACCTGCGACGGTTATGAGATTGAGGAAGGCGAGTTCCGTATCAAAGGCTACGATGGCCCGGTGGTGGAGTGCGAGAAGTGCGGTTCTGAAATGCACCTGAAAATGGGACGTTTTGGCAAGTACATGGCTTGTACCAACGAAGAGTGCAAAAACACCCGTAAAATTCTGCGTAACGGTGAAGTCGCGCCGCCGAAGGAGGACCCGGTGCCGCTGCCTGAGTTGCCGTGCGAGAAATCAGACGCTTACTTTGTTCTTCGCGATGGCGCGGCAGGGGTTTTCCTTGCAGCGAACACCTTCCCGAAATCACGTGAAACGCGCGCGCCGCTGGTTGAAGAGTTACATCGCTTCCGCGATCGTCTGCCGGAAAAACTGCGCTATCTCGCTGACGCGCCGCAGGAAGACCCTGAAGGCAACAAAACGATGGTGCGTTTTAGCCGTAAGACGAAACAGCAATATGTTGCGTCTGAAAAGGATGGCAAGGCGACTAACTGGTCTGCCTTTTACGTCGACGGCAAATGGGTCGAAGGTAAGAAGTAAAATATAATTAATAGCTTAAGGCCGACTCCTGTCGGCCTTTTCTTTTTATAACGCTGTTATTATTTTTTTTACATATCTATACACTAAAGCTATTAGTGATATAGTAGTTATAGCGTTCCCCTTTCTTATTATGAAATCGTCTTAAGCCTGCTTGCCGCGGGTGCAACCCTGGATGGTCAGACATGAAACTACAACAGTTGCGCTATATCGTTGAGGTGGTTAACCACAACCTGAATGTTTCCTCTACGGCGGAAGGCCTTTATACCTCGCAGCCAGGTATCAGTAAGCAGGTTCGTATGCTTGAAGATGAGCTGGGCATACAGATTTTTGCGCGCAGCGGCAAGCATCTTACTCAGGTCACGCCAGCCGGTCAGGAAATTATTCGTATCGCCCGGGAAGTGCTTTCTAAAGTCGATGCCATTAAATCGGTTGCAGGCGAACACACCTGGCCTGATAAAGGGTCGCTTTACGTGGCGACAACCCATACTCAGGCGCGCTATGCCTTGCCGAGCGTGATTAAAGGCTTCATTGAGCGCTATCCGCGCGTTTCACTGCATATGCACCAGGGATCGCCTACGCAGATTGCCGAAGCGGTATCAAAAGGCAATGCCGATTTCGCTATCGCGACGGAGGCGCTGCATCTGTATGACGACCTTGTCATGCTGCCTTGCTATCACTGGAACCGTTCAATTGTGGTCACGCCCGATCATCCGCTGGCTTCGAAAGAAAAGGTGAATATTGAAGAACTGGCTCAGTATCCGCTGGTCACCTATACCTTTGGTTTTACCGGACGCTCTGAGCTGGATACGGCTTTTAACCGTGCTGGCTTGTCGCCGCGCATTGTTTTCACCGCTACCGATGCCGACGTTATCAAAACTTATGTGCGCCTGGGGTTGGGGGTAGGTGTGATTGCCAGCATGGCAGTGGATCCAATATCCGATCCCGATTTAGTAAGAATTGATGCAGATGGCATTTTCAGCCACAGCACCACGAAGATCGGTTTTCGCCGGAGCACTTTCTTACGTAGCTATATGTATGACTTTATCCAACGCTTTGCGCCGCATTTGACGCGTGACGTTGTCGATGCAGCCGTTGCGCTACGCTCGAATGAAGATATTGAAGAGATGTTTAAAGATATCAAACTGCCTGCCAAATAATCACTTTTGGCATCCTCAGCGAAACGGGGGATGCCTTTATTTTCTCCACACGTAATTGAAATAAGAAAGAGAATCATCCGCGTGTTTATGCAGCCCTGCGACTTTCTCCTTATATTTAGCGCGGGTACTGTCACCAATTAGCGACAAAAATAGAAAATAATAAGCCTTAACGCAAATTCGCTACTTCAATAATTTATTTCACGTCAAAAGATTAATTATTCGATAGCAAAATGATCGTAAAGATGCTGGCTTTTCGGCTAAAGTTTATTTAGGATTTATCTCATCTGATGATTAGTTGTACCAATTGTTTGGTGTGAACATGATAAGCGATGTCGATTGTACGAGGTTAGCAATGCCATCAGGAAGTGAAGAGCCACGTAGGGATGCGGATCTGAAGCGCAAAGCGTGGACGGCCGTCTTTCTTGGCTCAGCGCTGTTCTGGATTGTGGTTGCGCTCCTTATCTGGCGTTTCTGGGGCTGAAAATGGCTGTACGTTTACAAAGCTCAGCAGCTAAACGGAGATGTCAGCTTCGTGACAACCCTACTCGTGAGCAAGACCACAAAAATATGCCCCGGGATGAGGTGTACGGACATTGGGAATTAACAGAACAGCAGCAGGCTTTTATCGCTCTGTTTACTGAAGAAGATCACAAAAAACATTAAACGACACTTTGTGAACCTGGTTTCAGGCTGTCAATAATGCATTCTTTTCATTTCTCCGGTTGAGAGAATAAACCTACACAGCAATAAGGCCGACAGATTAAACATGGTGTCGGGATGAATGGTTTATTTTATTGGTGTGATAGCTATGAATAATCAACGTACCCTCAAATACTGGTCATGGTTCGGCGCTTTTTCTGTCTCAGCGCTCTTCTGGAGCCAGATGGTCTGGATCTGCCTTCGCTAATCCCCATAATGCCCGGCTCGGCCGGGCATTATGCTTTTTTCCTTTCTGTTTTCCTGCCGTTTAGCTTTTTGGGTTGTTATCAAATCGTTACGACATGTTTGTGTTATCTTTAAATACAGACCCTGACGGTTGTCAGGGTATCGCTATCCGAGGATTACAGGAGGAGCTATGTCGTCAACCCTACGCGAAGCCAGTAAGGACACGCTGCAGGCGCTGGATAAAACCTATCATTACTACAGCTTGCCACTGGCGGCCAGGGAACTTGGAGATATCACCCGGCTACCCAAATCTTTAAAAGTTTTACTCGAAAACATGCTGCGCTGGCAGGATAACGATACGGTTACCGCCGACGATCTGCATGCGCTGGCCGGCTGGCTGAAAAACGCCCATGCCGATCGCGAGATTGCCTATCGGCCTGCCCGCGTGCTGATGCAGGATTTCACCGGCGTGCCGGCGGTAGTAGACCTGGCCGCCATGCGAGAAGCGGTAAAACGTCTGGGCGGTGATGTTTCAAAAGTAAACCCGCTTTCCCCGGTCGATCTGGTTATCGACCATTCCGTCACCGTCGACCATTTTGGCGATGATGATGCGTTTGAAGAAAACGTACGTCTCGAAATGGAGCGCAACCACGAACGCTATGTATTCCTGCGCTGGGGACAGCAAGCCTTCAGCCGCTTTAGCGTCGTACCGCCGGGCACCGGCATTTGTCATCAGGTTAACCTCGAATACTTAGGCAAAGCCGTCTGGAGCGAATTACAGGATGGCGTTATGGTCGCTTATCCCGATACGCTGGTCGGCACTGACTCCCATACGACGATGATTAACGGTCTCGGCGTACTGGGCTGGGGGGTAGGTGGTATTGAAGCGGAAGCGGCGATGCTCGGTCAGCCCGTCTCTATGCTCATCCCCGATGTCGTGGGTTTCCGCCTTACCGGCAAGCTCCGTGAAGGCATCACGGCGACCGACCTGGTGCTGACGGTAACGCAAATGCTGCGTAAACATGGCGTAGTAGGCAAGTTTGTTGAGTTTTTTGGCGACGGGCTGGACTCGTTACCGCTCGCCGATCGCGCGACTATCGCTAACATGGCGCCGGAATATGGCGCGACCTGCGGCTTTTTCCCTGTCGATGACGTTACGCTCGGTTATATGCGCCTGAGCGGGCGCAGCGAAGAGCAAGTGGCGCTGGTGGAGGCTTACACTAAAGCGCAGGGGCTTTGGCGAAACCCTGGCGATGAGCCCGTGTTTACGAGCGTACTTGAACTTGACATGGGGGATGTTGAGGCAAGTCTGGCTGGCCCGAAACGGCCGCAGGATCGCGTGGCGCTGGGCGATGTGCCGAAAGCTTTCGCGGCCAGTACTGAGCTTGAGCTTAATACTGCCAGGAAAGACAAACAGCCTGTCACGTATACCTTGAGCGGGCATCAATATGAGCTTCCGGACGGTGCGGTGGTGATTTCGGCAATTACCTCTTGTACTAATACGTCCAACCCAAGCGTATTAATGGCGGCCGGGCTGCTCGCCAAAAAAGCGGTGACGCTGGGGCTTAAACGCCAGCCATGGGTAAAAGCCTCGCTGGCGCCTGGCTCAAAAGTGGTTTCCGACTATCTTGCCCGGGCTAAACTGACGCCTTATCTCGACGAACTGGGTTTTAATCTTGTCGGGTATGGGTGTACCACCTGTATCGGTAACTCTGGTCCGCTGCCGGAGCCTATTGAACAAGCTATCAAAAAAGGCGATCTGACGGTTGGCGCCGTGCTGTCCGGCAACCGTAACTTTGAGGGTCGTATTCATCCTCTGGTAAAAACCAACTGGCTCGCCTCGCCGCCGCTGGTAGTGGCTTATGCGCTGGCCGGCAACATGAATATTAACCTCGAAACCGAGCCGCTGGGACACGATCGCAAAGGCGACCCGGTGTATCTGAAAGATATCTGGCCTTCGACAAGCGAAATCGCCCGTGCGATGGAGCAAGTTTCCACGGAAATGTTCCGTAAAGAATATGCGGAAGTGTTTGAAGGCACCGACGACTGGAAGGCTATCAACGTTCAGGCTTCGGATACCTACGACTGGCAGTCAGATTCAACCTACATTCGCCTGTCGCCTTTCTTTGACGAAATGCTGGCGGATCCCGCGCCGGTGCAGGATATTCATGGCGCGCGCATTCTCGCCATGCTGGGCGATTCGGTGACGACTGACCACATTTCCCCTGCGGGCAGCATCAAGCTCGACAGCCCTGCCGGGCGCTACTTACTGAGCCATGGCGTGGAGCGTAACGACTTTAACTCCTACGGTTCACGTCGTGGCAACCATGAAGTGATGATGCGCGGCACCTTTGCGAATATTCGCATTCGCAACGAAATGGTGCCGGGTGTGGAAGGGGGGATGACCCGCCTGTTGCCAGGCGACGAAGTGATGTCAATCTATGATGCCGCGATGCGTTACCAGGAGAAAGGCACGCCGCTGGCGGTCATTGCCGGTAAAGAGTATGGTTCAGGCTCCAGCCGCGACTGGGCGGCAAAAGGGCCTCGTCTGCTGGGCGTGCGCGTGGTTATCGCCGAATCGTTCGAACGTATCCACCGCTCAAACCTCATCGGGATGGGCATACTGCCGCTGGAATTCCCGCAAGGCGTCACGCGTAAGACATTGGGACTCACGGGGGACGAGCGGATTGATATCAGCGATCTGGCGAATATTACGCCTGCCGCCACCGTGCCGGTAACGTTGACCCGCGCAGATGGCGCGACTGAAGTGATTGATTGCCGCTGTCGCATTGATACCGGTAATGAGCTGACCTATTACCGCAACGACGGCATTTTGCACTATGTCATCCGTAATATGCTGCGCTGAATTGCTTAGCGTCATGATAAAAAAAGGCCTGCATCAGCAGGCCTTTTTTCAGGGGAGCAGATGGCCCATTTTGGCCGCCTTGGTATCGAGATAATGCTCATTGTTGGGGTTGCGCCCGACGATAAGCGGCACGCGCTCGACAATATTGATGCCCGCCTCAGTAAGGATTTCAACCTTACTCGGGTTGTTGGTCAGTAAACGTACTTCATCAACGCCGAGCAGTTTAAACATGTCTGCGCAAAGGGTGAAATCTCGCTCATCGGCGGCAAAACCAAGTTGATGGTTGGCTTCTACGGTATCGTAACCCTGGTCCTGCAGTGCGTATGCGCGAATTTTATTCAGCAGGCCAATGTTCCGTCCTTCCTGGCGGTGATACAGCAGGATGCCGCGGCCTTCTTCAGCAATGTGCGAAAGCGCCGCTTCAAGCTGAAAACCGCAGTCGCAGCGCAGGCTGAATAACGCGTCGCCGGTTAAACATTCTGAATGAACGCGAGCCAGAACCGGCTCTTTGCCTGTAATATCCCCAAATACCAGGGCCACATGGTCCTGCCCGGTCGCCAGTTCTTCAAAACCCACCATCAGGAAATCCCCCCATGGGGTTGGCAGTTTGGCTTCTGCCACACGTTTAAGCTGCATGTGATTCTCCAGATTACATGACGCCTCGCGACGCCCGCCAGAACGCTGGCTTTCTGTTATCTTGCTATTTTGCCACAAGGCAGGAGCGTTCGCCTAATCACACTATCCACGGCTGTTTTTAAGCGCACTAAAGGGTACATTTGCAAGATTGCGTGATTTTTCAGTTATTCTTGAAGGACT
This sequence comes from Franconibacter daqui, assembly GCF_014644275.1. NCBI lineage: Bacteria > Pseudomonadati > Pseudomonadota > Gammaproteobacteria > Enterobacterales > Enterobacteriaceae > Franconibacter > Franconibacter daqui. The sequence continues at coordinate 1,657,113 of NZ_BMKJ01000001.1, read as the reverse complement.
TTGCACAAAAGGAGTGACTATGCTGGCCATTGCTCGACGTACCGCCCTTGGCGCGCTTCTGCTGCTCATCATGCCGCTGTCGACCTGGGTTTCCGGGTGGCAATGGCAGCCAGGCGACAGCTCTTTATGGCTTAAATTCTTGTTCTGGATGACGGAAACAGTGACGCAGCCCTGGGGGATAATCACCCATGTTTTACTCTGCGCCTGGTTTCTCTGGTGCCTGCGTTTCCGGCTCAAGGCAGCGCTTACGCTGTTTGCGATCCTGGGCATGGCAATTATGTTGGGGCAAGGGAGCAAGTCATTGATTAAAGAACAGGTTCAGGAACCGCGCCCGTTTGTCATCTGGCTTGAAAAAACCCACGCTATCCCGGTTGACGAGTTCTACACTTTAAAACGCAAGGAACGAAGCGCATTAGTGAAAGCGCAATTGCAGCATGAAACAAAAATACCGGGCTGGCTGCGCCGGCACTGGCAAAAAGAGACCGGTTTCGCTTTTCCTTCTGGTCATACTATGTTCGCCGCGAGCTGGGCACTGCTGGGTGTCGGCCTGCTGTGGCCGCGTCGCAGAACCTGGACTATTGCGTTGCTGCTTGTCTGGGCGACGGGCGTAATGGGCAGCAGAATGCTGCTGGGGATGCACTGGCCGCGGGATTTAGCGGTTGCCACGCTCATCTCCTGGCTGCTGGTAACGCTCGCGACATGGCTTGCGCAGCGATTGTGCGGGCCGTTAACCCCGCCTGTTGAGGAAAAAGTAGAAATCGACAAGCGCGAACATGACGATAGCTGAACGGTTGATATTTGATTTTTTAGCCTTATTTAATTGGGATGTCCTGTCGCTTTGAGATTTCGCGAAGGGTGCGAAAATGGTAACTTATAACGCGTTACGCTGAAGCCTGGACTGTTTTTTATACGCACGAAGCCGCATACGGGAAGTCATGTGAAATATTTACTCATTTTTTTACTGGTACTGGCGATTTTTGTTGTTTCGGTCACGCTGGGTGCGCAAAACGATCAGCAGGTTACGTTTAACTACTTACTGGCGCAGGGAGAGTTTCGTATTTCTACGCTTCTCGCCTTTTTGTTTGCCGCAGGTTTTATTATCGGCTGGCTGATTTGCGGCCTGTTCTGGCTGCGCGCAAGGCTGCAGCTGGCTCGCGCCGAGCGTAAAATCAAACGCCTGGAACAGCAGGTCGCGCCTGTGCCCGCGCCTGGCAGCGCTACTACGCCGGCCGTTAAGGATTAATTCGCTATGCTGGAGTTGTTGTTTCTGCTTTTGCCCGTCGCGGCCGCCTATGGCTGGTACATGGGGCGCAGAAGTGCGCAACAGGCAAAAGATCAGGAAACCAACCGGCTTTCTCGGAACTATGTCGCAGGCGTCAACTTCCTGCTTTCCAACCAGCAGGATAAAGCCGTTGAACTCTTTCTCGACATGCTGAAAGAGGATACCGGCACCGTCGAGGCGCACCTTACGCTCGGCAATCTTTTCCGCTCTCGCGGCGAAGTCGATCGCGCCATTCGCATTCATCAGTCATTAATGGAAAGCGCGTCGCTGACTTACGAGCAGCGGCTCCTTGCCGTGCAACAGCTTGGCCGCGATTATATGGCGGCAGGCCTGTATGACCGCGCGGAAGAGATGTTCAAGCAACTGGTGGATGAAACCGATTTTCGCGTTGGCGCGCTGCAACAACTGCTGCAGATTTATCAGGCTACCAGCGACTGGCAGAAAGCCATCGAGGTGGCAGAGCGGCTGGTTAAGCTCGGCAAAGATAAACAGCGTATGGAAATCGCCCATTTTTATTGTGAACTGGCCCTGCAGGCGATGGGCAGCGACGACATGGAACGCGCAATGTCTCTGCTGAAAAAGGGCGCCGCCGCCGATCGCAACAGCGCGCGCATCTCCATTATGATGGGCCGTATCTTTATGGCGCGTGGCGACTATGCCAGCGCAGTAGAGAGTCTGCAAAAAGTCATCGAGCAGGATCATGAGCTGGTTAGCGAAACGCTGGAAATGTTGCAGGTTTGCTATCAGCAACTCAATAAGCCTCAGGAATGGGCGGATTTTCTTAAACGCTGCGTAGAAGAAAACACCGGCGCCACGGCTGAACTGATGCTGGCGGAAGTAGTGGAGCAGCAGGAAGGGCAGGATACCGCTCAGGTCTACATTACGCGCCAGCTTCAGCGCCACCCGACTATGCGCGTTTTTCATCGTCTGATGGATTACCATCTGCAGGATGCTGAAGAAGGGCGCGCCAAAGAGAGCCTGATGGTTTTGCGCGACATGGTGGGCGAGCAAGTACGTACAAAACCGCGCTATCGCTGCCATAAATGCGGTTTTACCGCTTTTACGCTTTACTGGCATTGTCCTTCCTGCCGCGCGTGGTCAACCATTAAGCCGATTCGCGGACTGGATGGCCAATAAAACTCTTTTTTTCTTCCATTAGTTACAACATACTTCTGATGAATATTACATCCTGGTCTGCAAACTCAGTCTCCTGTCGCTTTCCAGCCGGGCCTGCGCGATCGCGCCTGTAAATTTCATGGTTGTGCGGGTAGAATGCTTGCCGTTTATCCATCCGCGCCGCATCGGTGCCCTCTGTCAGAAGGTCTGGTCATGAAGTTAACTGCATCCTCCTCCCGTTCTGTTACTGATTCGCCGATTGTTGTCGCGCTCGACTATGACAATCGCGACAGCGCGCTTGCCTTTGTCGACCGCATCGACCCGCGTGATTGCCGTCTGAAGATAGGCAAAGAGATGTTCACGCTGTGCGGTCCTCAATTGATAAGCGATCTACACGAGCGCGGATTCGATGTTTTTCTCGACCTGAAATTTCACGACATCCCTAACACCACCGCGCGCGCTGTTGCGGCCGCAGCGGAACTCGGCGTGTGGATGGTCAATGTGCATGCCAGCGGCGGGGCGCGAATGATGCGCGCGGCAAAAGAAGCCCTGGCGCCTTTCGGCGCCGACGCGCCGCTGCTCATTGCCGTTACGGTGTTAACAAGCATGGAAGCCAGCGATTTGGCTGATGTCGGCATTACCCTGAGCCCGGCTGATCATGCGGAGCGTCTGGCGCGTCTTACCCAGGAATGCGGCCTTGACGGCGTAGTCTGCTCGGCCCAGGAAGCCGTCCGTTTTAAAAATGAACTGGGCGCCGCTTTTAAGCTGGTCACTCCAGGCATTCGTCCGGAAGGGGCCGAAGCAGGCGACCAGCGTCGTATTATGACGCCGCAGCAGGCTCAGCTTGCTGGCGTAGACTATATGGTTATTGGACGACCTATTACGCGTGCCGCCGATCCGGCGCAAATGCTGCGTGATATTCTTGCATCGCTTAAACAGGAGGCATAATGGGCGACAACAATAGCCGGCTGGTCTACTCCACTGAAACCGGGCGTATACATGAGCCTGACGCTGCGCCAGAACGCCCAAAAGGCGACGGTATTGTGCGAATTCAACGCCAGACCAGTGGCAGGAAAGGAAAAGGGGTCTGTCTGATTACCGGTATTGATGCTGATGACGCCACGCTTAAAAAAATAGCCGCGGAACTGAAAGCCAAATGCGGTTGCGGAGGAGCAGTTAAAGAGGGCGTTATCGAAATTCAGGGTGACAAGCGCGATTTAATAAAAAGCTTACTCGAAGCCAGAGGAATGAAAGTAAAACTGGCTGGCGGGTAAATAGAAAGGCCACGGCAAATACCGTGGCCTTTTTGTCAGTTTTGGTCAATTCGCTTCAGCCAGACAGAATTATTTGCACTGTTATAGTTATGGCATTTTTAAATTCGGCTGAACTGAAGCAGCATTAATCTACCTGATGACCGATGATGCCACCAACGGCGGCGCCGCCCAGCGTACCCAGCGCGCTGCCGTCAGTCAGCACGGAGCCGCCAATTGCGCCTGCGCCAGCACCGATCGCGGTGTTACGGTCGCGTTTGGACCAGTTTGAACAAGCACTAAGAGAGGTTGCCAGAGTGACTGCCAGCAGCGCTGCGGCCACTTTTTTGTAATTTAACGACATAATACTTTCTCCTGAATAATTGATTCACAGAAAGAAGTTGCTCTTTAAGTATAGTGGCAATCCCGCCGCTTAAAGCTTCTACGTGAAACGGTGTGGCGATATGGGTTAAATAAAATCACGCTGGTGACAGTTACTTCCTGTTATATCGCTAAACATAATTTTAATTTCTTTAACGTGATCAAACAGGTAAAAAGTCTTAATTCAGGGATGAGAAAACTCTCAGAGGTGGCTGCGCCGGGTTCAGCGCAGCTTAAAAAATTACAGGGAAGGGTAATGAGGAACAATATCGACAGTCAACCCGCTCTGCTTTAACGTTTGATGGGCGGCTGGGTTTAATTTGTCGTCCGTAATAACGCGGCTGAATTGCGCAGCGGGACCCAGCGTATAAGGATGAACGGCGCCAAATTTAGAGCTGTCAGTGAGAATAATAGCCTCGCTGCCTTTCTCCAGCACGGCGTTAACGACATCGGCGCGCATCATATCCCGGCCGGTAAAGCCGGTGTCCGGTTGCCATCCATCAATGCCAATAAACGCTTTACTGAAATGCACCTGCTGGATGTACTGCCTGGTCAGCGGTCCTACCATGCTTTCGCTTTTTTTCTGATAGATGCCGCCCAGTAAAATGACTTCGCAGGGGGTCTCTTTTAACAGGTGGGCAATATAACTGCTGACAGTAATCAGAGTGATGTTTTTCTGCTCGGCCAGCGTGCGGGCCAACAGAGCGTTGCTGCTGCCATTTTCAATGAACACCGTTTCGCCGTCATTCACCAGATTTGCCGCGAATTCTGCCAACTGACGTTTGATGGGATAGTTATTCATCATGCGCGTTTCCACGTCATCGCTGTCCAGCGGAACCGCGTAGCCATGGGTACGACGAAGGTAGCTTTGTTTTTCGAGGAGGTTAAGATCCTGACGGATCGTTACCTCAGACACGCCAGTCATTTTGGCGAGCTCGGCCACGCTGACGCGGCCCTGGTCAATTACCATCTGTAAAATAAGTTGTTGTCTGGAATTCATATCTGCCAGTTATAAGCGGTGGCCGAAGCCACCGCATGTCGGTTAGAGCGTATGTTCTGTACGCGCGATAATATCATCCTGAGCGTCAGGGGATAAGGCCGTAAAGAACGCGGAGTAGCCTGCCACACGTACGACCAGATCACGATACTTATCAGGGTGGGCTTTAGCGTCCAGCAGCGTCTCGCGAGACACGATGTTGTACTGTACATGCCAGCCTTTATGAACCTCAAAGAAGGTGCGCAGCATCATCATCAATTTTTCCCGGTCACGCAGATTATCCAGTGTGGACGGGTTAAGTTTCTGATTCAACAGTACACCGCCAAGAATTTTATCGGTTGGCAGTTTTCCAACCGAGCTAATCACTGCCGTGGGTCCCAGGCGATCGGTGCCGGAGGAGGGGCTTGCGCCTTCTGCCAGCGGCGTTTTCGCTTTGCGCCCGTCAGGCGTCGCCATTGTCGCCGCGCCAAATGGCACGTTGGCGGAAATGGATGACGTGCCGGCATAATAGGTGCCCCCGGTCGGTCCGCGGCCATAACGGGTATTATGGTATTGTTTCAGCTCATCGATATAGGTCTGATAAGCGCGGGAGAGCAACAGATCGACATCGTCTTCATCATTGCCATATTTCGGGGCGCTGTTAATCAGTCGTTGGCGCAACTGCTCGCCGGTAAGCCCGTCGAAATCGTTCGCCAGCGCGTCGGCAAGCTGCTGCTGGCCGATAACGCCCTGGTCGAATACCAGCTTACGAACTGCCGCCAGTCCATTGCCGAGGTTAGCGATGCCTACCTGCAGGCCGGATACCCAGTCATATTTAGCGCCGCCCTGCTTAATGCTCTTGCCGCGTTCAATGCAGTCGTCCACCAGGGCCGAGCAGAGGATGTCGTGGGCGTTTTCTTCCAGCACGGTGTCGACAACGCATTCAATCTCAATAGACTTCTTCGTGTAGTAACGGATTTGGTTATCCCACGCCGTCATCACCTCATCAAACGTGCGGAAGTTGCCAGCGGAAAGCGCCTGCGCCTGCGGCAGGAAAACTTTGCCGCTGGTAGCGTCACGGCCACCCTCAAGCGCGGCGAGCATGACACGTGCAAAGTTAATAAAGCTCATGCCGGTACAACGATAGCCCCATTTGCCGCCAACGGCCGTTTCGATACAGCCAATTGCGGCATAGTCGTAAGCATCTTCGCGGCTCACGCCAAGTTTAATTAATTCGCTGATAACGATTTCATCGTTATTGAAAGCGGGCATGCCGAAACCGCAGCGAATAACCTGTACGCAAGCGTCCAGGAAATCATTGCTCATGCCGGCATGGTAGCGCACGCTGAGGTTTGGTTGAGTGGAGCGCAGGCGTCCGCACGATTCGAGCACGGCATAAGAGAGCGGGTTTACCGCATCCGTCGCTTCGCCATTAACCAGCTTCTGGCCGCCAATCGTGACGTTCTGGTAAAGCGGGCTACCCGCGGAGGCTTTGGAGTGAGAACCGGAGCGGATTTTGTTTACTTCCAGCAGCTTCAGCCAGCAGCTTTGCAGCAGTTCGATAGCCTGTTCGCGCGTTAGCGTCTGCTCCAGTTCAACATCGCGGCGATACCACGGATACAGATACTGATCGAGGCGGCCGAAGGAAACGGAGTGGCCGTTAGATTCAATTTGCAGAACAAGCTGGACAAAATAGCTGAGCTGTAAGGCCTGCCAGAAAGTGACCGGCGGTTGGTGAGCGATATGCTCGCAGTTTTTCGCCATAGCCAATAACTCGTCGCGGCGCGCCTGGCGCGTTTCAGCGTGCGCCATATCACGGGCAAGAGCCGCATAACGCAGAATATGTTCGCTAAGCGCTGCGAAAGTAATATCAATGGCTTTCAGGAATTGCTCTTTATGTAAATCGTCCCAGTCAGTCAGCGCCAGGCGACTGCGGCGTTCCGCTACTTTTTCGCGCAGGCCATCGAGGCCTTTTTCAAGCAGCAGCGGGTAGTTGACCGCAAGGTGCGCGTCGCCGGAGGTCATGTTGCCTTCAGCTTTGATAATGCCGGTCGCCAGCAACGCTTTTTGCTCATCGGTGAACATGCCGTAGCAGCGATCCTGCACCGTCTGGCCGCGCCACCAGGGGCACACTTCATGCATTACCGCTTTATCTTCCTGGCTTACGGAAAAGCCTGCACCCGGACGATCGCCAAGTTCATCAATTTCGTTCTCTATCCAGTTTACGGTGTATTCAGGAAAGAAAGGGGCGGCGCGCACCTGACTTGCCTGATTGCCCACGATCAGCTCGTCGTGTTTGATCCAGATAGTGCGCTCTGCCAGGTGGTGAGCCAGCGCCAGCGCGCGACGCACCGGTAAGGGTTTATCCTGATGTTGCTGATAAACCTCGGTATAGTGACGGGCGCGCTCGGTGCAGACCGGCGGCTTGACGATGTGGATCAACGCCTCTTTATGGGCCTTGATACGATTACTTAAAAAGTTGAGGTTGAGTTCGGTCATGGTAGTTATCCTCGAAGCCAGGCCGTCATCCCTTTTTGTCGGGCGTACTGCTCGGCAAAAGCCAGCAGGTCCGGTGCGTCAAGCGGGGTTTGCGCGGCCAGATAAGGTTGATTGAGCAGTCTGTATTTGTTGATGCCCAGGGTGTGGTAGGGAAGAAAATGAATCTCACGCACGCCGATTTCATCGGCGGCGAAGTTGGTGATTGCCCGGATGGAAGCTTCATCAGCATTAAAACCGGGAATGAGCGGTACTCGGACCGTCATCTTTACATTTGCTGCCGCTAAGCGACGAAAATTATCCATCACTCGCTGCGCGTTACCGTCGGTCCAGGCGTGGAAACGCTCGCCGTCGACATGTTTCAGGTCAGCCAGCAGAAGGTCGAGCGAGGGCAGGCAGGGCTCGATGTATTTCCATGGCACATGCAGGCACGACTCGACTGCCGTATGAATGCCCGCTTCACGGCTGCGCTTGAGTAAGTCGCGCGCCAGCGCCGGTTGCATAAATGGCTCACCGCCAGAAAGCGTGATGCCGCCACCGCTGCGTTCATAGAACGGTTTGTCGCGCAGCACCCTTTCCATAATGGCTTCTACAGTTTGTTCTTCACCGCAAACCGTTAATGCTTGTGTAGGACAGCAATCAACCAGCCGCTGCATGTCTTCGTTACGCAGCTTACCGCGCGCGATAACCAGGCTATCATTCTCCCGGCTAATGGCATGCGGACAGGTTGACTGGCAAAGTTCACAGCCAGCAAGGCAAAGCCGTTCATCAAAAAGCAGATCACTTTCACGGCTGCGGCTTTCCGGATTCTGACACCAGCGGCAGCCCAGCGAGCAGCCTTTAAGGAAGACCACGGTACGAATGCCTGGACCGTCGTGAGTGGAATATCGTTGCAGATTGAAAAGCATAAATGCCTCGCCATAGGTTTCTTTCGTAAATTAAATTACTTTCGAATGAAAGTTTAATTGACGCAGATCAGGTAAACATACGGTGGCGGAATTATGATGACGGCTATGTGATCGACTATGTTTCAGGAGAAATCATGGAGCTTTATCTGGATACGGCTGATGTTGCCGCCGTTAAACGCCTGGCGCGCATACTGCCGCTTCAGGGCGTAACCACCAACCCTTCTATCGTGGCTAAAGGCGGCGTACCGCTGTGGGATGTGCTGCCCGCGTTGCAGGAAGCGCTGGGGGGAGAAGGCAAACTTTTCGCTCAGGTGATTGCACCCCAGGCTGAAGAGATGGTGAAAGAAGCGCAACAGTTGTTTGCAAGGGTGCCTGGTCTGGTGGTCAAAGTGCCTACCACAGCTGAAGGGCTGGCGGCGATGAAGCAACTAAAAATACTGGGCATTCCAACGCTCGGCACCGCAGTCTATGGCGCGGCGCAGGGGCTGCTGGCGGCGCTGGCAGGGGCGGAATATGTCGCACCTTACGTTAATCGTTTAGATGCTCAGGGAGGAGACGGCATCGCGATGGTGCAGGATCTCCAGCAGTTGCTGACTTTGCACGCGCCGCACTCAAAAGTGCTGGCGGCAAGCTTTCGCACGCCGCACCAGGCGCTCTCTTGCCTGCTCGCTGGCTGCGAAGCCATTACGCTGCCGCTGGATGTCGCTGAACAATTGCTCGGCACGCCAGCCGTCAACGCCGCCATCGCCACGTTTGATAAAGACTGGCAGGGCGCTTTCGGCTCTCTTACGCTGTAATCGAACTGCTCCTCTCGGGAGGAGCAGTTAAATTTCCCAGGGTGATTTTTCCCGTCCCTCGTCATTGCTATCAGCGTTTTCACTCTGCGCCAGCAATTCCGCTTTTAAAATTTCCAGATTATTTATTGCCGAGCTGTAATCGCCCGCGACCAGAATATCCAGAACGGTATCGATACGCTGCGCCAGAAGGCGGGGATCAAGGGAATTCATAGCACTTTCCTTTTCAATTTTGCTGTAGTCGTATGATGCTAAAAAGCATCGGAAAAGAGAAGATTTCATCTGGGTTTCTGGTGAGATAGTACTAATTCCTTTTTATTAAATCATAAAGGAGCCTTATAAAACCGCTTCGCTGAATACAGAGAATAGAGGCTGTGCAGTAGTCTGATTATGCGTCTAACGCATTCACTCACATGAGGAAAGACTATGACAGTATTAAACCAACCAACTTGCAAACTCTTTACCGATACTGCTCGTTTCACCCAGTTGTCTGGTTATTATGAAGAAGAGCGCCGCACCGTCTGGATGATGCTGCGCTCGCAACCGCGCCCCTGCTTTAATCATGCGCTGATAGAAGAGATCATGAATCTTGCTTATCTGGTGCAACAAGCCGGATTCCGGGTGGACTTCTGGGTGACCGGCTCACTGGTCCCCGGCATGTACAACACGGGCGGCGATTTAGGTTTCTTCGTCGATTGCATCCAGAACGGTCGCCGCGAGGCGCTGCGGGCTTATGCCCGCGCCTGTGTGGACTGCGTGCATGCTGCATCGCGCGGTTTCGATACAGGGGCCATTTCGCTGGCGATGGTGGAGGGCAGCGCCCTGGGCGGCGGATTTGAAGCCGCGCTGGCGCACCATTTCGTTCTGGCTCAGCGGGATGCGCGGCTTGGATTTCCGGAAATTGCTTTTAACCTGTTTCCCGGTATGGGGGGATATTCGCTGGTGGCGCGTCGCGCAGGGATGAAGCTTGCCGAAGCGCTGATCTATAAAGGTGAATCCCATACGGCGGAGTGGTATGAACAGCATGGGCTGGTCGATGAATTATTTGAACCAGGCCAGGGTTATGTCGCCACGCGTACCTTCATCGATACGCTACAGCCTCGCTTAAACGGTGTCAGAGCCATGCTGCGCGCGCGTCAGCGGGTGCTGCAACTGCCGCGTTCCGAGTTGATGGATATTACTGAGGATTGGGTAGACGCGGCATTTTGCCTGGAGCCTAAAGATATCGCTTATATGGAGCGTCTGGTGCAACTGCAAAACCGCCACACCGCGTCGGTGTTGCGTAAAGTTGGCTAACCTCATAACCCGTCCCGGGTTGCTGTAGAGTGTTAACTGGCAAAGACGTCGTTGTTTGCGACGTCTTTTATGGCCGCCATTACCCCATTTTTCGCGTCTGATAGCGCTTATACCATCGTTCAAAAGCGCTCGCAGGCATGGGCTTCGCAAAGTAAAAACCCTGACGTTCTGTAACGCCGTTTTTGGTAAGAAAGGCATCCTCTTTAATGCTTTCCACCCCTTCGGCAATAACTTGCAAATTCAGCGCCTGTGCTACCGCCACGATGGCTCGCACCAGCGATTGTGAAATGGATTGCTTATGAATATCGCGCACAAAGCTCTGGTCAAGCTTGATGGCGTCTATCGGAAAGCGCGCTAACTGAGAAAGAGAAGAGTAACCAGTGCCGAAATCATCAAGGTGGATCTGCGCACCTAACTGGCTGAACTGTTCAATCACCGACAGCGCCAGTTCTTCATTCTCAATTAAACAGCTCTCAGTTAACTCCACGTCTATCGGGCAGTATTCAAAGCCAAGATCGTGCAGGGCCTGTTTCAGGTCGCTGAATATGGTTTGATCCGCCAGCTGGCGAGCAGATACGTTCACGGCTACCCGTAAATTAATTCCTTTATCGCGCCATTTCGCCACCTGGCGCACCACGTCCAGCATTACCCAGCGTCCGAGCGGCACAATCAGCCCGGACTCTTCGGCATAAGAGATAAAATCGAGCGGCGGGATAAGTCCGCGCTCTGGTGACTGCCAGCGCACCAGCGCTTCAAGACTGCGTATTTCGCCGCGCCAGGTCACTTTGGGCTGGTAGTGAATCACCAGTTGATCGTTATCCAGCGCTTTACGCAGGTTGGTATCAAGCCATAAATATTCAAACACACGCTGGTTCATCTCCGGAGAGAAGACGCAGAATTTGCCGCGCCCGCCTTCTTTTGCGGTATACATCGCGGTGTCGGCGTTACGAATAACGCTTTCCCGGTCAGTGCCGTGTTGCGGCGCCAGCGAAATCCCGAGGGAGCAGCCAGAATAAATCTCAATCAGACCGATGCGGAACGGTTTTTTCAGGCGGGTAAGAATACGTGACGCCATGGCTTCCAGCGCGCCTTGCGACGTATTGGTCGCAAGCACGATAAATTCGTCGCCGCCAAGGCGCGCCAGCAGTTGCCCATCTTCAAGACAGCTCAGAATGGCCAACGACACCGCCTGCAACAGCTGGTCGCCAAACATATGGCCATAGGCGTCGTTCACTTTCTTGAAGTTATCCAGGTCGAGATACACTACACCCACCTGCGTTTCGCCCCGCTGGGCGATGGCTTCGGTTATCATGTCATGAATGGCGTTACGATTTGGCAGCCCGGTGATAGTGTCGGTGTTAGCCAATACCCGTAAGCGTTCTTGTGCGCGACGCTCTTCGGTAATATCTGTGCCGGAGCAAATCAGGAATATTTCATTTTTACCGCTGCCGCTGTGCACAAATTTATTTCGGAATAAAAAAAGCCGCTGGCCTTTGCGCGTTTTAATCCAGCGCTCTACCTCATAAGAGTTACCATTACGGAAAAAGCCGGAAATATTACGCCTGGACGCTGCAGCTTCCGTCGGGCTCATAAAGAGTTTAAATACATTCTGGCCAATAACTTCCTGCTCTTTCATCCCGGTATATTCTTCCGAAAGCCGGTTGAAGCGCTGAATATTGCCAAGACGGTCGAGAATAACAATGACGGAATTGGCCTCAGAAACGACCTGCTCAGCAAATGAGAGGCCCTGCACCAGATCGCGGGCGACGGAGGAGGTGTCATGCCAGCTCGACGCGGTACCCGCCCATTCGCGTTTCGACACTTTGCGTCCCACCAGATGCAGCGGCACTTCGCAGCCGAAAATTGAAACTGACATCGTGACGCTGGAGGTAATAACTGTCATCGACCGGATGTGTTCCGCCTGTTCTGGCGTGAGGGTTACCACCTGACTAATATCGGAGTTTTCGCTTGCGGCCAATTGCAAAGCGTTGCTGTCGGCGGGTAAACGCCAGTACGGGCTGGTTGTCCCTAAATAACGATAAAGCAGGTTTTGCTCCTGTTCGTCTTTCATTCTTTCTCCCGACCCAACCAATAAGCGCACATGTTATTTCCCACAGGCAGGCTCTGGACAGCGAGCGCCTTCAGGAGACGCAAAACAACCTTGTTTTCATAAAAAGATAGTCAAAAAAACGTAATATTCGCAGCAGCTTATTTTACCACTCACAATCAACATGCCTTAACCTGACGTGAAGAATACCTCTTATTGTGGGCGTTTTTTGCTTTTTTTGCGTGGTCAGAAAGAGAAAAAGTGTTAATGCTCACGAAGCGGAACTAAGAAGAAGGGCTGAAGAAAGTTTCCCCGGCGCAGCCGGGGAAAAAGGGAGGGAATTATACGGCAGGACGAGCGATAACGCTGCGGGTTTCCATACGCACTTCGGCGATCGTTACGTCGATAACATCCGTCACTTTATAAACGGTTTCGCCTTTGATTTGCACGGTGCCGTTTTCCTGGCTGCAAACCAGCTCGTCACGCACGGCATGGAGGAACGGCGCCGGAATAAACGCTACGGCGCCATTATCAACAAGACGCACGCGCATGCCGCCGCGGCTGACATCGATAATCTCAGCTGCGTAACGGGTATCTGTACCCGCTTTATCATTAAGGAAGCGAGCATAGAGCCAGTCGCCGACATCGCGCTCCGCCATGCGGTTCAGGCGGCGACGTTCAGCCATCTGTACGGTCACTTCATCCTGCGGACGCTGCGCCGTTTCATTTTTAATGATGGCTTTCAGCAGGCGATGGTTCAGCATGTCACCATATTTGCGGATAGGCGAAGTCCAGGTGGCGTAAGCTTCCAGCCCCAGCCCAAAGTGCGGTCCCGGTTCGGTGCTGATTTCAGCGAACGACTGGAAGCGGCGAATACGGCTGTCGAGAAAACCTGACGGTTGCGCGTCCAGTTCGCGACGCAGTTTGCAGAAGCCGTCCAGCGTCAGCACTTCCTGCGCATCCACATGCATGCCGTGGCTCTTCAGCAGCGCCGCAAGCTGTTCAGTATTCGCGGGATCAAAGCCTGAGTGCACGTTGTAAACGCCAAAGCCCAGCGAGTCGCGCAGTACGCGAGCGGCGCAGACGTTAGCGGCGATCATCGCCTCTTCTACCATGCGGTTGGCGATACGGCGAGGTTCGGCCACGATATCCAGCACTTCGCCTTTCTCACCGAGAATAAAGCGGTAGTCGGGACGATCTTTAAAGACCAGCGCATGGTTATGACGCCATTCGCCGCGGCGCGCGCAAACAGTCTGCAACAGGCGGATCTGCTGAGCGATGGCATCGCTTTCCGGCTGCCAGTCGCCGCTGTTTTCCAGCCAGTTGGAGACATTGTCATACACCAGCTTGGCTTTCGATTCGATAGTCGCGGCGAAAAAGCGAATCTCGTCGCCAATAGCGCCATTCGCATCGATGGTCATGCGGCAGGCGAGCACCGGGCGACGTTCATTCGCGCGCAGCGAACAGAGGTCGTCAGAAAGCTCACGCGGCAGCATTGGGATATTAAAGCCCGGCAGATAGTTGGTAAAAGCGCGAATGCGCGCGGCATTATCAAGCTTGCTGCCTTCGGCAATCCAGGCGGTCGGATCGGCGATAGCCACGGTTAACTGGATGCTGCCGTCCGCCGCTTCTTCTGCAAACAAGGCATCATCCATATCTTCGGTGCTGGCGCTGTCGATTGTGACAAAGTCGAGCGCCGTCAGGTCTTCACGCACCAGGCCTTCGTCGAGCATTTCTGTCGCCACGCCATCCGGCGCTTCGCGCTCAAGGTTATGACGAGCGAGCGTCACCCACCATGGAGCGAAATGATCGTCGCTGAAGGTGATGAAATGCGTCAGCTCAGCGTAGAAGCTGCGGTCCCCTTTCAGGGGATGACGGCGCATCTGGGCGACAGCCCAGTCGCCCTGCTGGAAGTCGTGCTCCACGCCGCGGGCGGCGCGACAGGGGATAGCGTCTTTCAGTAGCGGATGATCCGGAATGATAGAAAGACGGTCGTCTTTTTTCTGCACCCGGCCAACAAAACGAGTGAGAAAGGGTTCGACAAGCTCTTCCGGCTCAGCGGATTCCTTTTCTTTTTCCGTGTGAATCACGGCGATGATACGGTCGCCATGCATCACTTTCTTCATCTGCGGCGGCGGAATGAAGTAGCTTTTCTGCGCGTCGACTTCAAGGAAGCCGAAGCCTTTATCCGTGGCTTTTACCACCCCTTCGGCGCGAGGCGTCTGGGAGTGAAGTTGCTGTTTAAGCTGCGCAAGCAGCGGGTTATCCTGAAACATAGTATGAATTTTCGTGGCCAAAAGAGCGGCTGACAGTTTTACGCGATTGCGCCCTTCGCGGCAAGCGCTCTTTGGCCTGAACGATGAATGTCTCAGCCCTCAGCGGTCGCTGCCAAGCCCCATCCTGAGGCGGTTGATCCAGCCGCACAGTCCGCCCCAGGCAAGCAGGCGCAGCGCGGCGTCGGCGCTGTAACCTTGATCGAGCAGGGGGGTTAACTGCGCGGCGCTAAAGCGATCGGGCGCTCGGGTGAGCTGCTGCACCGCCTGGATAATGGCGCGCTCGCGCGGATGATTGTGGCTCCATGCCAGCAACGCGCGCTCGCCGTTGCGTATCGCTTCCGGCAGATTGGGCTCGCCGCGCCAGCGTTGAAGCGTGTCGTTAAAACAAGCGGCGCTGCCGTTGATGCGCGCGGTCAACAACGTTACCAGCGAGCGATCCTCATCATCAAGACCGTCGCTCAGGCGTTCGCAAAGCTGGCGCAATAAATTCAGAACTTCCGCATCATAAACCAGCGTGTGCGAAAGCTCCCGCAAGGCCAGATGCGGCTGACAGGCGGCCAGCGCTTTAAGCTGGCTTTCGCTGGCATGGCTGATAGCGACAGGCGGTAAATCGGCGCGCCAGTGAGAATCTGACAGACCGAAATGCTCAGGCGCCGCATCCTGCAGCATATCCAGCCCCGGCACCCAGCGCACCGGTTGTCCCTGCAAGGCCTGGAAGATAGCGACCACTCGCGCCTGAAAACCGATAAAGCCGATTATCTGGGTAAACGTCACCCGGTCAAACCACGAAAGACCCACCTCATCAAGCTGCGCGCGCGCCGCGTCATCAATCACCGTAGGCGAAATGGCGAGCTGGCGGGCGAACTGGGTGATTTGGGTCAGGCGGCGGTTGCTTTCACGCGAGGAGTCGGGGCCCGGCTGCGGAGCAAGCAGGGCGGCGTAATGGTTACAGAGCCGCTGTACGCCCCATACCTGCGCGACGGTCAGCGCGGTGCTCAGACGGTCGTAACTGCTCAGGGTATGCAGCCTTGTCACCGCCACGCTTTCAGGGAAGAGCAGCGGAATCAGTTTTCTCGCTTCGTTAATCCATTCCAGCTGCGCAAGCGCAGGGGAGTGGGCAAGCGATAAATCAAGCAGCAGACGGTCATCCACCCAGGCGGCTTCGGGCACCAGCGGGAGCACGTCAGCCGGACAGCGGCTGGACTGGGTTTCATGATACCAGTGGCTTTTGCCGGAAAAACGGCGTGGTTCCATGGTCGTTCCTTGGTCAAAATTGGCGACCCGGAGCACCCTGAAATGCAGCACGCCGGGACAGATCACGCTGACTTATCCTGGCGTAACCGCTGGCGGCGATAAAAGAATGTTCGGTGATAATAAATATCAGAAAGGCATAAATGAAAAGGGCAGGTTAAAAACCTGCCCTTTGCGCGAATCAGCAGCGGATTATTTCAGTTCCAGCTCATTCATCGCGGCGATGCTAAAGCCGCCGTCAACGTGAACCACTTCACCGGTGATGCCGCCGGAAAGATCGGAGCAGAGGAACGCCGCGCTGTTGCCCACGTCTTCAATGGTGACGGTACGACGAATCGGCGTAACCGCTTCGCAATGCGCCAGCATTTTACGGAAGTCTTTAATACCGGAAGCCGCCAGGGTGCGGATCGGGCCCGCGGAGATGGCGTTAACGCGCACGCCTTCCGGACCCATTGCATTCGCCATGTAGCGAACGTTCGCTTCCAGAGACGCTTTCGCAAGCCCCATCACGTTATAGTTCGGGATAGCGCGCTCTGCGCCCAGGTAGGAGAGGGTCAGCAGGGCAGAGCCCGGGTTCAGCATCTCGCGGCAGGCTTTCGCCATCGCAACAAAGCTGTAGGCGCTGATGTCGTGGGCAATTTTGAAGCCTTCACGGGTTACGGCGTTAACGTAGTCGCCATCCAGCTGATCCGCCGGAGCGAAGCCGATGGAGTGTACGAAACCGTCAAATTTCGGCCAGACTTTGGCAAGCTCGGTGAACAGCGCGGTAATGCTCTCATCTTCCGCAACGTCACACGGCAGCACAATGCTGGAGTCCAGTTGAGCGGCAAACTCTTCCACGCGGCCTTTCAGCTTATCGTTCTGGTAGGTGAACGCCAGTTCAGCCCCTTCGCGACGCATAGCCTGTGCGATACCGTACGCGATGGACAGTTTGCTGGCAACGCCAGTCACCAGAATGCGCTTACCGGTAAGAAAACCCATAGCTTTAATCCTTATAGTCATTGCTTTTTTGGCTTAACAATCAGCAGGTTAACTCAGTTAAGCCAAAAGTATTCGAAATGAAGGCAAAATTATATCCCACTGAAGCCCTCCTGTGTCACGCTCTTTTTCCGGCGATTTTCGTGACTTAGGCTGAAAACGCGTCATCTTTAGCGCATTTTGTAACCTGTTCGCGCTAAGCCAGAGCGGAGCGGACATCCAGAGAGCGGCAGGACGTTCTGTACAGCGGGGGCAAAGAAGGGGCCCCTTGAAAGCACTCTGCACCGGATAAGTATACCTCAGCCGCGACCGCAGACTGATCCAACCTCAGGGTGATAAAAAAAGCCCCTCGCTGCGAGGCGAAGGGCTTTCAGGGCTGGCGGATAATGCCTTATTTATCCAGGGCGTACGCGATAACGTAATCGCCACGGTCCGGCGACTGGCGCGCGCCGCCTGCTGAAATCAGGATGTACTGCTTACCGTCTTTCGGTGAAACATAGCTCATCGGGCCGCCCTGGCTGCCGACCGGCAGACGCGCTTTCCACAGTTCTTTGCCCGTAGCGCTGTCGAATGCGCGCAGGTAGTAATCCTGCGTACCGGCGATAAACACCAGGCCGCCCTGCGTGGCGAGCGTGCCGCCAAGCGTCGGCATGCCTACCGGCATCTGCGCGCGCATTTTGATGCCGAACGGGCCGGTATCCTGCACGGTGCCGACCGGAACCTGCCACACCACTTTTTGGGTTTTCAGATCAATGGCGGAGAGGGTGCCAAACGGCGGCTTCTGGCAAGGAATGCCAAGCGGCGACATAAAGCGGTTCTTGTTTACGGCATACGGCGTGCCTTTGAGCGGCACCGCGCCCATACCGGTATTGATAGCTTCGCCGCCGTTGCTGCCGCGCGAGATAGCGCTGGTGTCAGCCGGGATCATCTGCACCCACAGACCCAGACGCATATCGTTAACGAAAATGTAGTGATTATTCGGGTCAGTCGAGAGGCTGCCCCAGTTCATGCCGCCGAGCGATCCCGGGAAGCTCAGGGACTTATCGGTACCCGGAACGGTGAAGAGGCCGTCATAACGCATCTCTTTAAATGCGATGCGGCAGGCGAGCTGGTCAAACGGCGTGGCGCCCCACATATCGGATTCTTTCAGCGTTTGCGCGCCGATCTGCGGCATGCCGACCGAGTGAGGCTGCGTTTTGGTGTACTGCTCGTTTGGAATGTTGCCTTGCTTCATCGGCAGCTCTTTGACTTCCGTCAGCGGCTTGCCTGTCAGGCGATCCAGCACGAAAATCTGGCCCGCTTTAGTGCCAAACACCACCGCAGGTTTGCTGCCGCCCTCTTTTTGCGGGAAATCCAGCAGGGTAGGCTGCATGGGAATGTCGAAGTCCCACAGGTCGTTATGAACGGTCTGGTATACCCACTTCTCTTTGCCGGTGGTGGCGTCAAGCGCGAGGATAGATGCGCCATATTTATGATCAAGCGGTGTGCGGTTGCCGCCCCACAGGTCAACAGACGAACTGCCCATCGGGATAAAGACGGTATTCATAGCCGGGTCGTAAGACATCGGCGCCCAGGAGTTCGGCGTACTGCGAGCGTAATTCTGGCCCGGCATCAGCACCGCGTTGGGGTTATCGTTGCCCGGGTCGAACGCCCAGCGCATTTCACCGGTGATGACGTCGAAACCGCGCAACACGCCGCCTGGCATGTCAGTCTGGACGTTATCCGCCACGCGGCCGCCGACAACCACCGTCGTGCCGGCAAGCGTAGGGGCTGAAGTAAGCTGGTATTTAGGATCCTGCGCGTCGCCAAGGCCCGCTTTCAAATCCACTACGCCGTGGTTGCCAAAGCCTTCACAGAACTCGCCGTTATCTGCGTTAATCGCAATCAGACGCGCATCAATGGTGTTCATCAGAATGCGGCGCTGGCAGCTGGCGTCAGCGGCCATGCTCACGGTTTTAACCGGTGTCGAGCCCGGCACGGTCGGCTGGCTCAGCGGTTTGGTCGCGTCGAAGTAAGCCAGTCCGCGGCAGCGGTTCCACACTTCCGCTTGCGCATTAATTTCGCGCTTCCAGAGTTGCTTGCCGCTGTTTGCTTCAACGGCGATAACGTTATTGTGCGGCGTGCAAAGGTAAAGCGTGTTGCCGATTTGCAGCGGCGTTTGCTGATCTTCCGCGCCGTTGCCGGTCGGGCTATCCGGAATGTCGCCGGTATGCATAGTCCAGGCGACTTTAAGATCTTTAACGTTATCACGCGTGATTTGATCGAGCGCGACAAAACGGCTGCCGCCGGGCGTGTTGCCATAATTGGCCCAGTCAGTCTGCGCGTTGTCTTTCGCAACCGGCACCAGCGGCAGCGGTTCGCCTTTAAAAGCGACGGGGGGATGCGGCAGGAACATCTGCCAGAAAGCCACCAACATGCCGAGCAGAATCAGCCCGCTGAAGGACCACGCCGCGCCGCGATGGGTCGGTTTGCCTTCACGTTTGCGAAGCGCGGGCCAGGTGGCGGCGATAAGCAGCATCAGGCCTGCCGGCACCATCAGGCGCGACACCAGCGGCCAGAAATCCCAGCCTGCATCGAACAGCGCCCAGATCAGCGTGCCAAAAAAGACCAGCGCGAACAGCGGACCGGCGGAAGACTTACGGCGAAAAAGCTGAATAGCCGCGAGCAGGGTGATTACGCCTGCTACCAGGAAGTAGGCGCTGCCGCCAAGCGACAGCAATTTGCCACCGCCAATGACAAAGAAAAGGCCGATGGCAAGCAACACCAGCCCCAGCAAAGCAGACCAGATACCCAGCGCGCGCGACGGCCGGGTGTAATTTTCAGACATAACAATTCTCCAGATAACGCGCCAGCGGTTAGCCGGGGCGAAGTACAGCGTTGGGATGTGATGGCGAGCAGACGGGCGTCTTCTGACCAGATAAAATAATTATACCACCTGGTTCATTGATGTGAATGGTGTCGGCAAAATTTGTTACGAATGAAAGTTAAATTGTTAAATGTGAAGGGTGACATGAACCGATTGGGTAAAGCGAGGGCGTTAAAAAAAGATTAAAAAAGCCCGGCGCGGTGCCGGGCGGAGAGAGGAATTAACGGTCTTTACGCCAGGCGTCGGCGGTCAGCGCCTCGCCGAAATGGCTGGCGATAAGCCGTTTTGTCAGTTCATGCAGCGGCGACGCCAGCACATCCGCCGTCGCGCCGCGCTCCACGACTTCGCCCTGATGCATCACCATCACCTGGTCGCTGATATGCTTCATCATGCCGATATGCTGCGTGACGTAAATATAGGCGATGCCCTGCTTTTCCTGCAGCTCGAGCATCAGGTTTATCAATTGCGAGCGCATCGACATATCGAGCGAAGCGAGCGCCTCGTCCGCCACAATCACTTTCGGGCGCAGGATCAGCGCGCGCGCCAGCCCCAGGCGCTGTTTCTGGCCGGGCGCAAGCATGTGCGGATAGTAGCTTGCGTGATCTTCCAGCAGCCCAACCATGCGCAGGGTTTCAATGATGCGTTTTTTTCGCGCCTGCGGCTCCAGGTCGGTGTTCAGGCGCAGCGGGAAATCAAGGATCTGCGAAATTCGCTGGCGCGGGTTAAGCGAGGTGGAGGGATCCTGGAAAATCATCCTGATGCGCTGGCTGCGAAAGGCGTAATCGCCAAAATGCAGCGGATGATCGTCAATCATCATATCGCCCGTGGTGGGCGCTATCATTCCGGCGAGCATTTTCGCAAGCGTCGATTTGCCCGAGCCGTTTTCGCCGATAATCGCCAGCGTCTGCCTTTCGCGCAGGGTAAAACTGAGCGGCTTTACCGCCTCTATGGTCTGACGATGGAACCAGCCGGTACGGTAGCGGAAGGTTTTACTGAGATTACGGATCTGTAAGAGGGTCTCGACCATTTCACTCTTTCTCCATGTTCAGGGGGAAATGGCAGGCGAAATAGTGGCCGCGCGGGCCATCGAGCCGCGGCGTTTCGATGCATTTGCGCTGAGCGTACGGGCAGCGAGGACCCAGACGGCAGCCAATCGGTAAATGCTCAAGCAAGGGAATCGCGCCAGGCAGCGTATTGAGGCGGCTTTTATGCGGCATCGGGCTGCCGAAGTCGGGGATAGCCCGGATAAGCGCCTGCGTATAAGGGTGATGCGGCATGGAAATTAAGTCTTCGCTCGGCGCGGTTTCCACCGTCTGCCCGCAGTAAAGCACATTGATGCGGTCCGCCCACTGGCTCAGCATCTGCAGGTCATGGCTGATAAGCAAAATCGTGGTGTTGTTGTTCTGATTAAGCCGGGTGAGCAAACGGAAAATTTGCGCCTGCGTCGTGGGCTCCATGGCGTTGGTCGGCTCATCGGCAATCAGCAGACGCGGCTGGTTCGCCAGCGCGATAGCTATCATCACCTTCTGGCATTCGCCCTCGGTCAATTCGTAAGGAAAACTGCGCATAGCGTCTTTGTGATCTTTTATCCCGACGCGGTGCAAAAGCTCAATGGCGCGACGCTTGCGCCAGCCGAAACGTTGCCACCAGCGTCCTTTATAAGTCCAGGCGGGAATGTTTTGCATCAGTTGGCGACCTACGCGTTCTGAGGGATCAAGACACGACTGCGGCTCCTGAAAAATCATTGATACATTATGGCCCACCAGGCGGCGGCGCTCGCGCGGCGACAGGCGCAGCAAGTCAATATCGGCAAAACGCATGCGGTCGGCTGTCACGCGCCAGGAGTCTTTCGTGACGCCGCAGATGGCTTTAGCGATAAGACTCTTCCCTGACCCCGATTCGCCCACCAGCCCGCGGATTTCGCCTTCGGCAAGGCTCAGGCTGACGCGATCTACCGCCTTAACCCAGCCTTCGGCCGTTTTGAGTTCAATCGTCAGATTACGGATATCAAGTAACGGCATTATTCCACCCCCGCATTGATGGCGCGGCGGATGCCTTCGCCCAGCAGGTTAATCATCAGGACGCTTATCATAATCGCCGCCCCTGGCAGCATGACGGTCCAGGGCGCAACGTAAATCAACTCCAGCGCATCGCCAAGCATCGCGCCCCATTCAGGCGAAGGCAGTTGGGCGCCCAGGTCGAGGAAGCCGAGCGCGGCGATATCAAGGATGGCCATTGAGAACGCGCGGGTGATTTCGGCAACCAGCACCGAGGCGGTATTCGGCAGCACTGCAAACCACAGAATATTAAAGGTGGTGGCGCCATCGAGACGCGCCGCCACAACATACTCTTTCTCCAGTTCGTCGTGCACCATGCCGTAGACCGAGCGAACGATTCGCGGCAGCAGGGCAAGCCAGACGGCGAACATTGCGTGCGTCAGGTGCGGCCCGGCGAAAGCGACCACGATTATCGCCAGCAAAAGGGAGGGGATGGAAAGCAGCGTATCCAGAATATGGTTCATGACCGCCGAGCGCAGGCCGTGGGTTGCTCCGGCAAGCACGCCGAGCGCCAGTCCGCATAAGGTGGCGGCGAGCGTCACGACAAACGCGCCGCCTACCGTGGGCGCCGCGCCGCTGAGCAGGCGGCTCAGCACGTCGCGCCCCAGGTCGTCAGTGCCCAGGAAAAACGAAACCTCGCCATAGCGCGACCACGACGGCGGCAGCAGTTGATAGCCTAAAAATTGTTGATCAATCCCATAGGGAGCGAAAAGCGAACCAAACAGGCAGAGCAGCACCAGCCCGGCGCAGCCATAAAGGCCGACCATCGCCGCCGTGTCGCCGTAAAACTTGCGCCACACGGTGCGCAGCGCGCCGGGGGGGCGCTTTTCGCTATAAACATTATCGTAAGGCATACCAGTCCTTATGTTTCAGCGGATTAGCGAGCGCGCCGAGAAGATCGGAGAGCATATTAATCAAAATGACCAGTGAGCCTATTACCATCACGCCCGCTGAAATAGCGGCATAGTCTTGCTGACGAATGGCGTTAACCAGCCACCGCCCGAGGCCTGGCCAGCTGAAGACCATTTCGGTAATCATCGCCAGCGTCAGCATGGTGGAAAACTGCAGACCAAGGCGAGGGATCACCGGCGGCAGCGCGTTATGCAGCACGTGGCGGCGTAAAATGGTGAAACGAGAAAGCCCGCGCGTGGCGGCCGCTTTAATATAGTTTTGCTCAAATACCTCCATGGTGCTGATGCGCATCAGGCGCACCACCTCGGTGGTCGGCGCTACCGCAAGCGTAATCACGGGCAGCACCATATGGCGCAGCGCGCTGACCATCATTTCGTGCCGCCACGGCGAGTCGGAAAGCCAGGCGTCGATAAGCGCAAAGCCAGTGACGTTTTTCACTTCATAAAGGAGATCAAACCGTCCTGAAACCGGCAGCCAGCCAAGCGTCAACGAGAAAAAGAGCGTAAAGAGCAGCGCCAGCCAGAAAACCGGAATTGAAAAACCCAGCAAGGCCAGCACGCTAATAAATTTATCCTGCCATTTGCCGCGCATGACGCCTGCCGCCATCCCCACCGGGATCCCCACCAGCAGCGCCAGGCCGAACGCCAGCAGGCAAAGCTCCATTGTCGCCGGGAAAACTTCACGCAGCTGCGTAGTGATAAGCTGGCCGTTAATGCTCGAGACGCCAAAATCCCAGTGCACGACGCTTTGCAGCCAGAAAAGCCAGGCATTCCAGAATGAGGCTCCCTGCAACGGGGCGTGCGGCGTGAAATAGCTCAGGCAAAATCCCACCTGGGTAAGAAAAAACAGGGTCACCAGAAGCAGCACAAGACGCCGAATGGTGTAAATAATCATGGTTTTTTTACCTCCGCGTTATCGCGGGATACGCCAGCGAAAGAGGCATTGCCAAAGGGGCTCAGCACCAGGCCTTTCATATCGTAACGGTAAGCCTGCAAACGAAGAGACGAGGCCAGCGGCAGTACCGGCAACTGGTCGGCCAGCATATGCTGCGCGGCGGTATAGGCCTCTATCCTGGAGGCCAACTGCTGCGAAGCCAGCGCTTTTTGCAGTAAGTTGTCAAACGGGCGGTTGCACCAGTGGGCATAGTTAGTCTGTGAATGAATCGCCGCACAGCTAAGCAGCGGGCGGAAAATACTGTCCGGGTCGTTGCTGTCGGTGGTCCAGCCGGCAAGCGTTAAGTCATGCGTCATATCCATCAGCCGCGCCTCCTGGAAGCGGCCTTCCACCGGCACGATTTTCACTTCGACGCCAACCTGCGCCATATCCGCCTGGATCAGTTCAGCGGTTTTGAGCGGGCTTGGGTTCCATGCCTGAGAGCTGGTCGGCACCCACAGCTGCAGCGTCAGGTCATGAATGCCCAGTTCGCGCAGCTTTTCCCGCGCGCGACGCGGATTGTACTCGGTCACTTTTGACTCATTGTCATAAGCCCAGGAGGCGCGCGGCAGAATAGAGGAAGCGGTTTCCGCGGTACCGTAGTAAATAGACTGCATCAAACGTTGGTTGTTGATGGCGAGCGCCAGCGCATGCCGTACTTCCGGGTTGTCCAGCGGCGGTTTGCTGGTGTTGAACGCCAGATAAGCGATATTCATGCCGGGACGCAGGTTCAGGCGCAGGCGCGGGTCGTCACGCAGAATGGTGAGCTGGCTGGCGGCGGGCCAGGCAAGCACGTCGCATTCGCCAGTCAGCAATTTGGAAAGACGCCCGGTGCCGCCGGAGCCTAAATCCACCACCACCTGCGGCATCAGCGGCTGGCCGCGCCAGTAGCCATCATGACGAACCAGCCGGATATACTGCCCGGCTCTGTATTCGCTCAGTTTAAAGGGGCCGGTGCCGACCGGCTCGCGGTCAAACTGCTCTTGTTTGTCGCTCGCGGTGAGTTTATCAGCGTATTCCGCGGACATGACCGAAGCGTAATGGGTCGCAAGATGCCACAGGAAAGAGGCATCCGGTTTCGCCAGGCGAAACTCTACCGTGCGGTTATCCAGTTTACGCACGCTTTGCACGCTTTCGGCAAACTGCAGGCTATCGAAATAGGGATAACTCGCGCCGTTAACCGCATGCCAGGGATGATTGCGGTTAAAGATGCGCTGGAAGCTGAATACCACATCATCCGCATTCAGCGGGCGGGTAGGGGTAAACCAGGCCGTAGACTGAAAGTGAACATTGTTACGCAGGCGGAACCGGTACGTCGCGCCGTTATCCAGCACTTCCCAGCTTTCCGCCAGTTCAGGCACCAGACGATAAGTATAAGGATCCACATCCAGTAAACGGTCATAAAGCTGGGCGGCGAGCGTATCGACAATAAGTCCGCTGCCCGCTTTCTGGGGAGTAAACGTATTGACCTGGCCGTTAACACAATAAACAAACCCGCTTTGACGAATATCGGCGGGCTGTTCAGCGGACGCAGCCAGCGTCTGGCCGCTCAGCAAGCCAAGCGTCAAAAGCAAGGGGGGTAAAATTGCACGCATATATTTTTAGGTTATGAAGGCTCTAGCCAAAGTGTATCGCACCTGACATAGCTTCGTAAAAAAAGTCTGACTGCGTAAGCGCGCCGCTCAGGCCGTCTGGTGTTTTTTCATCAGCGCCCGCAACTGATGGTAGGTCAGGCCGAGCAAGTCGGCGGCCCGTTTCTGGTTATATTTCGCCTGAGCAAGGCTCGCTTCCAGCAGCGTCTTCTCCTGGTCGTGCTGCCACTGGCGCAGATCCAGCGGCAGCGCGGGCGCGCCAGGAGAGGCGGTGGGCTCCGGGTCCGGCGCCCGGGTGCGATTGAACGGGTCAAGAATAATATTATCCACCGGCTCTTCGCTGCTGCCGTGGCGGTATACCGACCGCTCCACCACATTTTTCAGCTCGCGAATATTGCCAGGCCAGGCGTAGCCCAGCAGCGTATCTTGCGCATCGGGGCTAAAACCGGGGAAGAGCGGCAACCCAAGCTCGCGACACATCTGAATGGCGAATTGCTCCGCCAGCAGCATGATATCGCTGCGCCGCTCGCGCAGGGGAGGGAGTTGAACGACGTCGAAGGCGAGCCTGTCGAGCAGGTCGGCGCGGAATTTATCTTGCGCCACCAGGGTTGGCAGGTCTGCATTGGTGGCGCAAACCAGGCGCACATTCACCTGCAGCGGCTGGCTGCCGCCCACGCGCTCCAGTTCGCCATATTCAATCACGCGCAACAGCTTTTCCTGCACCAGCATCGGCGCGGTGGCCAGCTCGTCAAGAAACAGCGTGCCGCCATCGGCGCGCTCAAAACGCCCCGGGTGGCGTTTCTGCGCGCCCGTAAACGCGCCCGCCTCGTGGCCGAACAGCTCTGAATCAAGCAGATTTTCATTAAGCGCGGCGCAATTAAGCGAAATAAGCGGCCCTTGCCAGCGGCGGGAGAGGTAGTGCAGACGGTTAGCGATAAGTTCCTTGCCCGTGCCTCGTTCACCGATGATCAACACCGGTTTATCAAGCGGCGCCAGCTGTGAAACCTGCTCCAGCACCTCAAGAAAACTGTTCGCCTCGCCAATCAGATTATCTTTGTATTCAGCCATGATGAATTTCACCATTTGTTGGTGGATATCACCACTGTAGCCTGGTTTGCCGCAGCGGTAAAATTATCCATAACAAACAAAATCAAATGGTTGCGAAACTGGCATGCTAATTGAATTAAACAAGCAAGCAGGGCGACCGACGCCTCAATGCCTGAATAATGAAAGAGGATTATGTTATGGGTATTTTTTCTCGTTTTGCCGACATCGTGAACGCCAACATCAACTCGCTGCTGGAGAAAGCGGAAGATCCGCAAAAGCTGGTGCGCCTGATGATTCAGGAAATGGAAGATACGCTGGTTGAGGTGCGCTCCACTTCCGCTCGCGCGCTGGCGGAAAAGAAACAGCTGGCTCGTCGCATTGAGCAAGCTACCGCGCAGCAGAACGAATGGCAGGAAAAAGCCGAGCTGGCGCTGCGTAAGGATAAAGACGATCTGGCGCGCGCCGCCCTTATCGAAAAACAGAAGCTGACTGACCTTATCGCCGTACTGGAAGAGGAAGTCACTCTGGTTGACGAAACCCTGGAGCGCATGAAGAAAGAGATAGGCGAGCTTGAGAATAAACTGAGCGAAACCCGCGCGCGCCAGCAGGCGTTGACGCTGCGCCATCAGGCAGCCTCATCTTCCCGCGACGTCCGCCGTCAGCTGGATACCGGTAAAATTGATGAAGCCATGGCGCGTTTTGAATCTTTCGAGCGCCGTATCGATCAGATGGAGGCGGAAGCGGAAAGCCACCGCTTTGGTAAACAGAAATCGCTCGACCAGCAGTTCTCTGATCTGAAAGCGGACGATGAAATCAGCGCGCAGCTGGCGGCGCTTAAAGCCAGAGTTCAGCGCGACGAGCAGTAAAATAACAAAAAGGGCCGCGGCAGTGAGCTGCCGCGGCGACTCACCTGTAAGGAGTACACATGAGCGCACTTTTTCTCGCCATTCCGCTGACTATTTTCGTCTTGTTCGTGGCCCCTGTCTGGCTGTGGCTGCACTACAGCAACCGCTCTACAGGGAATCTGAACGCTAACGAACGTCAGCGGCTGGTACAGTTAACGGAAGAGTCCCGCCGGATGCGCGAGCGTATCCAGGCGCTGGAACAGATCCTGGACGCCGAAAACCCCAACTGGAGAAACAGCTAATGACGAGTGCATTTAACGGCCGCAAGCTCTGGCGCATTCCACAGCAGGGCATGCTTAAGGGAGTCTGCGCCGGGCTTGCCCACTATCTTAATGTGCCGGTTAAGCTGGTGCGGTTGATTGTTGTGCTGTCGCTCTTTTTCGGGCTCGCGTTTTTTACGGTAGTGGCTTACATCATCATGACTTTCGCGCTGGATCCAATGCCAGCCGACGCGATGGATAACGAGGCTCAGGCCACCAGCAGCGAACTGCTTGACGCCGTGGACGCCGAATTGGCGGCGGGGGAGAAGCGGCTGCGGGAGATGGAACGTTACGTCACCTCCGACGCCTTTACCCTGCGCGGAAGGTTCCGTCAGCTATAGTATTAACACAAGGGTTATACGAGGAGGGCCGATGAACGAAACATCCCGTTGGCAAAGACTTTCGCGCTCGGCGAAGCCGGGGCTGAAGCTCGCCACTAAACTTGTAGCGCTTACGGCGCTGCGCTACGGCCCGGCAGGCATTGCAGGCTGGGCGGTAAAATCGGTTGCCCGCCGTCCCGCTAAAATGTTGCTTGCATTTGCTCTGGAGCCGCTGCTGCGGCGTGCGGCAAATAAAATTTCTTCGCGCTACGTTGATAAACCCCGCCGCAAATAGCGGCGATTTTTTTGCGTCAATTATTTCTTGCCTGCGATACGCCAGTAATTTGGCGTATTTCACATTTATCACCTTTTTCTTTTTTTATTTAGGTCTTATTCCGAAAATGCGGCGGAAGGCGTGTTGACAGCTAATAAGGCCGGGAGTAGGCTCATTTTCCGTGGGACCGCTACCATGGAAAAGAAAAATGGATGCCATAAAAAACTCTCTCGCCGCGATATACGGTGAAAAATTTAAAGAAGAACACTACCTACGCTTATCAGAAAATATGAATAACGCCCGCCGGGAAATCAACGTTTCTCGTAAAAGAGGGTGGGATGAAAGCGATGTGGTATTGATTACGTATGCCGACCAGTTTAGTTCACCGGGCGAAAGTCGACTCGCTACTTTTAAACGTTTTTTTGATAATTATTTACGCTCGACTTTCTCGCATGTGCACCTTCTGCCTTTTTATCCCTGGTCTTCGGACGACGGTTTTTCGGTTATTGACTATCACCAGGTTGACCCGATTAATGGCGACTGGGATGACGTAGCACGCCTGGGACAAAGCGCCCGCCTGATGTTTGATTTTGTCTGCAACCATATGTCGGCGAAAAGCGAATGGTTTCGCAATTATCTGCACCAAAAGCCAGGCTATGAAGATTTTTTTATTGCGGTGGACCCGTCGACCGATCTTTCCGCCGTCACACGCCCGCGCGCGCTCCCTTTGTTGACGCCTTTTACGCTTGCCGACGGCCAGGTCAGACACCTCTGGACAACCTTCAGCGACGATCAGATAGACCTTAATTTCGCGAGTCCAGAAGTGCTGCTGGCGATGGTAGACGTGCTGCTGCACTACCTCAAAGAGGGGGCGCAGTATGTCCGGCTCGACGCGGTGGGTTTTATGTGGAAGACGCCAGGCACCTGTTGCATTCACCTTGAGAAAACGCATCTGCTGGTGAAACTCTTTCGCGCTATTGTGGACTATGTTGCGCCTGGTACCGTCATCATCACGGAAACAAACGTCCCGCATAAAGACAATATTTCCTACCTGGGCAACGGGCATGACGAAGCGCAGATGGTTTATCAATTCCCGCTGCCGCCGCTGGTGCTGCATGCTATTCACACGCGTAGCGCCCGCACGCTCTGCGACTGGGCCAACAGCCTTGATGCCAGCGGCGGCGACACGACCTGGTTTAATTTTCTTGCTTCCCACGACGGCATCGGGCTCAATCCGCTGCGCGGCATTCTGCCCGAGGCGGAAATCCTGGCGCTGGTGGAAGACCTGCAGGCCGAGGGCGCGCGGGTTAACTGGAAAAATAACCCGGACGGCAGCCGCAGCCCTTATGAAGTGAACGTCACGTATATGGATGCGCTTAACACCCGCGGCTGTAGCGACTCAACAAGGCTGTCCCGTTTTCTTCTGGCTCACGCGATTCTGCTGAGCTTCCCGGGCGTGTCGGCGGTTTATATTCAAAGCATTCTGGGCTCGCGCAATGACGAAGAGGGCGTGAAGCGACTGGGTTATAATCGCGCGATTAACCGTCAAAAATATACTGAGGCTGAAATAGCGCAAGCGCTAAACAGCAGTGGCAATTTACGTCATGAAACCTGGCGGCAATTAAGCCATTTAATTAATGTTCGTCGTAATCATGCCGCTTTTCATCCGGACGGTGAATTTCGTGCGGAATTACTCAGTGAGCAGCTTTTCGTTATTGTTCGCCGCGCCTTAAATGGCGAAGAGATTAAGGCAATATTTAATCTGGGAAATACGGCGCAGACGGTGTTATTAACGGAAGGCTGGCGTCGTGAATTAATAAGTGATGCCGTAATTAACGCGCCGGAAATTACCCTCAACCCCTGGCAGGCAATGTGGCTTAGCAAAGCATAAAAGGAACGCATTATGTGGAAAAATAAACGCGTGCTGTTATCAGCACTGGTGGCGTGCGCCCTGATTTCAGGTTGTAAGCAAGAGGATAACGCCACCACCATTGAATTTATGCACTCCTCCGTTGAACAGGAGCGCCAGGCGGTAATTAATCAACTCATCGCGGAGTTTGAAAGAGAAAATCCCGGCATCAGGGTTAAACCAGTGCCGGTGGAAGAGGACGCCTATAACACCAAAGTCACTACCCTCGCACGTTCAGGCTCCCTGCCTGAAGTTATCGAGATAAGCCATGACTACGCCAAGGTGATGGATAAGGAACAGCTTATCGATCGCGATGCGGTGCAGCAGGTTATTGCCGGAATTGGTGAAGGCATGTTCTATGACGGCGTATTGCGCATCGTTCGTACCGAAGATGGCAAAGCCTGGACGGGGGTGCCGATGAGCTCCTGGCTGCAGGGCGTCTGGTATCGTAAATCAGCGCTCGCCGGGGCGGGTCTGAGCGAGCCGACAGGCTGGGACTCGCTGCTGACCGCCGCCGCCAGGCTTGCTAATCCGGCGCAAAAAAAATATGGCATTGCGCTGCCAACGGCGGAAAGCGTGATGACCGAACAGGCTTTTTCCCAGTTCGCGCTTTCTAACGGCGCCAATGTGTTTAATGCCCAGGGGGAGATAACGCTCGACACGCCGGAAATGCGCGAGGCGCTCAATTATTACGGCAAACTCGCTGCACTCGCAATGCCCGGCTCTAATGACGTTATGGAAATTAAAGACGCTTTCATGAACGGCACGGCGCCGATGGCCATTTACTCCACCTACATCCTGCCCGCCGTCTTTAAAGAGGGCGACCCGAAAGATCTCGGCTTTATCGTGCCGACGCAAAAATCCTCCGCCGTTTACGGCATGGTTACCTCTCTGACCATTACCGCCGGGCAAAGCGAGGAGGAGACTGACGCCGCGGAAAAATTTATCGCTTTTATGGAGCAAGCGCCTCACGCCGCGCAGTGGGTGCTGATGTCTCCCGGCGCGGCGCTGCCGGTGAACAAAGCGGTCGTCGATACGCCCGCCTATAAGGCGAACCCGGTCATCCAGGCCTTTAGCGTGCTCACTAATGAACTGATCGCCCAGTATCCCAACGTGCAAGTCTTCGGCTCGGTTGGCGATAAGAACTTTACCCGTATGGGCGACGTAACGGGCTCCGGGGTCATCAACGAAGTGGTAAATAGCGTAACGGTCGGCCAACAGGCGCCGCAATCCGCGCTCGCGAAGGGGCAGAAGCGCCTCGTTGAACTGGTGCAGCAGCACTAATTCTCTGCACAAGGAATGACGTTCATGAAGAAAGTGCTTTCCGGCCGTTCTGATATGCCGTTCGCCATGTTCCTCCTCATGCCCAGCCTGCTGTTGCTGGGAGGGTTGGTCGCCTGGCCAATGCTATCGAATATTGAAATCAGTTTCCTGCGCCTGCCGCTGAACCCAAGGTTAATCTCGCGGTTCGTTGGCCTGGATAATTACATCAAAATACTTACCGATGCCGCGTTCTGGCATTCGCTGTGGGTGACGTTCTGGTACACCGCGCTGGTGGTGCTTGGCAGCACGACGCTTGGGCTGGCGATCGCGATTTTCTTTAACCGGGAATTCCGGCTGCGTAAAACGGCCCGTTCGCTCGTGATCCTCTCCTATGTTACGCCGTCGATTTCGCTGGTGTTCGCCTGGAAATATATGTTTAACAACGGCTATGGCGTAGTGAACTGGATCGCAGGCGACTTGCTGCACTTCTATGACGAGGCGCCGCTCTGGTTCGATAACCCTGGCAGCAGTTTTGTGCTGGTGGTGCTGTTCGCCATCTGGCGTTATTTCCCCTACGCCTTTATCTCGTTTCTCGCCATTCTTCAGACTATCGACAAATCGCTCTACGAGGCGGCGGAGATGGACGGAGCCAACGCCTGGCAACGTTTTCGCATCGTCACGCTGCCCGCCATTATGCCTGTGCTGGCGACAGTACTGACGCTTCGCACCATCTGGATGTTTTACATGTTCGCCGATGTCTATCTGTTAACGACGAAAGTCGACATTCTGGGCGTCTATCTCTACAAAACCGCCTTCGCGTTTAATGACCTCGGTAAAGCCTCGGCGATTTCAGTGGTGCTCTTCATCATCATTTTCGCTGTCATCCTCATTACCAGAAAACGGGTGAATCTCCATGGCAACAAGTAAACGTACGCTTCGCCGCATCAGCTTTTACGCCGGGCTGGCGCTCTTTCTTATCTTCACGTTGTTTCCTTTCTTCGTGATGTTGATGACCTCGTTCAAAAGCGCGAAAGAGGCGATATCGCTGCACCCGACGCTGTTCCCGCAGCACTGGACGCTGGAGCATTATGTCGACATTTTTAACCCGCTGATCTTTCCGTTTGTTACCTATTTCCGTAACAGTCTGGTGGTTTCTTTAACCGCCTCCGGCGTGGCGGTGTTTATCGGCATACTGGGCGCGTATGCGCTCTCGAAGCTGCGCTTTAAAGGACGTATGACCATCAACGCCAGCTTTTACACGGTCTATATGTTCTCGGGCATTCTGTTGGTCGTGCCCTTATTTAAAATCATCACTGCGCTTGGCATTTACGATACGCAACTTGCCATCATCCTCACCATGGTGACGCAAACTCTGCCTACCGCAGTATTCATGCTGAAAAGCTACTTCGACACCATTCCGGATGAGATTGAAGAAGCGGCGATGATGGACGGTCTTAACCGTCTGCAAATTATCTTCTACATCACGGTGCCGCTCGCGGTATCCGGTCTGATATCGGTCTTTGTCTACTGCTTTATGGTGGCCTGGAACGATTATCTGTTCGCTTCCATTTTCCTTTCCAGCGCTGGCAATTTCACGTTGCCGGTGGGACTGAATGCGCTCTTCAGCACGCCCGATTATATCTGGGGACGCATGATGGCGGCATCGCTGGTCACCGCCTTGCCGGTGGTTGTGATGTACGCGCTTTCTGAACGTTTTATTAAGAGCGGTTCGACTGACGGTGGCGTGAAGGGCTAACCGGGTCATTTTTAATACGGAGATTGAAATGAAGAAGTTGATTGCTAAAGCGCCCCGCGTTGCGGCGCTGGTGGAGTACGAAGACCGCCCGGTGGCGGCCAGTGAAGTGAAAATCCGCGTGCGCTACGGCGCGCCGAAACACGGCACCGAAGTGGTGGACTTTCGCGCCGCCAGCCCGTTTATCGATGAGCAGTTCTCTGCCGAGTGGCAACTGTTCGTGCCGCGCCCGGAAGGGGCTGCGCGAGGCATTGAATTCGGCAATTTCCAGCTTGGCAACATGGTGGTTGGCGAGATAGTCGAGTGCGGCGCTGAGGTGACGGATTACGCTCTCGGCGAGCAGGTCTGCACCTACGGCCCGCTGATGGAGACGGTTATCGTCAACGCGGTGAACAACTACAAACTGCGCAAAATGCCGCAAGGCGCATCGTGGAAAAACGCGGTTTGCTACGACCCGGCCCAGTTCGCCATGAGCGGCGTGCGCGACGCTAATGTCCGCGTGGGTGATTTCGTGGTTGTCGTGGGCCTGGGCGCGATAGGCCAGATAGCTATTCAACTGGCGAAAAAAGCGGGCGCATCCGTGGTCATCGGCGTCGACCCGATTGCGCATCGCTGCGAGATTGCCCGCCGTCACGGCGCTGATCATTGTTTAAGCCCGGTGGGAACCGATGTCGGGCTTGAGATCAAAAGCTGACCGGCAAACAGGGCGCTGACGTGATTATTGAAACCAGCGGTCACGCCGATGCGCTGCAGGCGGCGCTGCGCGGCATCGCCTATGGCGGCACTATCTCTTATGTCGCTTTCGCCAAGCCGTTCCCGGCGGGGTTCAACCTGGGGCGCGAGGCGCACTTTAACAATGCGAAAATTGTGTTTTCCCGCGCCGGCAGCGAGCCGAACCCGGACTATCCGCGCTGGAGCCGCAAACGCATCGAAGAAACCTGCTGGGAACTGCTGATGAACGGTTATCTCAATTGCGAGGATCTGATAGACCCGGTCGTTACCTTCCAGCAGAGCGCTGACAGCTATATGAAATACGTCGACCAGCACCCGGAGTTGAGCATCAAAATGGGCGTCACTTTTTAATTCATGGATGAACAAATAATGAAAATCGCTACGCAAAACCAGGCTTTTTTTCCGCAGAATATTTTAGAGAAGTTTCGCTATATCAAAGCAATGGGATTTGATGGCTTTGAGATAGACGGCAAATTGCTGGTTGATAACCTCAAAGCGGTGAAATCCGCCATTGTTGAAACCGGGCTGCCAGTCACTACCGCCTGCGGTGGCTACGACGGCTGGATCGGTGACTTCATTGAAGAGCGCCGCCTCAATGGTCTTAAGCAGATAGCCAGCATTCTGGAAGCGCTGGCGGAAGTGGGGGGCAAAGGCATTGTCGTGCCCGCCGCCTGGGGCATGTTCACCTTCCGCCTGCCGCCAATGACGTCGCCGCGAAGCCTGGAAGGGGACCGCAAAGCGGTGAGCGACTCCCTGCGTTACCTGGACGGCGTCGCGGCGCGTACCGGCACTACCGTTTTCCTCGAGCCGCTTAACCGCTACCAGGATCACATGATTAACACCCTGGTGGACGCGCGCCGCTATATCGTGGAAGGCGACTTACAGCATGTGAAAATTATTGGCGATTTTTATCACATGAATATCGAAGAGGACGATATCAGCGCCGCCTTTCACGACAACCGCGATCTGCTAGGCCATGTGCATATCGCTGATAACCACCGCTATCAGCCGGGCAGCGGCGCTATCGATTTCAAAAAGCACTTTGACCAACTGCGGGCGGATGGTTACGACGGTTACGTCGTCTATGAATGCCGCATTCGCGCGGAGGATCCCGCGGCGGCGTACCAGCAGTCGCTGAACTTTCTGCGTCAGTGTTAAGAGGCGGCGCGCAAGATGAGTGCTAACAATCCCTTGCCGCTGCGGGTCGCCATTATCGGCGCCGGTCAGGTGGCGGATAAAGTCCATGCCTCGTTTTATAGCGCGCGTAAAGAGGTGGAACTGGTGGCTGTCTGTGACAGCAACCAGCAACAGGCGCAGGCGTTCGCTGAACGCTACGCCGTTGAACACGTCTTTACCGATGCGCAGACGCTGCTGCGAGAATGTCGCCCTGATGTTGTGAGCGTCTGTTCACCGAACCGCTTTCATCACGAGCATGTCATGCAGGCGCTGGCGGCAGGCTGTCACGTCATGTGCGAAAAACCGCCCGCCATGACGCCGCAGGAAGCAGACGAGATGCGTAAGGCGTCGCGCCAGGCAGGCAGAGTGCTGGCCTACGATTTTCATCATCGCTTCGCCCTGGATTGCCAGCTGTTGCGCCAGCGCGTGGCGGCGGGGGAGCTTGGCGAGGTCTACGTCACTAACGCCCGCGCGCTCCGCCGCTGCGGCGTGCCAGGATGGGGCGTTTTTACCAATAAAGCGTTGCAGGGCGGCGGGCCGCTTATCGACATCGGCATCCATATGCTTGACGCCGCGCTGTTTGTGCTGGGCTTTCCGCAGGTGCGTCGGGTCACGGCGCATGCCTATCAGAAACTCGGCACCCGTAAAAACAGCGGCCAGTTTGGCTACTGGGATCCAGCGGCTTATACGGTGGAAGACGCTGTGTTCGCCACTCTGGAGTTCGCTCATGGCGGCATTCTGCGCCTCGAAACCTCTTTTGCGCTGAATATCATCCCGCAGTCCGTCATGAACGTAGAGTTCTGCGGCGATAAAGCGGGCGCTACGCTTTTTCCAGCGCACATATATGAAGATGTGGATGGCGACCTCGTGACGCTGTTACAGCGTGAAAAGGCGGATGACAAGCGGCATCAGCGCAGCATGGAGGCCTTTCTTGAAGCCGTGCAGGGCAAGCCGGCGCCCATTGCCGATGCTGAGCAGGGATACCTTATTCAACAACTTGTCGCCGCCATTTATCAGGCGGCGGAAACAGGGAAGTGTGTGGAATTATGAGCGACATCAGTTCGCTGGTCGAAGCACGCTTCGACCCGCAGCGGCACAACAAGTACGCCACGTTGATGGCGGCAGGCAACGGCTACCTTGGCATTCGCGCCACGCATGAAGAGGGCTACACCACCCAAACGCGCGGTATGTTTCTCGCCGGGCTTTATCATCGCGCCGGGGAAGAGGAGCCGCGCGAGCTGGTGAATCTGCCAGATGTGGTGGGGATGCATATTGAGATTGACGGTGAGATAGTCAACCTGCTTGCCGGCAAGCTGCTGAGCTATCGTCGCGAGCTGCGCTTTGCCACAGGTGAACTGCGGCGCGAGGCGGTCTGGGAATCGGTAAGCGGTCAGCGTTATACGCTGCTCTGCGAACGATTTCTCTCTCGCCACAATAACGCCCTTTTTTGCCAGCGTATTTCCATTACGCCGCACAACAGCGAATGTTGCATCAACATAGCAACGGGCATCGACGCCACGCAAACCAACGCGGGCCGCCAGCATCTGGATGAAACGCAGGTTCGCGTATTTGATCAGCAGACCATGCAGGCTATTTACCGCACCCGCAGCAAGGACGCGCACGTCGCTATCACCTGCGCCTGCCTGGTTTCGCCCCGCGCTCAGGTGAGCTTCTCCGCTAAAAACCGTCGGCTACAACAGCATAGCTTTTGCGAACTCAAGCCCGGCGAGACGCTAACGCTAGATAAGTATTGCCTGATTGAGCGGTGGCTGGATGGCGAGGTGCCAAAAGAGGCGGGCCAGACCAGCCTTGCGCAACTGAGTACCTGCATGGAGCAGGGGTATGAAGCGTTGCTTGGCGCCTCTGCCGCCGTATGGCAGGCATGGTGGCGACAATGCCGGGTAACAGTGCAGAGCGAGACGCAGGGCGATCAACGCGCGCTGGATTTCGCGCTTTATCATCTGGCGGCCATGACGCCGGTTCATGATGAGCGCAGCAGCATCGGGGCGAAGGGGTTAACGGGCGAAGGTTACAAAGGGCATGTTTTCTGGGATACGGAGGTCTTCCTGTTGCCTGTCCATCTGTACACGCAGCCGGAAATCGCGCGTCAGCTTTTGCGCTACCGCTGGTTGAACCTCGCCGGCGCCCACAATAAAGCGCAGCAGAACGGTTTTGCCGGCGCATTGTTTCCCTGGGAAAGTGGACGCACTGGCGAAGAAGAAACCCCTGCCTGGGCTGCAATTAATATCCGTACCGGGCTGCGGCAAAAAGTCGCGTCTGCACTGGCGGAGCATCACCTTGTGGCGGATATCGCCTGGGCCGTCGTGGCGTATTATCAGGCAACGGGCGATGACGCCTTTATGGCGAAAGAGGGCGTGGAGCTACTGAGAGAAACTGCGCGCTTCTGGTTAAGCCGGGCGACTGAGGTCGACGGCGCGCTCGAACTGCATGATGTCATTGGCCCGGATGAATACACGGAGCACGTGAATAACAACGCCTATACCAACTATCTCGCCTGCTACAACGTGGCGATGGCCCGCCATTTCAGCAAGCGTTTTGCTAAACCCGATGAGGCTTTCAGCAGCCAGCTGGACGATTTTCTCGCCCGCCTGAGGCTGCCGCAGCCACGCCCTGACGGCGTTATCCCACAGGACGACACGTTTTTCAGTAAACCGACTATCGATCTCACGCGCTATAAAGCGAACGCTGGCAGTCAGTCGATATTGCTGGATTACTCGCGCGCCGAAGTGAACGAGATGCAGATCCTGAAGCAGGCGGACGTGGTGATGCTGCTGTACATGCTGCCCTGGCTGTACGGTGAGCCGGTGTTGCGGGCAAACCTGGCTTATTACGAACCGCGCACCATTCATGACTCCTCGCTCAGCAAGGCGATTCATGGAATTGTCGCCGCGCGCTGCCACGAGCCTGAACAGGCGTACCGCTTCTGGCGGGAAGGGTGCCAGATAGATCTCGGCGACGCGCCGCACAGCAGCGACGACGGTATTCATGCCGCCGCCAGCGGCGCTATCTGGCTTGGCGCGGTGCAGGGGTTTGCGGGCGTCGTGGCAATGCAGGATGAATTGCACATTAACCCGGCGCTGCCGAAGGCGTGGACCAGCGTGGCGTTTCCCTGCTGCTGGCGCGGCCGCAAGCTTTACCTCACCCTGACGCACCAGCAGTTAAGCGTAGAGAGCGATGGGCCGGTCATGCTGCATGTGTGCGGCAAAGCGGTTGAAGTGGACGGCAGAGCCGATTTTTTTATCCCGGCGTCCGGGAGCGGTACCAGCCAGGAGGGCATATGAAACCGCAAGCAGTGATTTTCGATCTCGATGGCGTTATTACCGACACGGCGCACCTGCATTTTGTCGCCTGGCGCAACGTGGCGGCGGAAGTGGGCATTATGATCGATGAAAAATTCAATGCTGAGCTCAAAGGCATCAGCCGTATGGCTTCACTTGAGCGCATTTTGCGCCATGGCGGCAAAGACGCGGCGTTCGACCTGTCGGCCCGCGAGGCGCTGGCAGGGCGAAAAAACGCACTGTACGTTGATTCGCTTTCACAGCTTACCCCGCAATCCGTGCTGCCGGGCATGACTTCGCTGTTGCATACGTTAAAAGCGCAGGGGATTAAAACGGGTCTGGCTTCGGTGTCGCTCAATGCGCCGGCAATCCTGACCGCGCTGGGTCTGCAATCGCATTTCGATTTTTGCGCCGATGCAAGCAGGCTTAAACGCTCCAAGCCGGACCCGGAAATTTTTCTCGCCGCCTGCGAGGGGCTAAAGGTCGACCCGGCACGCTGTATCGGAATTGAAGATGCGCAGGCGGGCATTGAGGCGATTAACGCCAGCGGCATGCTTTCCGTGGGTATCGGCGTTGGGCTAAAGCATGCGGATCTGCTGCTGGACAGTACTGAAGAGCTTACCTGGCCGCGGCTAGAGGCTTTCTGGAACCAACAACAACGCGCTTGCGCGTCCAGCCACTGAGGGATAACTATGGCTCAGCTCTCCTTACAACATATCCAAAAAATTTATGACAACCAGGTGCATGTGGTAAAAGATTTCAACCTGGAGATTGCCGATAAAGAGTTCATTGTCTTTGTCGGCCCTTCTGGCTGCGGCAAGTCCACGACGCTTCGCATGATAGCCGGGCTTGAGGAGATAAGCGGCGGCGACTTGCTAATTGACGGCGTGAGGATGAACGATGTGCCCGCCAAGGCGCGCAACATCGCCATGGTGTTTCAGAACTACGCGCTCTACCCGCATATGACGGTTTACGACAACATGGCGTTCGGCCTGAAAATGCAAAAGATCGACCCGCAAGAAATTGACGGGCGAGTCATGTGGGCGGCGCAAATTCTGGGGCTGAAAGAGTATCTCAAGCGTAAACCCGGCGCGCTTTCCGGCGGGCAGCGCCAACGCGTGGCGCTCGGACGGGCGATTGTGCGTGAGGCGGGCGTTTTTTTAATGGATGAGCCGCTCTCAAACCTCGACGCCAAACTCCGCGTGCAGATGCGCGCAGAGATCAGCAAGCTGCACCAGAAGCTTAATACCACCATGATTTATGTGACTCATGATCAGACCGAAGCGATGACCATGGCGACACGCATCGTCATCATGAAAGAGGGTATCGTACAGCAGGTGGGGGCGCCGAAAGAGGTTTATAACCATCCGGCAAATATGTTTGTGGCGGGTTTTATTGGCTCGCCAGCCATGAACTTTGTCCGCGGCGCGATTGACGGCGATTGCTTTGTCACCGAAACGCTTAAGCTGCAGGTACCGCCGCATTTACTGAAGTCGCTCAACGATCGCGGCTATCAGCGAAAAGCAGTGGTGCTCGGCATTCGTCCGGAAGATATTCTGACGCAGCCCGGCAATGGGCAGCCTGTCTCAGCGCATATCAGCGTGGCGGAATTAACCGGAGCGGAGTTTATGCTTTATTGCACCGTCGGCGGTCATGAACTGGTGGTGCGCGCCAGCGCAGAAAAAGATTATCAGGCGGGTGAAACTATTCCGCTGTGGTTTGATATGCAAAAAAGCCACTTCTTCGATGTCGAAACAGAGTGCGTGATTAGCTAAAACCGGGCCGGGATATGCCCGGCCTTTTTAATGAATTTCAGCAGGCAGATAAGTTAATTCTCATTTCGCAGTGAACCTTTAAGCAGTATGCGGGTGGGAATAATCACTTCCGGCTGCGCTTTGCGCCCGGCAATAATATCAAAAAGCACCTCACTGCTTTTTTCCCCTAACGACTGCGTCGGCACGTTAATGCCGCCCGGCTCAGGTGTTAACGTAAGAGAGAGCATCTCATTGCCGTAACCAATAATGGAAAGTTGCTGTGCGATGACGATATTTTTCATCGCCGCCGCGCGGTAAACGCCGACCATTTTCAGGCTATCGGCAACGAAAATCGCGTCGGGCGGCGAGGGTAGCGAAAGCAGCGTTTCAGCCGCCGCCAGCGCGCTCTGCTGAGTATAACCGCCATCAACGATAAGACTGGGATCGCAATCCAGATGATGTTTTTCCAGCGCCGCCTTAAAGCCCGCCAGCCGATCAACGCTGACATGGTGGTCCAGCGGCGCGTGGAGACAGGCGAGCCGTCGATGACCACGTGCGATGAGCGCTTCGGTAAGCTTCAGGCTGTCGCCGAAATTATCGGTATCAACAGAATAAATATTGCGATAATTGCCCGCGACTTTACCAATCACCACCACAGGAACGGCGCATTTCTCCAGCTCGCTATAAAACGTGTCGTCCATGGGCGAGCTCAGCATAATAATGCCTTTAATCATCTTCTGGCGGATTTTGAGCAAACATTTATTCAGGGCGTCCTGGGGATCTTTCGACGTTTGTAAAATAACGTCGAAACCTTCCTTCTCCGCCCGGGCGGTTATGGCGTGCAGCACTTCAGAGAAAAAAGGATTGCCCGCTGTTGTTTTGGTCGAGCGCGTAGTGATGACCAGAATGGCATCAAAGCCTGCCGACGAAAGGGCGCGGGCCATAATATTTGGCTGATAGTTTAATTCTTCTATCGCTTTTAAAACGCGCTCTCGCGCCTGTGGGGAAATATTGGTTTGATTATTCAGTACGCGGGAGACGGTGGATTTAGAGACCTTCGCCACGCGGGCAATATCATAAATAGTGGGGGACATTGTCGACAGTGCTCCGTCACTTCGTCAAAACGGGAACATCTTACGTAAGCGTATAAAAGATGTCCATTCGCAAAGCGGACTGCCGGGAGGCACAGAGAAAAATGAGGCAATAGCCGCTACGCGGGAGCGGCTATTTTGAGGTTTATCGCTTTTCGCCGCCAATCACTTCGCGAATGCAGCTGGCTATCTGCTCAACGTGCGTTTCCAACGCGAAATGGCCGGTATCCAGCAGCTCCACCACGGCGTTGGGGTTATCGCGTTGATACGCATGCGCGCCCGGGGGAATGAAAAAGGGATCGTGCTCGCCCCAGATTATCAGGGAAGGAAGCTGGCGCTGGCGGAAAAAAGCCTGGAAATCAGGATAGCGTTTAAGGTTGTTCGCATAATCCAGAAACAGATCGAGTTGAATCTCTTTATTTCCAGGGCGTTCAAGCAGCAGGGCGTCCAGCTGCCAGGTCTCCGGCGCCACCCGTTCCGGGTTCTTCACGCCATGCAGATATTGCCAGCGGATCCCTTCCAGATTCAGCACGGCGTCATGCACAAGCTGGCGATTTTCCGCCGACGGCGTATCCCAGTAAGCACGAATCGGCGCCCAGGCGTCTCCCAGCCCTTCAAGGTAGGCGTTGCCGTTTTGTGAAACCAGACCGGTTACCCGCTCCGGGTAATTCAGCGCCAGGCGCAACCCGGCAGGCGCGCCGTAATCAAACACGTAAAGGGCATAACGTTCCAGCCCCAGCGCATCTACAAATGCGGTCAGCGTCTCGCCGAAGGCGTCGAAGGTGTAGCGATAATTCCGCTCAGTCGGCACTTCCGTAAACCCGAAGCCGGGAAGATCGGGGGCGACCAGATGAAATTTGTCAGCCAGCAGCGGGATCAGCTCACGAAACTGATGCGATGAGCTGGCGAAACCGTGGAGCAGCAACAGCGTTGGGTTAGAAGGCGCGCCGGCTTCTCGATAGAACACGCGAATGCCGTCTGCTTCAGTGAATTGATAACGTACCGGGTAATGCTGGTTCATCGTCATGGCCTCTTATGTAACTATTAAAAATCAGTTTAGCGGTTACTCCATGTCAGTATGACGAACCTTTGTAACCAGTCAAACTAATTTTTAAGGGTTTCAAAGAGGGTTCCAGTCTTATCCGGCAATCAACCGTCCTGCATCCTTACTTTTTCCTCGTGTTAATTGTTTGATACTGAACGATGTCTGGCGGGATAAGCGCCTGCGGAATATCTTGTAACTGCTAAACCAGGTTTTTGAGGTTACAATAGCCCTTTGTTGTTACGCAGGAGGTTGGCCGTGAATTCTCTCTTTCCCGCACCGTTCGCTAACGGACCGCTCTTTCTGGCGGATCACGGCGCGCTGGATTTTCTTAATACGGTGGCGCTGGCAGAGGGGCAACGGCATGACTTCTGGCAGCGTGACGACGATGTAAAAGCCTGGCTGGCGCAATCCGGCCTGGTCGCGCTGCCGGATGAAACCCCTTTCGAACCGGGTGCGCTTTTGCATGAAGCGCGTGAGCTGCGCGAAACAATCAGAACGCTGGTGGCACAGAAAAAGGCGGGCGAGGCGGTCAATCCGGCGCCGCTTAATCGCTATCTGGCTTCAGCCAATAGTCATCAGCAACTGGTGACGGGAGAGGATGGCGCGCTGCGCATTGAGCGGATCTATGCCAGCCAGACGCCTGCGCAATTACTCGCGCCTGTCGCGGAGCTGGCGGCGTCGCTGCTGGCTGAGCCCCAGTTCGAGCTGGTGCGGGAATGCGAGCATCCTGAGTGCTGCCTCTGGTTTTATGACAGAACGAAATCCCACCGCCGCCGCTGGTGCAGCATGGCGCTCTGCGGCAACCGGGCGAAAGTCGCCAGGTTCAGGCAGCAAAAGCGAGGCTAGGGCGGAACGCTGCGCGCAGCGGCGCCGACGCGGGTTTATAACGGCCTTAGCTGTTAATATTACAGCCATTCCTGAGTATTTGCGGACGCCATAACAATGATGCAGCGATTCAGAAACGAAATGCAGTCTCTGGTTAACCGCGGCGTGGATCGCCATTTGCGGCTGGCCGTCACCGGCCTTAGCCGTAGCGGTAAAACCGCTTTTATCACCTCGCTGGTGAATCAACTCTTGTCAGTCAACAGCGGAGCCAGGCTACCGCTCTTCAGCGCCGTGCGCGAAGAGCGCCTGCTCGGCGTAAAGCGCGTGCCGCAACGGGATCTCGGCGTGCCACGTTTTGCCTATGACGAAGGTCTGGCGCAGCTTTACGGCGAGCCGCCCGCCTGGCCGACACCTACCCGCGGCGTCAGCGAAATGCGTCTGGCGCTGCGCTTTCGCTCGCGGGAATCTCTGCTGCGCCATTTTAAAGAAACCTCGACGCTTTATCTGGAAATTGTCGATTATCCCGGCGAGTGGCTGCTCGATTTGCCAATGCTGGCGCAGGATTACCTCAGCTGGTCGCGGCAAATGACCGGGCTGCTTAAAGGCGACCGTGAAGTCTGGTCCCGCCGCTGGCGCGCGCTGTGCGAAGGGCTGGACCCGCTGGCGCAGGCGGATGAAAACCGGCTGGCGGAAATTTCACAGGCGTGGACGGACTATTTGCTGGCCTGCAAGCGTGAAGGGCTGCACTTCATTCAGCCGGGGCGCTTCGTGCTGCCAGGCGACATGGCGGGCGCGCCGGCGCTGCAGTTTTTTCCCTGGCCCGATGTGGACGCCGTGGGAGAGTCAAAGCTGGCGCAGGCGGATAAATCGACCAACATCGGGATGCTGCGCGAGCGCTTCAACTATTACTGTGAGAAAGTGGTGAAGGGGTTCTATAAAAACCATTTTTTACGCTTCGATCGCCAGATTGTACTGGTGGATTGTTTGCAGCCGCTCAACAGCGGGCCGCAGGCCTTCAACGACATGCGCCTTGCGCTGACGCAACTGATGCAGAGTTTTCACTATGGTCAGCGCACCCTGTTTCGCCGCCTCTTTTCACCCGTGATTGATAAGCTGCTGTTCGCCGCGACCAAGGCGGATCACGTTACGGTAGACCAGCACGCTAATCTGGTGTCGCTGTTGCAACAGCTGGTGCAGGATGCCTGGCAAAACGCCGCGTTTGAGGGCATCAGCATGGACTGCATGGGGCTTGCTTCCGTGCAGGCGACGCAAAGCGGGCTGGTCGATCATCATGGTGAGAAGATCCCGGCGCTGCGCGGGCACCGTTTGAGCGACGGCGCGCCGCTTACCTTTTATCC
Source organism: Franconibacter daqui (assembly GCF_014644275.1). Lineage (NCBI taxonomy): Bacteria > Pseudomonadati > Pseudomonadota > Gammaproteobacteria > Enterobacterales > Enterobacteriaceae > Franconibacter > Franconibacter daqui. Next base: position 1,612,691 of record NZ_BMKJ01000001.1, on the reverse strand, counting down.
CGGAGAGGTGCCGCCGCGCCTGCCTGGGAGCGCATTCTGGGAAAGCCAGGGTTTTCAGTTTGAGAATTTTCGCCCGCAGGTGATGGATGTCGATCAGCCGCTGCCGCACATCCGGCTCGACGCCGCGCTGGAGTTTTTAACAGGAGACAAACTGCGATGAGCGATCCGATTAAACCGCGCATTGATTTTGCGCAGCCGCTGGAAGCCGAGAAGCGCGAACAGCTGAAAGCCGCCCGCGCTTTTAACGAGCCAGAAGCGGAGAAATTTATCCCGGCGGCGACCGGCGAAGTCCCGGAAGAGGGGCAGGCGGAGGCGGTGGTGGAAGCAGCATTGCGGCCCCGGCGCAGCATCTGGCGGCGGATGGTGACCGCCGGACTGGCGCTCTTCGGCGCAAGCGTCGTGGCGCAGGGCGTACAGTGGACGATAAACGCCTGGCAAACCCAGGACTGGATAGCGCTTGGCGGCTGTGCCGCAGGCGGACTTATCGTGGCGGCGGGCGTCGGTTCGCTAGCCACCGAGTGGCGCAGGTTATGGCGATTGCGCCAGCGCGCTGATGAGCGCGACGAAGCGCGGGAACTGCTGCATAGCCAGAGTATGGGCAAAGGGCGCGCCTTCTGCGAGAAGCTTGCCGCGCAGGCGGGGCTGGATCAAGGACACCCGGCGATGCAGCGCTGGTATGCGACGCTTCACGAAACCCATAGCGATCGCGAAGTGGTCACTCTGTATGCCCATCTGGTGCAGCCGGTGCTGGACAGCCAGGCGCGGCGCGAAATCAGCCGCTCGGCGGCAGAATCGACGCTGATGATTGCGGTCAGCCCGCTGGCGCTGGTGGACATGGCGTTTATCGCCTGGCGCAATCTGCGGCTTATCAACCGCCTCGCCGCCATTTACGGCATCGAACTGGGCTACTTTAGCCGTATCCGGCTATTTCGCCTGGTGCTGTTGAATATCGCCTTCGCCGGCGCGAGCGAACTGGCGCGCGAGATTGGTATGGACTGGCTTTCGCAGGATCTCGCCGCCCGGCTTTCCGCCAGAGCGGCGCAGGGTATTGGCGCAGGGCTCTTAACCGCCCGGCTCGGCATCAAAACGATGGAGCTTTGCCGTCCGTTGCCCTGGCTTGACGATGACAAACCCCGCCTGGGCGATTTCCGCCGTCAGCTTCTGACGCAGCTCAAAGAGACGATGCAAAAAGGCAAGGGCGGCGCGTGATGCCGCCCCGTTTACAGCCAGGCGCCCGTTTTTCCGTTACTCTGTAAATATTTGTTGACAGAATGTTCCGCACATCCTTCTTCTGAAGTATCATTCAGTTATTCGTTGGCTTTATACGTGTAGGTGCACTGATGCGTCTGGAAGTATTTTGTGAAGACCGCCTTGGTCTGACCCGCGAGCTGCTGGATCTTCTGGTGCTGCGCAATATTGATTTACGCGGAATTGAAATTGACCCTGTCGGGCGGATCTACCTGAATTTCGCCGAGCTGGAGTTCTCTGCCTTCAGCGACCTGATGACGGAAATCCGTCGTATTCCCGGCGTAACGGACGTCAGAAAAGTCCCCTGGATGCCTTCCGAGCGCGAGCACCGCTCGTTAAGCGCGCTGCTGGAAGCGTTGCCGGAACCGGTCTTTTCACTGGATATGAAAAGCAAGCTGGAGCTTGCCAACCCGGCGAGCTGCGCGCTCTTTAACCAGAATGAAGAGCGGCTTCGCAACCATAACGCCGCCGCGTTGATTAACGGCTTTAACTTCCAGCGCTGGCTGGAAAGCAACCCTGAAGGGTCGCACACCGAGCACGTAGTCATCAATGGACAAAACTTTCTGATGGAAATCACCCCTGTGCACCTGGATGACGACGGCGGCGGTAGCGTGTTGACGGGCGCGGTGGTGATGCTGCGCTCAACGGTGCGCATGGGGCGCCAGTTGCAGAACATTTCAAGCCAGGATCTCAACGCGTTCAGCCATATCATCGCCGTCAGCCCGAAAATGCGTCAGGTGGTGGAGCAGGCGCGCAAAATGGCGATGCTCAACGCGCCGCTGCTGATAGTGGGCGACACAGGGACCGGTAAAGACCTGCTGGCGCACGCCTGCCATCAGGCGAGCCCGCGCGCGGGCAAACCTTACCTTGCGCTTAACTGCGCTTCAATCCCGGAAGATGTGGTGGAAAGTGAGCTGTTTGGCCATGCGCCGGGCGCTTACGCTAACGCCGTGGAAGGAAAAAAAGGCTTTTTTGAGCAGGCTAACGGCGGCTCGGTGCTGCTGGACGAGATAGGCGAGATGTCCCCGCGCATGCAGGCGAAGCTGCTGCGTTTTCTTAATGACGGCACATTCCGCCGGGTGGGCGAAGAGCACGAGGTGCATGTAGACGTGCGCGTCATTTGCGCCACGCAAAAAAACCTGGTGGAACTGGTGCAGAAAGGGGCGTTCCGCGAAGATCTTTATTACCGGTTGAATGTCCTGACCCTTAACCTGCCGCCGCTGCGCGATCGTCCGCAGGACATCATGCCGCTGACGGAGATGTTTGTTGCCCGCTTTGCCGACGAGCAGGGAATCGCACGACCCAAACTGGCACACGATCTGAGTACGGTGATGACGCGCTACGGCTGGCCGGGCAACGTTCGCCAGTTGAAAAACGCCGTCTATCGTGGGCTTGCCCAGCTTGAAGGGTATGAACTGCGCCCGCAGGATATTTTGCTGCCCGATTTTGACGCCGCCGCGCTGCCAGTGGGCGAAGAGGCGATGGAAGGCTCGCTTGACGATATTACCCGCCGCTTCGAACGTTCGGTGCTGGTCCAGCTTTATCGCACCTATCCCAGCACCCGGAAACTCGCTCGCCGCCTTGGCGTTTCGCATACGGCAATCGCTAACAAGCTGCGCGAATACGGCCTGAGCCAGCGCAAAGGCGAAGAATAAAAAAACCTCCCGCAGGAGGTTTTTCTGATTAAACCCCTCTGAGAGGGGTTTTTTTATGTGGCGATTACGCCTTCAGTGCATCCAGCGCCGCGTCGTAGTTCGGCTCGTGGGTGATTTCATTCACCAGCTCGCTGAAGACCACCTCGTCGTTTTCGTTGATAACCAGCACGGCACGCGCGGTCAGGCCTTTGAGCGCGCCTTCGCTGATGCCCACGCCGTAAGCCTGCTGGAACTCCGGGTTACGCAGGGTGGAGAGGGTGATAACGTTGCTCAGGCCTTCCGCGCCGCAGAAGCGAGACTGGGCGAACGGCAGGTCGGCGGAGATGCACAGCACCACGGTGTTCTCCATATCGGTCGCCAGCTGGTTGAACTTGCGTACAGAGGCCGCGCAGACGCCGGTATCAATGCTCGGGAAAATGTTCAGTACTTTGCGCTTACCGGCAAACTGGCTCAGCGCGACATCAGACAGATCTTTGGCGACCAGGCTAAACGGCTGCGCCTTGCTGCCTGCCTGCGGGATCTGGCCTGCTACGGAAACCGGGTTGCCCTGAAAATAGACGACTTGTGACATGATTATCTTCCTGTTTACATATAGTTAACGTCGCCGCTAGTTTAAGTCATGATTACCGCCTTGAATATAAAAAACTGAACGGCAGGGCAACTTTCTCCTCGCTATACTGAGGCAAAGCCCGATGCGAGGAAAATAATGAGAAGCGTAAAAGTCTATCAGGAAGCCTGGCCCCTGCACTCCCCCTTTGTCATTGCCCGGGGCAGCCGTAATGAGGCGACCGTTGTAGTGGTGGAATTGGTGGAAGAGGGCATTAAAGCCGCAGGGGAATGCACCCCTTACCCGCGTTACGGCGAGAGCGTGGATTCCGTCATGGCGCAGATCATGGCGGTAGGGCCGCAGCTGGAGGCGGGGCTCGACCGCGCGGGGCTGCAAACGCTTCTGCCCGCAGGGGCGGCCCGCAATGCGATAGACAGCGCGCTCTGGGATCTTGAGGCGCGGCGCAGCGGTCTGAACCTGTCTGCGCTGCTGCACATCGCGATGCCGCAGGCTATCACCACGGCCCAGACCGTTTCTATCGGCACGCCGGATCAGATGGCGGCGAGCGCGGCGGCGCTGTGGGAGAAAGGGGCGCGGCTGCTGAAAGTGAAACTCGACGATCATCTGCTTACCGAACGTATCGTCGCCATTCGCGAAGCGGCGCCGCAGGCGCTATTAATCGTCGATGCCAACGAATCCTGGCGCAGCGAGGGGCTGGCGGCCCGCTGCCAGTTGCTGGCGGATCTCGGCGTAGCGATGCTTGAGCAACCTTTGCCAGCGAACGACGATAAGGGGCTGGAAACCTTTATTCATCCACTGCCCATTTGCGCCGATGAAAGCTGCCACACGCGCGAAAGCCTGCCGGGGCTCGCAGGGCGTTACGAGATGGTCAACATCAAACTTGATAAAACCGGTGGCCTGACGGAAGCGCTGGCGCTGGCGCAGCAGGCGAAGGCGCAGGGATTCGGCCTTATGCTGGGCTGCATGCTTTGCACTTCCCGGGCCATCAGCGCCGCATTGCCACTGGCGCCGCTGGTGCGCTTCGCCGACCTCGACGGTCCCACCTGGCTTGCGGTGGATGTCGAGCCCTCCCTTAACTTCACGACCGGCACGCTTCATCTTTGAGGTTGCCAGTGCAGCAGCGCTGTCATGGGCGCCAGATAGCGCTCGGTGGCTTCGTCAGCGGAGATAGCCGGAAACTCCGCCGTAATGCAGGGCAGATCCATGTCGGCGCACCAGCTGCCAAACGAGCCTGGCGTTTCGTACCCGACGCTGCCTACCAGCGGCAGGGCGAAGGCGCTGGCAAGCCACTCGCCAAGCGGGCTACGCGCCGGGTCTTCAATGCAGCCCAGCGGATCGTGAAACGAGACTATCCAGGCGGGTTTACTCTGATGAATGAGCTGACAAAGCGCGGCGGTTTCCGGCTCGGAGGCGGGGTGTTCGCCGGTGGAGAGCGTGACGTCGCGCGCCTCGGCGGCGCTGTTCCAGCGATAAACCGTCTCGCCCGGCTTCCAGTTGGCGGCGGGGAAGTTACGGTTGAGATCCACCCCGCGCGCGTTAGCGCGCAGGCCAAGCTGGCACCCGTCCGGGTTCACCGCCAGCACCACCGAATGCAAACGGTGGCTTGATTCCAGCGTGCGAAGCGCGCAGGAGAGCGTCACCATCGCCGCGTTTTCATCGCCATGCGTGCCGGCAATAATAAGCCCGCTCTGCGCGCTGGGCTGCGTGGCGGGAAACCAGAGCAGCGGAGCGCCGAGCACGGAAGCGCCGTAGCGTTCCGCGCCGGGCGGCAGTGGCCCGCGCTGCGGGCGAGGACGTAAAGCGGTCATGGAGTACCTTAATCTGGTGGCGGGGTTTCTGGCAGTGTTGTGCAAAACTACTGATAATTCAACCTGCTCCTCTATCTGGTTTCGCTTCCGGCGAGCGTGCAAAAAGCGCACGTGCGGTTTGCAATTGCTGCCGATAACCCAAATAATTCGCCAACACGAAACCCAATGACGGGTTGCGCTAACTAACGAGAGGGGATCGCATGAAGTTTCCTGTTTATCTTTCCGCAGGCGCACTTTGGGTGGCCGGTACGCTATCTGTCGCCTGGGCTGCACAAGTGCCGCCTGGCGTGAACCTGGCACAGCGCCAGGAACTGGTGCGCCATATCAAAGATGAACCCGCGACGCTGGACCCGGCAAAGGTTGTCGGTCTGCCGGAAATTCAGGTGCTTCGCGATCTTTTTGAAGGCCTGGTCAACCAGAATGAAAAAGGCGAACTCTCGCCCGGGGTGGCGACAAAGTGGCAGAGCATCGACAACCGTATCTGGACCTTCACCTTAAGGGATGACGCGCGCTGGTCCGATGGCACGCCGGTCACGGCGCAGGATTTCGTCTACAGCTGGCGGCGCCTGGTTGATCCTAAAACGACCTCTTCTTTCGCCTGGCTTGCGGCGCTTGGCGGCATCACTAACGCGCAGGCGATAATCGACGGCAAAATGCCTGCGGATAAGCTCGGTGTCAGCGCGGTGGATGCGCGTACGCTGAAGGTGCAGCTGGATAAGCCGGTGCCTTATTTCCCGAATCTTACCGCTAACGTCGCGCTTTATCCGGTGCCGGGCGCCGTAATCGAAAAGCAGGGCGCTGACTGGACTCGTCCCGGCAACCTGGTAGGTAATGGCGCCTTTGTGCTGGCCGAGCGGGTAGTCAATGAAAAACTGGTGGTCGTTCCTAATAAAAACTACTGGGATAACGGCAAAACGGTGTTGAAAAAGGTCACGTTCTTGCCAATAAACCAGGAATCCGCCGCCACCAAACGCTACCTTGCAGGCGATATCGACATTACTGAGTCTTTCCCGAAAAACCTTTACCAGAAACTTTTAAAGCAGATCCCGGGCCAGGTTTATACGCCGCCGCAGCTGGGCACCTATTATTACGCCTTCAATACGCAAAAAGGCCCAACCGCGGACAGGCGCGTTCGTCTAGCGCTGAGCATGAGTATCGATCGCCGTCTGATTGCCGAAAAAGTGCTGGGCACCGGCGAAAAGCCCGCCTGGCGATTTACGCCGGACGTGACGGCTGGATTTAAGCCCGCGGTCGGCATGATGGAAGAGACCAGCCAGCAGGAGTTAAACCTGCAGGCGAAAACGCTGTTGCAGGCGGCGGGGTACGGCCCTGGTCGTCCGCTTAAGCTGACGCTGCTGTACAACACCTCTGAAAACCATCAGAAAATAGCCATCGCTGTGGCGTCGATGTGGAAGAAGAATCTGGGCGTTGATGTGAAGCTGCAAAACCAGGAGTGGAAAACGTATATCGACAGCCGCAACACCGGTAACTTTGACGTGATTCGCGCCTCCTGGGTGGGGGACTATAATGAACCGTCCACCTTTCTTTCGCTCCTGACCTCAACGCACAGCGGCAACATTGCCCGCTTTAAAGATCCCGCTTACGACAAGGTGCTTGAGCAGGCGAGCCTTGAGAGCGACACAAAGGCGCGTAATGCGGACTATAACGAGGCGGAAAATATTATCGCCAGCCAGGCTCCGATTGCGCCCATTTATCAATACACCAACGGACGCCTGATTAAGCCCTGGGTTAAAGGTTATCCCATCACTAACCCGGAAGATGTCGCCTACAGCCGCACGATGTACCTTATTAAGCATTAAGGAGCAGCGCTGCGCAGGCTTGCGACGAGGCGCTTCTCTTCCTGGTGGAAGCGCCAGCCAAACGCAGGCGGTATTCCGTTTGGCAGGCAAAGGTTTGATTTAATCCAGGGCAAAGAAGATAGCGGGAAGCACGAGGGGCGATGGCGCCCCTCGCGTATTTATGACGTGGTTATTTTCGCAGTGATATGCGCTTTGTTACCCATTCGCGCCTCAATGATTTTATATGACGCGCCCTTTTCGTTTTGCGCCAACTGACGAATTTTGCTTTCCGCTTCCTCAAGCGTACCGCCGGTTGCAGTAACGGTTTGTGCATATAAGGAAAAGGGCAAGAGAAGATAAACCAGTAACAGCGTGATAACGGTTTTCACGGCGTGGCTCCTGAACAGAAAAGTGAGTTAAATTAACGCCCTGAGCCAGGACTCAATATCCTGGGTTGGGAAATTATTCCGTACATTCCAGGTTTCATTTAATGGCCACCACACACCCTCTCCCCGGGCGAAAGCCGCCCGATAGCGGAGCATCGGGTCATCCGGGTTCAAATGCAGCGCATTCTGAAGCGCTGGCAGCGTAAAAACGGTTCTGGAAAAGGATTGCTGCGTTACCCGCTCGACCGTTTCCGCCAGTTTTCCGTAGGAGGTCGTTTCACCCGCCACAAATACCACTTCGTTTGCAATACGAGGTTGATGGAAATAAATGGCGCTGGTCAGTCGGCCTATATCCGCAGGTGACGTGACGGTGATTTGGGTTTCCCAGCCGCCCAGCGCATTGATCGTTTTTTTAGCTAAGTTCACGACATCAAAGGCGGGTTCAAAGAGAAAACTGGTAAACATTCCGGTTGAAATAATGACCCATTCCGTTGCGTTCTGTGCGCGCAATAACGTCCTGACATCATACTGTTCGTCCCAGACGGGCTGGCCGCTTCCTTTACCGACGACATCGTAATTAACGCCAAACTGCCAGGGGAAATAGCGTTTAACGCCCGCTTCAAGCACTGCGCGCGTGATCCTGATTTGTGTGCCCGCTCCGGCGACAAAGCCCATGCAATTGATGACCGTATCAAATGCTTTCATCTGCGCTGATAGTGTTTGAGTGGTGCTGGCCGCAATATCCAGCGCAATAAACTCTGCGCCCGCGTCAGCATATTTCTGATGCACAGCCGATCGTAGTTTGCCCTGGTTATCCCATGAGCCGGGCGAGACAATGACAGCGACGCTGCTCATCATGGCCCTTGCCGCCGGCACAAGCGTATCCAGAACGGCAGCGCCCAATTGTCCTGCCCCCAGCACTAATATTTTTTCGCCTGCAGTAGAATTATGTTGTTGCATCAGGAACCCTCTCTCTTTCAGGCAGCAAGGTTACTGCGTGTAGGGTAAGTTTACGGCGAGGGTTTTCATTCGATAAGCTGGCAGGCATGGGTTAGATTGTTCGCTTAAATGGCACAATTGCCGCCTTCGGGTGCAGGAGAGACGATGGATAAGCTTGAATCAATGAAGGTCTATGTTTCGGTGGTGGATACCCAAAGTTTCGCCAGAGCGGCGGAAGTGCTGGGACTTCCACGCTCGACCGTGTCGCGAGTGATTAAGGAGCTGGAATCCTGGCTTGGCATTCAGCTTTTACAGCGCACCACCCGCAAACTCAGCGTGACCGCCGATGGGCGCACTTACTACGAAGAATGCAGACGGATCCTGACTGATATCGCGACCATGGAGTCCTCCTTCCCGGGCCTGTCTTCCCAACCCAAAGGCCGCTTTAAGGTGGGGATGCCGCAATCTCTCGCCCGGCACTGTTTCATCCCCCGTCTCCAGTCATTTTTGCGCCAATACCCCGAACTGGAGCTGATGCTTTGTTCAAGTGACAACGTGGAGGACATCATACAGGAAGGGTATGACTGCGTTATCCGCACCGGAAGAATCGAGGATTCAACCACGCTGGTGGCCCGTCCGCTCGCGAATTTTAAATGGGCGGTGCTGGCTTCCCCAAACTACCTTGACGCGCATGGCAAACCAGAAACGTTAGACGAGCTGGAAAGGCATCGCGCAGTGGGGTACCTGAACCATCGCACCGGACGCACTACCGAATGGTTTTTTACGCTGGAGGAGGGCGATCGCGCTATCCGTATGAAAGAGACGCTGGTGGTCGACGATACGGATGCCTACATCCAGGCAGGAATAGCGGGTATCGGCTTAATTCGCGCCGCCAGCTACCTGGTCGCCCCGTATCTGAAGAGCGGGGAGCTCGTTGCCTGCCTGGATAATTACGCGTTTGATCTACCTTTATCGCTGGTATATCCGCAAACCCGCTACCTTCCGCCGGCAGTGCGCGCATTTTATGACTGGAGCCGAACCGTATTGAATCAATCCGTGACTCATGAAGTAAGAGAATGACTGGGTGAGGCATCAGGCACGCGGTTGACTGGCGAATGAGGCGCCCGTTTGGCGTTTAGCAAACAACCCGCCCGCGCGGGAAGCAGTCAACAGAAGACGCAAAATCAGACGGTAGACCCTGAGTTGTTTACATCAGTGTGTTTCCCGCTGCGTTGCTGAGCATATCTTCCTGGCGGAAGGCCGACATGGCGGGTAAACGCCACGCTGAACGCGCTGGCGGAGTTATAACCAATGTGTTCCGCCACCGCAGAGATACTGACGCCAGACCGGCAAAGCAACTGCATGGCAAGCGTCATTCGCCACGACTGGAGATATCCCATCGGCGTGATGCCCGTCATTGCCGTGAAACGCTCGAACAAGGTTGAGCGCGATAAGGCGCAGCCGCTTGCCAGTTCCTTTACCGTCCAGCGGCGGGCCGGCTGCTGGTGTATGAGCCGTATCGCCTGCGCGATGCGGGGATCAGCCAGGCCGCGCATCAGGCCAGGCGTGGCAAGCGTTTCTGTTGAGCGGATAGCCTCAATAAAAAGCAATTCAATAATTCGGGCAAGAATGAAATCTTTTCCAGAACGCTGCGCCTGCGCTTCATCTCTGAGCAGGGCGACGAGCAGCGCCAGACGCTTTTCATCGCGCGCTAAAACAAACTCTGGCAGAAGCGAAACCAGCAGACCGGCATCCGATGAATCAGACACACAGTGTCCTAGCAACGCCAGCACTTGCGCAGGCGCGTGCAGATCCCCAAGCCTGAAATGCCCGTCTGCCACCTTTACCGGGAGCGTGTCTTCAGCATCGGCAGCAGGAGGGATAATGCTGGTCAATGCGAAATGGTAAGCCGCCGGTATCAAAACAAAATCACCGGCATTCAGCGTGAGCGGGTCATGATGTTCTAACTCAAGCCGACAGGCCCCCTCAAGAACGGCGCAGTAAAACGGCTGCCCCTGCTCTGAACGCCGCACTCGCCAGGCATCTGTACCAGTAATGGTTTTGGACAGCGCCGCCCTGAGCTTAAGCATGGCGATCACTTCCGCTAATGGGTCGGTCATTTCCGGACTCTCGCTAAAGAAACAGGGATTCCTGAATATATATCGTCCAGCGGCAGGCGTCTATTATTCGTACAGGCACATCACTGACTGGAGTACACATGAAAACGGTTATGATTACCGGCTGTTCATCAGGGTTTGGTCTCGAAACAGCACATTATTTTTTAGCGCAAGGCTGGAACGTTATCGCCACCATGCGCGAACCCACAGAAAACTTTCTGCCCTCGGGCGAACGTTTACGTCTGCTGCGCCTGGACGTGACAAATCAGGAGAGCATCAATCGGGCTATCGCTGAGGCCGGGCATATTGACGTACTGGTAAACAATGCGGGCGTCGGCATGCTAAATGCGCTGGAGGGCGTTTCTGCGGATACCGTGAGGGAAGTGTTTGAAACCAATACGCTTGGGACGATTGCGATGACCCGCGCCGTACTCCCGCAGTTCAGAGAGCGACGCGCAGGTGTGGTTATCAACGTGACTTCCGCTGTCACCCTCAAGCCGCTGCCTCTGCTTGCGGTTTACTCCGCCAGCAAGGCGGCGGTGAACGCTTTCACCGAATCTCTGGCCATGGAAGTCAGTCCGTTCAATATCCGCGTGGGGCTTATCCTGCCGGGACGCTCGCCAGCGACCCGTTTTGGTGAAAATGCCCAACGCATCATGGGCACTATTCCTGCGGATTACAGGGAGCTGAGCCAGCGTGTATTTAACGGTATGGCTGAAAGCGAAAGGGTTACGCATCCTGCGGATGTCGCAAAAGCAATCTGGCAGATGGCAAACGATCCTGCTGCGCCGATGCGCCTCCCGGCAGGCGAGGATGCGCTGGAAATGGCAGGCCTGCTTGCGTAAGTTAAAAGCATTGAAACAGCGAGCCTGGTTTATAAACCGCTTTGCCGTGCCAGCGCATCCTGTTGCGCGGCTCAGGGTTAACGACAGGCCGACTGGCGTCATTTTTTAACCGCCTTCGACGCGCCGGAAGGGGTATCGCTCCCGGATGGCGCGATCGAAATAGCGCCCTTTTGATGGCGCACGCATCAGTTGCGCCCAGGTCTGCTGCGGCACGTTAAGATAGTGATAAACGGTGCCGTTGCGAAAGGCGATTTCCAGCACCCGGTTATCCATGTCATAGCCCACCGAATCAAGACTCGAAGAGACCACATTCTCTCGTTGCAATGCATTATCTCCACAGGGGTAATGTAAATAGTATAAATGCAGAAAGAGGCGTCAGAAATTCATCTGGCAGGAGAGTGATATGGGGATGAAATAAGCCAAAAGAAGCGGTTAAAATAAAAAAAGCTCCAGCGTAACGAGAGAAGATTTGCAAAAAATAAATTGGACAACGTCCCGGTAAAATAACACGACCTGGCTATACTCAGTGCTCCTGATACAGGTTTTTATGGGGGTGTGTATGACAGACCGTCCTGATTATGATGAGCCTTTACCGGATGACGAATCCGTACCGCTGGATGATGATGAGCCATTAGACGATCCGCTGGATGAGGATGATGACTATATCGACTCGCCAGAGGATGGCGCGGATGATATCGACCCGCTTGATGATGACGAAGATATCGATGATACGCGCCCGTTATGAGGCTTAAATGCCGAATAATCAGCCGCCTGCGGGCGGCTTTTTTATGTCGCCAGGGAAATGGCTTCCTCCGTGAAGCCGCGATCCCCTGGTGTTGGGATAAGGTCACACTCAGCAAAGTCTGATCACAATTGCGCTTCTGGCAAGCGTAGCCGAAGCTTTTAGGATTTGTACCATACGTATGGTCTGAAAAGTGACGAATGCAGGCGGGGCGTGGGAAAAGGGCGATAAAAAAGTTGATCTGCGTCATAAAAAGTCGCATAGTTCAGCGCCACAAATGCTTACCTTTTGCAACTCCATGACACTCTATCAACATATGCTTATCTTTTACGCCGTAGTGGCGCTGGTCGCTGCGGTCATCACGTTTTTCATCGCTAAAGACCGGATGCGCATCAAGCTGCTGAGCGCGGCGCTGGTAGGAGCGACCTGGCCGATGAGTTTTCCTGTCGCGCTGCTGGTAGCGTTATTCTGACCGGGCGACCCTTGCGGTTGCCTGGCCGCTGACTTTCTTTTTTGCCCATCAGTTCATCCTTAATCTGGTCGCGCCCTTAAGCCGCTGCGTAATTATGCTGCGGTGGGGTAGTGCTATTCGAAACGGTATTTTCTCTCTTTCTTTTACTCGCCTGAATAAGCGAAGCGTAAAACCAGAAGAGTAAGTTCACTTATTTTTGCCGGGACCTGATTTAATAATCATAAGCAAAAAGAAAGCGCCGAACAGCGTATTGACATGATGTTAAACAGTATCAGACGAAGCGGGTTGCTTCGCGACGCAACGTGGCTAGACTGAGTGAATTGTTATTGCGTAAGGAGGCAAGGTGGACGCAATTAAAGGATCGGATGTGAATGTGCCGGATGCGGTTTTCGCCTGGATGCTGGACGGCAAGGGCGGCGTAAGACCGCTCGACGATGATGAAATAATCGATAAAGACCATCCCTGCTGGTTGCACCTTAACTACACCAACCCGGAAAGCGCGCAGTGGCTCGCCACGACGCCCTTGCTGCCGAACGCCGTGCGCGATGCGCTGGCGGGAGAGAGCTTGCGGCCGCGAGTCACGCGCATGGGGGAGGGAACGCTTATTACGCTACGCTGCATCAACGGCAGCACCGATGAACGCCCCGACCAGCTTGTGGCGATGCGCCTGTACATGGACGAACGGCTGATTGTCTCAACGCGTCAGCGCAAAGTCCTGGCGCTGGATGATGTGGTAAATGACCTGAATGAGGGCTCCGGTCCGACGGACGGCGGCAGCTGGCTTGTGGATATTTGCGATGCGCTGACCGATCACGCCAGCGAATTTATCGAAGAGCTGCACGATAAAATTATCGATCTCGAAGATAACTTACTCGACCAGCAGGTACCGCCGCGCGGTCATCTTGCCCTGTTGCGTAAGCAGCTCATCGTGATGAGGCGCTACATGACGCCGCAACGCGACGTCTATTCCCGCCTCGCCAGCGAGCGTTTTAACTGGATGAGCGATGACCATCGTCGCCGTATGCAGGATATTTCGGACCGGCTTGGCAGGGGGCTTGATGAAATCGACGCCTGTATCGCCCGTACGGCCGTGATGTCTGATGAAATTTCCCAGCTGATGCAGGAGTCGCTGGCGCGCCGCAGCTATACCATGTCGCTGATGGCGATGGTGTTTCTGCCCAGCACCTTTTTAACCGGTCTGTTTGGCGTTAACCTCGGCGGCATTCCCGGCGGCGAATGGCACTTCGGCTTTAGCCTGTTCTGTATGCTGTTGGTGGTATTGATAGGCGGCGTTACGTGGTGGTTACATCGCAGTAAATGGCTGTAAATATTAACTATTTTAACAAAATATAAACATGAAAAGGCGGTTTAACTTGAGCCATATCAAAACATGCGCTCTCTTTTCGGGGCATTATCTCTCTCGCAGGTGAATGCAACGTCAAGCGATGGGCGTTGCGCTCCATATTGTCTTACTTCCTTTTTTGAATTACTGCATAGCACAATTGATTCGTACGACGCCGACTGAATAAGTCGGCTTTTTTTTGCCTCTTTATCCTGAGCCACTACGCTTAAAGGGACAGCATCTCCCACTTTCAGGAGGCAAGCATGAACGATGATTTTGCGCGACGCATGAGCGACCCTGTACCCACCGACCCGGTGCCCGTACCCGATCCTATCCCTAAACCGCAGCCCATTCCTGACCCGCCGCTTGAGCCAGACCCGAAACCGATTGTCGATCCGCCGCCGCATATGCGCTAAGCGCGTTGAAAAATGTGCCCCGCAGAATGCGGGGCACAAATAAAGAAGAGATTATTTGATTTCGAGCACGTCAAGACGCAGGGCAAGCGGATCGTTGTCCTCTTCTTCCGGCTGCCAGCCGACTGGCTGCATCGGGATCGCTTCACGGTCGAAGGCGAGATCGCCGCCGGCCACCACTTCCGCGCCGTGCTGAAGGCCTTTGAAGTCGAAAAGCGCTGTATCGCACAGGTGTGAAGGCACCACGTTCTGCATCGCGCTGAACATGGTTTCGATGCGGCCCGGATAGCGCTTGTCCCAGTCGCGCAGCATATCGGCAATCACCTGGCGCTGCAGATTCGGCTGCGACCCGCAGAGGTTGCACGGAATAATCGGGAAGCCTTTCGCTGTAGAAAAGCGTTCGATATCTTTCTCGCGGCAGTAGGCGAGGGGACGAATGACGATATGTTTGCCGTCATCACTCATCAGCTTCGGCGGCATGCCTTTCATCTTGCCGCCGTAGAACATATTCAAAAACAGCGTCTGCAGAATATCGTCGCGGTGATGGCCCAGCGCGATTTTCGTCGCGCCAAGCTCGGTCGCGGTACGGTAGAGAATGCCGCGGCGCAGGCGGGAACAGAGTGAACAGGTGGTTTTCCCTTCCGGGATCTTCTCTTTCACGATGCCGTAAGTGTTCTCTTCGACAATTTTGTATTCCACGCCAAGAGAATCAAGGTATTGCGGCAGAATATGCTCCGGGAAGCCTGGCTGTTTCTGGTCAAGGTTTACCGCGACCAGACTGAAATTCACCGGCGCGCTCTGTTGCAGATTGCGCAGGATCTCCAGCATGGTATAGCTGTCTTTGCCGCCAGAAAGGCAAACCATAATGCGGTCGCCTTCTTCAATCATGTTGAAATCGGCGATGGCTTCGCCTACGTTGCGGCGCAGGCGCTTCTGAAGCTTGTTGAGGTTATACTGCTCTTTTTTGCTAATTTCTTGATTCTCTGACATTTATTCGTTGTCCACGTTGACAGGTGACGCCAGGATAACAACAGGGCCCAGCGTGCGAGTATGGCGTTAAGCGCAGGTTCAGGCCAGTGGGCTTCACCTTTATAAGGTAAACGCCGGCGGGTTTTCGCGGCGTCCTGCTGCTGCACTCAGTGTGGCGTGTATGGTACGGATTACGGCGGCGAATGCCAGCGCGTTTTACTGCTTAAGCAACAACTTGTTGACAGGGAAATCAAAGACAGCGCTTCGTTTTTTGCCTGGCGGCGGTTGCGGCGAAGAAAAGCATAAAGCGAAGCGCCAGAAAACAATTTAAATATAATGCTTGCGTAAAAAAGAAGGGCGTGCGTTAATAGCGTCCTCGGTTTGATATACAGACCCGATCATAAGCAGTTAGTAAAGCAGTTCTCTCTCAGGCGTTATCCTTCGATACCTCTCCTCTTTGAGTCTCCACTTAAGCTCTGATTAAATTCTGTCTCAGACCTCATTCGCCGGAAGGCTACAATCAAAAAGGTAAAATTATGTCTACTAAAATGACTGGTATCGTTAAATGGTTCAACTCCGAGAAAGGCTTTGGCTTTATTTCTCCGGTTGACGGCAGCAAAGACGTTTTCGTGCATTTTTCTGCAATTCAGAGCGACGCATACCGCACGCTGGAAGAAGGTCAGAAAGTTGAGTTCTCTGTTGAGCAAGGCCAGAAAGGCCCGGCAGCAGCGAACGTGGTTGCTCTTTAAGGACGCCACTAAACTTATGCATTTTAAATGTCCATGCTGCCAGGGATCGCAGTACCGGACGTCGCATTTTGACGTATCGGAAAAGAATCCGTATGGCGCCAAATGTATTTTTTGCAAATCGAATATGCAGGTGAGCATGCAGCCCACGGAATATAAGCGTACTGCAATAATGCAAAACGGTTATCGCGCTGCGCTGTAAATTTATTTGTCCGGGAATAAACTTCACGTTATTTCCATAAAATAAGTAAACAGCCACCTGTAATAAAACCCGCCCTGTGCGGGTTTTTTGCATTTATACAAATACCTTACACGTAAAATCCAGATGCGATTCAACGCGCAAAGCGCGACGCTTTATGCGAGGATACGCGCTTTACGCTTTCTTATGAGCAGAGATTTATGACCCAGGCTTCGTTTTCATCCCTTAACGCACTTCCCCCCGAGCAGCTTAGCAACCTTGAGGCGCTGGGCTACCATACCATGACGCCGGTTCAGGCGGCCTCGCTGCCGGCGATTCTTGCGGGCAGCGACGTGCGGGCGCAGGCGAAAACGGGCAGCGGTAAAACCGCCGCTTTCGGCCTGGGCGTGCTGGCGCGTATGGATGCCTCGCGTTTTTCCACCCAGTCGCTGATCCTGTGCCCGACGCGTGAGCTGGCGGATCAGGTGGCGAATGCGCTGCGCCGTCTGGCGCGCCATCTGCCAAACGTAAAAGTGCTGACGCTTTGCGGCGGCCAGCCGTTCAATATTCAGCGCGATTCGCTCGCCCACGCGCCGCACATTATTGTCGCCACGCCTGGCCGACTGCTGGAGCATCTGGCAAAAGGCACCGTTAAGCTTGACGAGCTCCATACGCTGGTGCTGGATGAGGCGGACCGTATGCTTGATATGGGCTTTAGCGATGACATTGACGAGGTTATCCGCTTTAGCCCGCAACATCGCCAGACGCTGCTCTTTTCCGCCACCTGGCCTGCGGCTATCGCCGCGGTGAGCGAAAGGGTACAGCGCAACCCGGTAACGATTGATATCGACAGCGTCGAGGCCTTGCCCGCCGTTGAGCAACGTTTCTTTGAAGTGGCCGGGCGCGAGAAAATCTCCCTGCTGCAAACGCTGCTCAGCGAACGTCAGCCCGCTTCCTGCGTGGTTTTTTGCAATACCCGCAAAGCCTGCCAGGAGGTATGCGACGCGCTCAACGCCAGCGAGCAGAGCGCGCTGGCGCTGCATGGCGTTATGGAGCAACGCGACCGCGACCAGACGCTGGTGCGCTTTGCCAACGGCAGCAGCCGCGTGCTGGTGGCGACTGACGTGGCGGCCCGCGGCCTGGATATTAAGGCTCTGGAGATGGTTATCAACTTTGAGCTCGCCTGGGAGCCGCAGGTGCACGTGCATCGCATCGGCCGCACCGCCCGTGCGGGGGAGCAGGGGCTGGCAGTCAGCTTCTGCGCCCCGGAAGAGATTGCGCGGGCCAATGCGCTGGCGGATATGCTCAAGCTTGATATCGACTGGCAAACGCCGCCCGCGCGCCGCATAGTGAAGCCGCTGGAAGCGGAAATGGCGACGCTGTGCATCGATGGCGGCAAAAAAGCCAAAATGCGTCCGGGCGACGTGCTCGGCGCGCTGACGGGTGATGTGGGCTTAAGCGCGGCGGATATCGGCAAGATAGACGTTTATCCGGTACATGTTTACGTGGCGGTGCGTCAGGCGCAGGCACGTAAAGCGTACAAGCAACTGCAGCAGGGCAAAATCAAGGGCAAAAGCTGCCGCGTGCGCTTCCTGAGCTGATATCTTTCCTGTAAAAAAGGCCGCTTTCGCGGCCTTTTTACTTACTCGGTGCTGGTTCTTTCCGCCTTGCCCGCCATTTGCGCCAGGAAGTCGTAGCGCTTTTGCAGGTCAGCGGCGGCGTCCTTCCACAGCTGCTCCGCCACGTCGGGCTGTTGCGCGTTCAGGCGACGGAAGCGTTGCTCGGCAAGCAGCGTTTCCGCCAGCGCATCGGAAGGCGGACGCGAATCGAGCGCCAGCGGCAGCTTGCCCTCCTCAGCGCGGCGCGGGTCGAAGCGGTAGAGCGGCCAGAAGCCGGTCGCGGTGAGCTGTCGCATCTGGTCATGGCTCAGCGCCAGATCGTAGCCGTGCTCTTCGCAGGGGCTGTAAGCGATGATAAGTGAAGGACCAGGGTACGCCTCCGCTTCCTGTATCGCCTTCACCGTCTGGTTAAGCTGCGCGCCAAGCGAGATTTGCGCTACATAAACATGGCCGTACATCATCATGCTGACGCCCAGATCCTTACGGGCTTTACGCTTGCCATGCTCGCCAAATTTTGTGACGGCGCCGAGCGGCGTCGCTTTCGACGCCTGGCCGCCGGTATTGGAGTAACACTGGGTATCGAGTACGAGGATATTAACGTTTTCAGTCAGGCTCAGAACATGGTCAAGACCGCCAAAACCGATATCGTACGCCCAGCCATCGCCGCCGATAAGCCAGATTGATTTTTCCACCAGCGCATCGGCATCGGTCAGAAGCTGTTGCGCATCGACGTCATCGATATTCGCCAGCTGCTGGCGCAGCGCGGCTACCTGTTCCCGGCGCACTGGTGGCGTCGCCTCAGCGCGCAGTTGCGCGTTCAGCTCGGGAGTAAGCCTGTCGGCAAACTTATCCAGCAGGCGCATCACTCGCGCTTTGTGCTGGTCTACCGTCAGGCGAAAGCCAAGCCCAAACTCCGCGTTATCTTCGAAGAGTGAATTCGCCCATGCCGGGCCGCGGCCGTTGGCATCGGTGGTGTAAGGCGTGGAGGGCAGGTTGCCGCCATAAATCGAGGAGCAGCCGGTGGCGTTGGCAATCAGCAAGCGGTCGCCGTAAAGCTGGGTCAGCAGCTTAATGTAGGGCGTTTCGCCGCAGCCGGAACAGGCGCCGGAGTATTCAAACAGCGGCGTAATCAGCTGCGAGGTACGAATATCGATGCGCTCAAGCGCGGTGCGGTCGATCTCCGGCAGGCTGAGGAAAAAGTCGTAATGCACTTTCTCTTCTTCCACATGCTCAAGGCGGGACATCATGTTGATGGCCTTAACCTCCGGGTTTTCACGATCTTTCGCCGGGCACACTTCCACGCAGAGGTTGCAGCCGGTGCAATCTTCAGGCGCAACCTGCAATACATATTTCTGGCCGCGCATATCGCGAGATTTCACATCCAGCGAATTCAGCGAGGCCGGGGCGTCACTCATTGCTTCA
Organism: Franconibacter daqui; assembly: GCF_014644275.1. Classification (NCBI taxonomy): domain Bacteria; kingdom Pseudomonadati; phylum Pseudomonadota; class Gammaproteobacteria; order Enterobacterales; family Enterobacteriaceae; genus Franconibacter; species Franconibacter daqui. The sequence goes on along the minus strand of NZ_BMKJ01000001.1, from coordinate 1,593,423 downwards.
GGGGAAACCACTTTGGCGCGTATCGCCGAATGCGGACAGGCGGCGACACAGTGGTTGCACTGGGTGCAAAGTTCAGGTTTCCAGATGGGGATCGCTTCCGCGATATTGCGTTTTTCCCAGCGGGTGGTGCCGAGCGGCCAGGTGCCGTCTGGCGGCAGCGCGGAGACCGGCAACGCGTCGCCAAGGCCCGCCAGCATGGCGGCGGTAACGGTTTTGACAAAATCGGGCGCGGCGTCGGAAACGACCGGCGGACGCAGCGGGCTTTGCGGGTTAACCGCTTCACGGCTGACCTCAAACAGCGATTCGCGGGCCAGCGCCAGCGCCTGCCAGTTGCGCTCCACCAGCTCCTGGCCTTTGCTGCTGTAGCTTTTGGCAATCGCGGCCTGCAGCGCCTGTAGCGCGGCGTCGCCGGGCAGGATCTGCGTGAGGTGGAAAAACGCCATCTGCATAACGGTGTTAATGCGCGCGCCAAGGCCGCACTCGCGGGCGATTTTCGCCGCGTTAACCACGTACACTTTCGCGTGTTTATGGTTCAGTACCGCCTGCACCTCTTGCGGAAGCCGGCGCCACACTTCATCCGGCGCATAAGGCGTATTGATAAGGAAAATGCCGCCGGGTTTTAGCCGTTCGGCCATCTGGTATTTATCGATAAACTGCAGCTGGTGGCAGCCGACAAAATCTGCCTGGTTCACCAGATAGGCGGAGTTGATCGGCCGCTCGCTGACCCGCAGGTGGGAAACCGTCAGGCCGCCCGCTTTTTTCGAGTCGTAGACAAAATAGCCCTGCGCGTAAAATGGCGTAGCGTTACCGATGATCTTAATGTTGTTTTTGGTGGCGGAAACGCTGCCGTCGCTGCCAAGCCCGTAAAACAGCGCCTCCAGCCTTGCGTGAGAAGGCAGTGTGTTTTCCGGCAATGGTAAAGAAAGATGAGTCACGTCATCGTAAATCCCCACCGTAAAGCGCGCTTTCGGCTGCTGCGCCTTCAGCTCGGTAAACACCGCCAGCGCGCACTCCGGGCCGAACTCTTTTGAGGAAAGCCCGTAACGTCCGCCAATGACGCGCGGCAGGGTTTCGCGCTCGCCTGCGTTGAACGCTTCGGCAAGCGCAGTCATCACATCAAGATAAAGCGGCTCCGCCTGCGCGCCAGGCTCTTTGGTGCGATCGAGCACCGCAATGCGCTTCGCGCTTTGCGGCAATGCCGCCAGTAAATGCTTTGCGCTGAAAGGGCGGTAAAGGCGTACTTTCAGCACGCCCACTTTTTCGCCCTGCGTCAGCAGTTCGTCCACCACCTCTTCGCAGGTGCCGATAGCGGATCCCATTACAACGATAACGCGTTCCGCCTGCGGATGGCCGTAATAGTCAAACGGGCGATAGTGACGACCCGTGGCCTGCGCAAAGTCGTTCATCGCCGTTTCAACATGATCGTAAACGGCGTTGTACCACGGGTTGGTCGCTTCGCGGGACTGGAAGTAAGTGTCGGGGTTGGCGGAGGTGCCGCGGATCACTGGATGCTCCGGGTTCAGCGCGCGGGCGCGGTGAGCGTCGATCTCCGCCTGCGGCATCAGGCTGCGGATGGTGTCGTCCGCCAGCGGCACGATTTTGTTAATTTCATGCGAAGTGCGAAAGCCATCAAAGAAATGGATAAACGGCACGCGGCTTTTCAGGGTGGCGACATGGGAAATCAGCGCAAAGTCCTGCGCTTCCTGCACGCTGCTCGCGCAAAGCATCGCGCAGCCGGTCTGGCGTACCGCCATCACGTCGGAATGGTCGCCGAAAATCGACAACGCATGGGTCGCGACCGTGCGCGCCGCCACGTGCAGCACGAAAGGGGTAAGCTGGCCCGCAAGCTTATAGAGCGTCGGGATCATCAACAACAACCCCTGGGAAGAGGTAAACGAGGTGGAGAGGGCGCCGGTTTGCAGCGCGCCGTGCACCGTGGCGATGGCCCCGGCCTCGGACTGCATCTCCACCACGCGCGGCGTATCGCCCCAGACGTTTTTGAGGCCGTTGCCCGCCCAGGCGTCCGCCTGTTCCGCCATGGTCGAACTGGGGGTGATGGGGTAAATGGCGATGACTTCACTGGTGCGAAACGCCACCGAAGCAACCGCGCCATTGCCGTCGATTGTGATCATAAGTGATCCTTAGAGTGCGCAAAATTGAGGGATGCGTGATACGGCGACGCACCCTGTCGTAATACCTCAATTTTAGCAAAGCGCCAGGCCAGACATTTTCACTTTTGTGTACTGTGTCAGTCAGATGGTAAAAAAACCGTGAAATTATCAGGGAAAACAGGCACGCCGCGCTAAACCTCATACCCCAACGCGCGGATCACCGCTTCCATCGCCTCTTGCGTCAGCTCAGAGCGCTTTACTTTCTGGTTCGCTAAGGCAGTACGCACGACGCCCGCAATAACAATATGTTTAGGCTCCTGGCCGAGGTCGCGCATCTCCAGCACCACTTTGCCCACCACCCGACACATTTCCTGATACAGCGCTTCATCTCTACGTATTTTATCCATATCCGCCTCGTTTTATGGGGGTTTACAGGCAGCATAACATCCGCGAAGCGTAAAGCTAAACAGCGAAGAAATCAGCCCGTTGCCGCATATTGACCGCAGTGAAAAAGCAAACTTTCGCTCTTCGCGCCTTGTCTTGCGCGTGTGAACAAGCGAAACGGCTGAAGAAGTAGAATTGCTAAAAAATGTGTTTAAGCGAGCAAAAGCCGCGATCAGAGGCTCGACGCTGGCGGTCAAGGTGGCCTATGATGCTGGAGTTTTTCAGGTCATCGAAAGGGGAGAATCATGCGTGCAGCGTTTTTAGTGGGGTGTGCCGCGTTAGTTTTATCGGCATGCAGTAGCGAACCCGAACAGCAGGCGACGGCGGCTCACGTTTCGCCCGGCCTGCGTGCGGCGATGTCCGACTCCGGGCAGGCCAACTGCGCAATGGTGGGCGGGTCGCTCTCTGTTGCGCGCCAGTTAGATGGTTCCGCTATCGGCATGTGCGCGCTGCCCAACGGTAAACGCTGTAGTGAAAGCGCCCTGGCGTCAGGCAGCTGCGGCAACTACTGATTAGTTGACCAGATCCGCCAGTTTATAAGTCAGCGTATGCTGGCTGGTTTCCAGCACCAGCGTCTTTTGCGACTGGCTTACTTTGGCGCCCTGCGTCAACATTTCGCCAATCAGCGTATCCAGCTCGTTCAGGCGTGGCTCGGCACAGAGCATCCGCGTTGAGGCCATGCCTTTTACCTTCAACACATCACCGTGCAGTTCGCCCTGGCCCATAAAGCGGTTACACATGCTGCCTGCAACGTGAAGGTTCTCGCCAAAGCTGATTTCCGGCATGCGGGTAGAAGCGTCGAGCGGCGCGCCATCCACGGTAGAAAGCACATAGCGGTGGTGAACCAGCTGCTGTGCTGTAACGTTAGCTTTATGACCCGGCGTCGCGCATCCCGCCAGAACAACCGCGGCCAGTGCCGGAACAACATACTTTTTCATATCGCCTCCATGATATTCATATCATCAATGATTCACGCCAGTCTGCCTGCCAGCTGACGCGAATACATCGGATATATTCTTAAAAATCAGTACAACGCGTTTGGACAAGCTTCGCCTTTTTCCAGCTGGCGCAGGTTTTCAAGCGTAGTCTGGGAAATGCTGATGAGCGCCTCTTCGGTTAAAAACGCCTGATGACCGGTAAACAGGACGTTGTGACAGGCGGAGAGGCGACGGAATACGTCATCCTGAATCACGTCGTTAGACTTGTCTTCAAAGAAGAGGTCGCGCTCGTTCTCATACACGTCCATGCCCAGCGCGCCGATTTTTTGCATCTTCAGCGCTTCGATGGCGGCCTGCGAGTCGATAAGCCCGCCGCGGCTGGTGTTGATGATCATCACGCCATCTTTCATCTTCTCAAACGCAGTGCGATTCAGCAGATGGTAGTTATCTTTAGTGAGCGGACAGTGCAGGGAGATGACATCCGACTGAGAAAACAGCGTATCGACATCGACATACTCCACGCCAAGCTCAAGCGCCGCCGCGCTGGGGAAAGGGTCGGACGCCAGCAGACGCATGCCAAAACCTTTCAGGATGCGCAGCGCCGCCACGCCGATTTTCCCGGTGCCGATAACCCCCGCAGTTTTGCCGTACATCGTAAAACCGGTGAGTCCTTCCAGCGAAAAGTTAGCGTCGCGCGTGCGTTGATAGGCGCGGTGAATACGACGATTAAGGCACATCATCATGCCGACAGCATGTTCAGCAACCGCTTCAGGCGAGTAGGCCGGTACGCGTACCACCTGCATTCCCAGTTCTTTCGCCGCGTCCAGATCGACATTATTAAAGCCTGCGCAGCGCAGTGCGATAAATTTCACGCCATGCTTTTTCAGCTCTTCCAGCACCGGACGGCTGCCGTCATCGTTAACGAAAATGCAGACCCCTTCACAGCCGTTGGCGGTTTTAGCGGTTTTTTCCGTTAACAGGAAGTCGAAAAATTCAAGTTCAAAGCCAAACTCTTCGTTAACATGCTGCAAGTACTTTTTATCGTACTGCTTTGTGCTGTAGACGGCCAGTTTCATAAGACTTTCTCCAGTGTTGTACTGCATTCACGGTAGCATAGTTAAAATAATCTTACAAAGTTTAAAAAATAATTAATATTTCAGGCGCTTATCGCTGTTTTAAGCATAATAGTTTAGTTCAATGACGGTCGGCTTCACCTGCAGCGGCTAAACTGACACAATACGGCGCTCTGGCGCGTAATTTTATCAAAGAATCAGGATATTAACGGCCCATGAAGGGTAAATACAGAGCGGCTATCGCCTTAGCGCTATTGCTTATCTTATTGCCATTAACGCTGGTGTTTACGGTGGGTTACTGGCTGCCCGGCTTTGCCGGCATCTGGCTGCCGCCGGGCACCCGCATTGCGCTGGAGCAGCCCCCGCGCCTGACCCGCCACGCCATTATCCTTCCCGACCTACGTTACCTTGCAGGCGACTGCGAACTGGCTAAAGTGGATAACGCCATTCTCACGCATCCGAGCCGCTGGCAGCTTAATGTCGATGCCTTAACGCTTAACCCGGAATGCTTCAGCGACATGCCCGCCGGCAATGAAAACCCCGCCGCGCCGCGCACGCTCGCCGAATGGCAGGCGATGCTGCCGATGAGCTGGGTCACTATCAAAAAGCTGACGCTCACGCCCTGGCCGCAGTACGCCGGCGCGCTGGAAGCAAGCCTCACGCCTGAGCGGCAGCGCCTGCGTTTCGCAGGCGATAGCATTGCGTTCGACGCGCAGTTGCAGGGGCAGGCGCTGCGCGTAACAAAACTTAACCTTAACGTGGCGGACGCTCTCCCGCCGATTACGCTACTGGGCGATTTTACCCTGCCGCTGGTGCCAGACGGCCTGCCGACCCAGGGGCGCACCGTGGCCCGTCTCCATCTGCCTTTTGCGCCTCAGGAGGCCCAGGCGGAGCTGGAGTGGCAGGATAATCGCGGTCAGTTGCTGATAAGTGCGACAGGCGATGCGGACCCGCTGCTCGACCTCCCCTGGACCCTCACGGCACAAACGTTCACCCTGAGCGACGGGCGTTGGCGCTGGCCTTACCAGGGGTTCCCGCTAAGCGGCAGGGTGGCGCTTAAGGCGGAAAACTGGCGCGCAGGGCTGGAGGGCGCGCAGCTTAGCGGGCGCATCAACGTACTGACTGAAGGCGCGGCGGGCAAAGGCAACGCGGTCATGACCTTTGGGCCGGGGCGCTTAAGCATGACGCAGAGCGAGATGCCGCTGCGCATTACCGGCGAAGCCAAGCAGGACGCCATGGTGTTTTACGCGATGTTGCCTGCTGACCTGAACGGTCCGCTGCTTGCTCCACAGGTGCGTTTTCAACCCGGCGCGCTGTTGCGCTCACGCGGGCGGGTTATCGATTCGCTGAATATCGACGAAGTGCGCTGGCCTTTAGCGGGCGTAAAGCTGACTCCGCAGGGCGTAGATGGCCGTTTGCAGGCTATCCTGCGCGCGCACGAACAGGCCATGGGAGATATGGCGCTGCACCTGGATGGCCGCGCTGACAATTTCCTGCCGGATGCGGGCGTGTGGCGCTGGCGCTACTGGGGAGAGGGTAACTTCAAACCGATGCAGGCGCGCTGGGATGTGGCCGGGCGGGGCGAGTGGCGAGACAGCGTTATTGAGCTAAGCGAGCTTGCAACCGGCTTCGACAAACTGCAGTACGGCGCGATGCTGATGAGCAAACCGCGCCTGCGGCTCACCTCGCCGGTGCGCTGGGAGCGGCAGGACGCCGCCACGGACTTTAGCGGCGCGCTACAGCTTGACGCCGGACCAACAACCTTCAGCGGCGGCAGCGTCTTGCCGCCATCGACCTTAACGTTCAGCGTGAAAGGCAGCGGCCCGACCGCGTTTCAGTTCAAAGGCGACCTGCACGCGCAGGCTATCGGCCCGGTGCGGGTGCATGGCCGCTGGGACGGCGTACGCTTGCGCGGACAGGCGTGGTGGCCGGCGCAGCCGCTGGCGGTGTTTCAGCCCCTCATTCCGCCCGACTGGAAAATGGCGCTGCGCGACGGGCAATTTTACGCCCAGGTCGCTTTCTCCGCCGCAGGCGATCAGGGCTTTGAAGCGGGCGGGCACGGCGTGGTGAAAAAGGGCAGCGCCTGGACCACCGATAACAAAATCAACGGCGTCGATTTTGTGCTGCCCTTTCGCTACAGCGACGCCGTCTGGCAACTTGGCGCGCGCGGCCCGGTGCGGCTGCGCATAGACGACATCGAAAGCCAGGTCACGGCGCGCAACGTCACTGCGGATTTGCAGGGCAGCTACCCCTGGAGCGAGGCGCGGCCGCTGCTGTTGAGCAACGTCAGCGTCGATATGCTGGGCGGGCAAATTTCGCTACAGCAGTTGCGCATGCCGCAGCACGACGCGGCGCTGCTGCGCCTGCACAATCTTTCCGCCAGCGAATTTATCACCGCCACCAAAGTGAAGCAGGTCGCGCTCTCTGGCGCGGTTAACGGCGCCTTGCCGCTGTGGCTGGAAAACCCGCGATGGATAATCAAGGATGGCTGGCTTACCAGCCCCGGTCCGCTCACGCTGCGCCTCGATAAAGAGATGGCGGACGCAATGGCGAAAGACAACGTGGCGGCGGGCGCGGCGATAAACTGGCTGCGTTACATGGAGATTTCACACTCATGGACGACGCTGACTCTGGATAATCTCGGGGTGCTGTCGATGAGCGCGGAGCTGGAGGGCACCAGCCGCGTGAACGGGAAAAGCAACGCCGTGAGGCTTAATTACCGCCATCAGGAAAACCTCTTTACCCTGTGGCGCAGCCTGCGCTTTGGCGACAATTTACAGACCTGGCTTGAGCAGCACGCGCAGCTTCCCGGCGCGCCGTGTCAGCCAGCGGGTGCGGTATGCGAGGAAGAAAAATGAAAATAATGATGCTGGCGCTGCTGCCCGCAGCGCTTTTAACCGGCTGCACGCCGCGTATCGAGGTGGCGGCGCCTGAAGAGCCCATCACCATCAATATGAACGTTAAAATTGAACATGAGATCCATATCAAGCTGGATAAGGATGTCGAAGCGCTGCTGAAAAACCGCAGCGATCTCTTCTGAGGGGACGATATGGCCAAAAAAGCGCTACTTCTGCTGGCGATGCTGATGCTCACGCCGCCCGCGTTCGCCCTGACGCTGGAGGAGGCGCGCCAGCAAGGGCGGGTGGGCGAAACGCTGAGCGGCTACCTGGCCCCCATCGCACAGGACAGCGAAACGCTGACGCTTGTGAAAAACATCAACGCCGCGAGGGCTGAAAGCTACCAGCAGGTGGCGGACAGCAACCATCTGCCGGTGGATGACGTGGCGAAAATGGCAGGCGAGAAGCTGGTCGCCCGCGCGCGGCCTGGCGAGTACGTGCGCGGCCTCAACGGCCAGTGGCTGAAGAAATAGGCCCTTACCCCGCAGGGATAACAGACGTTATCCGCAATTTGTGTCAGGCTGAGGGCAGACAGGAGGAGACAACCATGGCAACGCAAACCTATACCCTGCCGCTTGACGGCGCGGCGGCGAACGATACGGCCTCGCTGGCGCGCTTGCTGCGCGAAAACGCGGCGCTGTTTAACAAGTTTGTCATGTCTGAATACCCGGAAGATATGCGCTATGCCTATCAGCCGGAAACGTTCGACGTCACGGCGATGGACGAGCGCCACTTTACCTTCCGCTGCATGATTCACTATTTCGAACCCTGCTGCGACCGGAACATGCACGACCCGCATACCTACACCGTGCCTTATGAAGTTCGTGATAACGCGCTGGTTTTTACGCTGGATGAAACGCCCTGGACGGTGGCGTAAGGCGGCTACCCGCTAGCAGCAAGCTGCCGCCGTTAAGGCCCAAAATCACGTTTTTACACCGCAAGCGCCGTAAAGCGCGCTCGCCGGGTCAGAAAGGATTACACAAGCTTCTTCATTGCTGACAGTAGGTTTGGGCTAAGCAGGGTAGGGGGAGGGGCAAAAATTATGGCTCTGTATCCCACTACGCCGGGCGGACGGCGCTTTTCCGCCACGGAGTACAACATTCTCTGGCGCCTCCATGCCGCTCCCGCGGCATTCAGGGGCGGGCTGCGCTGCCAGCCTGATCGTGCAGTACTAAGTAATGTCCGCTTTGTGCCAGGAGCGGACCTTGATTTTGGCTGCTACTAAATAACAGTTTTTTTAGATTATCTACGAAGACGTCGTCCAAATGCTTAAGTTTTTCATCGACAGAAATGTCTGATCTAACTTAAGCTTTACTAATGAGCTTTTAAACAGCGGGCGGTGGGCGCAAAACCGTTCCTGCAATTACCTATTTTGGTAAATGTGTCTAACAGTAGTTGAATGAGCTTAAGTTGAAAGTTTGCTTTCTTTGGGTAAAATTCATGAAAGAAGGCAACAAATATTTCGTCTAACGGTTTTTGCCGTTGAAAATAATGTTATATCAATAGGAGTTTCGTCCATTGAAAGAATTTAGGTTCAAAATCCTCCGAGAGGGAGACTGTTTGTACGGATTAACTGAAAACGAAATCGTTATTGTTTCAGGTGATGGAGACTACCGTATTTATAAAATTTTTGGATTTGACTTTGGGGAGCCAAATTTCTTTAAGGATTTTGAAAAAGTGACTATCCACAAAGAAGTTTCTTTTCCTGAAAATGTTGGAGTTGTCAAAACCGAAGGTGAATATCGAATATACAAAGTTTCTGAGCTGAGGAACGGCCTTCCTGTGTTTGATGATTCGTTCTGTATTGTATTGAAGCATGGAGTCGGAAAGCTTCAAATTTTTGACGTGGATAGTGAGGTGACGTTTAACCTCCCTGCCAAGGAGGGGAAGTGATGTCAGGTGATAAGAAGTGGGCTGCTAATATTGCGTTTGTAGGAAGCAAGGATAAGGTAAAAAAAATTCTGGAAATGGTTGAGCAATTAGAAGATGCGGGTGAGATTGAAGATTACACTGGGATCGAGGGGCCATATGATTCTTTGCAGCTAATGCTCAAAAGAAGGGTTGAGAATCTTTCCCTGGAAGCAAAAGGTGAACCAGAACCTCCGCAGCAAGACAGTCTTAAAGACGAATCTGACAGCGAAAGCTAGGAGAGCGTAATGAGCAGGCCAAGCGACCATCGTAGGTCACAAAACGAGCGCAGATTAAAAGATCTAAAAATGTGTCAGCTCTGCGCCTCAACAAACAGGGTGCAGGCTCACCATATCTTTGAGTATGCAAAGGGAGGCCCTTCAACTGTTGAAGGGATGATAAGCCTCTGTTTGGATTGTCATCAACGTATGATTCACAAAGATAGCGAGATTAGAATAAAGAAGAAGGAAAACCATATCACGACATTTGGGCGTGGTGGAAAATAATATAACGAAGACAAGCGCGCGGAAATATTAATCGCTGCAATCCTAGTTTTCCGGTGTGGGCTCTGTTGATGTCCTAGATTCGCTCATAGCGGATCTTCAGCATCATGCATATGTCCGTTCTTTGAATCGGACATATTTTTATTGACCTGCTCCCCGTTGATTAATACACCCCGATGTTAGTAATGTCTTCATAAGCCACATGAAGACATCCCTATGAAGAAGCGTTTTTCTGACGAACAGATCATTAGTATTCTCCGCGAGGCTGAAGCAGGGGTTTCTGCCCGGGAACTCAGCCGTAAGCATGCTATTTCAGACGCTACTTTCTACATCTATGGACTACCTCCGTTTTGCAAGTACTGAATCTGGTTTTGGGTTGTTGCTTACATCTATCCGGCATCAGGAAAATCAGTGCCCAAATGGGTGATCCGCACACAATCGCCTCAACAACTGGACGGCCTCTGAGGCCAGTATAAAAATCAGGTTCCGATTGTGCAGGTGCAACCTGTAACCATTTCTCAGTACGCTGCAACTTTTGCTGACAGGGTATTAATTTCATACTACCTGATACTCGGTCTCATTTCTCAGCTTCGACCAGATTATTCTCGCGTTTTTGTTAGCGACCGCCACGGTCGTTTTATTAAATCCGCGCCGTTCCTTTAACTGGTTAACCCGCTGATTCATATAACCATCATTGTTATTCGTAGCAACCCTGACGACAGCGCGGGCACCATGAATAAAAAGTGTCCGTAGATGCTTGTCGCCTTTTTTCGTCATATTCATCAGCACCTGCCTGTCGCCACTCGAGGGGATGGGGCTACGAAATACAACTCGGTTTTTTTCATTGCCCCGTTCTCTTCACAATGCTTAACAGTTTTGTTTACAACGGTCATAAAAATTAAAAATGCAAATATAATAATTCTATCTTTAATAAAATGTAATTAAACGCCCGAAAAATTAAATGAATTGATTAATCACCTCCTTATCGGAATTGCTTTTCAATGGATTGTACGTTATCAGTTTTTCAGGGTCTAGTATCCACATATCTCGCGGACCATAATTAGTAAGCCTTCGGCCCGATAAATATATGCTCGGTTCACTATCCATCCTGTTCATCCATAGAACACCAAGTTTTTGACTTGATAAATGTTCATAGATTTTTAGGGCTTGGGGCGCACCTCCAATTGATGAGTTTTTGAATTCATAAGAACTTTCATTAACCTTGTAAAGCATGTCTCGAATAACTTCAAATGGTTCCCATTCAAATTTAACAGTATTTTTTATGCCTCTTTCTAAATTATCCAGCTTCCCTCTTGATTTTAATTTTTCACGAAGCATCGCATTAGCTTTAATTACATGTTCTTCATCACCAGTAAATACAACAGGTGATCCATATATTTCACGTGCAGGATCCGCACGAAAACAGTTGGTACTCTTTTGGTAGGTGATGTGCCAAATCATGAATTTTTTTCTTATCCATGAATATCCCCCGAATATGAATTTTGCATCGGGTATATCCATGTCACCTATGGCATCGTGAATTTGCTCTCTCAGTCGTTCAAAAATCTTAAGAATATGGGTTTTGAGTTCTTTAATATCTTGGGTTCGTGAGGAGCAACGATCATATATATCAATTGCTGATGCCACTTGATGCATCAAAGGATATGCCCAACTAGTATCACCCGCGAAACAGATGAAAGCATCTGAACGAGGCAGAGTTATTATCTTCTGCCCACAATCCATTTTCATACCACCATTTAATCTACTATCTGATACTACAATCAATTCTTTGCAATTTCTTAAAGTTCTTACCCAAGCTGCGGCTATAGTCATCTCAAAATCCTTAATTAATTGATTTTGTAGCCTACTCCAGTTGTTAAACATAACACAATGCTTGGTTAGATTCTCACTCAGGACAGGCTTTCACCCCAAATGCTTGCCTAACTCGTACCAGATTGTGGTGCAAGATTGCGATCTGACCGCTTCTCGCTCATAGCAGACCCGAGGCAGCGCTGCTGGGTGCCAGAAGGAGCGTTTATAGAAAATTGAAGTTATTCGCAGAAGTAGCCGAAATATGTTGATTGCTTCAAAGAAGCATCGCCAGGAATACCAGGCAAAGTAGCAGCACATATATTCGCGCATGCAAAGTATCAGGTACAGCAGGAATAGCCCTGCGACTAAAAACAATACCAGCCCAGCCCGACAGTATTAGAATGCACAGAATTTTCAGACTTATAAACCCTATAAACCCGCTTCCGGGAATAGTGTGCCAACCGATAATTGCATACATCACGGCGCCACACAGCGCCACGGGCAACGAAAGCGGATTGGCTGCGCTGATGCAGTCACGCATCGCGTAACCATGTCGTCGCAGCAGTGGTACTGTCATAACGCTGCCGCCCACGCCAAGTAACGCGGCAATCATGCCGATCGCTATTCCGCCGCCTGTTGTTATAAAAGGCGACAGGCGACGCGGTGCTGTACCACTGAAAAAACCTTTGCGCAGCAGACAATCCCCAATTGTCACTAGCATGTAAAGGATAAACAGCGCGCGAACAAGACCCTCACTCAACATTCCCGCCAGCCAGGAACCTAAAAAAGCGCCGATGGCAATAAACCATAACAACGGGAACAACGTCTGTGATGATAGTTTACCGGCCCGCCAGTTTCGATAGCTGACCCAGCCCGCGTTAAATATCATCACCGCCGTTGAGGTGGCAACAGCGATATGCATCGCGTTTCCTGTCAGTTCAGGCTGGCGCCGCAGCAACTGGTAAACAAAGGGAACCACCACGAAGCCCCCACCAAAGCCAAACAGCACCGTAGTGACGCCGGTAGTGAAGCCTGCCAGCGCAATGATTACGATATCGTTCAAGATAATGTCCCGATCTGAAAAATGAGCCAGCAGCTTATACCGCAAGCGCGTTGCTTCCCATTTGCGCTGCGCTCAATTACCTTTGCAAATCGTTCAGACGGAGGCAGATGTGCGTAACGTAAAAATTGACGAAGTGGATGAGCTCGACCGTGACGTGGTGGCGTTAGGTAATGACTATGCGCAGGGATTTACATTGCCGCCCCATAAACATCGCCGCGCACAGCTGCTGTATGGCGCAACGGGCCTGATGTACGTCTCAACCCGTAACGGAGAGTGGGTGGTTCCGCCACAGCATGCGGTATGGATCCCACCCGACACGACGCACGCCGTCCGGTTTGTGGGCGTCACTACCCGTAGCTTGTATATTGAACCCGCATGCGTGACGGGGTTTATCAAACACCGTCGCTGTGAAGTGATAAGCGTATCGCCATTGTTACGTCAGTTATTGCTTGAAGCAGTTGATTTGCCACCGCTGTATGAAAGCGCACGTGACCGTGCGCTGGTAAATCTGATGTTACTGGAACTGGCGGCAATGCCGGTTCGCGAATTCGATATTCCGCTGCCGCAGCATCCGGCCCTGCTGACGCTATGTCAGGCGTTTTTAATCGCCCCGTCTATCCACGACCCGGCTGAGCGGTGGGCCAGTGCGCTGTTTATGAGCGCCAGTACCTTTCGCCGCCATTTCCTGCGGCAAATCGGTATGTCATTTTCCGCCTGGCGCCAGCGAGCCTGTGTCGTCAGCGCATTGGCGTTGCTGATAACAGGTAAACCAGTGAATGAAGTTGCACTTTTTCTTGGTTACGACAATGCCTCATCCTTCGCAACAATGTTCCGACGCGTTACGGGCCAGCCACCTTCATTTTATCACCCGACTTAATCTCAGAAGCGCTACGCATTCATTACGTCCGCTTCTCGCTCTTAGCAGATCATGCTTCACGCAAATGTCCACTCCGCGCCACAAGCGGACAAGGACGACGTTGAACGGCGCTCATCAATAACGAAACAGTCAGGCATAGCCATCATTTTTCAGCGTAGGAAATGCGGTATCCACTACCATTCCTGAGAACGCTGGCAAACCCGGCCTGACTTAAGTGCATGCCTGCAATGAGCAGTTTTTCGCTGACCGCTTTTTCCATCATCGATTTCCTTGTTTCCTCGGCCTGAGCGGGATCGGTGTCGAATAAAATAGAAACCGCCGGTTGTGCTGACTGAATATGGGGGTAATGGACGATGTCTCCCCATATTAATAAACATTGATCATCCGAATCGATGCGAAAACCTGTATGCCCGGGCGTATGGCCCGGCAACCATACCGGGAGAATGCCTTCTGCTATTTTATCCCCGTTAAAAAAACGCACCTTCCGGGCATAGGCGTGCAACATTTGGCGGACCAGCCGAAAATTACGTTGGCCACGCTCATTCGCTATGTTGAGTTTTTTATCATCCTGCCAGTGTTGCGCTTCGAGAGGATGAAGAATAATGTCAGCGCGTTTAAACACGGGCTGTTTTTCAGGATCCAGAAGGCCGCCAATATGATCCGGATGACAGTGCGTCAATAAAACGCTATCGACATCGTCAGGGCTGACCCCCGCTGCGGCAAGGTTTGCTGTGAGTTGGCCTCCCACGTTATTCAGCGGCCCTGCGCCGGCGTCGACCAAAATGACTCGACCCCGACCGCGGATAAGGTAACAGTTTATATGGATATCGCCGGGCCGATCGATTCCGGCACGGTATTGAATGACGTCGGCATCAGCTTTTTCAATGCCTGACAGTAAATCCAGACTGGCGGCCATATTGCCGTCACTCAGCGCAGTTATCTGAAAATCGCCAATCTGACGGAACGGAAGGGGATGGCTCATCAATACCTCAGAATTAGTTGCGGGCGAACAGGTGTTCTGCTGGGAATCCAAAGCAGCGGATACGGGTCGACAGACCAGAGGCCTCGTGAGTGGCGCAATCCAGTTCACGCATAAAGTTCTCCATTACTTCATGCGTTCGCCATGTTGTCAGACGATAAAAGAGTTCGGCATACACCGGTTGCCCGCATCCCGGCTTTACATCGACAAAAATGATATGAACATTTTTGGGTTCTGCGCCGAGCGTGGCGCAACAGAGGGCGCTGCATTGACGGGTAAAATCGGAAAGGTTTTTAAACTTGTCCGCGTGATTTTCAGAAATATAAAAAGTGAGATTAGGCATGCGTTATCACTTCCCTTTTTCAGCTGCCTGCAACTGCGGTGTAAGAGGCTCGTAGAGGTACACCCCGGGTATATCGGTAAATAGCGAGGCAATCTTAACCGGCAAAACATACGCAACCCGATATTCAGGAGATTTATCCAGCCCCACTGCAGCCATTTCCAGCCCCTGATATCCCAATTCTCTTTCTAAATAATCTACTGGCTTTGCGCTCAGTAGCAGAATTTCATCGCAAGACAGGGCTGGCGCGAGGCCTTCACCTGCATACAGATTACGATGCCAGTCAGTAATGCAGGCCTGCCAGCGAGAGAAATTACCTCCTCCTTTTAAACGGTAATTATCACTGCTGAGAATATCCGCATCATTAATGGTATGGATGGCAAGGTAAACAGGGCAGCCAGATTTGACGGCACGAAAGCGCTGAGAGGTGGTGAACCCGGTAACAGATATTAATGCGGGTAATTTTTGCTGGCTGTAAAACGCATTCCATTCTGCCTCGCTTTCAGGATCGTTATACGAGCATTCCACGATATAGAACATCCGCTCATCTCCAGATAAGTCATAAACGCAAGCAAACAGATTTGCTCAATGATTTTTCATCATGCTACACGCTGTATTTCCCATCTGAAATCGATAATATGTCACAGTTCAGTGACTTTAAGTCAATGAGCGCAGGTTACAGGCACAGGGAAAGGAACACGTGTTATGCGTAGAAAAATACCCAGTAGCGCTTCTCTGCAGGCTTTTGATGCCGCCGCAAGGCACGGTAATTTTGCCCGGGCCGCAGAGGAGTTGTCGTTAACGGAAGGGGCCATTAGCCGTCAGATTGCCCGTCTTGAAGCTTTGCTGAACTGTAAATTGTTTGACCGCGTGGGAAGCCGCGTAAAGCTTAATCCTGTCGGCGCGCGCTATGCACATCACGTGCGTGAAACGCTCGATCGGCTCGAAAGAGATACACAGTACATCATGGGAATGCCTGAAGGCAGTAAGAGTCTGGATATCGCTGTCCTGCCGACCTTTTCCAGCCGTTGGCTTATTCCCCGCCTGAACGGCTTTAACGCGTTGTTCCCGGACATAACGTTAAATATTGCGGCCAGAACGGATCCTTTTATTTTGCCCGGCAGTGGCTTTGACGCGGTCATTCATTTTGAACATCCCGCATGGGCAGGCATGCGTATGCAGTTTCTGTTTCAGGAAACGCTGGTGCCTGTTTGCCATCCGGCACTGTTAACAAAGAGTGACGTCAATCAACAGTTAAACGAACTCCCGCGGATTCACCGTCGACAGAATCCTGATGCCTGGCATCGCTATGCCCGGGAAAGTGGAATTGTCCTCGATAACCCGGCTCAGGGCGTGCGGTACGATCTTCATGAAATGGCAATCGCTGCCGTCATGGCCGGACAAGGCGTAGCATTGGTTCCACGTATGTATATTGAGAATGAACTGAGTAGCGGCATGCTTGTTTCACCCTGGCCTGCATCAGAGGGCCTGAGCAAAAAATTCTGTTTAGTAAAATCGAAGGAAACGGGAATAAATGAGGCTGCGCTGGAGAGTTTTGAGCACTGGTTGCTTGTCGAACTGAATACGCTCACCAGTACCGCTTAATGCCGGGCGATGACGTTGCGTCCGTTCTTCGCTGTGAGTTCAACGGGTCGATGCAACGCTATCCTTAATCAAGGGGGACGTTGCCATGAAACGAAGAACGCGCATTGACTACGCGCCAGAACAGAAAGCGATTATCCGGGACAGATATAAGCAAGGTGATTCCCTGCATGATATCGCCAGAATGTTCGACAGAAATCATTCTTCTATCATGCCCACTATCCACCAGACTGGTGGATACCGTCCCCCCTGTCCGAAAGCGGCACAAAATCAGGGACAACAAGACCATAACGGTTATATCAGCGCTCATCAAACAAGCACGGGAATTGCCTGTTGAGCTTTATAAAACATTAACATGAGATCGTGGCGCTGAAATGACCAACCACACTCGATTTACGGTAGCGACAGACATTCAGATTTATTTCTGCGATCTTCAATCCCCCTGGCAACGTGGCTCTAATGAAAATACGAACAGATTGCTCAGGCAGTATTTTCCAAAAGGAACTGACTTATCGGTTCACAGCCAGCAAAGACTGAACAGTGTTGCCGGGCAGCTCAACGAGAGGCCAGGAAAAACGCCAGACTAAGAATCACCCACAGAGCGGTTCAATAAGTGTGTTGCATCCATCGGTTGAACTCACAGCCATAAGCGGACATTAGAGAAAATGCGATACGTTAATTTATGAAGATTAGTTTATGCTCAGCACCCACTGTTGTATGCAGCATCCCGCTCAGAATCCTGTCAATAACATGCATAGTTTCAGTAACTTAATTCTGGCCCGCTTTGAGCCGGTTGCTTCGCATAGCACCCGGCGGATATCCATTGATACGTTTGAAAGCTCTGCTAAATGCTGCCTGTGAGGAATAGCCGAGACGTAAAGCTACCGTGTCGATTGAGATCTTATCGTGAATGATCCAGTGACCAGCGAGGCGCATTCGCACTTCCCTTGCATAGCGCTGGGGAGGTATCCCAATGATTGATGTAAAACGTTCAGCGAAAACAGAACGTGACATATGAGACTGGGCAGCAAGCTCAGCAACAGACCACTCCCGACTTGTATCGCGATGGAGAGTCAGAATCGCACGGGCAAGCCGCGGATCACGTAGTGCAGCGATAAGGCCAGCGGCATTCTCGCTGCCGTTTTCGATCCATCCACGCACAATCATGGCAGCAGCCACTTCTGCAAGGCGTGCCAGAATGCCCGCGAAGCCAGCGCGTCCGGAACAGATCTCAAATTTCATGGCACCCAGAATGGGAACCAGCCCTGGATATATCTGTTCGTTTGCCTCAACCACTATGGCTTGCGGCATCAGTTTACCCAGGCCCTGCATTCCACCGAGATCGAACTCCATACAGCCATAAAAGAGAACTGTGCTGGGGGTTGGATGTGTACTGGGGCAGGTATTGATTCCGCTGACGGCCTCGCCTAAAGGCGCAGAGCCTAGCGTATCGATATGCTGAATTGCACAGCCGATATCCGATATAAGCTGATGCTCGTCACCCTGTGGCATAAATACCATGCTTCCGGCTTTCAGCTCATGAATCGCACCTTCGTTTGTACGAAGCAGAGCCGTTCCCACAGCAACATAGTGAAAATAGGCATGGCCCGGTCTATTGCTAAAACTGACACCAAACTCAGAGCCAGTCTGTAAACGGCGGTACTGTACGCCACGCAGGCGCATTTCAAGCAGCAGTTCACTGATGAGTTCGGATGACAGAGCAAAATGTTTATTCACATCTATTTCCGGCGTTTCGGGTAAATAATCAGGATGTGACATCATAGATCGTCCGGCTTCTCAGCTCTAGACTTGGAACCTGAATTTTCCCTGAAAAGAGCGTGTTATGAGAAATGAAGCAACCGAAGCGATATCCGCTAGTCTGAATAGTTCAGAACCCAAAGAATCCGCATGGATGGCTGTTATTTCACTGACCATGGGAGTGTTTGGGTTGCTGACTGCAGAATATCTTCCTACCAGCCTGCTGACACCTATGGCCGCCGATCTTGGTGTGACCGAAGCCCTTGCAGGTCAGGCTGTGACGGTAACAGCAGTGGTGGCACTATTTGCAGGTCTGATGGTTCCCCGCCTGACGCGTAATTATGATCGCCGAAATGTGTTGCTTGGTTTTACCGTGCTAATGATTGCTTCCAACCTGCTTGTGGCACTTTCATCAAGCCTGTCAATCCTGCTGGTAATGCGTATTTTGCTGGGCATCGCGCTGGGAGGTTTCTGGAGTATGGCGGCCGCCGTAGCTATGCGGCTGGTCCCTGCAAAGAGCGTCCCGCGTGCTCTCTCCATTATTTTTAGCGGTATTGCCGTAGGCACCGTTGTTTCGATTCCTCTGGGAAGTTACTTAGGGGGGCTTTACGGCTGGCGCAGTGCTTTTATCGCTGCAACCGCAGTAGGCGTGCTGACACTGATTTTCCAGCTGTTTACGCTTCCTGGTATGGCTCCGCGCAGAATAATGGTAACAGCGTCAGTCATGGATGTTCTTCGCCGCCCAGGTATTGCAATCGGAATGACAGGATGTGTTATTGCCCATACTGGTCAGTATGCGTTGTTTACCTATATTCGTCCGGCTCTTGAAAATATTACGCATCTTGATATAGACCATTTGTCTTTAATATTGCTTGGATTCGGCGTGGCTAATTTTATCGGGACGCTGCTGGCCGGTTGGCTGATGGAAAGAAGCCTGCGTTTAACGCTTATAATGATGCCGGCACTTGTCGGTCTGGCAGCACTGGGCATGATTTTATTGCCACTTGAAGAAAACGGATTGATATTGTTCGTTGCGTTATGGGGGATGGCCTTTGGTGGCGTACCCGTGGCGTGGTCAAACTGGGTAGCACGTTCCGTTCCGGATCAGGCCGAAACCGCAGGGGGTATGGTAGTGGCAGCTGTACAGTCTTCAATTGCTGCTGGAGCTGCGTTGGGAGGCTTACTCTTTAGTATCAGCGGCGTAACGGGAGTTTTCATCACGGCTGGTTGCATAATGTTTCTTGCCGCACTTGTTATTGGACTGAAAGTGAAGGTCGCGAGATCCTGATTATTTCGAAAATGGCCCCGCTTTAAATAATGGCCAGCAGAATCCAATGGCTGGCCTGAATAGAAATATTGAAATTTCCTACGGCTTTGCGTTCAATTTAATGTCTGCAATTCGCTAATAAGGGACAACCATACTCAAATCTCCCATATTGCAGGAGATTTGAGTATGAATATGTCACCGTGGAACAAACGCGGTATCCAGATCGATGCCCAGTGCCGGCGTCAGACCATGATTAACGGCCTGCTGATAAGCGAAGCTCTCGTCGTCGAAGCCAAACAGCGCATCCGAACGCGGATTAACGGTGACGTTAACGCCAGCTTCGGCCAGCAGCTGCCATGTCTCCTGCGGAACCCGAGAACAATGGTTAAAGATGTTGTGCGTGCCCAGCACGCCCGGTTTGGCAAATTCAGGGCCGAGCCTTGCCAGATCGCCGATAAACTCCGTCAGAATACGCATGTCGAGATCGCGGGCGGCCTGCCACCAGTCCAGATTAAGCTGACCAAACAGGCCCACACGCACCAGGCTTTCTGCGGTATTCCAGCGCTGCGCCAGTCGTGGCAGATCGCCCGGCAGATGCGCGGCTGATGCTTGCTTATCCATCGCCGCACCCACCATATGTAATGCGCGAATGCCGCTCTCCTGCAGAGCATTCAGCGCGGCATCAGTGTGCGCAGGGCTGCGCGAATTGTGGCAAGCATCAATAACCGTGGTGATGCCCGCGTCCAGAGAGGCCGCCGCGGTCAGTCTGGTGCTCAGATACATGTCCAGCGGCCGGTAGTGGGCACCTAGCTTCTCAGCGACAACATCAATGTAAGCAAACAGATCATCCACATCCGGCATCATGCGTCGCATGACACCCAGCCACATGTGATGATGGGCATCTATCAGGCCTGGCATAACGATATGGCCGGTTGCGTCGATCACCTCAGCGTCATCCGTCTGCAGGACCGGACCAACCGCAGCGATCCGGTCGTCTTCGACAAGCACATCGCCGATGTCAAGATTGGGAATATTGGCATCCAGCGTAAGGATGATGCCGCCTTTGAAAAGAGTGCGCTTCGTTGACATATCGTATTCCTCAGAATTAAGGGGTGCCGTTCGTTGCGGAATTACCCGGCCTCAACCAGGTAAACTGCGAGTCGCAACGATGTGGACGACACGATAGGTTGCGCACCATCTTTGATAAAGGTAGTTTCATTAAAATTATATTTGCTAAAAATCAAAGGTGGATTCGTATGAGTTTTGACGGACGACTTCTGTCTGGACTGAGTGTGCTGGCCGCAGTTGTGGAGGCTGGCAATTTTAGCCGCGCTGGCGAGGTGCTGGGGCTATCTGCTTCCGGCGTAAGCCGATCCATAGACCGGCTTGAAGAGCGACTCGGTGTGCGCCTGCTGAACCGCACTACGCGCAACCTGAACCTGACGAGCGAAGGCAGAGCCTTATATGAGCGCGCCGCGCCGCATCTGCAAGGCATTGAGGTAGCTGCAAGCTATGTCTCAGGTGCAGCCGTGGCGGTGCGTGGAGCATTGCGCGTCAGCGTTAATCCCATCTTCGCCCGCTACATTCTGGCACCGAAAATGCCGCTGTTGCGCCAGCGTCACCCGGATCTGACGCTGACGGTGGTGCAGCAACCGGATGTCGGCGATCTGGTAAACGAGGGGATTGATATTGCGGTTCGCTTCGGACCCCAACTGCCCTCCACCATTACATCAAAGCTGCTGCTGAATACGCGCGTGCTGACGGTAGCAGCGCCGGTTTATCTGGCACAGCACGGAAGACCACAGCATCCCCAGGACCTTACCGGGCATGAATGCATTCAATATATTGATCCGCGCAGCGGTAAGCCGTTCGGGTGGGAATTTAGACGTGGTCGGGAGCGACTGTCAGTAGCAACACAAGGACATCTGACTACGACAGATGTCGATCTTATGGTACAGGCTTGTGTGAGCGGCACCGGCATTGCGCAGGTGTTGTCACTAAGCGTCGCGCAACTGATAGCGGATGGAAAGCTGGTAGAACTGTTTCCGGAATGGCCAGGCGAGACCTACCCGCTATATGTTGCCCGCCCATCACGTCGTCTGGCACCAGCAGCTGTCGAAGCCTTTCTGAATTTTTGCACTGAAATCTGTAGCGATTTTGAATAGTTCCAGATCTAAGCCAGAATAATCTGGTAATGAGAATAGACCCGGTCTGCTTCGATGGAGGTAGCTATTTAGCCGGAAGTCTAAGAAAGTCCTCTAAGACTGGGCCTGCGGAAGGGGGGCTGGTTCACGCTGCTTCACAGGGTGGTAGCGAATCACCACGCAGTGTTAGATAAAAGGAAGGGGCGAAAACAAAAACCGCCCCGGGCGGGGCGGTTTTAAGCAGGGTTGCGGCTTATGCAGCAACCAGACTGTCGATAGCGGTTTTCGCGTCGCTCTGCGCTTTCGCCGCCACTTCCGGACCGTACGCCACGCCTTCGGCGAAGACGAAGTTAACATCGGTAATGCCAATGAAGCCCAGGAAGAGTTTCAGGTACGGGACCACCAGGTCGGTCGGGGTGTCTTTATGGATGCCGCCGCGGCTGGTGAGGATCACTGCGCGTTTGCCGGTTACCAGGCCTTCCGGACCGTTTTCGGTGTAGCGGAAGGTCACGCCCGCGCGGGCGACCAGGTCAAAGTAGTTCTTCAGCTGCGTCGGGATGTTGAAATTGTACATCGGCGCCGCAATAACAATCACATCGTGCGCTTTGAGTTCAGCAATCAGCTCGTCAGAGAGGGCCAGCGCTTCCTGCTGACGCGGAGAGAGCGCCGCATCGCTCGGACGCATCGCGCCTACCAGCTCGCCATCCAGCACCGGGATCGGGTTAGCCGCCAGGTCGCGAACGGTAATTTCATCCGCGCCGTGCTTCTCGCGCCACTGCTCAACAAAATAGTCGGAAAGCTGGTTGGACTGGGAGTAACCTGCCAGAATGCTGGACTTCAGAACGAGTACTTTGCTCATGGGTAGTTCCTTTATTTGATTTGGTTGTCAGGGCCGTTGCCCCCGTTGCTTATTCACAACTCTATTCACAAACCGATTGCAGTGATAGCGCAATATATCGAAGTCTATGTTCGAAATTATTGAACAAGGCGCACCTGAAAGCAGTGTGGTACTCTACGCTTAATGAATTCCTTTGATTTGACAGGCCGTGTACAGGCCGCATAACCCGATGATGGAAAAACAAAATCTGACCCTTTCCGCGCTAACGTCTCGTCTGGAGTCGCTGATGCTGCGGGACAAATCACGCTTCTCGCGCCGTCTGCATGGGGCGAAGAAGGTTAAAAATCCTGAATCTCAGCAGGCGCTTTTCGCCGCGCTCGCCCAGGAGATAGACCAGGCGGCAGGGAAAGTCCTGCTGCGCGAAGCGGCGCGACCGGCCATTACCTACCCGGAAAACCTGCCGGTCAGCCAGAAGAAACAGGCGATCCTTGAGGCGGTACGCGACCACCAGGTGGTTATCGTCGCCGGTGAAACCGGCTCCGGTAAAACCACGCAGCTACCGAAAATCTGCATGGAGCTTGGCCGCGGCCTGAAAGGGTTGATTGGCCACACCCAGCCGCGTCGCCTCGCCGCGCGCACGGTGGCGAACCGCATCGCCGAAGAGCTGCAAACCGAGCCGGGCGGCTGCGTTGGCTACAAGGTGCGTTTTAGCGACCATGTCAGCGACAACACCATGGTCAAGCTGATGACCGACGGCATCCTGCTGGCGGAAATTCAGCAGGATCGTCTGCTGATGCAGTACGACACCATCATCATCGACGAAGCGCACGAGCGCAGCCTGAACATTGACTTCCTGCTCGGTTACCTGCGCGAGCTGCTGCCGCGTCGCCCGGATCTGAAAGTCATTATTACCTCGGCGACCATCGACCCGGAGCGTTTCTCGCGCCACTTCAATAACGCGCCGATTATCGAAGTCTCCGGCCGCACGTATCCGGTTGAGGTGCGCTATCGGCCGATTGTCGAAGAGGCGGATGATACCGAACGCGACCAGTTGCAGGCCATTTTCGACGCCGTGGAAGAGCTGGGGCAGGAAGGGCCGGGGGATATTCTCATCTTTATGAGCGGCGAGCGCGAAATTCGCGACACCGCCGACGGCCTGACGAAGCTCAACCTGCCGCATACCGAGGTGCTGCCGCTCTATGCCCGCTTGTCTAACAGCGAGCAGAACCGCGTGTTCCAGCCGCATACCGGGCGGCGCATCGTGCTGGCGACCAACGTGGCGGAAACGTCGCTGACCGTGCCTGGGATCAAATATGTCATTGACCCGGGTACGGCGCGCATCAGCCGCTACAGCTACCGCACCAAAGTGCAGCGCCTGCCGATTGAGCCGGTTTCTCAGGCTTCCGCCAACCAGCGTAAAGGGCGCTGCGGACGCGTTTCTGAAGGCATTTGCATCCGGCTTTATTCAGAAGATGATTTCCTCTCGCGCCCGGAATTTACCGATCCGGAAATTCTGCGCACCAACCTGGCTTCCGTCATTCTGCAAATGACCGCGCTGGGCCTTGGCGATATCGCCGCGTTTCCGTTCGTCGAAGCGCCGGATAAGCGCAACATCCAGGACGGCGTGCGCCTGCTGGAAGAGCTGGGCGCGATCACGACCGATGAACAGGCTTCGGTTTATAAGCTCACCCCGCTTGGCCGTCAGCTTTCCCAGCTTCCGGTGGACCCGCGCCTGGCGCGCATGGTGCTGGAAGCGCAAAAACATGGCTGCGTGCGCGAGGCGATGATTATCACCTCGGCGCTCTCCATTCAGGACCCGCGCGAACGCCCGATGGACAAGCAGCAGGCCTCTGATGAAAAGCACCGCCGCTTCCACGACAAAGAGTCCGACTTCCTGGCGTTTGTGAACCTGTGGAACTACCTTGGCGAGCAGCAAAAAGCGCTCTCCTCGAACCAGTTCCGCCGCCTTTGCCGCACCGATTATTTGAACTACCTGCGCGTACGCGAATGGCAGGACATCTATACCCAACTGCGCCAGGTGGTAAAAGAGCTTGGCATTCCGGTTAACAGCGAGCCGGCAGATTACCGCGCCGTACACACCGCGCTGCTCACCGGTTTGCTTTCGCATATCGGCATGAAAGACGCCGACAAGCAGGAATACACCGGCGCGCGCAATGCCCGCTTTGCCATCTTCCCAGGGTCCGGCCTGTTTAAAAAGCCGCCCAAATGGACGATGGTCGCGGAGCTGGTGGAAACCAGCCGCCTGTGGGGGCGCATCGCCGCCCGCATCGAGCCGGAATGGATAGAGCCGGTGGCGGGGCATTTGATTAAGCGCTCGTATAGCGAGCCGCACTGGGAGCGGGCGCAGGGCGCGGTGATGGCGAGCGAGAAAGTGACGCTCTACGGCCTGCCGATCGTGGCGGCCCGTAAGGTCAATTATAGCCAGATAGACCCGGTGCTCAGCCGCGAGCTGTTTATTCGCCATGCGCTGGTGGAAGGCGACTGGCAGACCCGTCACGCTTTCTTTCGCGAGAACCAGAAGCTGCGCGCGGAAGTGGAAGAGCTGGAGCATAAATCTCGCCGCCGCGACATTCTTGTCGATGACGACACGCTGTTTGAGTTTTACGACCAGCGCATCAGCCATGAAGCGATTTCCGCTCGCCACTTCGACAGCTGGTGGAAAAAGGCGAGCCGTGAAACGCCGGATCTGCTCAACTTTGAGAAGAGCATGCTCATCAAGGAAGGGGCAGAGCAAGTCAGCAAGCTCGACTACCCTAACTTCTGGCATCAGGGCAACCTGAAGCTGCGCCTGACCTATCAGTTTGAGCCGGGCGCCGACGCCGACGGCGTAACGGTGCATATTCCGCTGCCGTTGTTAAACCAGGTGGAAGAGGCGGGCTTTGAGTGGCAGGTGCCGGGCATGCGCCGCGAGCTGGTGGTTGCGCTGATTAAGTCGCTGCCGAAGCCGGTGCGGCGTAATTTCGTTCCCGCGCCGAACTACGCCGAGGCGTTTTTAGGCCGCGCCACGCCGCTTGAGCTGCCGCTGCTGGAGAGCCTTGAGCGCGAGTTCCGCCGCATGACCGGCGTGACCATCGACCGTGAAGACTGGCAGTGGGATCAGGTGCCCGATCACCTGAAAATGACCTTCCGGGTGGTGGATGAAAATAACAAGAAGCTGCGGGAAGGGCGCTCGCTTGAAGCGCTAAAAGCCGGGCTGAAAGAGAAAGTGCAGGAGACGCTCTCCGCCGTGGCGGATGACGGCATCGAGCAGAGCAACCTGCATATCTGGAGCTTCGGCCAGTTGCCGGAAAGCTACGAGCAAAAACGCGGCAACTACCGCGTCAAGGCGTGGCCGGCGCTGGTGGATGAGCGCGACAGCGTGGCGATTAAGCTTTTTGATAACCCGCTCGAGCAGCAAACCAACATGTGGCGCGGCCTGCGCCGCCTGCTGCTGCTGAACATTCCGTCGCCTATCAAATACCTGCACGAGAAGCTGCCGAACAAGGCGAAGCTTGGGCTTTACTTCAACCCTTACGGCAAAGTGCTTGATCTTATCGACGACTGCATCTCCTGCGGCGTGGATAAGCTGATTGCCGAAAACGGCGGGCCGGTGTGGACGGAAGAAGGCTTCGCGGCGCTGCACGATAAAGTGCGCGCAGAGCTTAACGACACGGTAGTCGACATCGCAAAGCAGGTAGAGCAGATCCTCACCACCGTGTTTAACATCAACAAGCGGTTGAAAGGGCGCGTGGATATGACGATGGCGCTGGGGCTGTCCGACATCAAAGCGCAAATGAGCGGGCTGGTTTATCGCGGTTTTGTCACCGGCAACGGTTATAACCGTCTGGGCGACACCCTGCGTTATTTGCAGGCGATTGAACGGCGTCTTGAGAAGATGGCTGTCGACCCGCACCGCGATCGCGCGCAGATGCTGAAAGTGGACGCCGTACAGCAGGCCTGGCAGCAGTGGCTTAACAAGCTGCCGCCAGCGCGGCGTGAGGATGAGGATGTCAAGGCGATCCGCTGGATGATAGAAGAGCTTCGCGTGAGCTACTTCGCCCAGCAGCTCGGCACTCCGTATCCGGTTTCCGACAAGCGCGTGTTGCAGGCGATGGAGCAGATAAGCGGCTAGCATAGTCCGCGGTTCTGGCTTTACGGGTGGGTGGCGCTGCGCTTACCCATCCCCTGCAAAACGCCCCTGGATTGGATAAAGATTTTCCCCGCCGCGCCGATGTCACCCTGACAGGCCCAGGGAAGCGGGTTCCCGAACGGGCCTAAAAGGAATGACTATGAACAATCGTCGCGTCCTGCTGTGGACGCTGGTGGGATGGGCTGGCATTGCATTACAGGCCAGAGCGGAACCAGCCTGCGATAAAACCCAGTATGCCATTAACAGCGCTAACGCTTTCATCCTCACCAATAACGCCTCCTCGCCGGACGATGTGGAAATCGCATCGTGGGTGGTAAAAGGCAAAGGCAAGGATATTAACGCGCAAATCGAGGCGGAAACGACCTTCGGGCGCTGCAATGTGCTGACGCATTCCACGGCCGACGTGCGCCGCGACGACGGCACGACGCAAATGGCCGTGCATACCGAAACCGCGTACAACGCAGGCGACTGGCAGCAAACGCAAATAATAAAGCTGGAATTTAAAGGAAAAATATTGACCCAGGGGAGCAGCACGAAGCGGTTTATCCGGGACGAGCGGGGGCGTATTACCGATGCCATAGAGCAGTTCACGCTGGACGAACGTCCGGGCGAAACGCGAACGCACTTTGACTATGACGGTGCCAACCGGGTTGTGCGCTCCGTTGCTCACAGTACGCTGCAATTCTTTGAAGAAACCATTGAATATCAGTACGACGAGAAGGGGCGGCTGGTTCGCGCCGCCAGCGGTAAAGAAATCAGAAAAACCATCTGGGATGAAAAGGGCGCTGGCTGCGGTCAGAGAAAGAAACCAATCACGCTTACAGCGTGCTGTTCACGGTAGATACGTGCGAAAAATGGGATGAGCACCAAAACTGTCTTTCCGGCATCAGTCAGGAGACAGAAAAGTACCCTAAAAAGACCACGCAATACCATACGGCCTTGCAGAACGAATACCGCTACTACTGAGCGCGTCGCTACAACCGTTTCAGAGCAGGGAAGCGTCAGGGCTAAAAAAAGATAGCGCGGCGCTACCTGCCGTTTTCAAGCGCGGCATTCGTTACAACGTCACTTAACTCTCGCCAGCGTAAACCCGTCCCACCCCTTGCTGCCCACGGTTTGCAGGGCTGTGACGGTGAGGCGCGGGTCCTGGCCAAGCATCTCAATAAACTTCCGCACGCCCTGAACCCGCTCGTCCGGGCTTTCAGGGTTAGTCACTTCGCCATCGCGCACCACGTTATCGCCAATTATCAGCGTACCGGAACGGCTGTATTTCAGCGCCCATTCAAGATAGAGCGGGTTATTGGGTTTATCCGCGTCGATAAAAATCAGGTCAAAGGGGGCAAGCGCGGCAAGGCCGGGCAGCGTATCCGCAGCCGGCCCCACGCGAATCTCGACGTTGTTAAGCCCGGCGCTGCGAATATTTTCCTGCGCCACGCGGGCATGATGCGCATCCGCCTCAAGCGTCACGACGCAGCCGTCCTCTGGCAGCGCTCGCGCCATCCAGACGGTGCTATAGCCGCCCAGCGTGCCTATCTCCAGCACCTTGCGGGCGCCTGAAATTTGCACCAGCAACGCCAGCAGTTGCCCCTGGTTAGGCGCGACGTCGATGGGAGGAAGACTGGATTGCTGATTGTGCAACAGAAGATTATCTAAAACCGGATCGGCAGGAAGGAGGGTATTAACCAGGTACTCATCAACAGCAGACCATTTCGCGTGCATCGTCAGGCTCCTCGGTTGTGAATTAACACAATCATAACATCGAGGCGGCGGAATAAGGCGCTGAAAAAAGGGCCAGAGTGTCAGACGCGGCGAAGAATGCGCGCTTTGCCGCGCCTGACGGAAAATTACGACGTCGCCAGCCCACCCCAGCCGCCGCCGAGGGAACGATACAGATCGATCTGCGCCTGCAGCAGGTTGTTTTTCACCTGCGCCAGGTTTAGCTCAGCCGAAAAGAGCGTGCGTTGGGCGTCCAGCACGTCAAGAAAAGAGGAGTAACCATTGCTGTAGCGGTTCTGCGCGATGCGCAGCGTCTCCTGCGCCACGTCCACCTGGCCCTGCAGTTCCGTCATCTGTTCCCGGTAGCGACGAATGGCGTCGAGACTGTCGTTTACTTCCCGGAAAGCGTTGCGCACCGTCGATTCATAGCTGTAAAGCGCCTGATTACGTTGCGACATCGCCACATCCACGCCCGCGTTAAGCGTTTCACGGTTCAGCAGCGGCGCCAGAATGCTGCCGCCGATGCTCCACAACCGCAGCGGGTTATCAAGCAGGCCTGCCAGGGTATCGTCCTGCAGGCTGCCGCTGGCGGTCAGGTTAATGGAGGGCAGCAGTCTGGCGCGCTGCGCGGCGAGCGAGGCGTCCGCCGCCACCAGCGTTCGCTCCGCCTGGACGATATCGGGGCGGCGATTCAGGAGCGTGGAGGGCAGTTGACCAGGCAGCGCAAGCGGCGTCAGCGTGTTGATATCGCCGCCGCGCGCCACCGCGCCCGGGTTAACGCCCAACAGCACGCTGAGCGCATTTTCCTGGCTTGCTATCTGGTGCTGTAACGGCGGGATTTGCGCCCGGGTGGCGCGCCGCTCGGAATCGGTCTGCATCAGCTCAAGGCGCGAGGTATAGCCGGTTTCATATTGCCGCTTCGCGAGCCGGAACGCCTCGTCCCACGCTTTTAGCGTCTCCTCTGTGACGCGCAACTGCTCGTCCAGCGCCAGCAGGGTGAGATAGCCGGAAGCGACCGAGGAGGCGACGGTTAAATCCGCCGCCGCCGCCGCGGCTCTTTGCGCCTCAAGGCTTGCCTGGGCGGCGTCGCTCGTCCGACGGTTCGCTCCCCAGAGATCCACATCGTAGCTCGCCGTCAGGCTGCCCCGCCAGAGCGTGCTGTGCGTCGGCAGGCCGGTGGCGGCAGACTGCGAGCGGCTGCGCGTGCCGCCCAGCTCTGCGCTGAGCGTCGGCCAGAGCGCGCTGTCGGCGGCGTTCAGCCGCGCCTGATATTCATTCACCCGCTCGCGGGCGGTCAGTACGTCGCTGTTATAGCGCAGCGCCTGGTCCACGTAGCGGTTAAGGGCGACATCGTGAAAATTTCGCCACCAGAACCCTTCGGCGGAGGATGATGGCCCAACGGCTTCGCGCCACTGGGCCGGGATTTGCAGCGACGGCTTAGCCTGCTGCACTTCAGTGCTCTGACACCCCGCCAGCAGAAGCGCGAGCGCAACCAGTGAGAGACGACGCATTACTCCGCCTCCTCACCGGTGTTGATATGCACCTGTACCGACATGCCAGGGCGCAGCCGCTGGCGCTGTTCATTGTCGCCAAGCACTTCAATGCGCACCGGAATGCGCTGGGCGATTTTTACGAAGTTGCCGGTGGCGTTATCCGGCGTGATGGCGCTGAACTCCACCCCTGTCGCCGGCGAGATACTCTGTACGCGCCCCTGGAATTTCTCGCCGTGCAGCGCGTCCACGCTGAAGGTGACAGGCTGGCCGATGCGCAGGTTCGCCAGCTGCGTCTCTTTGATATTGGCGATAACCCAGTTCTGCGGCGGCACCAGCGACGTCAGATGCGTGCCGGCGGTAACATAGGCGCCAAGGCGCACGGCTATCTGCCCAAGCTGGCCGTCGCGCGGCGCGATAATCCGCGTGTTTTGCAAATCGATTTGCGCCAGCTCCAGCGCTGCTTTGGCGTTTTCCACATCCGCCTCCAGCGCGGCGCGGTTGACAATCACGCTCTGCAAATTCTGCCGCGACACGTCGAGCTGCGCCCGGGCTTGTTCAACCCCCGCGCTGCCCTGAGCGGCGCTCGCAAGCGCCGCGTCGCGCTCGCGCACCGAAAGCGAGCCATCGGACGCCAGCTCCTGAACGCGGCGCAAATCCGCCTGGTTGCGTTTGTACTGCGCCTGGGCGTTGAGCAGCGTCGCTTTATTCTGGGCGATAGTCGCCTCAGCGCTGCGGCGCTGCTGAATGTTATTCGCCAGCGCCGCTTCGCGCATGGCGAGGGTCGCCTGCGCCTGATGTACGCGCTGGCTGTATATGCGATCGTCAATGGTCATCAGCACATCTCCCTTTTTGACGACCGCGAAATCCTGCACGTTCACGGCGGTGATATAGCCATTCACCTGCGGGCTGATAAAGGTCGTCATGCCTCGTACGTAGGCGTTATCGGTAAACTCCACGTTGCGGGTGAAAGGGGGAAATTTCCAGGCGTAGAGGATAATCAATACGCCAAGAATGCCGATGGCGGCGGCGGCGAAAAATGAAACCACGCGTAAATTGTTGCGTTCCGGGGTTTGAGCGGGCGTAGCGTCTTGCTGGCTCATAACTGCTCCATACAGGTGAACATTATGGGTTCTTCTCTTCAGGTTTAGCGGACATCGCCTGCTTCAGGGCCTTGCGCGCAGCGATGCGCAGGCGGATAAGCCGCCAGAAAATCCACAGCAGCGTTGACGCGGCGATAGTGGCGGTCAGCAGATAGGTGTCGTTATAGGCAAGGATAGTCGCCTCCGTGGTGCTGACGGTCTGCAACTGCTGTGAAGCCTGTACGCTTAACAACGCAGGGTCATTAATGCGGCTTTGAAATAGCTGGCTGTAAAGCTGTAACCGTTCGGTCACCAGAGGATTGAGCGTAGTGAGCTGATCGGCCAGCAGGTTTGAATGGTACTTCTCACGCCAGGTCTGGAAGGTGCCGAGCAGCGCTGAGCCAATCAGCCCCCCCAGGTTCTGGCTCATGCCGAACAGCACCGAAAAGCTCACCAGGTTGCGCGGGTCCGCGATGACGCCGCCAATCGCCGCCAGCGTCGCGGGCCCTAAGAAAAAGGCGCTGCTGAAGCCGAACAGGAACTGGCTAAGCAGCAGCTGGTTCGGACGGGTAAGGCTCGTGGAGTGGCTGTCCATCAGCGAGGCGATGACCATCAACACCAGCGACGTGACGATAGGCCAGGCGGTTTTTTGCGGATTGATAGTCAGCGCGCTTATCACGATGCCGCAAACTGTGCCGGCGAGAATAGAGAGCGCGAGCGTTGTCATCTGCTCATTTTGCAAGCCGACATACTGCAGCCAGCCGATAGCGCCGGTGTTCTGCTCCGCCAGCGCAATGCGAATCAGCACCATCACCAGCCCGAGCCGCACAATACTGCCGCTGGAGAGCCAGCGCGTGTTCAGCAGCGGGTTCGTGCGATTATGTTCAAAGGTGATGGCAGCGATAATCAGCACCACGGCGCCCGCTAGCGTCCAGCCAAGCCACGGCGTTTCAAACCACCACTCAATACGGCCTAGTGAAAGCACCGCGCAGAGCATCGCCATGCCCGGCGCCAGCAGAAAGAAGGTGAGAAAATCTTTTTTCTCAAAGACTTTACGCCGGTCGCCCGGCGGCAGCTTCAGCGCGATAACGCAGGCGAGCGAAATCAGCGCCAGCCCCAGCTCGAAGAGATAAAGCCCGCGCCACTCGTCAAGCTCCAGCAGTTCCGAGGAGAAGAGCCGGGCGATGGGAATCGCCAGTTGCGAACCGGTGATGCCGATGGTCAACGCCTTCAGGCGGTGCTTCGCGGGCCAGGCCTGGATTTGGTAATAAATGCCAAGCGAACTCAGGGCCGCCCCCACCATGCCGTGGGCGGCGCGCACCATGAGCGCTGATGAGAGATCGTTAACGAACAGGTGGAAGAAGGTGACCAGCACGTAGAGCACCAGAAAGCCTTCGGTAAACGCCCGCAGCCCGTACTGCTGGCGAAACTTCACCAGCAACAGGTTGATGGAGATATTGGTCATCACATAGACGGCGGGAAGCCAGGCTATCTCCGTCGACCAGGCGGCGAAGGTCCCCTGTAAATTTTGCAGGTTCGCCGTCACCATGGCGTTGCCAAGGCCGCCGGTCAGGCAGACCAGCAGACCGACAATGCCATAAGCAATGCGTCTGGGCGTCGGATGAACAGGCGTTGAGGGAGAGCCGAGCAGCATCGGCTTTTCGTGCGGCTGCCACTCGCGCGGCGCGTACGGGTCTGATTTCGGCAAACGCATTACTGTTTTTCCACTTCCTGCAGCAGGCGGCTCAGCACGCGGCGCGTGACGGCCTGGTCTTCGGGGCTAATCAGCGTTAGGATCTCTTCGCGCAGGCGGTCCGCCTCGACTTTCACTTTTTCATAAAGCGCCTCACCTTCGGGTGTCGCCACCAGCAGGCGTTTACGTTTGTCGCCGGGCGTAATGCGCGTTATCAACCCTTGCGCCACCAGCCGGTTCAGGAGCGGCACCAGCGTGGCGCTCTCAACGCCCAACTCCTGTGCAAGCTCGCTTTGCGAGAGCGGCGTTTCATGGCGGGCAATCGCCGAGACGGCGACCCAACTTGCCTGGCTCATTCCGAGCCCTTTAAGGCGTTTGTCAACCGCGCGGCGCCAGTGATGAGCGGTCAGATAAAGCAGGTGAGAAAAAGAAAGCCGATCGTGATCCACAAGACATACTCAATCGTTAGATATCTAACGAGTTTAGAGCCTGACTAATTCATAATTCAAGTGAATGATAAGAGGTATTGAATGGTTTGGCGTGAATAGCAGATAAATCTGCCTCCCCTGGTGGTGTAGAAGTGACGTTGTCACATATCCCGGTATTGTGCATGCCCCAACGCGTCCTGCATGAATGTAAGGGCTGAAAAAAGCGCAACTCGCGTCAGGCCTGCGTTTGCGGATACTGGCGGGCAGTTACACAACCCTGGCACGCTGGTCATCGCGATGAAGCAGAAAGAAGCATAAGCCCGCTTTGGCGAGACGTTATTTTTGCGCTATGTTCCTTGCAAACCCTGAATGAGGAAATGTGATGACGGAGTTCACCATTGAAAAGGCCGACCCTGAACACCCGGACGCGATTGTCCTGCAGGCGGCGCTGTCAAAAACTCTGGAGGCGATGACGGGCAGCTCCGGCGCCCAGTCGTTTAACCATCGCGACGTCAAGGTGGAAGGCGCCCGGTTTTTACTGGCGCGTGACGCTGGCGGCAGGGCGGTTGGCTGTGTCGCCTGTCGGCCGCTTGAACCTGGGATCGTTGAGATTAAACGCCTTTTCGCCTTACCCGGCAGCCGGGGCGCAGGCCGCGCGCTGCTGCGGCATATCGAAGCGTTCGCCCGGGACTACGGCTATCGCGAGGCCTGGCTCGAAACCCGCCGCAGCAACCCGGCGGCAGTCGACTTCTACCTGCGTAACGGGTATCGCATTATCGAAAACTATGGCCGCTACGTGGGTCAACAGGACGCGGTCTGCTTCGCCAGAACGCTCGGGGAGACAGACTATGCTGAGCGGGCTTAATCACCTGACGCTTGCCGTGCGCACACTGGATAACAGCCTCGCTTTTTATGTCGACCTGCTGGGGTTGAAACTGCATGCCCGCTGGGATAAAGGCGCCTACCTGAGCTGCGGTTCGCTGTGGCTGTGCCTTTCGCTTGACGACGCGGCGGGCGCCGCGCCCACCGATTACACGCATTATGCTTTCACGGTGAGCGAGACGGATTTCCCTGCGCTTGTCGAAACCTTAACCCAGGCAGGCGTGCGGATATGGAAAACTAACCGCAGCGAGGGCGAGTCATTCTATTTTCTCGACCCGGACAACCATCAGCTGGAACTGCATGTCGGGTCGCTCGCTTCGCGTCTCGCCGCCTGCCGCGAGAAGCCCTACGCCGGCATGCGCTTCTATCCCTGAAGCCCTCTTACAGCGGGCTGGTTTCGCCATTCAGGGGCGTTTTGCGCCCGATGCGGCTGGCGAAGAATATCGCTGCCAGCGAAATCGCCACGGTTACGCCCAGATACCATGCAACCGGCGTCCAGTCGCCCCCTGAATGGGCAAGCAGGCCGGTGGCGATAAGCGGCGCGGTGCCGCCCGCCAGCGCTGCGCCAAGCTGATAGCCGAGGGTAATGCCGGTGTAGCGAACGCGCGCTTCAAAAATCTCTGAACAGAGCGTGCCGAGCACGGCGGTGACCGGCGCCCACAATATGCCAAAGGCGACAACCGTTGCCAGCACGATGCCCCAGGTGGTGCCGGTATCCAGCAGCCAGAACCACGGCACAATAAACAGCCCCAGCAGCACAACGCTACAGGCGTACATCCGCCGACGTCCCGTTTTATCGGAGAGCAAACCCATCAGCGGGATCATCACCGTTGCTACCAGCGCGCCCAGCGTGACGGCTTCCAACGCCTGGGATTTTTGAAAGGCGAGCGTCGTGGTGGCATAACTCACTACGAACGTGGAGAAGATATAAAACGGCGCGGTTTCCACGACCTTCAGCCCGGCGGCGATCAACACTTCACGCCAGTGGTGCTTTACCGTGATGCTGAGCGGCGCTTTGCTAACCTGTCCGGCGCGTTTGACCTGCTTAAAATCAGGCGTTTCGTCGATATCTTTTCGGATCCACAGCCCCAGCAGCACCAGCACGGCGCTCAGCAGAAACGGGATGCGCCAGCCCCAGGAAAGAAACGCATCTTCGCTGAGCAGCGTCATCAGCGAGACGATAAACGTCGCCATCAGCATGCCGATGGTCACGCCTGCCTGCGGAATGCTACCGAAAAAGCCTTTGCGGTTCGCCGGCGCATACTCATAGGCCAACAGCAAAGCACCGCCCCATTCGCCGCCAATGCCCATGCCCTGGATAATACGCATCAGGATTAGCAGCACCGGCGCCCAGATGCCGATGGTTTCATAGGTCGGCAACAGGCCAATCATCACCGTCGCGCCGCCCATCAGCGAAAGCGTCAGCACCAGCGTTTTTTTGCGCCCGATCCGATCGCCGATATGCGCGAAAATCACGCCACCGATGGGACGGATAAAAAAGGTCAGCGAGAAAGAGAGATAAGAGAGGATAAGCCCGATAACCGGGTCCACCATCGGGAAGAACACCTTGTTGAACACCAGCGCAGCGGCGGTGCCGTAAAGAAAATAATCAAACCACTCTATGGCGCTGCCGGTGAGGCTGGCAATCAGCACTTTTTTGTTTTCCCGCAGAATCGCGGCGCTGCTTTTTTGCGTAGTCATAACAGGTAAATCCTCGCAGGTGAAAGTAGGCGAGGTGTCACCTGACGCGACAGGTGCAACCTCAGGCGGCAATAAAGTTGTAAATTTGTTAATTAAATAAGGGAGAGGTGTAACTTTTGGCAAGCGCAAGAGACGCGTTTCAGGCATTAAAGTGATTATTTATGCAGATATTTGTGCCAGGTCGTCGCTTGTAAAGCAAACAGTATGCGCATCTGGCTGGCGTTATCAGAATGGGCTACAGGTGCAACCTGTCGTTTTTTAGACAATTAACGTTATTTTCCAGTAACGCGACATTCTGCGCTTTTTCATACCCGGCTTGCAGGCTGCCCGGACAAGGAAAAGGAAAAACCGCTGGGCGTAGGATGCAAGGGGGGGCCTGCTAACGCGCTGCGCATTGAAAAGAGATACAGCCTGTATACGGCAAAGGAGGGCTGATAAACTTACGTCAATTGTTTAATTATCATGTAATAAGCGAAAAGATCGGATGCAAACAATAAAAGATCTGGCGACAGGGAGAATAAGCCTGGCGCAAACCTTCTGGGGGTATGGCGTCTGCGGGAATATTATTTTAGGCCTCGTCGGAACCTCGGCAATAAATAATGAATTTTTGGGATTTTTTATTCTCACGCTTATCTTAAAGTTTCTGCTATTCGCCACGGTGCTCTCGGGCATCACGTTTATCATGCGTAACGGTAAGATAACCGTCTGGCGCATACTGGCTTTCGCCGTGGTGCTTATTGAGGTTATCGTCGGGCTGATCATGGCCGCGGCGCTCGCCTCTGTCGCGTTCTGAAACCAATTTTTTCTGTGGGTTACAGCGATTTGTTTTATTTTCCCGCCATGCGGTGACAGTGGGTTTGCGCCCCTGCGCCTTTAAGGTTGATCCGATAGGGGAACAGCACAAACCTCGTTACTCTGGCGGCAGAATAGCAATTAAGGAGGCACTATGGAGCTGATGCCCATGCCAAAACTTTCTGAAAGCACGCTCAATGCGATCAATACGCTGGGCCAGTGGTTGGCGCAAACCGACATGGCTTCGCCTGCCGACGCCAGCGCAGCGCAACTGGTCGTGCTGGCGGGCAACGCGGCGCTGCCGACCCTGGAAACTGCCGCGCAGATTTCAAACGCCCACGCGCTGCCATTGTTGATTACCGGCGGGATCGGCCACTCCACCACCTTTCTTTACGCCGCCGTGGCGCGCCATCCCCGTTACAACAGCTTGCGCACTACCGGGCTGAGCGAGGCGGATTTGCTGGCGTCTATCGCCAGAAAGTACCTTAAAGTGCCTGAGGAGAGGCTGATAATCGAGCGACGCTCCACCAACAGCGGAGAAAACGCCAGCTTTACCCGCCAGCTGATGGAGGATAAAGGGCTGAAGCCGCAGCGCGCGGTGTTGATTCAGGACCCCACCATGCAGCGGCGCACGGCCGCCACCTTCGCGCGCGTCTGGCGTGACGCGCCAGCTAAGCCGCAGTGGTTAAGCTTTCCCGGTTTTGTGCCGCAGGTGATGAACGGCGAGCGGAACCTGACGTTCGCTAACCCTCAGGATGGGTTGTGGGAAGTGGCGCGTTATCTTTCCCTGGTGCTGGGCGAAATGCCGCGTCTTAACGATGATGAGCAGGGGTACGGCCCGCGCGGAAGAGGATTTATCGAACATGTCGATATGCCTGCCGACGTGCATGAAGCGTGGGAACAGGTGCAAAACGACGCGGCGCTGACGGGTCCCTTGCGCAGCCGCTCGCTCATTTAATTTCCCTGCCCGCCGTTTACAGCGCGCCGCTGTAAACGGTTTTCGCGACTCCTCGCCAAATTTTCTGCAACAGCGTTTCTTTTTTTAGATTTCCTTCACACATTCCTTTTTTTCACCGCGCCGGGTGAGGCAATGCCGTTTAGTTTTTAACAAACTGTTTACTTCTAACACACATCAATAACCTGACAAGGGAGTAAGGCATGACACGACCTGTGCAACACCCGATGTATATCGATGGCCAGTTCGTCAACTGGCAGGGCGATAACTGGCTTGATGTCATTAACCCGGCCACCGAAGAGGTGATTTCACGTATCCCGGACGGCACGGCGGAGGATGCGCGTAAGGCTATCGAGGCGGCTGAACAGGCACAGGCGCCGTGGGAAGCGCTGCCCGCCATTGAGCGCGCCGGGTGGCTGCGCAAAATCGCCGCCGGCATCCGCGAGCGGGCCGGGGAAATCAGCGCCATGATTGTTGCTGAAGGCGGAAAAACGCAGCAGCTGGCCGAAGTGGAGGTGGCTTTCACGGCGGATTATCTGGAATACATGGCGGAATGGGCGCGCCGTTACGAGGGCGAAATTATCCAGAGCGACCGCCCTGGCGAAAATATTCTGGTATTCAAACGCGCGCTCGGCGTCACCACCGGCATCCTGCCGTGGAACTTCCCGTTCTTCCTGATAGCGCGCAAGCTCGCGCCGGCGCTGGTGACCGGCAATACCATTGTGATTAAACCGAGCGAATTCACGCCAAACAACGCCATCGCCTTTGCGGAGATCGTTCATCAGGTGGGGTTGCCGAAAGGGGTGTTCAACCTGGTGCTCGGGCGCGGCGAAACGGTAGGACAGGAGCTGGCGGGCAACCCGAAAGTGGCGATGGTCAGCATGACCGGAAGCGTTGCAGCCGGGGAAAAGATCATGGCGGCGGCGGCCAGGAACATCACCAAAGTCTGCCTTGAGCTGGGCGGTAAAGCGCCGGCGATTGTGATGGACGACGCGGATCTGGAGCTTGCGGTGAAAGCGATTGTCGATTCCCGCGTTATCAACACCGGGCAGGTATGCAACTGCGCCGAGCGCGTCTATGTGCAAAAAGGCATTTATGACCGCTTTGTCAGCAAGCTTGGCGAAGCCATGAAAGCGGTGACCTTTGGCGACCCGGCGCAGCGTAACGATGTCGCGATGGGGCCGCTTATCAACGCCGCGGCGCTGGAACGCGTGGAGCAAAAAGTGGCGAAGGCGGTGAGCGAAGGGGCGAAAGTGGTTTTTGGCGGCAAAGCGGCGGAAGGCAAAGGGTACTTTTACCCGCCCACGCTGCTGGTGGACGTCAACCAGCAGATGTCCATCATGCATGAAGAGACCTTCGGCCCGGTGCTGCCGGTGGTGGCGTTCGATACCCTCGACGAGGCGCTGAAGATGGCCAACGACAGCGACTACGGGCTGACCTCATCGATTTACACCACCAATCTCAACACCGCGATGAAAGCCATCAACGGGCTGAAGTTTGGCGAAACCTACGTGAACCGCGAAAACTTCGAGGCGATGCAGGGTTTCCATGCCGGGTGGCGCAAGTCCGGCATCGGCGGCGCCGACGGCAAACATGGCCTGCATGAATACCTGCAAACGCAGGTGGTGTATCTGCAAGCGTAATAAAAGGGGGCATGGCCCCCCTAGTGGTTCTCAAGCTTTCGCGCCAGCCAGCGCATCAGCAGCTGCGGCCACGCCTGGGCGGGCAACCCTTCGGCATCGCGAATGCCAAAGCCGTGGCCGCCCTCCTCAAAAAGATGCAGCTCGGCGGCCACCCCTTTTTCACGCAGCGCGCTAAACATCGCCAGGCTGTTTTCCACTTTCACCGAAGGATCGTCCACGGCGTGAAACAGAAACGTGGGCGGCATCGCCTCCGGCAGCGATTGTTCTGGCGAATAACGTTTTATGTGGACGCTATCGGGATCCTCGCCCAGCAGTTGCTGGCGAGACCCGGCATGCGCAATGGGCGGAGTCATGGAGATGACCGGATAGCCGAGGGCCAGAAACGCCGGGCGGGCGCTCAGGTGGTCAATGTCATCAAGCTGCGCGCTGATCGCCTCGTCATAGCGGGTGGCGAGGCTTGCCGCCACATGGCCGCCTGCAGAGAACCCCAGAACGCCAATTTTTTCAGGCGTGACGCCAAACTCCGCCGCCCGGTGGCGCACCAGCCTTAGCGCGCGCTGCGCATCGGCGAGCGGCGCATCCGCCCCTTCGGCATGGCCGTCGCCGGGCAGACGATAGGCCATAACAAAAAGTGTATATCCCGCGTCGGTAAAGGCGGGGGCGAGCGCGCTGCCTTCTTTATCCAGCACAACGCGACGATACGAGCCGCCCGGCATGACCAGCAGTCCGATGCCATTCGGTTCATCAGGCTGGTAAACCGTGATTTGCGGGGCGCGCACGCCGGTCACGGCCCGGTCGAGCAGCGTTTCGCCGGTGTGTTGTTCTTCAAGGGTAAAATGGGCGTGTGATTGCCGCGCCCCAGGCGCTTCGCCGTCAGGCCACACGGGAAACGTGTCGGCGTGGGCGACGGCCTGCGCCATACGGTCGGAGAGTTCTGTCATAGGCTTTTGCCGTTACGATAAGGTCTTTTAAAGATAACGCATGCGCGCGATGACGCAGAAAAAAACCCGCGCGAGGCGGGTTTTATGTCACTAATCGGTCACCGTTTTAAGGCAGCCGCTCATAAAGGTTCGGCGGGCATCGCCGGAGAGCGACTGGTTGGTCGCCTGAGCGTTGCAGTCTTTCATTTTCTGCTGCTGCGTCATCGGTTTTTCATCGGGGGTTGTGGGGCTGTTTTTCAGGC
This sequence comes from Franconibacter daqui, assembly GCF_014644275.1. NCBI lineage: Bacteria > Pseudomonadati > Pseudomonadota > Gammaproteobacteria > Enterobacterales > Enterobacteriaceae > Franconibacter > Franconibacter daqui. The sequence goes on along the minus strand of NZ_BMKJ01000001.1, from coordinate 1,553,154 downwards.
AGTTGCCCATAAAGGTTTTACGGGCATCGCCGGAGAGCGACTGGCTGGCGGCCTGGGCGTTGCAGTCTTTCATTTTTTGCTGCTGAGGGTTGACGCTTTTTTCCACCTTAGCCGCGGCGCTGTTTTTCAGGCAATTGCTCATAAAGGTTTTACGATCGTCGCCGGAAAGCGACTGGGTTACGGCCTGAGTATTACAGTCTTGCATTCTTTTTTGCTGCGGCGTAACGGACTTTTCCGCCGCATGCAGCGCCGTTGCGCACAGCAGCGTGGCCAGAAACGTCGTTGTCGTGGTGAGTTTCATCATGTCGTCCTTTTTATGTTGAGGGGCACAGGATCGGGGCGCGAAGGCAAAAAAGCGATTTGCTGATTTCTGATTTCTTTTTTACCGGCGCCTGATAGTAGTTTACTCACTGTCGGAAAAAGCGCGTTTTCAGGTGCAAAACTTATTCATTTACAGGGGATTATCCAAATAAAGTTAATGAATTCTTAATCTACTCCCGCTATGGTGAGGCAATCCTCGCCTTGGTTCAGGATTTTCTTATGCGCAGCAAATACACCTCATCGCAAATTACACTTCACTGGCTGGTCTTTTTACTGGTGGTGGTCGCGTACAGCGCTATTGAGTTACGCGGGCTGGTGCCGCGAAGCGTAGGCCGTATTTTTATCTATACCCACTTTAGCTGCGGTATCGCCATTCTGGTGTTGATGGTGAGCCGGTTGCTGCTGCGGGCGAAATATCCTGAGCCGCCTATTGAGCCGAAGCCAAAAGCGCTCTATACCGGCCTTTCTCATCTCGTTCACGTGATTCTCTACCTGATGTTTATCGCGCTGCCGCTGCTCGGCGTGGCGGCGAAATATTATGGCGGACGCGAATGGTTCGCTTTTGGCGTCAGCATGCCGGTGGCGGCGGAAGGGGATGAAGATGTCGAAATGCAGCTGCGGGCGATTCACGCATTTATCGCCAATAGCAGCTATTTTGTGGTCGCGCTTCATGCCGGGGCGGCGCTGGTGCACCACTATTTCTGGCGCGACAATACGCTGCTGCGCATGATGCCCGGTAAACGCAGCCGGTAAAATGGACGATCTGTCTCTTTTTTGAACATATTTTCCATTGCAGTTCACACTTTACGCACTGCGCATTCGTGAAGTCCGCTCCGTTCGGCCTACAACTATATCTATTATAGAAACACTCAGGTGAGCGGGGGAGCTATGGCGCAGTCGATTCAACGTCCGGTAACAGAGGTAGCGATGCAGGAAGAAGCGCATGAGGCGCGCAGGCTGCGTAAGGTCTTGCTGGCGACCGGCGTTGGCCATTTTGTCGAGTGGTTTGACTTCGGCCTTTACGGGACGCTGGCCGCCATCATCGGCATGCAATTTTTCCAGTCGAGCAGCCCGGCGGCTGCGCTGCTCTCCTCATTTGCAGTATTTGGCGCGGGCTTTGTGATGCGTCCTCTCGGCGGGCTGTGGTTCGGATCGCTCGGCGACAGGATCGGGCGCCAAAAAGTGCTGGCGAACGTCATCCTGCTCACCTCGGGGGCTACCTTTGTCATGGGGTTGCTTCCCACCTGGCAGCAGGTGGGCTTGCTGGCGCCAGCGCTGCTGGTGATCACCCGTCTGGTGCAGGGGTTCGCCGCAGGCGGCGAGACCTCCGGCGCCACCACCTATCTTGCCGAATTCGCGCCCGCGCGGCGGCGCGGCTATTTCACCTGCTGGATAGACAACTTTGGCTTTATGGCGTTTGTTGCCGGCTCCGGCCTGGTTTTTCTGCTCACGGCTTCGCTTGGCGAAACGGCGATGAACGAATGGGGCTGGCGCATTCCGTTCCTGATTGCCGGGCCGCTCGGCATCGTGGGGCTTTATCTGCGCACCCGTCTTGAAGATTCCCCGGAGTTCACCGCCGCCGTTCGGGCGGGCAAAACTGCGCAGACGCCGCTGCGTACGGCGGTGACGTCCGCCTGGCGGGCGCTGCTGTTCTGCGTCGGGTTTGTGGTTATTAAAGCGGTAGGCCACTGGACGCTGCAAACGTTTATGCCAGGTTATCTCTCGACGGAGCTCCATTTCAGCAAGCTTGATTCCTACGCCATTACCACCCTCGGCCTGTTCGCTATCGCCGTGATGGTGCCGTTTATGGGCTATCTCTCGGACCGCTTCGGGCGCAAGCCGTTAATGCTGGCGGGCTGCGGCGGGTTTATTCTCTTCACCTGGCCCGCGATGATGGTGATGGCGCAGGGCGATATGCTCTCCGCCATGCTGGCGATGCTGGTGCTCGGCGCGTTTATCGCCGCCTTCGACGGCGCCTGCAGCGCGGCGATGGCGGAGCTTTTTCCCACCGGCGTGCGCTACGGCGGCATGTCGATAGCCTACAACTTCGCGGTCGCCTTTTTCGGCGGCATCACCCCCTGGTTTTCGGCTTACCTCATTACCACCACCGGCAATCCTTTCTCACCGGCGTTTTACGTCATGGGCGCGGCGCTGGTAACCTTCCTGACGGTGATGCGGGCGAAAGAGACGGCGGGTCAACCGCTGCGGCGATAAACAAAAAAAGCGCCTGCGGGCGCTTTTTTTGTCGCCGGGACTCAGGCCGCCGTTAAAGCTCTGGCTACAGCTGCGGCTTCCTAAAGCGCCGTCAAGGCGTGATCTTTTTACTTAAGCATCCCACCGGATCAAACGGCCTGTACGTCACTTCAGGTTTACACAGCATAATAGCGTGATATACCATACCCCCCTATAGTATATGGAGGCGTCTGATGCCGCATTCCCCTGAAGATAAAAAACGTATTCTCACCCGCGTGCGCCGCATTCGCGGCCAGGCCGAGGCGCTGGAGCGGGCGCTGGAGGCGGGCGAACCTTGTCTTGCCATTCTGCAACAGATTGCCGCCGTGCGCGGCGCCGCGAACGGCCTGATGGGCGAGATGGTGGAAATCCACCTGAAAGACGAGCTGGTCAGCGGCGACACGACCAGCGCCGAGCGCGCGGAGCGCATGGCGGAAATCGGCCAGCTTCTGCGCGCCTATCTAAAATAACAATGACCATCCACTCGAACGGAAAAGGACAAGTATGAAATCACGTGCAGCAGTTGCATTTGGTCCCGGCAAACCGCTGGAGATTGTTGAAATTGACGTCGCGCCGCCGAAAAAGGGCGAAGTGCTGGTGAAAATCACCCACACCGGCGTCTGCCATACCGATGCCTTTACGCTTTCCGGCGACGATCCGGAAGGGGTCTTCCCGGCGGTGCTCGGCCACGAAGGGGGCGGTATTGTGGTGGAAGTGGGCGAAGGCGTCACTAGCCTGAAGCCTGGCGATCACGTCATTCCGCTCTATACGGCTGAATGCGGCGAATGTAAGTTCTGTAAGTCTGGCAAAACCAACCTTTGCCAGGCGGTGCGCGCCACCCAGGGCAAAGGGCTGATGCCGGACGGCACCACCCGTTTCTCCTACAACGGCGAGCCGGTGTATCACTATATGGGCACCAGCACCTTCAGCGAATACACCGTCTGCGCGGAAATTTCGCTGGCGAAGGTCAACCCGCAAGCGCCGCTGGATAAAGTCTGCCTGCTGGGCTGCGGCGTCACCACCGGTATCGGCGCGGTGCATAACACGGCGAAAGTCAAAGAGGGGGATACGGTTGCGGTCTTCGGTCTTGGCGGCATCGGCCTTGCGGTTATTCAGGGGGCGGTGCAGGCGAAAGCGGGGCGCATTATCGCCATCGATACCAACCCGTCTAAATTCGCGCTGGCGCGCGAAATGGGCGCGACCGATTGCGTTAACCCGAACGACTACGACAAGCCGATTCAGGAGGTCATCGTCGAGATGACCGACGGCGGCGTGGAGTTCAGCTTTGAATGCATCGGCAACGTTAACGTTATGCGCGCGGCGCTGGAATGTTGCCACAAGGGCTGGGGCGAGAGCGTGATTATCGGCGTTGCGGGCGCAGGTCAGGAGATCCGCACCCGTCCGTTCCAGCTGGTGACCGGGCGCGTCTGGCGCGGCTCCGCATTCGGCGGCGTAAAAGGCCGCAGCCAGCTGCCGGGCATGGTAGAAGACGCCATGGCGGGCAAAATCCGCCTTGATCCGTTCATCACCCACCGCCTGCCGCTTTCGCAAATCAACGAGGCGTTTGATTTAATGCATGAAGGCAAATCGATTCGCACCGTGATTCACTTCGGCGACGAATAAATTCTCTTTAATGATAAAGCGGCCGTTGCGCCGCTTTTTTTTGCGCCGTTTCCGGACGCAAATAGTGAATCTGTGAGCCAGGTAGCGATCTTCGCACTAACCCTTCGCCGCGCTCTGCCGATGGTTCTCTTAAAGGCTTATTCCTGACCTACACACAAGAGAAAACTGGCCATGACTAAAACGACAACAAAGCAACAAACGGACGTCCTGAGTTTCTGGCACCATATCCGGCTGGTTCCGCTGTTCTCAGCCATTCTTGGCGGCATCTTGCTGCTTTTCGCGCTCTGCGTAGGGCTGGCGGGGTATTTCCTCGTCCAGAGCGACAGCGCGCTTAATGATGTAAAAGAAGAGATTCAGGTGCGAAGCGGGCTTGCCGACAGCGCCAGCCTGCTGCGCACTGCGCGCATCAATATGATCCACGCGGGCGCAGCCAGCCGCGTGGCGGAAATGGACGATATGCGTCGCAACATCAGCGATGCGGAAAAGAACATCAAGCTCGCCCGTCAGGGGTTTTCCAGCTATCAGGCGCGGCAGGAGCAGACCGGCGACGCGCTGGATAACGACCTGAAAACGCGTTTCGACGCCTATCTGCAAGGTTTGCAGCCGATGCTGAAGTTCGCTAAAAACGGCATGTTCGAGGCTATCATTAACCATGAAAACGAACATGCCCGCCAGCTTGATACGGACTACAGTGCCGTGCTGCAAAAAGCGGTTGCCTTGCGTTCCGAGCGGGTACAGGCGCTGAGCGATCAGGCGGCGAAACGCACCCACTTTAGCGTCATGATGATGGCCGGCGCGTTCGCCGTGGCGCTGGTGATGACGCTACTGACGTTCGTGGTATTACGCCGCATTGTGATTAAGCCGCTCCAGCACGCCGCCAGCCGCATTGAAACCATCGCCAGCGGCGACCTGACGCTGCCGGAAGAGCCGACCGGGCGCAGCGAAATTGGCCGTCTGAGCGAGCATCTGCAACTGATGCAGCGCTCGCTGGTAAAAACAGTCGGCACCGTGCGTGAAGGCGCTAACGCTATCTATCAGGGCACCAGCGAAATTTCCGCCGGCAATACCGATCTCTCCTCGCGCACCGAGCAGCAGGCGGCCGCGCTTGAGCAAACCGCCGCCAGCATGGAGCAACTCACCGCCACCGTGAAGCAGAACGCCGATAACGCGCATCACGCCACGAAGCTCGCCGAAGACGCCTCCGGCAAGGCAAGCGACGGCGGACGTATCGTCTCCGGCGTGGTGACCACAATGGGCAATATCTCCGCCAGTTCGAAGAAAATCTCTGAAATTACCGCCGTAATTAACAGCATCGCCTTCCAGACCAACATCCTGGCGTTAAACGCCGCCGTGGAAGCCGCCCGCGCCGGCGAACAGGGACGCGGGTTCGCTGTGGTGGCAAGCGAAGTTCGCACGCTGGCGAGCCGCAGCGCCCAGGCGGCGAAAGAGATTGAAGGGCTTATTAGCGAGTCTGTGGCGCTGATTGATAAAGGCTCCACGGAAGTGGTGCACGCAGGCGATACCATGAAAGGCATTGTCGAAGCAGTGAAGCGCGTCACCGATATCATGCTGGAGATCGCCGCCGCGTCGGACGAACAGAGCCGTGGCATCGAGCAAGTGGCGCAGGCTATCGCTGAAATGGATAACGTGACGCAGCAAAACGCCTCGCTGGTGGAAGAAGCCTCCGCCGCCGCCGTGTCGCTGGAAGAGCAGGCCGCTCGCCTGAATGAGGCGGTTGGCGCCTTCCGCCTGCGTCAAAGCGCCCCGGCTGTCGGGCAGCGCGCTGCGCCGGTTGAGCCGCGTCCGGTGGCAGCGGCGCCCCGCCCGGCGTTAGCGAGCGGGGATAACTGGGAGACCTTCTGAACAGAGCGTAAACCTGCCGATCACCCTTAGCCATCGGCAGGCTGACTTTTGTCGCCCTTCGGGGCGACTTTTTTTACTTTAGGAATATACTGCAACGTTTTCTGCCTTTGCCGCCTGGCTTATTTCCGGGTTCATCGTCCAGGCTTATCAGGGTCTGGATATGACATTCTGAAATAACTAACGGAGACAACGACATGCAGATTAAAACCGCTCAAGACCTTTTCGTTCATTTACTTTCAGACACCTACAGCGCCGAAAAACAGATTACCCGTGCGCTGCCGAAACTGGCGCGCGCCGCGTCAGATGAAAAATTAGCCGAAGCCTTCAAAATGCACCTTGAAGAAACCCATGGCCAGATTGAACGTATCGATAAAGTGGTTGAAAGTGTGCCGGAGCTGAAACTGCGTCGTATCAAATGTGTGGCGATGGAAGGGCTGATTGAAGAAGGCCAGGAAGTTGTCGATGAAATCGAAAAAGGGCCAGTGCGCGATGCGGGCCTGATCGCCGCCGCGCAGAAAGTGGAGCACTATGAAATCGCCGCGTACGGTACGCTCTGCACCCTGGCGGAACAGCTGGGTTACACCGAAGCGAAAAACCTGCTTGGCGAAACCCTGGCGGAAGAAAAATCAACCGACGGCAAGCTGACGACCATTGCGGAGGCTGGCGTAAACACTAAAGCCTCGACTAAATAAGGCTAAAAAGGGTTAAGCCGCTATCCTGTAGCGTAAAAAAAAACCACTCCTTCGGGAGTGGTTTTTGCTTTTTCAACGCTCATTAAGCCAGCGCGGGGTAATCGGTGTAACCCGTTGCGCCTGGCGAATAGATCGTGTCGGCATTAAGCGGGTTATAAGGCCCGTTTTGCGAGAAGCGCTCCACCAGATCGGGGTTGGCAATATAGAGCTTGCCGAAGGCGGCGGCATCCGCTTCGCCTTTTTCAATCAGCGCTTCGGCGCTCTCTTTGGTCAGGCCGTCGTTGGCAATCCATGCGCCCTGGAATTTAGCTTTGATCTGCGGGCCGATGCGGTTCGGGAAATCAAGCGCTTCACGCGCGAAGATAAAGGCGAGACGGCGTTGATTGAGCTGCTCCAGCACGTAGCCGAAGAGCGCCGCTGGCTGCGAGTCTTCCATCGAATAGGAGTTCGACATCAGGTTCAGGTGCACGCCGAGGCGGTCGGCAGGCCATTCGCCAAGCAGCGCGTCGACCGTTTCCAGCAGAAAGCGGGCGCGGTTTTCAATGCTGCCGCCATAGCGGTCGGTGCGCTTGTTAGAGCCATCATGCAAAAACTGGTCGAAAAGATAGCCGTTGGCGGCATGCACTTCGATGGCGTCGAAACCAGCGCGCTTCGCGTTGATAGCCGCTTTGCGGAAATCTTCCACAATGCCCGGGATCTCTTCGGTTTCCAGCGCGCGCGGCTCGCCGTAGGGGCGTTTAGGGCGCACGGCGGTAACATGGCCTTCCGGCGCGATGGCGCTCGGCGCGACCGGCTTTTCGCCGTCAAGAAAGACCGGGTCGGAAACGCGGCCAACGTGCCAGAGCTGAAGCACGATTTTGCCGCCTTTGGCGTGCACCGCCTCGACAATCTCTTTCCACGCTTCAACCTGCTTTTCAGACCAGATGCCCGGCGTATTGGGATAACCCACGCCCTGCGGCGTAACGGAGGTCGCTTCGGTGAAAATCAGCCCGGCGCTGGCGCGCTGCACGTAATATTCTTTGGTCACTTCGCCCGGCGAGCGCTCATCCACCGCGCGCATGCGGGTGAGCGGGGCCATCACGATGCGGTTGTTCAGCTCAAGCGCGCCTATCTTTACGGGATCAAACAGCGAAGGCATAACAAATTCTCCTGTCAGGAATGATGCGGTTCGGTCATTAATGCGTTATTGCGCAGCAATTCGCAAGGGCAGGGAATTAGCACTTTATGCGCTTAATTATGCCCTTACGTCATACACGCGCTCAGACAGGCATGGATTTGCGAATCGAAGCCAGCAGGGTTTGCGCGCCGCTGGAGAGCGGGCTGTCCACCCGCGTCAGGATGCCGATAGGCTCGCCCGCCCCCTGGGTGGGAACCGGCAACGCGGTCAGCGTTCCTTGGCGCAAATCCTCTTTTACCGCGCCGGAAGGAACAAACCATACGTAGTTGTAATCCACGGTGAGCTGGCGTGAGAGCGAGGCGGAAAGCGTTTCAATGCAGGTGGCGGGCAAGCGGCAGCCCTGGCTTGCCAGCAGCGTTTCGGCGTTCTGGCGCGGCACGGTGCCTTTGGGCGACACCACGGCGGGCCACTCCATCACCCGGCTTAAGGTAATGTTATCGTTCAACAGCGGGTGGCCTGGGCGCACCACCAGCTTCAGCGACTCGAGAAACAGCAGCTCATAATTAAGCCCGTTCATCAGTTCCGGGTCCGACATGCGCCCGATACCCAGATCCAGCTCGCCCGATTTCAGTCCCGCCAGCAGCATGGTGTTGTTCATGGTGGCGACCTGCAGGGTAATATCGCTCTGCTGCTGGTGAAACTGACCGATCACGGCGGGAAGAATGCCAAGGGCGGCGGTGGGAAGCGCGCCGATGCGCACCACGTCGACGCTGTCGTTCTCTTTGCGGGTCAGCGCCTGGCCTGCATGGTTCAGGGCGTCGAGCACCTTCACCGCGTGGGTGAGAAACTGCTCGCCGACCAGCGTTAACTGCGCGCCGAGCCTGCCGCGTTCAAACAGGCGGGTGCCGGTGAGCTGCTCGAGTTCATTAAGCGTTTTGGAAAGCGCAGGTTGGCTCAGGTTGAGGGTTTCTGCCGCGCGCCCCAGAGTTCCCTGCTGTGCGACGGCCACGAAGGTATGAAGATGGCGCAAGCGAATGCGCTGATTAAACAGACCATTTTTTTCCATAGCTGATGTTAAAAACAGAGCGGGAAGCGTGACAAGATAAGTTGTTTAATTTTGATAACTTGCTAGCAAAATAATATTAACAATAGGCCATTATTTTCAACATCAACGCGCCTGAAACAGGGCAGATGTCCATATGCCGTAATAAGAAAACAGAAAGGGCGCGCGAGGGGCGCGCCCGGGTGAAGGGTCAGACGTCGAAAAAGACCGTCTCTTTTTCGCCCTGCAGATGAATATCAAAGCGGTAAACCACCTCGCCGCCGCGCTGCTCGCGGACGCCGATAAGCGTGTTGCGGCGCACTTCCCATTCAATCAGGTTAAGTACCGGATCTTTTTCATTCGCCGCCTGCTCATCAGAGAAGTACATGCGGGTGTTCAGCCCGATGTTTATCCCTCGCGCCACGATCCACAGGTTGACATGCGGCGCCATGATGCGCCCGTCGCGCCCCGTTACCGCGCCTGGTTTGACCGTTTCAAAGCGCCAGACGCCGCTGTCGAAATCGGAGCAGGTACGGCCCCAGCCGCGAAAATCCGGGTCGAGCGCCTTTTCGTGCTGTAAATCCGCCGGGTGGTTATAGCGCCCGGCGGCATTAGCCTGCCAGAGCTCCAGCAGCACGTCGCGCACCGGCGTGCCCGAGCCGTCAATCACCCGGCCTTCGATAACGATGCGTTCGCCTACGGTATGGCTGTTGGTCAGCACGTGGTTGAAATTTTTCTCAAAAATGTGAAACCCCGCCGCGTGCGGCGCGAGGCCGATATGCACATAGGGCCCGGCGGTCTGCGAAGCGGTTTCCGGCAGATAATCTTTCATCGGGCGGCTCCTTGCGTACGGTTTTCAAACAGCGTGGCGCGTTGGCCGCGCAGCACCAGGTCGAAGCGGTAAGCCAGGCAATCCAGCGGCACCGCCGCGTGCGTATCCAGCTCGGCAATCAGCGTGCGCACCGCGTCGTCGTTATTAATAGTGCGGACAATAGGGCACTGGCGGATAAGCGGGTCGCCTTCAAAGTACATCTGGGTGATCAGCCGCTGGGCGAAGGCGTCGCCGGAAAGCGAAAAGTGAATATGCGACGGGCGCCAGTCGCTTGCCTGGTTACGCCACGGATAGGGGCCGGGCTTGATGGTACGGAAAAAATAGTAGCCGTTTTCGTCGGTCAGCACGCGGCCGCAGCCGCCGAAATTCGGGTCGATGGGCGCCAGGTATTGATCTTTCTTGTGACGATAGCGCCCGCCCGCATTCGCCTGCCACACTTCCACCAGCGTGTTTTTCATCGGGCGGCCGAAGCCGTCGCGCACATAGCCGTGCACAATGATGCGCTCGCCAATCGGCAGGCCCTCTTTGGCGTAATTCATGATGAGGTCGTTATCCAGCGGGCCGAGATCCTGCTCGCCGAACACCGGGCCGGTTATTTCGGAAAGCGAGCTTTGCAGCGAGATAAGCGCATTGCGCGGCGAGCGCAGCACGCTGGTTTTATAGCCCGGCGCAAACGCGGGCGGATGTTGATTGTAATCGCGGTGCACGACCTCGCGCGCGGGCCATTTTTCACTCATAGGGGACTCCATCAGGCAGGGTACAGGGTAAAGTTGTTTTAATCGCCTGCAGGCAGTCTGTGTAAACGCAATGTTAAATTAAAGTGAATTTATAGCGATATTTGCATAACCGATAGTTATGAATAATGGAAAAGGCATCACTAATCGTCACTGCCGCTGTAGATCACAATTTACACATTGTTCCCACCAGGCGCGTAAGTCGTTCTCTACACTCACATCAATACTCACTGGAGGCACGAGAATATGGCGAACAGCATCACGGCTGATGATATTCGGGAGCAATTTTCACAGGCGATGTCGGCGATGTACCAGAAAGAGGTGCCGCAGTACGGCACGCTGCTTGAACTGGTGGCGGACGTTAACCTTGGGGTTCTGGAGAATAACCCGCAGCTGCATGAACAGCTGGCGAACGCCGACGAACTGGCGCGCCTTAACGTGGAGCGCCATGGGGCGATCCGCGTCGGCACGGCGAAGGAGCTTGCCACGCTGCGGCGCGTCTTTGCGATTATGGGCATGTATCCGGTTGGCTATTACGATCTTTCCCAGGCGGGGGTGCCGGTGCACTCGACGGCCTTTCGCCCGGTCGACGACGTCGCGCTGGCGCGCAATCCGTTTCGCATCTTCACCTCGCTGCTGCGCCTTGAGCTGATTGAAAACGAAAAGCTCAGGAAACGCGCCGCCGCCATTCTCGCGAAGCGCGATATCTTCACGCCGCGCTGTTACGCTTTACTCGATATTTATGACGAGCAGGGCGGCTTTACGGAAGATCAGGCGAAGGAGTTTGTGCGCGAGGCGCTGGAAACCTTCCGCTGGCACAGCCACGCCACCGTAGACGCGCAGACTTACCAGGCGCTGCATGATGAACACCGCCTGATTGCCGACGTGGTCTGTTTTCGCGGTTGCCATATCAACCACCTGACGCCGCGCACGCTGGACATTGACCGGGTGCAGGCGTTGATGCCGGAGTATGGCATCACGCCGAAAGCGCTGATTGAAGGCCCGCCGCGCCGGGAGTTTCCGGTGCTGCTGCGCCAGACCAGCTTCAAGGCGCTGGAGGAGCCGATAATGTTTGCCGGCGAAAGCGCGGGCACCCACACGGCGCGGTTTGGCGAAATCGAGCAGCGCGGCATGGCGCTCACGCCGAAAGGCCGGGCGCTGTACGATGCGCTTTTGCAGGAAGCGGGCAGCGGCAAAGATAACTTTACCCACCAGTACCATCTGCAGGAGGTGTTCAGCCGCTTTCCGGACAGCGACGCGCTGCTGCGCCGCCAGGGGCTGGCCTATTTCCGTTACCGCTTAACGCCGGTGGGCGAAACGCACCGTCACGCCATTCATCCTGGCGATGACCCGCAGTTGTTGATTGAGCGCGGCTGGGTTACCGCGCAGCCTATCATTTATGAGGATTTTCTGCCGGTCAGCGCCGCCGGGATTTTTCAGTCCAACCTGGGAGCGGATAACCGCGCCCGCAGCCACGGCAACGCCAGCCGCGAGAGCTTCGAGGCGGCGCTCGGCTGCCCGGTGTTTAACGAGTTCACGCTATATCAGGAGGCGGAAGATCGCAGCAAGCGACGTTGCGGTCTGCTCTGAGCGCGCTACGCTCTCAGCAGTGATGCTGAAAAGGAAAAGTAAATGGAGAGTTCGCCGGAAGTCGCAGTAGCTCAGGGGCTGCTGTCGGGCGTGGTAGAAGAGAATATAGCAGTCTGGCGCGGCATTCCCTACGCCGCGCCGCCGGTAGGCGAATTGCGCTGGCGCGCGCCGCAACCCCCGGCCAGCTGGCAGGGGGTATTGCACGCCGACCGTTTCGGCGCGGCGAGCTGGCAGAATCGCGACTTTTGTAAAAACCTCGCAGGCGGCGACCCGGGCGCCTTTTCCGAAGATTGCCTTTATCTGAATGTCTGGTCGCCCGTTGAACGGCAGGGCGCGCTGCCGGTGATGGTCTGGCTCCACGGCGGCGGCTTCACGCTTGGTTCCGGCGGGCTGCCGCCTTATGACGGCAGGCGGCTTGCCGCACGCGGCGTGGTGCTGGTGACGGTGAATTACCGGCTGGGGCATCTTGGCTTTTTCGCCCACCCGTCGCTCGAAGAAGAGACGCCGGTCAATAACTTCGCACTGCTTGATCAGATAGCCGCGCTGCGTTGGGTGCAGGAGAACATCGCGGCGTTTGGCGGCGATCGTGACAATGTCACCTTATTCGGGGAGTCCGCCGGCGCGCGCAGCGTCCTCTCGCTGCTCGCTTCGCCGCTGGCGAAAGGGTTATTTCACAAGGCTTGCGTGCAAAGCGGCTATACCCTTGCGGATACGCCGCGCGAGCAGGCGCTGCGAAAAGGCGTGGCGCTGGCGACCCATTTCGGCCTTGAGAACGCCAGCGCGGCGCAGCTTCGCGCCTTACCCGCCGACGCCTTCTGGTCGCTTGCGGCACCCCATAATATCGCCCCGGTTCCCATCTGTGGCGACAGCGTGCTGCCACAACCGATGCTGGAGACCTTCTTCGCCGCGCAGCAGCATCCCATGCCTGTGCTGGTCGGCAGCAACAGCGACGAGGCGAGCGTACTGGCGTATTTCGGCGTTTCGCTGGAGGCGCAGATAGCGAAGCTGCGTCGGGAACGGCGGCTGGGGTTAGGGTTGATTCGCCTGCTTTACCCCGGCGTGCGGGAAGACAGAGAACTGGGCCGCCAGGTCTGCCGCGACATGGCTTTCACCACGCTCGGATTTGTGGTGATGCAGGCGCAGCAGCGCATTAATCAACCCTGCTGGCGCTACTGGTTCGACTATGTGGCTGAGGCGGAGCGGGAAACCTACGCCAACGGCGCGTGGCACGGCAACGAGGTGCCGTATGTTTTCGATACGCTGCGCCTCACCGAGCCTGCCTGCCAGTATGTCACGCCCGGCGACCTCGCTTTCGCGTCGCAGGTGGCGGACTACTGGGCGCGTTTCGCTCACTATCAGCCCGGCACGCCGCCGGTGCTGGAAGGGCCGGTGCGCTGGTGGGCGAGCCTGCGCGGGCGCGAGCGGCTGTTGCGCATTGGGCTTGATAAGCGGGCGGGGTTTAAGCTTGAGAACCGTTTTATGCGCGCCCGCATGCAGCTTTTTAAACGGGTGATGAAACACCACGTCAGCTTAGAGTAAGCAACTGTTCGCGAAAGGCGAGCAGCGGCGCCGCGTCCTCTGGCTGCTCGCGGATCACCAGTCGGTAAGCGGCACCGGTTTTTACGCTGCCAGGAAACGGGCGTAATAACCGGCCCGCGCGTAAATCCTCCTCCACCAGATTAAGATCGGCAATCGCGATGCCGAAGCCCTGGATTGCGGCGCTGATGGCGAGATCCATGGTGTCGAAGTGTTGATTTTTTCGCATGGCGGGCAGCGGCGCTGTTTGCTGAGAAAGCCATAGCGTCCAGTCGGTTTTATCGCGAGTGGGGTGCAGAAAAGTCAATCCTGAGAGCGAATCAAGCGCGATCGGGTTTTCGCCCGCCAGCGCAGGGCTGACGACGGGGGTGAGCGCCTCTTCAAACAGCAGATCGCCGCCCCGGTTGTGCGAGCCGAAAATAATCGCGGCGTCGAAAGGCTCGGTTTTAAAGCTCACGCCGTGGCCGATAGTGGTGGTGAGCGCCACCTGCATATCGGGCAGGCTTTTTTCGAGCCGCATCAGCTTTGGCAACAGCCAGCGCATGGCGCAGGTGGGCGCTTTAAGGCGCACCACGCTCTGCTTGTGCCGCGCCTGCTCCGCCGTGCGGATGAGCTCGCCATACGCCTGTTGCAGGTCGGGCAACAGCGCCTCGCCTTGCGGCGTCAGGTGCAGCCCGCGGGCGTGACGCTCGAACAGGGCGAAACCGAACCAGGCTTCCAGCGCGGCGATTTTTCGGCTTACTGCGCTCTGCGTCAGACACAGCTCGCGAGCGGCATGGGTAAGATTAAGAAAACGGGCGGTGACAAGAAAGGCATCCACCGCTGTGAGAGGAAAAGTGCGCCGCGACATGCTTGCTCCAGCTATGCGTTTTATGCATGGCTATTATGACAACAATTCGGTTGTGGCGGCAAACCATTCTGTTGAATAGTTATGCATATTTTGTGATTAAGTGAAGGTGTGATGATGCAAACTCCGGTACAGAGCCGCTCGAAACTGCCCGACGTGGGCACCACGATTTTTACGGTGATAGGCCAGCTTTCAGCGCAGCATAACGCCATCAACCTCTCTCAGGGCGCGCCCAATTTCCCCTGCGACCCGCAGCTCACGGCGGGCGTCACCCGGGCGATGCAAGCTAATCATAACCAGTATGCGCCGATGACTGGCCTGCTGCGCTTGAAGGAGCTGATTGCTGAAAAAGTGGCGCGCCTCTACCAGGCGCGCTATGACGCCGCAAGCGAAATTCTTATCACCGCCAGCGCCAGCGAAGGCCTCTACTCTGCAATAAGCGGTCTGGTGCATCCGGGCGATGAGGTCATCTATTTTGAACCCTCCTTCGACAGCTACGCGCCCATCGTGCGGCTGCAGGGCGCGACGCCCGTCGCCATCAAGCTGACGGTGCCCGATTTCAGCGTCGACTGGGATGAGGTGCGCGCCGCCATTACGCCGCGCACCCGCATGATAATCGTCAACACGCCGCACAACCCGAGCGGGCAGGTTTTCAGCCGTGCGGACCTGGAGCAACTGGCGGCGGTAACGAAGAACACCGATATCATTATTCTCTCTGACGAAGTGTATGAGCACATCGTGTTTGACGGTGAGCGTCACCATGGCATGGCGACGCACCCGCAGCTTGCCGAGCGCAGCGTGATTGTCTCCTCGTTTGGCAAGACCTTTCACGTTACCGGCTGGCGCGTGGGCTACTGTCTGGCCCCGGCGGCGCTGATGGAGGAGGTCTGCAAGGTCCATCAGTTTTTAATGTTTTCCGCCGACACGCCAATGCAGTACGCTTTTGCCGATTACATGGCTAACCCGGAAACCTATCTGGCGCTGGGTGACTTTTATCAACGCAAGCGCGACCTGATGCAGCAGTTGCTGGCGGCCTCGCCGTTTACACTGCTGCCGAGCGGCGGCGCGTTCTTTTTGCTGGCGAGCTACGCGCATTTCAGCGACGAGGCGGACAGCGAACTGGTCAAACGGCTTATCACCGATTACGGCGTGGCGACCATTCCGCTTTCCGCGTTCTACGCCGACGGAACCGATAACAAACTCATTCGCCTCTCTTTTGCCAAAGATGAAGCGACGTTAAGGGCAGGCGCGCAGGCGCTCTGCCAGGTAAAGCCACGTTAAGAAGGGGTGAAGATGAACAAAGTGAAAGTGTTGTGCCTGACGCTTGGGATGTTTTCCTGTGCGGCCTTTGCCGCAGACGAACTGCGCTATGGCATCGAAGCCGAATACCCGCCGTTTGAAAGCCGCAACGCTGCGGGCGAGCTGGAAGGGTTTGACGTGGATCTCGGCAACGCCATCTGCAAGGCGGCCAGGCTTAAGTGCTCATGGGTGGAAACCTCATTCGACGCGCTGATCCCGGGGCTGATGTCGAAAAAGTTCGACGCCATTAACTCGGCGATGAACATTACCGACCAGCGCCGCCAGAGCATCGACTTCACCCAGCCGATTTATCGTATTCCTTCACAGCTGGTGGGGAAAGCGGGCAGCGCGCTGGACGCCACGCCGCAAGCGCTGAAAGGCAAAACCATCGGCGTGCTGCAAGGCTCCATTCAGGAGACCTACGCCAGAGAGCATTGGGAAAAGCAGGGCGTGACGGTCATTTCCTATAAAGATCAGAATATGGCGTGGGGCGATCTGGTGAACGGGCGTATCGACGCTTCGCTGGTGATGTCCGCCGCAGGCCAGGGCGGTTTCCTCAGCAAGCCGCAGGGCAAGGGCTTTGGTTTTATCGGCAAGCCGGTAGAGGATGACAAGATCCTGGGTAGCGGCATCGGCTTCGGCCTGCGCAAAGGCGACGAGGCGACGAAAAAACAGCTCGACGCCGCTATCGATAAAGTGCGCGCCGACGGCACCATCGACCAGCTTGCGAAAAAGTATTTTCCCGGCATCGACGTCAGCGTGAAGTAACCTTCATAAAATTAAAAACCCCGGTTCGCTGAGCGCCGGGGTTTTTTTATCGGTGTTTCTCAAAGAGAACCCGGCCAGGCCGGGCCACCGCGAGCTATCATCATTAAATTCAGGTGTTATCCGGCGAGATTTTTATTGTGGCGCCGGACCCTCCCAGCGGGAGGAATAAAAGGCATATACAGCCGGTGCGATGACGGCGCATCACGCCGGACTGCGTCGCTGAAACTACCCTTCGGCGCTTCGTCTGGCAAGAGGAGCAGACATATTTTTTTTGAATACGTGCATGCTGCCATCGATGACGCGCAACCAGGAGGAATCGTCTGATAACGAAGCTGGTTTTCGCGTTTTATCCGGCGCTTTCCCGGCCGTCGCGCTGTCCTGAAATTCCTTTCACAATTAAGACGTTAGACTTAGCCCGTGCGGACGTTAGCTTGCCGTTTGCTGACAAATAACTTTCTGAAAAGTAAAAGAAAAATAAGTTTTCGGCTGGCTATTGGCTTCATTCTGAATTTTGTCTACAGTGTGCGGTCTGATCGCTTAACACTTGCCGTGTTCTGCCCGTGGGCAGGACAACCTGTATCGACAACTAAGGACGATTTCTCAGGCATGAACCGCAGACGTTTTATCAAAGCCTCATTCGCACTCGCCGCGGCGTGTGGCGCGCCCGGCATGGCCGGTCTCTTTTCCCGTACGGCCTGGGCGGACGAGGCCGGTATCGCCGACGGGCAGACCCGCGCGTTTGATTTCTCTGAGTTGCAGAACATGGCGAGCAGCCTTGCAAAGAACCCCTGGGGCGGCGCGCCACGACCGCTGCCGAACACGCTCGCTACGCTTACGCCGCAGGCCTATAACAGTATTCAGTACGACGCGGGTCACGCCTTGTGGAACAACATTGAAGGCCGTCAGCTCGACGTGCAGTTCTTCCACGTCGGCATGGGTTTTCGCCGCCGCGTGCGCATGTTCTCGGTCGACCCCTCCAGCCGCCAGGCGCGCGAAATTCACTTCCGGCCGGAGCTGTTTAACTATCATGACGCGGGCGTGGATACCCGCCAGCTGGAAGGGCAGACCGACCTCGGGTTCGCCGGTTTTCGCGCGTTCAAAGCGCCTGAGCTGGCGCGACGCGACGTTGTCTCTTTCCTCGGCGCAAGCTACTTCCGCGCGGTGGACAGCACTTACCAGTATGGCCTTTCCGCCCGCGGCCTGGCGGTAGACACCTTCACCGACCAGCCGGAAGAGTTCCCTGATTTCACCGCTTTCTGGTTTGAAACGCCGAAAGCAGATGACACCACGTTCGTGGTTTATGCGCTGCTCGACAGCCCCAGCATCACTGGCGCTTACAAATTTACTATCCATTGTGAGTCGACCCAGGTGATGATGGAGGTGGAAAATCACCTCTTCGCCCGTAAAGACATTAAACAGCTCGGCATCGCGCCGATGACCAGCATGTTTAGCTGCGGCACCAATGAGCGCCGCATGTGCGACACCATCCATCCGCAAATTCACGACTCCGATCGTCTCGCCATGTGGCGCGGCAACGGCGAGTGGGTCTGCCGTCCGCTGAACAACCCGCAGCGTCTGCAGTTCAACGCGTTTATGGATGAGAACCCGAAAGGGTTCGGTCTGTTGCAGACCGACCATAAGTTTGAGAGTTATCAGGACATTATGGGCTGGTATAACAAGCGCCCGAGCCTGTGGGTGGAGCCGCGCAACCGCTGGGGCAAGGGCACCGTTGGGCTGATGGAGATCCCGACCACCGGCGAAACGCTGGATAATATTGTCTGCTTCTGGCAGCCGGAGAAACCGGTCAAGGCGGGAGATAAGCTTAACTTCGAATACCGTCTTTACTGGAGCGGCGACGCGCCGGTCCATACGCCGCTTGCCCGCGTCTACGCCACCCGCACGGGCATGGGCAGCTTCCCGGAAGGCTGGGCGCCGGGCGAGCATTACCCGAGCCAGTGGTCGCGCCGCATCGCCATCGACTTTATCGGCGGCAAGCTGAAAGAGTCGGCGCCGAAGGGCATCGAACCGGTGATAACGCTCTCCAGCGGCGAAGCGAAGCAGGTGGAGATCCTCTACGTCGAGCCTTTCGACGGCTATCGCATCCTGTTCGACTGGTATCCGAATTCCGACTCGGTTGATCCGGTGGAAATGCGCATGTTCCTGCGCTGCCAGGGCGAGGCCATCAGCGAAACCTGGCTTTATCAGTATTTCCCGCCCGCGCCGGATAAGCGCAACTACGTCGACGATCGCCAGATGCGATAAGTTGACGACCGCCAGATGCGATGAGCTGACGCTCGCGAGAAGCGTTAAAAAAGCCCCGGCAGCGGGGCTTTTTTTCGTCTCAGCGCAGCTTCATGCGCCTCGCCAGCGTATCGACAATAAAACTGTTCACCGACATGTTTTGCTCAGCGGCGGCCACCGCCAGACGTTCGCTAAACGAGGCAGGGTAGCGCAGCGTGAATGTTTTTAGCTTATCTGCGCGCTCAAAAGGGGCGACTGAACGCGCCTCGCAATCCGCCAGATATTCAGCGAGCGAAATTTCCCCTTGCTCCTGCAATCCCTTCAGGCTGTCGGCCATAAAATCGCAGTAGCCTGTCAGCCCCAGAAAACGGCCGCGAAACAGCCGCAGCTCGGGCTCATAGGTGATGAGCGCTGGCTGGCCCTGAATCAGCAGCGTGTTGGGCGGTAACGTAGTGGTCATGGCATAACTCCTTGTTCCTGTAGCCAGTAGCGTAAACCGAGCACCGCGCCTTTGTCCGTTGTCGGGTCGGGGTGCGGGCGATGAAAATGGGCTACCGAGTCGTTGAGCAGAAACCGCACGCGCGAGCCTCGGCCCATGTTCACTTCGCCACCGAGCGCAATGATGAGCATTTCAATATCCTGCCATTTTATCGCCGTCGAAACCGGCGAGGCGAAAACCTGACATAACGTATGGTGGTGCTTTTTCCTTAAATATTCTTTGCCATAGCCCATAGTTCCTTCCGTGGCGTCAGTTTATGAAGTCATAGTAGCGTACAAAAAAATGACGTCAATTGCTGACGCCATTTTGCGAAGAGGATTCAGATTCTAACTACAACATGGGTGCAACGATGTCAGGCCAGCGGTCCGCCGAGAATGGTTTCCCGCATGCCCGCCAGAATGCGGTCGCCGGTTTCGCTCTTTAGCTCCTCATACCAGCCAGCAGTGACGCTCATCTCTTTGCCATGCGTGACGTCGCTGCGCTTGCGCGCTTTCAGCACCAGGTCTTTTACCCGCCAGGCGCGTTTGTCCTGATAGCGCAGCAGCGCGTCCTCTATGCCAAGGGAGTTTGTCTGCAAGGCTATCGCCAGCACCACCGCGTCCTCCATCGCCGCGCAGCCGCCCTGGCCGATATCCGGCGTGGTGCTGTGCCCGGCGTCGCCGAGCAACGCCACGCGCCCGCGCACCAGTTGCATAAAGGGTTCAATATCATGGATCTCAATGCGGTTAGTGGTTTGCGGATCGATTGCGTTAATCAGCTTTTGCACCGGCGCGGCCCAGCCGGAGAAGTACCGCTTAAGATCCTCGCGCACGGTAGTGCGATCTTCCGCCAGCCCTTTGGGCAGCGGCACGTCGAAAAAGAAATAGAAACGGTTGCCCGCCACCGGCATCAGCGAAACGCGTTTGCCCTCGCCGACAAACGTGGTCCACTGGTTCGCCGGCGCAATGGATTCATCAATCTCCACCAGCCCGTTCCAGTTAACATAACCGGCATAGCGGCGCTCCGTTTGATGGCCCAGCACCCAGGGGCGAATCACGGAATGGGTGCCGTCAGCGGCGATCAGCAGGTCGCCTTCGGCGATATGTCCGTCGCTAAAAAAGGCGCGAACGCCGCCGGGCGTCTCTTCAATATGCGTTACGCGTTTGCCAAACTGCACCGCGTCGCGACCATAGGCGGCGAGCAGCATAGCCTGCAATTCCGCCCGCGCCACGGGGTAGGGGCGCTCGCCCACGCTTTTCACTAAAGGATCAAGACTAAAGCGCGTCAGCGTCTGGCCCTGGCGGAACTCCTGATAAGCCATAAACTCCATCGGTCCGCCGAGGGAGGCTAAAGGTTCTTTCATGCCTAGCCAGTTAAGACACTTTACGCCATTCGGCCAGATGGATATGGCGGCGCCAACGGGTTTTATCTCCTTTACCGCCTCGTAAACTTCGGTGCTGATGCCGCAACGCTTGAGCGCTATCGCCGCGCTAAGGCCGCCTATGCCGCCGCCAATAATGATCGCTTTCATTCTTCGTCTCCTTCGTGGTTACGAAAACGTTAAGCAATTTCTATACCAGCCAGCCGCAGCCATAAGCGGGCACAATAGCGGCGCAAAGGCGTCGGCGCTGCGCCAGTTTGGTGAGCGAGCCTGGTGCAGTTGCCGCTTTTTACAGCAAACCATAAATTCTGGTGGTGTTGCTGCTCGCCAGGCTATGTTAACTATCAGGTTTATTCGCACGCATTCAGGAGCGCTCCCTTGCAGGACATCCCAAACTGGCAGGATGAGGTAATCATCGTAAACGACCATCTTAAGCTTCATTCCGTGAACGAGGCGTTTTCCGAAGCGCTGTATGACCTGGTAGTGCGCAATAAAGCCGCGCTGCAAAAAGCGATGGACTGGCCAAAGCAGGTGAAATCGGCGGAAGACACCCGCAAAACGCTCCAGGGCAACTATCTTTTGCACCACCGCGGCTATGCGAAAATGTTCATGATTCTACAGCAGGATCGCTTGATAGGCGTGCTGTCGTTTAACCAGATAGAGCCTTCCAACAAAACGGCTTACATTGGTTACTGGCTGGATGAGGCCTGGCAGGGTAAAGGGCTGCTGTCACAGGCGCTACAGGCGTTTATCGCCCGCTATGCGGATTCGGGCGAGGTGCGGCGCTTCGTTATAAAATGCCGCGTCGCCAATGAGGCGAGCAACCGCGTGGCCCTGCGCAACGGCTTCCGGCTGGAGGGCACGCTGAAAGAGGCGGAATACCTCAACGGCCAGTTTTACGATCAGAACATCTATGCTCTGATCGTCGACAAGCGGCGCTAGAGCGCGCCCAGCATCGGGGTGCGGGTAATATGCTGGTCGCCGTTGAGGGTTCTGCGCCCCCGCAGATGCAGCGGGTCGCCGTTGTAAGCTTCGACGACGGCGTTATCAAAAACCTGCACGCCATCTTCAATCAGCACGTTGCCTTTGATTTGCGCGTTACCGAAAATGCGCGCGCCGTCGTCCAGCATCAGCGGGCCGCCTGAGAGGCGGGCGTGGTCAAAAACTTCCACATGGTGCTTAAGCACGCAGTTGCCTTCCACGACGGCATGCCCGTAAACCTGCGCGCTGTAGCGAAGCGTCGGCACATCCTCTTCGCCTTTTCCCGCCACGATGCGGGCGTTGCCGTAAACCTGCGCGCAGTCGCATACCCAGACATCATTCTCTTCGTTGCCTTCCAGCATGGCGTTTTCATACACCTCCGCCCGATGCTCAACAAAGGCGTAGCTGAGCAGCGCATGGCCATAGATTTGCGCCTGATGCACCACCCGGGAAGCATTGACCGTTGCGTGCCCGTAGATATGCAATTGTTGCTCGCGATCGGGCGTCAACCCTTTCGCCGCCAGCACCAGGCTGCCGTTCATCACCCGCGCTTCGCCGAAGATGTGGCATTCGCCCCGCACCTGGGAGCGTTGCACCATGGCGTTGCCGCTGACGTGGGCATGGTCGCTTATCTGCGCGTGGTCAATCCAGGCGTTATCGCTGATTTTAGCGCCGTCGCGAATATCGCAGGGCTGGGTGAGGCGCGCGTTGCCGCTGACTCTGGCGCCGCCAAACACCACGCTGTTTTCATCGTAGATCCAGCAGTCGCCCTGCTGGCTGAGGCTGGCGTCATCCTCCACCCAGCCGCCAGGCGCGCCGGCTTTAACATCGGCAAAGTCGCGCAGGGCGCGGATCTGGCGCAGATCAACGCTCTTTTTCTCGCCCCCTTCAGACCAGGTAAACTTACGTATTTCGTGGCCCAGCTCATATTTGCTCATGGTTCCGCTTTCCTCATCACGCTCTGCAATAAACGTAGCAGAGTTTTTAGCGCTGGCGGCGCGCTGCCCGCTTCCTTAAAATGCAGATCAAATACATCTTAGAAACGACGCAGGAACCCTCGTAATGACTATTCGCGACGAAAATTATTTCACTGAAAAATATGGCCTGACCGCCACCCATTCAGAAGTGCTGAACGCCGTGCGCTATGTGCAGCCGGGCAAAACGCTCGATCTCGGCTGCGGCAACGGGCGCAACAGTCTCTATCTGGCGGCGCGCGGCTTTGACGTGACCGCATGGGACAAAAACCCGATGAGCATTGCGAATCTGCAACGCATTATTGAAGCGGAATCTCTGGCTAACCTGAAGGCGGATATCGCCGACCTGAACGCCATGACCTTTGACGGCGACTATGACTTTATCCTTTCTACCGTAGTGCTGATGTTTCTGTCGCCCGCCACCATTCCACGGCTGATAGAAAATATGCAGCGTTGCACGAAACCGGGCGGATATAACCTGATTGTGGCGGCGATGAATACTGAAGATTACCCCTGTAATGTCGGGTTTCCTTTCGCGTTTAGTGAAGGGGAATTAAAAAACTATTACGCCGGTTGGGAACTGATTAAATATAACGAGAACCCGGGCGAGCTTCATAAAACGGATGAAAATGGCAACCGCATTAAACTGCGTTTCGCCACGCTTCTTGCCAGAAAAGCATAATGGCAGGGCGGGCAAGCCCTTGCGTGCCCGCCATATTTATTGTTTTTGTGAATGTGTTATTTTGATTTATTAATTAAATAAATCTGGCTGCATTGAAAGTATTCAGTTAGCCTGAATTTATCAGTAAACCGCATTATTACGCCGTAATCCCGCCGCGCTTTTGCTATAACGTCCCGGTTAATTCGTCATAACAGGGAACAAAAAATGCGTAATAAATGTTTTATTAAGGCGACATTGCTTTCTTCGCTGCTGGTTCTGGCTGGCTGCGCGTCAAAAGTGGCTGAGCCTGAAAACTATTCCGGTTTTTTAAAAGATTACTCCAGCCTGCAGGAAACGAAATCGGCGACCGGCAAACCGGTGCTTCGCTGGGTGGACCCTGCCTTTAACAGCGCCAGTTACGACAGCATTGTCTATAACCCCGTGACCTTCTACCCCGAAGCCCGCCCGACAACCCAGGTGGGGCAGCAGGTGCTGGATGGGTTGCTCAATTACACCAACAATAAGCTGAAAACCGCCGCGCAGCAGCGCAAACCGCTGGTGACAACGCCGGGGCCGCGCAGCCTTATCTTCCGCGGCGCCATCACTGGCGTGGACAGCAGCAAAGAAGGGCTTCAGTTCTATGAAGTGGTGCCGGTGGCGCTGTTGGTGGCGGGCACGCAGATGGCGACCGGGCACCGCACCATGGATACACATCTCTATTTTGAAGGCGAACTGATTGACGCGGCCACCAACAAGCCGGTGGTGAAAGTCGTGCGCAAGGGCGAAGGCGAAACGCTCAACAATGAAAAAACGCCGATGACCCTGGCAACGCTTAAGCAGGTGGTGGACGACATGGCCGCCGACGCCGCCCTGTTTGATACAAAAAGCGGCGACAGCAAATAAAATAAAAGGGAGCCGCGGCTCCCTTTTTCATACCTGTTTCTCTTGTTTTAACGCCGGGCCACGGCGTGTCGTTGCCAGCACCGCGTAGCTTATTCCGCCCGCCATCAGCCCCCAGAATGCCGAGCCGACGCCCAGCAGCGTCACGCCGCTCGCGGTCACCAGAAAGGTAATAATCGCCGCGTCGCGCTCGTTTTCTCTCACCAGCGCCTGGTGCAGGCTGCCGCTGATGGTGCCAAGCAGCGCCAGCCCGGCAAGCGTCTGTATCCAGGGCAGCGGCAATGCGGCAAGCAGTGAGGTAATTGAAGCGCCGCACAGGCCCGCCAGCAGGTAAAAAACGCCCGCTGCCGCCGCCGCGAGCCAGCGCCTGTGGACATCCGGATGGGCGTCGGGGCTCTGGCAGATAGCGGCGGTAATGGCGGCGATGCAGATGGAAAAGACGCCGAAGGGCGACAGCAGCATCGCCAGCCCGCCGGTCATCGCCATAAGCGGCGAGACAGGTAAGCGGTAGCCCGCCGCCTGCATGGTCGCAAGCCCCGGCGCGTTTTGTGACGCCATGGTCACCAGGAAAAAGGGCAGACCAATGCCGGTCAGTGAAGCGAATGTAAATTCAGGCGCGGTAAAGGCGGGCGCCGCCACGCTGAAGTGCAACGCGGCGCTATCTACTTCGCCGCCAAGCCAGGAAACCGCGAGCCCCGCCAGCAGCGCAGCCACAATGGCATAGCGCGGCATCAGCGCTTTCGCCGCGAGCCACACGGCCAGCATGCTGCAGCACAGCCAGAAATGATCTTCCATCGCGCTGAAGGCCTGCAGCCCAAAGCGCAGCAGAATGCCGGCCAGCATCGCGGCGGCAAGCGAGGGCGGGATAATTTTCATAAGCCGTGCAAATAACCCCGTCACGCCGCAAAGCACAATCAGCAGATTGGCGAAGAGAAAGACGCCCACCGCCTCATTCAGCGTGCTGCCCTGCAGGCTGGTGGCAAGCAGCGCCGCGCCGGGCGTAGACCAGGCCGTCAGCACCGGCGCGCGATACCAAAGGCTCAGGGCAAGCGTGCTGACGCCCATGCCGATACCGAGCGCCGTCATCCAGCCCGCAATCTGCGCGATGTTCGCGCCCGCCGCCGCCGCGGCCTGCCAGATAATAGCGGCGGAACTGGCGTAACCGACCAGCACCGCCACGAATCCCGCCAGTACGGTGGGAAGAGGAAGAGAAAACTGACGCATGAAAGCTCCACTGTGCGTTATAACGTCCATGCAGAATAACATTGTGCGTTATAACGCACAATCCGGGCTGACTTTCAGCAGCTACGCGTCGCCAGGCGTTTATTTGCAAAAAACAGGCGGAGCGGGAAATAAATCGCAGGGCAAACGGCAATATTACTCGGATAACGTTTTTTGGTTACGGCGGAATTATCGTCAGGCTTATTCAGTTGAATACTAATAATAAGACGGGCAATCCCTTGCCGGGGTTTATTTACGCTCCTGGGGCGGATCGTTTGGCGGAGGCGTTGTTTTACCCGCTTTTTGCCCCGCATCGACCGATCTTTCATGGGTATTTTTGTAGCCAACGCCATCTTTATTGCCGCGCCGCCCGCCGGCGTGCAGCGGCAGAGGTGCGTACCCGGCAGAGTTTTCTGAACGGATTCTGTTCTCAGTCATACCAACCTCCTGAGAGTCATCGCTTCATTGCATAAACGCGCCGCGAAGTAAAAGTAATTGCGCGCGCATGAGTAACTAACTATAGCAGTCGAATTATCATGCGTAAGAATAATAGCCCGCCGCCTTAAGCGGCAGAGGGAATAATTTCCCTGAAGCGTCTGTAAGGTAAAAATATATTTTTTTCGTCATTGTTTTTGCGCCAAAAGATTTACGTTTATTGACTGGTCAGTAAAAGACGTGGCGGGGTAAACGACACGTGAAAAAGGGCGGCACGGCGGCGAGGGTTGCCAGCGGGCTGGAAGCAGACTGCGGCGCAGTGGTATCGTTAACGCCTCATCAACCCGCCCTGGAAGCCAGCCACCTTATGGATATCGCCACTTATCTTGCCGCCACGCTGAAAACCCTGCGCCTGAGCCGTAGCCTGAGCCTGACGCAGGCGGCGGAACTCACCGGCGTTTCAAAAGCGATGCTCGGGCAGATAGAGCGCAACGAGTCGAGCCCGACGGTGGCGACGCTTTGGAAAATCGCCACTGGCTTCAACGTGCCGTTTTCGCTCTTTATCGCGCCGCCCGCCGCGCACGCGCCCACCGCCTACGATCCGCAGCAGCAGGCGATGATCGTCACGCCGCTCTTCCCCTGGGATGAAGCGCTGCGCTTTGAGCTCTTCGCCATCACGCTTGCGCCGGGCGCCGTCAGCGAATCCACGCCGCACGAAAGCGGGGTGATTGAGCACGTGGTGGTGATAGAAGGCGAACTGGAGATGCAAACCCAGGGGCGCTGGCAACGCCTTGCCGCTAGCGAAGGGCTGCGGTTTCGGGGCGATGAGCCGCACGCTTACCGCAACGCCAGCGCGCTGCCGGTGCGCTTTCACTCGCTCATCCATTACGTGAAAACGGCATAAAAAAAACCGCAAGCAAGCTTGCGGCAAGTGACAACGACAAACTACAACGACTAGCGATACTGAGGTGAACAATCAGGAATACCGCCTCAGCATACCCACCGCGCTTTCCCGCAGGAAATAACAAATCCGCCCATGCTTTGCCGCC
This sequence comes from Franconibacter daqui, assembly GCF_014644275.1. Taxonomy (NCBI): domain Bacteria; kingdom Pseudomonadati; phylum Pseudomonadota; class Gammaproteobacteria; order Enterobacterales; family Enterobacteriaceae; genus Franconibacter; species Franconibacter daqui. The sequence continues at coordinate 1,526,337 of NZ_BMKJ01000001.1, read as the reverse complement.
CTGTGCAATAGCCCGTAAAGCCAGGCGGCGAAACTATTTCTGATCTGCCGGGGTTCTGACTACAATAGCCGCCTTTCCATGACCAATAATGAACAAAATTTATGCGCCTGCAATCTCATCATCTCGAACTGCTCAGCCCCGCCCGTGACGCCAGCATCGCCCGTGAGGCCATTCTGCACGGCGCAGACGCGGTCTATATCGGCGGCCCCGGCTTTGGCGCGCGCCATAATGCCAGCAACAGCCTGAAGGATATCGCCGAGCTGGTGCCGTTCGCCCATCGCTTCGGCGCGAAAGTGTTTGTCACGTTGAACACGATTCTGCATGACAACGAGCTGGAGCCCGCGCAAAAGCTGATTACCGATCTCTACCAGACCGGCGTGGATGCGCTGATTGTGCAGGATATGGGCATTCTGGAGCTGGATATTCCGCCGATTGAGCTGCACGCCAGCACCCAGTGCGATATCCGCACGCCGGAAAAGGCGAAGTTCCTTGCCGATGCCGGTTTTACGCAGATTGTTCTGGCGCGCGAGCTTAACCTGAACCAGATTCAGGCTATCCACGACGCGGCTGACGCGACTATCGAATTCTTTATCCACGGCGCGCTGTGCGTCGCTTATTCCGGCCAGTGCTATATTTCTCACGCGCAAACCGGGCGCAGCGCTAACCGCGGCGACTGCTCCCAGGCTTGCCGTCTGCCTTATACGCTGAAAGACGATCAGGGCCGCGTGGTGGCATATGAAAAACATCTGCTGTCGATGAAAGACAACGACCAGACCGCGAACCTGGCGGCCCTTATCGACGCGGGCGTGCGTTCCTTCAAAATTGAAGGGCGCTACAAAGACATGAGCTATGTGAAGAACATCACCGCCCACTACCGCCAGATGCTGGATGCGATTATTGAAGACCGCGGCGACCTGGCGCGCGCTTCTGCAGGCAACACCGCGCACTATTTTGTGCCTTCCACCGAAAAAACGTTCCATCGCGGCAGCACCGATTACTTCGTCAACGCCCGTAAAATCGATATCGGCGCGTTCGATACGCCGACGTTTGTCGGCCTGCCGGTGGGCGACGTGCTGAAGGTGGGTAAAGATCATCTGGACGTGGAAACGACGGAGCCGCTGGCGAACGGCGATGGCCTGAACGTGATGATCAAACGCGAAGTGGTGGGTTTTCGCGTGAACGTGGCGGAGAAAACCGGGGAAAACCGCTACCGCGTCTTCCCGAACGAGATGCCGGAGGCGCTGAAAACCCTGCGTCCGCCTCATCGTCTGAACCGCAACCTGGACCACAACTGGCAGCAGGCGCTGCTAAAAACCTCCAGCGAGCGTCGCGTGGGGGTGGATATCGAGCTGGGCGGCTGGCAGGAGCAGCTTATCCTGACCGTCACCAGTGAAGATGGCGTGAGCGTAACCCGCACGCTGGAAGGGCAGTTCGACGTGGCGAACAACGCCGAGAAAGCAATGGCGAACCTCAAAGAGGGGCTGGCGAAACTCGGACAGACTATCTATTACGCCCGAAATATCACTGTTTCGCTGCCGGGCGCGCTGTTTGTGCCAAACAGCCTGCTGAACCCGCTGCGCCGCGAAGCGATGGACGCGCTGGACGACGCGCGTCTGGCGAATTACCAGCGCGGGCGCCGTAAGCCGGTTTCCGTACCGCCGCCAGTTTACCCCGAAACGCACCTGACGTTCCTTTCTAACGTGTACAACCAGAAAGCGCGCGATTTCTACCAGCGTTACGGCGTGCAGCTTATCGATGCCGCCTACGAGGCGCATGAAGAGAAAGGCGACGTGCCGGTGATGATCACCAAACACTGTCTGCGTTTTGCCTTCAACCTCTGCCCGAAACAGGCGAAGGGCAATATCAAGAGCTGGAAGGCGACGCCGATGCAGCTGGTGCATGGCGACGAAGTGCTGACGCTGAAGTTCGACTGCAAACCGTGTGAAATGCACGTGGTCGGCAAAATTAAAAATCATATCCTGAAAATGCCGCAGCCCGGCAGCGTGGTGGCATCCATCAGCCCTGACGAGCTGCTGAAAACCCTGCCGAAGCGTAAAAACGCCTGACGAAAAAGCCCGCGAAAGCGGGCTTTTTTATTGCGCGTGGCGGCCAGGCTTGCGTGAGCTGAACCAGCCGTGATGCTCGCGCAGGGTATCGGCAGATTCCTGCGCGGCGGCACGAATTTCATCGCTGTCTGCTTCATGGCGCAACTGCGAGTCGGGGTTCTTCACATTAAAGAATTCATGTGCGCCCGCGTGGGCGGCATATTGTCCGGAAAAGAGCGCGCCGCAAAGCAGCAGAGCGCTTAACGCCTTCTTTAGCATTTCTTTGTGTCCCTTTCTAATCAGCGGTGCGCGCACTATCGCAATAATAACGTCTGGTTATTATTGCGAATTTAAAAGCGATGAAAAGGCGTGTCAGGAATGCAAAGTTTCCACGGCAATCGTCTTTGTTGCATGCGGGTTTAACCGCGCTGTGCTTAGTGCGCCACGGAGCGGGAGAAGAGGTTTATCACCAGCACGCCCGCAATAATCAGCGCCATGCCGATAATTGCCGGCCAGTCCAGCTTTTGCCCAAGCAGCAGCCAGCTCACCACACCAATCAGCACAATGCCGACGCCTGACCAGATGGCATAAATGACGCCGGTCGGCAGCGTGCGCATGGGAAAAGTCAGGCAGTAGAACGACAGCGCGTAAAAGACCACGGTGGCGATGCTCGGCAACAGTTTCGTAAAGCTGTCGGAGAGCTTAAGGCAGGTGGTGGCGATAACTTCGCAAATAATAGCGACGCCGAGCAGTAAATAATGCATTTCACAGGCTCCGTTGTAAAAAAGAGTGGAAAGGATAGCGGAGGGGGTGGGAGAGGGGCAAGGCGAGAGACCCTGGCTGCATCAGGTGAAAACGTTGTTCTTACGCTTATTTTCCCACTTGAATCGGTAAGTTGTTGTAACGGGGCATCTGCAGTAGGCTTTGGCAAAACAAAACTGGGGTCGCTACCGTGGCAAAGCTGAACATTTTCTTTTCTGAAAAAACAACGCTGGCGCAAGAGGATGGTTTATACCTTGTGCCAGATAACGCTATCTCCGGCTACGCCAGACCCTGGAACGATTTTGGTCATGAAGTGCTGTTTGGGCTCTATTACAAAAAGCAGGCGTACCAGGAGCGGGTGGGCATGACGAAAATACTGCACAGGGATAATCCCGTTACCGCAGAGTATTTTCGCAGCGGTCGCGTGCAGGCGGATTCAGTCTGGAATATCACGTCGCTTATGTCGTCAGACAACGTAGTCTCGCTTGGCACAAAAATCGATTTTTATAAAAACATTAATTACCTGAGAACGCATTACGCTATTTCTGCGACGCAGGTTCTGCAATCGCTCTGCGACGCCAGCTTTTTAAAAGAGAGAGGAATTCAGGGCTGGCAACAGTGGAATGGTTACGAATTAGCGCTCATGCGCAATACCACCACCGCTGAGGCGCTGCTGGAAAAAGGGATGGATATCGCGCAGGGTATCGATAGCGGCCCCGCGGATATAACATTAAGCGGGATGCATTTACCTGCGTCGTTTGACTGTATTGAATTCGTTTTTGCCAGAAACTTCAGCATTAACCGCAGCAATATTAATGTGCTGATTGGCAAAAACGGCCTGGGTAAAACCCGTATCTTGCAGGAAGTCATTGATAGCGCGACGGGACTAAAGCCCACGCCTGAAGTAAAAGGAAAATTTCTGAAGGTGGTGGTGGCGGCATACAGCCCTTTCGAGGAGTTTTATACGCAACAGCAGTATATTGACTTAAAAGATAATGCTGCCGGCGATGTGCAGGATTCCAATGAGGATAAACTCAAACGCCAGAAAGAGATGCTGGACTCCTATACGTACATCGGCTTTAAAAATCCGCAGGGGCAGTTTGATAAAACCTGGCCGATGCAGCAAGCGGCGGCAGCGCTAAAAACGATTCTTGACTACGACGCCGTTAATAAACGCTGGAATCGACCCTCGCGCTTCACACTCCTTACCGACACACTTGGCCTTGCGCTGAAATTTGACGATATCGCGTTTATCTCTGCCGAAGAGAGTCTGGTTTCTGTTCATCAAGAGAATATCGATTTTTCAAAAATAGATCTGACGGCCGGGTTAATTTTTTTACGCAACGGCGAAGCGATTAAACTCAGCGCAGGGCAACGTATTTACACTTACCTCATCCCGCCGCTGATTGCGGAAATCGTTGACGAAACGCTGGTGGTGCTGGATGAGCCAGAGCTTTACCTGCATCCTGAGCTTGAGATCGGGCTCATCAATATGCTCAAGTCGTTGCTGAGCGAAACGCGCTCTTACGCGCTGATTGCCACGCATTCCGCGCTGATGGTACGGGAAACGCACAGCGACAGGGTAACGATATTGCAGCAGGGGCAAAAAGAAGAGGATGATAAGTCCGCGACCCGCGCCGTGAAACCGCAAAGCGAAACCTTTGCCGCGTCGCTGGAAAAGATTATTGGCGAGGCGTTCAACGACTATTACCAGAAAAAGCCGTTTGAAGACGAGATTGATAAAAAGGTAGCCGCCTACGGTTCGCTGGACGAAGCGATTGCGGAACTTTATCAAGAGGTGGGATCTTCAGGCCAACTCTATTTATTATCTAAACGCAGCGACACACCGTGGAAACTGAAAAATAACGATGAAGAATCTCACTGAACTGCGCACAAGTAGCGGCAGCGACTGGTTAACGCTGGCGATTGAATCAGATAAAGAGGAACGCGCAAAGCTCAAGGCTATTGAGCAGCAGTTACTCACGCGTTATGGCGACTACAAGGGAATAATAGATAACTTCGATAAGCAACCGGCGAAAAGTATCTATCTCCAGGCTAACGGCGAGTTCACCGCCGAGAAAAAACTATTAATGGATTTTTATAAGTGGCCGCCCGCTAAGCTTAAAGCCATATTTTATGATTTACGCAATAAAAACAAAATGAGGGAGTGCCCATACTGTGGCAACCCTGTCAGACCAAATACCCTGGACCATTTTGTTCCTGAGTCACACTGGCCGGAATTTGCGCTTTATCCGGATAATCTGGTGCCGCAGTGTCAGCAGTGCGCCAGCAAGAAAAGCAATCGCTATTATATGCTGCCCGATAAGGGCTGCTTCTTTATTCACCCCAAGTTTGTCGACGAGTTATCCCGGTTAGGTTTTAAAATTGAGATGAGGGCCAATAGCGATGCTATCGCCTACACACCCTCGATTAACATTAGTGGCGCGGTGACAGATAAATTAAAAGAGAGGATAAAGCGCCATATTACCGCCCTGGATATCCCGGCTTATATGGTGGCCTACTGCCAAAAGCAAGAGCGTGAGTTACTCGATATGATAGAGCAGGCGAACAGTAAAAAAATGCACTTCAGCGTGCAAGAGCATTGCCAGCGTCAGTACAATACGCAACGGCTAATAGCAGGCTTGTCGCTTGATGAAAACCCTGAATTTTACCCTAACTGGGCCTGTGCCTATTATTATGCATTGCTGGCTTCGCCTGTGATAATCAACGACTACCAGAAGCTGCTGAAGGCGACGCGCAATCCCCCTGTTACGAGCGCGGCTGTCGCTTCAAGCGTGCTCTTTCCCTGAGATAACCGCGCGTCATTGGCCCTCTTAACAAGATGAAGGGGGCCTGGCCCCCTTCGCATTAATGTGTTTTCAACCCCGCCGCCGTCATCAGCATGCGGAATACCATCGAAACCGCCGTGAGCGCCAGCACGCTGGCGGCCCAGATTGCCGCCATCCACAGCAGGCGTTTCCATAAAGGCGTTGACGAAGCCATCAATGGTAACCCTCCCCGTGCTGCACTTTGCCGCGAAACACGTAATAGCTCCAGAAGGTATACATCAGGATAACCGGCAGGATCAGCAGCGCGCCCACCAGCATAAAGCCCTGGCTTGCCGGCGGCGCGGCGGCTTCCCAAAGGGTAATATCAGGCGGAATAATATTCGGCCAGATGCTGATGCCAAGCCCGCTAAACCCTAAGAAAATCAGCCCCAGCGTCAGCACGAACGGCAGCGTATGGCTGGTGGGGTTGCTCAGGCGGCGCCAGAGCCCAAGGCTGAACAGCACCACCAGCACCGGCACCGGCAGCAGGAAGTAGAGGTTCGGCAAGGAGAACCAGCGCTGCGCCACGGCGGCATGCGCGAACGGCGTCCAGGCGCTGATGATGGCCAGCACTACCAGCAGCGCCAGCAGCAGCGTTTTCGCCACGCTGCGCATGCGGCTTAACAGCGGATCTTCGCTTTTCATTACCAGCCAGCTTGCGCCCAGCAGCGCATAGGCCACCACCAGACCGACCCCGCAAAAGAGGTTAAACGGCGTCAGCCAGTCAAGCGCGCCGCCGCTAAAGCGTCGGCCCGTCACGGAAAAACCGTTCAGCACCGCGCCCACCACGATGCCCTGGCAGAAGGTGGCGAGAATCGAACCGCAAACGAACGATTTGTCCCAGAAGGCGCGGTGCGCGGCGACCGCTTTAAAGCGAAATTCAAACGCTACGCCGCGGAAGATCAGGCCAATCAGCATCAGCGTCAGCGGGATGGTCAGGGCGTCGATAATCACCGCGTAGGCCAGCGGGAAAGCACCAAACAGCCCCGCGCCGCCCAGCACCAGCCAGGTTTCGTTGCCATCCCAGACCGGCGCCACGGTGTTTACCATTACGTCGCGGTCGTGCGGGTCGCGCACAAAAGGAAACAGAATGCCGATGCCCAGATCAAACCCGTCCATCACGATATACATCAGCGTGGAGAAAACGATTATCACAAACCAGATTAAAGAGAGATCGATACCCATTACGGTTTCTCCTGTTCCAGAGATTCGCCAGCCGCAGAGAGCGGGCGCGCCGGTGTACCGGTTGTGGAAGAGGGCAGGTGATCCACAGGCTCCGGGCCTTTCTTAATCAGCCGCACCATGTAGTAGTATCCCACCCCGAAGACCGCCGAATAGACCACGATAAAGGTCAACAGGCTCAGGCTCATCTGCAAATCGCTGTGGCCGGAGACGGCGTCCCGCGTGCGCAGCAGGCCGTAGACCACCCAGGGCTGACGGCCCACCTCGGTGGTCACCCAGCCCGCCAGTATCGCCACCAGCCCGGCGGGTCCCATCCACAGGGCGAAGTGATGAAAAGGCCTTGAGCGGTAAAGCGTGCCTTTATGACGCAGCCACAGGCTCAGCACGCCCATCAGAATCATCAGCAGCCCCATGCCGACCATAATGCGGAACGACCAGAAAATGATGGTGGAGTTAGGCCGCTCCTCTTTCGGGAAATCTTTCAGCGCCGGCACCTGCTGGTCCAGGCTGTGGGTCAGGATGAGGCTGCCGAGTTTGGGGATCTCCAGACCGTATTTCGTGCGCTCCTCTTCCATATCAGGCAGGCCGAAGAGCAGCAGCGGCGTCGCTTCGCCCGGCGGGTTTTCCCAGTGTCCCTCAATGGCGGCGATTTTTACTGGCTGATACTTAAGCGTATTCAGGCCGTGCATATCGCCGACGAACGCCTGTATAGGGGCGACGATAAGCGCCATCCACAGCGCCATGGAAAACATTCTGCGGATCGCCGGCGTGTTGTTGCCGTGCAGCAGATGCCAGGCGGCGGACGCGCCAACAAACAGCGCGCTGCTAAGGAAAGCCGCTATCGACATATGCAGCAGGCGGAAGGGGAAAGAGGGGTTAAAGACCACCTCGAACCAGTTCACCGGCACCACCTGGCCGTTATGGATCTCATAGCCCTGCGGCGTATGCATCCAGCTGTTGGAGGAGAGGATCCAGAAGGTCGACATCAGCGTGCCGAGCGCCACCATGCAGGTGGCGAGAAAGTGAAGCCCCGGCCCCACTTTGTTCCAGCCAAACAGCATGACACCCAGAAAGCCCGCCTCGAGGAAGAAGGCGGTCAGCACCTCGTAAGTCAGCAGCGGGCCGGTAATACTGCCGGCGAATTGCGAGAAGCCGCTCCAGTTAGTACCAAACTGATAAGCCATCACCAGCCCGGAGACCACGCCCATCCCGAAGTTTACGGCGAAGATCTTGACCCAAAAATGGTAAAGCGAACGCCATACCGGGTTATTCGTTTTGAGCCATAAGCCCTCCAGCACCGCCAGATAGCTGGCGAGCCCGATGGTAATGGCGGGGAAAATAATATGGAAAGAGACAGTAAAGGCGAACTGAATCCTTGCCAGGATAAACGCGTCTAAACCAAACATGCACACCTCATGACATAACGTTGTCTGCGACAAAGGGTACTCAGGGGCAGCAGAAACTTGCAGAAACAGAATGGCGCTATTTGACTATAACAGTTAATTAAAAAGTTGCGATTTTACGCAGCTGATCTAACCAAGCGGCAGGCAGTTGCTTTATACTCGTTAACTCTTTGTTACCACTGGCTCCCGTCGCAGGGAGGTGAGCATGAAAAAGTATCAACGGCTGGTGCAGCAGATAATCGACCAGATAGCCCTCGGCGTCTGGCACCCGGGAGACAGGCTGCCCTCCCTGCGCGAACAGGTCGCCAGCAGCGGCATGAGCCTGATGACGGTAAGCCACGCTTACCAGATGCTGGAAAGCCAGGGCGTCATCGTCGCCCGGCCGCAGTCGGGCTACTATGTCGCGCCGCAGCCCCAGGCCCGCGTGCCGCAGCCGCCCGAGCAGATACGCCGTGACGAGCAGGTGGATATCAACACCTATATCTTCGATGTCTTGCAGGCGAGCACCGATGCCTCGGTGGTGCCTTTTGGCTCCGCTTTTCCGGACCCGCGTCTCTTTCCGCTCGCCCAGCTCAACCGGTCGCTGGCGAATGTCAGTAAATACGCCAACGCCATGAGCGTTATCGAAAACCTGCCGCCGGGCAACGAGGCGCTGCGTCACGCTATCGCCCGCCGCTACGCCCAGCAGGGGGTGAATGTTTCGCCGGAAGAGATAGTGATTACCGCAGGCGCGCTTGAAGCGCTCAACCTGAGCCTTCAGGCCGTGACGGAGCCGGGCGACTGGGTCATTGTCGAGAACCCCTGTTTTTACGGCGCATTGCAGGCGCTGGAGCGGCTGCGTCTCAAGGCGCTGTCGGTGGCGACCGATGCAGAAGAGGGCATCGACCTTGACGCGCTGGCCCAGGCGCTGAACGACTACCCGGTAAAAGCGTGCTGGTTGATGACCAACGCGCAAAACCCGCTCGGTTTCACCTTAAGCCCGGAAAAAAAGCAAAAGCTGGTGGCGCTGCTTTCGCAGCACAATGTGGCGCTGATCGAAGACGACGTTTACAGCGAGCTTTACTACGGACGCGACAAGCCGCTGCCCGCCCGCGCCTGGGATGAGCAGGGGATAACGCTGCACTGCTCGTCGTTCTCGAAATGTCTGGTGGCGGGGTTTCGCATCGGCTGGGTGGCGGCGGGCAGGCACGCCAGGCGAATTCAGCAGCTTCAACTGATGAGCACGCTTTCCACCAGCTCGCCGATGCAGATGGCGCTGGTGGATTACCTCGCCACCCGGCGCTACGACGCGCATCTTCGCCGCCTGCGCCGCCAGCTCGCCGAGCGCAAGCAGCAGGCCTGGCAGGCGCTGCGCCGCCATCTGCCCGCCGAGGTGCGCATTCACCGCAGTGAAAGCGGCTATTTTCTCTGGATTGAGCTTCCCCCCGGGCTGGACGCCGGCGAACTGGGAGAGCAGGCGCTGCGCCACCAGATAAGCATCGCGCCGGGACGCATGTTCTCTACCAGCGATACCTGGCACAATTTCTTTCGCTTCAATACGTCATGGGCCTGGGGCGAGCGGGAAGAGCAGGCGGCTATCCGGCTCGCCGAGCTTATTCGCCAGGCGATATCAGCGCGCACGCCGCTTAGCGCCTGACGCCCTTTATTAAATAAACCCGGTCATTATTAATCCGTCATGGCCGGGTTTTCTCATTTCATGAAGAGGTTATTCCTGCTGAGGAAATAATTAAAAAATAAGGGTTGAGAGCCGTTTTATTATTTTTTTTACGCGGCTTGTTAACCCGGTCATAGGGAATTCTGATAGTTTTCTAAAAAGGCTTCACAAAGCTAACCCACTGTCTACACTCTGAAAAAGCGCCCACTTATTTCTGCAACTTTCTTCGTAGAGAACAAAGAGTGCGCGGCTTGTCACATCCTTAACAAAATCTTTACACCCAGCGAGAGAAACCTCTTCGCTACGTATATGTTTATTTCGGGAGATATTTTTACGGCAAGGCGGCCGGCTAATTAATTCAGACAGGAGTAAGAGAACCATGAGCAAATCTTTCGCGCTTAGCACGCTCTCTGCGCTGTGCCTGACCGTGCTCACCGCCCAGGCCGCAGAACCTCCCAAAGAAATCGGCCAGGGCGAGGGCCGCCTCGATATCATCGCCTGGCCGGGCTACATCGAAAGCGGGCAGACGGATAAAAATTACGACTGGGTCACCGGCTTTGAGAAAGAGACCGGCTGCAAGGTAAACGTAAAAACCGCCGCCACCTCAGATGAGATGGTCAGCCTGATGGCGAAAGGAGGCTATGACCTGGTGACCGCCTCCGGCGACGCCTCGCTGCGCCTCATTATGGGCAAACGCGTGCAGCCCATTAACACCGCGCTTATCCCGAACTGGAAAAACGTCGATCCGCGTCTGGTGAAAGGCGACTGGTTTAACGTGGGCGGCAAGGTTTACGGCACCCCTTACCAGTGGGGGCCGAACCTGCTGATGTATAACACCAAAACCTTCCCGCAGCCGCCGGACAGCTGGGCGGTGATTTTCGAAAAACAGAATTTACCGGACGGCAAAACCAATCAGGGACGCGTGCAGGCTTACGACGGGCCGATTTATATCGCCGACGCCGCGCTTTATCTCAAGGCGAAACAGCCTGATCTGGGCATTACCGACCCCTACCAGCTCACCGAAGCGCAATACAACGCGGTGCTCAAAGTGCTGCGCGATCAGCATCAGCTCATCCACCGTTACTGGCACGACACCACGGTACAGATGAGTGATTTTAAAAACGAAGGGGTGGTGGCCTCCAGCGCCTGGCCCTATCAGGCGAACGCGCTGAAAAACGAAGGCCAGCCCATTGCCACCGTGTTCCCGAAAGAAGGGGTGACCGGCTGGGCGGATACCACCATGCTGCACGCCGAGGCTAAACACCCCAACTGCGCCTATAAATGGATGAACTGGTCGTTAACGCCGAAAGTGCAGGGGGATGTCGCCGCCTGGTTTGGCTCGCTGCCCGCCGTGGTGGAGGGGTGCAAAGCCAGCACGCTGCTTGGGGATAAAGGGTGCGAGACTAACGGCATGGGCTTCTTCGACAAAATCGTCTTCTGGAAAACGCCGGTCGCTCAGGGCGGAAAATTCGTACCCTACAGCCGCTGGACGCAGGACTACATCGCCATTATGGGCGGCCGTTAACCCGGGAGTTTTTTATGTCGTACGCAGTTGAGTTTGATAACGTCTCCCGGCTGTATGGCGAGGTGCGCGCCGTGGACGGCGTCACCATCCAGATAAAAGACGGCGAGTTTTTCTCCATGCTGGGGCCTTCCGGCTCCGGCAAAACCACCTGCCTGCGGCTTATCGCAGGCTTTGAACAACTCTCTTGCGGCGCTATCCGCATTTTTGGTCGCGAAGCGAGCGAGCTGCCTCCCTGGGAGCGCGACGTCAACACGGTGTTTCAGGATTACGCGCTCTTTCCGCACATGTCGGTGCTGGAAAACGTCGCCTACGGGCTGATGGTGAAAGGGGTGGCGAAAAAAACGCGGCTTGCCCAGGCGCAGGAGGCGCTGGAGCGGGTGGCGCTCGGCTTCACCCATTCGCGCAAACCGTCGCAGCTCTCCGGCGGCCAGCGCCAGCGCGTGGCCATCGCCCGGGCGCTGGTGAACCAGCCGCGCGTGCTGCTGCTGGACGAACCCCTCGGCGCGCTGGATTTAAAACTTCGCGAGCAGATGCAGGTCGAGCTGAAAAAACTGCAGCGCGAGCTTGGCATCACCTTTATTTTCGTCACCCACGATCAGGGCGAAGCGCTGTCGATGTCGGACCGCGTGGCGGTCTTTAATAACGGCCGCATTGAGCAGGTCGATTCCCCTCGCGCGCTTTACATGCGCCCGCGCACGCCGTTCGTGGCGGGGTTTGTCGGCACCGCCAACGTGCTTGACGACGGGCTGGTGCAGCGCCTGTGCGGTACAGAGGGCGCGTTTTCGCTGCGCCCGGAGCATATCCGGCTTAACGACGCCGGGGAGATTCAGGTAAACGGCACCGTGCAGGAGATCCAGTATCAGGGCGCGGCTACCCGGCTTGAGCTGCGTCTTGCAAGTGGCGAGAAACTGCTGGTAAGCCAGGCGAACCTGCACAGCGCCTTGAGCGAAGGGGACTTTCGCATCGGCCAGCAAGTGACCGCCTCCTGGGCGCGCGAGGCGATGATCCCGCTGCGCGGGGAGGGGTAAGATGGAGATGACCGTCATGCCCGCGACGTCTCGCGAAGGGGTGCTGCGCCGCGTCACGACGCTGCTCTGGCAGCGCCCGACGCTGTGGTTGTTTTTACTGCTGCTGCCGCCGCTGCTCTGGTTCGGCATTATCTATCTCGGGTCGCTGCTGACGCTGCTCTGGCAGGGGTTTTACACCTTTGACGACTTCACCATGTCGGTGACGCCGGACTTAACGCTCGCCAACCTGCAGGCGCTGTTTATTCCCTCCAACTACGACATCATCCTGCGTACCCTGACGATGGCGATTGCGGTGACGATAGCCAGCGCCATTCTTGCCTATCCCATGGCCTGGTACATGGCGCGCTATACCAGCGGCAAGATGAAAGCGTTTTTTTATATCGCCGTCATGCTGCCGATGTGGGCGAGCTATATCGTTAAGGCCTACGCGTGGACGCTGCTGCTGGCGCGGGACGGCGTGGCGCAGTGGTTTTTACAGCATCTGGGGCTGGAAGGGGCGCTTAACGCCGTGCTCGGCATACCCGGCATCGGCGGCAACACCCTTTCTACGTCGGGCCTTGGGCGCTTTCTGGTCTTCGTCTACATCTGGCTGCCGTTTATGATCCTGCCAATTCAGGCGGCGCTTGAACGGCTGCCGCCTTCGCTGCTGCAAGCCTCGGCGGATCTCGGCGCGCGTCCGGCGCAGACCTTCCGTCATGTCATTTTGCCGCTCTCCATCCCCGGCGTGGCGGCGGGTTCAATCTTCACCTTCTCGCTGACGCTGGGCGACTTTATCGTGCCGCAGCTGGTGGGACCGCCGGGGTTCTTCATCGGCAATATGGTCTATTCCCAGCAGGGGGCGATTGGCAACATGCCGATGGCGGCGGCCTTTACCCTCGTGCCGATTGTGTTAATCGCCGTTTATCTGGCGTTTGTGAAGCGCCTGGGAGCCTTCGATGCACTCTGAACGCCCGCCGCTGTTTTTGAAAATCGCCGCCTGGGGCGGAGTAATTTTTCTGCACTTTCCGCTGGTGATTATCGCGCTTTATGCCTTTAACACCGAAGACGCCGCGTTTAGCTTCCCGCCGAAAGGCTTCACCCTGCACTGGTTCAGCGTGGCGGCAGGGCGGTCCGATATTCTCGACGCGGTAATGCTCTCCGTGAAGGTGGCGGCGCTTGCCACCGCGCTTGCGCTGGTGCTGGGCACGCTTGCGGCGGCGGCGCTCTGGCGGCGGGAATTTTTTGGTAAAAACGCCATCTCGTTGCTGCTTCTGTTGCCTATCGCCCTGCCGGGGATAATTACCGGCATCGCCCTGCTGACGGCGTTTAAAACGCTAAACTTTGAACCAGGGTTCCTGACAATTGTGGTCGGTCACGCCACCTTCTGCGTGGTGGTCGTGTTTAACAACGTGATTGCGCGTTTTCGCCGCACTGCCTACAGCCTGGTCGAAGCCTCGATGGATCTCGGGGCCGATGGCTGGCAAACCTTCCGGCATGTGATCCTGCCGAACCTCAGTACGGCGCTGCTGGCGGGCGGCATGCTGGCTTTCGCGCTGTCGTTCGATGAGATTATCGTCACCACTTTCACCGCCGGGCATGAACGCACGTTGCCGCTCTGGTTGCTCAACCAGCTTGGCCGACCGCGCGACGTGCCGGTGACTAACGTGGTGGCGCTGTTGGTTATGCTGGTGACAATGATCCCCATTCTGGCAGCCTGGTGGCTGACCCGCGACGGCGAAATGGTCGCCGGCGGCGGTAAATAACTTTTCGTTCAAAGGAAAACGCTATGCAGAATCAACTACTGATTAACGGGAAACTCCTGAGCGGCGAAGGGGAGAAGCTGCCCGTTTACAACCCGGCAACCGGCGAAGTGCTGCTGGAGATTGCCGAAGCGACGCCTGCGCAGGTGGACGAGGCGGTTAACGCCGCCGACGCCGCCTTTGAGCAGTGGGGGCAAACCACGCCGAAAGAACGCGCCGAAGCGCTGCTCAAACTTGCGGACGCCATTGAGCAAAACGCGGAAACGTTCGCGAAGCTTGAATCGCAAAACTGCGGCAAGCCGCTGCACTGCGTCATTAACGACGAAATCCCGGCGGTGGTGGATGTGTTTCGCTTCTTTGCGGGCGCGGCGCGCTGCCTGAGCGGCCTTGCTGCGGGCGAATACCTGAGCGGCCACACGTCGATGATCCGCCGCGATCCGGTAGGCGTGGTGGCGTCCATCGCGCCCTGGAACTACCCGCTAATGATGGCGGCCTGGAAGCTGGCGCCGGCGCTGGCGGCGGGCAACTGCGTGGTTATCAAACCTTCTGAAATCACGCCGCTTACCGCGCTCAAGCTCGGGGAGCTTGCAAAAGAGATTCTGCCGCCAGGGGTGCTCAACGTGCTGTTTGGCCGCGGCCAGACGGTAGGCGACCCGCTCACCGGGCATGAGAAAGTGCGCATGGTTTCGCTGACCGGCTCGATAGCCACCGGCGAGCACATCATCCGCCACACCGCCTCGGGCGTTAAGCGCACCCATATGGAGCTTGGCGGCAAAGCGCCGGTGCTGGTGTTTGACGACGCGGATCTCGACGCCGTGGTGGAGGGCATTCGTACCTTCGGTTTCTATAACGCCGGGCAGGACTGTACGGCGGCCTGTCGCATTTACGCGCAAAAGGGCATTTACGAGCAGCTGGTGGAAAAACTGGGCGCGGCGGTGGCGAGCCTGAAGCAGGGCGCGCCGGAAGAGGAAACCACCGAACTCGGCCCGCTCAGTTCGCTGGCGCATCTGGAGCGCGTAAGCAAGGCGGTCAACGAAGCCAAAGCCTTGCCCCACGTTAAGGTGGTGACCGGCGGCGAGAAGCTCGACGGTCCGGGTTATTTCTTTAAACCGACGGTTATCGCCGGCGCGAAACAGGAAGACGCCATTGTGCAGCGCGAAGTTTTCGGCCCGGTAGTCAGCGTGACGCCGTTTGACGACGAAGCGCAGGCGCTCGCCTGGGCGAACGATTCGCAATACGGACTGGCTTCCTCTGTCTGGACGCAAGACGTAGGCCGCGCTCACCGCTTAAGCGCGCGATTGCAGTACGGCTGCACCTGGGTCAACACGCACTTTATGCTGGTCAGCGAAATGCCGCACGGCGGACAGAAGCACTCCGGCTACGGCAAGGATATGTCGATGTACGGGCTTGAGGACTACACGGTCGTAAGGCATGTGATGATAAAGCATTAATTTGCCCATGAGTCCTTTTTAAAAAGGGGTTACGCCGCGTGTAAGAATAACGTCGCGCGGCGTAAGCCAGCGCCTTGTCATTAAGACAACATCGTTAATGTTGTTTGTGAACTGTCACGCTGTTTCTTAAAAATATTTCCATTGTCGGCCTCTGGTTTTTTATGCATCTTTTATAATTTCAACGTGAAATAAACGCGGCAATAATATCACTCGGAGGCACCATGGTCGTCACCACGAAGTTATCGCTAAGGCTGGGCGCAATATTACTGACCTGCGCGCTCGCAGGCTGCTCATCAAAGGTTGCGGAAACTAATCAGTACTCCGGATTCCTGCAAAATTATTCTGACTTAAAACCGGCGAAAACGCCTTCAGGACACGAGGTCTTGCGCTGGATTTCACCCGATTTTCGCGTCAGCAATTATCAAAGCGTTTATTTCGCGCCCGTTGTTTATTATCCCGCCGCAACGCCTGACAGCCGGGTTAGCGCCCAGACGCTTGAGCAGATTCGTTCCTATACCGAGCAGCGTTTGAAAACCGCCGTCGGCTCTCGCCTGCAGCTCGTCCCGCAGCCCCAGCCGGGAGGGCTGATATTTAAAACGGCCATCACTGCCGTTTCGGCAGAAAATAAAGACGTAAGATTTTATGAAGTATTGCCTGTCACGGCTGTGGTCGCCGGCACCATGGCGTTAACGGGTAAGCGTTCGCAAAACGCATTGCTGTTTATTGAGGCGGAAGCAATTGACGTTTCAACAAACAAGCCGGTATTAAAAGTGGTAAGAAAAGGCTATGGCCGCTCGGTTTCCAATAGCACTACGCAAATCACTGAAGCCGATGTAAAAAGCGCGATTGATGAAATGGTCGCCGACGTGGGCGCATTTCCCGCCAACTAACGGTTGAATATTAAATTAAGCTTAAGGCGAATCCCGTTATGGGACTCGCCTTTATTAGCAGGCTAGTTATTTATCCGATCATGAACCGTCATTGTTTCACCCGCGCCAGAATAACCTTAATGTAAATACTACCTGTGAATGGCAGGAATGAATGATGGATATTAATGATCAAGATACAAATAGTGCATCCAGCTGGTCATTCGCAGCAGGACTTTACGCATGACGGACACATGCGTGAAATGCTGAGAATAGATAGCCACCTGGGCGAAAATGCCATCCGGCAGGGCATCCACCTCCGCATCAGGTGCAAGCTCAATCACCGCCAGCACGCCATCGCTGCCGGGTTGCAGGGTGAGCGATTGCAACGTGCCCTGCGCCTGGTAAGCGCCGCCGGGCACCACGGGAAGGATTTCAATCAGTTTTCCTGCAAAGACCTGACCTGGCAGGGCGGTAAAAACCACTTCCGCTTCATCGCCCGCCTGCAAACGCAACAGCGAGTTTTGCCGGAACTGCGCGATAATTTGCCGCTTTTGCTCGGGTATGAAAACCATCACCGGACGCAGCGGCAGGGCGGCGGCATAGGTGCCCGGGCGAATTAACACCTGCGTAACATAGCCGTCGCCAGGCGCGCGAACCACCGTTTGGTTGAGGTTATAGGTGGCCTCCGCCAGTTGCGCCCGCAGGCTTACAATCTGCGACTGTTCGCCGTTGAGCGTGCTCTCAAGCTGGCTCTGAATTTGCGCCTGTTCGGCAACGGAAGCTTTTACCAGCGCCTCTTGCGCCAGATAATTTTGGCGCGCGTTATCAATATCGCTTTCTGAGAAAGGATTCACTCTCGCCTGACTGCCCCTGACATAGCGCTGGTAATCTTTATATAAACGATCTCGCTCCGCCGTAATGCGCGACGTGTTGGCGATAGCTTCATCTAATTGTCCTTTCAGGGCGCGAATATTGTGTATTGCTGTGACCAGGTCGGCCTGTAATCTTTCCACCCGGGCCTGATATCGGCCTTTATCAAGCTCAAAAAGCATTTCGCCTTTTTTTATCAGCTTATTCTGTTTATCCGTCACCTTCGTGACGACGCCCGTAACCTGCGGCGTTATCGGCACCGAGATCACGGCTTTCTGAGCAAGGTAAGTATAAGGGTGGTTATAGTTCATCAATAAAATAAGCGCGCCAATTAAAAACACGCCGCCGAGCGCCGCTGTCGGCACGGTCCATTTATTTACCGGTATTTTGAAAATCTTAAAAATCGACCAGGCGATGGCGACATAAGTGAGAATGATGAGCAAGTCCATCTCTTACTCCTGCGGCGGTGGTGTAATATGGCCAAGCTTACGCTCCAGCTCCTGTACCCGTTGCTGCAACTGCGCAAGCTCAGCTTCATCTTTTTGCTGCATGCCCCAGCCACGCTCCGGGCGGTATAAGGTCGCCCAAATCCACAAAAAGGGCCAGATTACGTGAAGCGTAAATAAACTTACCCAGCCTGCCACATGAATAGCATCGGCGTGCGGATGGTTGCGTGATTTTGCAATCAGATAGGGGATATCGTGCAGGATAATAATCCCGTAAAAAATAATCAGGAAAACAAAAATAAGTACACCCAGCGCAAAATAGTTAAGGAACATAGCCGCCTCGAATAAACGATGTACTGTTCAATAATAATATAGTCGCTAACGCCATCACCCTGTTAAAAAAGTAAATGATTTTTGCGCGTTATCGCAGAGATTAAAATGGGCTATCAGAAACAAGCAGCAAAGGAAATAATGCATTCATGGCATTTTGCGGCGCGCCCTGTTTTATTATGTTGATTTTTTAAACCAATTTTTTTTGCCGCTGCGAAGAGTAGGTTCTTAATGGTTTAAAAAATAAGCGGTGAGTCTGTCAATACGCCGAAAGTAGAGAACAGCGCGCGTGTCGCTCAGACACAGCTTTTTACCGAACCGGTGGCGCGGTGAAAAATTAACCTGTTTCATTGTTGGCGGCAGGCGCTGGAAAAAGAAACCTCTGAAGGTAGAAATCCAGGCACCTTCAGAGGCGATGCAAGGCATCATTCGTTACCTGTGACCAACGTCACGGAGCAAAAATGTAGATAAAGGTGTGAAGGTTCTCAAGGCGACAGGTTTAACATTTTGTGTGGTAATACATGTGGTTAAAATACGCCTCGGCCCTGGCACGCTGCGTTCTCTGCGCATTGTCTTTTTTTTAAGCGAAATATTCATGGCGAGACAGCAACAGTAAAAAATAAACGTCAGAGCGGGTTATTCATCAACCATGAAAAGTGACCAGGGGCGATAAACGAAACCGGGTAGCTTACGCTACCCGGCTGAGCTTTATTCCCTTAATGCTGACTTGCTAAATAGCTGAGGTAGAACTGATAACGTTTAACGAACCATACTCTACTGTCGCTATCCATATTTCCTGTGATGGTATCTATATCGAACTGCCTACCGTGAACGCACATTTGAGCAAAACTGCGTGCCAGAAAATCAAAATTACCAGATAACATAATGCTTTGTTGTTCAACAGACTGCATCAATTCCTCCTTCATCAGTGGGTGGGGATAAAGAGGAAAGGGATCATTATAAAAAGTATTATTCAAAAGCGTTGAAACAGCCAATTCTATAATGGCTCACTTTTCAGTATGTAATAACGAAACGAAAAAGAAAAAGAGGCGATAATATTATTTTCTGCCGCCGTTATCGCTTCGATTATTTTTTAAGCGGCGGTGCAAATTTTATGCTTAGCGCCGCAGACTGTCAGAAGGCGCAACGCGCATCATCTACACATCTGCTTACCTTTTAACGACATAACAGGTTAAAAGCCATGCAGTTAATCGGTTAGGATGCTAACTATGTTAGTCACGACGCGCCTGTCAGCCTCGCTGGCTATGGCGCACTATCTTCTTTGAGTTGCGATGAAACCTCTGTTATTCCTTATCCTGCTTGCGCTTACCTTCTCCTGGGGCATTGCCCGTGCTGGTGATAAGCGGATTTTGATATCCGATCTCCATTTTGTAAAAACAGTCAAAGGGCATATGCGCATTGAGGGACTGGTCAAAAACCTGACCAACCATCCGCTGCGCCAGGTTTATGTCGCGTTCAACCTACTAAAAAACGGCATGGTGGTAGGGTACAGCACCGATATAGTCTTTAACCTGCAACCGAAGCAGGAGTGGCTTATCAACGCGCGCTGCCATACGCGTATTGTCAAACCAGACCATTTCCGCCTGGCGGAGCTTTCCGCTATTCCTTAACGCCTTCAGGACGTTGAAGGCGATCGCACCGACGCGTTGTTTTATCCTTGCGCGCCGCATGCCGGCATCGTAATGCAAAAAAATACTCTACCCTTTGAGTAAACACGACTTAAAGGAGGATGTATGTCACTGTCGATCGATAAAAAGCAACAGCCGGAAGGGGAATATGTCTATACCGCCACCTGCCGCGAGCAAACTTACCACTTCACCGTCACCGGCAAAGGGGAAACCGCCACCGAGGCGGACCAGAATCTGCTGCGCGCGCTGGAGGAAATGAAACAGCGGCTGGATGAAGTCGCCCAGACCGGCAAACTCTCCGCCTGAATCTCTTCTGCCGCCTGCCGGGTCTGCGGCAGGCCACCTTTAATTAGTTACAACATACTTTTAAATACGCATTCATCCTTAACCTCACCCTTAGCGTATGCCTGGTCTGGCAGCATCGGCAGGCCCGTTGTCATTAATCTGTCACAGCGGCTCTTTATAACAGGGGCATCTTTAAAATGGACGCTATGCTGATGAAAAATAAACCTCTTGCTCTCCTGCTTGCTTCACTTTTTTCGATAACCGCCAGGGCCGCCGAGCCGGACGTGCATCGTTACGTTGTCACTTTCCCGCAGGGCGATCGCGTGGCTTACCAGGGCGACTACGCCAGCGCTTTCCCGGATGGGCTGCCTGTTGGCGTCGGCTCTGGCCTGCAGTTTCTGCGTAAAGAGGGCGACACGCTGGTTTTCGCGACCGTCACCGACCGCGGCCCGAACGCCGATTCGCCGAAAGCCGGTAAGCGTGAATCAAAAATTTTCGCAAGCCCCGGTTACGCGCCGCAGTTGATGACTCTGCGCGTGAGCGGCGATAAAGCAGAGGCGGTAGCGGCAAAACCGCTGCACGACGCGCAAGGGAATATCACGGGTCTGCCGCTGCCTGAAGGGCTGATTGGCGCCACTAACGAGCTTGCGCTTAACGACGCGCTGCAACCGCTGCCAGGCGACCGCCGGGGTCTTGATACCGAGGGTATTACCCCGGATGGCAAGGGCGGCTACTGGCTGTGCGACGAATATGGGCCGTTTATCATTCATGTCGACGCTAACGGCAAGATCCTTGAAAAGCATGGGCCGCAGGCGGAACAGGGTGAACAGGCTGTCGCGGGCGGCCTGCCGAACATCGTCAAATGGCGCCAGCCCAACCGCGGTTTCGAGGGGCTGACGCGTATGCCCGATGGCCGCATCATCGCGGCGGTGCAGAGCACGCTGGATATCGACGGTAAAACCAAAAACAGCGCGCGTTTTACCCGGCTGGTGAGCTTCGACCCGGCGAGCGGTAAAACGGCGATGTACGGTTATCCGATTGATATCGACCGCTACAAAAAAGCGAAAGACGCCAAAATCGGCGATATCGTGGCGCTGGATAACCACCGTTTGCTGTTGATTGAGCAGGGCGGCGATAAAAACAACGCCATGCGCAATCTGGTTTACGTCGTGGATTTACGCGACGCGACTGACCTCAGCCGCTTCGATAAAGAACAGCCGCCGGAGTTTAACGACGCCAGCAGCCTCAACGCGCGCGGCATTACGCTTGCGAGTAAATCGCTGCTGGTGGATTTGCGCAAGCTCGGCTGGCAGCAAGAAAAGGCGGAAGGGTTGACGATTGTCGATAAGCACACCATCGCGGTGATTAATGACAACGACTTCGGCCTGCAGGCTACGCTTGAAAAACCGCAAGGCGACAAGCAGGAGGCCGATGATTACCAGGTTGACGGTAAAGGCCACCTGACGCTCGACGGCAAAAGCGTGGCCACCCGCATCGGCATCAAACCGCTGGAAAAACCGCAATCAGAAAACGATCTGTGGGTGATTAAGCTCGATAAGCCGTTGTGATCGTATTTTCTCAGCCGGCTTAAGCCCGGCGCTAGAGGGCGGGTAGCGCAGCGCCACCCGCCAGTTCCAGCCGATGACAACGCAGGCTACAAGGTCTGGCGCAGCTGATACTGCTGGATATTTTGCTCGCGCCAGCCGTTGCGCTCAAACAGGCCGCTGAGCTCGTCCGGCACCGCGCAGGGGGCGATAATGCCAGGAAAAGCGGCGGCAAGCTGCGCCAGCAGGCGCGAAGCATAGCCCTGACCGCGCGCCTCAGGCGTAACATACAATGCCCGCAGCTGCGGCTCTTTGAAAAGCGTATTCACAATGGCGAACGCGTTATCCTCCAGCGCCACGCCTACGCCGGGTAGCGCCAGCGCGGTCAGCGGATGAATAAGCCAGGGCAGGGCGTGCGGCTCCCCCATCATCATTCCGGCGACCCTTTCCGGGTCGAACGGCTGTAGCGTAAGGCTTGCCGTTTGTTCAGCCGCGCCAACGCTTGTGAAAGACCGCAGACGATATTCCCTGGTAAAGCCCACGCTTTCATAAAGCCGCTGCGCCGGATCGTTGCCCTTGATAACCTCGACAATCATCTCGTTATCGCCGCGCGCACGCGCCTCAGCAAGCAGGCTCTGCATCATCGCCTTGCCGTAGCCGTTGCCGCGCCATTGCGGACAAATAGCGAACACTGCCAGGCGGGAGCGCCAGCCGCGACGCGTAATCAGCGCCAGCGCAATGGGCGTTTCGCCCTCAAACCAGATGCGGCTATCGGCAAGCGAAAGCGATTCAGCGGCGAAGCGCGAGGCGAACATCTCGCCATCCAGCGTAAACGGGACAAGATAGCCTTCAAAGCAGCGGTTGAGGATCGTCGCAAGCTCATGGCTGTTGAAATGGGTGGCGTCAGAAACGCGCAATTTCTGAAGGGTCATGGTGGCTCCTTTCGCGGCGGGAAAGGGCATCATAGCATGGCAACAACGTGAGGAAAGGCGAGGTAAGCCCCTGAAATCTGGTGGGGAGGTGCGGACAGGCCAAGCCTGTCCGCCTGGGTTGTTAAAGCTTAAACACCGCGACCGACGTGTTCAGCAGTTGCGACTGCTCCTTAAGGGAATGCGCGGCGGCGGAAGCTTCTTCCACCAGCGCGGCGTTTTGCTGCGTGACCGAATCCATCTGCGCTACCGCCAGGTTAATCTGCTCAATACCGCGGCTCTGCTCGCTGGTAGAAAGGGCAATTTCCGACATCAGCTCTGAAACATGCTTAATGGAATTAATGATGCCTTTCATGCTCTCGCCAGCGCGGCTTACCAGCGTGCTGCCCTGGTTTACCTGTTCGCCCGACAGCTCGATAAGCTCTTTAATCTCCTTCGCCGCGACCGACGAGCGCTGGGCAAGGTTGCGCACTTCGCTTGCCACAACGGCGAAACCGCGACCCTGCTCGCCCGCGCGCGCCGCTTCCACCGCGGCGTTAAGCGCCAGAATGTTGGTCTGGAAGGCGATGTCTTCGATAATGCCGATGATGTTTTCAATCTTACCGGCGCTGGATTCGATTTTGCCCATTGAGGAGATAACCTCTTCGACAATGGCGTTACCTTCCTGCGCTGCGTTGCGCATGGTGCCGGCGAGGCTGTTCGCTTCGTGGGCGTTGCTTGAGGTCTGCTTCACGGTTGCGGTTAACTGCTCCATGCTGGCCGCCGTTTCGCCAAGGGAAGCGGCCTGCTCCTCGGTGCGTGCGGAAAGATCGGTGTTGCCCGCCGCAATCTCTTCGGAGGCGAACGCCACGGTCTGGCTCGATTCGCGCACCTGGCCGATTATCTGCGTCAGCGACAGGCGCATGTTTTCCAGCGCGCGCAGCATTTCGCCGATTTCATCTTTGGTCTTCGAGAGCACCGGGGTATGCAGATCGCCTGCCGCCATTTCGAGGCAGTGGGCGCGGGCGGCATCCAGCGGCTTCAGCACGCGGCGCTTCAGCAAGGCAAAAATCACGGCGATCAGCCCGAGGAACAACAGCGAGAAGAAGCCTATCAGCATCAGGCCGGTAACGAAGCTCGCCTGCACGTCTTCATTCTGTTTATGGGCATAATCTTCACGGAACGCCAGAAGCTGGTCGAGGGAGACCTCAAACTGGCGGTCCAGCTGCGGCAACGTGTTGGTCACCAGCTGAACGTAGCTCGTGTTGTCGTTGCGCGCCACCGCGTCCAGCAGCGGACGCAGCCCCTGATCGCGGTAAGTCTGCCAGTTGCGGCGATAACTCTCTACGAGCGTCGCTTCGCCAGCTTGCTTAGGCGCAGAGAGATATTTGTTAAAAGCGCCGTCGGCTTTACCCAAAACCTCCCGTGCACTTTCTAAAGATTGCCGGGCCTGTTGCGACTCGCCCACCGCCTGGCTACGCATTGCTTCCATAGCGCGCACGCGCAGCGTGCGGCTGTGGTTGATTGGGTCGATGACGGAAAGCACTACCCGAATCTCTTTGTTCACGCTGTCGAGCGACTGGTTGCTGCGAATAAGTGAATGAAGGTTGGATAGGGTACTGGCAAGAAAAATAATGATTAACGCGCTAAACACAATAAACGAAAAACGTCTGACTGACATGTAAGGTCCTTACCGGGGAGAGTACACGGAAACGCCGCCAGCGCCGTGCTGGCGTTAAGAGCGTTATCGGCATAAACGGCAATGAATTTAATTTAAAACAACAAATACGTTGTAAAATGTCACAGCGTCAGCAAAACAACAGGTTAACGAAATTTATAGGTTGCCCTTCAGCCTGCCGCGCGACGCCAGGCTATTCTTAAGCCTCACGCATAGCGCAACAGGAGGCAGGAAGATGAAAACGCTGCAGGGACCCTCAATTTTTCTCTCCCAGTTCATTAGCGAACGGCCGCCCTTTAACGCGCTGGAGAGCATGGCCGCCTGGGCGGCGGGGTTGGGCTATAAAGCGGTGCAATTGCCCACTCATCTGCCGCATATCTTCGATTTGAACAAGGCGGCGGAAAGCGTGGACTATTGCGCGCAGGTTCGCGAAACGTTACGCAATCTGGGCGTGCAGATAAGCGAGCTTTCCACGCATTTGCAGGGACAACTGGTGGCGGTCCACCCGGCCTATGAGCGCGCGTTTACCGGCTTTGCCCCTTCTTCGCTGCGGCTGGACAGCCATGCGCGCCAGCAATGGGCGGTCAGCGTGCTGAAAAAAGCGGCCAAAGCCTCGCAAAACCTTGGGTTAAAAGCGCACGCTACCTTTTCCGGATCGCTCGCCTGGCCTTTCTTTTATCCTTGGCCGCCGCACAATGAAGTGATGTTTGAAGAGGCGTTCGCCGAGCTGGCGGCGCGCTGGCGGCCCATCCTAGATAGCTTTGACGAGGCGGGCGTCGATCTCTGCTTTGAACTGCATCCGGGTGAAGACCTGCACGATGGGGTGACCTTTGGCCGCTTTCTTGAGCTGGTGAACCATCACCCACGCTGCAACATTCTTTACGACCCAAGCCACATGCTGTTGCAGCATATGGATTACCTTGGCTTTATCGATAGCTGGCACTCGCGTATTCGCGCTTTTCACGTTAAAGATGAGGAGTTTAACCCCTCAGCCCAGAGCGGCGTCTATGGCGGTTACCAGAACTGGCCGCAACGGCCGGGACGTTTTCGCTCATTGGGGGACGGACACGTCAATTTCAAAGGGATCTTCAGCAAGCTTGCGCAATACGACTACCCGGGTTGGGCGACGCTTGAGTGGGAATGCTGCCTGAAAGAGGGCGAAACGGGCGCACGCGAAGGCGCGAAATTTATCAGCGAACATATTATTCGCGTTTCAAAGCACAATTTTGACGACTTTGCCGTGCAGAAGCATGAGCGCGAAGCGGCGCGGGCGTTACTGGGGCTGGACAATAAAAGTGACAAATAAAAAGGGCGGGCGCGGCAGGCGCTTCCCGCCCGGTCCATAAGCAAGAAATTAATCGAATACGCCGTTAATAATGGCGGTCACCACGGCGGTGCTGAGCGCAATCAGCACCAGGTCGTCGCCCACCATTCGCCATTCGTAACCCGGGTAATAAGGCAGATCGCGCAGCATGTCGGCTGGCACCGCTTTTTTCGCAATGCCTGGCGGTAACGGCTTGCCGCGCGCCAGGTTTTTAGCGATGCCCGGCGGTAATGACTCATAGCCCGTCAGCCCATAATTCACCGCCAGCTGGCGCGCGCGGGAAGGGCTGATATCTGCGTCAACGTGATCCGGCTTGCCATAGTTTTTGCCATGGGAAGCGGCTTCTTTTCCGCTTTTGTCGTTGTCGTTGTCGTTGTCATTACCGTGGTTACCGCTATTGCCGTGGTTTCCGCTGTTACCGTGGTTTCCGCTGTTACCGTGGTTTCCGCTGTTACCGTGGTTGCCGCTGTTGCCGTGCCCACCGCCGTTGCCATTTCCATTACCCGGGTTTGCCAGCGCCGGAGCGGAAGCCATCGCCATGCAGCTTGCCAGCAGTGCTGCTACTGAAACCAGTTTTCTTGCTTTCATAAGGTGATCCTTACTTTTCTGGGGTATTCGAGCCTATTTCAGCACAACGGCAGCATGATGCCATTTCCTTTAATCTGGATTTCTTTACGCCGCTGCGTTTTCTGGAGATACCGCGCAAAAACAAGGCCCGCGCTGGCCTTATGCCAGTAAAAGCTGTATATATAATCAGTATTTAGAGCGAGGAGCGCACAGATGAAAACCTTTTATTCACGTCATGCTGGCTGTTTTGTTCGTTATCACGATTTCCCGGGCGACGGCGAGCCGTTGCTGATGGTGCACGGCCTGGGCTGCGCTTCATCTTATGACTATCCGCGCGTGGTTATTGACCCGGCTTTCGGCGGACGGCGCGCTGTGCTGATTGATTTGCCTGGCAGCGGCTACAGCGAAAAGCCGCGCCATTACGCGTACGGCACCAGCGACCAGGCACAGGTGGTGATGGAGCTGGCGCAGACGCTGAACCTGAGCGCCTTCTGGCTGTATGGTCACAGCATGGGCGGCAGCATCGCCATTGAGGCTGCGCAACAGGCGGGAGAGCGCCTGCTGGGGCTGGCGGTTTCCGAGCCGAATTTCCACCCGGGCGGCGGGCAGTTCAGCCGCATTATCGCGGCTTACAGTGAAGAGCAGTTCATGCATGAAGAATACCCGCGCATGATTGAGCAATATCCGCGTCTGCCCGAAGAGGAAGAGGCCGCCTGGGCCGGAAGCCTGCTTAGCAACGCGCCGTGGGCGATGTGGCGAGGCGCAACCGCGTTAGTGAAGGGCAGCAGCGTTGACTGGTATCACGCCTTTCTGTCGCTCAATAAGCCGAAACAGCTCATCTTTGGCGAACGGTCGCTGCCTGATGATGATTTTTCCTCGCTTGCCGCCGCGGGCGTGTCGACTGCGGTCATTCCTGCAGCCGGGCACTCGATGTCATGGGAAAACCCGTCGGCGCTGGCAAAAGCGCTACAGGGGTTTTGTCAGCCGTAGCGCAGGACGGCTATCGCTTGCGAGCGGCACACTATGCGGGCAAGCGAAGTTATCAACTACATTATTAAAATGCCGCTCCCGCAGAGAAAGAGAGCATAACAGGAACGTTGTTTATGGCAGATTCAGGCTAAGCGAGACCTGACAGTAAACCTTTTTGACAGGGTCCCGGTAATGCGCCGACGCTGTTTTTCAGGCTACCGTAATCAGGTTGATAAATCGGCCCAGGAAACGTTAAAGAGCAGCCACTTATCCCGAGGTGATGCACATGAAAAAGCCGCAACTCATTCTGACCTTATTATTACTGGCCATGCCAGCCGCCGTAATGGCTCAGCATCCGAACTCACCCATGACGCATGACATGAATATGTCAGCTGCCGCAAAAGAAAATATGGCGGCAATGCAAAAGATGCATAGCGACATGATGAACGCGATGAAGGAATCCGATGCGGATAAAATGTTTGCCAGATCGATGTTAGAGCACCATAAAGGTGCGATAGCCATGGCCGAGACGGAACTCAAATACGGTAAAGACCCGGAAATGAAAAAAATGGCGCAGGATATTATCAAAGCGCAGAAAGCGGAGATAGAACATCTCGAAACCTGGCTGAAAAAATAACAGTCCCGGCTTTTTTACTTACAGACGGCTACCTGTGCTGGCGCGGCTTTTGTGAACCGCTTCGCTTCCCGGTGCGCCGCCGCGCGTCCTTTCAGGAGACGTGTGGCGGCGCACCGGGAACATGATGAGGTGGGATATAACCGCCAGCTTTGGGAATGCGTCAGAAGGGCAAAGGGCGCGGCGCGGTTTGCATCGTTATCCAGCGCAATTCGGTGAACTCACGCACTCCCGCGAGGCCGCCAAAATGTCCATAGCCGGAATCTTTTACGCCGCCAAAAGGCATCTGCGCTTCGTCATGCACCGTTGGCCCGTTAATATGACAAATGCCGCTTTGCAGCCGCTGCGCCACCCGCCAGGCGCGCGCGGTATCCTGGCTAAAGACGGCGCTGGAAAGGCCAAACTCGCTGTCGTTAGCCACGCCTATCGCTTCTTCTTCATCGCGAACGCGAACGATGGCTTTTACCGGTCCGAACGACTCTTCATGGTAAATGCGCATAGACGACGTGACATTATCCAGCACCGTCGCGGGCATCAGCGTCGTTTCCGCTTTGCCGCCAGCCAGCAGCACCGCGCCTTTCGCCAGCGCATCGTCTATCAGCGCGTTGCAGCGCGATACCGTCTGCCTGTCCACCACTGAGCCAAGGACGGCAGGCCCGTTGCGCGGGTCGCCGCAGGGCAGCGAGGCCGCTTTTGCCGCAAACTGCGCTGCAAACGCGTCGGCTATGCGCGCATCCACCACAATACGCTCGGTGGACATGCAGATCTGCCCGGAGTTCGCGAATGCGCCAAAAGCGGCGCAGTTAACAGCGAGCGTGATATCGGCGTCGTCCAGCACCAGCAACGGCGCTTTGCCGCCGAGTTCCAGCACCACCGGCTTGAGGTGGCGGGCGCAGGTTTCAGCGATGATCCGGCCGACCCGCGTCGAGCCGGTGAAGTTGACGCGCCGCACGGCCGGGTGAGCGATAACGGCCTCCGTTACCGCCGCCGCCTCTTCCGGCGCGCTGGTAATGAAATTGACCACGCCGGGCGCAAAACCCGCTTCATGCAGCGCCTCGATAATGAGTCCGTGCGTCGCCGGAGAGAGTTCGCTGCCTTTAAGGATAACGGTGTTGCCACAGGCGAGCGGCGTGGCGATGGCGCGCACGCCGAGAATAATCGGCGCGTTCCAGGGCGCCATGCCAAAAACCACGCCCGCCGGCTGGCGCACCGCCATGGCGAGGCTGCCCGGCACGTCGGAAGGGATCACTTCGCCTGTAATTTGCGTAGTGAGCGCCGCCGCTTCGCGCAGCAGGCCTGCGGCAAGATGTACGTTGAACCCCGCCCACTGCGCCGACGCCCCGGTTTCCGCCGCCATAGCGGCGACGAACTGCGACTCCTGCGCTTCAAGCCGCTCAGCCGCCTTCAGCAGCAGCGCCCGGCGAACGCCCGGACCGGTGTCACGCCAGCGCACAAACGCCTGCGCGGCCGCGTCCGCTGCCGCCAGCGCATCCTCCGGCGCGGCGGCTGGCGCCAGGGTCGCCGTTTGTTCATCCAACGGATTCAACCGGGTAAACGTGCGTCCGTCCGCGGCGGCGCGGCGTTCGCCGTTAATAAGCAGGGCGGGAGTTAAAGGAGCAGCAGCCATCAGACACCTCAGTTGTTATGGAAATGTAAAGCAGTGCTGAGAGTGTAAAGGGAGGAAGCGGAAAAACCAGCGGCGGGGCGGATATCGCACGCTATTTTAACGAGGTTGCGGCCGGCTCACGTTTTGCGAACCGGCCTGCGGTTTTTACTTCGCGAAGAGGTCCGCGAGGGCCTGACGATCGCGGTCGTTGACGTCCAGCGGGTGGCGATAGCCGACGTTGTCGCAGGCAAGCGTATAGAGCGCCACCAGCCAGTCGTAAACGTAGCGCGTGGCGGCGTGCACCGGCTGGTCCGCGAGGCGTGTCAGGCGCTGTCGGCTGCTGGCGACCGGGGCGAAAATCGGCGCGCCTTTATTGATGCGGCTTGCGGGGCGCTGCGCCAGCGGCGTTTCAGCGTAGCCAAGCCAGCTTATGAAATTCGCCAGCGCGGCGTGGCGCTGCGCTTCATCATTTGCCAGCGCATCGAGCTGCTCGTCAAGCTTCAGCCGGTAGCTGGCGACAGCCAGCGTTTCGCCAAGCCAGCGCAAGGTTGTCGGCTCCAGACCCAGCGCCGCCGCGTTATCCGGCTGCTGCGCCCAGTGGCGCACATGATTAACCCAGCGGCGGTGCGGGTTTTGCTCGCTTTTACTCATCTGGCGCTCAGGCGCCGGGGCGCTCGCGGTTTCATCACCAAAAAGATCTATGCTCTCGCTAAAAATCGCCTGCGTGGTTTCGATAATACCGGGCGGCGTATCGTCATCAGCGCTTTGCACACGCCCGGCAGGCAGCAGCGCTTCCAGCACATCGCCGTGGCGCGAAGCCTGGCGCTGCAGCGCGCGCACTTCCTGCTCCGCGCGGCTGCGGGCTTCCTCGCCGCTTTCTGTCCCGAGATAACGCTGAAATAGCGCCTGCGCAGAGGCCGTTAGCGCCGTTTCCAGCGCCGCATGGCGCGCCTGGCGGTTCTCATCGTCAAGCGCTGCGCCAAGCCACTCGACGAGGCGCTGCACGTTGCGGGCATCCAGCGCCTGTAACGCGCCCCAGCGAGCACCGGGTTTGCCGAGCAGCCGCTGCACGCCTTCATCCAGATGCTGACCGCCCTGGAAACGCGCGTCGAAAGGCGTTATCGCCCAGACCAGATTCGGCTGCGTCTGCGTTTGTGGCTGCGTGTCGTCCACCCAGCGACGAAGCGCGCGGGCGGCGGGAATAATCGCGGCGCGCTCAGGGGCGGCGTTGCACACCAGCAGTACGTCCGGCTGCTGGCGCTGACGGTAGCAGGTAAGCAGCCACCGCGTTTTGCAGGACGCAAGGCTGTGGTCAGGCTGGGCGCCAGGAATATCAAGCAGGTCGGTATCGTGCGGCTGCGTGGCGTCCACCAGCGGCAAGACCAGTTCGCGGGTCAGCAGGGCGAGCGTGGCGACCGGTACGCTTAGCGCAGGCTGTTGGCCGTTTGTCTCAAGCGGGCAGACCTGTACGCGCTCATCCGCGGCGCCGCCAGGCAGTAAAAATCCTTCCGCAGGCAGGGAGAACGCATCCACCAGCAGACTCAGCGGCGCGGCGACCTCTGGTGCGTTGCCAAGCAGCTCCAGCGCTTGCGCCAGGGCCAGCCACTGCTGGGTCAGCTCCTGATTTTCCCCCCACAGCAGGGCGTAAACGCGCACGCGTTCGTTAAGCGTGAGCGCCGGGAGCAGCGTCGCCAGCTGATGCCAGCTCGCTTCTGTCAGGCTCTGCTGGCGCTTCGGCGTTGTCTCGCGCCAGAAGTCAGTCAGGGCGGCGACATCATCAGCATGCACGACCGGGTGCGCCTGCGGCTGGCAAAGCGCCCGCAGCGGGGCCAGACGCTGTTGAATCTGGGCGTCAGTCAGCGTGCGCACCGCGCCGTTGGCGTAGTAGTGAGCAATAAAAATCTGCACCAGTTCGCTTTCGCTTAACAGGCGCAACCGCAGCGCAAAACGATCCGGCAAGTCGCCCTCATCGCGGGTAAAGCGGACCGCCATCGCCGTGGCGCTGTTGCCCGGGTTGATATGCGTAAGGTAATCAAGATGTTTGCCGCCGGGCGCGACGTTCAGCCGCTCCGGCTGGCTGCTGGCAAGCGTTGAGAGTAAAAACGCTTTGCCCGCGCCGCAATAGCCGTAAAGCCCCAGCGTGCGCGGCGCATCGCTGAGGTTCGAAATGGCGCTGGCCTTGCTCTCAAGCTGCTGCAGCCGTGCCAGCAGAGCATCGGCTTCGTCATCCAGCAGCGGCGCGCGATCGCGGGTGCGCTCAACCCAGTCGGTCAGGGCGCTCAGAGTGCGTGAAGTGAGGTTCTGGCGACTCATTTTAAATAAACGCTCCCGCTGTCTATCCAGTAGTGGCTGCCGCTGCTGCGGCGGTCAGCCAGCGTATTGAGTTTGAAAGTAAGCTGTTCGGTAGGTACCCGCGTGCCGTCGGAAAGCCAGGCTTCCGCCAGGCTGAAGGCTTCCGGCGCGCGGTTTTTACCGCCGCCCGCAAGCTGCAGGCGAACGTTAAGCACGCCGTCGCCAGCTATCGCTTTCGCCAGCTCCGGCGCGTTCACCGACAGGGTATAGAGCGGCGTAGCGGGCCAGCGCACATTGTCGAGCTGGCGGAAGCCGAGCGTGACGTTGCCGCGCAGCGGGAAGTGCAGGCGGGCGTCGAGCTTCTCGCCGGCGTTATCCAGGTCTATCTCGCGGTACCAGACATTTTCGTCGCTAAGCAGGTTCGCCACGCTGTCGAGCACGCCCAGGTAGCGCACGGTGGAATAGGCGCCGATATCCGCCGCCTTGAAGTTAAAGCGCGGCAGGCGTAAATCGAGCGCCAGCGCACAGAGCATCGCGCCGACGGCGGCGGTGGCTTTCGGGTTGCCCACGCGGCCATGCTGGCTGAACGGATACCATTCGTGCACTTCGTAATTATCCAGCCAGACAATACGGTTGACCGGCACCGGCTGAAGGTGGCGGACAAGCGCCTGCACGCCCGGCAGGCAGCCCGGGCGGCCAGTGACCAGTAAGACGTCGCAGGCATAGTGGGTGATAGCTTCGCAAAGCGCATGCAGCGGCGCGCAGAGGCTGAATTTGCCGCCCAGCATCGCCTCCTGCAGCTCGCTGAAGCGGATCTGCAGGGGCACGTCCAGCACCGTGAACGCCGCGGCGTCGCCCGGCAACGCGTGGCCGATGGCCTGGTGCAGATAGTTCAGCACGTTGGCGGTCGGCTTGCGGGTCAGCAACTCGCCGAGCGTGGCGTGTAGCCCCGCGAGCGGATCGTTAACATCGCTCTCCTGCCAGGCCTGCAAAATGGCGTGGCCCACCGGCATCAGTAGTTGCAACGCGGTTTGCTGGCGCAGAATCGCCTGCGTATCCATACGGCCGGAATCGCCGAACAGGGTGGACATCAGCGTCACCGCATCCGGCGCGCCCGCCTTTTGCAGGCTCTCCTGCAGAGCGGGCAGCACGCAGCGCTGAATGATATCCAGCAGCAGGTCGTCGCCCGCCACTTTAAACCCTTCACGAAACAGCAGCTCGGGCGCGATTTTGACGTTGCTGCCTACGCCGTCGTCAAGCCGGTAGTCGGTAATCGCCATGTCGGTAGTGCCGCCGCCAATGTCTATCGAGGCGACGCGAAGCTGGCGGCCCGGCTGTTCGCCGGGCGGGGTTTCGCGGTCCGGGCGGGCGAAGCTTGCGAAAAAGCGCTCGGTCTGGCCGTTGAAGCGCACCATCGCTTCGTTGTAGAGCCAGACCAGCTGGCCGCAGCTCGCCTCGTCCCAGTCCATCTGCACCAGCGGCGCGGGCACAAGGCTCTTCTGCTGGCCTTTCGGGGAGGTGAAATCGTCATCCTGCGGATGCCAGCCGAGCGCTTTCCAGACCAGCGCAATCGCCTCCTGCATGCGGCGGCGGAATATCTCGCGCTCCTGTTTCGGCATCGCCGAGGGGAGGGTGAGGATAAGCGTGCGCAGCTGGCGCGGCGAATGGGCGTTACCCATGCGCAGGCGGCTCGCCACGCTGTTAATCTGGCACAACGCCTGAGAGAGCAGCTCGCAGAGCATATGGGTCATCAGCGAACTGCGGCTGTACTGCGGCGAGAAGACCGGCAAGCGCTCGTCCGCCGGCAGCTCCCACAGCGGCTGGCCTTCGTCGTTCATCAGGTTCATCAGCGGGAACGCCGTGGCGAGGGGCTCGCGCTGGGTTTTTGGCGTCAGCAGGTTAAAGCGCCAGGCCTGCGAGGCGGGGGTTTCATCCCACAGATAGCGGCGCGGGCTGGAGATGCCGCTGCTGCCGTCGGTGCCGAGGCGCTGCATCGCCAGTTTTCGCGCTTCGTCGCCCACGCGCACGATAGAAGGCCAGGTAAAGGCGTCGTCGCGGCCGCTTTCCACGGAGAAGTGCTGTTTGCCAAAACGCGCTTCGGCAAACGACAGGCGGCTGGTGAACATCGGCTCGTTAAGAAATTGCGGTTCGCTGAGCGAGCGTACCTGCAACTCCATCGTCTGGCGCAGGCCGTCGTTCGCTTCGCCATGATCTTCGATAATGACGCCGCAGGTGTGCGTGTTGCCAACGTCCAGAATTAAATCCACCGGCACGGCCGGGGCATTGAGGGTGGCGGTAACGATTTTCAGCTCCGGCACGCTTATCTGCTCGCCAAGCATGGTCAGCAGGTTCAGCCAGTGGCCCTGATACTCAAAGCCTTTCATGGCGCGGGTCAGCGCCTCTTCGCTGCGCGCCTCGTGCAAGGTGGCGTACTGGGTAAAGGTTTCGCGCAGCCAGCCGTCAACCCACGTCTGGTCAAGAAAGTCGGCCACTTCGTCATCGCGCCAGGCGAGGGCGAAGCGGGTGCCGTTGCGCACGTCGTTTGCCACCGGCGCAAGCTGTCCCTGTTGGCTTTCGTCACTCTGGATTTGCGTATCGAATGCCAGCGTCACGCGGTGCGTATGGCCTGCGCTGTCGGGCGTTTCGAGGCGGCGGACCTGCATTCGCGCCCAGTTATCCGGCCCCTGCACGAAGGTGCGCGGCGGGTTGAAGCGCAGCACCGGCAGCGGCAGCCAGACGCCGTCCAGCGCTGCCAGCGACTGGCTAAGCGCCAGAGTGCTTTCCGGGCGCACCACTTCAGGCTGACCGCCGTTCGGCGAGGGCAGCGTAAATTTGCCGCCCGCGCTGTCGTAATCCAGGCGCAGCAGTGGGCCGTTGGCGGTTTTACGCACGAAGCGTCCGCCGTGCGGCGCATCCACAGGCGTTACGCCAAAATCTAAAAACTGCACACCGCTGTTTTCAATCAGGGTGACGCTCTGTTTGTAATCACACAGGTTTGCCAGCATAGGATCAGGCGCTCACTTTCTTAAACGTCAGGGGCAGCACGGTCTTCTCATCGTAACGGCCCGTGCACTGGGCTACATCCCGCTCGCCTGCTTTACAGGCCACTTCCGGCACCGGATAGCGGGTGCCGTCGCTGCAGCGGGCGTTGCCCCGGCTTTTGATCATCAGCGTGCCGGACTGGTGCAGCCCGGCGTAAAGCTCGGCGCGACAGCTTACGCCGCCGCGGGTAATGCGCACCGTGCCTTTATTATCGTTAAGTTCATAGCGCAGGGCGGGCGGTTTGCCGGTCACCGGATCGTTCACGTCGACGGTAACGCGCCATACGCCATTCAGAAAACGGGTTGAACCGGCTTTCACCTGGCCTGGGTCCATCACCATCAGCGCTTTCGGCGGTTCGGCGGGCGCGGCCTCAGGCTTTGCCGCTTCCTCAGGGGGCGTGATTTGCGCTTGCGCAAGCGGCAGCGCCGCGGTGGGCTGCGGCTGAACCGGCGCCGGCGTTTGCGCCGCTTTTGCGGGCGCTGGCGCATCTGCGGTTTGCACCGGCGCAGGCGCGATCTCCACGGCTTTGATATCAGCGACGGACACCGCAGGTTTCACGGCGCTATCGGTATGCAGCAGTTTCCAGCCAGCAGGCGCGCCGATGGCCAGCGCCACGGCGGCGGCAAGCGGCAGCAGCCACAACGTGCGGCGTTGACGGGCAGGCGCAGGCGCAGGCGCAGGGGCGGCAGCGGCCACTGGCGCGGGCTCAACGGCGGCAGGTTCCGCGATAAAGGGCGCAGCGGGAGCGGGTTGCGGCGCTACGGGCGCAGGGGCGACAGCCAGCAGCGGCGCGTCCGGCTCGCTTAATACAATGCGGGCCGGTTCCGGCTCCTCTTCCGGTTCCTCTGGCAGCATCACGATTTCCGGCTCGCGTTCTTCTTCCGCCAGGCAGTCGAGCACGTCGTCGCGCACGCTCTGGTTAAGGTTCACAAAGCCCCAGAAGGTAATGACTGGCTTGCCGTCGACCAGGTAAATGTGGTTCGCGGCTGGAAACTGCAAGGCTTTGGCGAGCAGCGCGCCGAATAACTGCTGCGCGGTCTTTTCCGATTGCAGGCAGCGCTGGCTCAGCGCGCGGGCGCTGGCGACAGCGCTCTCCAGCAAGCGCCGGGCGCGACGGCGCTCCTCTTCGTTTGCCGCCGCCCAGCTCATCACCTCGCCTGTCACTGGCGCATACCAGTCTACCCGGTCGCCGTCATCGTTAAGCTGCGGGATGGCGAGACACGCCTCCAGCGGCTGTTTGCGAAGGCGCAGGGTTTCACGGATTTGCAGCGCGGAGTCAAACACCGCCTGGCCGTTTTCGCCAACGCCCTGGAAGTCATCCAGAAAACCGCTGCGCAATAGAATTTTTGCCACGTCACACTCTCTGCAGAAAAACTTTTTTCACCGCTCCACTTTACCAGGGGCAAGCGCAAGCAAACGGAAAAAGAAAAGCGAAAAGGGGCGAATTCTCGGGCTATTGAACCTTAGGAATTTTCTTGACTTGTGGCGCAACCGCCTGGCGGCAAAGAGGATAATGGCGAGTTGCGAAGTTTCAGGCTGGATCTGGCGGCGTATTGAGCGAAAACGGCTAAAAATGCATAACCAGCCAGTTTTTTGTTATTTGCCAGTGGCATAAGCGTGTGTTGTGATTACCATTCATAATATTTACCTTAATAATAATTGGTGTTTTTATGGCAAAGATGACGACCACTAAGACGCTGCTCGGGCTGCTGCTCGGGGCGGCGTTGCTGCCGACCGCCGCGCAGGCGGCCTCCAGCGACACGATTATCTACTGCTCCGAAGCCTCGCCGGAATCCTTCAACCCGCAGATAGCCAGCTCTGGCCCGACTTTCGTGGCGAGTTCGCAGGTGCTCTATAACCGCCTGGTGACATTTGACCCGAAGACCAACACTCCGGTGCCTTCGCTCGCGACCGAATGGAAAGTGAGCGATGACGGCAAAGTCTGGACCTTCACCCTGCGCCAGGGAGTGAAGTTCAACAGCAATAAATACTTTAAACCAACGCGCGACTTTAATGCGGACGACGTGATTTTCTCCGTGATGCGCCAGAAAGATCCGAAGCATCCGTATCACAACGTGTCGCAGGGCAACTACGAGTATTTCAACGACGTCGGGCTCGATAAACTCATCACCGACGTGAAAAAGCTCGACGATTACCACGTGCAGTTCACCCTGAGCGAGCCGAACGCGGCATTCCTGGCTGACTGGGGCATGGATTTCGCCTCGATTCTGTCAGCCGAATATGCCGACGCGATGATGAAAAAGGGCACGCCGGAGAACGTGGATAACTGGCCCATCGGCACCGGTCCTTACGCGCTTCAGCAGTACAAGGTCGACTCCCTGATCCGCTACATCGCGAACCCTGACTACTGGGATGGCGACGTGCCGACCAAGCATCTGATTTTCTCTATTACCCCGAGCGTGGAGACCCGCCTCGCCAAACTCAAAACCAACGAGTGCCAGATAATCCCGGCGCCGAGCCCGGTGCAGTTTGCGCAGATCAACGCGGATAAAAACCTAACGCTGCACAGCGTGGAAGCGCTGAACGTCGGCTATCTTGCATTCAACACGCAGAAAAAGCCGTTCGATAACGTGCTGGTGCGCCAGGCGCTGAACTATGCGGTGGACAAGAAAGCGATAATCAACGCCGTGTTTATGGGCAGCGGCAGCGTGGCGAAATCGCCCATTCCGCCGAACATGATGGGTTTTAATAAAGATTTGCCAGAGTACGGCTATGACCCGGAAAAAGCGAAGGCGCTGCTCAAGCAGGCGGGGCTGGAGAAGGGATTTGAAACCGATCTCTGGTCGATGCCGGTGCAGCGTCCTTATAACCCTAACTCGCGCCGTATTGCTGAGATGATCCAGAACGACTGGGCGAAGGTCGGCGTGAAGGCGAAAATCGTCAGCTATGAGTGGGGCGAATACCTCTCCGGCCTGCGCAAGGGCGAACATGCCTCCGCGCTGTATGGCTGGATGTCCGACAACGGCGACCCGGATAACTTCGCCGACGTCCTGCTGAGCTGCGACAGCATTCAGAGCGGCTCCAACGCGGCGCGCTGGTGCGACAAAAAATATACCTCGCTGATTGACCAGGCTAAACGCGAGAGCGACCCCGCTGCGCGCGCTAAGCTTTATCAACAATCGCAGGAGATTTTCTGGCAGCAGGCGCAATGGATTCCGTTGGCGAACGGAAAAACCTTCTTCGCTACCCGCAACAATGTCAGCGGCTACAGCGTCAGCCTGATGGGTAGCGATTTCTCGAAAGCGAAGCTTAACTGAGGTTTACGCCGCGGCGCGAAGCCGTGGCGTGGTTAAGGAGTTCTCATGTCCCATCTGGATCAAGTAAAAAGCCGCGTCGACGCGGCGATTGGCGAGAGCGTTATCGCCCATATGAATGAACTGCTGGTCGCCCTGAGCGAAGATACGGCGCTCGGGCGCGAAGAACGCTACGAACAGCAGCAGCGGCTGCGTAACGCCATTGCTCACCACGGCCGTCAACATAAAGAGGATCGCGAGCGCGAAGCGGTGGAGCGGGTGGCGGCGTTGACCAAAGGCGGCAGCATAATTTAACGGAGGGAGCATGCATATTGCTTTTTTGGGCCTCGGCGGCATGGGCCAGCCGATGGCGAGCAATCTTTTGAACGCCGGTTATGAGGTGACGGTGTGGAACCGATCGCCTGAACCTGCGCAGAAGCTGGCGGAGCAGGGCGCGACGCTTGCGGCAAGCCCGGCGGATATCGCGTCCGCGACCGTGCTTATTACTATCCTTGCCGATGATGTCGCCACCGAACAGGTTGTTTTAGGGCAGGGCGCGCTGGCGGCCCTTGCGCGTGGCGCTATCTGGATCAACATGGCGACCGTGTCGGTCGCGTTCACCGAAGAGATGGAAAGACGCGCCCATGAAAAAGGCGTCTCTTATATCGCCGCGCCTGTGCTGGGCCGTGTTGATGTGGCGGCTGCGGGCAACCTGAATATTTTGACCGCAGGCGATGCAGCCCTGCTCGATAACGTGCAGGAGATCTTCGACGTACTGGGGCAAAAAACCTGGCGCTTCGGCGACAGGCCTGCCCAGGCGGCGACGGTTAAACTGGCGGCGAACTTTATGATAGCGAGCGCCATCGAGGCGATGGGCGAAGCGTCCGCGCTGGTGGAAGCGTATGACGTGGGCAAGGGCGATTTTCTCGGCATGCTTACCAGCACGCTGTTCGCCGCGCCGGCGTACAAAAATTATGGCGCGATGATCGCCGAAGACCGCTACTCGCCGGCGGGCTTTACCATGAAGCTTGGGTTGAAAGATGTGCGTCTCGCCCAGCAGGCGGCGGAAAGCAAAAACGTGCCGATGGGCATCGCCGGCGTGCTGCGCGACAACTACCTTGATGCGCTGGCGCACGGCGACGAAAAGCTCGACTGGGCGGCGCTGGCGACCGTCAGCGCACGGCGCAGCGGACAGCAGTAATCTTGCGCGCCCGGTTTGCGGCCGGGCGCGGTTACTTATCCTTTCGATTTTAAGCCTCCACGTTGTTTCTCTTTTATTATTCTGAATAGTTGCCTCCACTACCGATAAGCGCTTGCTCCATCTATGCCCACCTGTATCCTCGGCCAGAGAATATGAAAAGGCACTGCGGCAGGGAGGCTGTTACGTGGTTAACGCAATAAGCTGGCGGCATCCATTTAATGAAGCATTTGGCGACGGCATTGTTTTTCGACTCTTTGAAACCGCCGGAATAGCCTATGCGGTTGGATTCGAGCACATTAAGACGATGCACGAGCTTTTAACGAAGGGGGTAGATATTTATCATGCCTGCCCGGATTTCCTCTTCCCTGTGAATGGGGTATGGACCGTAATTTTTGACAGGATAGATCCGCTTACACAACAACTATACGGATATCAGCACGTTGAGCATACCGGCGTAATGGGTGGGCGAGTTTTGTTTAACGTTGCAAGCATAATTTTTGACCATTACACTGTATCCTGCGCTGCAGCCTATGTTTTTTCGGCAGCGAATGATTGTGAAAATCAACGTAAAACAGATTTAACAGAACTCTATTCCGCCTTGCTCGGTCTGGATGGACATCCTCGTAGCAGGTTATTTCAAAGGTTTGACGGCTGGTGCGCCTGGAGCGATACGGCGATAGGAGGAAGAAGTTATGTCGTCACAACAAAAAGTTATAAGTCCTTATAGCGCTTCGTCTGACTGTCTGAAACTCGAAATGGGAAGACGCCTTCAGGCAGTAGCCGGGCAAGCGTTAAAAAACAAACTCGAATCGGGTGAAGTGAAAGTCGCAAATGGGCGCGTTGACTTAGGCTCTGAACTGAAAGTTAAGCGTTCTGCTAATCTTCGGGCCAATAACGGCAAGTTATAAAGTTAGTGTAAAGCCCATGCTGGATGGGCTTTATTTTTTAGTCACACCGCATCAAAACTGCCGTCTCGCCACCAGCCAGGCACCGATAACCAACAAGACCGCGCCGGCCACCGGGCCTGCGAGCGTGCGAAAAGAGAGGCCGTGGCTGCGTACGATATCTAATACCAGGCCGCCTACCAGTTGGCTTGCGACCAGCACCGCGATAGTGGTGGCCGCCCCCACGTACTGATAGCCGCTAATGCTGGCGAACACAAAAAATGACCCCAGCAGCCCCGGGATCAGCGTCCACCAGCGCACCGTCGCAACCAGCTCGCTAAAGCCGGCCAGCCCGTTTCTGAACAACAAAATGGTGGTGAACAACACGATGCCGACCAGCGAGTTCAGCAACATGGCGATAAGAATGGTCGATGCGGACTGGGTGATGCGCACCATAATCGTGTTTTGCACCACCAGCCCGATACCTGCGGCAGTAAGGAACAGCAGGGTTAAGGAGGCGTTCATGGCATCAGGTCCGGCTCGCTTCGGTTATCGAGCTGCAGTTGCATAAACGTGAGATCCAGCCAGCGGCCAAATTTAGTGCCGACCTGCGGCATCTGCGCGGTAATGGTAAAACCGAGCTTATGGTGCAGGGCGATGGAGGCGGCATTCTGCGATTCAATGCCCGCCACCATCACATGTTTGCCAATCTGTCGCGCCTCGACGATAAGATGTTCCATCAGCGCTCGGCCAATTCCTTTCCCGTGGTGGTCAGGGTGAACATAGACGGAATGCTCTACGGTATGGCGAAAACCATCAAACGCGCGCCAGTCGCCAAACGAGGCGTAGCCCACCACGAGGTTGTTTTCCTGCGCGACCAGCACCGGGTAACCGGC
This sequence comes from Franconibacter daqui, assembly GCF_014644275.1. Lineage (NCBI taxonomy): Bacteria > Pseudomonadati > Pseudomonadota > Gammaproteobacteria > Enterobacterales > Enterobacteriaceae > Franconibacter > Franconibacter daqui. Next base: position 1,485,472 of record NZ_BMKJ01000001.1, on the reverse strand, counting down.
ATTGCCGCGCTGATAAAACCAGGCGAGACGGTTTTCCGTGTCGACCGTGGTGTCGTTCCAGATAGCGGCAGTATGCACCACCGCATAGTTAAAAATATCGGCAATAGCGGCGCAGTCTTCTGCAGTGGCGCGGCGGATTATCATCGTTGAACCTCGGCGTTCGTACACTATAATGTTCAGCTATGAATAATATCATCGACACATTAAGTCAACGGATTGGTGAGCGCATTCGCACGGAACGCGAGACGCGCGGCTGGTCGCAAAGCGAGCTTGCCGAGCGGGCAGGGGTTTCCCGCGCCATGATCCATAAAATCGAACGCGGCGACAGCAGCCCGACCGCCACGCTGCTGGGGCGCCTGTCCGGCGCGTTCGGGCTGAGCATGTCAACGCTGATTGCCCGGGCGGAAATGCAGGAAGGCAAGCTGTTGCGCTTTAACGATCAACCCGTCTGGCGGGACCCGCAAAGCCACTACCTGCGCCGGCATGTCTCGCCGCGCTCCGACCTGCCGCTCGATCTGGTGCAGGTGGAATTGCCCGCAGGCAGCGACATTCCGATGCCCGCGTCCGCCTACGCCTTCGCCCGCCAGCTTATCTGGGTGCAGTCAGGCGAACTGGTGTTCGTGGAGGGCGAGGCGCGCCATCAGATGCAGACGGGGGATTGCCTTGAGCTGGGGCCGCCTAACGAATGCCACTTCATCAATGAGAGCGACAGCCCCTGTGTTTACCTTGTTGTGCGGCTTAACAACGCCGCACCCTGAGGATGTTCTACTATTGGGACAGGTCTTGTCATCAGGAGAGCATTATGAGTCAACAACAAAACCGTCGCTGGGTGCTGGCTTCCCGTCCTCACGGCGCGCCGGTCGCGGAAAACTTTCGTCTTGAAGAGGATGTGATTGCCGAGCCAGGCGAAGGACAGGTGCTGCTGCGCAACGTCTATCTTTCACTCGACCCGTATATGCGCGGGCGCATGAGCGACGAACCTTCTTATTCCCCGCCGGTGCAGATTGGCGAAGTCATGGTCGGCGGCACTATCGGGCGGGTAGAAAAATCGCTGCATCCCGACTTTTCCGAAGGCGACTGGGTAGTGGGCTACGGCGGCTGGCAGGATTACTGCATCGCCAGCGGCAAAGAGCTCACGCCGCTTGGCAAGCAGCCGGAAAATCCCTCGTGGTATCTCGGCGTGCTGGGCATGCCGGGCTTTACCGCTTACATGGGGCTGCTGGATATCGGCAACCCGAAGCCGGGTGAAACGCTGGTGGTCGCCGCCGCAACAGGTCCGGTGGGCGCCACGGTAGGACAGATAGGCAAGCTGAAAGGCTGCCGGGTGGTGGGCGTTGCGGGCGGCGAAGAGAAGTGTCGCCATGCGGTGGAAAACCTGGGCTTTGACGAGTGTATCGACCACCGCGCCGAAGATTTTGCCGGGAAGCTGAAACAGGCGTGTCCGAACGGCATCGACGTTTATTTTGAAAACGTGGGCGGCAAAGTCTTCGACGCCGTTCTGCCGCTGCTTAACACCGCAGCCCGCGTCCCGGTTTGTGGTCTGGTGTCGGGCTATAACGCCACGGATTTACCGCCAGGCCCTGACCGGCTGCCGCTGTTGATGGGGACCATCCTGAAAAAACGCATCCGCATGCAGGGCTTTATTATTAATCAGGATTATGGCCATCGCATCGAAGAGTTTCGCGACGCCATGGAGCCGTGGGTGAAAGAGGGCAAAGTTCACTACCGCGAGCAGGTGGTGGAGGGGCTTGAAAACGCGCCGCAAGCTTTTATCGGCCTGCTGCAGGGGAAAAACTTCGGCAAGCTGGTTATCCGTATTGACGGTGAAGAGGCGTAACCGGGAGGCGGCGGCTCCCGCCGCCTTTATTTCTCGCCCGGGCGCCGTTAAAAACAGAGCAGCCAGTCGCGCAGCGAACGCTGAAAACGCGCCAGCCCTTTTAGCGTAATAAATTCATTTACGCCGCAGGCGTTGCCGCCGCTGCCGAGACCGCCCATCACAAACGCCGGAGCGACAGGCGCGAAGGCGCTGGCTGGCGCGCATTCCGGCGACCAGGGCCCGATTTGCGCCCGCGCCTGCTGCTGTTGATAGCTCATCAGCAGCTCCATCACTCCCGGTTCCTCCGCGCTAAAGCGCATACCCGGATAGCTCTCGCCGCAATGAAGCTCTGCGCCGACGAGGTCCGGCAGCATCAGCCGTTCGCGCAAACGCGCCAGTAAGGCTTGCGGGTCGCTGCCCGGCGGCGTACGCAGCGTAAACGCCGCGCAGGCTTCAGGCGCGATAACGTCCTGCCCACCAGAGGCGGTTTTCAGTTCGCTTATCGTGAGCACCGCGCTGCCAAGCAGGTGCGCCAGCGCTTCATAAGCGCTGGCGTTCAGCGCGAGGCGAGCGTTCTGGCCCAGTTGCGCTTCCGGGTTACACTGCTGCGCCAGTTCATCGAGCCATTCAGCCGCTTCCACATCCAGCGGACGCGTTTCCAGCACGCCGTTGGCCTGCGCTGGCGCGATGGCGTTCAGCGCCTCGACCAGCCGCCAGGCGGGGCTGGCGACCCAGGCGGCGTGGCTTGCGTCAATCGCCGAGCGCGGGCCGCCCCAGTCGCCACCCTTAACCCGTACGGCACCCTGCGTCATGCCGGTAAAGCCGAGATAAACCCGTGGAACGCCGCCTTCCTGCTCGCAAAAAGCAGGGAAAAGCACCGCTTCGGCGGGCGGGATTGGGCAGGAAGCTTGCGCAAGATAACGGCGCAGCGTAGCGCTGCCGCAGGCCTGCTCGCCTTCCAGCACAATCTCCAGGTTCACATGCAACAACCCGTTTTGCCAGAGGTCGCGCACGGTCATTAACATGCCTGCCAGCGGCCCTTTATGCTTTTGCGCGCCGCGGGCGATAAACACGTCGCCCCATTGCGGCCAGTGACGCACGCCCCCCAGGAAAGGATCCACCTCCCAGCCTTCGGGCGCGGCGGGCGCCACGTCGTAACGGTTATAGAGCACCACGGTTACCGCTGCGCCCACGTCAATACGGGCGTGCACCAGCGGCGGCGAGGTGAGCGGCTGGTCTGCAACCGGCAACACGACGCGCGCCTCCACCTCATCCACCAGCCATTGCTCAAGCCAGGCGGCCAGATCGCGTTGGCGGGCGGGATCGCTCGCGTCGCTGCGCCACGGCGTCAGGCTCTCCAGCAGTTCAAGCGTCAGGTCAAGGGCAGGATGGGGCAGGCCGGTCATAAACGGATCCTCGATTTCAGTACAAAATGGTTCACTTTTAAACGGGCTGATCGCCGCGATCAGCAACGCCTGCGGGCTAACCTACGCCCGCGTAAAACGGCAGTTATGCTGTGCCGGTCAACTCCTGTGGTCTGTTTAATCGCCTCCGTACGCGCGCCGCATAAGGGTGTTTCCTCTGAGGCCGCCTGTTCGCATCAGACAGCCACCGTTCGCCGTCGCTAACGCGGCGAAAGTTTCCCGTTTTTCGCTTTGCCTTAAATAAGGTCTTTTCTGATAAACGCCGGAGATTAATGGTTTTCGTGCAAATTCTGTAACAACGACTTTACTTACATAAACTGGCGTAACGACATAAGCCGGACAGCAATTCGTGCGAAATGGCAATAAGGCGACTGAATGAGACGCGCCAGACGGCATATCGCGCGCGAAGCGTAGTACGCGTTATGACGGGCCGACAGCATACATTAGCAGCGGATAAGTAAACCCGGCGGCAACGGTAAAGTCAAAAAAGCGAATATACCGCCCGGCACTTGCGGCTTGCTCCTGTGACAAGTCGTTATTTTTAAAGGTTATGCTATGCAATCTGGCGTCGCTACAGCAGTATGTCTCACCAGGATAGATCGTGCTTGTTATATGGCAAATAAGACGGTTAAGCCTGCTAATACTAAGAAAAATTGAAGATAGGAAATAAACATGCTTGATCTGGAAAAAGCGCAACGCATGAGTCTCACCATGCAGGTTGAAGTTAAACTTAAAAACGCGCTGATCGTCGGCAGCTTGCGTCCCGGAGCGCGTCTGGTGACCAAAGAGATTGCCGACCAGCTCGGCACCAGTATTACGCCTGTGCGCGAAGCGCTGTTGCGTCTGGTCTCTTGCGGCGCGCTTAACGCTACGCCGGCGCAGGCGTTTCTGGTGCCGGAAATGAGCCTTGAGCGTTACGAAGAGATAAGCCAGATCCGCAAGAACCTGGAAAGTATGGCGGTGGAAGCGGCCATTCCGCGTCTTTCGCGCGGCCAGCTCGCATCGCTGCGGGAAATATACCAGCGCTTTCACGCCGCGAAACTGGCGGGCAACGTGGAAGAGGCGCTGCATACTAACCACCTGTTTCGTTTTCAGCTTTACGCCTGCGCGGAGATGCCTACGCTGCTGGACCTGATAGAACAACTCTGGGTGCGCATCGGCCCCTGCTTTAATTTTCTCTACCCCCAGTCGCCTGACTATGTGAAAAAGCATCACGACTACGATGACCTGCTGGCGGCGCTGGAGGAGGGCGATACCGAGCGCAGCGTCCAGGCCATCCATTACGCTATCGACGACGCCACCTATATTCTCAAAAAGCAGTATTTCGCCTGACGCTCCGCGGTTAGCCAATTTTTCGCTAACGACTGTTGAAATGATTGTTTCCCTTTGCGCCTCCCCGACGCTTTACTGATTGTCAATGCATCAGAAACAGGAGGAGGCGATGGCTTTCTTAACCGCACAGACCTCGCGCAGGCTGACCCGGCGCATACGCCGCGCCGCACGGGCGTTGCTGCTGCCACGCAGCAGTAACGACAGCACCCGTATGCTCGAATCTTTTATTCCCACAGGGCATCTCTATGGCATTGATTTCGGCAATATCGATCCGGTCTGGTATCGCAATCGATAGCGCGTTGCGACGCGGGATCCGGCTGCGCTACTGGAACGAACTGTGCGCGGCGGCAAAAGGGCCTTTCTCCGGCGGCGTCTGACGACGCTTTCGGGCGAAAGGCCTTTTTTTCACCGCTTTGCACGAAAGATACTCAATATTCTGGCCACGCAACCGATAACCTTTCCAGGCGCTAAAAAGCGTCCGCACAATAACAAGGAGAGGCAGGATGGCTGGTCTGGTATCCCGATTACGAAATATCCGCATCGCGCGCAAGCTGTCGCTGGGTTTCGGCCTGGTGCTGTTGTTGGTGGCGTTAGCCACGGCGCTGAGCGTGGTTCGCTTCATGGCGATCCGCGACGTCTATCAAAAAACCAACCTGGTTTATGAAATCAACATTGAAATCTTTCAGGCCAAAATCAATCGCCTGAAATACTTCTACAGCGGCGACGACAAAGCCCGCCAGACCATGGCGAACTATGTTCAGCATGCCCGCGAGCTGACCGCAGGCGCGCAGGCGCTCTCCTGGGATGCGGATGAAAAAACAATTATCAGCGATATCGACCGCGCGCTGGCGGCCTTCGACAGCAGCATTGTGGCGATGGCGAAAGCCACGGATGCGCTCAACGGTGTGCGGGCGTCGCTTGATGAGATGACGGCGAAAGAAGAGGCTGAGCGCTTCGGTCAGCTTATCCGCACGCCCGTCGCCGACCCGGCGCAGTCCTATAAAATTTATGATCTGCTGTTTGCTATCAGCAGCGTACGCGACCACGCTCTGGCGCTGCGACTCGGCGGCAATGAAGCGGCGCTCCAGGGGCTCAGGCAAAGCTACAATGCGGCGCAAACGCAGCTTAATACGCTGATGAGCGAGCTGGACCCGTCGCTGCAGGCGCCGTTCCAGTCCTTATGGAGCGACACCACGCGCTATCGCGATCTCAGCACGCGTTACTATGAAGGCTGGAGCCAACTGAAAGCGGCGGAAGACACGGTGAAAACCGCAGGCGACCAGAGCAGCGCGGCCATCAAGCAGATTATCGCCCAGGTGAAAGTTCAGAACGACGAACTGGCGTATAACTCATCCACAACCGCCATTATTATCGGCGCGCTGGCTATCCTGTTCGGCCTGCTGGTGGCGGTTTACATTATCCGTCAGATAACCCGTCCGCTGACGCATAACCTGGCGCTGGCGGAACGCATCGCCAGCGGCGATCTGAGCGCAGAGATTCAAACCGATCGCAAAGACGAACTGGGTCAGCTTACCCACGCGATGGGCGGTATGAACGCCCGTCTGCGGGCTATCATCGGCGATGTACGCCAGAGCGTCTCCCGCGTCGCCAGCGCCGCCAGCGATATCGCCACCGGCAACAGCGATCTCTCTTCGCGCACCGAGCAGCAGGCGGCAGCGGTTGTGCAAACCGCCGCCAGCATGGAGCAGCTGACCGCGACGGTGAAAAACAACGCCGACAACGCCCGCCACGCCAGTAAAATCGCCGCAGAGGCGTCGCAAACCGCGAGCCAGGGCGGCGACGTGGTGCGCGATGTGGTGAAAACCATGGGCGACATCTCCGCCAGCTCGCAGAAAATTGCGGATATCACCGCAGTGATTAACAGCATCGCCTTCCAGACCAACATCCTGGCGCTCAACGCCGCGGTGGAAGCGGCGCGTGCGGGCGAGCAGGGGCGCGGCTTTGCGGTGGTGGCGAGCGAAGTCAGAAGCCTTGCGAGCCGCAGCTCGCAGGCGGCGAAAGACATCGCCCTGCTGATTGACGAATCGGTCAATCGTATCAAAACCGGCAGCGAACGCGCCGCCCGCGCAGGCGAAACCATTGAGCAGGTGGTGAGCTCCGTTACCCGGGTGAACGACATTATGGGCGAAATCTCTTCCGCCTCCGAAGAGCAGAGCCGCGGCATTGAGCAGATCTCTCGCGCCGTGAGCGAACTGGACGCCACCACCCAGCAGAACGCGCAACTGGTCATGGCCTCGTCCACTTCCGCCCAGGCCCTGGAAGAGCAGGCGAGCCTGCTGGCGCAACTGGTGGCGACATTCCGTCTGGCGGAAAACGACGCAGCGGCCAGGGCGGCGCGCGCGAAAGCGCCGCTAAGCCCCCCAGCGCCGCAAAGCCGCCCGGCGGCCCCGCAGCCTGCAGCGAAACGCGCCGCTACGCTGGATGAGGGCTGGACGACCTTTTGATCTGAACGCCTCTGAAAACGCCCGGTTCGCCGGGCGTTTTTTTCTGTTTTTTCCGCTCGCGGCGTCGCGGTTGTCCGGGGCGCGACGTCCCCTCCTGTACTAAGCTTTTGTTACCTTCAATAAATCAGGATAACGACATGACAAAAAACGCCTTTGTCGCTGTCGTGACCGGCGGAAGTTCAGGTGTCGGACGCGCGACGGCAGACTATTTTGCGGCTTCAGGCTATGACGTCGCGGTCATTGCCCGGGGAGAACAGGGTATTGCGGATACGGTAAAGGAGCTTGAGCGCCACGGCGGCAGGGCGCTTGGCGTCAGCGCCGACGTGGCCGACCCGCAGCAGATAAGCAACGCGGCCCAGCGCGTGGAAGAGGAGCTTGGCCCCATCGCGGTCTGGATAAACTGCGCGATGACCACGGTGCTGGCGCCGGTGGAAGAGATGAGCGCCGATGAGTATCGCCGCGTAACCGAAGTGACCTATCTTGGCACCGTCAACGGCACGCGCGCGGCGCTGCGCTACATGCAGGAGCGCAACAGCGGCACCATTGTGCAGGTCGGCTCCGCGCTGGCGCTGCGCTCCATCCCATTGCAGTCCGCCTACTGCGGCGCGAAGGCGGCGGTGCGCGCCTTCACCGATTCGCTGCGCTGCGAGCTGCTGCATCAAAAGAGCGGCGTGCGGCTAACCATGGTGCAGTTGCCAGCGGTGAACACTACCCAGTTCAACTGGGCGCGTAATAAATTTCATCACCGGATGCAGCCCGTGGCGCCGGTCTATCAGCCGGAAGTGGCGGCAAAAGCGATTTATAACGCCGCCGTGGCGCGACTAACGCCCCGCGAGGTCTGGCTTGGCAAAAGCACCATCATGTCCATTGTCGGCAATATGTTTTTCCCCGGCCTGCTGGACCGTATGCTGGCGAAAAAGGCCTGGCAGGGGCAGCTTACGGATGAGATAGAACCGGCAATGCGTGACGATTATCTGTTCCGCCCGCTGGAGGATGGGCACCAGGCCCACGGCCGGTTCGACCGCCAGGCCCGCGCAAAAGCGATATCGGTAGATTCAAGGGTCATGGGCGTGGCGGCGGTGGCGGTAGTCGGGCTGGTGCTGCGCGGGCTTTGCCGCCGCCGTTAACTTAGCGCAGGCGCAGCCAGCGGTAACCGTGGCCGTTTAGCGCCAGTTCACGGGAAACTGGCGGATATTCCCCGTCCGCCAGAATTTCCACCGCCTCTTGCAGATTCAACTCTCCCAGCTCGACGACAACCGGCTCAGCGCTCAGGTTGGCGAACATCAGCGTGGCGTAGCCTTCGCCCTGATAGCGGGCGGCGAAAACGCTCTGCTGCGGCACGGTGAAAGGGTGGAAATGGTGGTAACAGACTTCCGGCAGCGTGCGCCAGGTTTCAGCAATGCGGCGGATGCGGTGCAGCAGGGAGTCTTCCCGCGCCAGTTGCTCCTCAACATTAATTTTTTGATAACCGAACGGCCCGTCCGTAATCAAGGGCGAGACAAAACGCGCCGGGCGGGCGGTGGAAAAGCCGGCGCCGGGTGAATCGTTCCACTGCATCGGCGAGCGTACCGATTCACGCTCCGGCTGGCTCAGGTTATCCCCCATGCCTGTCTCCGCGCCGTAGCGAACAGCAGGCGTGCCGGGCAGCGAAAAGAGCAGGGCGTGGGCCAGCGCCTGGTGGCGCTCGTCGCCATCAAGCATCGGCGCCAGACGGCGGCGGATGCCGCGCCCGTAGATGCGCATATTCTCGTCGGGGGCGTATTTATCCATGACGAAGTTAAAATCTTCTTCGCTCAGGTCTTCCATATCCAGTTCGTCATGGTTGCGAAGCCAGAAGCAGTAGCCGCCATGCTCCGGCGGCAGCGGCAGCTCGTTGAGCGCGGTGACCAGCGGCTGCGCGTTTTCCCGCGCCAGCGCCAGAAAGATATTTTTGTTGATCCAGAAATTAAGCAGGGTGGTAAGACGGTCGCCGTCGCCGAAATAGTGGGTGAACTCGTCAACGTTAACGTCCACCTCACCCAGCAGCATCAGCTCCGGACGGTGACGTTCCAGCAGGGCGTGAACGTGGTTGAAAAATCGGTAGCCCTTTTCTTTATCGCCGTTACCCGCCTGTTCCACCATGTGCGACGCGGCATCGATGCGAAAACCCGCCACCCCTTTTTCTACCCAGTGTTCGAGAATGCGGTCAACCTCGTGCAGCACGTGCGGATTGGCGAGGTTAAGGTCCGGCTCGTGGTGATAAAAGAGGTGACGGTAATGGCTTTGCGCTTCGTCGTCCCAGCGCCAGATATGCGGCTCAACGGTGGGAAACATCGGCCTGGGCTCATCCGGCCCGCCGTTTTTCGACCACAGGTAGTAGTCCCGGTAGGGGCCGCTTTCGTTTTTACGCGCTTCCTGAAACCAGTAGTGGGTGTCAGAGGTGTGCTGTGCCACCAGTTCGATAATCACCCGCATATCCCGCTTGCGCGCTTCGGCCAGCAGCCAGTCGATATCCTCCGGCTCGCCAAGACGCGGGTCGATGGAGAGATGGTCTTCTACGTCGTAGCCGTTGTCCCGCCGGGGCGAGACATAAAAAGGCGTGAGCCACAGCGCCGTGACGCCGAGCGAGGCAATGTAATCCAGCTTCTGGATAATGCCGCGAATATCGCCCCAGCCATCGCCGTTGCTGTCGTAAAAGCGGCTGGGATCTATCTGATATATCACTGCGTTCTGGTGCCAGACGCGCCCCATAAGCGGCTCCTTCACAATAAAAGAGGGAAGGTTTCAGTATAGGCGGTGCTGTGAACCAGGCAGGGAAGACGGGTGTCGGCTGAACATTGTTTACCTCCGTTTTCACCGCCATTTCGTGAGCTGTACACCAGATGGACACAGATCTGTACAGAAAAACGGCATATCAAATCACATTTATTTAACTTTTTATTTGCATAATGAACCAGTTGATACAATTCTGAATCTCACCCTTAAGCTGTGAGAGATCAACATGCAACGTTCAATTGCGACCGTTTCTGTCTCCGGAACGCTGCCGGAGAAACTTAACGCCATTGCCGCCGCCGGGTTCGACGGCGTAGAGATTTTTGAAAACGACCTCCTTTATTACCCCGGCTCGCCCGCCGACGTGCGCCAGATGTGCGCTGACCTGGGACTTACCATCACGCTGTTCCAGCCGTTTCGCGATTTCGAAGGCATGTCGCGCCAGCAGTTTGCCGCCAACCTGGAGCGCGCGCGCCGCAAGTTCGACCTGATGCAGCAGCTGGGCTGCGACAAAATGCTGCTGTGCAGCAACGTGTCGCCGCACACCTCATCGAGCTTTGATTTGCAGGTTAGCGATCTCGCGGTGATCGCCGCGCTGGCGCAGCAGTTTGCGATAGAAGTGGGCTACGAAGCGCTGGCCTGGGGCACACACGTAAACCGTTTTCGCGACGCCTGGGCGCGGGTGAAGGCGGTCGACAGCCCGGCGCTCGGCATCGTGCTCGACAGCTTCCATATCCTCGCGCGCGGCGACCGGCTTGGCGCAATGGAAGATATTCCGGTGGAGAAAATCACCTTTTTGCAACTTGCCGACGCGCCGCTGATGAAAATGGATGTGCTGGAGTGGAGCCGCCATTTCCGCTGCTTCCCGGGTCAGGGCGAGCTGCCGCTGGCGGAGTTCGCCCGCGACCTCACCGCCAAAGGCTACCGCGGCCCCTGGTCGCTGGAGATCTTCAACGACGGTTTTCGCGCGTTTCCCACCGCGCCCACGGCGAAAGATGGCTACCGCTCGCTGCTCTGGCTTGAGGAGCAGACCCGCAAGCGTCTGCCGGAGAGCGACGCGCCGCTCTTTTCCTCGGCGCCGCTCGCCCGCTACGACGGCGTGGAGTTTATCGAATTCGCCGCAAGCGAAGATGACGCTTGCGCCCTTGGCGCGGCGCTGCGCCCGCTCGGTTTTGCCCAGGCGGGCGAACATCGCTCGAAAAAGGTTGAGCTGTGGCGCAACGGCGGAGCCAACGTCATTATCAACCACCAGCCCCACAGCTGGGCGGATAACTTCTACCAGCGCCACGGCGTATCGCTATGCGCGCAGGCCTGGCGGGTGAAGGGCGCGGCGCAACTGCTTAAGCGGGCGCAGGATTATGGCTATCCGCTCTGGCAGGAGGCGCACGGGCCGGACGAGCGCGAGCTGCCCGCCATCTGCGCCCCTGACGGCAGCTGTATCTACCTGATTGAATCGGCAGGCGAAGAGGGCTGGCACGCCGATTTTCATCTGCAACCGACGCCGAATAAAGATTTCACCGGTATCGACCATCTGGCGCTTGGCCTGCCGGAAGGCAGCCGCGACAACTGGGTAATGTTCTTTCGCTCGGTGTTCGGTTTTGAGCTCGACAGCGAGTACAGCCTGCCGGACCCGTATGGGCTGGTGCGCAGCCAGGTGCTGCACAGCCCGTGCCGCACCATCCGGCTGCCGCTCAATATGTCCCAGAGCCGCGACACGCAGATTGCCCGCTCGGTGGCGAGCTATCAGGGCAGCGGGCTTCAGCACGTCGCGTTCGCCGCGAACGATCTGCTGACCACCGTGACACGGCTGAAAGCGCAGGGTATGCAGCCGCTTGCGGTGCCAGCCAACTATTACGACGACCTGCTGGCGCGCTACGGCGAGAGCGGCGGGCTGCTGGCGACGCTGCCTGCGCTGCAGGCGCTTTATGAGCGCGACGATCGCGGCAACGCGTTTTTGCATATCTACACGCCGCCATTTCGCGAGGGGCGCTTTTTCTTTGAAATAGTGGAGCGTAAGGGAGATTACCAGCAATACGGCGCAAGCAATGCCGCCGTTCGGCTTGCCGCCATGCAAACACATCAGTAGCATAACCCGCCGTGGACCAGAAGGTTCAGGGCGGGCGAGAAACAGAACATCGCATAACAATAACTCTGTAACCTGCATAAAAAGGATAACAACATGACAACCTTGCAACCGGGCGATATCGCCGCCCCGCAGGCGGGGAGCGTGAAGCGCACCCGCACGCGGCTTGGGATCCTCGCCCTGCTGGCGGTGGGGACGATGATTAACTATCTCGACCGCACCGTGCTTGGCATCGCCGCGCCGGAAGTGAGCCGCGACCTCGGCATCAACGCCGCCACCATGGGCATCGTCTTTTCCGCCTTCGCCTGGACCTATGCGGTGATGCAAATTCCGGGCGGCATGTTTCTCGACCGCTTCGGCAACAAAATTACCTATGCGCTTTCGCTGGTCTTCTGGTCTGTGTTCACGCTGCTGCACGGCATGACCCTGGGCCTGAAAACGCTGCTGCTTTGCCGCCTGGGGCTGGGCATCAGCGAAGCGCCCTGTTTTCCGGTCAACAGCCGGGTGGTGGGGAAATGGTTCCCGCAGCATGAACGCGCCCGCGCCACGGCGGTTTACACCGTGGGGGAGTACGTTGGCCTGGCGGCTTTCGCGCCGCTGCTGTTCTGGATAATGGAGAGCTTCGGCTGGCGGGCGCTGTTTATCGTCACCGGCGTGGTGGGCATTCTCTTCGCCGGGGTGTGGTGGGTCAGATACCACGAGCCGGAAAACTCCCGCAGCGCCAACCAGGCGGAGCTTGAGTATATCGGCGGGCGCGGCGAAGCCGGGCCTGAACCGAAAATGCATTTCGACTGGAGCAATGTCGGCAAGCTGCTGAAGTGCCGCCAGATGATAGGCGCGGGCATCGGCCAGTTTGCCGGCAACACCACGCTGGTCTTCTTCCTTACCTGGTTTCCTACCTACCTCGCGACCGAGCGGCAACTGCCATGGCTGAAAGTGGGGTTCTTCGCCATCATGCCGTTTCTTTCCGCCGCGGTGGGCGTACTGGCGGGCGGCTTTATCTCCGACAAGCTGCTGAAGGCAACCGGCTCCGCCAACGTGGCGCGCAAGCTGCCCATCGTTACCGGGCTGCTGCTTGCCAGCACCATCATTCTGGCAAACTGGATGCCGACGGATGCGGGCGTTATCGCCATCATGTCGCTGGCCTTTTTCGGCCAGGGAATGGTTGGGCTGGGCTGGACGCTGGTTTCCGATATGGCGCCGAAAAACCTCGCCGGGCTGACGGGCGGCCTGTTCAACTTCTGCACTAACATGGCGTCGGTCGTCACGCCGCTGGTGATTGGTTTTATTGTCGCCGGCACCGGCAATTTCTTCTATGCGCTGATTTATGTCGGCGGCGCGGCGTTGCTGGGCGTCGTCTCCTACCTCTTTATTCTTGGCGATGTGAAACGCATCGAGCTGGATTAACGCAGTGCGGCGGCGCGCTGCGCTGCCGCGTAAGGATGCTTATGATTAGTGGACACACTCGCCTGATAGCGCACCTCGGCTTTCCCACCGAGAGCTTCAAAGCACCGATGATTTACAACCCGTGGTTTGCGGCGAACGGTCTGGACATCAACGTGATGCCGATGGGCGTTAAGCCGGAAGCCTATCCGGAACTGCTGCGTTCGCTGTTTCGCACCACCAATGTGATCGGCGCGCTTATCACCATGCCGCACAAAGTCGCCACCACCGCACTGGTGGACAGCCTTAGCCCGACGGCGCAGATAGCGGGCGCCTGCAACGCCGTACGCCTGAATAAAGCGGGCGAGCTGGAAGGCGACATGTTTGACGGCGAAGGCTTTGTGCGCGGCATGCTGCAAAAAGGCCAGCCGGCGCAAGGCAAGCGCGCGCTGGTAGTGGGCAGCGGCGGCGTGGGGAGCGCGATTAGCGCGTCGCTGGCGGCGGCGGGCGTGACGGCGTTGACGCTGTTCGATACCTGCCGGGAGAGCGGCGAGGCGCTGGCGCAGCGCTTGCGAAAGCACTATCCGGCGCTTCAGGTGACGGTTGGCGAGCGCGACCCGCAGGGGCATGACATCGTGGTTAACGCCACACCGCTCGGCATGCAGCCAGGCGACCCGCTGCCGCTGGATGTCTCGCGCCTTACCCCCGGCTGTTTTGTCGGCGAAGTGGTGATGAAAAGCGCCGTGACGCCATTTTTACAGGCCGCCCGGGAGCGCGGCTGCGTCACCCAGCAGGGCGTGGACATGCTGTTTGAGATGATCCCCGCTTATCTGGCGTTTTTCGGTTTGCCTGCGGCAACTGCCGAAGAGCTGCGCCAGACGGCGGAGATTCGCTATTAGCGGTTGCGTAAAAAAGGGGCGCTTCGCTACCTATTCTGCGAACCCATGCCGCGCTTTTTTATTGCCGGTAAGCCTTTTTGCGCAAGCGCCGTCTTCGCAAGGCCGTCCAGCCACGCCTGATGGGCATTCAGCATCGGGTTTGGCGTGGTGGCCGCAAGCTGCTGCGCCGGTTTGCCTGTCTGGCTCTCCTGGGTAAGGATGCGCACGCGTGCCCCAGGTAACTCTTCAATCAGCCAGGCGTGCAGCGCATCGAGCGCCTTATCTTCATCGCCTTCCACCCAACCGCGCCAGGCGAGGCGGGCAGGCTGGCCCTCTGCGGGCGGTATAAATTCAACAACCTGCGCCTCTACCGGAAAGCGGAACGTGGTGAAGCGAAAGCGGCTGTTGGCTGCAAGCTGCGGGCCGGTCGCATCGTAAAAATGGATATCTGACACGTTCTCGTAATAACCCGGCCACCAGCGGGTATCGACCAGATATGTCCAGACCTCGCAGGCGCTAAGATTCGCCACAATCACTTCGTTGGAAACAAAATTGTCGGTGGTTCCGGGGGCATATTTTTCCGGCCAGATAATGCTGTTCATGGTCGCTTCCTCATCTTCGTTGGAGGAGGGCATCTTAAAAATGGCTGTGATATAAAACCAATCGTCAATTTTAATATCAGGTATAACCTGAATTTATTTCTGAAAAGAGGCGAGCGATGCGCGACCTTCATCATCTCGATCTTAACCTGCTCATGACGCTGGATGCGCTGCTGGATGAGCGGAACGTTACCCGCGCGGCGGACCGGCTGGCGCTGACGCAGCCTGCGGTGAGCGCCATGCTCACCCGCCTTCGCGAAAGCTTTAACGACCCGCTTTTTGTCCGCGCCCAGCGAGGCGTTATCCCCACCGCCCGGGCGCTGGAGCTGGCGCAGCCGGTGAAGCGCATCCTGCATGACATCCAGGCGCTGCTTCAGCCGGAGGATTTCGACCCGCGCACCTCTACGCTCACCGTCACCCTCGCCGCCACCGACTACGCGCTGCGCGCCATCGTCGAGCCTTTTACCCGCGAACTGCGCAAGCGGGCGCCCGCCATGCGCCTGGCGGTGCGGCAGATAGACGAAATGAACGTGCGTCAGCTGCTGGAAAAAGGGGAAATCGACCTCGCCATTGTTACCACCCAGACCGCGCCGCAAGCGCTGCACGCCCGCAGGCTTTACGATGAAGAGTATGTCTGCGCGATGCGCGCCCAACACCCGGCGGCGGGCGAGCAGCTGAGCCTTAAGCGCTTCTGCGAACTCGACCAGGCGCTGGTCTCTTATTTTGGCGATCCGTTCCACGGCGCGGCCGACCGGGCGCTGGCGGAGAAAGGGTTAACGCGGCGGGTGAGCCTGTCGGTAGACAGCTTCTTGTTTCTGGTTTCGTTACTCAAAGAGACCGACCTGCTGGCGGTGGTGCCGCGTCGGCTGCTGCGTGAAGAGGACAAGCTGCTGACCTTCGCGCCGCCGCTCGCCATTCCCGGCTTCACGAAAGCCGCCGCCTGGCATGAACGCACGCACCATCACCCCGCGCACCGCTGGCTGCGGGAAGTGCTGTTTGAGGTGTGTGGGGAAGGAGAATAAAGCGAGGCGGCAGGCGCAAGCGCCATACCGCCTCTGAGGGTTTTCGGTGGGTTATTCGAAGCTGTAGGTCACTGCCGCGCCTACGCCGTAGTTACGGCCCGGAGTGGGTTCGTAGTAACGGCCGTTGCCTTCGTTCACGATAACGGAGCCGACGTAATCGCGGTCAAACAGGTTGTCCACGCGGCCAAACACGTCCAGCATCCAGTTGCCTTTTTTCACTTTGTAGCCGGTGTTCAGGCCAACCGTGGTGTAGGAAGGCGCTTTAGCGGTGTTTTCGTCATCGGCCATGATGCTGCTCATGTAGCGCACGTCGCCGCCCGCGTACCAGCCGGTTTCCGGCTCGTAACCCATGGAGGCGTAAACCATATTGCGCGCAATGCCCGGCATGCGGTTGCCGTTACAGTTAACGTCGCCGTTGCACACGTCGGTGCGGTAGGTGGCGTTGAGATAGGTCCACGCCGCTTTCAGCTTCCACGCGTCACCAAACTGCTGATCCAGCCCCAGCTCCACGCCCTGACGACGGGTTTTCCCGGCGTTCTTGTAGGTGGTGCGCCCACCGCTGCTGGTGTCGGTCACAATCTCATTGTCAGTATCAGTCTGGAACAGCGCGGCGGTCAGCAGGCCGTTGCCGATGCGGGTTTTGCTGCCTATCTCCACGGTGTCGCTGGTGGAAGGCTTCAGATCCAGGTTCAGGCCGTTGATGCCGCCTGCCCGGTAGGAGAGCTCGTTGATGGTCGGCGTTTCGAAACCGCGACCGGCGGAAACATAGACGTTCCACGCGTCGGTGACTGCATATTTCAGCGAGCCCGCCGGCAGCCACTTATGGTAGTTCGCTTCGCCGCTGTCGTCGCCGTTGCGGGCGGTAACGTAATGATCGTTAGAGTCGAACCAGATGTTGCTGTAACGCACGCCCGCGTCCAGGCTCAGCTTGTCGGTGAGCTGCCAGCTGGTTTGCAGGTACGGGTCGACGTTCCACATCAGGTTGCGCTCGTCGCGGCGCAGGCTGCCCTTTTCGCCAAAAACCGGCGCGCCGTTCACCATTGAGAAGTTCTCGTAGCCTTTACGCTTCTCGATGAGGTTTTCGTAGTTAAGGCCGGTGGTGAAGCTGAACGGCACGTCGCCCAGGTCGCCGCGGTGCGTCCAGCGGCTGTCGATCCCCTGGTAATGACGGGTGAGGTCGATAACGCCGCCAGGGTGCGTCGGGTTCAGCTGCGGCGCCCGCGGAATAGACTGATACTGTACGGTTTCACGTTCGCCGGCGTAAGCCATCACGCTGATGTCATCATTTTCGCTCAGCGCGCGATCGTAGCGCAGGCCCGCCTGGGTCTGTTTGGTGCTCTTACGCGTGTTGTACTGATCGCCGCGCGGCGACTGGCGCGGGTTCTCTTTCCATTCGTCACGGCTCAGACCGCCCGGATCGTTGGCTTTGATATCGACGCTGTTGAAAATCAGCGTCAGCTTGCTGGCGTCATCCAGACGCACGCCAAGCTTCGCGTTAGCGAGGTTTTTACGCGCGCCGCTGTGGTCGCGGTAGCCGTGCGTGGTGAAACGGGTCGTGGAAACCGAGTAATCCACATCCCCCGCCTGGGTGCCGTCGCCCGTCGCTCCCGTGGCTTTCAGGCCGTAGCGCACGCTGCCGTAGCTGCCGTACCAGGTGCCCGCTTCGATTTTCGGCGGCTGGGCGCCGGTTTCGGTTTTCACGTCAATCACGCCGCCGGAGGCGTTGCCATAGAGCGCGGAGAAGGGGCCGCGCAGCACTTCCACGCTGTCGATGCTGTTTAAATCGAAGTTAGAGGTATAACCCTGGCCGTCCGGCATGGTGGCCGGAATACCGTCAACATACATGCGAATGCCGCGCACGCCATACGTGGAGCGGGAGCCAAACCCGCGCATCGACAGCTGTAAATCCTGCGCGTAGTTTTGACGGTTCTGGATTTGCAGACCCGGCACGCTGCCGAGATTTTCCGACAGGTTGACGCGCGGCGCGGCGTGACGCAGGTCTTCGCCGGAAACCACGCTCACCGCCGCTGGCGTATCCAGCTCGGAAACGGTGCCGGGGGTGGCGGTAACAACCATCGTCTGTTCATCAGCCGCGGAGGCGCTGGCGATAAAGCAGGGTGAGAAAACGGCGGGCAGCAACCACAGAGGCGCTTTCGCGGCACGGGAGATTTTCATTCAACAAACCGGGTTAGGGGTTCAGGGACGAACCAGATGGAACATACGTTGCTATGTTAAACTTTATGTAAATTTTTGAAAAGCCAAACGGCACATATCGTTAACAGCTATGTGCAGTCAGCAAAGTGTAGCCGAAACTTCCGCAACGGCCATTCTCGTCCGGGTTTTGTCCTGTACAGGGCGATACGGCAGAAAAAGATCCCCTTTTAATAAAATAATGATTATTATTCTCAACAAAATAGCCCGGCGGCAGGCACCCCGGCGACCCGTACGGAAGCAATGTGACATCACCACTACCGCCTATTTTAAAAGGGAGTCTTTATGCAATTATCTCATCTGACCGCGCCGCGTGCGCTGCTGGGCGCGCTGCTGTTCGCCACCGCCTTTACTACCTTCACCAGCCACGCCGCGGATGCGCTGCTGCGCAAGCCGGTAGGCAAAGGCGCCTATGAGATGGTCTACAGCCCGACAGAGCAGGCGCTTTATCTGGCGACGTCGCAGAGCCGTTCGCTTGATAAAGGTGGCGTGGTCTACCGTCTGGACCCCGCCACGCTTGAAATCACGCAAATTATTCATAACGACATCAAACCGTTCGGCGCGGCTATTAACACCAAAACCAATACGCTTTACTTCGGCAATACGGTGAATGGCGCGGTGACGGCGATTGACGCAAAAACGGCGGAGGTGAAAGGACGCCTGGTGCTCGACCCCACTCAACGTTCAGAGACGGCGCGCCCTTTGCAGCCGCGAGAGCTGGCCGTGGATGAAGCGACGAATAGCGTTTACATCGGCGGTCTCGGCAAAGCGAGCGTGGTGTGGGTGGTGGACGGCGAAACGCTGACGCTTCGCACCACCATTACTGACCTTGGCAAAATGAATACCGGCCTGGCGCTGGATGCGGCGGCGAAACGCCTTTACACCACCAATGCCGACGGCGAGTTCATCACCATCGACACCAGCAACAACCGCGTCGTTTCCCGCAAAAAATTGCAGGAAGAGGGCGAGCACATGTACCTGAACCTGGCGCTTGATACCGCTAACCACCGCGCTTTCGTCACCGATGCGAAGCAGGCGCAACTGCTGGTAGTGGATACGAAAAACGGCAACGTGATACAGAAAATCGCCGCGCCGAAATCGCTCGCCGTGCTGTTCAACCCGGCGCGCAATGAAGTTTACGTAACGCACCGCGAAGCGGGCAGCGTCAGCATCATCGACGCGAAGCATTATAAAGTGATAAAAACCGTCGAAACGCCGACCCATCCAAACAGCCTGGCGCTTTCCGCTGACGGCAAAACGCTGTATGTCAGCGTGAAGCAGGCTTCCAGCCGCCAGAAAGAGGCGACCAGCCCGGATGATGTGGTGCGCATTGCGCTGTAAGACGGCCTGAACGGCTGCCCGGGTTCATTGTTGGGCGCTCACGGGTGTTCTCTCTCGCCCCGTTGGGGAAAGCGTGGCGGGGTGAGGAGCGACAGGCTACGCCGCTCGCCTTGTCATCCACCACGCATAAAGCGTAAAGGCGCCGCACAGCGCCGCCGCGAGCCAGGGCAAGCCGTGAGCGCCGGCATTCATGGCGAGCCCGGCAAGCGAAGGGCCGACCAGCGCGCCGGCGCCCCACATTATCGACATGGCCGCATAAACGCCCGTCAGCGCCGTGCCGCAGAAGCGTTCGCCCACCTGCGTGATAACCAGCGTGTAAATGGCGACAAACGCGCCGCCCCAGAGAAACATCAATACCCAGGCGAGCGGCGCCACGCGCAGCGCCCACGGCCAGGCCAGCGCGCCGAGCGTCGAAACGGCGGCGAACAGCACCACCAGTCGAGCGCGATCGAACCGATCCGCCAGCCAGCCTACCGGCAGTTGCAGCACAATCGCGCCGAGCATCAGCACGCTGAGCAGCGCAGTGGCCAGCTTTTCGCTCCAGCCAAGGTTCATGGCGTAAATCACCAGCAGGTTCATGCCTGCCGCTTCCAGCGCGGCATTCAGCAGCGTGGCGGCCATCGCCAGCGGCGCGAGAGCCAGGTAGCGCCAGAATGCGCCCGCTTTTTCCTGCGCCAGCGGCGCCTCGGTTCTGCGCCGCAGCAGGATAAGCGCCGCCGCCAGCGCCAGCAGCGCGCCATAGAAAAAGGGCAGCGTGCCGCTGCCCGCCAGCAGCAAAAACGGCCCGAGCGCAAAACCCAGCGACAGGCTCGCCATATACCAGGCCAGGGTGGTCGCCCGCGCGCGCTCCACGCTCACGTGATTAAGCCACGTCTCGGTGACTACCAGAATAATTTCGCTGAAAGCGCCCAGCAGCAGGCGCAGCGCGAACCAGCTTGCGAGCGGCAGAAAGGGGAACAGGCAGAGCGTGAGAAAAATAGCGAACAGGGAAAAGCGCATCAGCGCCTGCGGCGAGAAGCGGCGGCAAAGCGTGGGCAGTAGGGGGGCTATGGCGAACACCCCCACCGCATGCATCGCCGCGTTCAGGCCAATCCAGCTTTCGCTGTAGCCCGCCGCGCTCAGTCGCAGGGAGACCAGCGGCGCGGTTAAGCCATAGGTCAGCCCAAACACCATCACTGCTGTAATAACGCCAGCTTTTCTCCGCAACGCCTGCATGGTTTTCTCCCGCCGCTTTCCTTTGAGCATAGATGACAACGGCAGAGCAGACGTACAGCGAGCGGATTATCCGGGCCGCACGGTAAGCATTACGGGCGCACCCGTTGCCCTTTCTCATCAATCACCACTTCGCCATCCTCTTTGGTAAAAGGGCCGCGCTGCGGGTCGGGGAGAATATCCAGCACCGCTTCAGACGGGCGGCAAAGCCGGGTGCCGAGCGGGGTTACCACAATCGGACGGTTGATAAGCACCGGGTGCGCCAGCATGGCGTCCAGCAGCGCCTCGTCGTCCAGTTGCGCGCTGGCAAGTCCCAGCGTTTCATAAGGTTCGGTATTTTTACGCAGCAGGTCGCGCACGCTTATCCCCATCGCGGTGATGAGCTTACGCAGTTCATCACGCGTTGGCGGTGTTTCAAGATACAGAATGATAGTGGGCTCCACGCCGCTGTTGCGGATCAGCGCGAGGGTATTTCGTGATGTGCCGCAGCCGGGGTTGTGATAAATCGTGATGTCAGTCATGAGAACCTCTGAAGGGGGACGTCCCCGTATTGTTACTAAAGCAGACGCAACGCCAGCGCGCTTAGCGTGACGAAAAGAATGGGCAGCGTCATCGTCACGCCTACCTGGAAATAATATCCCCAGCGGATAGTGATATTTTTTTGCGCCAGAACATGGAGCCATAGCAGCGTCGCGAGGCTGCCAACCGGCGTGATTTTCGGCCCTAAGTCGCAGCCGATGATGTTGGCGTAAATCATCGCCTCTTTTATCACGCCCTGCGCGCTGCTGCCGTCGATGGAAAGCGCGCCTACCAGCACGGTGGGCATGTTATTCATTACCGATGAGAGAAAGGCGGTGAGAAAGCCGGTGCCAAGCGTCGCACCCCAGAGGCCATGCTCCGCCATGCGATTAAGGGCGAGGGAGAGCCACTCCGTAAGCCCCGCGCGCGCCCTTCAGCACTTTACGGGTGTCGATGACCTCACCCCGGCGAGCCACCAGCCAGAGGATCAGCGCCGCCGTCGCCGCCACCAGGCTTACGGGCACCCCGAGCGGCTCCAGCGCGAAAAAGCCAACCAGCAGCAGAACCAGCACTATCCACCCCGTTCTGAAGGTGCGGCGGTCGCGAATCGCTTCGCGGGGCGCTTTGAGTTTTGCCATATCATAGACGGCGGGGATTTCTCGTCGAAAGAAGAGATGCAGCATCACCAGCGTCGCCAGCACGGAGGCGGCGTTAACCGGCAGCATCACCGACGCGTAATCGCTGAAGCCAAGCTTAAAGAAATCTGCGGTGACGATATTCACGAGGTTCGACACAATCAGCGGCAGACTGGCGGTGTCGGCAATAAAACCCGCCGCCATGACAAACGCCAGCGTCGCGCCGTGGCTGAAGCCCAGCGCCAGCAGCATCGCAATAACGATAGGCGTCAGGATAAGCGCCGCGCCGTCATTGGCGAAGAGGGCGGCCACAGCGGCGCCGAGCAGGATAATAAACGTGAAAAGCCTTTTGCCACGGCCATTGCCCCAGCGGGCGACAAACCGCGATAAAAGTCGCCGTGGCGTTCCAGACAATCTGCCAGACGGTGGGTATATCGCCAATGCTGACCACCCCGGTCAGCAGCGCCAGCGCGGCGCCGATAAGCGCGCTCCAGCCGATGCTAAGCCCTTTGGGCTGCCAGATAACCAGCGTCAGCGTGAAAACGAAAATGGCGCCTGCCAGTAGCATAGTTTCTCCTTTGCCCGTCAAATGAACAACGCGCGCGCTATTCCATCAAATATGAATAAGTGAATGTGTTTTTACAGACAAACAGCTTTGCCGTTAGTGGTGGCGTTCTCTTTTTCTGCCTGTCGGCTTAAGCGGCGAATATCCTCACGCTGACACTGGTACGCCTGTTCTATTACGGCGGCGGCCCAGGCAGGCATGTGAGGCGAGAGCCGATAGTAGATCCATTTTCCATCGCGCCGGTCGCAAAGCAGCCCGCATTCCTTCAGCAAAGCCAGATGTCTCGACGTTTTAGGTTGCGGCTCTTTCATCACGCCAGAGAGTTCGCACACGCACAGTTCGCCTTTTTCTCGTAACAGTAAGACCAGCGTCAGGCGCGTGTCGTCCGACAGGGATTTAAACAGTTTAAGGGGGGTAAGTGAATTCATCGCGCCTCCGCATTCAGAGCGCCAAGTCTCGTCTTCAGGCATGATAATGTCAACATCACATTTGGATAGGCGTATATGTTAATGCTGCCGCCTGCGCCAGGGCAGCGAAGGCGCGCAGGCTGAGCTACGCTTGAAAAACTGAAATCGCAGGCGTTGAACGGTCCACAAAAGAGGGCGTAATGGTACGGTTGATTCTGATCCTGCTCGGCGTCGATTTTCTCCGTTCCCACTGGCGCGGCCTGCGCCGGTTCGGCGCGTTTACGCTGCTTGCCGGCACCGTGATATTTATCGATGCGCTGGATGGCGTGCTCTATTTTCCCATTGAGCCTTTTGCGCTTTTGCTGCTGATTGAGGGCGGTGCCACGCTTCTGGTGGCGGGCAGCGGCATCGGCGGTCAGAAGGGGCTGCGCTATGTGAAAGGCGCCGCCTTCGTTATCTCTGCATTGCTTATCCTTGCGGGCAACCATGAAGGCGACCTGGTGCTGTCGTTGCTATTCGGCACGCTGTTTCTCGCCGACGGCGCGCTGCAAATCGCTTCAGCCATCGTGGTGCGCTACCCCAACTGGCGGCTGGCGCTGGTTGGCGGCGTCGTGGAAGTGTTGATTGCCGTGTTCTTTTATCAACCCTGGCCGACGCATTATCAGGGCGTGGTGCCCTATTGCCTGGGACTGGGGCTCGCTTTTACCGGCTGGAACCTGATGCTGCTGGCGCGGCGGGCGAAACGGGCGAAGCGCAACCCGGCGATGGACGACCCGGCGGCGCAGGCGGGCATTCCGGGCGCGCCGCTTATCACCCAGTGGGAGGGGCCGCCCGCGGCGGATGAGCCGGCGCTGACGGTGCATGTCTGGACGCCTGCCGGCACGGCCGCAGGCGGCGCGCGCCAGCGGCCGGTTATCAGCCGCTATATCGCCGCGGTGGATGAACAGGGCGTCATCTCCACGGGCCATGCCGCGCTGGCCTCGCCGGAGGGCGTTTACATTAGTCTTTATCCGGCGCAGGAGATTGACCGCTCGCCGGATGAATTTGGCCGCCTGCTGCGCGCCACCAAAGAGAACAACGTGGCCGGGCGGTTTCTCAGCGACTACGCCAGCGAAGCGGCGCAGTGGTGCCCCTCAACGCGGCAGGTGCGCATTCGCAATTACAGCCCGGCGCGGCTTGAGCGCTTCTGGCGGCGCTACCGGCAGGACAACACCTACAATCTTACGCATCGCAACTGCTCAAGCAGCGTGGCGAAGGGGCTGGAGGCGGCGCTGGAAGGGTGCGTGGGGCGGCTGTGGCAGCGTAAAGGCTTCTGGATAGCCTTTGGCAAACTGATGACCACGCCGGAACTGTGGGTGGCTTTGCAAATTCGCAAGCGCGGCCAGACGATGGCCTGGACGCCGGGGCTGGTGCTCGATTACGCCCGGGCGCTAAGCATGCTGGCGGACCCGCGCCCGACCGGGTGGATTAATACCGCCCGCCGGGCGCTCACCAGGATATGGCGACGACGAAAAGGCATGCGCGTCGTGAGCTAGCGCTGCATTCCCCAGCGTTTTACGGTGGCTTTTTCAAGGGTGGCGAAGACCAGCCCTTCCACTAACAGGCCAATCACGATCACCGTGGCAAGACCGGCGAACACGCGGTCGGTGAAAAGCTCGTTGCGGTTCTGGAAAATGTACCAGCCCAGACCGCCGTCGCCGCTGGAAGCGCCAAACACCAGCTCGGCGGCGATAAGCGTACGCCAGGCGAAGGCCCAGCCAATCTTCAGCCCGGAAATAATCGACGGCAGCGACGCCGGGATAAGAATATTAAGCACCAGCCGCGGGCCGCTTAAGCCGTAGTTGCGCCCGGCCATGCGCAGCGTTTCCGGCACGCTGGTAAAGCCAGACCAGGTGTTGAGCGCAATCGGCCACATCACCGAGTGCACCAGCACGAAAATCAGGCTGGCCTTGCCAAGACCGAACCACAGCAGCGCCAGCGGCAGCAGGGCAATGGCCGGCAGCGGGTTGAGCATCGCGGTCAGCGTGCTCAGCAAGTCGCGCCCGAACCGGGTCGAGATAGCCAGCGCGCTGAAGAGCAGCGCCAGTACGCTGCCAATCAGATAGCCCTTCAACAACGTGCCGAGGGAGTTGGTTATCTTGCCAGGCAGTTCGCCGCTTTGCATATCCTCAACCCAGGCGCGCAGCGTCTGCACCACGCCCGGCAGCATCAGGTCGTTGTTTTGCAGCCGGGCGACCACTTCCCACACCACCAGCAGCAGGGCGACGATAACCGTTTTGCGCAGCCACGTCTGGTTCCACAACCGGGTGGCGAGGGGCAGCGGCACGTCCAGCCTCAAGGCGGCCGGGGCGCTCAATTCACGCTGATACTCGGGACGGACGGGCGGCTGCGGCGACATAACCAGGCTCCTTGTGTGACGAGGGCGCGTGCGGGGTGACCGCAGGCGGGAAAAGCAGATCGTGAATATGTTGCGCTGCATGCTGAAACTCAGGGCTGCCGAAATCGTCCATGCCGAACTGGTGGCAGTTCAGCTCAGAGCGCACCTGGCCTGGGTGCGGCGAAAGCACCAGAATACGGCTGCCGACCACCAGCGCTTCTTCAATGGAGTGGGTGACGAACAGCAGCGTAAAGCGCGCTTCGTCCCAGAGCGTGAGCAGCTCTTCCTGCATTTTTCGCCGGGTCAGGGCGTCCAGCGCGGCGAAAGGCTCATCCATTAACAGCACTTTCGGCTTCATCGCCAGCGCGCGGGCTATCGCCACCCGCTGCTTCATGCCGCCGGAAAGCATATGCGGCAGCGCGTCGGCGAATGTCGCCAGCCCGACTTTATCAAGAAAGTGCAGCGCCACCTCCCGCGCTTCGGCCTTGCTGGCCTTGCGGCTGGCGACCAGCGGAAACATGACGTTCTCCACCACCGTTTTCCAGGGCGGCAACTGGTCGAATTCCTGAAAAACCATCATCCGCTCCGGCCCCGGTTGCGTGACAGTGTCACCCTCAAGCTGGATAACGCCGCCCACCGGCGACATAAAGCCGCCGATAGCTTTCAGCAGGCTCGACTTACCGCACCCGGAGGGGCCAAGCAGAATAAACCTGTCGTTGGGCCAGACGTCGAACGTGACCTCATGGGTGGCGCGCACGCGTCTTTGCCGGTTGCGGTACTCCAGATCGACATTGTTAACGGACAGCAGCGGCCCGCTCGGGTGGGTTACGGTCATGCTTGCCTCCTTCAGAACGGCGCGTCGCCTTCGATAGTGGTGCGGTAGAGCTTACGGCGCAGGTGATCCGGGCAGCCGGTGGCGAGGTGGATAAGCGAGCGGTTATCCCAGAAAACCATGTCGCCGTATTGCCAGCGGTGGCGATACAGATGCTCCGGGCGAATGCTGTGGTCGTAGAGCGCCTGCAGAATGTCGCGGCTTTCGTCTTCGGGCAGCCCTTCAATGTGCGTGGTGAAACCTTCGCTAACGAACAGCGCCTTGCGCCCGTTTTCCGGGTGCGTGCGGACCACCGGATGCGACACG
Organism: Franconibacter daqui; assembly: GCF_014644275.1. NCBI lineage: Bacteria > Pseudomonadati > Pseudomonadota > Gammaproteobacteria > Enterobacterales > Enterobacteriaceae > Franconibacter > Franconibacter daqui. The sequence continues at coordinate 1,459,314 of NZ_BMKJ01000001.1, read as the reverse complement.
GCTTGCACTTCGGCGAGCTGCTGCTCGGTCAACTGCGGGCGCCACTGCGCGCCAAATTTCGGCTTGCTGTAAGTCGCGGTATAGGAGTGTACCGCCCGTTTGCCTTCCACCGCTTTTTTTAGCGCCACGGGCAGTGTCTCCCAGGCTTTATGCATATCCGCAAACAGCGTATCGCCGCCTTCTTCCGGCAGCTCCTGGGCGTACAGCATGGAGCCCAGGCTCGGCAATGCCTTGTAAGAGAGATCGGAGTGCCAGTATTTCCCGGCGTCGCCAAGGCCAATCGGCTGGCCGTTCTCAACGATGTTGGAGACAATCAGGATCTCGGGATGATTCGCCAGTAAGAACTGCTTCAGCACATGGATTTGCAGCGGCCCGAAGCGACGGCTGAAATCAATCTGCTGCTGTGGGGTAATGCGCTGGTTACGGAACACCACCAGATGATGGTCGAGATGCGCCTGCTTTACGCGGGCGAAATCCGCCTCGTTCAGCGGCAGGCTCAAATCAAGCCCGGTAATTTCCGCGCCCAGGTTTTCAAAAGGGCTAATCACAAAATCCTGCGAGCGAAGCGGGGCGTCGAGCGTCGTGGTCATGAGGTTATCCTTACAGGTGAATTAGCTGCCCGGGTTCTGCCAGGCTTCGTTAAAGAAATAGTCTTTCCAGGAGTCCGCTTTATTTTTTAATACGCCAAGCTCATTAAGCTTTTGCGCATAAATAAAGGTGCGCTCGGGCGAGACGGTAAAGCTAATCTCCGGGTCGTTAACAATCTTTTGCACCAGCGGCAAAGGCAGGCGCGATTTTTCTGCCCGAATATAGGTTTCCGCGGCTTTATTTTTATCGGCGTTAATAATCTGCGCCGCTTCGGCTAAAGCGTCATAAAAGGCGCGATAGGTTTTCGGGTTTTCGTCATGAAATTTCTGCGTGGTATAGAGCACATTGAAGGTGGCCTGGCCGCCCAGCACGTCGTAAGAGCTTAAAATCTTGTGGACGTTTTTATGTTCCAGCGCCTGGTATTGAAACGGCGGGCTGGAGAAATGGGTGGAGATCTCCGAGCCGCCGGCAATCAGCGCCGCGCTGGCGTCCGGGTGCGGCAGGCTGACGCTGATTTTGTCAAACCGCTTGTAATCGGCGTTGCCGAAGAGCTTTGCGGTTTCAATCTGTAGCGTGCGCGACTGGAAGCCGACGCCTGCGGCAGGCACCGCGATGCGGTCTTTGTCGCTTAAGTCTTTTACGCTTTTCACCGACGGGTTGTTGCTGAGCAGGTAGTTAGGCATGGAGCCGAGCGAGGCGATGGCCTTGACGTTCTGGCGGCCTTTGGTGCGGTCCCAGAGGGTCAGCAGCGGCGGCACGCCCGCCGAGGCGACATCCAGCGCGCCGGAAAGCAGCGCTTCGTTCATCGCCGTGGCGCCAGAGAGGGTGCGCCAGTCTACTTTAATATCCAGCCCCTGTTTCTTGCCCTGTTTTTCAATTAACTGCTGGTCGCGAACCACATCCAGAATTAAATAACCAATGCCAAACTGCTGCGCGATGCTAATTTGCCCTTCCGCCTGCGCTGCGCTCGTGGCGAATAAGAGCGCCAGCGCCATGGCGCTTTTTGTCTTCGTTATTGTCATGGTTATTCCCGCAAGTGATAAGTGAATGGTTTTATATATATCGATGGCTTTATCGTGCAGGCGGAAGAAGAAAAAACAAAAGTGTTTATTGGAATAAGTTAGTCACAATGGATAAATGCTTTTTTTTGCTTTGCTAATGCGCAGAGAGGGAATAAAAGGCGAAAAGGTGTGGCTAAGGGGGGTTATGGAGAATGTATATTCCTTGCCAGGGCCTTCTGCTTTGCCCCTTTTAAGAAAGGGTAAAAAGCGGCGCAGGCGTTCAGGCTGTTTTGTCGTATTTTAGAGCGGCTACGCGAGGCGTCACCCGCCTTTGTACGCGGCGGCGCGCATAAAAAAACCGCCCAAAGGGCGGTTTTGCGTGGCGCTGAAGCAGCAAGAAAACTTAGCGAGAATGCTCTTCTTTCAGCGTCACCGTCTCCACGTCATCCGGGTTTTGCGGCGCGGCGCTGTGAATTTCGTTCACGCGCTTGCGCACGCCGAACCAGCCCAGCGTCAGCAGGATGGCGATAAGCGGAATGGAGCCGATAGTCCAGGTGCCGTTCGGGTAGTCGAACGCCATCAGCACCAGCACCGCCAGCAGGAACAGCAGCGTCAGCCAGGAGGTGAACGGCGCGCCCGGCAGCTTGAAGTGCACGTCCGCCGCTTTGCCTTCTTTAATCGCTTTGCGCAGGCGCAGCTGGCAAACCACGATAAACGCCCAGGAGGCGATAATGCCTAACGAGGCAAAGTTCAGCACAATCTCAAACACCTGAGACGGCACCAGATAGTTCAGGAAGACGCCCACGACGTAAACGGCCATGGTCACCAGGATACCGGCGAACGGCACCTGCTGTTTGCTCATCTTCGACATAAACTTCGGCGCGGAGCCGCCCATCGACATAGAGCGCAGAATACGGCCGGTCGAGTAAAGGCCCGAGTTGAGGCTGGAGAGCGCCGCCGTCAGCACCACGATATTCATCACGCTGCCAATGTACGGCACGCCGAGTTTCGAGAAGAAGGTCACGAACGGGCTCTGACCCGCCTGATAAGCGTTCCATGGCAGCAGCAGCACCAGCAGGATAACTGAGCCGACATAGAACAGGCCGATACGCCAGATAACACTGTTGATGGCTTTCGGCACCATGGTTTCCGGGTCTTTACATTCGCCCGCCGCCGTACCCACCAGCTCGATAGAGGCGAAGGCGAAAACTACTCCCTGCACCAGCACCAGCGCAGGCAGCAAGCCGTGCGGGAAGAAGCCGCCGTTATCGGGTATTAAGTGGAAGCCGGTCGCGCCGCCGTCCAGCGGTTTGCCGGTGCCGAGGAAAATTGTCCCCACCACAAGAAACAGCACAATAGCCAACACTTTGATCAGCGCGAACCAGAACTCCATCTCCGCGAACCACTTCACGCCGATCATGTTCATGGTGCCGACGATCGCCAGCGCGCCGAGGGCAAAGACCCACTGCGGCACATCGCCAAACGCGCCCCAATAGTGCATATAGAGCGCCACGGCGGTGATATCCACGATGCCGGTCATCGCCCAGTTGACGAAATACATCCAGCCTGCGACATACGCCGCTTTTTCACCGAGGAATTCGCGAGCGTAAGAGACGAAGCTGCCGCTCGACGGACGATGCAGCACCAGTTCGCCCAGCGCGCGCAGAATAAAGAAAGAGAAAATCCCGCACACCAGATAAACAATGGCGAGGGAGGGGCCGGCCGCCTGCAGACGCGCGCCAGCGCCTAAAAACAGACCTGTGCCGATAGCGCCGCCGATGGCTATCATCTGCACCTGACGGTTGCCCATCGCTTTGTGGTATCCCTCTTCGTGGGAGTTCAACCAGCGTCGTTTCGCGGCCTGATGGTCCGCCGCGCTTTGCTTCGTTGTCTTCATTGTGTTCCTGTTATCCTGTCTTCTAACTGGGAAACCCCGTTGCTGACCAATCGTTTGCTTTTGCTGGTCTTCTGTACGGGAAATGTTCGCTTTTCCAGTGAATAGCTATGCGTTAAAAGCGAAACATGGCGCAGCATCCTACCCGCAAATTCGGGTCTAAGCAAAACATACCAGTAAGGGTGTGACGCCGCCCCGGGCACGTTTCAGCGTGCCAGTACAGGAAGGAAAGAACAGAAGGGAAAAGGCCGCCGCAGGGCGGCCTGAAAACTTACAGCAGGGTGATAACCTGGTCGGTGTCGAGTCGGGATTTCGGCAAGGCGGCGTTGAAGTCGGCGTCGCTGTGGTAACCCACCGTCGCGATCACCACGCTTTTCAGTCCTTTTGCTTTCAGACCCAGCGCGTCGTCCATTTTCTCCGGCGAGAAGCCTTCAATAGGGGTGGCGTCCAGCCCAAGGCTCGCGGCGCCAAGCAGGAAGAAACCGAGTGAGATGTAAGCCTGGCGGGCCATCCATGCCTGCTGGCTTTCTACGGAGTGGCTGTTCAGGTCAACGAAATAGCGGCGGCCTTTGTCCTGGCCCTGGCGCATCTCGTCGCTGATAAAACGCCCGTCCTGCTGTTCTTTATCCAGCAGCGCCTGCAGATGCTCTTCGGTTATCTGCTCGCGAATGGTGAAGACCACGACCATCGCCGCTTTCTGGATTTTACCGGCGTTCGCCTCCGCAACCGCGGGCAGCAGTCGCGCTTTGCCTTCGTCAGAGGTCACGGCGAAGAAATGCCACGGCTGAGAGTTCACCGACGATGGGCTGTAGCGCAGCACGTCGAGCAGTTGCTGCTGTTGAACCGCGGTGAGCTTGCGGGTTTCGTCATAGGCTTTGCTGGTAAAGCGCGTGCGGATAATTTCATCAAGCGTCATTGTTATGTTCCTTAGTAAACGGGCGGCAGGAGAAACAGGCTTTTACCGCACCGGGAAAATTGACCGTGTGCAAGCCTACCCGATCTTAATGTCAGGACTCCACAGGGTTTGGCGATGGCGAGGGTAAGCCGCAATAAATGTGAAAGAGGGGTATAGCATCGTCCGCCGTTATTTCCTGTCTTCTGGCTAATGAACAGATAAATAACGCTCGCTGTTATTCATCCTTATTGAACTTACGGTCGGGGTTGTATTTCTGTTTTTTAACTTACTTAAGGAAAATTATTTGTTTCCCGGCGCGGCGCGACGACTTTAATAATGAAGCCACGTTACTCGTCAAGGGAATAAATAATGACTTACCGACTGAGCCTGCTGGATAAAAGCCCGGTGGCGGAGGGAGAAACCGCTGGACAGGCGCTTGCGCGCACCCTGGAACTGGCGCAGCGCGCGGAGGCGTGGGGTTATCATCGCTTCTGGGTGGCGGAGCACCATAATACCTCGCGCCTGGCCAGCCCCTCGCCGGAAATTATCATCGCCTGGCTTGCCGCGCAGACTCAGCGCATTCGCCTCGGCTCCGGCGGCGTCATGCTGCAACACTACAGCCCTTATAAAGTGGCGGAAAATTTCCATTTACTGGCGTCGCTGGCGCCGGGCCGCATCGACCTTGGCGTCGGCAAAGCGCCGGGCGGGCTGCCGCTTTCCACCCGGGCGCTGCAAAAAGGGATACGCCCGGAAGAAAAGGGCGATTTCGCCGCCCAGCTTGCTGAGCTGACCGGCTGGCTCACCGAACGCGGCGGCGATGAAGATGATTTCCACGCCCTGCGCGCCACGCCGTTGCCGTCCCACAAGCCGCAGCGTTTTCTGCTGGGCGCAAGCCCTGAAAGCGCGGCGCTCGCCGCAAAGCTCGGCTGGCATTTTGTCTTCGCCGGGCACCTGAACGGCGATAAGGCACTGCTGGGTGACGTCGTGCGCCTCTGGCGCCAGCGCGCCCGCGGCGACTTTTTGCTGGCGGTGCAGGCGGTGGTGGCAGAGAGCCGGGAAGAGGCGGAAACGCTCTCGCAGGCGGTTCAGCTATGGCTGGTGGAGCTGCAAAACGGCCAGAAGGTGACGGTCGCGAGCGAAGCGCAGGCGGAGGCCTTTATTCGCCAGGCGGGCAGCCCGGCGGCGCGCATTACGCCGCGTACGCCGTCGCTGCTTAAAGGCACGGCTGCGGACGTGCGCGCAGCGCTGGAAGCGTTGCATCAGCAGTTCGGTATTGAGGAGTTTGTTATTGATACCCCCTTTGCCGACGGCGCGGCGCGTCTGCGCTCGCTGGCGCTGCTGGCGGCACCTGAGAAGGAGCTGGCATGAGCGCATTCGCAGAACAATTAATCGCCTGGCGGCGCGAGCTGCACCAGCATCCGGAGCTTTCCGGCAACGAGGTCGCCACCACTGCGCGGCTGCGCCGCTGGCTTGAGCAGAACGGCCTGCGCCTGCCCGACCTGCCGCTTCACACCGGCGTGGTTGCGGAAGTGGGCCAGGGCGAGCCGCTTGTCGCCCTGCGCGCGGATATCGACGCGCTGCCGATTGATGAGCAGAGCGGTGTGGCTTTTAGCTCAGACACCCCGGGCGTGATGCACGCCTGCGGCCATGACATTCACACAAGCGTGATGCTCGGCGCGGCGCAGCTTCTAAAAGCGCGTGAAAGGGAATTGTCGGGGCGCGTGCGGATTATCTTCCAGCCGGCAGAAGAGAACTTCACCGGCGCGAAGGCGGTTATCCGCGCCGGCGCGCTGCAGGGCGTCAGCGCGATTTTCGGCATGCATAACGAACCCAGCCTCCCGGTAGGCGTTTTCGCCACCCGTCCCGGCGCCTTCTACGCCAACGTCGACCGCTTCGTGATTCATATCAAAGGCAAGGGCGCGCACGCCGCCCGTCCGCAGGAGGGCAAAGACGCCATCGTACTGGCGACGCAGCTTGTCGGCGCGTTGCAGACCATCGCCAGCCGCGACGTCAGCAGCCTGCATTCCGTGGTGGTGAGCGTTACCCGCATTCAGGGCGGCAATACCTGGAACGTGCTGCCGGAGACGGTGGAGCTTGAAGGCACCGTGCGCACCCACGACCGCGAGGTGCGCAGCAAAGTGGCCCAGCGCCTGCGCCAGCTCGCCGCCGGGTTCGCCGCCGCCTTTGATGCGCAAATCACTATCGACTGGCGCGACGGCCCGCCTGCGTTGATCAACGATCCGCACTGGGCGGCGTTTACGGAGCAGGTCGCCCGTGAAGCCGGGCTGAAAACGGAGCCTGCGGATCTGCACATGGGCGGCGAAGATTTCGCTATCTATCTGCAACAGATCCCCGGCGCGTTCATAAGCCTCGGCAGCGCCAGCGAGTACGGCCTGCACCATCCGGCCTACAACCCGGACGACGCGTTGCTGGAAGGCGCGGCGCGCTACTTCGCACGCCTTGCGGAAAAAGCGCTGCGCCAGCTAAGCCAGCATTAAACCTTTTATCACCTTCGCTCCGCCAACTGGCGGGGTAAGGGTAGCTATGGCCTGAAAACGCGAAGAGAGGGGATAAGCATGACTTCAGCACGACAGCTGCGCCTTGGCACCATACTGCACGGCGCCTCAGGAAACATGTCCGCCTGGCGGCATCCCGCCGCAGTGGCGGACGCCAGCATCAATTTTGATTTTGTGAAGGCGACGGCGGAAAAAGCCGAGCAGGGCAAGCTCGATTTCCTGTTCGTCGCCGACGGCCTGTATATCAACGAAAAGTCTATCCCGCATTTTCTTAACCGCTTTGAGCCGATAACCGTGCTGTCGGCGCTGGCGACCGTCACCCGCCATCTGGGGCTGGTGGGCACGCTCTCCACCTCCTACAGCGAGCCGTTTACCGTGGCGCGCCAGTTCGCAAGTCTTGATCACCTGAGCAACGGCCGGGCGGGCTGGAACGTGGTGACGTCGCCGCTGGAGGGTTCGGCGAAAAATTTCTCGCGCGAGAAGCACCCGGATCACGCGCTGCGCTACCGCATCGCCGATGAATACCTCGAGGTGGTGAAGGGGCTGTGGGATTCATGGGAAGAGGATGCCTTTGTGCGCAACAAAGAGACCGGGCAGTTTTTCGACCGGACGAAGCTGCACACGCTCGACCACCACGGCGATTTCTTCCAGGTGCAGGGGCCGCTCAACATTGGCCGCACGCCGCAGGGCCGGCCGATTATCTTTCAGGCTGGCGCCTCTGAGGACGGTAAAAAGCTCGCCGCCCGCCACGCCGACGCCATCTTCACCCATCAGGAGAGCCTTGAAGAGGCACAGGCGTTTTACCGCGACGTGAAAGGGCAACTGGAAAAATATGGCAGAACGCCGGACGAGCTGCATATCTTCCAGGGCGTCAGCGTGATTGTGGGGCGTGATGCCGATGACGTGGAGCGCCAGTATCAGACTACCGCCGCGCTGGTCTCCATCGACGACGCGCTGAACTATCTGGGCCGCTATTTTGAGCACCACGACTTCAGCCAGTATGAGCTTGATGCACCGTTTCCGGACATTGGCGACCTGGGGCAGAACAGCTTTCGCAGCACCACCGATGAGATAAAGCGCCGTGCCCGCGAGCACCACCAGACGCTGCGCCAGGCGGCGCTCGAAGCCGCCACGCCGCGCCCGCGCTTTCACGGCACGCCAGAGCAGGTGGCGGACGGCCTGCAGCAGTGGTTTGAAGGCTTCGCCGCCGACGGTTTTATCATTCAGGGCGGCACGCCGGACACCTTCCCGCGCTTTGTCGACGAGGTGATTCCGCTGCTGCAACAGCGCGGACTGTTCCGCCGCGACTACCCGGGCGCGACGCTTCGCGAAAGCCTGGGGCTGAAAACGCCTGCTAATTCCTTCACACAACAATAAAAGAGCCGATGCTATGCAGAAAACCATGCTTATTCTGGCGCTGGCCGTCGCGTTTGGCGGCCTGAGCGCGGGCGCGATGGCCCAGGACGTGACCATCAACGGCAAAGGCGTGAGCCTGGACGCCAACAAAACGCCCGTCAACACCGCGAAAAACGCCGAAGCCGCGGCGCAAATCCCGCAAGGCTACCGTTTCGCCCAGCCGGGCAAGTTCACCGTGGCGGTGGCGGCGCTTAACTCGCCGCCGCTGACGGTCTTCGCCGACGACAACAAAACCCTGCTTGGCAGCGAGGTGGATATCGCCCGCCTGGTGGCCGACAGCCTGGGGCTTGAGCTGAACGTGGTGCCCACTTCCTGGGAAGACTGGCCGCTCGGCGTCGCTTCCGGCAAGTATGACGCCGCCATCAGCAACATTACCGTCACCAAAGCGCGCAAAGAGAAGTTCGACTTCGCGACCTACCGCAAGGACTCGCTGGGCTTTTACGTGAAGGACACAAGCGCCATTAAATCGCTTGAGAAAGCGGAGGATATCGCCGGGCTGCGCATTATCGTCGGCTCGGGCACTAATCAGGAGGCGATTCTGCTGGCCTGGGATAAAGCGAACCAGGCGAAGGGACTGAAGCCGTTTACGCCGGTTTACGCCAAAGATGACGCTGCGCAGACGCTGGCGTTGCAGTCGGGCCGCGCTGATGCGTACTTCGGGCCGAACGTTATCGGCGCATGGAAAGCGGCGCTGACCGGCAAAACGCGGCTGGTGGGCAGCGTGGATGGCGGCTGGCCGAAGGCCGCGCACATCGCCGTGACGCTGAAAAAAGGCAGCGGGCTGGCGCAACCGGTGCAAACCGCGCTGAACGGGGTCATTAAAAACGGCGACTACGACAAGGTGCTGAACCGCTGGGGCGAGGGCGTGGAGCGCATCCCGTCTTCTGAAATCAATCCGCCGGGCCTTGGCGACTAAGGAGGCGAGATGAGCACTGAATTCTTTCGCGACGTCTCACCGCAGGCGCCGGAGCTGGAGCCGATTATCACCGGGCTGTTTGGCGAGTACGCTGCCCGCTACGGTGATTACTTTTCTAAAGACGCCGAAGTGGAGCTGACGGAGTGGTATCTGCCGCCGCAGGGGCTGTTTATTGTGCTGGAGCGCGACGGCGAGATTATCGCAACCGGCGCCTATAAACCTTTTGACGACAACACCGCGGAGCTTAAGCGCATCTGGACGCGCAGCGACCTCAGGCGCCAGGGGCTGGCCTGGAAAGTGGTCAGCGAACTGGAGCGCCGCGCGCGGCTGGCGGGCTACAGCCAGGTCTATCTCACCACCGGCTTTCGCCAGCCGGAAGCGGTGCGCCTCTATTTAAGCCACGGGTATCAGCCGCACTTCGACCTGACCCGCGACCCGGAGGAGTACAGCCTGCCGCCTTATGACGGGCGGCTGCGCTTTACCAAATCCCTTGTCGAAAACCATGCGAAAACGGCCTGAGGAGGCAACATGACTCTTCCCGCAGAAACCCCCGCCGCTGCTGTCAACGTCGTGCCGGCACGCTATCCCTTGCGCATCGTCGGGGCGGCGGTCGCGCTCTTCTTACTCGCCGTGGTGGCGCAGTCGGTCGCCTTCAACCCGCGCTGGGAGTGGAGCGTCTTCGCCCGTTGGTTCTTCGACCCGGTGATTCTCGAAGGCGTTTTCCAGACGCTCCAGCTTACCGTGCTGGCCACCTTATTGAGCATTCTGTTCGGCGGCGTGCTGGCGATGGCGCGGCTCTCCGACTCGTGGCTGTTGAGCAGCCTTGCCTGGGGCTACATCTGGCTGTTTCGCTCGCTGCCCCTCATCGTGGTGCTGATTATTCTTTATAACTTCTCCTACCTCTACGACACGCTGTCGGTGGGCATCCCCTTTACCGACATGACCTTCGCCAGCTACCCGACCATCAACGTGCTGGGCCAGTTCGCCACGGCGGTGGTGGGGTTGACGCTGGTGCAGAGCGCTTACACGGCGGAGATTATTCGCGGCGGCTTTTTGGGCGTCGACCACGGCCAGTACGAAGCGGCGGCCGCGCTGGGGCTGCCCGCGTGGCGGCGTACGCTGCGCATTATCCTGCCGCAGGCGCTGCGCACCATCCTTCCGGCGGGCTTTAACGAAATCATCAGCCTCGCTAAAGGCACGGCGATGGTTTACGTGCTGGCGATGCCGGAGCTCTTCTACACCATTCAGATGATCTACAACCGCACCCAGGAGGTTATCCCGCTGCTGATGGTGGGCGCCGCCTGGTATCTGGTCCTGACCAGCCTGCTTTCCCTGCTGCAATACGGCGTGGAACGCTGGCTTGCGCGCAGCCAGCGCCGCTCGGCGGTGGACCGCCCGGCGCGTAAATGGGCTTTCGCCACGCCAAAAACCCAGGAGACTGTCAATGCTCAACTCCCCTAGCGCCGCAGGGCATATTGCCATCACCCGCGTCAGTAAATATTTCGGCAAACATAAAGCGCTGGATAATGTATCGCTGGAACTTAAGCCTGGCTCGGTGACGGTGATTATCGGGCCATCCGGCTCCGGCAAGTCGACGCTGCTGCGCACCATCAACCACCTCGAACGGGTAGACGAAGGTTTTATCCAGATAGACGGCGATTACATTGGCTACCGCCGGGAAGGCGACAAGCTCTATGAGCTGAAGGAGCGCGAGATCCTGCGCCAGCGGGTGAACGTGGGCTATGTCTTTCAGAACTTCAACCTGTTTCCCCACCTGACGGTGCTGGAAAACCTGATTGAAGCGCCCATCGCGCACGGCGTGCCGCGGGAGCAGGCTGTCGCCCGGGCGTATGCGCTGCTGGAGGTGGTAGGGCTTCGCCATAAGGCGGAGGCCTGGTCGCGCCATCTTTCCGGCGGCCAGCAGCAGCGTATCGCTATCGCCCGCGCGCTGGCGCTGGAGCCAAAAGTCATCCTGTTCGACGAGCCCACCTCGGCGCTGGATCCGGAGCTGGTGGGCGAGGTGCTGGACGTAATTAAAAAGCTGGCGCGCTCTGGCACCACGCTCGTGGTCGTGACGCATGAAATCGGCTTTGCCCGTGAAGTGGCGGACAACGTGGTGTTTATGGTGGATGGCAGGATTGTAGAGCAGGGCAGCAGCGAGGCGGTGTTAAACCGTCCACAGCACCCGCGCACGCGCAATTTTCTTTCCCGCGTACTCTAAGGAGCAAGGATGAAAGCACTGCTGACGCTGCTGCTGTTCAGCGCAGGCCCGTTCGCCATGGCGGCGGGCATCGACCTGAAAGCGAATGAAACGCCGATCCACACGCCCGCCAACCCGGCGGCCATCGCGAAGATCCCGTCGGGCTACCGCTTTGTTGAACCGGGTACGCTGACGGTGGCTATCTCCGCGCTCAACTCGCCGCCGCTGGCGAGCGATAATCGCACGCGCATCGGCAGCGACCCGGATATCGCGCAGCTGCTGGCCGACAGCCTCGGTCTGAAGGTGAAACTGGTGCCGACCGCCTGGGAGGACTGGCCGCTCGGCATTAGCGCCGGCAAATATGACGTGGCGCTGGTGAACATCGCCGTGACCGAACAGCGGAAAATGAAGTTTGATTTCGCCACCTACCGGGTGGATACGCTCGGCTTTTCGGTGAAATCGATCAGTGAGATCCAGTCAATCAACACGCCGCCGGACGTGGCGGGCAAAAGGGTCATTGTGGGGTCGGGCACCAATCAGGAGAAAATTCTGCTGAAGTGGGATAAAGAAAACCGGGCGAACGGACTCAAGCCGGTGCAGCCGATTTACCTGACCGACGATGCTTCCGGCAACCTCTACCTGCAATCGGGGCGCGCGGACGCGATATTCGGCCCGCATTCGGTGGGGGCGTACAAAGCCGCGCTCACCGGGAAAACGCGGCTTGTGGGCAAAGGGCCGCTGAAGGCGTATGTCGCCACCACGACCAAAAAGGGCAACGGGTTAGTTTATGCGCTGCAGGAGGGTATAAACGGCGCCATTCACAGCGGCGCTTATCAACAGGTGCTGGCCCGCTGGGGCGAACAAGAGGAAGGGGTAGCGGCGTCGGTAGTGAACCCGCCGGGAATTGCGTATTAGGGGCGCGCGGTGCGGCGTTTTTCAACGCAAGCGCGGCGCCCGTTGCGCTCTGGCCTTACCGTGCTCGCGGGTTTTCTCCCTCGCCCCTTTGGGAAAGGCCGGGGTGCGAGGAACCAGCGGATGAAAAGGCAGGTCAAACCACGCGCGCCCCGCCGGGGGGTGCCGGGAAAGCTTACGCCGCTTCCCAGGCTTCCAGGACGGGCAGCAACGCGCGGATCTGTTGTTGTTCTTGCGCGGGCAACATTTTTAGCGGCGCAGGCAGCGGCGGTTCGTCGAGCAGGCCAGAGAATACCGCCAGCGCCGCCATCACGCGCAGGCTGCCGTGACGTCTGAAGAGCGTCCACAGCGGCTCGAGGTCTGATAAAAAGTCGGCGTCCTGCTGCCCGTCTTCTCGCGCGCCGCGTAGAAGACGCAGCGCTAAACGGGGATAAAGCCCGCCCACCACCGAATACCAGACATCGCAACCGGCGCGTAAGCCCGCCTGCGCAAACATATCGCCGCTGACGCCAAGTTTTATACGTGAAGGCAGCAGGGCGCGAAGCTTCTCCACGCGCTCGCGGCCCGCCGGTGCGGCAGCGGTGAACCGGGAAGCTTAATGGAGCAAACCGCAGGCAACTGCGCCAGCCGCTGGTACAGCGCATCGGTGAAGGTGAAATGGGTGGTCGCGGCGTTGTCATAAATACATAGCGGCACGTCGCAATGTTGCGCCACCGTTTGATAAAGACTGAAAACTTCATCCTCCGTCAGCGGCTGATAAGACACGGGGGCGAGCAGCAGGGCGCGAACCCTGGCGCGCTGCGCGCCTTCGGCAAGCGTCAGCACGTCGCGGGTGCGAACAGCGCCCACGCTCACCATTACCGGTACGCCAGCGGCATGGTCAACCGCGATTCGAGTCATCCGCAGCCGCTCCTCCAGCGTCAGATAAGCGTAATTGCCCGTTGAGCCGAGCGCGCTGATACTCTGCACCCCGGCGTCAGCCAGCCGTTCAACCAGCCGGATAAACCTGTGTGAATCGGGGGCGTCGCCCCGCATCGGCGTTAAAGGAAAAGCGCTAAGACCTGAAAACATGCCGGCTCCCTGTCAAAAAAGGTAGTGGGTTCATCAAAAACTGTATTTTTCTGACAACCTCAATAACATAGCGGCTCGCGGAGCGTTTAAAAACAGCAAAAAGAGGGCGGAGGAGATGAAAATTAATGTGGTCGGCACCAGCGGCAGCGGCAAAAGCACCTTCGCCCGCCGTCTGGCGCAGCAGCTTAATTTGCCTTATATCCAGCTTGATGCACTTTACTGGCGCGCCAACTGGCAAGGGACGCCGGATGAGGTGTTTATGGAAAAAATTCGGCAACAACTGGCTGCGCAGCCGCAGGGGTGGGTGCTGGACGGCAACTATAACCGAACCAGACCGGTGAAATGGCGCGAGGTGGAGTGCGTAGTCTGGCTTGATTACGGTTTTACCCGCACCTTCTGGCAGGCAGTGCGCCGCGCCGCCACCCGCGCCTGGCGTAAAACCGAACTCTGGCCCGGCACCGGCAACCGGGAGAGCTTTCGCCAGAGCTTTTTCAGCCGCGACTCCATTCTGCTCTGGACGCTGAAAACCTGGCGCAGCAACCGGGTGCGCTACCTTGCGGATATGCAGAACCCGGCCTGGTCGCATATCCGCTTTGTGCATCTGCGCTCGCCCGCTGAAAGCGAGGCGTTTTTAAAAAGCCTGACGGAACAGCGCGCCGCCTCTTAATCCGGGCTAGCTGTTCGCCGGAAAGCGCGCCGTGGCGCGGCTTCCGCGCTCGGGCGCGCGGTTTTCAAGCAGGAATTCGCCCTTGTGTAGCTGAACGATGCGGCTGACGATATTCAGCCCCAGCCCGATGCCGCCGTAACGGCGGTCCATGCGCACAAAGGCTTTGCTCAGCTCGCCGACCTTGCTTTCATCCACCCCGGCGCCTTCATCTTCCACAATGAGCGAAGCCACGGGCGTCGCCGCCACGCTTACGGTAATCACGCTGCCTTGCGGACTGTAGCGATGCGCGTTTTCCACCAGGTTTCGCAGCAGCACCTGCAAGAGCGTCGTGTCGCCGCGCACGCGCGCCTGCGGCGAGAGCCGCAGACGAAGCGTCTGATCGCGCTGCGCGAGCATCGTGCGCAGCTCGCTTTCCGTCGCCAGCACCACATCTTCCGTCAGCGAGACATCCTGATAGTTGCCGGAGGTGAACGACTGCCCGGCGCGAGCCAGTTGCAGCAGCTGCACTACGCTTCGGGTCATCTGGTCGAGCCGCGCAATCAGCGGCTGCACCTGCACATGGTTGTTGCGCTCCAGCAGTTCGAGATGCAGGCGCAGCCCGGCCAGCGGCGTGCGCAGCTCATGGGCCACGTCGGCGGTGAACAGCCGCTCGCGCTCAAGGCTTGTGGTCAGACGGGAAAGCAGTTGGTTGATGGCGAGCGTGACGGCGTCTATCTCCTGCACCGAGCTGAGATACTGAATCGGCTCAAGGTTATCTTCGGTGCGGTTTTCAAGATGGTCCTGCAGTTTACGCAGTGGCCGGGTTATCCATTTAACGGCCTGCAGGCAGAGCACCAGCGCCAGCCCGATAATCACTAAACTCGGCACCGCGAGGCTCGCTATCGCTTCGCGGATCTCGCGCTCAATATGCCGGTGGTTGTTGTCGCCGCGTACGGCGGCGTCCACCAGCAGGTGGATCTGTTCTTTGCTTTCATGCCACAGCCACAGCACGCTGATGGCCTGACAGACGAAGAGGATAAGGCCGATAGCTAACAGCAGGCGGAAGCTCAGGCTGTTGCTGTTGCGGCGAAGGCGTTCACGCAGCGTCATTCCGGAGCGCCGTCCGCTTTAACCAGGGTATAGCCAAAACCGCGAACGGTGCGAATGGCGGACTTGCCGATTTTGTCGCGCAGGTTATGAATATGCACTTCCAGCGTGTTGGTGGAGGGTTCCGACTCCCAGTTATAAATATCCTGATAAAGGATTTCCCGGTGCACCGGGTGGCCCGCCTTGAGCATCAGGCGCGAGAGAATAGCGTACTCTTTTGGCGTCAGCTCCAGTGGCTCGCCCGCCAGACGGATCTGGCGATGCGTCATATCCAGCGCCAGTTCGCCCACCTCCAGCAGGCTGTCTCCCTGGTTAACATGACGGCGGATAATGGCGCGAATGCGCGCCAGCAGCTCATCCAGCGCGAAAGGTTTAACCAGATAGTCGTCCGCGCCCGCATCAAGCCCGGCGATACGCTCGCTTACCGTATCGCGGGCGGTAAGGATGAGCACAGGCTGCATGCTTTTCTCGCGGCGCAGCCGTGTGAGTAATTGCAGCCCGTCTTCATCCGGCAGGCCAAGGTCCAGCACAATCAGGCTATAAATGCCGCAGGCCAGATGCGCCTGGGCCGCTTTCACCGACGTGACACCGTCACACACGTAGCCTTCGCCCGCCAGCGCCAGCATCAGCCCTTCAAGCAGCAGGGCGTCATCTTCCACAACCAGTATCTTCATTACGCTTTGCTCCGACACGCTGCCAGAATATCATCGCCCGGCTTATATTCACGGGTCTGTGTGCCGGTCATGCCGAGCACGGTGGAAAAGAGATTATCCTGCGAAAAGGCGTTCGATGCTGCGAGATGGCTCAGACAGCTCGCCTCCACACCGAACCGCTGCTGATAATCTGGCGATAACCATAACAGCATCGGCACATGTTTTTGTTGCTCCGGGGCAATAGCGTAAGGCAGTCCGTGCAGATATTCGCCGTTTTCCCCCAGCGATTCGCCATGATCGGAGAGATAAATCAGGCTGGTGGTGAAGTTATCCTGATGCGCCTTCAGCACGCCAATCGCCTTATCGACAATATAGTCCACATATAACAACGTGTTGTCATAGGTGTTCACCAGTTGCGCCTGGCTACAGGTCTGGATCTCATTGGTATCGCAGGTCAGGGTGAAGACCTTAAAGCGCGGCGGATAACGATGGTAATAGGTCGGGCCGTGGCTGCCGATAGTGTGCAGCACGATGATCCCGTTGCCTTTGAGGTTGCGGATATAGTCATCAAGCCCGTGGAACAGCACCTCATCGTAGCATTCGCCTTCCTGACACATGCCCGGCAGGTTCAGCGCCGTCATGTCCTGATGCGGCACCCGGTCGCAGGCGCCTTTGCAGCCGCCGTCATTTTCATTCCACAGCACCTGCAGGCCCGCCCGCTGCAGGATATCCAGCAGCCCCTCCTGATGGCTTGCCAGCCCCTCGTCGTAATGCGAGCGCGGCATATTAGAGAACATGCAGGGCACGGAGACCGCCGTCGCGGTGCCGCAGGAGGTGGTATGCGGGAACCAGAAAACATCGTCCTTCGCAAGCTTCGGGTTGGTCTGCCGCCCGTACCCCTCAAGCGAAAAATTGTCCGCGCGCGAGGTCTCGCCGACGATCAAAATCGTGAGGCTCGGCTTGCCGGTCTGCCGGTTAGCAAGCAGCTTCGCATCTTCGCCGATGCGCACCAGCGGCAGGTTCGCCTGGCGGTGATGCGAATAGTAAGACCAGCTCGCCGCAATGCTGCTGGAAGGGCTGAGGGTTTTCACCAGCTCGCGGTTATTACGAAACAACGAGGCGTAATCTTTATAGAAAAGCAGCGCCACGATGACTATCGCCGCGCAGCAGCCCAGCACGCTCACGAGGCGCCACAACACATCCTTCCAGCGCGAGGCGGCGGGACGGATGCGGATCCAGAACATCGCCGCAACCGCCGCCAGGCCGCTAAACAGCAGCGTAACGACCAGTTGCGGCGTGAGCAGAGCGAAGCTTTCCGATGCGGTGGTATCGAGGATATTCGCAATCATATTGCGATCCATGATGATCCCGTAGTTCAGCATGAAATACTGTACCGCCGCTGAAACGAGAATAAATACCGCGATAACCAGCCGGGTGAGCCAGAAGAACGAGGCGAGCGTCGCCACGATAAAAATGACGCTGAAGGCGACCACCGGCATGGAGAGGAAAACCAGCGCCTCGTGAAGCGAGGTCACGGGCATGGCTTTCAGCACCTGGCGGTAATAAGCGAGGTTCAGAAAGAGCGAAATGTAGAGCGAAAAAATCGCCAGAAACGCGAGCCGACCGAGCGTCGGTCTTTTTTCATTCAGCAGAGACATAAAGCGGGCCTGATAACCAATTAGGCGCACAGGGTGACAGAGCAAAATTAGGAAAACCTTAAGCGTATCGGGGACACGCGCATTACCCGTCCCGGCGCGCAGCTTCTACACTTATCTCAAACCCAGGAGGTGACGATGCTTACGCTCTACGGTGTGCCCGGCTGGGGGTCGGCTATCAGCGAAATCATGCTGGCAATGACCCGTGAACCTTATGATTTCATCAACGTCGAGGGCTTTGATAAGCCCGGCCCGCAACAGGAGCTGCTGATTGCGCTGAACCCGCTCTGCCAGGTGCCGACGCTGCTGCTGGACGAGGGCGGCGTGATGACTGAAAGCGCTGCCATCGCGCTGATGCTGCTCGACAAACACCCGCAGTTCGCCCCGCGCCCTGGTACGCCTGCGCGCGACAGGTTCTGGCGGCTGCTGGTCTGGCTGGTGGCGAATGTCTATCCCACCTTTACCCTGGCCGACTACCCGGAACGCTGGGTCGATTCGCAGCCCGAAGTGCTCAAGGCAAGCGCGCAACGCCAGCGCAAAACGCTCTACCAGTGGCTTGAGCAGGAGATGGGCGAGGGGCCTTATGCTTTCGGCGAAGAGATAACCCTGCTTGACGCGTACTGGCCGGTGCTGCGCTGCTGGGGCCCGGGCCGCGAGTGGTTTGCCGCAAACGCGCCGAAGCTTAACGCCATGGCGGATGCCGTGTGCGGACACGTGGAGCTGACGGCGGTGCTGAAAGCTAATAAGCTCTTGTAAAGCAAGGCGGGATAACGCAGGCTGTAAGCCCATTTTGTCAGTTAAGGAGCAGACCATGCCGCATGTCGACGTCAAATTTTTCCCGCGCGGGTTATCGGAAGAAGCGCAGCAGGCGCTCGCCGCCGAACTGAGCGACGTTATCGTTAAGCATCTGCAAAGCAAAGAAAGCTCCGTTTCGGTGGCGCTGGAAGAGGTGCAGCCGGACGACTGGAAAGCGCAGGTTTGGGACAAGGAGATTGCGCCGAACCTCGATAAGCTCGCTAAAAAACCGGGCTACAGCATGTAATGCGAAAGAGGGTGTTTTAGTCATTCAGCAGGGTTATCGCTGTCCTTTTGACTATTCACCCGCCTGCCGCTGTGGCATCCTTTGTGGTCTGCCTGGCCACAAAGGAGCGCCTGAATGAGCCTGTCGGTCAACCTTCTCGCCACCATCGCCATTGCGCTGCAACGCGGCATCAGCCATCAGGATCGCTTTCAGCGGCTTATCACTACGCTTCGCCAGGTGCTGCGTTGTGACGCCTCGGCGCTGCTGCGCTACGAACAAGGGGCGTTTCGCCCGCTGGCGACGGACGGCCTCTCGCCGGATGTGCCCGGACGGCGCTTCGCCATTAACGAACATCCGCGTCTCGAAGCGATAGCCCGCGCAGGCGACATCGTGCGTTTTCCGGCGGACAGCCAGCTTCCGGACCCGTACGACGGCCTGATCCCGGGCCATGAGCAGCTCAAAGTACACGCCTGCGTCGGTCTGCCCCTGTTCGCCGGGCAGACGCTTATCGGCGCGCTGACGCTTGACGGCATGGACCCTTGCCAGTTCGATAATTTCAGCGATGAAGAGCTGCGGCTGCTGGCGGTGCTGGCGGCGGGCGCGCTGAACAACGCGCTGCTGATTGAGCAGCTTGAACGCCAGAACCCGCTTGTCGCCCCGCTGCGGTCGGCCGCCGCCGACGGCCCGGCGGGCGAAATCATTGGCGAATCGCCGCCGATGCGGGAGCTTAAGCAGGCGATAGCCATTGTCGCGCCCTCCGATTTAAACGTGCTGATAAGCGGCGAAACCGGCACCGGTAAAGAGCTGGTGGCCCGCGCCATTCATGAAGGCTCGCCGCGCGCCGCGAATCCGCTGGTCTACCTCAACTGCGCTGCGCTGCCGGAGACGGTGGCCGAAAGCGAGCTGTTCGGCCATGTGAAAGGGGCGTTTACCGGCGCTATCAGCAACCGCAGCGGCAAGTTTGAAATGGCGGACAACGGCACGCTGTTTCTTGATGAGATTGGCGAGCTTTCGCTGCCGTTACAGGCAAAACTGCTGCGCGTGTTGCAGTATGGCGATATTCAGCGCGTGGGCGACGACCGCAGTCTGCGGGTCAATGTGCGGGTGCTCGCCGCCACTAACCGCGATCTCAAAGCCGAGGTGCTGGCGGGGCGTTTTCGCGCCGACTTATACCATCGTCTGAGCGTTTTTCCGCTGGTGGTGCCGCCGCTGCGCGAGCGGGGCGAAGACAGCGTGCTGCTGGCGGGCTTTTTCTGCGAACAATGTCGCGCGCGCCTGGGACTCTCCCGCGTGGTGTTAAGCCCCGGCACGCTGGCGCCGCTGCGCGCCTACGGCTGGCCGGGCAACGTGCGCGAGCTGGAGCATGCGATTCACCGCGCCGTGATCCTCGCCCGCGCGACCCAGGCGGAGCCGGATGTGGTGCTGGAAGCGCGCCATTTCGCCCTTGCGTCCGCGGCTGACGCTGACGCGCCGCCGGTCGCCCGGCAGCCCGATGCGCCGGTAGACGCGGCAAACCTGCGCGCCGCCACCGAGGACTTCCAGCGCAAGCTGATTAGCGAAACGCTCCTGCGCCATCATCACAACTGGGCCGCCAGCGCCCGGGCGCTGGCGGTGGATGTGGCGAACCTGCACCGGCTGGCGAAGCGGCTCGGCCTCAAATAGCCCGGGCGCGGCCCTGCCTTAACCGCGCACCCCGGCGCGGCGTTGCAGCGTAAACACCGCCTCCTGCGCCTGGCGGCCCAGCGCCGCGAGGTCGAGACCCGGAATGCGGTCCTCTTCCACCGCCACGCGACCGCCCACCAGCAGCGCTTTTAAATACGCCCGGCCGCCGCAGGCCACCGGGCCGATGGCGATGTCGTGCAAGCCGAAGTAGCGCGGGTCGTCGAGCCGGTAGAGCGCGATATCCGCCGCCTGGCCGGGGGCGAGGGTGCCCGTGCCGGTTAAGCCGAGCACCTGCGCGCCGCCTGCGGTGCCCCAGCGCACCACATCCTCAATAGTCGCCGCATCGCCGCCGCCTTCAAATTCGCCGCCCTCGTAACGCGGCTTCGCCAGCATCCCTTTGCGCGCCCGCTGTAAAAGCCAGGCGGCGTGAGTTTCGCTCTGCATATCCGCCGCCTCGTTGGAGGCGGCGCCATCCACGCCAATCGACACCTTCACGCCCGCCGCCTCCAGCGCCACGAGATCGGCGATGCCGCTGCCTAGCCGCCCGTTGCTCTGCGGGCAGTGGGCGATGCCGCTGCCCGTCTCGCCAAGCAGGCGGATCTCTTCGGGCAACAGCTTCACCAGATGCGCGAACCAGACATCCTCGCCGGTCCACTCCAGCTCAGCGCAGAACTGCAGCGGAGTCATGCCGAATTTCGCCCGGGCGGCGTCCAGGTAATCCACCGTTTCGCTCAGGTGGCTGTGCAGCCGAATGCCGAGGCTTCGCGCAAGCCGGGCGCTTTCGCGCAGCTCCTGCGGCGTGGTGGAGTGCAGGGTGGTGGTCGGCGCCATCACCACCTGGCGAAAGGCCTGCGTGCCCGGCTGATGGTATTTCGCCGTCAGCCGCTCGACGTCCGCCATCCAGGCGTCGAATTTTTCCGGGCGCAGTGCGGTGGGCAAGTCGCTCTCCAGCCCGCGCGTCTGCGTGGCGCCGCCCCGGCACAGCACAAAGCGCATGCCGAGCGCGTCCGCCTCTTCAAAGAGCACGGCCGCGCCGTCGAACGGCATGTCCGGCCAGTAAAGGTAGTGGTGATCCGCCACCGTGCCGCAGCCGGAGCGCAGCAGCTCCACCAGCCCAATGCGCGCGGCGATGCGAAACGTCTGCTCGTCAAACGCGCCGCGAAAGCGGTAGGGCGTGGCGGCAAGCCACGCGGAAAGGCTCTGGTTCAGCCCCTGCGGCTCGCCTTTAAGCAGCGACTGGAACAGATGATGATGGGTATTCACCCATGCCGGGTAGGCCACGCAATCGCGGGCGTCGATGACCCGCTCGTTAGCCTGCGGCGTCAGTTCGCCCATTTCCAGAATCACGCCGTCGCGGATGCGAATATCCCGCGCCGGGCTGCGGGGGGCATGGCGCGCGCCGGTCAGCATCGCCGCGCAGTTTTTGATAAGAATAGCGCTCATGGGATCTCCTTATGCCAGCGCGCTGTCGTGCCAGCGGCGTAAAAAAAAGTGGCTTAGCAACGACATCAGGCAAAAGAGCGCCAGCCCGCTGCAGGTGATGAGGAACAGGGCGGCGAACATCAGCGGCAGGTTGAGCTGAAAGCCCGCCTGCAAAATTTGCCACGCGAGGCCCGCGCCGCTGCCGCCGGTCCCGGCGACAAACTCCGCCACCACCGCGCCAATCAGCGCCAGGCCGCTTGAAATACGCAGCCCGCTGAAAAAGTACGGCAGGGCGTTGGGCAGGCGCAGGCGCAGCAGGATCTGCCAGCCGGAAGCCTGGTTAATATGAAAGAGATTCAGCAGCCCCGGGTTTACGCTGCGCAGGCCGAGGGTGGTGTTAGTCAGCACCGGAAACACCGCCACCAGCATCGCGCACACCACCAGCGCAAGCGTGGTATTGTGGATCCAGATGATCACCAGCGGGGCGATGGCCACCACCGGCGTAACCTGAAACAGAATGGCCCACGGCATCAGGCAGGACTCAATCAACCGGCTTTGCACAAAGAGAAACGCGATTAGCGTGCCAATGGCTATCGCCATTAAAAATGCGAGCACGGTGACTTTCAGCGTGGTGAGCAGGCTGCCAAACAGCGCGTCGCGCTGGCTGATAAGCGTGGAGAGAATATCGCTCGGCTTCGGCGCCAGGTAAACCGGCACCGCGAACTGGCGGAACAGCAGCTCCCAGAGCAGCAGCAGGGCAAGCGCGGATACCAGCGGCCAGACCGCGCGCTGCGCCTGCGGGTAGGTCATCAGCGGTTTACGCATGGTCGCCTCCTGCGCTCGCTTTTTCGAGCAGGGTTGAAAGGGTGGCGCACTGGCGGATAAACGCATCCGAGGTGCGAAAGCCGTTATCCCGCGCCTGCGGACCGTCGATGGCGACATCCGCCACCACACGCCCGGGACGCGCGCCCATTACAATCACCCGCGAGGAGAGATAGACCGCCTCATAGATGCTGTGGGTGACAAACACCACCGTCAGCCCGCGCTTCGCCCACAGCCTGCGGATATCGCTGTCGAGCTTGTGGCGGGTGAACTCATCCAGCGCGCCGAAGGGTTCGTCCATCAGCAGCAGGTCGGGCTCGGTCACCAGCGCCCGGGCCAGCGACACGCGCATCTGCATGCCGCCGGAGAGCTCGCGCGGCATGGCGTGAAGAAAGTTCTCCAGCCCTACCGCCAGCAGCGCCTGCATCACCTGCGGCGCGCTCGCTTTTTTACTCACGCCGCGCAGGGTGAGCGGCAGGCGGACATTTTCCTCCACGGTGGCCCAGGGCATCAGCGTCGCCTCCTGAAAGACCATCGCCATGCGGCACTCCGCCGCCATTTCCGCTTTGCCGTTCCAGCGCACCTGGCCCGCCGTCGGGCGCTCCAGCGTGGCGAACATTTTCAGCAGGGTGCTTTTGCCGCAGCCGGAGGGGCCGAGCAGCGAAACTATCTCGCCGCGCGCGATATCCAGGTTCAGCCGCTGCAGGGCCAGCGTGCCGTTGGGGTAGACTTTCTCCACGCCGCGCGCCATTAAAAAGCGCGGCTGCTGGCTTTCCTGCGCCGGGGGAACGGCGTCAAACGACAGTACAGTACTCATAGTGCGCTCCAGGATAACGGCGGCTCTTACATGGCCGCTTTAGGGTAGAACTGCGTGGTGAAGGCGGCTTTATAATCCGTGGCGGGGTTAAGCAACCCGGCGCTGACCATAAAATCA
The DNA here is from genome assembly GCF_014644275.1 of Franconibacter daqui. NCBI lineage: Bacteria > Pseudomonadati > Pseudomonadota > Gammaproteobacteria > Enterobacterales > Enterobacteriaceae > Franconibacter > Franconibacter daqui. Next base: position 1,435,983 of record NZ_BMKJ01000001.1, on the reverse strand, counting down.
CGCGTCGCTTTCCAGCGCGGGTCGGTCATCACGCCGAGCCCTTTTTGCGCCGCGTCGCCGCCGTCAATCAGGTGCAGCGCCTTAAGCTGCGCCACGCCGAAGGCGAGCACCGCGTCGCTCATCTGCGGGTTCTCCTGTTTGATGAGTTTGTTGCCCGCCGTTGGGTCAGCCAGATAGCGCTGCCAGCCCTCCATAGAGGCGTCGACAAACCGTTTCAGCACGTCCGGTTTTTCCGCCAGCAGATCGTTGCGCGTCACCAGAATGCCGCCGTAGGCGGGGTAGCCGTGCTCGGCAAAGAGGAAGAAACGGCTGTCGGGCTGCGCCTGTTTCGCCTGCTGCACTTCAGAGGTAGCGTAGGCCTGCTGCGCCGTGTTGTTGTCGGCGAGGAAAGGCTGCATGTTGAAGGTATAAGGGCGAACCTGGCTGTCGCTGAGCTGGTATTTCGCCTTCAGCCAGGGCCACCATGACGCCTGACCGCTGGCCGAGACCAGCACCGTTTTGCCTTTCAGCCCGGCGAGATCGGCGACGTTGCCGTGGGTCAATATCCCCTGCGGGTCGAACTGGAACGGCGCGGCGATGGCTTTCAGCGGAAAGTTCTGCTCAATGCCTTTCAGCACCTGCAGGTCGTAGCTCACTATTACATCCGCCCGCTTCGCCAGCAGCAGCGTCATGTTGTTAAGCTGCGGGCCGCCGGAGCGGACTTCCACATCGAGACCATATTTTTTATAGATGCCTTCTGCCACGGCCTGGTAGTAGCCGCCCTGTTCGGCCTGCGCCACCCAGGTGGTTTGCAGAATGAGTTTATCGGCGCCATGCGCGGCGCCGCAGAGCAGCAGGGTGGAGAAAAGCGCGGTAAAAGCGGTGCGAGATGCCATAAAACCCCCGGTTAAGCGTCAGTTTGGTCTGCCATCAGGGGGTGAGCGGTTCTCCCGACGCGGTGTACGGCGTCGTCCCCTGACGAGGAACAGCGTTGCGCTGTAGAGCAATGTCCCACGCGAGGCCGAAGCCAGCGCGCTAACCGCTTATACTCTGCCGTGGGTTTTGCAAAGGCTGTGCCAGCCCGCTGCTCTGTGCGTTGCAGGCCTGACGGCGTGGTCTGCCGCCCGGGCGCAGGCGTCACGACCAAATGAAACGGTGGCGCGTGATGCACAATTGTGAAGCAAATGTAAATTTTTTGCCCGAAAGCGGCACATCCCGGCGTGGCGCCGCCACACTCTCTTCGCCGCCTGCGCTTTATTCTGCGCGGTTTCTGATTCTGGTACGGTGATTGCTTAGGAGAAAGCGAGTAGAAGCGTTCAGCCATTCTTTACCGATGGCGGGTCATTGCTCATGGGACAGGCGCCTTACGCGCCTGCGCCAGTGACGTGGCCCGCCGCTGTTGTCGGGCCACCCGTTTATCAGCACACAAAAGGGTGAACCATGACCATCGCAAACGCAGCATTTTCCCTGCACGAACTCACGAAAGAATCCCGCATGGGCGCGACCGGCACAGAGACCAGCCGGGAGGTGCGCATCATTGATATTTCTGACTTCGCCAACCGTAAAGAGGATATTGCCGGGGCGCTCTGGGACGCCGCGGTAGAGATCGGCTTCTTTCAGGTTTCCGGCCACGGCATCGCGCCTTCGGTGATTACGGATGCCTTCAGCCGTGCAGAACAGTTTTTCGCGCTGCCGGATGACGTTAAAGCGCAGTACCCGCTTAACCGCAACGCGGGATGGGAGAAACGCGCGCAAATCCGGCCCTCCACCGGTACGCCGGATGAAAAAGAGTCGTATCAGATAACCCGGCCGCGGATGGCGGGGCTATGGCCGCAGGAGGCGGAGCTGCCGGGCTTTCGCGATGCGATGCTGGGCTTTGAGCAGCAGTGCTGGCGGGTGGGCATGCAGATCCTCTCCTGCTTCGCCTGGACGCTCGGCTTTGACGATGACTTTTTCACCAACGCGCACGACCCGGCGCAGCCGTCTTACCAGAGCACGCTTCGCATGCTGCACTACTTTGCGCTTAAAGGCGAAGCGCACGGGCCGTGGCGCGCAGGCGCGCATACCGATTTTGACTGTCTGACGCTGCTTTTCCAGCGCGAAGGTCAGAGCGGGTTGCAGGTTTGCCCGGGTAAAGAGATGGAGGAGCAGGAGTGGACGAGCATTGAGCCGCATGATGAACTCATCACCTGCAATATTGGCGATATGTTAATGCGCTGGAGCGACGACCAGCTTCCTTCCAACTTTCACCGCGTGCGCAGCCCACTGCCAGGGGAATGCGTGGGAGATCGTTACAGCCTCGCCTTTTTCTGTCAGGCTAATGAGGATGTGGTGATTGAGGGACCGGCCAGGAAGCACCCGCCCATCACTGCAAAGGACTACCTGCACCAGCGCATCAGCGCTAACTTTTCCGGTAAATATTAATGCAAAAAGCCCTGCCGGAAGGCAGGGCTTTTTTTCAGGTGGGGCTTATTTCTTGCCCGGTTTGCCCTTAGACGGGCGTTCAACCGGCGGCACTGACGCGCCCATTTCGGCGCCGGTCACCGGGTCGATATCCGGATTAGACTGCGTGCGCTGCGCCATCGCCAGCACGGTCGCCTGCTGGTCGGACGGCAACTGAATATCCGCCAGACCGTCGCCGCCGTCCACTGCCGGTTGCGGGTCAGCCACGTACTCGAAGTTTTCGTCGCTGTTCCAGCTGCCGCGCAGGTCGTCGCCTTTCGACATGTTGTAGTAAACGTTCGCGTACTGTTCCACCGGCGGCAGTTTGCCCGGCGGGAAGTTATTACGAATGGAGTAAAGCGCTTTTTCAAAGGAGATCTGGTGCGCCACTTCGCGGGTCATCAGGAAGCCCAGCGCATCTTTCACACCCGGATCGTCAGTGACGTTAATCAGACGTTCATAAATGATTTTCGCCCGCGCTTCGGCGGCGATATTAGAACGCAGGTCAGCGGTGATTTCTCCGATGGTGTCGATATAGGCCGCGGTCCACGGCACGCCTGCGGAGTTAGTGAGCGCCGGGCCGCCGCCATAGAGCAGGGCGGTCGTGTGGCTGTCGTTGCCATGACCGGTGAGAGAACGATACAGTTCCGCTTCTTGTTCAACGCCTTCGGCGAGATCGCCTTTTGCGCCTTTATTCAGCATGCCGACCAGCGAACCGATTATTTCCAGGTGGCTTAATTCTTCGGTAGCAATATCCATCAGCATCTCTTTGCGCGCCGGATCTTCATCACCCAAACCCTGGGTGAAATAACGGCACGCGGCAGCTAATTCTCCCTGCGGACCGCCAAATTGCTCCAGCAGTAAATTCGCCAGACCCGGATTCGGTTCGGCTACGCGAACCGTATATTGCAGTTGCTTAACATGACGGAACATAAATTTCTCCTGCTCACAATTTATGAAAAGAACCTGCCATTGCTGGCAGGTTAATTGAGATTCACTTTATTTTTTAGCTTCTACGCCAGGCTCGGCGGAGCGCGTCAAATATTGCTGGGTTACGTCAGGCAGATGGTCGATACACCATTTCGCCATGGCGATCTCTTGCTCGCGGATCTGCTCGAAAATTTTCGCGCCGTGTTCATCGCCAGCCGCTTTGGCTGCCGCAATCAGCGAGGTGTAGCAGGCGATTTCGAACTGCTCAAAAACGTAGCCGCTGATAGCGCCTTTCACCACTTCGTCAGAAGCGAACATGCCGCCCATTGCCTGACCCATGGCGGTGACTTTGCTCACGGTGTCTTTCAACACGGAACGAGAGATGTTGAGGTTATCGAAAACCGAGTCCAGAAGCTGTTGCTGCTGGCGGGTCTCTTCAATGTGCTGTTCGATACGCGCTTTCAGATCCGGATAGTGCTCAAGACGAGAAGCCTGGGCCTGCAGCATCTTTTCCGCCTGTTCTTCCATGGCGTGAGCGTCGCGTAGCCAGTCGTGATAATTCTCTTCGTAGGATGTCGCCATAATTTACCTCTTCCGGAATAAATAGTTATATGAGTCGGTAGTCACGTTACGATAATGTAAAAGCCATATTTGCAAATTGCTTTAGCTTTAGAAGCTTAGCAGAGAATTTCGCACAGGCCGGGTAAATATAAGATTATTCGATTTTAAGATTTGTCCTGGTTAAGCGAATCGTGAAACGTTTACCAGCAATATAAATAGGATTTCGCGGCGCAAAGATTAATTTTTCGCCATCATCATCGTGGGCGATTTTTAATTATTTGGTTGCCGTTTCGTTTGCTGTAAATAAATGCGAGTTAAACTCCGCTAGTTTATTTTTTAAGTTTTAACAAGCGAGACGGGAATAAAGGCTTGTTATTTGATCATTAAAGAAAACTTCATGGCGGCTAATTCTTTTCTATAGTGACTATTGCTTTTGCAATGATTAGGGGCGTGCGGCACAATCCGACATCCGCCCTGGTGCGAAAAAGGCTATATAAAGAGGGGAAACCTCTGGAAGGAAAATGGCTATGGCTTTTACGCTTGAACACTACCTGGCTCGCATTGGTTTTAACCGCGAGGCGCGCGTTGATTTCTCGACGTTACAGTCGCTGCACCGCCGCCATATCGCGGCTATCGCTTTTGAAAATCTGGATGTGCTGCTGGGGCGTGAGATCCTGCTTGATGACGACAGCATTTTTGAAAAACTGGTGACCGCCGGGCGGGGCGGGTACTGTTTTGAGCACAATGCGCTTTTTACCCGCGCGCTGAATGAAATTGGCTTTGAAACGCAAAACCTCGCGGCGCGGGTGCTGGTGGCGAAACCTGATGAGATGCCGCCGCGCACCCACCGGCTGGTGATGGTGAAGCTTGAAGAGGCGACGTGGATAGCCGACGTCGGTTTCGGCGGCCTGACCTTAAGCGTGCCGCTTCCCCTTAAAGACGGCGCGGAGCAGGCCAGCGCGCAGGGGCTCTACCGGCTGGAAAAGAAGCAGAACGAATTTTTACTGCTGCTGCGCCAGCACGATCACTTTCAGCCGCTCTACCGGTTCGACCTGGAAAAGCAGTATCCGGCGGATTATCTGATGGCTAACCACTTCATCGCCCACTGGCCGGATTCCCATTTTCGCCATCACCTGCTGGCGGCGCTGCATCCCCTCGACACCTGTCGCCTGACGCTGGTGAACCGACGCGAAACGGCGCACGAGAAGCCACCGCGCCAGCAGGAACTGAAAGATAACGACACGCTTTACGATAGTCTGCAACAGCGGTTCAACATCCGACTCGATCACCCGCGCCACGGCGTTACGCGGGATTCGCTGAGCAAAGTGATGGAAAAGGTCATGGCGGAAGAAGGGGCAGAAAGTAAGTAGCGGCGCGTGGGTTCACTATGCTGTCGCAATGCAGGGTTACCTTCCCGTGAAAGGCGATGAAATAGCCAGGCAACGTTCTGACGAGTGTACTGTGCAAGAGGCGGCGCAAGAGGGGTAAATGCGTTACGCCGCCTCTTCCCGCAGGCGGAACTGGCCGGGCGTAACGGCGTAGCAGCTTTTAAACGCCCGCGTAAAGGCCGCCTGGGTCTGGTAGCCGCAGGCTTCCGCCACGCGGCCTACCGCCATGTCGCCGTTTGCGAGCAGACGGGCCGCCAGCGCCATGCGCACCTGCGTCAGCCAGACTTGCGGCGTGACAGCGTAACGGCTGGCGAAGTGGCGGGCAAAGGTGGCGCGGGAGAGAAAACAGCGCTCCGCCAGCCCTTCCAGCGTCCATGGCGCGGCGGGCTCGCTGAACACGGCCGCTACCGCCGGGGCGAGGCGTTTGTCCGCCAGCAGCGCCAGCATGCCGGGCGCGTTCTCGTGAAGCAGGGCGCGCAGCAGCAGCGTCAAAAAGGTGGCGGTGAGCTCGCGCACAATGGCGGCGGCGCCCGGCTTGCCGCTGAGACTCTCTTCACCCAGCATCGCCAGCAGGGCGCGCAGCGAACCGCAGTCGTCGCGCGCTGCGGTTTCCACCCGCACTACGCCGTCTGCGCCATCAAAAAGCAGCGCGCCGTTTACCCCAAAATGAAATTCGCCGCAGAGCAGTTCTAGCTCGCCGCCTTCGCCTTCGGTCATCACTTCGGTAAGCGTGCCGTTGTGCCGCCGGGTTTTTGTCGCAAGCGCGCCTTGCCGCGCCAGGCTGCTGAGTAAATGCGGCGAACCGTGGGGCAGCAGTAAGACATCGCCTGCTTTAACCCTGATGGTTTGACCCTTCGTCTCCAGTAGCGCTTCACCTGCAAGGATAGCGTGCCAGGGCATAACCCCTGCGGGCGTTTGCGGGTGGTCGGCTTCCCAGTGCCCGGCGAAGCGGCAGTGCTGGTCCACGGCGCCGTGCGGCGCAAGCAAGGCAATAAGCTGACTGAGCGTATCCATAATCCTTCCTGAGACGATAAGACAAAAAGCTAAGACGATGGGCGGCAGAAGTGCGCGGGCGGCAGGGGTAATCTACAGCCATCGCCAACAGGGCGGAAACCAACAACTTAACAGGAGCATATCATGAGCCGTTTACAATCCATCAACCCGGAACAGGCCACTGGCAAAACCGCGCAGCTTTTCGGCGCCATTAAATCCGCCATGGGCAAAGTGCCGAATGCCTATGTGACTATCGGCGCTAACTCGCCGGAAGTGCTTTCCCAGGCGTTGCAGCACAACGCCGCGCTGCGCAAAGGGGCGCTGAGCGCGAAAGAGCTGGAGGCGATTAACCTTTCGGTAAGCGAAGCTACCGGCTGTGATTATTGCCTGGCGGCGCATACCCTGATGGCGAAAAAAGCGGGCTTTACGCCTGAACAGATTAAAGCGCTGCGGGCGGCTGACTACGCTGAAGACAGCCATTTCGACGCGCTGACCCGCTTCGCCCGCACCGTGGTCACGACCCGCGGCACGCTGCCCGCCGCAGACGTGGACGCCCTGCGCGCCGAAGGGTTTACCGATCAGCAGGTGGTGGAAATTATCAGCGCCATCAGCGCGATTTTGTTCACCAATATGATTAACCGCGTGAACGACACGGTGGTGGATTTCCCGAAAGCGGATTGAGTTGCCTGCAGGGTGCAGGTGAGGTGAGTGAAAGGGTACGCGGGTTTTCTCCCTCGTCCCTTTTGGGGTGAGGGGGGTAGGCGGCTCAGGCCCTGAGCCTTACTCTCTCAGGAGATATGCGCCGGCGGTAGGGTTACGTTCGCCAGAGCGTTGTCTTTATATGTCACCTCCTCTCACGCGAACGTGTTAAGGGGGCTCGCCGCCGCCCCCTTAACAATCCCGGCTCCCGGCGCGCAAAATCGCCCGCTGAAGCGGGAAACCTCATCTTTTCCCCGCTGGCTTCGGGTCGGGCATGACGGCACGTCCCTGTGCCGACATGCCCTCGCACCGGGTCCGACCGGTGCGCCCCGGCCACCGTGAAAAAGCTGAGGCGATTTTGAGGCCGGACTTGCCTCCGCTTCAGCGTTTGATTCTGTTGCAGGAATTGTTTCGCTTTAACGGCTATGCGGGGAGTTTGCAGGGCCAGTCAGCAAAGCGCCACTTGCCCTGCAATGTGATACGGCCATGCCGTCATTTCCCCATACCCCGGCCCTCGCCCCCGAGGGAGGAAACCCCGCGAGTGGCGCCGCATTTGTTCACCAATGAACCACCAAAACGCATCCTGCCTTATAGCGACAACACTATGACTTTTTTCATCAGCCTGTCAGCGGCGGTATTTATCCGGCCTCAAAATCGCCTTCCGGGCGGGCAGATGGCCGGGGCACGCCGGTCGGACCCGGCGTGAGGTCATGTCGGTGCAGGGATGCACCGTCAGGACCGACCCGAAGCCAGATGACAGACCGGAAGGTTTGCCCCGAAGGGGTCGATTTTGCGTGCCGGGAGCCGGGGTCGCTAGGGGGCTGGCGGCGAAGCCCCCTGGCACGTTCGCGTGAGGGGAGACGATATATAAAGACAACGCTCTGGCGAACGGAACCCTTCACCGCCCACGTATATTCATCTCAGAAAACGCCAACCCGTCCCAGGAAACTTAACACCTGAGCCGCCTGCGCCCCTCACCCCGGCCCTCTGCCCAAAGGGGTGAGAGGGAAACCCACGCGGCAGCGAAGCCCTTGGCACGTTCGCGTGAAAGAAGGGTACATATGAAAACAACATTCTGGCGAACGGAACAGTTCACCGCCCGTGCATATATCCTGAAAGAGTAAGGCCCAGCGCCTGAGCCGCCTGCGCCCCTCAAGCCCCTCCCATTTATAAAACTGGTTCATAAGACCATGCGAAGTTATCGGCCTAATTCCGCAGGCCCGGCTTTGTTAGGGTAGAAGAGGGTTTAAGCGCTTTTAAGCAGCAGAAAATGAAAATTACCCACAGCGGTTCACAACCTTCCATACGCGGACCTGAAGAATGGTTTACCGGCCAGGTGCGCATAGACTCGCCATTCCGGGTGCCCGGGCAGGCGACGCGACGCCCGAAGCCGCCATGACGCATATCGCTATCGCAGAAAAAGTAAACGGCAGCCCCGTAGAATGAATGGAAAAGGTCAGTGCTGAGCAGTATAAGAAATGAGCAGTGGAAAAATTAATCATCGTCTCGTTTCCTGGAGGAGAAGGCCATGACTAAGAAAGTGCTCAGCTATGCTGTCCGGACTGCAAAAAGTCCGCTCGGACCGCTTGAAATCACCCGTCGCGATCCGCGCCCTGATGATGTGGTGCTGGAGATACTCTACTGCGGCGTTTGCCATTCGGATTTGCACCAGGCGCGCAACGACTGGGGATTCAGCCACTATCCCCTCGTGCCCGGACATGAAATTATCGGCCGCGTCAGAGCGGTGGGCAGCGAAGTATCTAAGTTCAAAGTGGGTGAGTATGCCGCTATCGGCTGCATGGTCGACGCCTGCCGCGACTGCGAGCCCTGCAAGAAGGGGCTTGAGCAATACTGCGTAAAGGGTTGCACTCAGACCTATAACGGTTTCGACAGGCATGATCATCAGCCGACCTATGGCGGCTACTCTCAGTGTATCGTCGCCTCTGAAGCGTTTGTGCTGAAGATCCCTCCCGGGATGAATCTGAAGTCGGCCGCGCCGCTATTATGCGCGGGCATTACCACCTGGTCGCCGCTGCGGCACTGGAACGTGGGCGAGGGCAGTAAAGTCGCGGTGATAGGGCTTGGCGGCCTGGGACATATGGCGATAAAGCTTGCCCGCGCGCTGGGCGCAGAGGTGACGCTGTTTACCCGTTCGCCCGGGAAAGCAGATGACGCCCGCCGCCTCGGCGCGCACAACGTGGTAATTTCCACTGTCCCGGGGCAGATGGAGTCGGTATGGGGAGCGTTTGAACTCATCATCGACACCGTGCCTTATGAGCATGACATCAACCCCTATATCATGACGCTGCAAGTAGACGGCACGCTGGTCTTTGTCGGTCAGTTAGGCAACATCAACCCCACCGCCAATACGGTGGCGATGATCATGGGGCGAAGGGCGCTGGCGGGCTCCGCCATCGGCGGCATTGCGGAAACCCAGGAGCTGCTCGACTTCTGCGGCGAACACGGCATTACGGCGGAGGTAGAGATGATCCGCATCCAGGATATTAACGAAGCGTGGGTTCGTTTGGAGAACAGCGATGTGAAATATCGCTTCGTCATCGATATGGATACACTGAAAATCCCCTGATGTACGCCGCTTCCTTCAGGCCCTGCGTCGCGCGGGGCTTCTTGTTATTGCCTCGTCTGCGTTATATCCCTTCGCTATAAACGTCGGCTGCGCTGGCATATCTTCCTCCTGGCGTCCAGGCTTAAGGGCGTGTTCAATCACAACAGGAGAAATGTATGTCCTTACAATATGCGGAATGTATCGAAGCCTGTTACGACTGCGCCGCGGCCTGCGACTATTGCGCCGCATCCTGCCTGAAAGAAGAAGACCCGGGCATGATGCGCGACTGCATCCGTCTGGATATGCAGTGCGCCAACCTCTGCCGCCTGGCGGCGCAGTTTATGGCGATGGGAAGCACCTGGGCGAAATCAGTTTGCCAACTGTGTGCCGAGATTTGTGAAGAATGCGGCAAAACCTGCCGTCAGCACCCGATGGATCACTGCCAGAAGTGCGCCGACGCCTGCCTGCGTTGCGCCAAACTCTGTCGCGACATGGCCTGATGAGCATGCGCCCCCTGCGGGCGCGTTTTCATGCTTTCGTCGCTTCTCACGCCTTGCGCAAATCAGCCTGGGTTTAGCTTTTCTCTGTCAAATCAGCCAAATGTCTTAAAGCGCGCGCTTTACGTTCAGTGCTTTACTTTCTCTTGCCCCTGAAAAACACAGTCGACGTGATTAACCCTCACCGAATGCGGCCGGCTGCGATTACAATGAATAAAAAAGGAAGCGAAGATGAGCCGAAGCCGAGCTGATGTCATTATTGATCGCATACATAACGCGCTGAGCGGCGACCCGCTCTACGCCACCAATTTGCTTTACCAGAGCCTGGAGTCCGCCTCTTTTGGCATGGTGAAGGTGGTGGTGTTTTTCTTTCAGGTGGCGGATAACGATCTGAGCGCGGATATGTCTGCCCGTGAAGTGCTGGCGCGGCTGCATGATGAAGGTATTTTTGTGGCGTTTCACAAGACCCGTCGCCGCGAAGGCGAGCGGCTGCTCACCGTCAGCCAGGCGCTGAATACGGAAAACTTCAACTATACCTATGGCAATTTGCAAGGGTTCACTCGCCTGTGGCTTATTAAAACCACCGAAGCGGAGAGAGCGCTGCGCGACATGAAAGCGCAGCAGAAAAACGTGGTATTCAGGCACTAATTGTTATCGAACCGCGATCGGTTCACTAATCTTTTACTACGCTATTTCAGGCACCTTTGCGGTTGCGTGGCCCGGGAGGAAGCAGGCGGCGCAACGGCTCTCCTTCATTCCACTGGAGCCTGATATGGAAAGAGACGCACCGTCACGTCGTTCAGCGCTTGCGCTGACGCTCTATGAGCTGCTCAACCCGCTGCCGCTCGGTTTTTTCGCCGCCGCCTGGCTATTCGACATCCTCTATATGAAAACCTTTCAGGTGTTCTGGAACCAGGGCGCCAGCTGGTTAATTCTGTTTGGGCTGCTTATCGCCATTCTTCCCCGGCTCATTAACCTGGTGCAAACCTGGTGGGGCCGCAACGGCGCTTATGTGCGCGCTTACCGCCTCGACTTCTGGCTGAATCTGCTGGCCATCCTGCTCGCTATTCTCAACGCCTTTATTCATAGCCGCGACGCGTATGCCGTGGTGCCGTTGGGCGTTATTCTCTCCACGCTGGTGGTGCTGCTAATCAGCATCGCTAATGTTCAACTGGCGCTGCGCACCCGCGCATAAGGAGCAACGATGAGAGCGTTAGCGATTGCTGTGTTGTCCGCGCTGCTTGTGACGGGCTGTAATGATGATTCCGCCATCGACCCGGCAAAGCAAATCGGCCCGAACCCGGCGCTGCCCGAGGCGAAGAACTTTCTGATGCCGCCGATGCAGGTGCCTGAAGGGGTGCCGTGGAAGGCGGGCGAAATGCCGAAAGTCGCCGAAGGGTTGAAAATTGAAAAAATCGCCGAGGGGCTGAAGCATCCGCGTCAGGTTTATGTGCTGCCAAATAATGATGTGCTGGTGGTGGAGGCCAACGCGCCGAAAGGCAAACCGGTGGGATTCCCGAAATCGCTTATCATGGGCATCGTGCAGAAGTCCTCCGGCAAAGGGGGCGAGGGCGGCGACAGCATTACGCTGCTGCGCCCGACGGCGGGCGGCTGGGAAAAACATCGCTTTCTTGAAAACCTGCATTCGCCTTTTGGCGTGCAGCTTATCGGCAACACGCTGTATGTGGCGAATGCCGACGGGCTAATGACGTTCCCTTATCAGACTGGCCAGACGCGCATTACCGCGCCCGGCGCGCTGCTGACGGAACTGCCCGGCGGGCCGATAAACCATCACTGGACGAAGTCGCTGCTGGCGAGCCCGGACGGCAGCAAGCTTTACGTGGGCGTCGGGTCGAACAGCAATATTACCGAAAACGGCATCGGCGCGGAGTACCGGCGCGCCGCGGTGCTGGAAGTGGACGCCGCCACCGGCGCAAGCCGGATTTACGCCAGCGGCCTGCGTAACCCAACCGGCCTGCAGTGGGAGCCGCAAAGCGGCAAGCTGTGGGCGATTGTCAACGAGCGTGATGAAATTGGCTCGGACCTGGTGCCCGATTACCTCACCTCCGTGCAGGAGCATGGCTTCTACGGCTGGCCGTGGAGCTATTTCGGCCAGCATGTCGACGAGCGCGTACAGCCGCCGCGTCCCGATATGGTTGAAAAAGCGATCAAGCCCGATTACGCAATCGGCTCTCACGTGGCGCCGCTGGGGCTCGCTTTTTCCGGCGCGAACGGCCTGCCGGGCTATGAAAACGGCGCTTTCATCAGCGAGCATGGCAGCTGGAACCGCAAGCCGCTTAACGGGTATCGGGTCATCTGGGTGGCGTTTCGCGACGGCATGCCGGTAGGGACGCCAAAGACGGTGGTCTCCGGTTTTCTCACCGATGACGAAAAAGAGGTTCGCGGTCTGCCGGTGGGGCTGGCGATGGACAGCCGCGGCGGATTGCTGATTGCGGATGACGCCGGAAATATCGTCTGGCGCGTGAGCGCGGCGGGCGGCTAAACCCGGTTTCGCCGCTAACGTCTGCCATAGAATAGACTGACCGGGGGAGGGGAGGGGCGTACGGCAGTCCCACAGGAAAAAACACCTGAGCGCCCGTGGCGGGCAAGCATAACGCTGCCCGCCGATGCGCTGCTTGTTCGGCTTAACCAACCTCGGGCAGCAGGCCCGCTGCCATCAGCGCCTGGATCGCGATGATGCCCACGCCGCACGCCACGACCAGCGCCAGCAACGGCTTACCCCCCGCGACTCGCCATGGCTGGCGCGGCGTTTGCTCGCGGCTTTTCCAGACCAGCAGCGCCGGGATAATCAGCGCCAGTATGGCGAGCGCGACCCCGGCGTAGCCGAGCGCCATCACAAACCCCTGCGGATAAAAGAGCGCGAACGCGAGCGGCGGGAGAAACGTAATCAGCCCGCTTTGCAGGCGGCCGCCCACTTTACGGCTGCGCTGGAACATGTCGCTCAGGTAATCAAACAGCCCGAGCGATACGCCAAGGAAAGAGGTCGCCAGCGCGAGATCGGCAAACAGATGCACCGCCAGCTCCACGTGCGGGGAGGCCACTACCTGACGCACCGCCTGTAACAGGCCGTTAAGCCCGGCGTGGTTCGCCAGCAGGTGGTTGAAGGTCGCGGAGTCGATGGCGCCAAGCGTTGCCAGTTGCCAGAAGAGATAGGCGACAAGCGGAATGGCGCTGCCGGTAATAAAGACCAGGCGCAGCTTGCGAATATCGCCGTTCAGATAGCTGACGATGCTCGGCACGCTGCCGTGAAAGCCAAAAGAGGTAAAAATCACGGGAATAGCGGAAAAGGCGAGGCCTTGCTCAAGCGGCATCGACAGCAAGTTCGCCTGGTGTACATGCGGCATCAACAGCGCCAGCATGACCAGCAGCAAAACGATCTTGGCGCTAAAAAGCAGACGGTTAAACAGGTCTACCATGGTGGTGCCGATACAGACTATTGCGCCAGCCACTACCGTGAAAAGCAGTACGCCTGTGGAAGGCGAGAGCGGAATAGCCAGCCAGTCGCTGAAGCTTGCCGCCAGCAGCTCGCCCGCGCCGCTGATATAGGCGGCGGTCAGGGCGTACATTAAAAACAGCATACTGAAGCCCGTCAGCCACTGTCCGGGCCGACCGAGATAGCGCCGCGCCAGCGAGCCAAGTCCCGTATCCGCCGGTACATGCTGATACACTTCCACCAGCAGCAGGGCGGTGTAACACATCAGCGCCCACATGCCTGTCAACAACAGCAAAGTGATACCCATTCCTACCCCGGCGCTGGCAAGCGGCATTGCCAGCATACCGGCGCCAATAGTGGTGCCCGCCACGATAAAAACACTGCCAAGAGTGCGATTCTTCACGCTTCCCTCTGAAACTACGCTCACAAAAAATAATGGCGCGAAGGGTAAGGGATTCACGTCCGGGCGTCAAACCGCAGTGACAAGTATTGTCACTCCAGCTTTACAGCTACAGACGGCGAACCAGCTGGAACAGGGAAGGGGAATGCGGTAATCTTTGCGGCGTTTACGCTTCGTTAAAATCACTACTTTCCCGATAAACCTACCGCTTCGTTAAATTAACCAACTTTCACATTGGCGGGATGTCACTTTTTTGCCCTCCGCATAATCCAGAGCGATCCAGCCTGTGCTTAAAGCCCGCCGTCTGCGCAGGGCAGGGATCGAAAAGGATCTTATTTGCCGCTTAAGCGGTTAAAAAGTAGCCCACCGGATCTGTTAGATAACAGCCCTGACTGTGGATAAAGTGTTGGTAAAAGCGCCTGTGGATAAACTGTGTTGAAAATTTGCGCTGAGCACGCGAGAACGAGAAAGGTGCAACCCCGACGTCGCCGCCAGGGTTGTTCAGAAAACGGTACAAACCCGGGGTCGTCAGTAACGGCCTGGTGGCGTGAAAAGACGCAACGGCGAGCGTAACAATCGCCCGGGGGTTTGCGCACGGTCATCGTTTAGCGCGCTGAGAAAGGCGTTAGCCCACCAGTGATGGTTGTAGTGGCAAACCTGCTGACGCAGCTGTTGATGGCGCCTTTTGCGTTCCGCCAGCGGCATGGAGAGCACGGAATGCAACGCGTCGCAAAGTTCGCCGGGGTCATAGGGATTAACGAGCAACGCTCCGCTAAGCTGTTCGGCGGCCCCGGTAAAGTGCGAAAGGATAAGCACGCCGGGGTCCGCCGGGTTTTGCGCCAGAATGTACTTTTTCGCCTCAAGCGACATCCCTTCGCAAAAGGGCGTAAACAACGCGACGCAGGATTGCGCGTAGAGCGTTTCCCGCCACGCCGGCGCCAGCGGCTCGTTATGCAAATAGTTGACCGGCGACCAGTTGAAATCGCCGTAGCCGCCGTTGAGTTCGCCGCAGAGCCGTTCAAGCTGCTGGCGCAAGCCTGGCGTGAAGCAGGGCGATTCCCTCGCCAGGTCGCAGACCTGAACCAGCGTAACGTCATGCAAATATTGCGGGTGCTGCTCCAGCAGCTGACGCAGCGCGGCAAGCCGCCAGGCGATGCCGCTGGCGTCGCTTATCACATCGGTGCTGACTATCCAGCGGGGTTTATGCTGGGGCGTCGGGACGGGCGGCGCTGACGAAGGCGCTACGCCGCAGGGGAAAACGCCTACCCGCAGCAGGTGGCCGTTTACGCGAAACAGCGTCTCCGTCACCTTTTCCGTGCGGTAACGGCGTGAAAGCCAGGTAATGAAATGGCTGGCGTCGTTACGGGACTGAAAACCCAACAGGTCGTAATAAAAGAGCGACTGCATCAGCCAGTCATGCTCCGGCAGGGCGCGAAAAATTTCGCCTGGGGGGAACGCATGGTGCAAAAAGAAGCCGCAGCGGTTTAAGTACCCTGCTTCCTTCAGATTCCTCGCTACCGCCATCAGATGATAGTCGTGCGCCCATACCCTATCGTCCGGGCAGAGGTGCTCCGCTATTCGTTCCGCCACCTTTTCGTTGTAGCTGCGGTAAGCCTGAAAGGCGCCGGGCTGATAAACCGCGAGATCGGGACGGTTGTGAAATACTGGCCACAGCTGCTTATGCACATAGCCGTGATAGTAATCGCCATATTCCTGGTCTGAAAGGCGCCAGTTAACCAACTCACAGTCAGCCAGCTCGCGCTGGCTGACGGCGTTTTGCTCATCTTTGCCTGTCTCGCCATTCCAGCCCAGCCACAGCGCTTTGTGCTGTTTCGCCACGCCATAGAGCGTTTCGGTTAACGGGCGGACGGGCGCCTTGTGCAACACGTCGCAATGGTTGCTCGCCATAATAAGTCGGGACATCATTTCTCCTGATGAGGATCTCGCGCCGCGCAGGCGACGGTTCAGAGCCGCCAGGCTTTTTCCGCCTCGGTGACTTCATGTTCAAAACGCGCCAGCGCTTCCCGCTTGCTGGTCAGCCACAGGCGGGCGAAATCGTCGCCCAGCTGTTCACGCAGCCAGGGCGAGAGCGCAAAAAGCATTAACGCGTGCGGCTGGTTGGTTGGCAGCGGCGGCGGGGCGGCGTCCGCAGGCGGTAGCCCGGGCGCCTTATCAAGCCCGTAGAGCATGGCCGCAAGCAGCGTGGCGACAACCAGATACGGGTTAGCGTCCGCGCCCGCGAGGCGGTATTCAAAACGCCGGGCTTTAGGAGATGAGCAGGGGACGCGTATCGCCGTGGCGCGATTGTTATACCCCCAGCCGGAAAAACGCGGCGTGGCGAGCATCGGGCGCAGGCGCCGCCAGGCGTTAACGTTGGGCGCGATAAGCGCCAGCGAAGCGGGCATCAGCGCCAGCACCCCGGCCATGGCGTGCAGCATGATTTCAGGTAACGCCTCCGGCGGCCCGGCGAAGAGGTTCTCACCCCGGGCGTTATTCATACTGATATGAAAATGCATGCCGCTGCCTGCTTTGTCGCTGTGGGGTTTGGCCATAAAAGTGGCGCTATGGTGGTGCGCTTGCGCAAGCTGGCGAATCAACCGTTTCATCGCCAGCACGTTATCGCAGGCGGCGAGGGGGTCATCGGTATGGCGAAAGTTAAGCTCATATTGCCCGCTTCCCGCCTCGGCCACGATGCCGGTCAACCCGCGGGCCTGTAACCCGGCATGACGTTCAATGTCGGCAAGCAGGGCGGCCACCGACGGCGCGCCGTCAATCTGGAAGAAAGGCCAGGCGTCTGCCGCCGTCTCTTCCGGCGTTTCGCTGAGATAAAACTCCATTTCAGGGGCGATGACCGGATAAAGCCCGCGCTGGTGAAACGTATTCAGCACCCGCTGGAGGATAACCCGCGGCTCCAGCGGGCAGGGCGCGCCATCCTGCTCGCGCATGCTCAGCTGTAACTGCGCGTAGCGTTTCGGGTCTTTCGCGCAGGGTTTTAAGGTGCCCGGCACCGGCAGACACAGGCGATCCGGCTCGATGGCGGAAAGGGCGTCATCGCCGGCTTGAACAATCTGGCCGTCAATCTCCGTGGCGTAGAGCGAAAGCGGGAAGTAGCACCCCTCCTCAAGAGATAACAGCGCCTCGACGCCGATTTTTTTGCCGCGCGGTCGGCCATGACAGTCGTACAGATAAATATCGATAAACTCCGTCTCAGGATGTTCGCGCAAATAGGTCATTGCCTCCTGTGCGAAAGTGACAGTGGGCGGCGCGTAGTTTTCCGCCAGCAGCCTTGAGTGAAACATCATGGAGAACATGGCGGGCTCCGGTGAAGAGAGGGTTTCGGCCGCGGCGGCAGCCGGTTTTCGAAAGCGGCCTCGCACGATTTTTGTCGTCATAGCAGGGTCTTTGAGTGATGCCTTTCGGCGGTAAAACTAGTCTGGCGTTTTCTCAGGCAGGTTGTTGTAAAAAAAGCATAAAAAGCGCGTTCTGGAATATAAACGCGATATAAACGCGGCGGGGAACGGGCGAAAAAAAAGCGGGCTCGCGTCGCATGCCCGCGTTAATAAAGGGAGGTCTAACGTTGCGGCGCCTTGTCTCTTTCATCACGCATGGCGAAAGAGAGCGTCTGGGACGGCTCAAAAAGCGACAGGCTTTCAATCTGGTCGAGCAGGATAACCTTACGGAAATCCAGCGCGGTGCGCGGTTTCGAGGTCAGCGTAATATTATGACGCTCATACCAGGCGCTGTAGTTATGCTCCACTCTTAAGTCCAGCGTCTGGTGGTCGCGGTAGCCGCTCAGCATCGGGATTAACACGATGTTGTTGGCGTCTTCGCGGTCAAACGTCGCGGTGTGGATCATCCCAATGTAAATGCGCTGCGATTTCATCGTCACCCACGCCAGTTCGCCTTGCTCCATACACTGATAGAGCAACCCTTCCACGCCGTTCGCCCGGGACAGATGCTTGTAAAGCTCCCGACGCCCGGCGCTGTCGAGCCTTGCGCTGCGCGCCCAGTTTGAGCGGTAAAGGCAAAACAGTATGGCGAAAGCGAGCATGATAACCACGGGCGCCTGGATACCAAGAAAGCTCCAGTTCATAAACGTCATGTGGTAACGATGATCTTCTGGGCCGAACCATTGCGGAAACTCGTTCATCGTCATTGACGTCAGCAGCAGCAGCAGCCAGAGAATGGCGGTGGCCAGAATACCCTGAAGCACGAAAATACAGCCGTTCAGCGCCACCAGAAAGTAAACGTCCCAGCCGGACGTGCGTTTAAACTGAAACCGGGTAGAAAGATCCCGGCTGGTGTACCAGTAGCCGCACACCATCAGTACCATAAAAATTGCTGTTCCCATCTCAGGCTCGCTTTAGCGCTTCAACATGGCGGGCAAAATCATCCTGCACCGCCTGACAATGAATATTCACCGACGCGTTGCCGTCTTCATCGATAAGAATACGATCGCCGTCATCGATAGAGTCTTGTATCTCCTCATGGCTAATGACCTGCAGCAGTTTTTCCGGGCTATTAAAAAGCGATAAAAAAAGTCGTTTCATCTTTTCCTCCGACCAAAAAGTATAGAGAGCCTGCATTAAGCAAGGGAATGGCCAGCCTGCTTTTTAAGAGATATCTCCGTCCGCCGGGCTTTTTCCCGCCTGTTTTTACGCTTTAAATAGTTAATGATTATGAGTATGATTCTCATTTGATGTGAAAAGCGGTTTCACTTCTGTTTTGTAGGGCGCTAACAACAACGAACGCCGCGCTGGCGGCGAATAAGGCACGCTGTGCCGCTATTTAAAAAGGAAAAAGCTGTTATGACCATGAAACCCTGCGCGCTCGCGCTGCTGGCGGCGTTCGCCCTTGGCGGCTGCGCGGCGCAAAAACCGGCTCAACCGCAGGCTGCCGCCGTTCCCGCCGCGCAGACAGCCCAAAAAACAGATTTACTCCAGCGTGAGCTGGCCTATGGCGTTTATGAGCTGGTGGAAAACCCGCAAGACCACGCGATTTACGTGGCGACGGCGCAATCTTTCAAAGAGGTGCAGGGCGGGGTTATCTACAAGCTGGACCCGAAAACGCTCAACACCCTTGGCGAATCGCATACCGATCTGAAAAACTTTGGCGCGGCGCAGGATGCTGAAGGCAAAACCCTGTTTGTTACTAACTCGCTCGATGGCGGCATCAGCGCTATCGATACCGCTAACGGCAAGGTCAAAGGCCGGCTGTTGTTCAGCGAGCGCAACGAGAAAGGCTTCCCCTACGGCGCGCGGGAAATCCTCTGGCGCGATGGGCTGCTTTATGTGGGCGGCGTGGGCGACCCGGCCGTTATCTGGGTAGTGGATGCTGAAACGCTGAAGCTGAAAGCGCGCATTAAAAACGCCGGCAAGTGGGTGACTGGCCTGCACTTCTCGCCCACCACAAACCGCCTTTATGCGGCAAACGGCGGCGGTGAAATACTCGTGATTAACCCGCGCACCAACCGCATCGAAAAACGCTGGAAGCCGCTTGGCGAAAAAGAAGCGCTGCTGCTGAATATGGCGGAAGACCCGGCAACCGGTCGCCTCTTCGTCACCGATAATTCCAAAGCGAAAACCACGCTGGTGCTGGATATCCGCACGGGCCATCTCATTAAACAACTCGATACCGGCGACTCGCTGGCGGTGAAATTCAACGCTAAGCGTAACGAGCTTTACCTTACCCAGCGCGAATCGGGCAAGCTATTGAGCCTCGACGCCACCACTTATGCGCTGAAGCAGAGCTGGGATTTGAAGCCGAACCCCAACAGCCTGCTGGTTTCCGCCGACGGCCAGACGCTTTACGTCACCGTCAAACAGCCGTTTAACAAAGACCACTCCACCAAAGGGCTGGACCGCATCGTTCGCATTTCGCTTTAAACCGTCATTTTTTCGGCCCGGCGACGGGCCTTTTTGCGCACTTTTACAGCAAGGTAAACACCAGAAATGAAACGCACACCGTTACGTAAAACGCTGCTGGCGCTGGCTATCGGCGCGGCAACCCAGGCGGCTTACGCCGCTGCCGTTACAAATGAAGCAAATAACCAGGAAGATACGGTCGTGGTGCAGGCCGCCCCAAAAAGCGATTTTAAACCGGGCGGCGATACCCCGGTGCCAGCTTATCTGGATGGGCAAGTCGCCCATGGCGGGCGTGTCGGGATGCTCGGCGAGCAGAACGCAATGGATGTGCCTTTCAACGTCATCAGCTATACCTCGAAACTGATTGAAGATCAGCAGGCGAAAACGATAGCCGACGTGGTGCGCAACGACGCCAGCGTGCAGAACGTGCAGGGCTTTGGCAACTTCCAGGAAACCTACCGCATTCGCGGTTTCCAGCTCAACGGCGATGACATCACAATTGGCGGCCTGGCGGGTGTGATTCCGCGCCAGGTGGTGGGGCTGTCGATGATCGACCGGGTGGAGGTCTTTAAAGGGGCGAACGCGCTGGTCAACGGCGCCGCGACATCCGGCGTGGGCGGCATGATCAACCTTGAGCCGAAGCATGCCGATGAGTTACCGCTCACCCGCGTTGGCGTGGATTACACCTCGTCATCCCAGGTGGGCGGCTCGCTCGACGCGGGGCGCCGCTTTGGCGATAACAACCAGTTCGGCGCGCGGGTTAATCTGGTTCACCGCGAAGGCGACACGGCCGTTCATGGCGAACATCGTCGCACCACCCAGGCGTCGCTGGGCCTGGATTACCGCGGCGACCGGTTGCGCACCTCGTTTGACGCAGGCTATCAGAAGCAGACGTTTCATGGCGGCCGGCTGGGCGTCAATGTGAGCGGCGTGAATTTTATCCCTGAGGTGCCGGACGCCACCCATAATTACAGCCAGCAGTGGGCCTATAGCGATATCGAAAGCGAATTCGGCCTGGCGCGCGCGGAATATGATCTCGTCGACGGCTGGACGGCTTACGCAGGCGTTGGCGGTCAACACTCCCATGAAATCGGCCTCTACGGCGTGCCGAAAATCACTAACGCTGATGGCGACGCCACCATCAGTCGTCTGGATACTAACCGGATCATTGATAACTTCAGCGGTATGGTGGGCGTGCGCGGCAACTTTGATACGGGGTTTGTCAGCCATAAGACGAATGTCGGTTACTCGGCGATGACGCACCGGGATAAAATCGCCTGGCGCTCTTCGAAAGTGAACCCGACTACCAACATTTATGATACCAACCCGGTAAGCGTGCCTGTTAACGCCTCTTTCGCCGGTGACTATGACGACCCGCTGACTACCGGCCGCACCCGCAGCCAGGGCTGGTTGTTGAGCGATACGCTCGGCGTGCTGGACGATACCGTTCAGCTCACCCTAGGCGCGCGTTATCAAAAAGTGGTGGTGCGCAGTTACGACAACAACACGGGCGCTGAAAAACAAGATTCGCGCTTTAACGAAGATCGCTGGATGCCGACCTACGGCATTGTGTATAAACCCTGGCAGGAAGTTTCGCTCTACGCTAACCATACCGAGGCGCTGCAGCCTGGCAGCAACGCACCGCAGGGCGCCGCAAACTATGGGCAGAGCACGGGCATCATCCATTCGAAACAAAACGAAGTCGGCGTGAAGGTCGATTTCGGCCGCGTTGGCGGGTCGCTGGCGTTGTTTGAAATCAAGCAGCCTTCCGCTTTTCAGGACAGCGTCACCAAAATCTATGCGCTGGATGGCGAACAGCGTAACCGGGGCGTTGAGTTCAACCTGTTCGGCGAGCCAGTGGCGGGCCTGCGCCTTAACGGCAGCGCCACCTGGCTTGATCCAACGCTGACCAAAACCAAAGACGGCCTGAACGACGGCAACGACGCAGTGGGCGTGCCGAACTTCATCGCAGCGCTGGGTGCGGAATATGACATCCAGCCAGTAGAAGGGTTAACGGCGACCGCCAACCTCAACCATAGCGGTTCGCAATATGTGAATGCCGCCAATACCAAAAAACTCGACAGCTTCACCACGCTCGACCTCGGCATGCGCTACACCATGCGCCTGAACCAGGATCAGAACAACATGGTCTGGCGCGTGGGGCTGGATAACGTGACTAACGAGAAGTACTGGTCGAATGTCGAGACCAACGGTTTTTACATCTATCAGGGCGAGCCGCGAACGCTGAAGGTGTCGATGAGCTACGACTTCTAATAAAAAAGCTCCCGTCTGCGGACGGGAGCAAAACGGCCTTACTGGTGGAGTCAAACGTCATGACGGCGGGCCGCGCTTGCGCGTTACCTGAAAAGCGTAGCCGGCTGGTGATAGTAGGTTGTGATGCCAAGATAGCGGGTGAAGGCTTCATGCAGCACTTGCGCCGTGGAGGAGTGGTTCATGGCCACGTGATGTTCAAAACCGTTATTACAGATCCACGCCAGTAAATTCTCCAGCTGCGGCACCTGAACCACCGCGCGGCAGCCCACTGTATCAAGCTCGTCGTCCACCGATTTCCCTTCGCCCACGTAGGCGCGTATCTCACCCGTTAAGTCGTCCGTGCTCAGGCGGAAGTAGGTCATCGGTCCGCTCTTCAGGCGACCATGCACCGCGCCGCAGGTGTTTTCTTTACCCACCGTGGTGCCAATGATATCCGCTGTGCCCATCGCCGGGCTTTCCAGGCTAGCGCTTGGGAAGTTTCCGCAGTGGAACAGCACGCATTTGTCGCGCTCCTCGCCGAAGTTATTGTTCCAGTCGGCAATAGAGGCGGGGTTGAGCGAGCAGCTCGCCAGCGCGTACATGGAGAGCGCGCCCATAACATCCACTTCGCAGGCGCTCGGCATCAGCTGGCCCGACATTACGCTCATAATGGAACAGACGTTAATGCCGAGGTTCTCCTGCAGTGAGGTCCAGCACTGGATTGCGGTGGTGTCGATATCATTGGCGATAACCCATTCGCTTATCACCACGAAAAGCTTCGCCATTGTGACCACTTTTTCCGCCGGGATGGCGCTGGCGTCGGCGTTATCCAGCAGCACGCGGCGCTTTTCTTCCACGCGGATATCGTCATCGCGCAATAGCTTCACGCGGGTGAACACTTCTGACAGATCCAGGGTTTCCACCGCCACGCCCATTCTCTCCAGCAGTTTTTCGCTGTAGCGCACGGTATTAAAACCGGCAGGGCGCGCGCCGATAGCGCCGACGCGAACGCCGCGCATGGCTGTCACCACCCGGCAGAGCTGCTCAAAACGCCGTAAATCGTTTTCAAACACGTCGCTGGTCAGAGCGCAGACGTGCTGGGTGGTGAGGGTAAAAGGAATGCCGTACTGACGAAGGTTATTGCACAGCGATATTTTGCCGCAGAAGCTATCGCGGCGGGTGGCAAGGCCCATTTTATCGAGGTTGTCTTCTTGCGCTTGCACCAGCACCGGGACATTTAACCCGGAAAGGCGAATGGCTTCCGCCACCGCTTTTTCATCGCCAAAGTTAGGCAGCAGCACCACAATGCCGTGAATACTGTCGCGATGCTGGCGAAAAAGCGCGGCGCACGTTTTCGCTTCCTGCCGGGTTTCCACGCCGCCAAGCTCGGTCTGGTTTTCATCCACCATCACCGTATTGATGCCCAGACGGTCGAAAAGCGTGATGGCCTGCTGGCGGGCTTCGGCCACCAGATAGCTCGGGAAAAAGCCCCGGTTGCCGATAATAATGCCCATGGTCAGTTGTTGTGGGATACGGGTCATAACAATGCTCCAGTAAGAGGGTTAGCTTTCTACTGCCTGTTATTCTTGTTCTGCTTTGGCGCACAGCTGTTCGGCATGACGCGCAACGCTTGCGGCATCGATTTCATGGCGCTTGCGCGTCGCCGCGCGGTCGGCGGCGATAGCATATTCGCCATCGGGGATGCCGAGCCGGCGCAGCGGAATCGCGCAGCCGGCTTCAGCTAACACTTCCGCCACCAGGCTGCCTACACCGCCGTTGATGTTGTGCTCTTCCACGCTTATCACCGCTTTGCTGCGCTTAAGCGCAGCCAGCAGCGTTTGCGTATCGCAGGGGCGTATTGACGGTACACTGATTACCGCAGCGCTAATACCTCTGTCCGCCAGGTGTGCGGCGGCATCGACAATTTCATGCACCGTAGAGCCCATCGCCACCAGGGCAATATCTTCGCCCTCACGCAGCACATCGATATTGCCCGGGACGAAGCGATAACTTTCGTCATGCAAAAACGGCAGCGCTTTACCATCAAGCCGGATGTAGACCGGTCCCTGGTGTTCCAGGGCGTAATCGATTATCTGGCGGCACTCCACCGGGCAGGAGGGGGCGTAAATTTCAATATTGCCGAAGCCGCGCATGATGGCGATGTCATCAATACTGTGATGGGTGCTGGCGAGCGGGCCGTAGCTGGCGCCCGCGTTCAGGCCGAACAGCTTCACGTTGGTGTTGTTGTAACAAACGTCAACTTTGATCTGCTCATTGGCGCGCGAAATTAAAAAGGGCGCGGCGTTGCAGGTGACGGCGATTTTGCCGCCAATGGCAAGCCCGGCCGCGGCGCCCACCAGCGTTTGCTCAGCGATGCCGACGTTGACCAGCCTGTCGGGGAATCGCTGAATAAAGGGCGAGATTTTGGCGGTGGAGGTGGAGTCCGCCACCACCGGCACCAGATCGACGCCGCGTTCGACGGCGTCGATAAAGGCGTTAACCATGACCGTTGCGAGATGTTCGCTGTTACTCATCTTTCAGTTCCTCCAGCGCCAGTTCCACTTCATCCTCTTTCGGCACGCGGTGATGCCACTCCGCGCGTCCCTGTATAAAGGAGACGCCCGCGCCCTTGGTGGTGTGCGCAATAACCACGTTAGGCTTGCCGTTCGGCTTCAGGTTTTCCAGGGTATCGACAACGTCCTGCATGCTGTTGCCGTTGCATTCGGTCACCGCCAGGCCGAAGGCGCGCCATTTGGCGTCCAGCGGGTCGGTGTTCATAATCTCTTTCGTCGGGCCGGCCAGCTGCAGGCTGTTTTTGTCGTTGATGATAATCAGGTTGTCGAGCTGATAATGGGCCGCGACCAGCGCCGCTTCCCAGTTGCTGCCTTCCGCCAGTTCGCCATCGCCAGTCACCACAAAGACGCGACGCGTGCTGTTGCTGCGTTTGGCAGCAAGCGCGATGCCGACCGCGACCGGCAGGCCATGGCCGAGTGCGCCGGTGTTAAGCTCAATGCCCGGGGTTTTGTGACGCACCGGGTGGCCCGGGAGGTGAGAATCAGCGTGCTGATACGTTGAAAGCCACTCGACAGGAATAAACCCGGCCTCCGCCAGCACGCAGTAGTAGCCGCCAACCGCGTGGCCTTTGGACTGGATATAAATATCCCGCTCGTCGCTCGCCATGTTCTGCGGCGCGCAGTTCAGGATGCGAAAGTAAAGGGCGGTGAGCAGCTCGACCTGCGAGAGGTCCGCGCCGGTATGTCCGCCAGCCGGGCTTTGCGCGTTCAGCACGATGATACGGCGACGAACCGCGCGGGCTTTCTTTTCAAGCTCAGCGACCGTGAGCATAAAAGGATTCATAACGGCACCTCGGGTGAATTCCTCGTGAATTTAAAATCCACCTTGAATATATATTCAGGTGGGGTGTAAAAGCGCGACGTCGTTCAGAGCTACCTTTAGACGCTTTTATTGGCTTCTCTAAAAAGGCGGGAGCTCTGTTTGCCTGTCAATGAATATATATTCATACATGATTTTATATTCATGAGGTAAAAATATGCCCCTCCGCCGTGTTTGTCCACCATCGTTAAGGCAATTTTGGGAAAAAGCGACCAGGCTCACATTCGGTTGGCGCAGCGGTAAAAGCGTGCCTTGTTATCTATTCAGTCATGAATAAAAATAACCAAAGACAAATCAAGGGGCACATTATGTCAAAGCAGGATGAGCAGCGTTTACTGGTCAAGATAGCCACGCTTTATTATATGGAGGGCAAGAAGCAGTCCGATATCGCGTCGCTGCTTCATCTCTCGCAATCTTTCGTCTCGCGCGCGCTCACTCGCTGTCAGAAAGAGGGGCTGGTCAAGATAACGGTCGTGCAGCCAGGCAATATTTTCGTTTCGCTGGAAAAGGCGCTTGAGCAGCAGTATGGCATTCGTCAGGCGATTGTGGTTGACGTGGGCGATAGCCCCAACAGCGCGCAAATCAAGCATGCTATCGGCAGTGCGGCCGCGCATTATGTGGAAACGCGCCTGCGGCCTGAAGATATTGTCGGCATCTCCTCCTGGAGCAGCACCATTCGCTGCATGGTGGATGAGATGCATCCGCAGAACATCCGCGCCCGCGGGGTCATTCAGCTGCTGGGCGGCGTAGGGCCGAACGGTAACGTGCAGGCGACTATCCTTACGCAACAGCTGGCGGCGCATCTTGATTGCCCGGCCTGGCTGCTGCCTTCCCAGAGTATCGAGCGCTCCGTGGAAGAGAAAAAACGCCTCCTTGAAAGCCCGGAAGTGGCTGACGCGGTGTCGCGTTTCGCGCAGGTGGACGTGGCGATTGTGGGGATAGGGGACCTGGAGCCTTCACAACTGCTGAAAAATTCCGGTAACTATTATGACGAAGAGATGCTGAAACTGCTGGCGAAGCGCGGCGCGGTAGGGGATATCTGCCTGCATTATTACGATGCGCAGGGCAAACCGGTGCTGAGCCGGGAAGAAGATCCGGTTATCGGCATGGAGTTGCAGCAGATCCGCGATTGTAAACATGTTATCGCGCTGGCTGGCGGCGAAGAGAAGCGCAACGCCATACACGGCGCGCTGGTGGGCAACTATATCGACGTGCTGATAACGGATTACCCGACGGCAAGAAGCCTGGTAAAAAGCGAAGCGTAAAACAGGGCGGATCGCGGTCCGCCTTTTTTATATCTACTTTAGTTACAACATACTTATTGTTTTTAAATTAACGCATGGTTAAACCTCAGCGCTAAACATCGCCTAACAGAGAAAAAAAAGCGCGGTGAAACCACTAGTGGCGCTTCGCCTGACATGTCGTCTGGCTTGTTAAGCGCGGCAGCAATCCGTTGCGCATAGGGCGTCAATAAAAGCGCAGTGAAAGCCGCCGTCTAACGAGCATGACCTTTTTTCCCCTGGAAGGCCGTTCGCCATTCAGGCCTGGGCGGCGTCAGTTTTGACCGTTACGCACCTTCGCGACGGCCGCCTGCCATTCTTGCCAGCGTTTCTGCAATCTACCGTTACAGCTTCTGGGGCGAAATTTACGACCTGGTGCTGGCGTTCCATATCGCGCTGCCGACTGCCGTGACGATGCTCTTTCCGAAGCGCGGCAAGTTCAACGTCACCGATAAAGGCGCGTTGCTCGATGTCGGCTATTTCGATTTTCGCGTGGTGCGCCCGCACCTGATTATCGCCATTCTGCTGGCCGCAGGGGTGGTCGCGGGGATTGTGCGTGCCTGCGCGCATGACTATTTCGGCGTCGACCCGTGGGTTATTGCCCTGAACGTGGGCTGGGGCATTTACTGCCTCATCTTCCTGCTGGGGGCGATTGCCGTTGCCAGAGAGACGCGTCAGGTGCGTAAAACCATCCGTATCGACGTGGAAATTCCGGTGTTGCTCCATTACGCCAGCGGCATCGTTTCGCGCACTACGACGCAGGATCTCTCCATGGGCGGTTGCCGCATCGCCGCGCCGGACGACCGTCACCTGAAGGATGAAATAGAAGAAGTGGAACTCTTGTTGCAATCCGAAGCCATCACTATTCCGGTGCAAACCGTAACGGCGGATGAAAACACCATCCGCCTGATGTTTGAAGAGATGCCGCTGGCGCGTCGTCGCGAACTGGTTCGCGTGGTGCTGGCGCGCGCCGACGCGTGGATTAACCCGCCGAAACCGCAGGATAACCCGTTCCGTTCACTGCTGACCATTCTGCGTAGCGTGTTCGAACTCTTCTGGCTTAGCTGGACACAGCGCCGTAAAAACCGTCGCCTGGCGGAGCAGGAGAATCGCGCAGCATGAAACGATTAACGCTTGCGATCCTCATCGGCTCCCTGTTTGTCGCGCCGCTGCGCGGCGAGGAGCCTGCAACCTCAGGAGCAGCACTGCCTTTTGACCTACCGGCGCCGACGCCCGAAGCGGCGGCGGCAGAAGCGACACCGCCTGCGCCGGATGCCGGGCAGACGACCGAACCGATGCCCGCCGCGCCGGAAGCGGTAACCGACACAGCGCCGCAAACGATGCCGGAGGCGAGCAGCTCGCCAGACGCCGCCGACGTGTCCGCCACCTCCACGGCGGGCGCGTTTGTGCCGTCTACCGTTTCCAGCATTACCGTGGCGCAGATGGGCCAGCCGCAGGGCGTGTCGCTGAGCGGCGGGCAATTACAGGGTGGCGTAACCTTCACGCTGCCCACCGATCAGGTCATCACTAACGCGCAGCTGGCGCTAAACCTTCGCGTGTCGCCCGCCATGGCGGCCCGTAACGCCACAATGCAGCTGATGCTGAACGGCCAGCCGCTTGGCACCGTGCCGCTGGGCGCAGCGCAGACGGATGTCTCGCACTTCCAGCTCGACGTGCCGGCGGCGCTGATGGTGTCGAACAACAATATCAGCTTTAAAATCATCGATGGCGACGCGCAGCTCTGCCAGCGGGATCTCACCGACAAATACCGCGTGACCATCCTGCCGGATTCGCGTTTCGACCTGGAAGGCCAGCAGCTTAATATCGGCGCCGATTTAAGCCATCTGCCGCGGCCTTTCTTCGACGATATGCAAATGACGCCCGCCTCGATTGAGTTCGCCTTTCCAGCGAAGCTTTCCACCGACAGCCTCAGCGCCGGCGCGCTGGTCGCCTCCTGGTTTGGCATTCAGGCGGACTACCGCGGCATTAACTTTAATGCGCTGCATGACCGTCTGCCTGAGAAAAACGGCATTCTGATAGGCCATCCCGGCGAGCAGATTGGCGGACTGAGCTTGCCGCAGGCAGACAAGCCGACGTTGCAGATTATCGATAACCCGGCGAACCCGGTTTATAAGCTGCTGTTGATTGTCGGCAAAGATGAAACCGCGCTGCGCAGCGCCGCGTGGCGGGTGACACGCGGCGGTTTCAACCCGCAAAGCGCAAGTGACGTTGTCACGCCAGGCGCCATTCCGGCGAGCCAGCCTTATGATGCGCCGCGCTGGATAACCACCGACCGCCCGGTAAAGCTCTCCGAGCTTATCCGTAAAGATCAGAGCCTGACCACCACTGGCATCTGGCATGAGCCGCTGCGCGTGGCATTTCGCGCCGCGCCCGATCTCTTTCTGTGGGATGGCGAAACCATTCCGCTGCGCATCAACTACCGTTTCCCTTCAGAGTCCTGGATTGATGAAGAGAACTCGTTTTTGAGCATGACGCTCAACAACACCTTTTTGCATAACCTGCCGGTTAACAAACAGGGGATTCTCGAACAGCTGTGGCACCGCCTGGGCGGCGACGCGCGCCAGGAGCATTACAATATGCCGCTTGAGCCGTACATGATTTACGGCGACAACCAGCTACAGCTCTATTTCAACATCAAGCCGAAAGAGAGCGCGCCGTGCAGCGTACTGCTTAACAACAACATCAAGAGCATGATTGACGACAGCTCGACGATAGATTTAAGCCACACGCGCCACTTTGCGCTGTTGCCCAATCTTTCCTATTTCGTCGGCGCCTCGTTCCCGTTCTCCCGTCTGGCGGACTATTCCGAGACCGTACTGCTGTTGCCGGAAAACCCGTCGGAAACGCAGATAGCAACCCTGCTTGATCTCGCAGCGCGTTCCGGCAACGCCACCGGTACGTCGCTCAACCACAACCGCGTCGTGCTGGGCGTGCCGGCAGGCGGGGCGGACCTGGAGGCGCTGCGCCATCGCGATGTGTTAGTGGTCAGCGGCCTGGAGCAGACGGCCTTCAACCGCACCGTGCTGAACGGTTCGCCGTTTGAGACGCAGGCGCAAAGCTTCGGCGTGCGTACGCCGACGACCTGGCAGAAGGCGCAGCGCTGGCTGCTGGGCGACTGGAACGCCGACGGCCTTGAGGCCGACCGCTATTTCTCTTCCAACGAAGCCTGGCGCGGCTTCGTCAGCTTCCGTTCCCCATGGAATGAAGATCGCCTGGTGGTGATGGCCATCGGCAGCAATGACGACCAGCTCTCACGGCTGCATGGCGACCTGGCATCGGCGCGCATTAACGCCGCCATTCGCGGCGACGCCGCGATTATCACCAATGAAAACGGGGTACGAAGTTTTCGCGTCGGCCCGCAGTTCCCGAGCGGCCAAATGCCGCCTCATATGATGATAGTCTGGTACGCCAACCAGCACTCCGGGCTGCTGGCCGCGCTGGGACTGGGCTTTGCGATTGTGGCGGGGCTTCTGTTGACCGCCATGATGAAACGGCGCGCAAGAAAACGCCTGTATCTGGATAATAAAAAATGAAAGCGCAGACAAAATTGACACTCAAGCAAGGCCGCCGCATATCGACCCTGTGCCTGACCGGGGCTATCGCACTTGGTGCGTCTTTCGCCGCGCAGGCCGCGCCCGCCAACGACGCCGCGCTGAAGGCGCTCTTTGACCAGGCGAATTACTGGCATGACAAATCCAACGATCAGCTGGCGATGAGCTCGCTGCAAAAAGTGCTGATGGTGGATCCGGACAACACGCAAGCGCTCTACCTGATGGCGCTCTGGTCGCAGCAGAGCGGCGATTTGAAAGCCTCCGCCAGCTGGCGCGCCCGCCTGGCGCAGGTTTCACCGGGCGATGCGAAACTTCAGTCGCTGGACAACGCCAAACAGCTAACGCAGGTGCCGCAGGGGCAACTTAACCTTGCCCGTCAGCAGGCGCGCAGCGGCAACGTGCCCGGCGCGCTCGCCACCTGGCGCAGCCTGTTTAACGGCGCTACGCCGCCTGCAAGTCTCGCCCCGGAATATTATCTGACGATGGCGGGCGACAAAACGCTCTACCCGCAGGCGATAAGCGAGCTTCGCAGCTTCGTGGCGCAAAATCCGCAGGATAACGGCGCCCGTGTGGCGCTGGGCAAGGCGCTGACCTGGCGTGAGGAGACGCGTCGCGAAGGCATTGAAATGCTGGAGCCGATGGCCGCCAGCAATAAAGAGGCGGACAGCGGCCTGCGTCAGGCGCTGCTCTGGCTCGGCCCGGCGGCCGGGGATGAGCATTACTATGAAACCTGGCTGCAGCGTCATCCGCAGGATAGCGAGGTTCAGGCTTATTACCGCAAAAATATCGGCGGCGCAGCGAAAGGCGAAGGCTACACCTCACTTAACAGCGGCAATCTGGAAAATGCGCGCCGTCAGTTTGAGCAGGTGTTACAGACCAACCCGGAAGATGCCGACGCGCTCGCGGGCATGGGGTATATCGCCCAGCGCAGCGGCGATTATCAGGCGGCGGCGCAGTACCTTAACCGCGCCGCCGCGCTGGGCGGCGACGCCTCTGCCGAACGCAAAGCGCAGGCGGAAGACGCCACTTTTTACAGCCAGCTGGCTCAGGCGCAGCAGGCGCTGAAAGCGGGCAACGTCAGCCAGGCGCTGGCGCTCTCCGCGCCGCTTGCGCAGGCGAGCGGCGAACGCGGTACGGCGGCGAAGCTCTTTCGCGCCGACGTGCTGCGCCATAACAAAGATTACGCGCAGGCCGAGCAGACGCTGCGTTCGGTACTGAACGACCAGCCGGATAACGCCGCGGCGCGGGAAAATCTCTATTACGTACTGCGCGAGCAGAATAAAACCGCTGACGCGCAGGCTGTACTGAGCACATTGCCGGCGAGCCTGCAGGCGCGTTTGCAGCCGCGAACCGTCACCGGACTGCCGGGCGACCCGATCCGCCGTCAGGCGCAGCAGGCGGCGGCAAACGGCAATACGGCGCAGGCGATCTCTCTTCTGCGTGACGGTGTCACGCGCTTGCCGAACGACCCATGGCTGCGTCTCGATCTGGCTCGTCTGTTGCAGAAAAACGGCAATGAGAGCGAAGCGTCCGCGGTGATGGCTCCGGCGTTTCGGACCGGGGCGAGCAACAGCGAGCTTTATTCCGCCGCGCTCTTCTCCAGCGAGAACGGCGGCTGGCAGCAGGCGCAGCAGTTGCTTTCCCGTATTCCGGCCGGCAGCCAGAACCGTGAGATGCGCGAACTGGCGCAGCGGGTGAATTACAACCTGCAAATGACCACCGCCGAGCGCTATCTGGCGCAGGGCAACAGCATCGCCGCCGCCAATACCTTAAAAGCGCTGGCCGCCGCGCCGCCGCAAAGCCCGGCGGACGCCGGCAAGCTTGCGCGTTTGCTGGCGCAGAGCGGCGATTTAACAGGCGCGGTCGCGGTGGTGCGTAACAACCAGCGGCTGGGAATTAAAGGCAATGCAGGCGATTACGCCGACCAGGTGGCGGTGCTCAACCAGGCGGGACTGACCAGCGAGGCGCAGACGCTGCTGGCGAACCCGGAAGTACAGGCGAGCAGCACGCCGACGCAGCTCGCGGGCTTGCGCAACGGCTATGTGATCAACGAAGCTGACCGTTTACGTGAGCAGGGCAACTACGCCGCCGCCTATGACAAGCTTATTCATGCGCTGCAAAACGATCCGCAAAACACCGACCTGATGTTCGCCATGGGCCGCCTCTATCAGAGCGGTAAAATGAACAAAGAAGCGGGCGTCGTTTATGACTACCTGATGACCCGCGACACGCCGGACCAGGCGGCGCGGGCAGGCGCTATCGACGTGGCGCTGGCGCAGGACGACGTAAACAAAGCGCGCTCGCTCGCCGCAGGCCTGCGAAACGACAATTCGCCGGAGAGATTGCTGTTGCTGGCGCGTCTTGAAGAGGCGCAGGGCAACCATCAGCAGGCGATGACCTATCTGCGCAGCGCGCGCGGCAGACTGCTTGGCTTACAGGAAGGCAGCGGCGGCACTCCGGTTGTGGGCGGCCTGCTGGCCTCCGACAACCCGTTTTTGAAAAACAGCCGCGGCGCGGAACGCACGGCCTCGCCGTCGCTCTATGGCCGCGCCATGCCGTGGCAGGTCGCGCCGACCACCGTCGATCCGGCCGGCTCGCTGCCGGGCACCTACCGTACTGATATGCCGGTGGATACGGCGCAAAACCGCACGCTGCGCCAGATTGACGAGATGATGCAAACGCTTGACGACCAGACCGGCGCCTGGCTGCAGGGCGGCGTGCAGGTGCGCGGGCGCGACGGCGAGTCGGGCCTCAGCAAACTTACCGAGGCGAAAGCGCCGCTCACCTGGTCCAGCTCGCCCTTTGGCGAGTCGCGTTTTGAGTTTACCGCCACGCCCATTACCCTTAGCGCAGGCAGCGCGGGGGGCGACGCCTGGCGTCGTTATGGCTCAAACCCGCTCTCGAACGGCGTAACAAGCCTTGCGACGACAATTGCTGGCCAGCAGAACGCCATCAAAACCGCAACGGCTACCATGACCGACGAACAGCGCGCTGCGTATTTCGCGGCGAACCCGGGAGCCTCGGAAATCGCCGCGCTTGATCTGACGAATGTCAATCTGAACGACTATAACCCCACCGGCGCCGCGGGTCTGGAAAACCTGGCCGCTTTTGCTGAAGGGTTGAGCCAGGATGCCAGAAACTACCTGATTGCCTCCGGCGTGAAGCCGAACGTCAACGATCCGGGCGATGTTTCCACCGATTCGCAGCGCGCCGACGGCGTGGAGCTCAACATGGCGCTGAGCGGCAAGGATTATAAGCTCGATATCGGCACCACGCCGCTGGGGCAGGATCTCAGCACGCTGGTCGGCGGGGTGAAATGGTCGCCGAAACTCACCGACTATTTGACGCTTATCCTTACCGGCGAGCGCCGCGCGCTCACCGACAGCCTGCTTTCTTATGTCGGGCTGAAAGACAGCTATTCCGGCAAAACCTGGGGGCGCGTGACCAAAAATGGCGGCAGCGTCATGCTGAGCTATGACGACGGCGACGCGGGCTTCTATGTGAGCGGCGGCGGCTACAGTTATCTGGGCGAAAACGTCGCCAGCAACACCAGCATGAACGCCAGCGCCGGCGTCTATCTGCGTCCTTATCATGACGATTACCGCGAGCTGAAAACCGGCCTGAACACCTCGTGGATGGACTACTCAAAGAACCTGAGCCATTTCACTTTCGGTCAGGGCGGCTATTTCAGCCCGCAGAATTACGTCAGCGTCTCCTTGCCGGTGGATTACACGCAGAAATTTGACAACTGGAAGCTGAGCCTTGGCGGTTCGGTGGGCTATCAGTCCTACACCCAGGACGGCAGCGACTACTTCCCGACGAAGTCTGACTGGCAGTCGACGCTGGAAGATTTCGCGCAGGCAGGCTTTACCAAAGAGGCGCACTATAAGAGCAGCTCGGAAAACGGCATTGGCTATACCTTCCGTGCGGCGGCGGATTATAACGTCAATAAACAGATGACCATTGGCGGCCAGGTAGGCTATGACACCTTTGGCGATTACAACGAAAGCACGGCAGGGCTTTACTTCCGTTATATGTTAGGGAACCACTGATTATGGCACTCGATACGAGCAATTCCGTCCTGATGGCGTATTTTCAGCAGCAGCAAACGCCGCCAGGCTGGTTTGATTTGCTGACCATCATGGTAGACGGCATGGTCACCAACGTGGGGGAAACGGAAAGCCAGCCTTTTCTGAAGCAGATGGGCGAAACCATGGCGGATCGTTTTCCGCTGCCCGTTTCGCAAACGGTGGGCGAACTGGAGGCGGCGATGAACGCGAAGCTCGCCGCTTTCGGCTGGGGCGTGGTGGATATCGCCGCAAACGACGACGGCATGCTGCTGCGCCACCAGGCGCTGCCGGTTTACCGCGACGCCGCCGGGCAAACCCGTTGGTGCAACGCCCTGTGCGCCATACTGGAAGGGCTTTACGGCCGCTGGCTCTATGCCCAGGGCGGCGAGGCGAAACTGGTGGTTAAACGCCATCGTCTCTTTTCCGTTTCGGATGTGCAGTTCCGTTATTTCAATCCACAGTGAGAACGCTCATGGTTAAACAGCTTTTCGCAGGGGCGGTGGTTATCGCCAGCCTGCTTTCCGCTCCGTTCGTCCACGCCTCCGTCGCCTGGGAGAGCTATAAAAGCCGCTTTCTGATGGCGGATGGCCGGGTGGTGGATACCGGCAATAAAAACGTCTCCCATACCGAGGGGCAGGGATACGCCATGCTGATGGCGGTGGCGAATGACGATCGCGCAAGTTTTGACAGCATGTGGCGGTGGACAGAAAAAACGTTAAAAGACAAAAAAACCGGTCTGTTTTACTGGCGCTACAACCCGGTCGCGCCCGACCCGGTGGCGGATAAGAACAACGCCTCCGACGGCGATGTGCTGATCGCCTGGGCCTTGCTCAAGGCGGACCAGCGCTGGCATGACCCGCGCTACAGCGCCGCTTCCGACGCCATCGCTAACGCCATCATTGAACATAACGTTGATAACTTCGCCGGTTATGTCGTAATGATGCCAGGCGCCAGCGGCTTTAATCACAACAGCTCCATGGTGCTTAACCCCTCCTATTTTATCTTTCCGGCATGGCAGGCCTTTTCCGACCGCAGCCATCTGGTTGTCTGGCGCAACCTGATGCGGGACGGGGAGAAACTGCTGGCGAAAATGGGCTGGGGCGAGTCCCGGCTGCCGACCGACTGGGTCGCGCTTGCCGCCGATGGCTCGGTGACGCCAGCGAAAGAGTGGGCGCCGCGCTCAAGCTACGATGCGATTCGCATTCCGCTGTATGTCAGCTGGTATAACCCGCAAAGCCCGCTGCTCACGCCGTGGCGCGCCTGGTGGCAGAAGTTTGACCGCAATCAGACGCCCGCCTGGGTGAACGTGACGACCAACGAACGCGCGCCTTACAACATGCAGGGCGGCCTGCTGGCGGTGCGGGATTTAGCCACCGGCCAGCCGCAGGGCGAGCCGCAAATCACCGACCAGGATGATTACTACTCCGCCAGCCTGAAAATGCTGGTCTGGCTGGCGCAGCAGCGCTGATTCGCCTGACTAAAAGGGGCCATCCGGCCCCTTTGTTATTTCAGCGCGCGTAATCCTTCAAGCAACGCGTTATGGAACCGCACCGGGTCCTGAATTTGCGGCGCGTGGCCCATATCGTCAAACTCCACCAGCGTGGCGTGCGGAATGCGCTTCGCCGTCTCTTTGCCTAACACCGCGTAATTGCCCAGCGTTTTCTGCACGTCGGGCGGCGCAGCGTCTTTGCCGATGGCGGTATTGTCTTTTGTGCCGATGAGCAATAGTGTCGGCATCGTCAGGTTGCCAAACTCATACACCACCGGCTGGGTGTAGATCATGTCGTAGAGCAGCGCGGAGTTCCACGCCACCTGCTTTTTCCCGTCGCCGTTGTTCAGCCCGGCGAGCATGGTGACCCAGCGCTCATATTCCGGTTTCCACTGCCCGGCATAATAGGTTTTTTGCTCATAGTTGCGGATGCTCTGGGCGCTGGTTTTCAGCTCTCGCTGATACCACTGGTCAACGCTCAGATAAGGCACGCCTTTGCTTTTCCAGTCCTCAAGACCAATTGGGTTGACCATCACCAGCTGTTCAACCTGGTCCGGATAAAGCAGGGCGTAGCGGGTGGCGAGCATGCCGCCGGTGGAGTGGCCAATCAGCGTGATCTTATCAACGCCGAGCTTTTCGATTAGCGCATGCGTATTGGCGGCAAGCTGCTGAAAGCTGTACTGATAATGTTGCGGCTTGGTGGATTTGCAAAAACCTATCTGATCCGGCGCAATCACGCGGTAACCCGCGCTGCTCAGCGCCCGGATGGTCTCTTCCCAGGTGCCGGCGCAGAAGTTTTTGCCATGCATCAGCACCACCGTGCGGCCGTTGGCTTTTGCTGGCCGGACATCAATATAGGCCATCTCCAGCGGCTGGTTCTGCGAGGTAAAGGTAAAACGCGCCGCGGGCCATGCATAATCAAAACCTTCCAGCTGCGGGCCATAGTTGGGTTCGGCGGCGAGCGAAGAAAACGAGAGCGCCAGCAGCGAGGCGGCGCAGGTCAGACAGCGTACAGACATAACGGTCTCCTGAGGTGAAAGCAGTCAACGTCAAACTGTAGAGCAGCGCGCCGGGCATGGAGGTAAAAGCGTGTAAAGCGGGCAGGTTTGCCCGCAGAAAGTTTCAGGAATCGATATTCAGATTCAGCGATTCGCCGGTGGCGTAAAACTGTCCGCCTGCAACGTAATGCAGGCTGCGCAACGACGCGGGCGCCTGCTCAAACCGCCAGTGGCCGTCCTGAAAGACACGGCTGTCAGCCCAGGCGGCGGTCACTTCGCCGATAAACAGATCGTACTGCTGCTGGTTGTGCGGTTCAGGGATAAGCCGACACGCCAGCCACGCGGCGCAGCCCGTCACCAGCGGCGCGTCGACGTCGGGCAGAGAGAAAAGCTCAACGCCCGCACGCTGAAGCTTATCCGGCTCTTGCGCCAGCGTATGCGTGCCAAGATAGTGGGTGAGCGCAATCTGGGCCGCTGTCGGCACCTGAATCACAAACACGCCGCTCTGTTCGATGAGCGACCGCGTTTTCGCGATTTTATCGATTACGACCGTCAGCTTCGGCGGCTGAAAATCGAGCCCGCAGACCCAGGCGGCGGACATCACGTTCTCAACGCCGTTCGCGCGGGCGGAAACCAGCGCCGTCGGCCCGTGGTTAATTAAGCGGTACGCCTTTTCTAAAGGCACGCGGGTGACATACTCGTTCATCCTTATCCTCATCGTCTGACCTGAACCCGCTTATCATGGCGTGAAAGGCGCCGCCGGGGAATGGCAAGAAGAGCTTTCGCGCTCCTGAGCCACGCGCCAGCGGCATCTCCGACAGGGTAGAAATGCATCCTCAAGCGCTTCGTTACGTTGTCACTAAACAGGGGCGCTGTTACGCACGGTTATGCATCGAAAACGGCGAGCTGCTCATGGCTCGCCGGAAAAAGGCGCTGGCAGAGAGACAGTAAAGACGTTCCAGCCCTGCCGGTGATGAAACGCGATTTCCCCGCCGTGGAGTGTGACAATAGCCTGCGAGATGGCGAGACCCAGCCCGGCGCCTGGCGTCTGGCGCGCGTTATCGGCCCGCCAGAAGCGGCGGAACAGCTGTTCCGGTTCGGTTATCGGCTCGCCGGGGTTCGCCACGCTGAGCGTCGCCGTTGCATCCGTACTGCGGGCCGTAATGCTGATTTGCCCATCTTCCGCCGTGTGGCGCAGCGCATTGGTCAGCAAATTGGTTAAGGTTCGCTGGAGCAGCAGCCGGTCGGCGCAGAGTTCACCCTGCGCATCAATCTCAACGCGGATGTTCTTCTCCTCGGCCAGCGGCTCCAGGAAATCAACCGTGGACTGTATAAAGGTCTGCGCGTCGAGCCGCTGTTTATCCAGCACCACGTTGCGGTGGTCGGCCCGGGAGAGAAACAGGATGTTTTCAATAAGCCGGGTCATGCGCTCCAGCTCTTCGATATTGCCCGCCAGCAGCGCCTCATACTCCTGAGCGCTGCGCGGACGCTGGAGCATCACCTGGTTTTGTCCCAGCAGAATATTGACCGGCGTGCGCAGTTCGTGGGCGAGGTCGTCGGCAAACTGCGTAAGCCGGGTGAAATCCTCCGCCAGCCGCTGGCGCATAATGTTCAGCGAGCGCCCGAGGGGCAGTAATTCCACGGGCAGGGTATCCAGCGGCAGCGGTTCCAGCGCCTGGCTATGGGTTTGCGCGGTCTGCCGGCTGAGTTTTTTTATCGCCCCGAGGCTTTTACGAATCAGCAGCGGGCTGATTATCACCGCCAGTACGATCGCCGTCAGGCTGATAAAGAGGCTTTTACGCCGGTACGCTTCCAGAACCTGCTCGCGTTCGGCGGCGACGCGCGCCACCATAATGATGACCGGACCCTGCGCGTCGCGCCCGGTCAGCGCCATGCCTGTCGCCGTCACGCCTTGCGGTGTTTGCCATGCGTGAAGCAGCGCATCCGACAGCGCGGCGCTGGTTGCCGAGGGGGCTATTGGCGGCACGCGAACATTCGCCTGGTTGACATCCACGATGACGCTGCCGTCCGGGCGGCTGATGCGCAGAATATCCTGACGCGTGTCCATCATCCGGTTGAAATAGAGCGGCAACGAGCGCGGCTCCGCGCCATCAAGCAGCAGCTGGCGCAGCTGGGCGCCGCGGTTGAGCAGCGTCTGGTTATCGCGCCAGATCAGTTCCCCGGAAAGGGCGCGGTAGAGCGAAACGCTGACCAGCG
Organism: Franconibacter daqui; assembly: GCF_014644275.1. Classification (NCBI taxonomy): domain Bacteria; kingdom Pseudomonadati; phylum Pseudomonadota; class Gammaproteobacteria; order Enterobacterales; family Enterobacteriaceae; genus Franconibacter; species Franconibacter daqui. Next base: position 1,396,938 of record NZ_BMKJ01000001.1, on the reverse strand, counting down.
CGCTGCAAAGCGCAACCAGCAGCGTGAAGGCGAGGGTGAGACGCAGCGTGAGCGAAGGGCGGCGCATATCAGGCGTCTCCCGTGTTCAGGCGATAGCCCATGCCGCGCACCGTTTCCACAAGCTTAAGGGGAAACGGATCGTCAATTTTTCTGCGCAGGCGGCGGATAGCGACATCAACCACGTTGGTCTCGCTGTCGAAGTTGATGCCCCAGACTTCGCTGGCAATCAGCGTGCGCGGGAGGATCTCCCCGGCGCGGCTGGCCAGAAACCAGAGCAGCGAAAACTCCTGCGGGGTCAGGGCTATCTCCTCGCCGCCGCGCTTGACCTGGTGGCGCACCGCGTCCAGCTGGAGATCCGCGACCTGCAGCAGGTTCGATGCGCTGTTATGGCGGCGCAGCTGCGCGCGAACGCGCGCCAGCAGCTCGGCAAAAGAGAAGGGTTTTATCAGGTAGTCATCCGCGCCAAGCTCCAGGCCTTTGACCCTGTCGCTTACCGCGTCGCGGGCGGTAAGGCAGAGCACCGGCGTCGCTTTGGCGGTGCGCAGCATTCTCAACACCTGCCAGCCGTCCAGGCCCGGCAACATAATATCAAGCACGATCAGCGCATACTCCTGCTCCAGCGCCAGGTGCAGGCCATCCCGGCCATCCGCGACGGCGTCCACCACCAGCCCCGCCTCCCGCAGGCCTTTCACCAGCCAGGCCTGCGTCTTTTCATTATCTTCAATCAGTAAAATTTTCATTCGGCGATTTTGACAGAATTACAGGCCAGGGTGACAGCGCAAACTGGCAACATGACAACATTGTAATCTGCCGGTCAGCTTTTTTACGCCTGCGTTGGGCGAGGATAGCGTTCATTAACCCAGAAGGAGAATACGATGAACATGAAAACCCTGACGGCGATGAGCGCCGCCCTGATCCTGACCGGCGCTTCGCAGGTTTATGCCGCCGAACCCGCCAACCTGCTGAGCGTCCACGTGCTGAATGAACAGACGGGGAAACCTGCCGCAGGCGTGGGCGTTACCCTTGAGCAAAAAACAGAGGGGAAATGGGTGCAGCTCAACCACGCCACGACGGATAACCAGGGACGAATCAAGGCGCTGTGGCCCAACAAGCCGGCGGCGAGCGGCGATTTCCGCGTCGTGTTTGAAACCGGCGCCTGGTTTGCTTCTCATCAGCAGCAAAGCTTCTTCCCGGAGATCCCGGTGATGTTCCACATCGATAACCCGCAGGAGCACTACCATATTCCGCTGCTGCTGAGCCAGTACGGCTATTCTACCTATCGCGGCAGTTAAGCTATTCCCGGCAACCGGCCCTGAAGGGCGGGGCCGGTTGCCGGAGTTCGCCTCGCTTAACCTTCCCGCGTCTCGCTGCTTTCTTTGCGCGCCCCGCCAATCCTGCATCCATGGTCTATGATTGATGTTCGTATGCTGCCTGGATCCGGACAGTCGGGCACCGCTTCAACACCACTTCTCCAGGGAACCGCTTCCTTACAGGCAACCCAGGGGGCGACGCCCCGTTACGGCATCCGGATCGCACTACACGTTTACGCTACTGGAGCTCGGCATCCCGCACCCGCAGATGTCGTGCATTGCTCACTTTTGGGTTAAACGAGGCACTGAATGGAGTCCAGATCATTCCTTAAGAGTTGGGGGGCCGACTACGAGGCCGACGGTGTTGTGCGCTTTCGTCTGTGGGCGCCAGGCCAGGAGCGCGTGACGCTCAGGCTCGCCGGTACCGACCACATCATGCGCAAAAGCGAAGAGGGCTGGTTCGAGGCGCGGGTGACCGACGTTGAACCGGGCACGGAATACCATTATGTGCTGGCCGACGGCATGGCGGTGCCAGACCCCGCTTCCCGGGCGCAGAAGGCGGACGTCAACGGGCCTTCGCTGGTCATCGACCCGGCCCGTTACGAATGGCAACACCGCCAGTGGAAAGGACGCCCGTGGGAAGAGACGGTCGTCTATGAAATGCATATCGGCACCTTTACCCCAGAGGGAACGTTTAAGGCCGCGATGGCGAAATTGCCTTATCTGGCGGAGCTTGGGATAACCATGATTGAAGTGCTGCCGGTTTCCCAGTTCGGCGGCGAACGCGGATGGGGATATGACGGCGTCTTGCTCTACGCGCCGCATTCCGCCTACGGCACGCCTGATGATTTTAAAGCGTTTGTCGATGCCGCCCACGGCTACGGGCTTTCCGTGGTGCTGGATATTGTGCTTAACCACTTCGGCCCGGAAGGAAACTACCTGCCGCTGCTGGCGCCGCAGTTTTTCCATGAGGAGCGGATGACCCCATGGGGCCCCGGCATCGCCTATGACGTGGACGCCGCGCGTCGCTATATCGCCGAGGCACCGCTTTACTGGCTGAAAGAGTACTACCTGGACGGCCTGCGCTTCGACGCCATCGACCAGATTGAAGACACGTCGGAAAAGCATGTGCTGATTGAGATTGCCGAACGCATCCGCGCGGCCGCCCCCAATCGTTACATTCACCTGACCACCGAAGACAGCCGCAACGTAACCTTCCTGCATCCGCGTGAAGAAAATGGCGCGGTGCCGCTCTTTACCGGCGAATGGAACGACGATTTCCACAATGCTATTCACGTGCTCGCCACCGGCGAGACGCAGGCCTACTACCAGGACTTCGCCGAAGAGCCGGAAAAGCTGGTGGCCCGCATTCTGACTGAAGGGTTTGCCTATCAGGGCGAAGTCTCTCCGCAGACGGGAAAAAAGCGCGGCGTGAAGAGCGCTGGACAGCCGCCGGTCGCCTTTGTCGACTTTATTCAGAACCACGACCAGACGGGCAACCGCGCGCAGGGAGAGCGACTGATTTCTCTCGCCGGTCCTGACCGCACCCGCGTGCTGCTGGCCACGCTGCTGTTCTCGCCGCATATCCCGCTGCTCTTTATGGGTGAGGAGTATGGCGAGACGAACCCGTTCCTCTTCTTTACCGATTTTCACGGCGAGCTCGCTAAAGCGGTGCGGGAAGGCCGCGCGAAAGAGTTTGAGGGCCACGGCGATTTTGAAGACGAAAGCGTGCCGGACCCGAACGCGCAGAGCACCTTTATGGCCTCGAAGCTCGACTGGCAGAAGCCGAACGGGGAAGGGAAAGCCTGGCTCGATTTCACCCGCCAGCTGCTGGTGTTGCGTCATCAGCATATTGTACCGCTGCTGGTCAGGGCGGGCGGTCATTCCGGCACGGTGCTGAAAACGGCGAAAGGCTTTGTGGCGGTTAGCTGGACCTTCCCGTCAGGCACGCTCTCGCTGGCCATGAATATCGGCGAACAGTCGCAGCCGCTGCCCGAGATGCCTGGAGAGACGATTTTCGCCTGGCAGGCCGCGGGCAGCGAACTGCCGCCAAACGCGATTATTGTCCGCCTTGCTTCGGGAGACGCCGCATGATCCCAACTTCTACCTATCGTATTCAGTTTCGCAACGGCATGACGTTCGACCGCGCCGCAGCGCTTGTTCCGTATATTAAACGGCTCGGCATCAGCCATCTTTATGCTTCGCCGATTTTTACCGCCACCGCCGGCTCCACGCACGGCTATGACGTAACCGACGCCAATGAAATCGACCCCGCCATCGGCGGCCGCGAAGGGTTTGATCGGATGGTCAACGCGCTGAAGGCGGTGGGGCTGGGGCTGATTCTCGACATCGTGCCGAACCATATGGCCGCCTCGCTTGAAAACCCGTGGTGGCGCGACGTTATTGAAAACGGGCAGCAAAGCCGCTACGCCCGTTATTTTGACATTGACTGGACGCGGCGTCTGACGCTGCCGTTCCTTGGCGACACGTTTGAGGCGGTGCTGGAAAACGGCGAGATCAGCATTAAGCCCGACCCGCAAACCGGCAAACCCGCCTTCGCCTACTATGAAAGCTACTATCCGCTCACGCCCACCAGCTGGCAGGGGCGCGAAGAGACCGTGCTGAAGATGACGGATAAAGCGCAGCTTGCGGCGCTGCATGACCAACAGCCTTACCGGCTGATGTCCTGGCGCGACGCGCCGCGCGAGCTTTCCTACCGTCGCTTTTTTGAAATCACCGGGCTTGCCGGGGTGCGCGTTGAAGATAAAGCGGTGTTTGACGATTCGCATCGGCTGATTCTTGAGCTGGTGCGCTCCGGCGCGGTGGACGGGCTGCGGGTGGATCATGTGGATGGTCTGGCCGATCCGAAAGGTTATCTGGAGCTGCTGCGCCAGGAGGCGGGACCCGACTGCTACATCACGGTTGAGAAGATCTTAGGGGAGGGTGAACAGATCCCGTCCGACTGGCCTGTCTCCGGCACCACCGGCTATGAGTTTATCGCCGCGCTCTCCGACGTGCTGGTGGATGGCGATAAGCTTGGCGACCTGCGCAAGGCTTATGAAGAGGTGGTGGGCAAGCCGGTGAATATGAAAGCGGAGCTGCGCGATGCGAAGCTGCTGATGGCGGACCGCAATTTCGAAGGGGAATTCACCACGCTGCTGAAGCTTGCGCTCGCTATCGGACAAACCGAGAGCGTCCCGCTGGAGGAGCAAGCGGTACGCGCGGCGCTGCGCGAATTGCTGGTGGCCTTCCCGGTCTACCGCACTTACGGCACGGTGAATGGCCTGCCGGCAGAAGGGCATGCGCTGTTGCAGAAAGTGGTCAACAAGGTGAAGGCGAGCGAGAACGCGCCGCAGCCCGCCGCACTCGATTTCATTACCCGTATTTTCAAAGGCGAGGTGGCTGAAGCGGCGGTGAACAGCGCCGCCACGTTCCGCACCCGCTTCCAGCAGTTGACCGGCCCGCTGATGGCCAAATCGGTTGAAGATACGCTCTTCTTTCGCCAGAACATGGAGCTGGCGCTGAATGAAGTGGGCGCCGAGCCGCTGCCGCGCACCTTCTCCGTTGAGCGTTTCCATCGGGAGATGACAGCGCGGCTGACGCATCAGCCCGATGCGCTTTCCGGCACCTCGACCCACGACACTAAACGCGGCGAGGACGCGCGAGCGCGGCTCTATACGTTAACCGAAGCGCCGGAGCGCTGGGCAGACTGCGTCGCCCGCTGGCGGCAGATGAATCAAACCAAAGTGGTCTTCCTGAATGACGGCACGGCGCCGAAAGGGGTGGATACCTGGATGCTCTACCAGGCGCTGGCGGGCGTCTGGCCCGCGACGCTTGCGCCTGGCGACGAGGCGGGGTTGAAAGCGCTTGAAGAGCGGTTCCTGCAGTTTGTCGAAAAGGCGCTGCGGGAGGCAAAGCTGCGCACCGACTGGGTGGACAGCAATGACGCCTATGAAAACGTGGTGCTGGATTACGCCCGCCATCTGTTGTCGCCAGCGAACCAGGAATTTTTGCAGGATTTCTCCCGCTCGCTGCAACCGTTCATTAATGCCGGGCTGGTTAACAGCCTGACCCAGACGATGATCAAGCTGACTGCGCCCGGCGTGCCGGATATCTACCAGGGCAGCGAAGGGCTCAATTTCAGCCTGGTCGACCCCGATAACCGGCGCGAGCCCGATTTCGCCGCGCTGACGCACTGGCTCGATGAAGAAGCCAGCGCCTCCTGGCTTAGCGAAGAGGCCTGGCTTAGCGGCGAGCTGAAACAACATGTCATCGCCAGAGCGCTGCGCTTACGGCAACAGAAACCCGCGCTGTTTCGTCGCGGCGACTATCTGCCGCTTTCAGCGACGGGCAATCGCGCGGAAAACGTTATCGCTTTTGCGCGCGCCAGGGAGAGTGACGCGCTGATTGTCATCGCGCCGCGCCTGGTGCTGGGCGTGCTGGAAGGCCGCCTTGCCGCGCCGCATGCGGAGCTGTGGGCGGATACCGAAATCGCCTTGCCCGCTACGCTCGCGAACCGCCGTTATCACGACATCCTCAGTGGAAAAGAGGTGGTTGTAACTGACCGGATAGATGTGCAAACCCTCAACGGTTACGCTTCTGCCATACTTATAACTGTCTAACTTTGTTGCTTTTAAAGATGTCATGTATCGCTGCTGTATATGAAAGCTCTGCACATCCATGGAGAAGAATGCATGTCACACGGTAAGCCTTTTGAAATAACGTCAGGGTATAGCCATCGTCTCGGCGCCAATTACGACGGCGAAGGGGTTAACTTCGCGCTTTTTTCAGCGCACGCGGAGCGCGTTGAGCTCTGCCTGTACGCGCCGGACGGTAAAACTGAAATTGCCCGTCTTGAGCTTCCGGAATATACCCACGAGGTGTGGCACGGCTATGTGCCGGGGCTGAAGCCCGGCGCGCTTTACGGCTATCGCGTTCACGGTCCTTTCGATCCGGAGAATGGTCATCGCTTTAACCCTAATAAACTGCTTATCGACCCATACGCACGCGAGCTGGTTGGCGATATCGAATGGAATGAAGCCCATTTCGCCTATGATTTGCTGCATGAAGATAAGGACTTAACCTTTGACACCCGCGACAGCGCGCCCTATACGCCGAAGTGCCGGGTTATTGACCCGGAGGCATTTGACTGGCAGGACGACAACCGCCCCTCCATTCACTGGCCGAACTCAGTCGTGTACGAGACCCATGTGAAAGGCTTCACGCAGCTTAACCCGGCAATTCCGCCTGAACTGCGCGGCACGTTTGAAGGAATGGGGCACAAGGCGTCCGTTGATTACATTAAAAGCCTTGGCATTACCTCCGTAGAACTGCTGCCGGTACACTGGTTCCCGGACGATCAGCATCTGCTTGATAAGGGACTGAAAAACTTCTGGGGTTATAACTCGCTCGGCTTTTTCGCGCCGGCTTCACGCTATTACGGCCCGCGGGGCATTCAGGGGTTTCGCGACATGGTGCGCGCTTTCCATGATGCCGGTATCGAGGTGATCCTGGATGTGGTTTATAACCACACGGCGGAAGGCAACGAGCTTGGCCCGACGCTGTCGTTCAAGGGGATCGATAACTTCTCTTATTATCGCACCATGCCCGACATGCACCGTTATTACATTAATGACACCGGCACCGGCAACACCGTCAACACCTCGCATCCGCGAGTGCTGCAAATGGTGATGGATTCGCTGCGCTACTGGACCGAGTCGATGCATATCGACGGCTTCCGCTTTGACCTTGGCACCATCCTGGGCCGCGAGCCGGAAGGCTTTGACCAGCGCGGCGGCTTTTTCGACGCCATCACCCAGGACCCGGTACTTTCACGCGTGAAGCTGATAGGCGAGCCCTGGGATATCGGTCCGGGCGGCTATCAGGTGGGCGGCTTCCCGCCAGGCTGGGCGGAGTGGAACGATAAATACCGCGACACGGTGCGCGAATACTGGAAGGGGGACAATGTCTCTTCCGAATTTGCCGCACGTCTGCTGGGTTCCGGCGACCTCTACGACCAGCGCGGTCGCCGCCCATGGGCAAGCGTCAACTTTATTACCGCGCATGACGGCTTCACGCTTAACGATCTGGTCTCTTATAACGAGAAACACAACGACGATAACGGCGAGGACAATAACGACGGTCATAACAATAACCGCTCCTACAATTATGGCGCCGAAGGTCCAACGGAGGATGAAGGCATCAATGCGGTGCGCGAACGGCAAAAACGTAATTTCCTCGCCACGCTGTTCTTCTCACATGGCACGCCGATGCTGCTGGCGGGCGATGAATTCGGCCGCAGCCAGATGGGTAACAATAACGGTTATTGCCAGGACAGCGAGATTTCCTGGGTTCACTGGGAAAACCTGCCGGAGAGCGCCGAAACGCTGCGCGAATTTACCCGCCAGGTTATCAAGCTGCGTGCCGAGCAGCCGCTATTGCGGCGTGAAAACTGGCGCGATGGCATGGTCATCGAATGGTTCAACGCAGGCGGCGGCTATCAGCAGGCGGAGCAGTGGGATGAAGGCTCGACGCTCGGCGTTTATATCGGTCGGCCCGATCTGCAAAAAGAGGAGGGCATCTGGCACGATGTGCTGATGCTGATAAACCCGTATGAAGGCACCGTGCCGTTTCGCATTCCTCAGTTGGGCGAGGGCGGCTGGGTGCTGGAGTTCAGCACCTCAGATAATGCGAAACGCGGCATCGTCATTAATAAAGAGAAAGATTTTGAGCTTGAAGGCCGCAGCCTGGCGCTATTCAGAAGGCCATAAGTAAACGATAAAAACAGGGTGCCAGATAATGCTGAGACAGGTTATCTGGCTTTTTTTCGCCTGCTTTATCCGTAGCAAGGAAATAATAAAGCGCGTCAGGATAATATTTGCAGGCCACAACCACAAATTTATCATTATTTTTAAACGCAGAAACAGAAACGCATTCATGAAACTGGATTTCAGTCTTTTTATCTTAAAAAAACGGCTTTAAATACAATAAGTAAAATTGCAGAAAACCATCCCTTTAAAAAAACAAAGCCAGCAGGTCATTTTCCCCGAATAATACGAAGCGCGGGCCATGTCTCGCTTATCATTTTATTCCTACTACTATTGAATAGGGTTGCTCTTCTTTAATAAACGAATCGCGAACGTTTTTTAACCGTACGTGAAGAAGTGGAGAGTCATTATGTTCGATAAACACACACATTCAGCCAGAGAACCAGACGGCGAATATCGGGTGGATAATTACGGCGTTCCGTTAAAGCGAATTTCCTGGAGCGCGGTTTTTGCCGGCGTGATCGTTTCCATCGTTATTTACCTGTTACTTGCTATCCTGGGTACGGCAGTGGGCACTACCACCATCGATCCGATGGAGGAACAGAATCCCGTAGAGGGCATTGGCATGGGTGCGGCGATATGGGGCGGGGTAAGCATGCTTATTTCTATCGCCGTCGGCGGCTATGTGAGCGGCAGACTGGCGCAGCGTGAAGGCGCGTTGCATGGGCTTTTAATGTTTGGCGTAAATACGCTGATTTTTACCTGGCTGTTAGTGACCATCGCCAGCAGCGCCGTGACCGGCACCATGAACGTGCTTGGCACTGGATTACAGGCAGTCAGCAGCGGGGCGAAAGCGCTCGCGCCGCAGGCGGTTGAAATGGCGAGAGATAAGCTCGCTGAAAACAATATCAACCTGGACAACCTGCAAAACGAACTTGAAACCACGCTAAGGCAAACCGGTAAGCCGGAGCTGCAGCCGGAAGCCTTACAAAACCAGGCGCAGGGGGAAGTAAACAACGCGCAGAACCAGGCGGCGGGCGCGGCTCAACCGCAACAACAAGCGCCAGGCGCTGGCAACACCGATCTGGCGAATTTCTTTAAAGGCCTCGTGGAAAGGAATCAGGCGACATTCCAGGCTGCCGATCGCGAAGCGCTGAAAAATATCATTCAGGCGCGCACGGGTAAAACGGATGCCGAAGCGGAACAAATCGTGAATCAGACCGAGCAAAATTATCAGGCTGCTCGCGCGAAATATGAAGAGCTGAAACAGCAAGCCGAACAGAAAAGCCGTGAAATGGGCGAGAAAGCCGCCGCCGCCACAGCCAAAGCGGCGTGGTTTGCTTTCTTTATGATGATTGTCGAAGCGGTGCTGGCAGGCGTGATGGGCATGGTTGGCCGTCGCACTCAACCGCGGCCGGTCACCAGTGAGCAACGTCCGGGCAGATAAGGCGCAGTGAATGGCTACGCCGGGCTGCACGCCCGGCGTAGCGATCAGCAGCGGGTGGTGTCAATCCACAGAGAGGTATAGTCAGGCATACACTGCGGGCCGCATTTGACTCCCTGAACGGAATCAGGGTAGCGCAGGGTAAAATTTTTCAGATACAGCGGCGTGATTATCTCATGACGAATAGCATGCCTTAATAACCTGATAAGCAGGGCGCGATGATGGGAGACGTCGCCCATCGCCGAACGTTGCAGCATCGCCCCGATGAGGCGCTGCGTTTTTACAGGCCAGAACGCTTTCACCATTCTGCTGTGCCGCCAGCGCTCTTCAACCGTGAAGACGGCCGCACGGCGGCTGCTAAGATAGCCCAGCGCTATATCCATATGTTCCCAGTTCTTTCCGGGAGCGTGCCAGTGCCCATTGTAGATGGGCGTCAGCGCCAGGCGGCAACCCCTACGGCTCAGGTTTCTGGCGAGCGCATCGGCAAACTTGTCCGTATCCGGCGTGCTTAAATAAGCCATCGAAAGAGAAGGCGGCAGAGGGGCCGGGCTAAAGCTGCTGGCAGAGGGCAGGGTAAGCCAATCTGGAACAGGCAGGATATCCGCTTCTGCTTCGATAGTGGATTGCGCGATGCTTCTGGCGATATGCAACACCAGCGCCCGCTGCGGCGGCGTCAGCGCAGCGCGCTTAAGCTGGTTGAATGTCATAAAGGAAAAGATATCGGCGGATGAGAGTGTATTAACTGGCTCAGCCCGCAGCTTAGAACGCGGCGTTTCCATATTAATGAGCCCCCAGTCGTCGGCTCTGCGCAGCTGTGTTTCTACCGTAACGGTGGCGGCCAGCGGTTTCTCACCGTACCAGAAAGCGAAACGCGCCAGCTTTACGCACTCGTCAGTATGCTCAATGACTCTGAATGGCCCCAGACCTACGGTTGGCTCTTCAGGATGCGCCAGCGAACAGGCCGGGTGAGCAAGGCGATGCAATAGCATTTCATCCGGTTGGGTTAAGTGAAAGACAATGAGTTGATCGTTGGCCGTTATACGTTCGACATAGGGGAGCAGCGGCGTTCCCGCCAGACGTTGTAACTGGCTTAGCAGCTGTGCAGCGCTTACGCTTTGCTCGTTATGCCAGACCAGCCCCTGACGAATATAGAATCGCCAGCTCAGGCCATCGTCGGATTTTATATTGTGGTGAGCTAAAGCAGGGACAGGATCGGTACAGCCATGCGGAAAACGCATTACGCCGACATGCACCATACGCATCAGATGACGCCTGTAGTGCACGGCAAAAAACGCCGGAACAATTGCCGGGATCGGGCGAGGGGAGGAAAGCGTAAAATGATAACCTTCGGGCGCAGCGGAAAAAACCACGCCTTCACTGGCGCTGGTATGAGGAGAAGAAAAACGCGGATGGAGTTTTTCTTTGAGCCCATTGTCATCCAGCATGCACTGGATCTGGCTTATTTTTCCCCTGCCTGGCAATGATGACCAGTTGATCCAGCCTCGTTGCTTCATCTCTTTTAACAGTGTGCGCGTGTACCGTGGCGTACAGGCAAGCACCTCTGCGACGTCCTGGAGTAAAACATCGCATCGCCTGTTCTGATATTGCTTCAGTAATCTTTCATATTGCCTGGCTAAACGCGACATTTTTGCGTTAAGCGAAACGGAAGGGTATTGCCCGGTCACATAAACACCCCGTTAGGTTTTCGTTAAGATTTTACTTAGCGCGGTTAATTAATTGACTTCAAAAGAGTATAGCCTCCAGACAAATTAACACAATCACAGATTAATAAGGCGGGCCTTTCTGGGTATATATTTTCGAAATATTTACACCTTCGATAATCAAATAGCAGCACTGTTAACATGCATTAAACATAATTATAAAAACCAAACATCATAACAACATTTAAGACTGGATTTATCTGTAAAAATAGAGTTTAACTCTATCTAAATTAAACAAACCAGATGATAAAACCGGATATCTCTGTTCAGTTAGCGCTAATGCAAGATATCTGCTTTAATAAATTCATATTTCCATAAACAATTCAATGAGTTACCAATTAAAAATATATTATGGGTTTTATTGGCAAAACAGGATCCAGCCTTTACAATTGGCCTTCTTCAAAAATGGTTCAAAAAATACACAGGCGAAACAGTTAAAAGGAGGCAATAAGTCGCACGACTAAAAAGCCGTTTAAATGTTTCATTCATCGATTCGCTCCTGTGACAGTGTCAGGGCAGCTTTTGTCTGCTTATAATTGTGCATGACTGATGTAAATTATATGAGACCACAAAAAGAGATTTTTATTCCTTATATTTTGCTAATTATTTCATCGCTTTCTTTACTGTGCGTTTTTTATTTGAACGCCACCGAGTATGCAAGAATCAAAGATCTCCTGAGAACCTCTATCTTGCAACATCGGGAGCTCGAAAGAGAAATATCCAGCAGCATGCTTCTGCTCTGTGCGGAAGAGGCGAGTAAGCGCACTGAAGATCGGCAAATGGGCCCAACGCAGCCGCACGTTCGTCGCCAGATCTCCTGCCGTCATATGCAGGATGAATATGCACGAATATTTAAAGCCAAACACGTCAATGAAGTTAAAGTGCATGAGATAGAGGAAAGCCTGCAAGCGTTGCATGGCATCAACCTGGTGTTTTTGCTACTTTTACCGGTGACCTTCGCAGTCTGGCGCACCGTGGTCTATATCCGGCTGGTGCGCGAACGCAAAAAGCTCTATATCGATTCGCTCACCGGAGTTTATAACCGTCGGTACCTGGAACGGACGGTCATGGAATATGAGCCTGACTATCTGGTCATGCTGGATTTGGACGATTTTAAGCAGATAAATGATACCCATGGTCACCTGGTAGGCGACGCGATTCTTATCTCGTTTACCGAGCAGTTGCGCAAGTCTTTACGGGAGACGGATATCATTATCCGATTTGGTGGCGATGAGTTTATCGTCCTGCTTTATTGCATTGAGTTTAACGATGCCAGAACGCTGGTGGAGCGGCTCCGTTATATTTCACGGCACTCGATTGTCGCTAAAAATGATCAGCGGATCGCGTTGCCGACTTTCTCCGTGGGGCTGGCGAAGTATGAAGTTTCTGTTGAGAATACCATCCAACGCGCCGATGCAAGTTTATATAAGGTAAAACAAGCGGGCAAAAATGGTTTTAGCGCCGCAAACTGACCTCATTGAAAATACGTACCAGACCTGTGCTGCCAGCAACGGCAGCACAGGCGCGTCAGAGGGAAAGTCATCAATTTGCAGTAAAGTAGAAATCAATCGTTGAAGATTACCGATTAGCGTACCCATCCTTTATGAGTGGTTTAAGAATGAACTTACATAATAAGTTTAAACTAAATACGCCTACGCTATTTAGAATGTTAGTTGCTACAACCATTCTGGTTTTGATTGCTAACTATACCATAATAAAATTCCAGGCCAGAGAGCAGATTGCTTACACAAAACAAATCCTCAGACATTCAGAATCTGTATCTACTCAGATTCATGAATCGCTCAACAGGGTGGTAGAAGCTAACATCAATAACTGTAACGATAGCAACATCAACAGGTTAAGAGAGATCCTCCTCGATTATCAGGACGTCATTGATGTTGGCATTACGCATAAAGGTAAGGTTATTTGCACGGCGGGATGGGGGCTTTTTGACAAAAGCAGAGGCTATGTGAAAGAGGAGTATTCGACTTCTGACGGCTATATCTTTGACGGTTCAGACAACAATTTTCATAATAAAAAAATCCATGTAGATGCCACAATCTATAAAACCGCCATTGCTTTTACCTCTCCGTTTGCCTTTAAGAAAATAAAAGAGATGTATCCACAATTTGATGTGGTTATCTCAACTCATAAAGGATGGCATGATTTTTTAATCTTGCCCGGAACGCATCATGGCGGCGCAGGTTTCGCTGTTAATAATGCGGTGCATGCAAAAATTTGCAGCAAAACCTTCGATCTCTGCGTATTAACCCGTAATGGGATGGTAGGGTTCTTATCACTGGATCCGTTGCATCAGGCGCTTGTCGTTTTGATTTGTCTCTTACTTGGCGTATTTTTATCGTGGTTTGCTTATTTCTACCTCAACTCCAGAAAAAGCTTCGAATATCGTTTAAAGAAAGCTGTCCAGGACGAACAACTCTATCTGGAGTATCAACCTGTCGTCAGGATGAACGATGAGAAAATCGTCGGTGTTGAAACGCTCATCCGCTGGCAGGATAAGCTGTACGGCAAAGTCTCACCGGAGCTTTTTATCGATGTGGCGGAAAAAATAGGGGTATACGGACAAATTTCTGAGTTTGTTATTAAGCGGCTCACTGAAGAATTGTCGCATTATCTCACACGTAACAGTAGCTTTACCGTCTCTATCAATATCGGTGGCTACGAGATAGAGCATTGTAATTACATAAATTATCTGTATGAGCAGTGTATTCAATACCGGATCAAGCCGTCGCAGATAAAAATTGAAATTACGGAACGAAGCACATTACCGCATGACGTTATTGCGGATTTTTCGCGGCGCGCCAGAGCGAAAGGGTTTTGCGTATCGATAGATGATTTCGGAACAGGGACAGCCAACCTTATCTGGTTAACCGAGATTGATTTTGACGAGATTAAAATTGATAAGTTTTATGTGAAAGGCTTGCAGGAGGAGTACAAGCGCAACATCCTGACATGCATTTCGGGCCTGGTCATCGGCATTGGCGCGCAAATTGTCTTTGAAGGCGTGGAAGATATTGTTGAACTCAATTATCTGAAAGGCCATAACGAGAACGCTTATGCTCAGGGATGGTTTTTTTACAAGTCCATGAACATTGATGAGCTTTGTCAGAAATTGAATGCGGCATCGCACGATTGACCGACGTCGGTGCTGGAGAGAGCCAGGGCGTTAACGGCGGCACTTACAGAAGCGGCACGATGGTTCTTTCGAACCGCGGGTAAAAGCTGCCGTTTACTCATCACTGATACAGCAGGGCAGGAGCACGCATGGCCGGGTCGGTTGATAAACTCAGAGTCCAGTCCTTAAACGCCAGGCCATGTCAGCTCGAAAAAGTAAAGGCGGCATACAGGGATACACGGGGCGCAGCAGCATACGACGATAGAAGCATGAGACTCTGAATCCAATTTAACATAATATACATTATGCGCACTAATGTTGTAGACGCAAAGTTGTAATGTCCGTTCTGGGCTAAGTTAACGTAGATTCACCCTCAAGGGATTCTGATGACGGCTCATGAAGTCGCAGGTCTTGCCCGGTTTACGCTCAACATAATCCGCGAGCGCTATAGCGACTTCGGGCCGACGCTGGCATGTCAAAATGTGCCAATACCAGCTCTGTCAAAGGACGCGTGGAACGCGCTCATCTGACGCTTCAGGATCGTCTGGTAAAGGAACTCCGGCTCAGGGGAATTTCTTCTGTGGACGCAGCCAATGATTATGCTGATGAGTTCATGGCAGATTATAACCAGCGCTTTGCCAAAGCTCCCCGGCATGACTTTGATGTGCATCGGCCGCTTGAAACGATGATCATCTGGCAGCTTTTTTCACATGGCGGGAACCGCGTCGCGTTTCAAAATCTCTGACCGTGCAGTATGACAAAGTGCTCTATCTGATTGAAGATAATGAGTTAAGCCGAAGACCTATAGGAAAATGTATCGGGGTCTGGCACTACCCGGATGGACGGAAAGAATTCCGGCTTAACGGGGTCGTTCTTCCCTACTCCACCTATACCCACCCTTTATATAACTGAAATGCCAGAGAGCTTAATGTCCGCTTTGAGCGAATAGCAGATCGGGTATCAATTATGGGGCTGGGTTTTAACACGCGTCAGTGTCTCAGTCTGTAATCGATTTACTCATATTGACACCTGTAACCCCGAATCCGCTGGTTTCATAAACATGCCGGGCGCGAGCATTATCACCTGCAACACGCAATCTGATCTCTTTAAACCCCTTTTCCTGCAGATACTCTTCAAAAGCACGTAGAGATTGTTTGCCAAGTCCTAACCCCTGGCTGGAGTTGAAAATATGAAAATCGTAGATAAAAACAGTGCGCTTAGTCGAGTCTGGTTTGTACCAGAGATAACCTACATGGTTGTTCGCCTTGTCCGACTGAACAACAATACACATTAACACTTGCCCGAGCGTGTTAACTCCCGCGGGAAGCATTTCCGCAATCTCCTGCCTCGCTCTGGCGAGAGAATCATGAAGGGATAACCCGTAGTTTGATTCTATTTCACATGCATAATCATTCACAAAGTATTCGACATAAGCAGGATACTCATCTTTTGTCATCGGTTGGAAAGAAATCACATTGGGCCTCTCAATTTTATAGTAGTGGAAGTATTAATAACGATGAAGTCCTCCATCGTCAATAGCGTTCATTTCTGAATAGGCATTCAGATAAGGTGATAAAACTAGCTGGCTGTGAATTCTTCTAATGTTTCAATTGTGGTTTCATTGTTTGGGGAAATGAGGATCACGAAAATGAAGATGCGCAGAAACTAGTTGGACTGCCCAACGTTAAGCTACGTAGCACTGGTGAGCGTCCATTACACAAGCCAAATTTCTTTACAATTGGTAGAGCTCAGAAACCGAAAATCTTCATACAATTTTGCCGCACCTGTTCGACCATTCATGAATGGATACTCCCGAAAAGCGATGAAGCAAGTTGATGGATGATGAGTGTTAACAATCTCCTGTGCCTGGACAAGATTTGCTAAATTGCTTCGCTTAGAGCAAATGGGTTCGAAGAACTGGGCTAGCCTGCTACAAGCCATTAGCCACCTACTCTTCTTTATAAAATTGCATCTCTGACTGATTCACACATGCAAACCTGAAGTGTCTTAATAAAAGGATTTTTTATGAAAAGCTCTTATCTGACTAAGAATCTTGCGTTCGCCATACTTATTATCAATCTGGTTATAACTATATTAATTTGGTTCTTTATCATTGGGACCAATGATTCACTGTTAGTTATCTTGGCTGAAAGCTACTCTATTGACGTCAATACAGTAAAAATTGTTGCAACTATCATTCTTGGCTTCTGGATGGTTAAAAGTATTACGTCTTATGAAACAAGAATTGTTTTATTTGCTCAGGCTGATTACTTGAAGGCAATACTTGAAGAGCTGAGAAGCCAGAAGCAAGCAAAGAGAATTAATGACTTGGATGATATGAAAGACGAATTTAAAATCAAGTTTAACTAAATTGCCAGGGCCAGCTGCAACGCTGGCTTCTTTGTCTGGTGCAAACACTTAACAACTGAGTCGCTCTAAGACATTGGCTGTATATGAGATAAAAAAATAACAGCATTATAAAAACTCATTTTTTTCCTTGTAAGTAATAAGAAATGCTACAAGAATTGCTGAATTTACGATGGCCAACCCGCTAATGTCTGATTAATTATCGCTTCGAGCTTATCGCGTCCGAATCCCGCTTTTGCCTGAATGGCCATGCCGTGCAGCACGGCGCAGATAAACGCGGCCAGGGCGGTGCAGTCGACCGTCTGCGGCAAATCGCCTTCCGCTTTCGCGCGTTCGAATCGCTCACGCAGCTGCGTTTCGCCATCCTCACGCGCGGCAATCAACGCTTTTTGTATCGGCTGCGCGTCATCCGAACAGGCCAGCGCCCCGTTGATCCCAAGACAGCCGGTATGCTCCGGATAGCGGGTATGCAAATCTGCCGCAGCGCGCAGAACCGAGGCCGCGACCGCTTTCGCGGTTGGCTGCGCCAGCGCGGCGGGAAAGAAATCTAGATAATGCGTGTAATAATGATCAAGCGCGCGCAGGAACAGCGCCTCTTTGTTGCCGAAAGCGGAATACAGCGCAGGCCGCTCCACACCGGTCGCTTTGGTTAAATCAGAGTATGACGTCCCTTCATAACCCTTACTCCAGAACACGCCCAGCGCGGCGTTCAGCGCCTTTTCTACATCAAACTCGCGATTACGTCCCATCACCTGACCTCATTATTTCATAACGATCGATATTAAATCGCTTGACGACGTAAGTCTAATTCCATAACGTTCATTACGATAATGGTCGTTATGAAATTCTCACTCTCCCCGGATGGGGTAACTTATTAACAGAGAGACTGTGGTTATGCAGAAATCGTTAGCAGGTAAAGTGGCGCTCGTTACAGGCGGTTCTCGCGGGCTTGGCGCTGTTATTGCTGAGCAGTTCGCAGACCAGGGCGCGGATGTGGCGATTACGTTTGTGGCTTCTGGCGCAAAAGCCCAGGCCGTGGTGGAAAAACTGCAGGCTAAAGGTGTACGGGCCATCGCGATTCAAAGCGACCAGGCGGATATGACCGCCGCTAAGCCGCTCATTAATGACGTTATTTCTCACTTCGGCAAGCTCGATATTCTGGTGAATAACGCCGCCATTGCGGTTCAGGGCAAAACGGTGGACGACCCCGAACTTGATACGGTCAACCTTGACCGTCAGTGGCAGACCAACGTCATGGGGCCCGTCGCCGTGACCCGCGCCGCGGCGCAAGTTTTATCCCGGGAAGGCCGGATTATTTTCATCGGCTCGCTGCTGGGCGGCCATGTGCCGTTTGCGGGCGCCGCTGATTATGCTGGCACTAAAGCGGCGATCGTCGGCTATGCAAAAGGCGTGGCGCGCGATCTTGGCGGGAAAAATATTACGGTAAACGTTATCCAGCCAGGCGTGATGCCGACGGATATGTCTCGTGAAGCATTAGGCGAATCAGTTCCAGATGCGCTGATGGAACTTCACACTATCCGCCGCATCGCCACGCTTGAGGAAGTCGCGGCGATGGCGTCGTTCCTGGCAGGCCCACAGGGCGGCTATATTACCGGCGGCGTGATTGATATCGCCGGCGGTCTGAGCATTTAACTCCCCTCCTCGGCCGGACAGCGTTCCGGCTGAGGTTATAAATCCGTGAAATGCTCGATTGTCGCCCTCACCGTTTTCAGCCCCGTTTCCAGGTTCGCCATGCTGACGGAGCCAAGCGCCAGACGAATGGCATGAGGAACAAAAGGCGAAGTACAAAACGGTTCAGCAGTGGAAACGGAAATACGCTTTTTCAGCAGCTCGCTCACTACACGCTCCGCGCGCATCTCTTCTTGCAAGGCTATCCAGCCAAAATACGCATTCGGATGCGCCTGCCAGGCCATTTTGCCGAACACCTCCCTTGCCAGCCGCTGGCGCTTATGCGCATCCTCTCTTTTTAACGCTTCGAGGCGCAAAACCGTGCCGTCGCGCAGCCAGCCGCAAACCAGCGAGGTCAGCACGGCAGGCGTGTTCCATGTCGTCGCCCGAATGGCTCTTTCTATCCTTGCGCGTTGCTTTTCCGGCGCCACGACCATGCCGACGCGTAACCCCGTAGCCACGTTTTTCGAAAAGCCGGAAACATAAACCGTATGCTCGGGGGCATAGTATCTGAGCGGTTTCGGCGGTGCAGCCTCAAGCCATGCATACGCCGCGTCTTCAATCAGCGCTAACCCGTAGCGTTCCGCTAAAGCGGCAAGCCGGACACGCCGCGTCTTGTCCATTACCCAGCCCATCGGATTATGCAGCGTCGGCATGGTATAGACCGCTTTAACCCGGCGGGACTGACAATATTTTTCCAGCGCATCCAGATCCATCGCGCCAGAAGCCGCAGGGATAGCCAACAGCTCAAGGTGAAGCTGCTGCGCGAGGATCTTAAAGCCGGGATAAGTCAGCGCATCCACCGCCACGACATCGCCAGGCTGCAACAGGGCCATCAACGTCACGGCAAGGCCATGCTGCGCGCCGCTGACGATAATGACCTCCTCGCCGCCGCACTCGACGCCTTTGCCGGCAAGATAATGGGCGAAGGCCTCGCGCTCATGCGCTCTGCCCGCGTGTGGCTGATAGCGCAGCAGCGCGTCGATCTCCCCTGAAATCGCGAGCTGTTTCAGCCCCTCTCTCAGCAGATCGGCCTGTTCGGGCAGCGCAGGATAGTTAAAGTTGAGATCAAGCACATCGGAGGCGACGGCGAGTTGATCAACGCCCAGCCCCGGCGGCAGCGTCTGCTCCCGCACAAAGGTGCCCCGCCCTGTTTCGCCGCTGACCAGCCCCATCGCCTCCAGTTCAGCATAAACCCGCGTTGCCGTGGCAAGAGAAATACCGCGCTGCGCAGATAACTGTCGGTGCGTGGGCAAACGGCTGCCCGCAGCCTGCTTGCCGGTCCGGATCGCCTGGGCGAACTCATCCACCAGGGTTTTATAACGCGCTTTCATACTATGTATCTATGACAATAATTTGATTGTCATAAATGTGCGCCGTAAGGTTTTGCCCGTCAACGCTCATTTATAAGAGGTACGGTTCATGCAGGGATCAAACAATGCGGTCAACGGCTGGGTAAATGGTTTTCTTGGCGTTCTGATTTTTAGCGGCTCGCTGCCAGCCACCCGTGTGGCGGTGATGGATTTCGATCCGTTTTTTCTTACCGTCGCGCGCGCTTCAATAGCGGGCATGCTGGCGCTGATGCTCATTGGCTTGATGAAGAGCGCCAGACCACATAAATCCCACCTGCTCGCGCTGGGGTTGGTCTCGTCTGGCGTGGTGATTGGCTTTCCGCTGCTGACCGCCCTCGCCCTTCGTCATATGACCTCGGCGCAGTCGATTATTTTCCTCGGCCTCTTGCCCTTAGCCACCGCGCTGTTCGGCGTGCTTCGCGCGAACGAAAAACCGCGTCCGCTGTTCTGGATCTTCTCTCTCGCTGGCAGCCTGCTGGTTGCAGGATACGCGCTTTCACAGGGAATCGATGTTTCATCCGTCGGGGGGCTTTATATGCTGGCGGCGGTGCTTGTCTGCGGACTGGGGTATGCCGAAGGCGCCCGTCTTACGCGCACGCTTGGCGGCTGGCAAACCATCAGCTGGGCGCTGATCCTCGCCTTACCGCTCATGCTTACGCTGACTTTTGTTACGCGCCCGGTGAGTTTTAGCCATATCAGTACGTCCGCATGGTGCGCCCTGGGCTACGTTGCGTTGTTCAGCATGCTGATTGGCTTTATCTTCTGGTACAGAGGTCTGGCGCAGGGCGGCATTGCAAGCGTAGGCCAGTTGCAGCTGTTACAACCCTTTTTGGGCCTGGCCATTTCCGCCACGCTGCTCGGAGAACCCGTAAGCTTTACGATGCTCGCCGTTACGCTCGCTATCCTCCTTTGCGTGGCGGGTTCCCGGCGGTTCGCCCGCTGATTAAAATCGTCCTTTATTGTCGCGTAAGAAAGCCAGTTCCGCTTCGGTACTCTCCCGGCCAAGCGCCTCGTTGCGATGCGGGTAACGGCCAAACCGGTCGATGATGGCTTTGTGCTTGCGTTCCGAATCGCTAAAAGCGGGCTCATTAAGCGTTTCAAACAGTTTTAGCGCCTGCTCGTGAATACGCGACGATTCTGAATGCGTCCACGGCATCAGGCTGAAGGCTTTTTCCGTGACGTTCAGGGCGCGCCAGTCTGGCTGGCGGAGGATCTCCTGTGACAGAACCAGCGCCATGCTGTCCTGCGCATAAGCCGCGGCGCTTTCACGGTGCAGGTTGCGGGAAAACTGATCGAGCACGATTATCTCAGCAAGCCGTCCTCTGCTGCTCTCCCGCCAGGGGTAAAGCTCGCCGCGACAGGCCGCCTGCCAGGTGTCGTAAAAGGTTTCGCGGATCTGCTTATCAAGCGCGGCGTCTTGTTTAAACCACTGCGATGAGGGTGTCTTTTCAAACCAGAACGCAAGCACCGTGTCGTATTCCATTCTTTCCTCACCTGTTTTCAATGGATTAAAGAGAACTCATTACTTATATGTATCGATTTTATGTCGATTGCCGTGGCGTTGTGCAATACCATAGGCAGACGTGGTGTTTCGCGTGCGGTCACAGCCCGGACAGTTGCGTGCAGGCGGTGTCAGCGCAGTAAAAAAATATAACTGAGTAAGCCAAATGGACATGAAGCAGAAAAAAAATCGCTCCCTTTATATTCCCTATGCCGGTCCGGTACTGCTGGAGTTTCCCCGCCTGAACAAGGGCAGCGCCTTTAGTATGGAAGAGCGCGCTAACTTTAACCTGATCGGTTTGCTGCCTGAAGTGGTGGAAACCATCGATGAACAGGCTGAGCGCGCCTGGCGACAATATCAGGAATTTAAAACCGATATTGATAAGCACATTTACCTGCGCAATATTCAGGACACCAACGAAACCCTCTTCTACCGGCTGGTGGAAAACCATCTCGACGAGATGATGCCGGTTATTTATACCCCCACCGTCGGCCTCGCCTGCGAACGCTTCTCTGAAATCTACCGCCGCGCGCGCGGCGTCTTTATCTCCTGGCCTAATCGCCAGTATATGGACGACATCCTGCAAAACGTGCCGAACCACAATATCAAAGTGATTGTGGTTACTGACGGCGAGCGCATTCTGGGCCTTGGCGATCAGGGCATCGGCGGCATGGGCATTCCTATCGGCAAGCTTTCGCTTTACACCGCCTGCGGCGGCATCAGCCCGGCTTACACGCTGCCGGTGGTGCTGGATGTCGGCACCAATAACCAGCAACTGCTGAACGACCCGCTCTACATGGGCTGGCGTCATCCGCGCATTACCGATGAAGAGTATTACGCTTTTGTGGATGAGTTTATTCAGGCAGTGAAACATCGCTGGCCGAACGTGCTGCTGCAGTTTGAGGACTTTGCGCAGAAGAACGCGACCCCGCTGCTCCAGCGCTACCGCAATGAAATTTGCTCCTTTAATGACGATATCCAGGGCACGGCGGCGGTAACCGTAGGCACGCTGATTGCCGCGAGCCGTGCGGCGGGCAGCCAGCTCAGCGAACAGAAAATCGTCTTTTTGGGCGCTGGCTCCGCCGGCTGCGGCATTGCCGAGCAGATAGTCGCGCAGACTCAGCGTGAAGGGCTCACCGAGGAGCAGGCGCGCCAGAAAGTCTTTATGGTCGACCGTTTCGGCCTGTTGACCGACAACATGCCGAACCTGCTGCCGTTCCAGACTAAGCTTGTGCAAAAGCGCGAAAACCTGCAGGGCTGGCAGACGGACAGCGACGCGATCTCCCTGCTGGATGTGGTGCGTAACGTCAAGCCTGACATTCTTATCGGCGTATCCGGCCAGACGGGACTCTTTACTGAAGAGATCATCCGCGAGATGCATAAACACTGCCCTCGCCCAATCGTTATGCCGCTCTCCAACCCGACATCCCGCGTGGAAGCGACGCCGCACGATATTATTCACTGGACCGAAGGCAATGCGCTGGTGGCGACCGGCAGCCCGTTCCCGCCAGTGGTCTGGAAAGACAAAACTTTCCCTATAGCGCAGTGCAACAACGCTTACATCTTCCCTGGCATTGGTCTTGGGGTGATTGCGTCCGGCGCGTCGCGCATTACGGACGAAATGCTGATGGCGGCGAGCGAGACCCTGGCGCAGCATTCACCGCTGGTGAATACCGGTTACGGGCTGGTGCTGCCGCCGCTGTCGGAAATTCAGAATGTCTCTCGCGCTATCGCCTTTGCCGTCGGCAAAATGGCGCAGGCGCAAGGCGTGGCGGTGGAAGTCTCCGCCGAGGCGCTCGAGCAGGCTATTGAAGATAACTTCTGGCTACCGGAGTACCGCAACTACCGCCGCACCTCAATCTGACAGCGGCAGACAAAAAGCCTCGCGGTTAACCGCGAGGCTTTTTTCGTTATTGGTCGCCCTTCTTGCTTCGCCAGTTGCTCCAGGGGCTTTCAGCGGGCGGCGCGTCGTCCTGCTCGTTTAACGAATCGAGGTAGAGTGCTTCCACCTCTTTTCGCGCCCAGGGCGTGCGTCGCAAAAACTTCAGGCTCGATTTCACGCTCGGGTCGGTTTTAAAACAGTTGATGTTGATGCGCCGGGCCAGCTCTTCCCAGCCATAGCGGTTAACTAACGCGGTAACCAGCGCTTCCAGCGTTACGCCATGTAGCGGGTCTTTAGATGCATGCATGTGAAGGTCATCCCTTAGCCTGAAAATTTTGCCCACACCATAAGCGTTTTTTGGCTTTACGTCGCCTGTTTGCGCAGGAAAAAGAAAAGGCCCGTCTTGCGACGAGCCTTTTGCGCTGCGGAAATACTCAGTTGAGCTGGTAATCGAGCGTGATTTCCGCTTTCAACACCTGGGAAACCGGGCAGCCCGCTTTCGCTTTCTGGATAATTTTGTCAAAAGCCGCCTCTTCGATGCCCGGCAGTTTTACCGTGCTGTTCAGGGCGATTTTCGTAATGGCGAACCCGCCTTCGACTTTATCCAGCGAAACATCGGCAGTGGTATCGATGCTTTCAGGGGTATAACCCTCTTCACCCAGCATCAGCGACAGCGCCATGGAGAAGCAGGCGGCGTGCGCCGCGCCGATAAGCTCTTCCGGGTTGGTGCCCGGCGCGCCTTCAAAGCGGGTATTAAAGCCATAAGGCTGCTGCTTAAGCGCGCCGCTCTCGGTAGAAACGGTGCCTTTGCCGCGTTTGATATCGCCTTCCCAGTGCGCCTGGCCTTTCTTATGAATGGTCATCGTTTTCTCCTCTCTGTTAACTGCAAAGTGTTCAGTATAGAAAAGAATTCAGCCCCTTACTGACGAACGGCTCAGACTGAGAATAGTCCGCGAAGGTGATGCGGCTCGCTGCGCTGGTACTGCGGCGCCACTGCAATCTTGCTGCCAAGCTTCGCCGCTGCGTGCCACGGCCAGCGAGGGTTAAAGAGAATGCCGCGCGCCAGCGCGATAAACTCCGCCTGGCCGGTAGCGATTATCGCCTCCGCCTGTTCCGGCTCGGTAATAAGCCCCACGGCGATCGTCGGAATAGACACCTGATGCTGGATCTGCTGCGCGAAAGGCACCTGGTAGTTCGGGCTGACCGGGATCTTCTGCGCAGGCGTCAGGCCGCCAGTGGAGACGTGGATATAGGCGCAGCCGCGCGATTCCAGCGCTTTTGCCAGCTGAATTGAGCCTTCAATATCCCAGCCCCCTTCCGCCCAGTCGGTAGCGGAGATGCGCACGCCCACCGGCAGCGAGACCGCATTTTTGACATCATCGAAAATCTCAAGCACCAGACGCAGGCGGTTTTCGAGGCTGCCGCCATATTCATCGGTGCGCTGGTTGG
The DNA here is from genome assembly GCF_014644275.1 of Franconibacter daqui. Lineage (NCBI taxonomy): Bacteria > Pseudomonadati > Pseudomonadota > Gammaproteobacteria > Enterobacterales > Enterobacteriaceae > Franconibacter > Franconibacter daqui. The sequence goes on along the minus strand of NZ_BMKJ01000001.1, from coordinate 1,372,320 downwards.
CGAGCGGCGAAAGGAACTGGTGCAGCAAATAGCCGTGCGCGGCGTGCAGTTCGATAAGATCAAACCCCGCTTTTTGCGCGCGCCGCGCGCCGTCGACAAACGCCTGCCTGATGTGGATGATATCTTGCGCGGTCATCGCTTTCGGCGTTCTGTCCTGACCGAAGGCCAACGCAGAGGGTGCGATAGTTTCCCAGCCGCCTTCGCTGTCGGAAAGCGATTTGCCGCCCTGCCAGGGGGCGCTGACTGACGCCTTGCGGCCAGCATGGCCTAACTGAATGCCGAGCTTGATGGGCGACCAGTGGCGAATTTTTTCCACTTCTTTTTGCAGGGCATCGCCGAGCTCGTCGTTCCAGATCCCCAAATCCCCGGGGGAGATACGCCCTTCCGGTGTGACGGAGGTCGCTTCAACAATCAGCAGCCCCGCGCCAGACTGCGCCAGGGTGCCCAGGTGAACGCTATGCCAGTCTGATGGCGCGCCGTTTGTTGCGGAATACTGGCACATCGGCGCGATAATAATGCGGTTAGTTAATGTCAGCTCACCGAGGCGGCCTTCGGAAAACAGGTGACTCATTTTTACCTCCTAAGCGTGATATCCCCAATGCGGTGAAATCTGTTGCCAAGTATAGAAAGGAACTGCCTGTTTCTGTTGGCGATTTCTGCTGCTAACTCCCCTGACGCTTGTTTTCCCGTAACTTTATGTTTCCGGTCATCGAACTACTTTTACGAATTTATAAGTGTTTGTAGAAAAAGTTGCTTGATTTTCCACCAGGCAACGGCGTTACAATTATCACCTTACTTGAAACGCCCGAGCGAGCGGCCGGGTGAGCCAGGGTCGATTATCAGATTATTTCCCCACGCAGAGCAAAAGTGGCGGAATGCACTGAATTACGGCCCTTTTTTGTTTATGACGCACCAGTACTTTCGGCTTTAGCGCCCTGAATTATTGCCGCTTCCCGGCCCGACGAACCCATTTTGCTAGACTTAAGAGTAACGCTTTAACCAAAAGCTACTCTGGAGGTTTTTATTAGTATGCTTAATCAGACATCTCGACTCACAGTACCGGAATCAGAAGCTTACGACGAAGAAGTTCGGTATGAGCTCGATCCATGTGAGCTCAAGCTGGATGAGATGGTCGAAGCGGAACCGCTGCCCGAAACAATCGAGGGCATGCCTGCTTCCGATGCGCTGACCCCGGCCGATCGCTACCTGGAGCTTTTCGAACATGTCCAGTCGGCGCGAATTTTTCCGGACAGCAAAACCTTTCCTGACTGCGCGCCGAAAATGACGCCGCTGGCGATCCTGCTTAACTATCGCCGGGCTAAACGCTACCCGGGATTCGATTTAAAAGCCTTCGTGCACGATCACTTCTATTTGCCGAAGGATTACAGCAAAGAATATGTCGCTGACCCGAACCGTAGCCTCAAAGAGCATATCGACAGCCTCTGGCCCGTGCTGACCCGCGAGCCGCAGGAACATATTGAGTTCTCTTCACTGCTGCCGTTGCCCCAGGCGTATATTGTTCCGGGGGGACGATTTCGCGAGACCTATTATTGGGACTCTTATTACACCATGCTGGGGCTGGCCGAAAGCGGCCGCAACGATCTGCTGCGCTGCATGGCGGATAACTTCGCGTGGATGATAGAAAACTACGGTCATATCCCTAACGGCAACCGCACCTATTACCTGAGCCGCTCGCAGCCGCCTGTCTTTGCGTTGATGGTGGAGCTGTTTGAAGAAGACGGCGTTCGCGGCGCACGCCGTTACCTTGATCACCTGCTGATGGAATACGCCTTCTGGATGGACGGCGCCGAGAGTCTGGATATGAACCAGGCTTACCGTCATGCGGTGAGAATGCCCGATGGCGCGCTGCTTAACCGCTACTGGGATGACCGCGACACGCCGCGTGATGAATCCTGGTATGAGGATGTGGAGACTGCCAAGCTTTCGGGCCGACCGGCAAGCGAGGTGTATCGCGACCTGCGCGCCGGCGCGGCTTCCGGCTGGGACTACTCTACCCGCTGGTTGCGTGACGCGGACCGCCTGGCGAGCATCCGCACGACGCAGTTTATCCCGGTGGATCTTAACGCGTTTCTCTATAAGCTCGAGACGGCGATTTCAAACATCGCCGGGTTGAAAAAAGATGCGGCGCTCGCGGCGCAGTTCCGGGAAAAAGCCTTCGCCCGTCGCGCAGCGATGAACCGCTACCTGTGGGACGAAACCTCCGGCACGTTCCGCGATTACGACTGGCGTCGGGAATGCCTGGCCTCTTTCTCCGCCGCTTGCGTGGTGCCACTGTATGTCGGCATGGCGACGCATGAACAGGCGCAGAAAATCGCCGTGAACGTTCGTGAACGGCTGCTCACCCCCGGCGGCATTCTGGCGACCGATGTCGAGAGCGAACAGCAGTGGGATAAACCCAACGGCTGGGCGCCCTTGCAGTGGATGGCCATCCAGGGGCTGAAAACCTATGGCGAAGATGCACTGGCCGATATCATCGCCCATAACTGGATGCGCACTGTGAAGCGCGTTTACATGGAAGAGAACAAGCTTATCGAGAAATACCACATCGCAGACTATGCGCCCAAGCCGGGCGGCGGTGGCGAGTATCCGCTGCAGGACGGTTTCGGCTGGACCAACGGCGTCACGCGCCGGTTAATCAGTCTTTATGGCGAGCCCTAATTAAGCGATAACATATAAAGGGCTGGTGGCCGATGCCGCCAGCCCTTTTTTATTAAAACGAGGCGCTAATACCGAGGTTATAACGCGTCTGCTCGCCGCTGCTTAAGCCGCCCGTTTGCGAAACCGCAGCAAATGCGGAGACCTGCTCACTCAGCGGCAGGCTGGCGCCAATTGTGGTATCCACCCAGTTGGTATCCTCTTTCGCGCCGTCGCGGCTGAAGGTTAGCGCCGTATTTTTCAGTCCGCCCTGACCCACCCAGACATTATCGCCAAACTGGTGGCGATAATTCACCTCGGCCCAGGGCTTCACTACGCCAAAGCGGCCATCGATGCGCCAGCCTGCGCTGCCTACCTGCGAATGATAATTTTGATCGCGATAGCGCATTGCCGTGCTGTCGTCGCCCTGCTCGCGATAGCCATCGACATGGCTGTAGTCCCAGGCGTATTGCAGCGTCGGCCCGGTGGTTATTTCGGGCGTCACGGGAATGTCGAATCCGGCCGTCAGCCGCGCCCCCCAGAGCGTCGCGCTGGTATCGCCTTTTTCAGTGCGCGTCAGCGGGCCAAGCTCAACCTGGCGCTGGATATCATTATAATCCGCCGTTAAGTAATGCACGTCGGCGCTAAGCCAGGCGGGACCGTACTCCAGCGCGCTGAACAGCCCCACCTGGAAGGCGTCGGCGTCGTACTGAAAATTATCGGTCGGATAGTGCTTATCCAGCGAACCGGCAATCAGGCCGCCGACCAGCCAGTTCTCTGTCAGCTGATAATCAACGCCAACGGTGAGATTATTGGTATTGGCGCGCCCATCTCCGCCCGCCGCGTTATCTGAATATTTCCGGTACTGGCCGCTGTAACCGCCAAACACCCCAACGCTGCCCGCTTCTTTTGGCCCGTTGCGCAGCTGATTGTAACGGCTGTCGAGCGTGGCCCGGCTGTCCTGCACGGCGGCTAGCGTCCCTTTGTTTAAGGTGGAAACCTGCGCGGGCGCGGCAATAATCGACTGAATATAGTCGGCGATTAACGCATGGACCGCTGGCGAGGGGTGAAGGTGATCGGCAAACAGCCACGCCTGGCTTGCATTGAAACCGGGACTTTGCGACGTACATTCCGCAGCGGAAAGCCCGGGCGGACACGCCATTCCGGCCGTATTGGTGATGCCGAACGGCGCCGGGTTGGCGAGGATCTCATTAAAAATACCGTTAATATCCGCCCGGACGATATTGCCGCCCTGTTGCGCCAGCGACTGCTCCTCTGCCATGTTGTACAGCGTCGTTAGCTGCGAAACCTGGCCGGCCAGCGTGTCATAGGCGGTAACCAGCTGAGCACCAATCGCCTGCTGAACCGCCGGAATGGGGCTGGCGGCGGAAGCGGCGGCGTACAGCGCCTGGTGAATGGCCTGCTGGCGCGCCGCGAGACCAGGCGTCTGCACGCTGTTGAGCGACGCATACGCCGCCTGCAATGCGCTGACAGCTACGGGCGCAAGCCCTAACACAATAACCGACTCCATCATGGTAGGCGTCGCGCTGACATCCGGCACCGTCGGGACAATAACCGTCCCGGCGCCAGCGTTAAGCAGCGTTCGCACCTGTGTAGCGGCAGCCTGGGCGCTGGTTCGCGCTATAGTGGCCGCCTGCAGCGGATTAAGCGCCGCAGCGGCTAAATCATTTCCCCCTACCCAGTGAATATAAAGCCCCTCGCCATCGGCAAGCCCATTTACCCGCGCCAGATAGCGTTGCACCTGCTCCTGCGTATTGTCCTGAGGGTTGATAGCGGGAATGGCCACAGCGCTGCCCGCCGCATAGTTATTGCCGCCTGCGTCTGAAGGCGCAAGCGTTAAACCATAACGGCCAGCGAGGATTTCATCGTAAAGCGGGTTCTGGCTGCTGTTAAACGTGTAGCGGCCATTGTTGCCGGTATCGCTCAGGCTGTCCCCGAAAACATAAAGATTGCTGAAATCTGCGGCCTGCGCGTTCCAGGCGCAGGCAATGCCCAGTGCAAAGCCAACCTGACGTGAAAGACGTGAAAGCGTAAAAGACATGCGAAGCTCCTGATGGCGAGTTTTTATTGTCGCGCTTTCAGTGTAGAGAATTTCGGCTGCCTGAAAGGGTTTTCGTTCTGTTTCTGCGACGTTGACCATGGGCCTTACACCACGGGCGCGTAGCGCTTCACTGCCTTCCAGGAGAGCGACCCACCTGCGCCAGCCTCCGCCATTTTTGTCCTGTATGGCAATGACAACACTGACGCCATGCTATCGTAATCATTATGTATAAAATGTATGTTGTAACTAAAGGAGTAAAATAACAATAAAAAACCCGGCGCAAGGCCGGGCTTGGTGATACCACACACCGCCATCAGCAAAGCGGTTTGACCGCCTCGCGCATCCCTTTTTCGAGAATAGCGGTTAAATCAACGGTGACCTGCTCGACCAGACCATTCACCTGGGTTAGATCCTGCTCCCAGTGTTCAGCGTCAGCCAGTACGGTCTCAACCAGTTCACGTACGGTAATTTGCTGGTCGCGCTGCTTGGCCCATAACTGCTGATAACGCTCAAGCCAGTGCGCATCATCCTGCAGCGGGTAGTTTTCACCGTTGCGCTCGCCACGATAGAAAGCAATCAGCGCTGCCAGCGCAAAGGTCAGGCGCGCTGGCAGCTTGCCGCTGGTCTCCTGCCCTGCCAGCAACTGCGGCAGAATGCGGGTGCGGAATTTGGTCATGCCATTAAGGGCGATAGAGAGCAGTTGATGTTTGATGTAAGGGTTGCGAAAGCGGCTTACCACTGCGCTTGCGAAGGACTCCAGCTCGTCGCGCGGCAAATCCAGCACCGGAATTATCTCTTCATGGATCGCTTTTTCCACGTAAGCGCAAACCTGCGGGTCATCCATCGCCTCGCCCACGGTATCCAGGCCCGCCTGGAAGGCGACCGGCACCAGAGCCGTATGCGCGCCGTTCAGAATGGCCACTTTGCGCGCTTTATAAGGCTTGATGTCATCGACGATAAGCACATTCAGCGCCAGTTTATCAAGACGCAACGCCTGCGCCAGCCACTGCGGCCCCTGAATCACAAACAGATAGAAATGCTCGGCGGTATCCAGGAAAGCGTCATGATAGCCAAGCTTTGCTTCCAGCTCCGCCACTTCATCACGCGGATAACCGGTGACGATACGGTCAACCAGCGTTGAGCAGAAGGTATTGGCGCTGTTGAGCCATGCAACGAATGCCTGCGGCAGCGCCCATTCCTGGGCATAACGCAGAACCAGCTCGCGCAGCGCTTCGCCGTTGTAGTCAATCAGCTCGCAGGGGATCAGCACCCAGCCTTTATCCTGCGCGCCGTTAAAATGGGTATAGCGTTCAAACAGCAGGCGAGTCAGCTTCGCCGGGTAGCTTACCGCCGGCGCGTCCTCAAATTTATCCCCGGCGTGGAAGCTGATGCCCGCTTCAGTGGTATTGGAAAAAACAAAGCGGATATCCGGGTTATGCGCCAGCTTCAGGAACTCATCGTATTGTGAGTAAACGCTGATTTCACGGTTGACTGAACGGATCAGCCGCGCGTCGCTCACCGCTTCCCCTTTTTCATTCAGGCCGCGAATGATAGTGGTGTACAACCCGTCCTGGGTGCTGAGCGATGGCGGGAACGTACTGTCGATGGGGCGAACCACAACCACGCCGGCGTTAAGGTCCGTATGTTCATTGAGAAGATCGATCTGCCAGTCGACAAAAGCACGCAGGAAGTTTCCTTCACCAAACTGGATGATGCGATCGGGAAAGCTGGCCCCGGGAAAATCACGACGATTCAATGTGTTCACAATAAGTTCCTTGGTGGATTTTTATCAGACAACCTGTTTTCGCACTGCCTGCTCACCGTAGCAGAAACTTTTTTTATGAAACCCCGTTTTGATCAATTTGGGCCGACTTATTAAAAAATTTTATAGTTGCTTAAAAAAGTATGTAGTAGCGCAATAACTGCCGTCCGGATTCAGCGCGTAGCGGGGGATTTCCCCTACTCTCTGCCATTCATGGCGTAGATAAAAACGCTCGGCGTCGCTGCCCGTAGCGGTATCCAGAACCAGCACGTTTTTGCCGCGTTTGCGCGCCTCGGTTTCCAGTAACGCCATCAGTTCGCGGGCTGCGCCGCCGCGCCGCGCTTGTCGGTGCACCAGTAACTTCGCCACGTCAGCCCGGTGCGGCTGGTTGTCCGGCTGCGCGGTGATAAGCTGAACGGTGCCAACAATGCGCCCCGCGTCGTTTTCAGCAACGAAAACGACACGCTCTTCTCGCGCCGCGCTTTGCGCCACGCCGTGCCAAAAATCCCGCGCCTTGTCATGCGAAAACGGCAGCATAAAGCTGACCGACGCGCCGCCCTGCACGCAATCCACCAGCACCTCCGCCAGTTCATCAATGCGGCTGGCGAGCGAGGCTGCGCTCAGAAGAGAAACTCGAAAGGGAAACGTCATCTGATCTTTCCTTAAGTCGTTATATTACGGAAGGAAATATCATGAATGTAACAAAGAAATAACACAACGCGGCGGGTCAGAGGAAAAACTGATGACCCGCCGCTGAATAATCAATGCCCTTTGGGAGGCTTGATGGCGTATGTTCGCTTATCCGCGTGCGCAATAAGCTGCGCGAGCGACCCGCGTTCCTCGTCATACTGGGCGACGCCCCAGGAGACAGAGAGTATCCAGCCCTTCTGGCGACGGCTGTTGAACTGCTCCACCAGCTCCGCCAGATATTGCATCGCTATCCATGCGCCCTTCTCATCGGTGTCGGCAAACAGGATAGCAAACTGGTTATTCTCAAGGCGCGCCAGCAGATCGCTGCCGCGAAATGCGCCCTTCAGCACGCTGGTGAGATCGCGCAGCGCACGCTCTGCCTCTTCAATGCCGAGGCTCTCGGTGATTTGCGGGTAATTATCCAGCGTAATAAAACCAAGCGTCATCGATTCGCCGCGGCGGCGATGGGCCGAAAGTGCGTAATCTGCCAGCGCATGGAAGCCGTGGGTATTCAGCAGTCCCGTCAGTTCATCGTGAGTCGCCGTATTAAGCAGCGCAAACTCATCTTCCACAATGGCGGCGAAATCGCCCAGCAGCGTCAGCTGTTCGTTGGTAAAGTCGCGCGGCTCGGTATCCATCAGGCAAAACGCCCCCGCCTGAGACCCATCGGGCAGCTTCACCGGGTAACCGACGTAAAAGCGGATGTGCGGCGCATTTACCACCAGCGGAAGCGTCTGAAACCGCATATCATCATGCGCATCGCGAATAATCAGCGGCGCGTCCTGCAATAAGGTATGAGTGCAAAAGGAGACCGCGCGGGGCATCTCCCTTTGCGAGGCGTCCAGCCCGTCGCAGGATTTGAGCCAGAGCCGGTTTTCATCCACCAGGCTCAGTTGCGCGACCGGAACGTCAAAAAGATGTTTAGCAAGCCGCGTCAGACGATCAAAACGCTCGGCGGGGCCGGTATCCAGCAAGCCGGACGCTTTCAGCGAAGCGAGGCGCTCGGTTTCATTAGGCGGGGTTTCGACTATTTTCATCACACTACCTGTATGGCAAGTCACAATTAGAGCATAGCGTAACGGAGTCCAGTTGGTAGCCCCGCCGCGCCGTCAACACGCAAAGATCCGGTTTTTCCCCTCTCGTTTTGCGTTATAGAGCGCGTCATCAGCCGCTTTCAGCCAGTCCGTTACCGAGGCCATCTGGGCGGTGGCGCAGGCGATGCCGATGCTGAGCGTACAGTTCAGCGCATTATCCGGAAAAACGCGCACCTGGGCCGCGCGATCCATAATCGTCCGGGCGATAGCGCTGGCCTCCTCTGCGGAGGTATTGGGCAGCAACACCACAAACTCGTCGCCGCCAAGCCGCGCGGGCGTGCCGTTATCGCGCGTAACGTAACGCAGGATATCGGAAACCGCCACCAGCAGCGTATCGCCCGCCTTGTGCCCGAAGCGATCGTTTGCCTCTTTAAAATTATCAATATCAATAAACATCAGCGCGGAGCTATGACAGCTGTCGGTAAGCTTACTCAGCTCATTATGAATACGCAGCTCCAGCAGCCTGCGGTTAGCGATATCCAGAAAAGGATCGGTCATGGCGATGCGTTCGAGCTCGCGGGTTTTGCGGCTAAGCTGACCAGATATGGCGTTGGTCAACAAGCTCAACGCCAGAATATAGATAGCGATAAGCGGCAGCGTGGCGTAAAGGGTCGTGACGCTCACTTGCGGGCGAAACGGCATCCCCTGGGCAAGCCATGTCACCAGAAACGCCGCCGTCATGGCCAGCAGCGCTTTGCGCATCAGTTTTATGCCGCCAGCGGAAAGGCGGTCGCATACCAGGATGGTGGCGATAACCACGCTTGGCAATGAACAGAGCGCAATGGTGGCTATCCAGAATCCGCCTGCGGCGGCATCCAGCACCAGATGCTGATACTCTCGCGTCTTCGGGGTAACGGCGCGGCGTGCGCGAAGAAAAGCGACCGTCGGCCAGACAAAGGCGTTGGCGCTAAGCAACAACAGCCAGACCGGCGAGCGCTGCTGTTCAAGCAAGACAGAGAGGATAGGCGAAAAGCAAAGCAAGGTGCCCAACATGCGCATTAAATACATACGCCTGGCAAACCTGAGGCCAGTCAGAGGTTGGCTACTTTTCAGCTGCTCAGGTAAGCGTCTCATGCAGAGTTTCCGGTGATAAAACCCCGCCATCTTATAAACCACTAAAATGAGTAGCAAGGGATTTAATCAGCCTTTTTAATGAATAGCTTGCTTTATGAAAACAACGCGCTAAAACCCCCTGGAATTGGTAGTGAAACCACGTGTGACAACGTCACCTGTCGGTCTGAATAGCTTCTCCTGATTGCTCCGCTTCGCCATGCGCCCGACAGGAGGTGCGGTTGCGTCCGGCGCGTTTGGACTGGTAGAGAAAGCTATCCGCTTCACGCATCAGCATATCGAAGGTCTCTCTCATCGCCGTTACCGGCGCCTCATCAAACCCCATTCCGATACTGACCGTGAGATGCAGCTGCTGGCCCTGCCAGTGAAACGGCTCGGCGGCGAGCGTGGTGCGCAGCATTTCGGCAAAGCGCAGCCCCTCGTTAAACGCGATGCCGGAGCGGATCACCACAAACTCTTCGCCCCCCATTCTCGCCACCATGCCATTCATCCCCACCAGCGCCAGCAACCTTTCGCCAAAATTGGCCAGCGCCGCGTCGCCGCACTCATGGCCGTAGTTGTCATTAATGCTTTTGAAATAGTCGATATCAATGAGCAGAACGCAGAGCGAGGTAGGCGCGCGAGGTCTCTGGCTTAGCGCTTCATAAAGCCCGGAGCGGGAATAGACGCCGGTGAGATGATCGTAATCCGCTCTACGCGAGACCTGTTGCATCACCGCGTTCAGCGCCGCGACGCTGGCGCCCACGATGAGCGGACATATCGCAAGCGTAGCGATGCCAAGGCGCGTGGAAAACATCTGGTTTGTGCCGAGCGGCGAGACAGCATTCATATCGATAACGCCATAGGCCACCAGCACAATTTCCGTCGCCCCGGTGCAAAAGGTAATAAAAGCGCTGGTTGAGAAGGAATAGCGCAGCGCGCACCAGATAAGCCCGATCAGCGGAAAGACGAGGCTCCCCGCCCCGCCTACCAGTACCGACACGCCCAACGAGACAATCACCGCCAGCAGCGGCCAGAGATCGTCTTTAGCAGGCAAATGTCGAACGCGCGGCCAGCTGAGCGTTAAAACCCAGGGCACCAGCAGTACGCCGGTAGAGAATTGTTCGCTGAACCAGTCGGCGTAGAGCGGCATAAGCTGCCTTTTATCGATGCCGACCGAACCGACCGCGCCGCACAGCGCGCAAAGCAGCGCGGCTATCAGGCAGTAGCCAAAAAGCCGCAACGCGAACATCGCCTGGGGCAGCTGCGGCTGACGCGATTTATCGCGCAGCACCAGCATCGCCACGGTGACGATAAAAATCAGGTTCGACAGGTTAATGGCCAGCGACGCCACTCCCCAGCTCGTCGTCACCGCGTCCCAGGCCAGCATCGCCACATAGCAGATAGCGTAATAGAGCGGTTTGTTGAGAAAAGCATGACGGGCAAAGACGCCCGCCATTATCCCATTCAACGGCCAGAACAGCGATAGCTCGTCCACCAGCCGCAAGGAGGCGCCGAACGTATAAAAAATCGTGGTGAGAATAAAAACGCCCAGCGCATTGGAGAGCGTCTTATCTTCGCGGAAACAGAACAGCGTTACCGGGTTAGCCATAACGATTCGCTTAAAACTGACATTACCTGCGGCAATGTTCGGCGTGACAAAAAGTGTCCCCAGCTTAACACGAATTTACCCAGTGTTCATAAATGGACATTTCACTTAACGCGGCGGATTCATCTCCGCCACCAGCCAGCGATGGATGACCGCAACGACATAAGCCTGCTGCTGCGCATTAAGCGCAACGCCTGCGGGGATCGCGTGCCATTTAGCAAGGCATCCCCGACAACAGGTGGCCGTGGCGTGCTGGGCGATAAAGACCGGATGGCCGCGCATTGGCGTCTGTTTGCCGTCATTCTTCGGCTCGGCAGGCGCCAGCCTTTTGGCGATAAAATCCGCCGCATGGCTGTCAATCGTCTCCGGCCCCTTATCCAGGCAATACTGCCGCTCTTTAGGCCCCAGATGAAAGCGGCTGCGGAACGTGGAGCGTTTAAGCCGGGCGAAAAGGTCATCGGTAGGTTGCATAGGTCTTACCTGCGTTGATGGTTTTAGCGTTGCGGACTGTCTCTGGTTTCTGGCGGGCGGCGCGGGCCCGCCCTGTTCGACGCCGCCAGGCGTAAAACGACTAATACACCGAGCGGCCAATCTTCTGCGCCAGAATCTCCAGCGCCGCCACGCCCGCAAGTGAATTGCCGGCGTTATCCAGCGCCGGGCTCCAGACCGCTATGGACATCTCGTGCGGCACCACCGCCACAATGCCGCCGCCCACGCCCGACTTTCCGGGCATCCCTACCCGCCAGGCAAACTCGCCGGCGTTTTCATACATGCCGCTGGTCGCCATCAGGGCATTGACCTGCCGCGTTTGCAAGGGAGAAATTACCGGCTCCGCCAGATGCGGCGCGCGCCCTTGCCGCGCCAGAAACAGAAACGTCTTCGCCAGCTCCGCGCAGCTCATTTTCAGCGCGCAGTAATGAAAGTAGTTTTGCAGAACGGTGGTGACATCGTTATGGAAGTTGCCAAAAGATTTCATTAGCCAGGCAATAGCGGCATTGCGGGCGGCGTGTTCGAATTCCGAGCGCGCCACACGCGTATCGTAGCTGATATCCTCCACCCCGGAGAGCTGGCGTACCCACTCCAGCATGCGCTGCCTCGGCGCGCTCAGGCGGGTTTGCAGCATATCGCAAATCACCAGGGCGCCAGCGTTGATAAAGGGATTGCGCGGCTTCCCCTGCTCAAGCTCCAGCTGCACCAGCGAGTTAAAGGGTTGCCCGGAGGGATCTTTGCCCACGCGCTGCCAGATCTCCGCCTCGTCATAGCGGCCCATCGCCAGCACCAGGCTTAAGACTTTAGAGACAGACTGGATGGAGAAGCGTTCATGGGCGTCCCCTGCGGCGAAGCAATCCCCGTCCACCGTACATACCGCAATGCCAAGCTTATCGCCTGCGACTTCAGCCAGCGCGGGAATATAGTCCGCCACCTTTCCCAGGCGCGCCAGCGGCCGCACCTCGTCGAGAATGGAACTCAGCAAAGCATCATCAAGCATTAACGCCACAACAGACTCCCGGAGCGTAAGGAAAACCGGTCCGGGAGTATACGCCGTCAGGCTGGCAGGCGAAAGCGCGCCACCGCGTCGGCGAGCCGCTGCGATTCACTGCTAAGCCGCAATGAAGCGCGGGCGGTTTGCTGGACCAGCGCGCCGGTCTTTTCCGCCGCCTGGTTGAGCGCGCCGATGCGGCGCGTCACCAGATGAATGCTCTCCCCCTGGCTGACCGTAGCGTGAGAGATTTCGCTGAGCAACCCCGTGAGATGGCTCACCAGCGCCATCACCTGCCGCAGGTTCTCTTCCAGCCGCGCCACCGCCTGCGACCCCTCCTCAATGCCGGAAAGCGAATGGTGAATCAGCTGTTGAATAGTATGCGTCGACTGACTGCTCTTACGCGCCAGCAGCCCCACCTCTTTCGCCACCACCGCAAAGCCGCGCCCGTGGTTGCCCGCATGCGCCGCTTCGATGGCGGCGTTCAGCGCGAGTATGTTGGTCTGGAAGGCGACGTTATCAATAAGCGCCACGATGCCGCGCATTTCCGCTGATCGGGAGACAATATCCTGCATCGAGTGGTTTACGGTTTGCATCATTTGGTCGCCGCCGGCGGCTATCTCCCGCGCTTCGTCGGCTCGCTGGTTGGCCGCTTTGGCGTATTCGCTGTTTTCACCTACGTGCGCTTCCAGAGTTTCAATATGCGAGGTAACTTTACGCAGCTCATCCGCCTGCAAATCAGACTGGCTTGAGAGCTGTTCGTTGCCCTGCGCCAGTCGGTTGATATTGGCGACCATCGCGCCGGTGGCGTCGCGCACCTCATTGACTAACTGCTGCAACCCACTCTGCATCGCCCCGATGCTGCGGGTCAGTTCATCCACCTCCCGGTTCACCTGCCTTTGCGCCTCCGGCATAACCGAAAGATCCCCGGCGGCGAGCACGTTGATATGGTTGATAAGCCGACGCAGCGGCGTAATGACCCAGCGCGCTACGCCGCGCCAGACCGCGACGGCGATAATCAGCAGCACCGCCAGCGCGCTGATAAACAGCGTTTGCGCACGGGAAAGCCCCGCCATCAGCGCCCGGCTGTCGGCATCGGCGCGCTGCTGGTTGGCCTTCTGCCAGCTGGCGAAATTATCATTGAAGTCCGCCTGAAAGGCCTGCACCGGCACCGCGAAGAAGGCGTCGATGCTGTTGGTTTTCACAAGCCCTTCCGCCTGCTCTTTCAGCGCGCCGTAAAAGTTCTGGTAGCTGCCTGTCAGCGGGTCGTTTTTATCCGCAGCAAGCGAGCTGTAGCGCTCAAACGCCTGGTGCGAGCGCTTCAGCGCCGCCTGGGCTTCATCCATTAAGCTGTTCCAGCTTCCCACCGAGCCGGTTTCCTTATCCTGCATAAAATAGATGCCTGCGCGGTTAAGCAGGTCGCTCGCCATCAGCAGCGTTACGCGCGCTTCGTCCATATTGAGCTGCCGCTGTTGCTGTTGCTCGCGGCTTTGCACGCTGTGCTGGGTTTCGCGCAGCAGAGAGGAGAGCATCACGGTGGAGAGAATTTGCAGTGCGGAGAAAAGCGCGATAACGCAAAGGATGCCCGCCAGCAGGCCAAACTGCTTTTGCGGCAGGCGCCGACGCAAAGCGGAGTAAATTTTACTTAGGTTCATGTTTTTCTTCAGTAAACAGCCTCAACCGGGGCGAGTCTACAAAGCACGGATGACAGAAATATGGCGGGAATATGACAAAGGGAAATGAACGGCGCGGCCGTAATGCGGGTCTGCGGCGACAGGACGCTATTTGCGTTTTCTGAGGTGGAGAGGTGATGGAGAGGCGCAGGCGGCCCAGGTGTTGAGTTTTCTGTTTCGGGATATATGCACGGGCGGTGAAGGGTTCCGTTCGCCAGAGCGTTGTCTTTATATGTCATCGCCACTCATGCGAACGTGCCAGGGGGCTTCGCCGCCAGCCCCCTGGCAACCCCGGCTCCCGGCACGCAAAATCGGCCCCTTCAGGGCAAACCTTCCGGCCTGTCATCTGGCTTCGGGTCGGTCCTGACGGTGCATCCCTGCACCGACATGACCTCACGCCGGTTCCCTCCGGCGTGCCCCGGCCATCTGCCCGCCCGGAAGGCGATTTTGAGGCCGGATAAACGTCATCGCTAACAGGTTAATGAAAATAGTCCTGGTAGCGTCGCTGTAAAGACGGAACAGTCTTCGTGGTTTGCAGGGTAAGCAAGCGCCGCGCCACTCGCTGATTTTCTGGGGTAAGGAGAAATGACGGCGCTGCAGTACCCCGGCCGCTAAAGCGAGGCATTTCTTGCAACCAGAATAAAACGCTGAAGCGGAGGCAAGTCCGGCCTCAAAATCGCCTCAGCTTTTTCACGGTGGCCGGGGCGCACCGGTCGGACCCGGTGCGAGGGCATGTCGGCACAGGGACGTGCCGTCATGCCCGACCCGAAGCCAGCGGGGAAAAGATGAGGTTTCCCGCTTCAGCGGGCGATTTTGCGTGCCGGGAGCCGGGATTGTTAAGGGGGCGGCGGCAAGCCCCCTTAACACGTTCGCGGGAAGGAAGGGTGCATATGAAAACAACGCGCTGGCGAACGGAACCCTTCACCACCCACATATATCCCAAGAGAGTAAAGCTCAGCGCCCGCACATAACTCCCCCCGGGAACAAAGAAACCGCCCCTCTAGCGACGATCCTTCCAGACCGTCTGCACATTACAAAACTCGTGCAAACCGAAGTGTGAAAGCTCACGGCCAAAACCACTCTTCTTCACGCCGCCGAAGGCCACACGGGCGTCGCTGGCGCTGTAGCCATTAATAAACACCCCGCCGCACTCAAGCCTTGCCGCCAGCGCCTGCGCGTTGGCTTCATCCGCGGTGTAAATCGTGGCGGAAAGCCCGAAGTCGCTGTCGTTAGCCAGCGCCAGCGCATGCTCTGCATCGCGTGCGACGGTGATAGCCGCCACCGGGCCAAACATTTCCTGACGGAAGGCCGTCATCTCCGGCGTAACGTTCGCGAGCACGGTCGGCGCGTAGTAGTTGCCTGCACCAGCCACCTTTTCGCCGCCCAGCAGCAGCGTGGCGCCCTCTTTCAGCGTCGCCTGCACCTGGCTATCCAGCTCGTCACGCAAATCGAAGCGCGCCATCGGGCCAAGATAGGTTTTCTCATCCGTTGGGTTACCCATCGCCAGCGCCTGCGCAGCCGCGACAAATTTTTCCGTGAAGGCGTCGGCAATGCCTGCTTCAACAATAAACCGCTTGGCCGCCGCGCACACCTGCCCGGTGTTCTGGTAACGCCCCGCCACAGCGGCTTTCACCGCCTCATCCAGATCGGCATCGTTGAGCACGATGAACGGGTCGGAGCCGCCCAGTTCCAGCACGCATTTTTTCAGCGCCGCGCCCGCCTGCGCGCCAATCGCCGCACCGGCGCGTACGCTGCCCGTTACCGTTACCGCCGCAATGCGGTTGTCCTTAATCGCCGTGCTGACGCCTTCGTTAGTTGCGTTCACATAGTCGAAGACGCCATCCGGCAAACCGGCGTCTTCGAAAATCTCGCCGATCAGCGCAGCGCAGCCCATCACGTTCGGCGCGTGCTTCAGCAGATAGGTGTTGCCAGCGAGAATAATCGGCACCGCGCCGCGCATAACCTGCCACAGCGGGAAGTTCCAGGGCATCACCGCCAGCACCGGGCCGAGCGGGCGGTATTCAATTACCGCGTTGTTGTTCTCAACCAGGGTCGGCTCGGTGGTCAGCATCGCCGGGCCGTGGTCGGCGTACCAGTCGCAAAGGCCTGCGGATTTCGCCACTTCGCCGCGCGCCTGGGCGATGGGTTTGCCCATCTCGGCGGTGATCATCTGCGCCATCTCTTCAGCGCGGGCCCGCAGCGCGGCGCCAAGGTCCCGCAGCTTTTGCGCGCGGTGTTCGACGCTCACGGTGCGCCAGTAGCGCCCGGCGTCCGCGACGCGGGCGATAGCGTGCTCAACATGTTCGGCAGTGGCGAAAGGATAAGCCGCCAGGGTTTCGCCGGTCGCCGGGTTAACAGAAATCGCGTGGGTTGCAGGTGAAATGGTCATAGGAACCTCGTTTTTATCATCAGTGTGGTTATATCCTGACCGCTTCCGTTATTTCTGAAAAGTGAATAATATTGACGACTCCTTTCACCAAACGAGAACACCATGGACCTGACGCAACTTGAGATGTTCAATGCGGTCGCCGAAACGGGCAGCATTACCGCCGCCGCGCAGCGGGTGCATCGCGTACCCTCTAACCTCACCACCCGCATTCGCCAGCTGGAAGAAGATTTGGGTGTCGAGCTGTTTATCCGCGAGAACCAGCGCCTGCGCCTTGCGCCTGCCGGGCACAGTTTTCTCGCCTACAGCAAACGCATTCTCGAGCTGGTGGCGGAGGCGCGCGAAGTGGTGTCGGGCGATGAGCCACAGGGCATTTTCTCGCTGGGGTCGCTTGAGAGCACCGCCGCAGTGCGTATTCCCGACGTGCTGGCGACGTTTAACCAGCGCTACCCGAAGATCCAGTTCGACCTTGCCACTGGCCCCTCCGGCACCATGATTGACGGCGTGCTGGAAGGCACCCTGAGCGCCGCGTTTGTCGATGGCCCGGTGGCGCACCCGAGCCTTGAAGGGATGCCGGTCTATCGTGAGGAGATGATGATTGTCGCCCACGCCGGGCATGAGGAGATCCGACGCGCGCAGCAGGTAAACGGCGCGAGCATTTACGCGTTTCGCGCTAACTGCTCCTATCGCCGCCATTTCGAAAGCTGGTTCCAGGCGGACCACGCCATGCCGGGCAAAATTCATGAGATGGAGTCTTACCACGGCATGCTCGCCTGCGTGATTGCCGGCGCAGGGCTGGCGATGATGCCTAAACGGATGCTTGAGAGCATGCCCGGCAGCCACCAGGTGCAGGCGTGGCCGCTTGGCGAAAAGTGGCGCTGGATCAACACCTGGCTTATCTGGCGGCGCGGCGCGAAAACCCGCCAGCTGGAGGCGTTTACCGAGCTGCTGCCGCGCTGCGAGTGAGCGCTTTGCGCATAAACAGGCTCAGCGGGTCGGGCTGATAAGGCGCGAACGCGTCGGTCAGCTCATAACCGCAGCGGCGATAAAGCGTAATGGCGGCGGGCTGCTTGATGCCCGTTTCCAGACGCAGCGTATGGCAGCCCTGAGCGGCGGCCGCCTGTTCAAGCGACGCCAGCAGCCTTTCGCCCAGCCGCTGCCCGCGATGGCGAGGATCGATATAAATCCGCTTAATCTCGCCGAACCCGTCGCCAGAGACTAACACCGCGCCGCAGCCCACCGCGTCGTCCTGCGGCCCGCGGATGAGCCTGAAGATCAGCCCCTGCGCGTCGCTAAGGTCGGTCAGATGGTTGCTTTCCGCCGGGTAAAGCTCGGTCTGCCAGGCATCCAGGGCAGCGATAAGCGCCTGGCTTTCGGACTGGGTCACTTTTGCGGGAATAATGCGGTACATACGCTCACCTTTCTATTTTTTTTCAGCAGATTACGAACCCTTCCCCCCTGCAGCAAGCCCCGGACCATAGCGTTTTCTTATCTTTGCCTTAAAGGCGCAATCAGCGTTTTTCCCGCGCCGACGTTAAGGGTAATCTTGCCGGTAGTCCCCATCAAAATCAGGAAGCATCATGAACACAAAACCCCGTAAGGTGATGATTATCGGCGCGGGCAATGTCGGCACCGCCGCCGCCTGGGCCTTGCTCAACCAGACGATTTGCGAGGAGCTTATCCTGGTGGACCTGGATAAAGCGCGTGTTGAAGGTCATTGCCAGGACTTAAGCGATGCCGCAGCCTACATGCCGGGCATGATAACCGTCTCCACCCGCGAAGCGAGCGACTGCGAGGATGTGGATATTGCGGTGATCACCGTCTCCGGCGGCCCGCTGAAGCCGGGCCAGACGCGCCTGGACGAGCTGACCAATACGGCGCGGATTATCAAAAACATCGTGCCGACGATGATGGCGAACGGCTTTAACGGCATCTTTCTCATCGCCACCAACCCCTGCGACATTATTACCTGGCAGGTCTGGAAGCTCTCCGGGCTGCCGCGCGGCCAGGTGCTGGGCACCGGCGTCTGGCTCGACACCACCCGCCTGCGCCGCACTCTTGCCGAGGCGCTGGATATCGGCCCGCAGTCCATCGACGCCTTTATCCTGGGCGAGCATGGCGACACGCAGTTCCCGGTCTGGAGCCACTCTTCTGTTTATGGTTCACCGATAGCGGATGTCTACCAGCGCAAAACCGGCAAGGCGCTGGATAAAGCGGCGCTAGCGGATTATGTGCGCCGCAAGGGCTTTGAGATTTACGCCCGCAAAGGCTGCACCGAGTTCGGCATCGCCGGCACTATTGCGGAAATCTGCCGCAATATCTTTACCGGCAGCCACCGGGCGCTGGCGGTCTCCTGCGTGTTGCAGGGGGAGTATGGCGTGGATGAGGTGGCGACGGGCGTGCCCGCCGTGCTGGCGCAAAGCGGCGTGCAGCAGATCATTGAGCTGAAGCTCGCGCCGGACGAAGAAGAGAAGTTTCGCCATTCGGTGGAGGTCATTAAGGCGAATATCGCCCGCCTGCCGTAAGAAAACGCCCCGCCGGGTTGCGGGGCGGTTTTATTAGCGCAGCATCACCTTGCCGATTAGATAGGTCGCCGCCTGGCCGCCAATCAGCACGCGGTCGCCATTCCACTGACAGCGCAGCTCGCCGCCACGCGCAGAGACTTGCTTTGCAAGCATCGTGGTTTTGCCAAGCTTGTCACCCCAGTAAGGAATAAGCATGCTGTGAGCGGAGCCGGTCACCGGGTCTTCCGCCACCGCCTCTCCCGGGCAGAAGAAACGGCTGACGAAATCGTACTGTTCGCCGGGCGCGGTGACGCAGACCATTTTTTCAAGCGGCAGCATGGCGTGAATATCCGGGCGCAGATTGCGCACCTGCGTCTCATCTTTTAGCACCACCAGATAGTCGCGCCCCAGACGCACTTCTTCACAGCCGTTGATGCCGAGTGACTCAAGCAGCAACGGCGGCGCGTCGACGGGTTTTGTCTCCCAGGCGGGAAAATCGAGCGTCAGCCAATCGCCGTTGCGCGTCACTCTCAGCTCGCCGACAAAGCGCGTGGAGAAACGAATGTCGGTGTGCGGGTAGTCAAGGTGTTCAAAAATAACGTGCGCGGCGGCAAGCGTGGCGTGGCCGCACAGGTTGATTTCATACTGCGTGGTGAACCAGCGCAGCTCAAAGCCGCTGTCGGTTCGCACAAAAAACGCGGTTTCCGACTGGTTATGCTGTTTCGCCATCGCCAGCAACGTGGCGTCCGGCAGCCATTCCACGAGCGGGCAGACCGCCGCCGCGTTGCCGCCGAAGGTTTTCTGGCTGAACGCATCCACCATATAAAAGTCGATTGCCTGCATCGTCGTCTCCTCTTGTTATTCTGTTTGCCCTCTGAACATGACACGCCGCAACAGACGAGGCAAAAGATTCTTTATTTGCCGGGCATCCTGCTGCGAAGCCCCGTCCCGCGCCGCTTCGTCTGCGGTAAAAAATTGCGATCTGCGTCACAAAAACATTGTATTGCCCGCCGTGAAGGTTTTAAGATCGCCCTCTCTTCTTTGTTAACTTCAACCAGCGCGATATTTCCTATGACGATGAACAACACCGTTTCACGCAAAACCGCGTGGCTGCGCGTGGTTACGCTCGCTGTCGCGGCTTTTATTTTCAATACCACCGAATTTGTGCCGGTCGGTCTGCTCTCGGACATCGCGCACAGCTTCGGCATGGAATCCGCCCAGGCGGGCATCATGCTGACCATCTATGCGTGGGTGGTGGCGCTGATGTCGCTGCCGTTTATGCTGCTGACAAGCCAGGTTGAGCGTCGCAAGCTGCTGATTGCGCTCTTTGCGGTCTTTGTGGCAAGCCACCTGCTGTCGTTTCTCGCCTGGAACTTCACGGTGCTGGTGATAAGCCGCGTCGGCATCGCCTTCGCGCACGCTATTTTCTGGTCGATTACCGCGTCGCTCGCTATTCGCCTGGCGCCGCCGGGCAAACGCGCCCAGGCGCTGAGCCTGATAGCCACCGGCACCGCGCTCGCCTCGGTGCTTGGTCTGCCTATCGGGCGCATCATCGGGCAGTACTTTGGCTGGCGCACCACCTTCTTCGCCATCGGCCTTGGCGCGCTCGTCACCATGGTCTGCCTGATGAAGCTGTTGCCGAAGATGCCAAGCGAACATTCCGGCTCGCTGAAAAGCCTGCCGGTGCTGTTCCGCCGCCCGGCGCTGCTGTGCATCTACGTGCTGACGGCCGTGGTGGTGACGGCGCATTTCACCGCCTACAGCTATATTGAGCCGTTCGTGCAGAACATTGCCGGCCTGAGCGAAAACTTCGCCACCTTCCTGCTGCTGGTGCTTGGCAGCGCGGGGATTATCGGCAGCCTGATCTTCGGCAAGCTCGGCAACCTGCACGCCTCCACGCTTATCAGCAGCGCCATCGGCGTGCTGGTTATCTGCCTGCTGTTGCTGCTGCCTGCGGCCACCAGCGCGGTGAACCTGACGGTGCTGAGCATCTTCTGGGGCATCGCCATCATGCTGATAGGCCTTGGCATGCAGGTGAAAGTGCTGGCGCTGGCGCCGGACGCCACCGATGTGGCGATGTCGCTCTTCTCCGGCATCTTTAACATCGGCATCGGCGCAGGCGCGCTGGTGGGCAACCAGGTGAGCCTGCATCTCTCGATGTCTTCGGTGGGCTATATCGGCGCCATCCCGGCGCTGGCCGCGCTGGCGTGGGCCGTGGTGATTTTCCGCCGCTGGCCGGTGGTGCTTGAAGAACAGCCTCAGCACAACCACAGCGCGAGCGAATCAGCCCGCGTTTAAGAGCGCGTTTATCACGCCCTCCTGCCAGCGGAACCACGGGTTCCCTGTCAGGCGGGCGTAAATTTTCCTTCCCTCTCGATATCCCCGCAGGCGTGAAACGCCCGCGCCGTATCCGATAACGCGGCTGGCGGGATGCGTAACGCGCTTATTCAGGTTATCGACAATCCAGCCGCGAGTTTGCGGCTGACACCCCGCCAGAAAAACCCGGGTCAGGCTTCGCCTCTTCGCGCCTTAATGATACGTGGAGATAAGCTCCAGCACGCCGTTGATAATGAACTGCACGCCCATGCAAACCAGCAGGAACCCCATCAGCCTTGAGATAGCCTCGATGCCGCCCTTGCCTACCAGCCGCATTACGCCGCCGGAGCTGCGCAGGCAGATCCACAAAATGAGGCTCACCACGAGGAAAATCAGCGGCGGCGCGACGCTAATCACCCAGGCGGGAAACCCTTCGCCGTGGCGCACGGTGGAGGCGGAGCTGATTATCATGGCGATGGTGCCAGGGCCTGCGGTGCTCGGCATCGCCAGCGGCACAAACGCAATGCTCGCTTCAGGCTCCCGGGCCAGTTCTTCCGATTTGCTCTGCACTTCCGGCGCATGGTGCCCTTTCTGCGGCGGAAAGAGCATACGAAAGCCGATAAAGGCCACAATCAACCCGCCGGCGATACGCAGCCCCGGAATGGAAATGCCGAACGTGTCCATGACCAGCTGGCCGGCGTACCATGCCACCATCATGATGATGAAGACATAAAACGAGGCCATTTTCGCTTCACGGTTACGCTCTTCACGGCTCATGTTGCCTGCCAGCCCAAGGAAAAGCGCGACCGTGGTCAGCGGGTTCGCCAGCGGCAGAAGCACCACCAGCCCAAGCCCGAGCGCCTTAAATAAATCCACCATGGTTATTCTCCTCTTCTTCTTTTTGCAGTGTTGAGCTTGCGAAGCCACCGCAGGCCGCACCCCGTTTTTTACCCGCCTGACTTCACAGCGATATTCACTGCTTAAACCTATCACAACGATACAGCAAACCCATTAAAGCCGTGAATTTCAGTGAATAAGCCTCACTTTTCTTACGGCGGCAGCAGCAAAACGGCGACAAAATGAGTCGTTTTAACAGATCGTGTGATCGGCAATTTCATTCATTTGACTTATGCTTGCCTGGGCAATAATATCTGCCGTGACTAATCTACTTGCCTGAGCAACTATCGTGAAAAACACCAGCGATCTGTTTAACGACATTATCCCTCTTGGGCGTCTGATTCACATGGTGAACCAGAAGAAGGATCGCTTGCTCAACGATTATCTCTCTCCGCTGGATGTGACCGCGACGCAATTTAAAGTGTTGTGCTCCATTCGCTGCGAAGTCTGCATCACGCCGGTAGAGCTGAAAAAAGTCTTATCCGTGGACTTAGGGGCGCTCACCCGCATGCTGGATCGTCTGGCGTGCAAGGGCTGGATAGAGCGCCTGCCCAACCCCAATGACAAGCGCGGCGTGCTGATTAAGCTTACGCCGGAAGGCGCATCGCTGTGCGAAACCTGTCATCAACTGGTTGGGCTTAACCTGCATCAAGAATTAACAAAAAACCTGACGGCAGAAGAAGTGGCAACCCTTGAATACCTGCTCAAAAAGGTACTGCCTTAACAAAAAAGAGGTATGACGATGTCCAGACGCAATAATGATGCCATTACTATTCATAGCATTTTGGACTGGATCGAAGAGAATCTGGAAACCCCGCTGTCGCTGGAGAAAGTCTCCCAGCGCTCCGGCTATTCCAAATGGCACCTGCAAAGAATGTTCAAGAAAGAGACCGGCCATTCGCTCGGTCAGTACATTCGTAACCGCAAACTGACGGAAATCGCCCGTAAGCTTAAGCAGAGCAACGAGCCGATACTTTATCTGGCGGAACGCTATGGGTTTGAGTCGCAGCAGACGCTGACCCGGACGTTCAAAAACTATTTCTCCGTGCCGCCGCATAAGTATCGCGTGACTAATATGCCGGGCGAAGCGAAGTATCTGCATCCGCTAAATCATTAACAGCGACAGGCGTGAGCCTGCCGGTTTTAGTATCGCCGTCTGAGAAGACGTAACCGAGGAAATCATGAAACGTATTGCAAGCGCTACTCTGTTTTTGCTGGCGCTGGCCTCTGCTGGCGCTATGGCGGATCAAAACACCGCGCTGAGCCATAAAACGGACCGCGATGCGATGGTCCTGCCTTCCGCCACCAACCAGTCGCCCTTTGACTTTAACCACCGGGGCGCCGGCAGCGATAAATCCGACGAGTTAGGCGTTCCCTATTACAACGCCTCTCGCTAAACCTCTTGCCCGGCTGTCGCCGGGCTTTTTTTATCCTTACGCCCGCGCCGCCCGCCGGACGCGAAAGCCGAACACATTGATGTACAGCCCCGCCATAATCAGCAACGCGCCCAGCAACTGCAAAACGCTTAGCGTTTCGCCAAGCAGCAGCGCCGCGCTGGCAAGCCCCACGACAGGCACCAACAGCGAGAGTGGCGCCACGCGCCAGGTTTCATAGCGTCCGAGCAGCGTGCCCCAGATGCCGTAGCCCACAATGGTGGCGATAAACGCCAGGTAGACCAGCGAAAGCACCGTGGTGACATCCAGCGACACCAGGCTTTGCAGCATCACCGCCGGACCGTCGAAAATCAGGCTGGCGACGAAAAACGGGACGATGGGCACCAGCGCGCTCCAGACCACCAGCGACATGATGGCAGGCGGTTGCGGCAACTGCATAATTTTCTTGTTGAAGATATTGCCGCAGGCCCAGCTCAGCGCGGCGGCGAGCGTCAGCATAAAGCCGAGCAGCGCCACATGCTGGCCGCTCAGGCTGCCTTCAACCAGCACCAGCACGCCAAACACCGCAAGCGTTATCCCCGCCACCTGCTTCAGCTGCAGTCGCTCCCGGAAGACAAACGCGCCAAGGATGATGGTGAAGAACGCCTGCGCCTGTAATACCAGCGAAGCGAGTCCGGCAGGCATGCCGAAGTTAATGGCGCAGAAGAGAAACGCGAATTGCCCGAAGCTGATGGTCAGGCCATAGCCCAGCAGCAAAGAGAGCGGCACTTTCGGGCGCGCCACAACGAGCAGCGCAGGAAACGCCACCAGCAGAAAACGCAGCCCCGCCAGCATCAGCGGCGGCATCGAGTGCAGACCCACTTTTATTACAACGAAATTCAACCCCCATGCCACCACCACCAGCAACGCCAGCAGCCCGTCTTTACGCGTCATACCCCTGCCCCTGTCTTTATTAAAATTTTGTTAATACTTCACCATACCGGAATCGGATGATGAGAGACAGATCACTAATTTATGGGAGGCAAAAAGGCGCGGCAGAACGCGTTTTGGGGTGTACAGCCTTTAAAGCGCATGTTATTGCTTAAAAAAACGAATCATGGCTTCTGCAGCCGCTCTCTCCTCCCGTTAAAAAGATAAGAAAATGCTCTCGAAAAAGAATAAATCGACCGCCACGCTGCTTTTCTCTTCTCTGTTGCTGACTATTGGACGCGGCGCCACGCTGCCCTTTATGGCGATTTATCTGTCGAAGGCTTATCAGATGTCTGTTGATGGCGTGGGTGCGGCATTGAGCCTCGCCATGACGCTTGGCGTGCTGTTCAGCTTAGGCTTCGGCGTGCTGGCGGACCGTTTTGATAAAAAGCGCTATATGCTGATAGCTATCGCGATATTTATCGCAGGCTTCGCCGCCATTCCGCTTGCGGGCAACGCCACGCTGGTGGTCCTGCTCTTTGCGACCATCAACTGCGCTTACTCGGTGTTCTCCACCGTGCTGAAAAGCTATTTTTCCGACACCCTGAGCGTGAGCGCCCGGGCGCGGATTTTTTCCCTTAACTACACCTTCGTCAATATCGGCTGGACCATCGGCCCGCCGATAGCCACCTGGCTTGTGCTTTACGGGTTGAATATGCCTTTCTGGCTGGCTGCGTTCACCGCGACGATGGCGTTAGTGATGATCCTGCTGTTTGTCCTGCGCGTCTCCTCGATGGCGGGCGCCGGCTCGGCGCCTGCGGCTGCGCCGCCGCTTTCTCTACTGTGGCGCGACCAGCGGCTGCTCTGGTTTACCGGCTCGGCGTTTCTGGGGTCGCTGGTGGCGGGGTCGTTCGCTATCTGTATTTCCCAGTACGTTTTAACCTTTTCCGACAGCGCGCTGGCCCAGCAGGTGGTCGCCGTGGTGCTGCCCGTTAACGCCGTTCTGGTGGTTTCGCTGCAGTACTTCGTGGGCAAGCACATTCGCGCCGATAACATTCGTCGGCTGATGTTTTACGGCACGCTCTGCTTCATGCTGGGGCTGGCCGGGTTTCTCTTTTCCGGCACGTCGCTCTGGATGTGGGGGCTGGCGGCAGCCATCTTCACCGTGGGCGAAGTGATTTATGTGCCGGGCGAATACATGCTTATCGACAATATCGCGCCGCCGGGCCTGAAAGCGGGCTACTTCTCGGTCCAGTCGCTCGGCTGGCTGGGGGCGGCGTGTAATCCGCTCTTCACCGGCGTGATGCTGACCAACTTTCCCGCCTGGTCGCTGTTTGCGGCGCTGATGGTCTGCTCGTTAATCGCGTATCTGATGATGCTGAAAGGCATGCGTGTGAAACCGGTGGGGGTAATGCAGGCGGGCTAGATCCGTTTATCAATTTGATTATAAACAGCATTACGTTCTCTTTTACCAACACTGAGTACCAGTACGGTAATGGTTTCATCCTTAACCTGATAAACCAGCCGATAGCCTGAGGCGCGTTGTTTGATTTTGTAGCAATCTTTGTAGCCATGCAGGCGGGCGGCAGGAACACGGGGATGTTCCAGCCGCTTCGCCAGCGCTTTTTTAAACTCTTCGCGGACGTTATGCCCAAGCTTCTTCCACTCCGCCAGGGCATGCACTTCAAAAAATAATTTATAAGTCATCCAGGTTGACCTCAACCGTATCGCCGTTTTTACGCGCCTCGACAATTTTCGCCAGTTCCGCGTCTTCAGCCAGCTCCATCAAATACGCGTAGAGCGCGGGCGGCACGCAATAAAAGGCAGGCTCATTACGGTTAAGGATAACCACAGCATCGCCGTCCCCTTCCTGCACTGTACCCATTGGGTTTCGCTTGAGATCGGTGATGCTGGCGGCGGTATGGGCCAGAATTCGAAAAGGCATAGTCACTCTCCTCTTAAAGCACTCAATATAACACTTTAAGAGAGGCTTCAAAAAGCACCTTTTAAATCGCCACCAGCCCTCGCACCCCGTCGGTTTCCATATTTTCACCCTGCCCGCGCTGGACTATCGCGCCGCGGGACATCACCAGATAGTTATCGGCAAGGCCGGCGGCGAAATCATAAAACTGCTCTACCAGCAAAATAGCCATATCGCCCCGTGAGGCGAGCTGGCGGATAACCGCGCCAATCTCTTTGATAACCGAAGGCTGGATCCCTTCGGTTGGCTCATCAAGGATTAACAGTTGCGGACGGCAGGCGAGCGCGCGACCGATGGCGAGCTGCTGTTGCTGACCGCCGGAGAGATCGCCGCCCCGGCGCTGCTTCATCTCTTTAAGCACCGGGAACAGCGCGTAAATCTCCTCCGGCACCGCTTTCGCCTGCGCGCCGTTAAAGCGCGACAGCCCCATCAGCAGGTTCTCCTCCACCGTCAGGCGCGGGAAAATCTCGCGCCCCTGCGGCACATAAGCAATGCCTGCCTGCACGCGCTGGTGCGGCTTGTATCGCGTAATGGCTTTGCCCTGCCAGTTCACCGCGCCGGTGCGCGCCGGCACGAGCCCCATCAAACATTTCAGCAGCGTGCTTTTACCCACGCCGTTGCGCCCGAGCAGGCAGGTTACTTCGCCGATGCGGGCCTCAAACGAGACGCCGCGAAGGATATGGCTACCGCCGTAGTACTGGTTTATTTCACTCACTTCTAACATCGCGGCTCCTTAGCGTCCGAGATAGACCTCAATCACCTGCTCGTTCTGCTGCACCTCTTTGAGCGAGCCTTCCGCCAGCACCTGCCCCTGATGCAGCACCGTCACCCGGTCGGCAATGGTTTCCACAAAACCCATATCGTGCTCCACCACCATCAGCGAGTGTTTGCCTGCCAGCTCGCGAAACAGCTCCGCGGTGTATTCGGTTTCCGCATCCGTCATGCCTGCCGCGGGCTCGTCCAGCAACAGCAGGTGCGGATCCTGAATCAGCAGCATGCCGATTTCCAGAAACTGCTTCTGCCCGTGGGAAAGCGCCCCCGCCTGTCGGCCCCGCTCCGCGCCAAGGCGAAGCGTGGCGAGCATGGCGTCGATACGGTCACGCTGTTCACAGCCAAGCTTTGCCCGCAGGCTCGCCCAGACCGACTTGTCGCCCTTTTGCGCAATCTCCAGGTTTTCAAACACCGTGAGCGCTTCAAACACCGTCGGCTTCTGAAATTTTCGGCCGATGCCTTTCTGCGCGATGGTGATAGGGTCGAGCGAGGTTAAATCGCTGGACTGATCGTAAATCGCCCTGCCGCTTTGCGGCCGCGTTTTCCCGGTGATGACATCCATCAGCGTGGTTTTCCCCGCGCCGTTCGGGCCTATCACACAGCGCAGTTCCCCTACGCCGATGTTCAGCGTTAAGTTCGTCAGCGCCTGAAAACCGTCGAAGTTGACGTTGATGTTCTCAAGCTGCAACACCGGGTCGGTCTGTTCCCGGAAGCGATCCGTCAGGTGCTGACGGGTAAAAAGCCCTTCATCCGGCTGCATTATTTTTCTCCTCTACGAAGCAGGCCAATCACCCCGCGCGGCAAAAAGAGCGTGACGAGAATAAAAATCAGCCCGAGAAAGAGCTGCCAGTACTCCGGCATCAGCACGGTGAAAAAACTCTTCGCGCCGTTAACCGCCAGCGCGCCGATTACTGGCCCCACCAGCGAGCCGCGCCCGCCGAGCGCCACCCAGATGGCGGCTTCGATAGAGTTGGTTGGCGACATCTCACCGGGGTTGATTATCCCCACCTGCGGCACATAGAGCGCGCCCGCAAGCCCGCAGAGCACGGCGGAGAGCGTCCAGACCAGCAGCTTAAAGCCGCGCGGGTCGTAGCCGCAGAACATCAGCCGGTTTTCCGCGTCGCGCACCGCCGTCAACACGCGGCCAAACTTGCTGCGCGCAAGCGTAAACCCCAACGCCAGGCTCAGCAGCAACAGCAGCACGGTGGCGATAAACAGCGCGATGCGCGTGCCGGTCGCGGTAATGGAAAAGCCAAGCAGCGTGGTGAAGCCGGTAAAGCCGTTATTGCCGCCAAAGCCGGTCTCATTGCGAAAGAACAGCAGCATGCCGGCGAAGGTCAGCGCCTGGGTCATGATGGAGAAATAGACCCCTTTGATTTTGGAGCGAAAGGCGAACCAGCCGAAAAGCAGCGCCAGCCCGCCCGGGATGAGCACCACCAGCGCCATCGCCCAGGCGAAGTGCTGCGTACCCCACCAGAACCAGGGCAGCTCGCTCCAGGAGAGAAACGACATAAATGCAGGCAACCCTTCGCCCGCCGCCTGGCGCATCAGGTACATGCCCATCGCATAGCCGCCGAGCGCGAAGAAAAGCCCGTGGCCGAGCGACAGCATACCGGCGTAGCCCCAGACCAGATCCAGCGCCACCGCGACGGTGGCGTAGCAGAGCATTTTGCCAAGCAGCGTCAGCGTATAGGTGGAGAGGCTCAGCGGATGGCTTGCAGGCAGCAGCGCCAGAAATGGCAGCAGCAACAGCGCCGCCAGCAGCAGGCCGCCAAGCCACAGGCTCAGGCGCGGCGCCTTACGCGCAAGTGTTAACGTAAGTGGCTGGCTCATTAGTCGATGACCCTCCCTTTCAGGGCGAACAGCCCCTGCGGACGCTTCTGAATAAACAGCACGATCAGCACCAGAATCAGGATCTTGCCAAGCACGGCGCCGGTCTGCGGTTCGAGAATTTTATTGAAGATGCCAAGGCCGAAGGCGGCAGCCACGCTGCCGGCAAGCTGGCCGACGCCGCCCAGTACCACCACCAGGAACGAGTCGATGATATACCCCTGACCGAGCTCCGGCCCGACGTTGCCAAGCTGCGAGAGCGCCACGCCGCCGAGGCCCGCAATGCCGGAGCCAAGGCCAAAGGCCAGCATATCGACACGCCCGGTGGGCACGCCGCAGCAGGCAGCCATGGACCGGTTTTGCGTCACCGCGCGCACGTTCATGCCAAGGCGGGTTTTGTTGAGGATGAGCCAGGTAAAGAACAGCACCAGCAGCACAAAACCAATCACCACCACGCGGTTCCAGGGCAGGATAAGGTTAGGCAACAGCTGCACGCCGCCCGAAAGCCACGCCGGGTTCGCCACCTCGACGTTCTGCGCGCCAAAGGCCATCCGCACCAGCTGAATCAGCATCAGGCTGATGCCCCAGGTGGCGAGCAGCGTCTCCAGCGGGCGGCCATAGAGATGGCGAATGACGGTGCGCTCAAGCATCATGCCTACCCCGGCAGTCACCAGAAAAGCGACCGGCAGAGCGAAAACCGGATAAAGAAAAAGCCACTGCGGGGCAAGCTGCGCAACGGCGTTCTGAACAAGCCAGGTGGAGTAAGCACCGAGCATGAGCATCTCGCCATGCGCCATGTTAATGACCCCAAGCAAGCCATACGTGATGGCAAGCCCCAGTGCCGCCAGCAGCAAAATGGAGCCGAGCGAAAGCCCCATAAACGCCTGGCCGAGCAGTTCCCCCAGCCACAGCCGGTGCTGGATGGTGCGCAGGCTTTCCGTCGCCGCGTCGCGCACGCGGGCGTCCGGCTCGTGGCTGGCGTCGGTAAAGGGTTGCAGCCGCGCCTGAGTTTCCGGGTCGGCCGACTCTCCCAGCAGCGTGACGGCATTAAGGCGCACCGCGGCGTCGGGGCTTGCCAGCTGGAGCGCGGCAAGCGCGCTTGCCAGCGCCGATTTCACACGCGCATCGGGTTCTGTTTTGTAGCGCGCCGCCAGCAACGGCAGCATATCAGGCGTCGCATCGCGACCCAGCGCCTGCGCGGCCTGCAATCTTTGCGTGACGTTGTCACTTACCAGCCGGTGGCTTGCCAGCGCGCCCGCTACCAGATTGCGCAGACGATTTGTCAGACGCAGCTTTTTAACCTCGCCCTGCGGCGCTTGCGCCGAACCAAGCGGCGTTAATGTATCGCCGGTTTGCGCGAAAGGGTGTTTTTCGCCATCCAGCACCACGCTCTCCTGCGCCAGCGCGGCGAGCAGCGGGATACGGGCGGCATCCGGCGCGGCGGCCCAACGCTCCAGCAGCGCCGTTTGCTGCGAACGGCTGGCGGCGGCGAAGGCGTCGGCGTCCGCGGCGTTGGCCAGACAGGGCAGCAGCCAGACGGCCATTATCAGCCAGCGTATCAGTTTCATAATGGTCTCCTTGTGAGCCCGTATAACGTGCAGGGCCTGTGGTGGGCGACGCGTTGCTTACCCGTTCCGTGGCGCGGCGGCGTGAAAATGGCCGTTCACCCCGGTCCTCTCCCCAAAGGGGCGAGGGAGAAAAACGAGCAGGCCAGGGCCGTCCCGCCCCTCCTGCGCCGACCGCTTCCCTCTCCCCAACGGGGAGAGGGTCAGGTTGAGGGGAAGCCGCAGCCTCCCTGTGAACGGCGAATTAGTTGCTGGCGGTCTTGATCGGCTGGTCCGATTTTTTATCGTTGCCCGGAATGTACGGGCTCCAGGGCTGGGCGCGAACCGGCTCGTCGGTCTGCCACACCACGTTAAACTGACCGTTGCTTTCAATTTCGCCAATCATGACCGGCTTGTGCAGATGATGGTTGGTGGCGTCCATGGTCAGGGTAAAGCCTGAAGGCGCTTTGAAGGATTGCCCCGCCATCGCCGCGCGCACCTTGTCCACATCCGTCGTGCCCGCTTTTTCCACCGCCTGCGCCCACATATGGATGCCGACATACGTCGCCTCCATCGGGTCGTTGGTCACCACGGTATCGGCGTTCGGCAGCTTGTGCGCTTTCGCGTAAGCCTTGTAATCCGCCACAAACTTCTGGTTCGCCGGGTTATCCACTGACTCGAAGTAGTTCCAGGCCGCGAGGTTGCCGACCAGCGGTTTGGCGTCGATGCCGCGCAGCTCCTCTTCGCCGACCGAGAAGGCCACTACCGGCACGTCGGTCGCCTTCAGCCCCTGGTTGGCCAGCTCTTTGTAGAACGGCACGTTAGAGTCGCCGTTAATGGTGGAAACCACGGCGGTTTTGCCGCCTGCGGAGAACTTCTTGATATTGGCGACGATGGTCTGGTAGTCGCTGTAGCCAAACGGCGTATAGACCTCTTCGATGTCTTTATCCTGAACCCCTTTGGAATGCAGGAAGGCGCGCAGGATTTTATTAGTGGTGCGTGGGTAGACATAGTCGGTGCCGAGCAGGAAGAAGCGCTTCGCGCTGCCGCCATCTTCGCTCATCAGGTATTCCACCGCCGGGATAGCCTGCTGGTTCGGCGCGGCGCCGGTATAAAAGACGTTGGGCGACATCTCCTCGCCTTCATACTGCACCGGGTAGAACAGTAAGCCATTGAGCTCTTCAAACACCGGCAACACCGATTTGCGCGAAACGGAGGTCCAGCAGCCGAAGACGGCGGCGACTTTATCCTGCGTCAGCAGCTGGCGGGCTTTTTCGGCGAACAGCGGCCAGTTGGAGGCCGGGTCGACCACCACCGGCTCGAGTTTTTTGCCCAGCACCCCGCCTTTGGCGTTGATCTCATCGATGGTCATCAGCGCCACGTCTTTGAGCGGCGTTTCGGAGATGGCCATGGTGCCGGACAGCGAATGCATAATGCCGACTTTAATGGTTTCGGCGGCCTGCGCGCTGAAGGCGAACCCCATGCTGACCACCGACGCGGAAAGGGCAAAAGCTTTTAACAAGGTACGACGATGCATAACGATGACTCCCATAGTGTGTGCTGTGTGTACGGTTAATCTCGCGTCTCCCGCCGCGCCTGGTGCAGCGCGTGGAGCGTAATTTTGCGAACCTCTTTCTGGCTTTGGGCGATATGGTCGTGCAGCCGGGCGCGGGCCTCCTTCAGATTGCGTTCGAGAATGGCGAGCAGGATCTGGCCGTGCTCGGCGTAAGTGGCGCTGATGCGCGACGCCTGGGTGAAATCCATGCGGCGCACGATGCGAATTTTCTCGGTCACGTCGCGATGAACCCGCGCCATCTCCGGGTTGCCCGCCGCATCCAGCAGCGTCATATGAAACTGCTCGTCAAAACTCGCGACGGTCGCCCAGTCGGCGAGCGGCGGGCTCTCTATCCAGATGTGCCTGAGCATCTGCAGCGGCAGCGGACGCACGTCGGCGGGCAGCGCGCAAAGCCGCCCGACCGCC
The DNA here is from genome assembly GCF_014644275.1 of Franconibacter daqui. Lineage (NCBI taxonomy): Bacteria > Pseudomonadati > Pseudomonadota > Gammaproteobacteria > Enterobacterales > Enterobacteriaceae > Franconibacter > Franconibacter daqui. Next base: position 1,339,732 of record NZ_BMKJ01000001.1, on the reverse strand, counting down.
TCCATTTCCAGCACCACGCGCAGGTCGTAGAGCGCCTCAAGATGGTCGAAATCAATGGGCCTCACCTGCCAGCCGCTGCGCGGCTGCACGTCGAGATAGCCTTCCTGTTCGAGCCGGTGCAGCGCCTGACGCACCGGCGTGCGACTCGCGCCCATCCGCGCCGCGAGGTCGTTTTCGCTGAAGCGATCGCCCGGCAGCAGCAGGAACTCGAAAATCTCCTGTTTCAGCAGTCGGTAGATACGCTCGCCCTGTCCCTCCGCGCGGCGTTGACCGGGTTGTTCTGACGTTTGCCAGGTTGGCTGCATGTGCGTTCTCTCTGTTTGCGCGGGTGGCGCGTTGCCCGCCCGCTCGCGGCCTGTTCGGGCTCAGGGTTCACTATCAGCTTGCGATATCGAGCCACAGCAGCGCGTCGCCGGGACCCACGGGCCGCCCCTGCTGGCAACTGATGCGCGAGACGGTGCCGTCGCAAGGCGCATGGACCATCAGCTCCATTTTCATCGCCTCCACGACCACCAGCGGCTCGCCCTGACGCACGCTCTGGCCCGGCTCGACCAGGATCTTCCAGATGTTGCCGTTGAGATCGGCGCTCACCAGATGACCGGTCTGATCCTCTTCGATCACTTCCTCGGCCTGCAGCGCCCGCTCTACCGCCGCGCTCTCCTGCGCCTGCCAGTGCGCCACTTCGGCGCTGAAGGCCGCCTGCTGGCGTTCGCGGAACGCGGCGATGTCGTCAGCGTTTTCATCAAGGAAACGGCGGTAAGCGGCGAAATCGAACTCGCTCTCTTCAATGCGGATCTGCGCGCGGCCTTCGCGGAAAGCGTCGCGCAGCGCCGTCAGCTCCGCCTCGCTCACCGGGTAGAAGCGCACCTGGTCGAAAAACGTCAGCAGCCACGGCGCCTCGCCAAACTGGGCGTTTTTCAGGAACTTGTTCCAGATAGGCAGCGTGCGCCCCACCAGCTGATAGCCGCCGGGGGAGTCCATGCCGTAAATGCACATATACATGCCGCCAATACCCACGGTGCCTTCGGCAGTCCAGGTGCGCGCCGGGTTATATTTCGAACTGAGCAGGCGGTGGCGCGGGTCAACCGGCACCGCGCAGGGCGCGCCGAGATAAACGTCGCCAAGCCCCAGGACAAGATAGCTCGCGTCGAAAATGATCCGCTGCACCTCATCACGGCTGGACAGCCCGTTGGCGCGGCAGATGAAATCGGCGTTGTTCGGCAGCCACGGCGCTTCGCTTCTCACCGTTTGCTGATAACGCTCCACGGCGGCAAGGGTCGCGCTGTCTTCAAAGGCCATCGGCAGATGGACGATGCGCGACGGAATTTTCAGCTCGCTGACGTCGCCGAGCTGTTTCTCAAGGCCAAGCAGCAGCGTCATCAACTGCGTTTGCGAAATGCGCTGGCTGTCGTAGCGCACCTGTAAAGAACGCACGCCCGGTGAAAGCTCCTCGACGCCCGCCACGCCGCTTGCGCGGATCGCCTGCATCAGCAGATGCACCCGCAGGCGCAGCGCCAGATCCATCACGTTGTCGCCATACTCGATCAGGATGTAGTTATCGCCCGCCTGTCGCCATACCGCGGCAGGGAGCCCGTTCTGCGCGGGCACTTCGGCTAAAATCGCCGCGCTCGAGGTGGCGCTGGGTGCAGTGGAAACACGGCCATCCGGCAGCGCGCCCACGGCGCACAGGTTGGTTACCGCCACCTGCTGCGCTATCTCCAGCGACTGGGCGTGCTCAAAGCTGACGGGATGAAAGCGAATGCGGTCGCCAGGCTTTACCTGCCCGACCTTCCACAGCTCCGCTTTCGCGATAGTCACCGGGCAGACGAAGCCGCCGAGGCTTGGGCCGTCACGGGTGAGGATCACCGGAAAATCGCCGGTGAAGTTAATCGCCCCGATGGCGTATTCACAGTCATGCACGTTTGACGGGTGCAGCCCCGCTTCGCCGCCATCCGCCCGGGTCCACTCCGGTTTCGGCCCCACCAGCCGCACGCCAAGGCGGTTAGAGTTGTAATGCACCTGCCATTCGGCGTCGAAAAAGGCGTTCATCGATGCCGGGGTGAAGAAATCCGGCGCGCCGTGCGGCCCGTAAAGCACGCCGATATCCCACACCTCGCCATAGTGCGGCAGCAGCGCCGGCTCCGGCTTTTGCGGCAGCGCGATGGGCGGCGGCGTGGTGCAGGCGGCGAGTTCCGGGCGCGAGATAGCCAGAATGTCCGCCACCTTCAGCGTGCGTCCGGCGTGGCCGCCAAACTGCCCAAGGGCGAAGGTGGAACGGCTGCCGAGGTAAACCGGCACGTCAATGCCGTTGCGCACCGCAAGATAGGTGCGACAGCCCGCGCGGGCGCGACCAAGCGTCAGCGTCTGCCCCGCTTTCACCACCACCGGCTGCCAGTACTCCACCGGTTCATCATCCAGCGTCGCCGGGCAATCGGCGCCCGTCAGCGCGATGGTGGCGTCGCTGTGAAAACGCAGCGTCGGCCCCTGCAGGGTAAATTCCAGCCCGGCGGCGTGCGGATGGTTGCCGACAATGCGGTTGGCCAGTCGAAAGGCGAAATCGTCCATCGGCCCTGAAGGCGGCACGCCGATGTCCCAGTAACCGGTACGGCCCGGATAATCCTGCACGCTGCTCCAGGTGCCCGGCTCCAGCACTTCGATGGCGTGAGCCTCATAGCTCACCTCATCAAGCAGCCGCGTCCACATAACGCCCGCGTTGAACTCCGGCAGCGTCACAATCTGGCGCAGGTAATCGAGGTTGGTGGCGATGCCGTGCAGGCGGGTGGCGTTAAGCGCGGCGTTGAGTTTTTCAAGCGCCTGCTGACGGTCTTCGCCGTGCACGATGATTTTGGCGATCATCGGATCGTAAAAGGCGCTCACCTCCGAACCGGTTGATACCCAGCCGTCCACCCGCACATCGGACGGGAAAGAGACGTCGGTCAGAACGCCTGGGCTTGGCTGAAAGTTTTTCAGCGGATCTTCTGCATACAGGCGCACTTCAATGGCCGCCCCCTGCGGCGCGCGGTCGAGCGCCGCCCACGCCAGCGGTTCGCCCGCCGCGACGTTAACCATGCATTCGATAAGATCCAATCCGGTAACGCATTCGGTCACCGGGTGCTCTACCTGTAAACGGGTATTGACCTCAAGGAACCAGAACTCATCGCTGCGGGCGTCGTAAATAAACTCCACGGTGCCTGCGCTGCGGTAGTTGACCGATTCGCCAAGGGCGACCGCCGCCGCGTGCAGCGCGTCGCGCGTCGCCTGCGGCAGGTTGGGCGCCGGGGTCTCCTCCACCACTTTCTGGTTGCGGCGCTGCAGCGAACAGTCGCGCTCGCCGAGCGCCGCCACGCGTCCTTTGCCGTCGCCTAAAATCTGCACCTCAAGATGACGGGCGCGATCGACGAAACGCTCAAGGAAGACGCCGTCATCGCTGAAAAACTGTTGCCCCTGGCGCTTCACGCTTTCCCACGCTTCCCGCAGCGCAACGTCGTCGGCGCAGCGGGTCAGGCCGATGCCGCCGCCACCGGCGGTGGTCTTCAGCATCACCGGATAACCTATCTCCGCCGCCGCAAGGCAGGCTTCTTCCAGCGTCTGTAAAAGCCCCGTGCCGGGCGTCATCGGCACCCCGGCTTTGCTGGCAAGCGCGCGGGCGCTGTGCTTCAAGCCAAAGTCGGCAATCTGTTGCGGGGTGGGGCCGATAAAGACCAGCCCGGCCGCCTCGCAGGCGGCGGCGAACTCCGCCCGTTCAGAGAGAAAACCGTAGCCGGGGAAAATCGCCTGCGCCCCGCTCGCTTTCGCGGCGCTGAGGATTTTATCGACGTCTAGATAGCTTTCGCTCGCCTTCTCGCCGCCCAGCGCGATGGCGATATCGGCATCGGTAACGTGCTGCGCGTTGCGGTCCGCATCGGAATAGACCGCGACGCTTTTAATACCCATTTTCTTCAGGGTGCGAATGGCGCGACAGGCGATTTCGCCCCGGTTGGCGATTAAGACGGTGGTAAACATAGGCTCTCCTCAGGCGCTCTGGTGACGGGCGAGCCAGGCTTTCCAGCCGCCCCAGGGGGTGATATCCGCGGCGTCAGTCAGCGCCTGCGGCTCGCAAATAAACCCTTTCACCAGGCGCCCGTCGGCAAGCGTGAGCGTGCCGATGCCGAGCGGCGCGGGGATCTCCGCCACAAATTCCCCAAAACGGGCGAGCGGGATGTCCCACAGCTCCACCGCAATCGGCGCTCCCCCGGACATGCGCGCAAGGCCAGGCTTCGGCGGCGTGGTATTGGCAAGCGCATAGAGCCGGTAGCTGGCGTCGGTGGTGGTCTCTTCAATAAAGACCGCGTCGCGGGTGGTGAGCTGGAAATTAAGCGGCATGCCGCGCAGGTGCGCGCCGACCACCGCCAGGCGGACATGCGCGTCGCTGCGCAAGGCGGGCTGCGGCGCAGGCAGCGCTTTGTTCGTCGCGCCGAGCGGCAGCATCACGGCCTGCTGCCAGAGCACGCCAAAATGGGCCAGCGCTGCATCACGCCAGGCAGGGGCAATAAGCGTGATGCCCGCAGGCAGGCCGTCGTCGCGGAAATCGCCCGGCAGCGCCAGCGCGCAGAGGTCGGCAAGGTTGGTGAAGTTGGTGTAGTAGCCAAAGTGCGAGTTGTAGCGCACCGGCTCCTCTTTCATCTCTTCGAGCGTATGAATGGTTGGCGATGTCGGCACCACCAGCGCATCGAAATCAGCAAGTTGCGACTGGATAAGGCGTGAAAGCGCCGCACGGGCGTACTCGGCCCGCCAGGCGTCGCAGGCGCTAAAGCGCAACCCGCTTTCCACAATGCCGCGCACTGTCGGGTCCATCGCCTCCGGCTGACTTTGCAGAATAGCGCCTACCGCCACGGTGCGCTCCGCGACCCATGCGCCGGCGTAAAGCTGCTCCGCCAGTTCGCGAAACGGCGTGAAATCAATTGGCACCAGCTGTGCGCCAAGCGCCTGCAGACGCGCCACGCTTCTCTCAAACGCCGCCTGACTCTGGCTGTCGCCGTAGAACTCCAGCGTATCCGGGATGGCGAGACGGGGCGTCGCGGCGAAACGGGCGGGCGCAGTGTGCGGGTTGGCACGGGAATAGGCATCCTGCTCGTCGTAACCGCCCGCAATGCGCGCCACGGTATAAGCATCTTCAACGGTCAGCGCAAAGACCGAAACGCAGTCGTTCAGGCGGCAGGCGGGCACCACGCCGTGGGTGGAGAGCCAGCCTTTGGTGGGCTTCAGCCCGACAATATTGTTAAAGCCCGCCGGAACGCGCCCGGAACCGGCGGTATCGGTGCCCAGCGCGAACGCCGCAAGGCCGCGGGCGACGACCGAGGCGGAGCCGGAACTGGAGCCGCCGCTGACGTAGTCCGCATTAAACGTATTCGGCACCGCGCCATAAGGCGAACGGGTGCCCACCAGCCCGGTTGCGAACTGATCGAGGTTGGTTTTGCCAATGGCGATGGCGCCTGCGGCCTTGAGCTTCGCCACGACGGTCGCGTCCTGCTCCGCCAACCGGGTAAAGGCGGGACAAGCCGCGCTGGTGGGCATCTGCGCCACATCGATATTATCTTTCACCGCGAAGGGCACGCCGAAGAGCGGGAAATCCTCCAGCGTTTTTTCACCCGACGCCAGCGCCGTTAACAGGCGCTCAATCTGGCTTACGATAAGCGGCTGGGTGGCTTTGAAGATCCACGCCGGATCGTTATTTTCTTCGGTTGTATTAAACGCGGCGTAGATTTCCGTAATACGTTTCGGGTCGTTAAGAAATTCCCTGCGCCATTCAGTAAGGGTTAATGGCGAAAAAAGCGGTTGCGCGATTGTCATCTGCTGGCATCCCATCTGGTATACAAGATGAGATAGCTTTAGCAATTACAATGCCATAATTAATAAAATTATATTTTTCAAACAGATATTTAAAAATGATGGAAACGTAGATTTATTTATTTTTATTACAAAGCATGAATGAAAAGGAATCAGGTGCGGCAATAGTGCAAAGGTGCTTCATAAATGTGCAAGGCTTTGCCGCATAATTAAATAAGATGGAGGAGCAGGCTGGGAATAATCATTTCTTATAGGTTCAGGGCTGGCGGAAATAGTAAAGAGAGCGTCCCATGAACGGGCCAGGTAACGGCAATCCCACCGACCTGTAGCCAGATGACAGAACGAAAGATTTGTCCGGCAAGGGGCGCTTTTGCGAGCCGGGATGGCTAAAAGGGCTGCGGCGAGCCCTCTTAGCAGGTTTACGGGAAAGAAGGAGACGCAGGTCGCCAATGCCCGGATGAACGAAACCCTTTACCGCCCTGCCACTCTACCCAGCCTGGCGAAGATGCTGGCGGAGGGTTTATCCGCCCTACGTCAACCTGACATGCGGGCCGCCTGGTCTCCTCATGCCCGCCCTTCTTTCAACAATTGCTGAATCACCCTTTCCTGCTCTGCATAATTCCCTTCGCCAAACGCGGTATAGCGTAGCTGCCCGTGCGCATCAAAAAGATAATGCGCAGGCCAGTACTGGTTGCCGAAGCGGTTCCAGATGTTGTAGTGGTTGTCCGCCACCACCGCGTAGGGCAATTGCCACTGTGCGATGGCGCGCTTCACGGCGTTGATGTCACGCTCCCACGGATATTCTGGCGTATGCACGCCGACCACCACCAGCCCCTCAGCCTTATACTTATTGGCCCACTCTCTCACGTGCGGCAAGGTGTGCTGGCAATTAATGCAGTCGTAAGTCCAGAAATCCACCAGCACCACTTTGCCTTTGAGCGCATCGCGGTTCAACGGCGCGCCGTTCAGCCAGGCGGTGCCGCCATCGAGCGAGGGTAAGGCGCTGGAGGTTTGCGGCATCACCACCGGTTCGAGGCGAACCTTTGTCGTCGGCTCAGGCGCCCACTGGCTCAGGCGCTGTTCCAGGCGCTGCACAAACACCGGTCCATTTTGCAGCAGGTTTTGCGAACCGCTGGCTATCAACGCCACCGAGGCCAGCATCAGCACGCCCGCGACCTGCCGCAAACGGGCGGTGAAGGCCAGACCAGGGCGCAGACGGGCGGTCAGCCCACGGCCGGCGAAAGAGAGCAAAGCCAGCATCAGCGCCGCGCCGCTGCCGTACGCCGCCAGCAACACGCCCACTGCAAGCGGTTTTTCTCCTGTCGCCGCCAGGCTCAGAATCGCCCCCAGCACCGGTCCGGCGCAGGGCGACCACAGCATGCCCGTGGCCATCCCCGCGAGCAGCGCAGCCAGTAAGCCGCCACGGCGCTGGCTGGCGTCATTTATCTGGTTGCCAAGCGCAACGAACGGTCGGGCGGCGAGTTGCGCTATGCGCGGCGACAACAGCGTCAACGCAGTAACGGCAAGAAACGCCAGCGCGACCCAGCGCCCCACCGCAGTGATGCGGACTACCCAGTGACTGGCTACGGACACCAGCAGCGCGACGACGGTAAACATCAGCACCATGCCGCCCAGCAACGCCAGCAGTTGCGCCTTGCTCCCACGTGCGCTGGCGAAAACAAACGGAATCACTGGTAACGTGCAGGGGCTGAGCAGCGTCAACATCCCCGCCAGGAATGCAATTGTCAGTATCATAAAGGCCTCCTTATTTTGCCTGGCCGACAGCAGCGAGAATGATATTCGCCACGCTATCGGGCTGGCTCAGCATCGACACATGGCTGGCCGCCACCTCACGAGTTTGCGCATGGATTTTTTTCGCCATTGCCCGTTCGAGGTCCGGGTTAATCATTCGATCCTGCGTACTCACCAGATACCAGCTCGGCTTTTGCGCCCAGGCGGCGTGCGTCACCTTATCGCTAAAGGCGGCGGCGCGAATCGGCCCCTGCGTTACTGGCAGCCGGCGCTGCTGCGCTGAAGGAAGATCGGGAGCGAAATCCCGCGCCAGCGCCGGTGCGGGAAGGTAAAGAAAACCGTCGGACGTCGTAGCCAGCGCCGCGCTGCCCGGCGGCGCCGGATAGCTGCTGGCCAGTTCGCCAGTAGACTGACCTTTGTCAGGGGCGAACGCGGCGACGTAGACCAGGGCTTTCACTTTCGCGTTATCGCCGGCCTCGGTGATGACCGTCCCGCCCCAGGAGTGACCGACCAGCACCACATCGCCGTGCGCCCGGGCAATGGCGCGCTGCGTAGCGGCGACATCGTCACGTAATGACGTAAGCGGCAGCTGGACGGCGATAACCTCATCGTTTTTGGCTTGCAGCTTCGCGATGACGCGTTCCCAGCTGCTGCCATCGGCGAAAGCGCCGTGCACCAGCACCACAGAGTGGGGAGACTGCGCGTGAACGGCCTGTGCGGCGCAGAGCGCCAACAGGCTGGCGGAGAAGAGTCTGGCACATGCTTTCATAGTGAACCTCATAACGGTGGATTAACGACTGCGCTTGCTGGCAGTCCGCCCATTTAACCCACCGCATGTGTTCAGGCTGTTTCCGGTTGCGCCCGTTTTGTCAGGTTGTATATGTCACGGCGTCGGAGATACAAAAGGCTACAAATCGTTTTGCCGCAAAATGATGAGCGCCTCGAGCCCGCCTTCGGGGCGATTGGTTAGCCGCAGCGAGCCGGCCATCTGGCTTACCAGCTGTGCGGCTATCGCAAGCCCCAACCCTGTGCCGCCGGTGTGGCGATTACGGGAGCTTTCCACGCGATAGAACGGCTCCAGCACCGCCTGCAGTTCATTTTCCGCAATGCCCGGCCCGTTATCCCGCACGCTAATCGCCACGCAGTCGGCCTGCGGAAAATCAAGCTGAATTTCCGCCTTATCACCAAACTTAAGCGCGTTATCGAGCAAGTTCGTCATGATGCGGCGCAGCGCCTGCGGTCGTACGGCGAAAATATCGCGGCCGTTACAGGGAACAAAAGTCACCGCTTTTCCAACGTCCTGATAATCGCAAGCCACGCTGTCAAGGAAGGCGTTAAGGCTTACGCTCTGGCGCTCCTCCTGCGGCACCTGCGCCGAACGCGCATAGGCGATCCCCTCGCGAACCAACCGGCTCATGTTATCAAGATCCCCCAGCAGCTTATCGCGCAACTCCGGTTGATCCGTCATTTCAACGCGCAGCTTCATGCGGGTGATCGGGGTTTGCAAGTCGTGGGAGATTGCCGCCAGGATCTGCGCGCGCTCCCGGAGATGATCCTGTATGCGCGTCTGCATCGCATTAAACGCGCGCGCCGCCTGCTGCACCTCCGCCGGTCCCGTTTCAGGCATGATCTGCGCGCTGGCGGCAGCGGGCTTAAGCGCATCGACCGCCCGGGTAAAGCGCATAAACGGCCGCACCACCTGACGCACCGCCAGCCATGCGCAGCCCAGCAGCAGCAAAAGCTGCACCGCCAGCACCAGCGGCAGCCAGCGCGCAATGGCCGGCATGCGCGGCCAGAGATCGAGTGTCAGCGGTGCGCCATCGTGCAGCGTTAAATGCACCTGGATATGTTCGCGCGGACCGGGGATCGCATGAATGCTCATCTGATACTTTCCGCCGAGCGTCTCCTGCAGTGAACGCACCGCGTCGCGCGCACGCCAGCTGGTGGGATAAGGCCCCGGCTCCCCCTGCGACAGTTCGTAGCGATAGTTGCCGCGCTCAAGTTTCGCAAGCCACGCCGGCCGTTCTGCGGCGGGAAGACGATCGAGGATCGCCACGCTGGTCGCTACGTCATATTCAAGATTACCGAGCATCACGGTTCTGGCGCTGCTCATGCGCTCGATCATCAGGCTGGCGAGTGTGGCGGCATTCGCGAGCAACATGCCGCCAAGAACGATGATCAGCAGGCGCGACAGTAGCGATCGCGGCCAGAGGGTCATGCGTTCGCCTCTTTGATGATGACGGGCGCGGCCAGCACGTAGCCTTCGCTGCGCACCGTTTTGATATAAACAGGTTCACGCGCATCTTCGCGCAACCGCTGACGCAGGCGACTCACCAGCAGGTCGATGGAACGCTCAAACAGTTCGGCGTCACGGCCCTGGGTCAGGTTCAGCAGTTGATCGCGATTAAGCACGCGCTGCGGATGGTCGAGAAATACGCGCAACAGACGGTATTCCGCGCCGCTCAGCGCAACAATCACCCCTTCTTTGTCAATCAGGTGACGCGCCGAAGTATCGAGCTGCCAGTCGCCAAACGCGATTAGACGTCCGGCTTCGGTGATTTGCAGGTTTGGCGGCAATGCGCGGGTACGACGCAAAATCGCCTTAATTCGCGCCAGCAGCTCGCGCGCGACGAAGGGCTTAATGAGGTAGTCGTCGGCACCCATTTCCAGCCCGAGGATGCGGTCAGTCTCTTCGCTGCGAGCGGTGAGCATGAGCACCGGCAGGTTGCGCTGGGTGTCGTTGCGCAGCTGGCGACACAGCGTCAGGCCATCATCGCCCGGCATCATGATATCCAGCACCACCAAATCGACGTGGGCTGAGGAGAGGATCGCACGCATTTCGCGACCGTTGGCGGCGCCGGTAGCGCGGTAGCCAGATTTAATCAGATAATCCGTCACCAGTTCCCGAATATCCCGGTCATCATCCACCACAAGGATATGATCAATATGTTCCAAAACAACCTCCCCTCTGCGACCTGCACAAAAAAGACCGGCGCGCCATGGCCGGTCCGGAACGGGTGGCGCTTCGCCTGCTACAGCGAGGCGGCATCCACCACGGCTTTGACGAAATCCTGCGGCGCTTCTGCCGGCGGGTTGTGTCCGATATTGCCGGTGAAGGTGCGATGCTCATATTTGCCGCTGAATTTCGCGCGATACGCTTGCGGCGCCGGATGCGGCGCGCCGTTGTTATCCCCCTCAATGGTGATAGTCGGCACGCTAATAACCGGCAATGCGGCTAACTTTTTCTCATAAGCATCATACTTTTGCTCGCCTTTTTCCAGGCCAAGCCGCCAGCGGTAGTTGCTAATGGTGATGGCAGTCTGGTCCGGGTTATCCAGCGCTTTAGCGCTCTGGTTAAACATCGCGTCGCTGAATTTCCAGCCGGGCGAGGCCTGCTGCCAGATAAGCCGGGCGAAATCATGAGTATTGTTGGCATACCCCTGACGGCCTCGCTCGGTAGCAAAATAAAATTGATACCACCATTGCAGTTCGGCCTGCGGCGGCAGCGGCCTGCGGCCTGCTTCCTGGCTGCTTATCAGATAGCCACTGACCGACACCAGCGCTTTTACCCGTTCCGGCCATAACGCCGCCACGATATCGGCGGTGCGCGCGCCCCAGTCAAAGCCGCCAAACACCGCCTGCTTAATATTAAGCGCATCCATCAGCGCCACCACATCTGACGCCATCGCCGACGGTTGACCGTTACGCGGCGTTTGATCAGACAAAAAGCGCGTGCTGCCGTAGCCGCGCAGATAGGGCACGATGACACGATAGCCTTTGGCCGCAAGCTCCGGCGCAACGCTTACGTAGCTTTGAATGTCATAAGGCCAGCCGTGCAGCAGGATCACCGCCTGCCCATCGCGCGGCCCGATATCAACATACCCGACGTTGAGCACTCCGGCTTTTATCTGATGAATATGGCTGAATTCGGCGGCGTAGCTGGCGGCGGATTCTGTGGCGGCGACGGCGGAATTCACCGCGGTTAAGGCCAGTGCGGCCAGTAATGATGAGCGGAAGAGGGTTTTCATGGCGTTCTCCTTAGCGCGTTAGTGATGTGCGCCCTGGGCTGGTACGGTGAAGGCAATAGTCTTGCTGTCGAGCGGTTTGTGAGTGGGATCGGCGAGGATAATGGTCACCTTGTGCTTCCCAGCGGGTAGCCCGACCAGAATTACCGGTTCGCCGCTGGCGTCCGCCCAGTGCCATGGATTGTCATCGACGATCACATGAATATGGCCGATACGCGGCGTGACCTTTAGCGCATCCGGTCCAAACACCGGTTCGATGCGCAGGTTCTCGGCGCGGTACTGGATGAACACCGCGCCTTTGCGCAGCGGTCCCGCCAGCGGCGCATCGACGATCAATCTGGCTGGCGGCTGGGGATGCTCCAGCGGCGCCACGGCGGCAGGCCCCAGCACATCCGCAGCGCTGAGTCCGTCCAGCCGTTCTGCCCATGCGCAGGTCGCCGAAGCGCCCATCAGGAAAGATGAAATCAACACTCGGGTTAACATTTACGCGATCTCCTCATCGTTAAGTGATGCCTACAGGAGACCATGGCGATGTACAGGGGATATTTGCAAAACAGCGCGTTATGCAACGGGGTGTAAGAGATTGGCAGGTTGATACAGTGCGATACAAAAAGAGGCGGGCCTCTGACAAAGAACGGTGGGCGTACGCGCCAGCGTATTCTGCGCCCCGGGCCGCCTGTTTCCCTTATTCTCCTTTTCCCAACGGGAAAAAGAAGAAAACCCCGGCAGGCGACGCTGCGCGGTTTTCTCCTGCGATACTCGCTCTGTACAACAGTCCAGGCCAGTCAGCGCCAACCGCCATAAACAAAAAAGGCGAATAGCTCACGCTATCCGCCCTGCAAAACGCCTTATCTCATCCTCCCGCGGGAGAACAAACCGCTTACCAGACTTCGCTCGCGATGCCGGTCACCAGGCGTACTTTATCCCACTGCTGCTCAACGCTCAGGCTGTTGCCCTCTTCGGTGGAGGCAAAGCCGCACTGCGGGCTCAGGCACAGCTGGTTGATGTCCACATACTGCGCCGCTTCTTTCAGACGCGCCTTCACCAGTTCCGGGTTCTCCAGCTCGCCGTTTTTGGTGGTAATAAGTCCCAGCACCACCTGCTGCTTGCCCGGACGGATAAAGCGCAGCGGCGCGAAATCGCCGGAACGGTCGTTATCGTACTCAAGGAAGAAAGCATCAATGTTCACTGTGCCGAACAGCACTTCCGCCACCGGCTCGTAGCCGCCTTCGGAGATCCAGCTTGAACGGAAGTTGCCGCGACAAACGTGCAGGCCGATGGTTAAATCTTCCGGTTTGCCCTCCAGCGCCTTATTGAGCACGCGGGCGTAAATCTTCATCAGCTCGTCCGGGTCTTCGCCGCGTTCGCGAACTTTGGCGCGCTGCTCATCAGAGCAAAGGTACGCCCAGACGGTGTCGTCCAGTTGCAGGTAGCGGCAGCCCGCGTCATAGAACGCGCGGATGGCGTCGCGCCAGGTGGTGGCGAGGTCGTCGAAATAGTCGTTGAGATCCGGGTAAACGGTGCGGTCGATGGCTTTCGCGCCGCCGCGGAAATGCAGCACGCTCGGGCTCGGGATGGTCATTTTCGGCTCGGCGTTGCCGCTTACGCTCTTCAGGTAACGGAAATCTTCCAGCATCGGGTGGTTGCCAAAACCGACCTTGCCCACCACGCGCACACTCTGCGCTTTGGTCTGAATGCCATTGAACTGAATGCCCTGCTCCACCTCATAAAGCTCCACGCCCTGAAGTGCTGCGAAGAAATCCATGTGCCACCAGGCGCGGCGGAACTCGCCGTCGGTCACCACGTGCAGGCCGCAGGCGCACTGCTGGGCCACGCTTTCACGGATAGCCTCATCTTCAACTTTACGCAGCGCAGCGGCGTCGATCTGGCCGGCGGCGAACTGCTGGCGCGCCTGTTTGATGGCGTCCGGGCGCAGAAAACTGCCGACTACATCGGCGCGAAACGGGGCGTGTTGACGTTGCATTTTTTTCTCCCAACCCTGCTTGATTAGTAACGCAGAGTGATAGTTGACTGTTTGAACTTTTGGCCGTCTGGATGGCTATATGTCCAGAGAATGGCATGAGCGGCGCTCATGAGCAAACGAGGAAATTTCATGGGTGTTGAAAAAAATTCATCTAAAAAAAATCCCCACCGAAGTGGGGAAAAAGAAGGCACATAACGAGAGAAATTAAGGGTTAGTTTTGGCATCGCTGTCGGTTACGCCGGGTATGGGCTGCGTCGGGCGCTTGTACTGGCCGTTCAGGGCGTCGACGTCGCTCTGCGGTTTCGCTAGTTCCCGTAAGTCTTCACGAGATTTGCGGATCTCCTGAGTATTAACGTTGAGCTTTTTGTCGCGCTCGCTGACCAGTTCCGGCTTCGCTTCACCGTCGCGGCTAAAAGACCAGGCAAGCATCGGCGGACCCAGCGGCAGCGCCGTACCCTGTTCGCCAGGCGCGCCGGTATGCCAGACGTGCCAGGTTTTGCCGTAGCTGTTCATTTTATCTTTCATCAGGCGGTGCTCGGCCATTTTTGGGATGCCTGGCGCGATAAGCTGCCCGCTGAGAATTTCGCCATTATGCGGGTGCCAGTACTGGCGCTCTTCCTGCGGCAAGGTCGCGAAAAGTTTTTCCGAGATAATATATTCCACGCCGGTCATATTGGCGTTTTTAGTATTGCCGTCAAATAAAACGCACTGCGCGAAATCCTGATTCACCTGATGGCAATAATGATGCGCTTCCATTTGATTTTCAGGGTTATCTTTCATCGGATGAAAACCCACCAGATAAATATCAAAATCGCTTAGCGGCGATTTACTTTGCAACAGCGCTGCCCCACTTTCCAGCACATGGGTCGTGGTGCTTTTATTTTCACCCGGCGGTGACGCTTTTTCTGCAAACCCGGAAAAGGAAACGGCAAATAAGCTTAACGCGCCGTACAGAGGCAAATAAGTTTTCATCGTCATCACTGTCTGTATAAGTTAGGGGCTGCTGAACGTAAACGGCCTCCGGTATGGGCAGACCCATACCGGAGGAACGTTAAGCCAGTCCAGACCGGCTCAGGCTTCAGGATGAAGAACGGCTGCTGTTCTTACCACCTTTGCGGCCTGCTTCCGCGGCGCGCTCGCGGTCGTTTTTAAAGTTACCGCCGCTATTCTGACCGCCTTTACGGCCTGCTGCAGAGGCACGTTCACGATCTTGCGCAAAATTACCTGAACCACCACGATGCTGAGTCATAATATCTCCTCCTGGATCATCAGAATTAAATTCGCGTAAGCACTATTGCGTAACGCAGAAATAACTATAGGTAGGCCTCCCCGTTTCGCAAGTTACATAAGCAAGCGAAATCTTTTTCCAGGATTTTTCCCTAATACCGGCACCATAATCTGTTTCATGGCTCATGATAAATAACGAAATTTCTCATACTCTTTACTTAAATTAAGATTGTTCCTAAAAGCAAATCTTAATTATCTGCCGCTTCTCTTACTGGCTATTATTAATGCCGACGTCATCTCGTTGCGTTAATTCCCGTGAAAGGAGCGATTAATGAAACAGAAATGGTATTGTTGCCCCGCATTGCGTCGCAAAGACTGTTTTATGGTGATGGCTATGGGTCAGGATGTTTTTCTGCTGTTTAAGAGGGGCGGTTCGCTACGCCGGTCCCGCGAATGGCTATCGCGGGTTAAGGAGAAGTTTATCCGGGTGGGTTAAACGACACGGATAACCCTGCTTTCTGCGGGGTTGCAGGCAAAAGCGCTATCTCGTTTAATGCATAGCGCTTTTGTTAACTCAGTGACTATTATGATCGTTCGTCCCCACCAGCACTGGTTTACCCGCCTTTTTGTCTGGCATGGTTCCGTACTGGCTAAAATTTCCACCCGCCTGCTGCTTAATGTTGCGCTTTCCGTCACCGTTATCTTTTTTCTGCCCTGGTATGAAGCCCTTGACATTAAGCTCACCATTGCGCCTTTCAGCATTCTTGGCGTAGCTATCGCCATTTTTCTCGGCTTTCGCAACAGCGCCTGCTATGCGCGCTATACCGAAGCGCGCCTGATCTGGGGGCAATTAGTGATCCAGAGCCGTTCGCTGTTGCGCGTATCCCGCACGCTGCTGGCCGCCCACCCGCAGGAAATTCGCCATCTGGTTAACCTGCAGATCGCTTTTTGCCACTGTCTGCGTCTGACGCTGCGGCGCAAAAAGCTCGATAACGTGCTGGATCGCTACTTAAGCCAGGCGGAACTGAATGCCGTATTGCACAGCCACTCCCCCTGCAACCGCATCATTCTGCTGATGGGTGAATGGCTGGCCGCCCAACGCGCCCGCGGCGCGCTGTCGGATATTCTGTTCCAGAGCCTGGATAACCACCTGAACGAGCTTTCCGGCATTCTGGCTGGCTGCGAGCGCATCGCCAATACGCCGCTGCCCTTCGCCTATTCGCTTATCGTGCACCGTACGGTCTATCTGTTCTGCATTCTGCTGCCTTTCGCGCTGGTGACCGACCTGCACTTCATGACGCCGTTCGTCTCGGTCTTTATCTCGTATACCTTCCTTTCGCTCGATACCCTGGCGGAGGAGCTGGAAGATCCCTTTGGTATGGAAGATAACGATCTGCCGCTCGATGCGCTGTGCAATGGCATAGAAATAGATTTGCGCGAAATGATCAACGACGAGCACAAGCCGGAAAAAATGCGCCCCGACCGGCGCTACCTGCTCACCTGATTCATAACTATAAACAATTAGTTGCCAGCATTTATAGTTAGTAAGTTATAAATTCTGTGCTACTTTCCCTGTTCGCTTCCTGAGAAGTTGTCTGTGAACCCCGCCCTCCTGGCGCCGCAAAGGCCGGCGCAAGGAGATATTGCTTCTTCATGATTTTTCGGTCGTTAAAGGAATAGCCATGTCACATTTCACTATTGAAATGTTGTCCGATCAGTGCGGTGTCACTACGCCCAACCTGCGAGCCTGGCAGCGTCACGGCCTGCTTAAGCCCACCCGGGCCAGCAACGGGAAACGTTATTACGACTACAGTCATCTGCTGCGTATCCAGCTTATTCTCAAGTGGCTTAATGAAGGCGTGCCGATAACAGAGCTGGCCCGCCTGCTGAAAGGCGAACACGCTACGCTGAGTAGCCAGTGGGAGCTCTATCAGGAACAGTTGCTTTCCGCGCTGGAGAATCCCAGAACGGATAAGTTGCGCGCCCTGTTGCGTCGCTATGGCCGGGAATTGCCCGCAGGCGCGCTGCTGGATAAGGTGATTTGCCCGTTGCGCCTCTGGCTGCGCGAAGGCGCCAACGCCACGCAGATGACCCGCCGCGCGCGGTTTGATACACAACTGGTGGAATACGCCGCCTTTGTATTGCAGGGATTGCGCAAGCGCCCGGCGGATACGCTGGTGATGATCCCGCTGAATATGGAAGACCCGCTCGCTATCTGGCTGGAGGCGATTCGCTTCTCCGGCGAAGGCTTTCGCATTGACCTGCTCGCTCACCCGGTCGCCCAACCGGATCTTGATGAGTTTCAGGCCGAACACTATCTTCTGTGGAGCGATGCGCCGCTCACGCCGCTACAGCAGGTGCTTTACCAGCAGTGGCAGAATGAAGGGCGCCCGCTCTTTACCGCGGGCGTCGGGTTTAGCGCCCCGACGCCTGCCGAAGCGCCCGTCAGCGAAGCGCAAGCGGATATGTCAGACGCAGGCTGACAACGTCTCCTCGCCGGCGAAGGCATACCCTTCGTCGGCCCAGCCCGTAAGCCCGCCAATCATTATTTTTACCGGCAGCCCAAGCCGCGCCAGCCGCAGCGCCGCACGGTCAGCCCCGTTGCAGTGCGGGCCTGCGCAGTAAACCACAAACAGCGTCCCTTCCGGCCATTCAGCCATACGTTCCGCCGTCATCTCTCCCCACGGCAGGTGTTCTGCGCCAGGAATATGTTTACGGGCAAAGCCCGCCTCGCTGCCTACGACATGCAACAGGACAAAATCTTTTTCGCCCATGCGCATCGCCGCATGCACATCGGCACAGTCGGTCTCTACGCTAAGCCTTGCCAAAAAATGGGCTTCGGCACTGGCGGAAGGGGCGGCGGGAAACTCGGTTACATAGCTCATTGTCTGCTCCTGCTGGTTTGTGTTAACAATACCTTAACTCGCAGGCGCGACGATGACCGCCCTGCCCGCTGCCAGAAATCGCAAGGATTTTGACAATCATGCATCAACCTTTAACCAACCCGCTGGTTGTGGCGCTCGCCTATGACGGACTCTGTACGTTTGAATTCGGCGTAGCCGTGGAGATTTTCGGTCTGCCGCGTCCGGAGATGGGCCCGCAGTGGTATCGGTTTGCGGTGGCGAGCGTCGATGACGGCCCGCTTCGCGCCACGGGCGGCGTGAAAATCATGACCGACGGCGGGCTGGAGCTGCTGGCGCAAGCGGGAACCATCGTCATTCCCGGCTGGCGCGGCAGCGAAGCGCCGGTGCCGCAGGACTTGTGCGACGCGCTTCAGCAGGCGCACAGTCGCGGCTGCCGGATTATCTCTATCTGCTCCGGCGTGTTTGTGCTGGCGGCAAGCGGGTTGCTTAACGGCCGTAAAGCGACCACCCACTGGCGTTATCTCGACGCGCTCGCCCGCCGTTACCCGCAAACCGACGTGGTGCCGGATGTGCTCTATCTCGACCAGGGGGATGTGCTCACCTCCGCAGGCAGCGCGGCGGGCATCGATCTCTGTCTGCATCTGGTGCGGCGCGACTTCGGACGCGAGGCGGCGAACAGCGTGGCGCGACGCTTAGTGGTGCAGCCGCATCGCGACGGCGGCCAAACGCAACATCTGGAACGCCCGGTGCCGCGCGCCCGCGAAAGCCAGCGGCTCGGCCTGCTGTTTGATTTTCTCCACCAGCAATTAGCGCACAACCACACGGTGGCGGCGCTGGCGGAAAAAGCAGGAATGAGTCCGCGCACCTTTTTACGCCGTTTCCAGGAGGCGACCGGCACCACGCCAGGCCGCTGGCTGCTTAACGAACGCCTGCTGCGCGCCCGGGAGCTGCTGGAAACCACCCGCTTCTCGCTTGAGCAGATTGCAGGCGAAGTGGGGTTTGGCAGCGCAACCACCCTGCGCTACCACTTCCAGCGCCAGTTCGCGCTTTCCCCGATGGGCTACCGTAAGCGATTTGCCGCCCGTTAAAGCAAAAAAAAACCGCCAGCGAAACTGGCGGCAATGCTTGCATGGATAAATTTATTATTACCGTGTGCATGAATCGGCTACGGTTTGAGGTAACGATCTCACCTCTGGATCTTCACTCTGACACAACTTTCCTTAACCGCAGTTAAACGAACCCGACGGAGGCACCATGCAGGACTGGAACCCCGAGCTTTATATGCAGTTTTCAGCCGAGCGCACCCGTCCGGCCCAGGAGCTGGTGGCGCGCATCGCCGCGCGGCTCAACGTAAAGCAGGCATACGATCTGGGCTGCGGGCCTGGCAACAGTACAGAACTGCTGCGCAAAGCCTGGCCGCAGGCGAACATTACCGGCGTCGACACCTCGCCCGCGATGCTTGCGAAAGCCCGCCGGGCGTTGCCGGATTGCCACTTCGTCGAACAGGATGTGCTGCGCTGGCGGCCCGACGAGCCGGCTGACCTTATCTATGCGAATGCTTCGCTGCAATGGCTGCCCGATCACGCCTCGCTGTTTCCCCGGCTCGCCAGCCTGCTGGCGCCGCAGGGCGTACTGGCAGCGCAGATGCCCGACAACTGGCAGGAGCCTACCCATGCCGCTATGCGGACCGTCGCAAAGGCGATGGGGATGACGGTAAAAGAGCGCGAGCCCCTGCTTGCCGTGGAAGCCTATTATGATTTGCTGAGCCAGGCGGGTTGCGAGCTGGATATCTGGCGCACCACCTATTTTCATCTGATGCCCTCGGTCGACGCGATAGTAGAGTGGCTGCGCGCCACCGGCCTGCGCCCTTTCCTGGACGCGCTGGATGAAACAGGACAGCAACACTTCCTTGACCGCTATCGCCTGCTGCTCTCTCAGCACTATTTGCCGCGCGGCGATGGCCGGTTATTGCTCGCTTTCCCGCGGCTGTTTATCGTCGCCCATAAGAAATAGCCTGTTGTTCAGGCAATAAAAAAGACCCCGCAGGGTCTGCTTTTTCCTTTTCGGTTTCGGTGCGCGTCGGCGCACCGTTACGTAAAGCGGCTGTGGGTTAACCGTGTTTATATGGGTCCACTTCATCATCTTTACTGTCGTCCCGTTTACGCGGAATTTCCCCTTCCTGGCCGGGGTTATCCCGCGTTTTCTTCACCGATTCGGGAGCGGACGGCGCCTTCTCTTTATCTCCTTGCGCGGAGTTCGCACGTTCAACCATAAACACCTCCTGACTCTTTATGTTGTCCTGTAAGTGTAGGACATACTTACCGCTTATGCGGCCAGGCGTCAGGCGCTGTAGAAAAGAAGGCGGCGCTCAGGCTTATGAGCCCGTTACGGAATCATTGCCAGAGCTGGTGGTGGATGACATCGACGTGCCTATCTGTTCAGCCTGCGCGCCGGACCCCGGACGGGCTTTGCCGAGCATCGGCTCTTCGCCCAGCAGATCGGGCTGCTCTTTGGCGGTGAACTGGCCTTTGCCGTCAAAAGATGGGCCATCGCACCAGCGTCCCTGCGGCAGCGGTTTATCCAGCGAGGTGTTAAGGCAGTAATAGGAATGCTCATTTGCTTCCTGTTCCTGCGGGAAGCTGTTCGGAATAGGCAACGAAGCAGAAAGCCCGCCCATATCCTCAATGACCGCCAGCCACTGCTGCTGGTGCATGGTGTCGCGGGCTATCAGGAAGGAGAGAAAATCTTTCATCCCTTTATCTTCCGTCAGGTTGTACAGCCGCGTCGCCAGCACGCGCCCTGTTGCTTCCGCGGTCACGTTGGCCAACATATCCGCCGCCACGTTGCCGGATGCGTAAACATGGCTCATATCAAACGGCACGCCGTTGGCGTTAACCGGCAACGCGGCAAGTCCTGACGAGAGCACATGGCGCGGGTTCATGCCGCCCAGAATGGCGTTGACCACCGGATCTTTGGCTGACGCTTCCTGATAAGAGAGCGGCGCGCCTTCCAGGTTCAGCGCGACCGCGTGGCCGAGCATTTCAATGTGCGCGAGCTCTTCGGTCGCGGTCGAGATCAGCAAGTCTTTGATGCGAGCGTCACCGCGGGCGCCCATCGCCTGAAAGAAATACTGCATGGCGACGCGAATCTCCCCTTCAACGCCACCGATAGCCTGCTGCAACAGCATGGCGAATTCCGGATCGGGTTTTTCCACGCGAACGGGATACTGAAGTTTCGAAGAGTGATGAAACATACTACCTCCTGTCTGTGGTTATTGATTTTGAGAAACAACTCCACAAGCCTGGAAGCGCCCTTATGAATTAGCAAACAAAGATGAGAATTATTTTCATTAACAAGGCGGTGGGGCGTCACGCTTTAACCGGGCGTCGCTATGCGTTTTTTTGCTGATAGTTAACAGATTTTTTTGAAACGAAACGCTTAAAAATTTAGTAACAAAAAAGAGGCAAGCTCATTGCGAAACAACAGCCGAAACAGCAGTTTTCGTTATGTTTTTGTGCCTGTAGCGCAGAAATCCCGCGCTGTACAGCTGAATCACAGTTGCGCCTGAATGTCACCGGCTCGCGCCATTTTTGAGCAAAATTCCTAAAGCAGAGCGGCATTCTGTGACCAAGACTTATTACTACAAAACGAAGAGCAGGCAGCAAACGACATGAACTGATGCAATGTGACCCGTGGATTCCGGCAGGATCCCGCCAATGGTGGAGGTGAAGAATGGTGAACCAACATCTGATGAAAAAAGCCCGTCGCGCCGCGCGCGAAGCGATAACGAAACGTAACTCCCGCAAGTGGGATGAGGCGAATCGTATGATGCGCCAGGCCGCCGCCGGCGCTTTCTGAAGCCTCAAAAATGAAACGCTGAAGGGCGGCGCTCTGCAAAATACGATTGAGGCGATACGCGCTTGTCGCTTGCAGAGAATGAAAGCATAAAAACCGGGCTGCACGCCCGGTTTTGCTTTATCTGCTTCTTTTTTAATACTTTTGGCGGATATCCGAGATTTGCCGGTGCGGTAAAGTGGCCTTCGTAGCGATTTTGCATTTGCATACCCCGGAGCCGGCGGATTTCACTGCTCCGGGGCCTTTTCTCTCACTTATTTTGCGATATCGCGGCCCTGCTTCGCAGGCATAAAAAAACCCGCCTGTCAGCGGGTTTGAGGTTTTACCCCTCCCGGCGCTTATCTCCGGCACTCACTTAAGTGGCTTAGCTCTGTAAGGGGTAAAGCAAGAGTGCCACACCAGATTTATCCGAACAACGCTCATGTTTTCGTATTACTACCTGGATCACGCTTCATACTGCAAACGGCATGCGTCACTTCAGTAAAAAGCGTTTTATGCGATGAAATTGGATTAGGTAAGCAGACTCGTGCGATTACAGAAAGCATGCAGAGTAACACAGGCATGAAAAAGCCACCCGAAGGTGGCCGTTTTGCTCTCGGGTAAGGGTTAAATCAATTTTATTTTGACGTCATAACCTGCAAGGCCAGTCATCGTCTCACGCGGGATCAGCTCTATCTCGGCGACCTCTTTTTCAGAATGCTTACGCAGCTCGGCTATTTTCTCGGTAATCAGCGCCGAGATCTCCTCTTCAGCCTGCCGTTTAAGTTCGTCAATATTCATTTTGACCTCGTCTGGTTATTCATCAGAATCAATGCGCCAGTACGGTGTAGATTCCTTTATCTCTTAAAATGCAACCGCTTATAAAGTATAGACGATTGCCAGGGGTGCTGTTTGCCAAAGGCTCGCCTGGCGCAGGATAAATCTTTTTTGCGCGATAAAACCGCTACCGCCTGCGGGATTTCCTTAACAGTTTCAGGCGCAGAGGGTACGGGTGAGCGAGAGCGCCATGCTTGCTGACGGTAACTTAAGCATATTCTGTAAGCCGTATTGCTGCTTGTGAACCATACTTAATGCAAACGGCATATTTCCTTTTCACCCATTTTAACGAAGGAGGAAGGTATGCAGTCTGTGAAACAACAAGATGTGATGTCATTGCAAAATTTCGATTTTCTGGCGTTAAGCTTCGCCCAAATGCAGTCTCAAGGGAGACGTGTTGATACGGAGGCCATAACAGGCAACATGGACAGGGATGGAAAAACGTGGTTTCTGAAGCGTTACAATTACTATCTCAACCACTTACGTAACGAAGCGCTGACGGAATAACACCTGGCGGGTAGCGAAAGCTGCCCGTTTTTATGTCCGACGCCCGCTCACTCATCCCCTTCAATAAGAAAACCCGCCTGCCGTATCGCCATTTTACAATCACTGACGCCGGCGGCGTACCCCGCCTCGATTTCACATACCGGGCTTGCGCTGATGAAAGGCAGCTTAACGGGCGTCATCAGTTGTTTCTCAAGCGCGGCTATTTGCCGTCTCGCCTTTAGCAACTCTGCTGCCATCACCGCATAGTCAGCGAGGCCTGGCGCGACGGCGTCTGGCTTCGCATCAGCTACCGCTTGCAAACGTTCATCACTTAAAGCAGTCATCGTCACGGCCTTTGCGTGTGGGTAGGTTTTACTGCGTAACGGCCTACGTATTTGTCAGCTTCCCCGTAAGCGCGTCTTTTTGTCCTGTATGGGCGGAGGCGGCATAGGCATCCAGTGCGTCACTTCAAGCCCGTAATAGTTCAAACCGCCTATCAGTATAGGATCGCAGAAACCGCTTCTGGGGTTATATTTCGCCACGCCGACCCCTTCAGTAGTGTTTACTATATAGCTGAGAATGTGTTCCGAAACGTCAGGCAATCTGTGCTTTACCGGTGTCCACTGCATGGCCTCACCCCCGTCATTTCTGGCTCAGAGGGAAGTATAAAATTGCATTCCGGCCCGCCCGATTCATCCGTTTGTATTAGTTCTGCTAACCTGTGAGTCGTATCGCTTAACCGGGGTAATTATTGCATTCCTGCATAATAAGCCTGAAAGCAATTTTTATAGCGACACCGTGACCCGCGTCGTTTTCGTTGCCAGAGCATGGGGTTTAATCGCTCCCGGGAACGGACAAATTGGTCTCAGCCGACCTGGAATGAATGCATGTGAAGGTGGTTATTATGCGTTATTTTTAACAACGGTAACGCTATATCAATGTGAATAACGCTGACGTAAATACCAGGGTGTTGCTGCCGATTTCACTTAGCAACGCTATTACGGCGCTGAGTGTAAAATATCACCCTCTTTTCTTTATAAAGGTCCGCAACGGATATTTTAAAAATGTCAGAAAGGCGAACCCATGCCGTATCTCGGCGTTCTTATATTACTCGCCAGAACTTTAATATCTTTTTGCAGCAGGATATAAGCGTTGGTGTTGAGTTTTTTTACCAGTGAGTTTACGCACCCTGCATCTCCGACAAGGAAGTGCTCTATTTTATCTGCCCCTTGTTGTGAACACACATATCGGGAAGGAATTTGCCGCCTGTCAACCTCAAGCTGGCTTGGCTCTGCCGGGCATTTGCCTGATGATAGATAAGAGATGGTAAGGTTTGCAGTCTTAAATCCGGGCTGTGAGATACTTACCATAACCGGGCTACCGTCAGCCTTTTGGGTAACATTATATAAAACGGCATCTTTTTCATACCATACGTTATATTCATGTTGTTGTGCTGTAGCGTTAAAAGTGTGGCTTAACAACAAGACAAAGCCAAACAGTTTAAATAAATTTATCATTCTTTTATAATTGCAGTTTTAGACCTGCTAATCATTAAAAAAGCACTGCTAACATTCAAGCGAGATAAGACTACCCCTACCATTTTTTGTAGCTTTGTATGCCTGATAATTGATCCAGTACAAATATTAAGCCGTCCTGCTTGAGATTATGCTGGAATGCAGGCTGGAAAGTAGGGTTAACGGTTTTATAAGGTGAGTGTTACAAGGCGCCCGGTAAAGACAAAATCTACCTTTATTCTTTTTTTCTCTGATTTAACATTAATAGACTTTCTTACTTGCTGATTATTGCGCTAACAGATAAAAAAACCGGGCCTGCTGCCCGGTTTTAATTTTACAGGGGAACGCGGCTTACTCACTTAACCCACGGTTTTTCAGCATCGGCTCGATAAGCGGATCGTGGCCGCGCCAGTCGCGATAAAGCGCCTCTAAATCCGTGCTGTTGCCGCGGGATAAAATCGCATCGCGGAACCGCTGGCCGTTCTCAGGCGTTAATCCGCCCTGCTCCACAAACCACTGGTAGCCATCGTCCGCCAGCATTTGCGTCCAGAGATAGGCGTAATAGCCCGCCGCATAACCGCCGCCGAAGATATGCGCGAAATAGCTGCTGCGATAGCGCGGCGGGACGGCGGGCAGCGCCACCTGCTCTTTTTCAAGCGCGGCAGCTTCAAAACGCGCTACATCGCCCACCTTTGTTTGCGGCGCAATGCTGTGCCAGTTCATATCGAGCAGCGCGGCGGCCAGCAGCTCGGTCATATCGTAGCCCTTGTTGAACTGCGCGGCGCGCAAGAGTTTTTCCCGCAGCGCCTCGGGCATCGGCTCGCCGGTCTGGTAATGACGGGCATAGCGGGCAAAGACCTGCGGATGACTCGCCCAGTGCTCGTTGATTTGCGACGGAAACTCGACAAAATCCCGCGGCGTGTTGGTGCCCGAGAGCGTGGCATAGCGCTGGCGGGCAAACAGCCCGTGCAGCGTGTGGCCAAACTCATGGAACAGCGTAATAACATCATCCCAGGAGATAAGCGCAGGCTGCCCCGCGGCCGGTTTCTGGTAATTACAGACGTTGTAGATCACCGGTCGGGTAGCGAACAGGGTGGATTGTTCGACAAAGTTGCCCATCCACGCCCCGCCGCTTTTGCTGTCGCGGGCAAAGAAATCGCCGTAAAAGAGCGCCAGCCCCTCGCCGCTTTTATCGAAAATCTCCCAGACCCGCACGTCCGGATGATAGGGCGGAATGTCGAAACGCTCGGTGAAAGTGATGCCGAACAGATCGCTTGCCGTGCGAAACACCCCTTCGGTGAGCACGCGGTTCAGCTCGAAGTAAGGCTTAATCTTCGCTTCATCGAGATCGTATTTCGCAAGGCGCACCTGCTCAGCATAAAAGGCCCAGTCCCAGGCCTGCGCCTGAAAACCGCCCTGCTGCTCATCAATCACCTGCTGAATATCCGCCAGCTCCTGGCGGGCGCGGGCCGTGGCGGCAGGCACGATGCCGCGCATAAAGCGCAGCGCCGCCTCCGGCGTTTTGGCCATCTGGTCGGCGATTTTCCAGCTGGCGAAATCGTCGAAGCCCAGCAGTTGAGCCTGCGCGGCGCGCAGTTCGGCAAGGCGGGAAACGATCGCACGGGTGTCGTTAGCGTCATTTTTTTCGCTGCGCGACCAGCCCGCCTTAAACAGCGCTTCGCGCGTCGCGCGGTTTGCCAGCGACTGCAGCGCGGGCTGCTGGGTCGTATTTAGCAAGGGAATGAGCCATTTATCCTCCAGCCCTTTCTCTTTCGCCGCCTCCCGGGCCGCGAGTATTTCCGCCTCGCTTAAGCCCGTCAGCGCCTGCGCATCGTCCACTATCAGTCCGCCCGCTTTGGTGGCGGCAAGCAGGCGATTATTGAACTGGCTGGTGAGCTGCGCCGCTTCTTTATTAAGCGCCTTTAGCTGCGTTTTTTGCTCCTCACCAAGCGTGGCGCCCGCGAGCATAAACTGCTGCCAGACGACCTCCAGCAGACGACGCGATTCCGCATCCAGACCCAGCTCATGCCGCTGCTGGTAAACCGCATCAAGGCGGGAAAAAAGGTGGGCGTTGAGGTGAGTGTCATCGGCCAGCTCCGCCAGCTCGGCGGAAAATTCCTCATCCAGCTTTTGCAGGTAGTCGTTGGTATGCGCCGAGGTCATGGCGAAAAAGGTGCTGCTGACGCGCCCGAGCATGCCGCCGCTCTTCTCAAGCGCCAGGCAGGTGTTTTCAAATGTCGGGGCATGCGGGTTCGCGGCGATAGCGGCGACCTCCTGGCGCTTGCGCCGCACCGCCTCATCAAACGCCGGGCGGTAGTGCTGATCGGTTATCACATCGAAACGCGGCGCTTCATAAGGCAGCGTGCTTGTTTCAAAAAAAGGGTTTTGCTCCAGCATGGTCACTCCCGTTTATGCAGTGAGGATTAAGCTAGCTTATGCATCCCCCTGATAAACAGCAATGATTTCTCCGGCGATAGCGACGGCTATCTCCGCCGGCAGCTTGCCCTTAACATCCGGGAGCCCCACCGGGCAGCGCAGCTGTGCAAGCTGCGCCTCGCTGAGTCCTTTGCCGGCGAGGCGATAATCGAAACGCTGGCGCTTCGTCTGCGAGCCGATAAGCCCGACATATTTCGCGTCGCCGCGTTTCAGTATGGCCTCGGTGAGTTCCAGATCGCGCGGGTGAGAATGGGTCATCACCACGTAATAACTGCCCGCCGCGCTTTGCGTTACCGCATCAACAGGCTCTTCCATCTGGCGCGTCGCCACGCCGGCGGGAATATGGCTGAACTGTCCTTCACGCTCGTCCACCCAGGTGATGCAAAGCGGCAAGGTGGCGAGCAGGCTCACCAGCGCCTGGCCGACGTGGCCTGCGCCAAAAACGATAACCTCGGGTTGCGGGCGCAGCAGCGGTTCGAACAGCACTGTAGTCATGCCGCCGCAACACTGCCCCGCCCGGGCGCCAAGCTGGAACGGCTCGCAGCGCGGACGCGTTTCGCGGTTCGTCAACATTTCGCGGGCAATCTGCACGCACTGGTGCTCCAGATTGCCGCCGCCGATGGTTAAAAAGCAGCCGTCGCGGGTGACGACCATTTTGGTGCCGCCGCTGCGCGGTACCGAGCCTTTCTCGTCCAGCAGCGTGAGTAAAACACACGGCTCGCGTTTTTTTCGCAGGTCGGTCAGCACCTCCAGCCAGTCGTCAAAATGCATCTGTCCCCTCCCGCTGCGCCTGCACAGCCCAGAAGACGCGCTCCGGGGTCGCCGGGGTATCCAGATGAGGGTGTATGTTGTAACTACTAACGCTTGCTATCGCGTCCTGTATCGCGCACCAGACAGAAATCCCCAGCATAAACGGCGGCTCGCCCACCGCCTTCGAGCGGTAGACCGTCTGCTGGGCGTTAGCATGGCGCGCCAGCAGTTGCACATTCAACACAGGCGGCACGTCGCTGATGGCGGGGATTTTGTAGCTCATCGGGCTGTCCGTCACCAGTCTGCCCGTATCGTCCCATACCAGCTCCTCGGTAGTGAGCCAGCCCGCGCCCTGCACAAATCCGCCCTCAATCTGGCCGATGTCGATAGCCGGGTTCAACGAGTTGCCCACATCGTGCAGGATGTCGGTGCGCAGCAGCCGGTACTCGCCGGTCAGGGTGTCGATAAGCACCTCCGAACAGGCCGCGCCCCAGGAGAAGTAATAGAACGGCTCGCCCCGCCCCGCCTGGCGGTCGTAATGAATGCCCGGCACCTTGTAAAACCCGGTGGCGGAGAGCGGCACCTGGTTGAGCCAGGCCAGGTTCGCCACTTCCGCAAAGCTGAAATAACGCCCCGCCGCGCTCACTACGCCGTTGCTGAAATGCACCTCCTGCGGCTCGCAGCTATGCAGGCGGCAGAGCATCTCCACCAGCCGGGTTTTCAGCGTCAACGCGGCTATCTCCGCCGCCTTGCCGTTGAGATCGGCGCCTGAAGAGGCCGCCGTAGGCGACGTATTGGGCACTTTGCCGGTGCTGGCGGCGGTCACCTGAATGTTTTCCAGCGGCAGTTGCAGCACATCCGCCACGACCTGCGCCACTTTGGTGTTCAGCCCCTGCCCCATTTCAGTGCCGCCGTGGTTAAGCTGTACGGTGCCGTCGGTATAGATAAGGATCAGCGCCCCGGCCTGGTTGAGAAAACTGGAGGTAAACGAGATGCCGAATTTCACTGGCGTGAGCGCCAGCCCACGCTTCAACACCGGGCTGTGAGCGTTAAACGCGGCGATGCGCTCGCGGCGCGTAACGTAATCGGCAGATTGCATAAGCTGCCCGGTGATCGTCTGCAGTAAATTTTGCCGCACCGTCTGGCCGTAGTGGGTCACGTCACGGCCCTCGCCCCCGTAATAGTTGCGCTGGCGCACCATTAACGGGTCGAGATGCAGCTTACGGGCGATGCTGTCCATAATCTGTTCAATCGCCACCATGCCCTGCGGCCCGCCGAAGCCGCGATAGGCGGTATTGGAGGCGAGGTTGGTTTTACAACGGTAGCCCGTCACTTTCGCATCGCCCAGATAGTAAGCGTTATCGGCATGAAACATGGCCCGGTCGCAAATAGAGCCGGAGAGATCGAGCGAGTAACCGCAGTTGGCGGCAAGCTCGATTTTCACGCCGTGCAGCACCCCTTCGTCAGTAAAACCGACATCGTAGCGAACAAAAAACGGGTGGCGCTTGCCGGTGATGCGCATGTCGTCACGCCGGGCGAGCCGCAGCTTTGCCGGCCTGCCGGTAAGCGCCGCCGCCAGCGCCGCGTGACAGGCGATACCCGCCGCCTGGGTCTCCTTGCCGCCGAAGCCGCCGCCCATACGGCGCATATCGACCGTTATCTTATTCATGGTAAGGCCCAGCACCGAGGCCACCAGCTTTTGTACCTCCGTCGGGTGTTGCGTGGAGGAGAAAACCTGCACGGCGCCGTCTTCGCCGGGCAGCGCCATGGCAATTTGCCCTTCCAGATAAAAATGCTCCTGGCCGCCGATATGAAACGCGCCCTGAAGGCGGTGCGGCGCACGGGCCAGCGCGCTGTCAGCGTCGCCGCGCTGCTGAACATGCGGCGCCTCTACATAGCTTTCCCGCGCCAGCGCGGTTTCAACATCCAGCACCGCCTCAAGCGGCTCGTAATCAATCACCGCGGCCTGCGCCGCCGCTCTGGCCGCCTGCGGGGTTTGCGCGGCCACCATTAACACCACCTGCCCGTGGTACTCCACTTTCTCTCTGGCGAACAGCGGGTCGCCAGGCGCCAGCGGGCCGATATCCAGCTCGCCCGGCACATCCTGCCAGCTAAACACCCGCACCACGCCCGAAACGGCGTAACAAGGCGCCGTGTCCACATGCAAAATTTTGGCGTGGGCATGCGGGCTCAGCACCGGGCACAGGTGCAGCAGACCCGGCGGCGCAAGCTTATCGTCGATATACTCCGCCTGGCCGCACACTTGTTTATCCGCGCTTTCATGCTTGCGGCTGCGCCCGACGCCGCCCGCCAGCTCGCGCCGGAACTGTTCGATAAGCGCCTGTTCCGAAAGCCGCACAGGGTTAGTAGACATAAGAGACCTCCAGCGCAGCGGGTTGCGCTTGTTGCAGGTAAAAGCGTCTGAGCAAGTTTTGGGCGACGGCCAGGCGGTAAGCGCCGCTGCCGCGAAAATCGGTTAGCGGCTGGTAATCAAGACTCAGCGCACGCCCCGCGGCGTCAAGAGATTCACGCGTGAAGGGCTGGCCGATAAGCGCCGCTTCGGCGTTCAGCGCCCGGGCGGGCACGGCGGCCATCCCGCCAAAGGCAAGCCGCGCGGCAGTAATCACGCCCTCTTCAATATGAATGTTGAACGCCGCAGAGACGGTGGAAATATCATCCTCATGCCGCTTAGAGACTTTCCAGGCGGCAAACAAAGGTGACACCGTCACTAAAGGAATGGTGATCGCTTCAATAAACTCGCCAGCCTGCAAGGCGGTTTTACGGTAACCGAGGAAGAAATCATCCAGCGGCAAACGACGCTGCGTCTCGCCGCAACGCAATATCAGAGTGGCGTCGAGCGCCAGCAGCAGCGGCGCGATGTCGCCGATGGGTGAGGCGTTCGCCAGGTTGCCGCCTGCGGTGCCCTGATTGCGCACTGGCTGAGAAGCAAAACGTTCCAGCAACTGACTAAAAGCCGGAATGATATCGCCAAGCCGTTCGCGGCAGGCGTTGAGGCTTGCCGCAGCGCCGATAACAACCCGCTCATCGTCAACATCGATGCGCCTGAGTTCCGCCACCTCGCCCAGGGAAATCATGAGCGGCAGCGTCTGGTGCTGCTGCGTAATGGCGAGCGCCAGGTCGGTGCCGCCTGCCAGCAGACGGGCCTGCGGATGGCGTTGACAGAGCGATGCCAGCTCATCCACCGTTTTGGGCGCAAGTACGCGGTTGCGCCATGCCAGTTCATCGGTGGCGTGAGACGCTAAGGCTTGTAGCCGCGCCACGGTCTGCGCCTCCTGCTGCGTAAAGATATCGGGCTCGCTGAGCGCGCAGGCGCGCTGCGCGGCTTCGATAATCGGCCGGTAGCCGGTACAGCGGCAGAGGTTGCCGCCGAGGTGCTGCTCTACGGTGCGACGGTCGCTCCCCGCCCCTGACTTTTGCAGCGCAAAGGCGGACATCACAAAGCCCGGCGTGCAGAAGCCGCACTGCGAGGCGTGATTATCGGCAAAATGCTGCTGAACCGGATGCAGCGCGCCGTTGTGCGCTAGGTCTTCTACCGTCAGCAGCTGTTTGCCGTTGAGCTGGCTTACCAGCAGCAGGCAGCTATTGGCGGTTTCATAGCGCATCCGTCCCGCTTCCACGCGCCCGAGCGCCACGGTGCACGCGCCGCAGTCGCCTGAGGCGCAGCCCTCTTTGGTGCCGCTGCGCCGGGCGGTTTCCCGCAGCCAGTTGAGCACGGTGGTATTCGGGTCAGTCTCTTCCAGCGTAACGAGCGTCTGGTTTTGCAGAAAACGGATCATGCCGCCACCTCCAGCGCGTCACGTTGCCAGACGCATTTGCCGTTCACCCAGGTGCGCCAGATGTTGCGGTCGTCGCCAAGGGTCATCAGGACGAAGAGCTTTTCGTAAATGTCGCGGCTGTTGTTAAAGCGCAGCGTTTGCAGCGGCGTGACGGCCGGGTCGAGCACCACGAAATCCGCTTCTTTGCCAGGCTGGAAATTGCCGATTTTGTCATCCAGATCCAGCGCATGCGCCCCGCCGAGAGTGGCATGATAAAACGCTTCGCTGGCGCAGAGCCGGTAGCTTTGCAGCTGCGCTACTTTGTAGGCTTCGCCAAGCGTTTGCAGCATGCTGAACGTCGTGCCTGCGCCCACATCGGTGCCGATGCCCATACGCACCCGCTTTTGCTGACAGGTCTGCAGGCGAAACAGCCCGCTGCCTAAAAAGAGATTGGAGGTGGGACAGAACGCCACCGAAGAGTCCGTGTTGCGCAGACACTCCCACTCCTGCTCCGCTAAATGAATGGCGTGGGCGAAGACGCTGCGTTTGCCGGTGAGCTGGTAATGATGGTAGACGCCAAGGTAGCTTTCATGCTCCGGCCACAGCGCCTGGACCCAGGCGACTTCGTCCAGGTTTTCGCTTAAATGGGTATGCAGCCAGGTGTCGGGATACGCTTCGCGCAACGCCTGGACCGCCGCCAGCAGCTGCGGCGACGACGTGGGCGCAAAGCGCGGCGTCAGCGCATAGCCAAGCCGTCCGTTATTGTGCCAGCGCTCGATAAGTTCACGCGTTTGCTGGTAACTCTGCTCCACGCTTTCCGTGAGATAGTCCGGCGCGTTGCGGTCCATCATCACTTTGCCGGCGATAAGGCGCATCTCAAGCCTCTGCGCGGCGCTGAACAGCGCATCTACCGATTGCGGATGCACGGTGCCAAAGACCAGCGCGGTCGTCGTGCCGTTCGCCAGCAGTTGATTCAGGAAAAAAGCGGACATCCGCGCCGCGTGATCCGGGCTGTGATACTGCCCTTCGACCGGAAACGTGTAATTCTCAAGCCATGTCAGCAGTTGCTCGCCGTAGGCGCCAATCATTTCGGTCTGCGGGTAGTGGATATGGCTGTCGACAAACCCCGGGACAATCAGCTTGCCGCGATAGTCGAGATAATCCTGCTCATGGCGCAATTGCGCGCGCCCCTCTTCCCAGGGCAACAGGCTGACGATGCGCCCTTCGTCGAGCAGCAGCAGGCCATCCTCTATATTGCGGGCGCGTTGCGCAATCGCCTCCGCCCCCTCCGCTACGGCGGTAATATCGAAAAAGTGGCCGCGAATGGCCGTGGTCCAGGGCATCGCCATAGCAATTCCTCATCGTATGCGTTTTATGTGTACGTCGCAGGTGACTTGATAAGAAAGCTTTTGCAAAGTCGATGCCAGTTTTGTTTTTTATTAATCTCCTTATATAACAGCAAGATGCGTGATTTTAAGCCTCGTTGCGCAACAAACCCCAGCAATTACAGGGTGGCAAACGGTTGCTAAAATAAGCAATCGATTTCGATTTAACATGGCGCGCTGACGCTGCACCATCGCGCTGCGCGTTAAGCGCGCATTTGCACCATCGCAAGGCAAGACGTGGGGAAACTTAAACTTCCTTGACCGACAGCGGAATGGGCGTGCTAAGGTAATACGACACAAAAAGCGTTGAGGAACAGAGAGATGATTATTCTGGTTACCGGTGCGACGGCAGGTTTTGGTGAGTGCATTACCCGTCGTTTTATTCAAAATGGTCATAAAGTCATCGCCACGGGGCGCCGCCAGGAGCGGTTAAAGGAGCTCAAAGATGAGCTTGGCGATAACCTCTTTACCGCGCAGCTCGACGTGCGCAACCGCGCCGCTATCGAAGAGATGCTGAGCAGCCTGCCGCTGGAGTGGCGCGAAATCGACGTGCTGGTTAACAACGCGGGCCTGGCGCTGGGTCTGGAACCCGCTCATAAAGCGAGCGTGGAAGACTGGGAAACCATGATCGATACCAACAACAAGGGGCTGGTCTATATGACCCGCGCGGTGCTGCCGGGCATGGTAGAGCGCAACCGCGGTCACATTATCAACCTGGGCTCAACGGCGGGCAGCTGGCCTTATGCGGGCGGGAATGTCTATGGCGCGACCAAAGCGTTTGTTCGCCAGTTCAGCCTTAACCTGCGCACCGACCTGCATGGCACGGCGGTTCGCGTGACCGATATCGAGCCGGGTCTCGTGGGCGGCACCGAGTTCTCTAACGTACGCTTTAAAGGCGACGATGATAAAGCGGGCAAAACCTATGAAAATACCAACGCCCTGACGCCGGAAGATGTAACCGAGGCGGTCTGGTGGGTCGCCACCCTGCCTGCGCACGTTAACATCAACACGCTGGAGATGATGCCGGTCAGCCAGACTTACGCCGGGCTTAGCGTTCACCGCAAAGCATAAATCGCTTTCCCTCCCCGGCCGCCCGGGCCGGGTATGGGCGGGGTAATAAAAAAATGGTAAATTGAATCGGTTACTCGCTGAAAAAGTAGAAATCGATGGCCGCTGAAACCCCGCTTAACCCCACCCAACCGGTGAACCAACAGATCTATCGCATTCTGCGTCGCGATATCGTCCACTGCCTTATTCCCCCTGGTACGCCGCTTTCGGAAAAAGAGGTTTCGGTGCGCTTTGATGTTTCGCGCCAGCCGGTGCGTGAAGCGTTCATTAAGCTTGCGGAAAACGGCCTGATTCAAATTCGCCCGCAACGCGGCAGTTTTGTGAATAAAATCTCGCTCTCCCAGGTGCGCAACGGCTGTTTTGTCCGCCAGGCGATTGAGCGCGCGGTCGTGCAGCGCGCCGCCACCATGATTACCGATGCTGACCTCTACCAGCTGGAGCAAAATCTCAACCAGCAACGCACCGCCATTGACCGCAAACAGCTTAACGATTTCTTCCTG
The DNA here is from genome assembly GCF_014644275.1 of Franconibacter daqui. NCBI lineage: Bacteria > Pseudomonadati > Pseudomonadota > Gammaproteobacteria > Enterobacterales > Enterobacteriaceae > Franconibacter > Franconibacter daqui. The sequence continues at coordinate 1,305,468 of NZ_BMKJ01000001.1, read as the reverse complement.
CTTGACGACGAGTTTCACCATAAGCTCGCCCAGATGGCGGACTGTCAGCTCGCCTGGGATACGGTGGAAAACATCAAAGCGGCGATCGACCGGGTGCGCTACATGAGCCTTGACCATGTTTCCCCGCCGGAAATGCTGTTGCGCCAGCACGCCGATATTTTTCACGCTCTGGAAAAACGCGACCCGCAGGCCGCAGATGACGCCATGCGCGTACATTTGCAGGAGATAAGCGAGTCGGTGCAGCTAATCCGTCAGGAAAACCGCGACTGGTTCAGCGAAGAGTAACGCCTGTGATATTCATCACACAAATGCGTCGGTTTTGATCGAGATTAACGTTTTTCGCCGCTCGCTTTTTAAAATGGGGCTCGTCTGAATTGCCGACAATCGTTCAGAGGAGAAACCACAATGATGACATACGATCGTAACCGCAATGCAATCACTACCGGCAGCCGCGTCATGGTAAGCGGCACCGGGCAGACCGGCGTGATTACCGCCATTCACAGCGAAGGCCTGAGCGCCGAGCAGGTTCGCCGCGCCAAAACGGTGGAAGTGGAAGGTTGCGAAGGTAAATTTGAACCGGTTGAGCTGATTCGTCTCGGTTTGCATTAATCGTGGTGAATGCCGCTGCGGCGGCATTTTTTCTCACGCTCCCCGCTCTTTTTTATCCGCCATTTTCGGGTGTTGGCCTTACGCTGTTTTAGACGCTGAAAGAGATGAAGCGGCGCGGTGCAGCATACAATGCCGCCCAAAGACGGCATTGCCAACGGCCTCAGGAAAGCGCTTTCGCGTACTGCGCCACCGTGGCTTTCGCCCCTTTCCCCAGCAGTAACTTATATGCTTCGCTGACCTGCGCGACAAACTCCGGCTGCGTCGCCAGATCGTCGCCGAAAATAGCCTTCAACCCCAGCAGCGCCTTAACGCGCGCGTCGCCCTCCTCGCTGTTGCGTACCGCCTGCTGAATGGCGTCAAGCAGCGGATCGCAGACGTCGATCGCTTCTCCCTGCTCATCCACGCCGCCGACGTAGCGCATCCAGCCCGCCACGCCGAGCGTCAGCAGATCGTGGCGGCTGCCGTTCGCCCGGTGCCAACGAATGGAATCGAGCCAGCGCTGCGGCAGCTTCTGGCTGCCGTCCATGGCGATTTGCCAGGTGCGGTGGCGCAGCGCCGGGTTGCTGTAACGTTCAATCAGCAGACGGGCGTAGTGTGCCAGATCCACGTCCTGCACGTTTAATGTCGGCGCCTGCTCTTTCAGCATTAGCGCGTGTGCGGCGCGGCGGAAATTCTCATCTTCCATGCACGTATTAATGTGCTGATAACCCGCCAGGTAGCCGAGGTAGGCCAGGAATGAGTGGCTGCCGTTGAGCATGCGCAGCTTCATCTCTTCAAACGGCACGACATCGCTAACCAGCTCCGCGCCGGCTTTTTCCCACGCCGGACGGCCCGCCACAAAGTTATCTTCAATCACCCACTGGCGGAACGGCTCGCAGGCAACGCCCGCCGGGTCGCGCACGCCGGTGAGCTGTTCGATTTTATCCAGCGTTTCGGTTGTGACGGCGGGAACAATGCGGTCCACCATCGTGGAGGGGAACGTGACGTTCTGCGCAATCCATTCTGCTAAATCCGCATCCAGCGCGCGGGCGTAAGCCAGCACCACGTTGCGGGTGACATGACCGTTTTCCGGCATGTTGTCACATGACATAACGCTAAAAGGCGCAAGGCCCATCTTCCTGCGCGCCGCCAGCGCGGCGACGATGACGCCCGGCGCAGATTTCGGCTGCTGCGGATTTTTAAGATCGGCGGCAATCAGCGGATTATCCAGCATCAGTTGCCCCGTTGCCGGCGCGTGGCAATAACCCTTTTCGGTAATGGTCAGCGAGACGATAGCGACCTGCGGTTCGCACAGCGCCTCCATGACGCGCGCAAACCCGTCGACCTGCGCATGCAGCGCTGTTTTCACCACGCCGACGACGCGGGCGCGCCAGGCGTCGGCCGACATCTCCGCCACGGTATACAGACACTGTTGATGATTGAGATCCGCAATCTGCTGTTCGCCGCCGATTAAATTGACCTCGCAATAGCCCCAGTCGCTGTTGTGCTCCGCCGCGAGAATATCGGTGTAAACACCCTGATGGGCGCGATGAAATGCGCCAAAGCCGAGGTGCACAATGCGGGTTGTCAAACGGTTGCGGTTATAGGCAGGCAGAATAGCCTTTGCCGTTAAGAGACTCTTTTCCATTTTATAATCCAGGGTGAATGAAAAGACCAGGTCAGATTACATCTTGTATGGTTGTAGACTTTGATTTGTATTAACCTTTGCTCGATTGGTACAACATCATAAAAAGTTGTGTGACAGCTTTTACGGAATGAGCTTTTCCAATGAACGCGCGGGTTCTGGCTGGCTGCCGGGATGCGGGCGCATCCCGGTGATTTATGAAACGCCGTCTCCTGGTAACTAGTGTTCCCAGCGCTGGTATTCACCCTTACGCCGCTTCGGGGCGGTTTCCGGCATGGTAAGCAAACCAATGATGGAGACAATGCCCAGCACAATGACATATGCCGCCATGCCGTAGTAATGCCCACCGGTCATTTGCAGAATTTTAACCGCCACCAGGCCAAGCACCCCACTTCCCACCAGCGAGCCGATTTGCCAGATAAGCGCAATACCGCTACAGCGAATATGCGTAGGAAAGAGTTCCGGAAAGTAAGACGCTTGCGGCGCATAACACATGCTATGGCCAAGCGTAATAACGACAATCATCGCCATTTGCGTCAGCCAGTAAACATCCTGATTGATAGCCATAAAGAAAGGAATAATGGCTATGACCTGGAGTAACGCGCCAGCAATATAGACAGGTTTACGCCCTATTTTATCGCTTAACGCGCCCATTGCCGGAATAGCAAAAATTTCCAGCAGGACTGCAACAATCATGCTGTCCATGAGAATAGTGGCGTTCAGATTATTTGCTTTACCGTAAGCCAGTACGATTACGGTAAACATAGCGAACGTGCAGGCTTCGATTAATTTTGCGCAGACGCCTTTTGTGACAATACCGGGATAATTACGGATAACCTCAATAACCGGTCGTGATTCCGCGGCTTTGGTTTCTCTTATTTGGGCAAATACGGGGGATTCATCAATGCGCAACCGAATAAACAACCCGACAATGACCAGCAAAGCGCTGAGTAAAAACGGAATACGCCAGCCGTAATCCATCATAGCGTCCGGCGAGAGAAAACTGTTCAACAAGGCGAACAACGCCATAGGTAAAAGGAAGCCTGCCGGCGCGCCAATCTGTACCCAGCTTGAAAAAAAGCCGCGCCGCGCCGGCATGGAATATTCGGCAGTCATCAGTACCGCGCCCGCCTGCTCGCCGCCCACGCCAAAACCTTGTAATACCCTTATTAAAATCAATAACACAGGCGCCCATATACCGATCTTTTCATAGGTCGGCAGCAGGCCAATACAAAATGTGCCCAGCCCGACGATAAGGATAGTAATAACCAGCGCTTTTTTACGCCCGACTTTATCGCCAATATGGCCGAAGACAATACCGCCTAAAGGACGGGCTAAAAAACCGACGGCATAAGTGGCAAAGGCGGCAAGCGTACTAATAAGCGGATCGCTGCTCGGGAAAAAAAGGTGGCCAAAAAAGAGCACCGCTGCGGTGCCATAAGCAAAAAAATCGTAATATTCCGCAGCGGTGCCTATGGCAGAGGCAGAAGCAACCCGTTTTATTATTGGGGTATTATCAACATTATTCTTAATATCTGTTGTGCTAACCATAATGTTCTACCTGTGTCAGATTAAAAATTAATTCCGGCGTAGGGTTTATTGATTTACCAGCTCCACAGCGTGCCGTCTTCAAGGCGGGCGACTGGCAGATAAGCCGGATCGTAGGGGTATTTCGCCGCCCGCTTTTCGTCGAATTCGATTCCCAGGCCCGGCTTCTCGCCCGGATGCATATAGCCGTTGTCGAAGCGCCAGCTGTGCGGGAAGACTTCCAGCATTTGCTCGGAATAACCCATGTACTCCTGTACGCCAAAATTCGGCACCCAGAGATCGAAATGGAGCGCGGCGGCATGGCAAATCGGCGACAGATCGGATGGGCCGTGCGAGCCGGTGCGCACCTGGTAAAGCGAGGCAAAATCGGCGATGCGTCGCATGCCGGTAATCCCCCCTGCGTGGGTAATGGTGGTGCGAATGTAGTCGATAAGCTGCTCTTCAATCAGTTGCTTGCAGTCCCAGATGCTATTGAAAACTTCACCTACCGCAATCGGCGTGACCGTATGCTGGCGAATCAGGCGGAAGCAGGCCTGGTTTTCCGCAGGCGTCGGGTCTTCCATCCAGAACAGGCGGTAATCTTCAATGCTTTTGCCAAAACGCGCGGCTTCAATCGGCGTCAGGCGGTGGTGCATATCGTGAAGCAGGTGCTCATGGAAGCCGAATTTGTCGCGCACCGCGGCGAAGAGCTTCGGCGTGAAGTCGAGGTATTTTTCGCTGGACCAGAGCTGCTCTTCCGGCCACTCGCCTTTCGTGGCGGGCTCGTACGCCAGCCCCTTGCCTTTCGCCATGCCGTAGGTGGTTTTCATCCCCGGTACGCCGCACTGCACGCGAATCGCTTTGAATCCCATCTCTTTATGGCGCGCGTAGTCATCCAGCACTTCATCAATGCTGTGGCCGGTGGTGTGGCAGTAAACCATTACGCCCTCACGCGAAGCGCCGCCGAGCAATTGATAAAGCGGCATATTGGCGGCTTTGGCTTTGATGTCCCACAGCGCCATATCAATGGCGGAAATAGCCGACATCGTCACGGGCCCGCGACGCCAGTAAGCGCCCTTATAAAAAAACTGCCAGATATCCTCAATGCGCTGCGCATCGCGCCCCACCAGCTGCGGACAGAGATGATCGCGCAGGTAGCTTGCGACAGACAGCTCGCGCCCGTTAAGCGTCGCGTCGCCAAGCCCAGTCAGGCCATCTTCGGTCGTGATTTTCAATGTGACGAAGTTGCGGCCCGGGCAAGTGACAAAGACTTCAGCCTTGCTGATTTTCATGAATACCTCCTTCTGAATGGCGCATTCAGGCCTCTTCTGAATACGCAATGACCAACTGACCTAACTACCATACAAGTTATATTACAAAAAGAATGCGTCCCGGCTCACAAAGCAACAAGGCGGACGACGCGCAGAGGCACTCCCCGCTGCGCCTTATTTTCAGGCTCGCCCCCAGCCTGCGACGATAATCAGCATGCCGCAAAGCGCCACGCCTGCGCCCAGCCAGTCGTAAACGCTGAGCCTGACGCCGTCCACGACGCGCAGCCATAACAGCGCGGTCATGACATAAACGCCGCCGTAGGCCGCATAGACTCGTCCACTCGCCGCCGGATGGAGCGTAAGCAGCCAGACAAACAGCGCAAGAGAGAGCGCGGCAGGCAGCAAAAGCCACGACGACGCGCCCTTTTTCAGCCACAGCCAGGGCAAAAAGCAGCCGACGATTTCCGCCAGCGCGGTGACGAAAAAAAGCAGCGTTGTTTTGATCATATTGAGGTCCATCGTGGATAATTATCACTGTCGCCGGGCGCTGTGCGCGCTAAAAAGGCGGTGATATAGTAAAGCCTGCCGGTTAACCGGCAAGTGTTGCTTCATATAAAAGGAAACCGCAATGAAAACTCTCCTTCGCCACTCCCTGCTGATGGCGCTGGTGGCCGGCGCGTTCAGCCTGGCGTTACCGGCGCAGGCGGAAACCAGCAAGCTGATTATCGAATCTGGTGACAGCGCGCAGAGCCGTCAGAACGCCGCGATGGACAAAGAGCAATGGAATGACACCCGTTCTTTACGCCACAAAGTGAATACCCGCGCCGAAAAAGAGTGGGATAAAGCCGATGTCGCGTTTGATAGTCGCGACAAGTGCGAGCAGAGCGCCAACCTCAACGCCTACTGGGAGCCTAACACCCTGCGTTGTCTCGACCGCCGTACCGGTCGCCCGCTCGCGCCCTGACGCCAACGCTAAAGGCTTCCGCCCGGAAGCCTTTCTCTTCGCTAAAAAGGATTTGTCATGTCTGAACTGACTGTGAAACTGCGCCCGCTTGAGCGCGAAGATCTTCGCTTCGTCCATCAGCTTGATAACAATGCGAGCGTGATGCGCTACTGGTTTGAAGAGCCGTACGAGGCCTTTGTCGAACTCTCCGATCTCTACGATAAACATATCCACGACCAGAGCGAACGGCGGTTTGTGGTGGAGTGCAACGGTGAGAAAGCGGGTCTGGTGGAGCTGGTGGAAATCAACCACGTACACCGCCGTGCGGAGTTTCAGATAATTATCTCTCCCGACCACCAGGGCCGGGGGCTGGCTTCTCGCGCCGCGAAGCTTGCCATGGATTACGGCTTTACGGTGCTCAATCTCTATAAGCTGTACCTGATTGTCGACAAAGAGAACGAGAAAGCGATTCATATCTATCGCAAGCTGGGTTTTCAGGTGGAGGGCGAACTTATCGATGAATTTTTTATCAACGGCGAATACCGCACCACTATTCGCATGTGCATTTTCCAGCACCACTATCTGGCGAAGCATAAAACGCCCGGCAGCAGCCTGCTGAAGCCCACCGCGCAATAAAACCTGCCGCGTTGCGGTGGGTGGCGTTTCGCTTAACCGCCCTACGCGGGTTTCGAGGCGCGGGCAAGTAGAGCGTCACCCGCCCGCGAGACGCCGTTCTCAATAATAATCAATGGTGTTTTCGATGGTGTACTTATGGTGCACCGGCGGGGTGGCGCTCTCGTCAGTGATCTCCAGCTCGCAGCTCACCGGATTGAAATGGTTGTCATAATCGCAAGTCTGCTTTACGCGCCCCATGGTCTTATCGTTAAGCGTGCTGACAGCGGTGTAATCTAGCTTTTTACGGTTATCGGCAACGGTAGAAGCCACCGTCAGCCTGAGTTTATCCGCCACGGTCGTTTTGCCGAGTGGGTAGCCTTCCGCATCGTAACGGTAATCGATGGTTGTGCCTTTACCGCGCGCCTTCACCACAAAGCCGCTGTCGTTAGTGTCGTAAACGACGCCCGCCGCAGGCAATTCCGCCAGCTGGCATTTACCCTGCAGTTTTACCCGCTTCTCCTGCGAGGCGGCGTCGAGGTAGTAGTTCGCGTTCAGCACCAGCGCCGCGCCGGAGTTATCTTCAAGGTTATGAAACTCGAGCGTGTCGAAGCACCCCTCCTGCGAGAGCGTGCCGGTTACCCGCTTCGCCACCTCGCCTTTTTCATTCATGAGCGTCTGGCTGAAATCTTTAACCGGGCCGCGCAGGGGATCAAAGTCAAATTCATTCGAAAAGCTCGCCATTTCCGGCGTAAAGGCCTGCGGGGTGGAAGCACCGTCGCAGCCTGCCAGCAGCCAGAGGGCTGAAAGCGTCATCAAGGCTCGTTTCACGCTAATATCCATTCGTCCTGTCAGGGGGTTACATACACGTTAATACAAGGATTTACGTTCTGTCTGCTATGCTTAGTTTAACCGCTTTGCACAGAAGGAGCGCAATATGAAACGTCACGTTCTGGCCAGCACTATTCTGCTTATCGCCGCCGCGCCTGCGCTGGCGCAGCAAAATTCTTGCGAACGGGTCAGGGATGAAATCCAACAGCGAATCATCAATAACGGCGTGCCGGAGTCGGGTTTCACCCTTTCCATTGTGCCTAACGATCAGGCCGATAAACCCGATGCGCAGGTCGTGGGCCACTGCGCTAATGATACACAAAAGATCCTCTACACGCGCACCAGCAGCGGCAACGCAACAAACGCCGCGCCAGCCCAGGAAGGCGCCCCCAGCGAACCGCAATAACTTTCCGGGCGCATAAGCGCCCTTTTTGTTTTTTATTCCCCTTCTTTGACCATCGTTAATACCCCCTACCTCATAATGGTTAATACTCCCGCCGCGCGTCACAGATGATGACGTCGTTAATAACGCTAAAAACGCCTTCACACCTTCCTTTTGCAGGAAGCACTAAGGAGTGAGCATGTCGAACGTTCAACACCCCGGCGGGATAAGCCGCCGTACCCTTGTAAAAACCACTGCCCTCGGCGGCCTTGCCCTCGCCGCTGGCGGATTTCCACTTCCCTTTATCCCCAAAAGCCTTGCGGCGCAGACCAGCCTGCCGCCTTCGTCGCCCGAGCGTATTATCTGGAGCGCTTGCACAGTCAACTGCGGCAGCCGCTGCCCGCTGCGCATGCATGTTGTTGATGGCGAAATACGCTACGTTGAAACGGACAACACCGGCGACGACAACTATGACGGCTTACATCAGGTGCGCGCCTGTCTGCGCGGCCGTTCGATGCGCCGCCGGGTTTATAACCCCGATCGTCTGAAATACCCGATGAAACGGGTGGGTAAACGCGGTGAAGGCAAGTTTGTCCGCATCAGCTGGGAGGAAGCTTTCGATACGCTCGCCAGAGAAATGCAGCGTATTATAAAGACCTATGGCAACGAGGCCATTTACCTGAACTACGGTACCGGGACGCTCGGCGGCACAATGACCCGCTCCTGGCCGCCCGGTAAGACGCTGATAGCGCGCCTGATGAACTGCTGCGGCGGCTATCTGAATCATTATGGCGACTACTCTACCGCGCAGATTGCCGCCGGGTTGAATTACACCTACGGCGGCTGGGCGGAAGGCAACAGCCCCTCTGATATGGAAAACAGCCAGTTAGTGGTTCTGTTCGGCAACAACCCCGGCGAAACGCGCATGAGCGGCGGCGGCGTGACTTATTACCTTGAACAGGCGCGTGAGAAATCCAACGCCCGCATGATAATCATCGACCCACGGTACACCGACACCGGCGCCGGGCGTGAAGATGAGTGGATCCCCATTCGCCCGGGCACCGACGCCGCGCTGGTTTCAGGGCTCGCCTGGGTGATGATTACCGAGAATCTCGTCGACCAGGCATTTCTTGATACGTACTGCGTTGGCTACGACGAAAAAACGCTGCCTGCGGGCGCGCCCGCCAATGGCCATTACAAAGCCTATATTCTCGGCCAGGGCGACGACGGTATCGCGAAAACGCCGCAGTGGGCCGCCACAATTACCGGCATACCGGCCGCGCGCATCGTGAAGCTTGCACGGGAAATAGCCTCCGCGAAACCCGCTTTTATCTCTCAGGGCTGGGGCCCTCAGCGCCACTCAAATGGCGAACTGGTCTCGCGCGCTATCGCCATGTTGCCTCTTCTCACCGGCAACGTCGGCATTCACGGCGGCAACAGCGGCGCGCGGGAAGGCGCTTACGCCATGCCGTTTGAACGGATGCCGACGCTGGAAAACCCGGTGCAAGCCAGCATTTCGATGTTCATGTGGACAGACGCCATTGTACGGGGACCGGAAATGACCGCCCTGCGCGATGGCGTTCGCGGTAAAGCGAAGCTGGATGTGCCGATTAAAATGATTTGGAACTACGCCAGCAATTGCCTGATTAACCAGCATTCGCAAATCAATCGCACCCATGAGATTTTGCAGGACGACAATCTGTGCGAACTGATTGTGGTTATCGACAATCACATGACCTCGTCGGCGAAATATGCCGACTTGCTGCTGCCCGACTGCACCGCCTCTGAGCAGATGGATTTTGCCCTGGATGCCTCCTGCGGCAACATGGATTACGTCATTTTTGCCGATCAAGCCATCAGCCCGCGCTTCGAGTGCAAAACGATTTATGAGATGACCTCTGAGATTGCTAAACGCATGGGCGTTGAGCAGCAGTTCACCGAAGGACGCACGCAGGAAGAATGGCTTCGTCACCTTTACGAACAATCCCGCAAGGCGCTGCCGGAACTGCCGGACTTCGATACGTTCCGTCAGCAGGGTATTTTCAAAAAACGCGATCCAGACGGCCATTTTGTCGCCTACAAAGCGTTTCGCGACGATCCGCAGGCCAACCCGCTGTCCACGCCCTCCGGCAAAATTGAGATTTACTCCAGCCAGCTTGCGCAGATTGCCGGCAGCTGGACGCTCGAAAAAGGCGACGTTATTCATCCTCTGCCTGTTTATAGCCCCGGCTTCGAGCACTACGACGACCCGCTGCGCGAGAAGTACCCGCTGCAGTTGACCGGCTTTCATTACAAAGCGCGAACCCACTCTACCTATGGCAACGTCGACGTGCTGAAGGCGGCCTGTCGCCAGGAGATGTGGATGAACCCAATCGATGCAACACCTCGCGGCATTGTCAGCGGCGATACGGTGCGTATTTTCAACGATCGCGGCGAAGTGCGTATTGAGGTGAAGGTCACGCCGCGCATTATCCCGGGGGTCGTGGCGTTGGGCGAAGGCGCATGGTACGACCCGGACGCGCAAGGCATTGACCATGCGGGATGCATTAACGTTCTCACCACCCAGCGTCCCTCACCGCTCGCCAAGGGCAACCCTTCGCACAGCAATCTGGTCGAAATCGAGAAGGTTTAAGGAGTAACCGATGACCACCCAGTATGGCTTTTTTATCGATTCCGCCCGCTGCACAGGCTGCAAAACCTGCGAGCTGGCGTGCAAGGATTACAAGGACCTCACCCCGGAGGTGAGCTTTCGCCGCATCTATGAGTACGCGGGCGGCAGCTGGCAGGAGGATAACGGCGTCTGGCGCCAGGATGTGTTCGCCTACTACCTCTCGATTGCCTGCAACCACTGCACCGACCCGGCCTGCACGAAAGTCTGCCCGAGCGGCGCAATGCACAAGCGCGACGACGGCTTCGTGGTAGTGGACGAGGATATCTGCATCGGCTGCCGTTACTGCCACATGGCCTGCCCTTATGGCGCGCCGCAGTATAACGCGCAGAAGGGCCACATGACCAAGTGCGACGGCTGCCATGAGCGGGTGGCGCAGGGGCAAAAGCCCGTCTGCGTGGAATCCTGCCCGCTGCGCGCGCTTGATTTCGGCCCCATCGACGCGCTGCGCCAGAAGCACGGCGCGCTCGCAGCCGTCGCGCCGCTGCCCGCCGCGCGCTTCACGCAGCCGAACATTGTGATTAAACCCAACGCCGGCAGCCGACCCTGTGGCGACGCCACTGGCTACCTGGCCAACCCGAAGGAGGTGTGAGATGGGCAACGGATGGCATGAATGGCCGCTGGTGCTGTTTACGGTGCTCGGCCAGTGCGTGGCGGGCGGGCTTATCGTGAGCGGCCTCGGCTGGCTGACGGTGGCGCGCGAGCGCCCGGCGAGAACCCGGCTGGCGCGGGCGATGTTTCTGCTGTGGCTGTTGATGGGCGTAGGCTTTCTCGCCTCGGTGATGCATCTGGGCTCGCCGCTGCGGATGTTCAACTCCCTTAACCGCGTCGGAGCGTCTGCGCTGAGCAACGAAATCGCCGGCGGCGCGCTCTTTTTCGCCGTGGGCGGGTTGTGGTGGCTGGCGGCGTTTCTGGACAAACTGCCTGCGGCATTCGGCAAGGCGTGGCTGGTTATCAGCATGGCGCTGGGGCTGGCGTTTGTCTGGATGATGAGCCGCGTCTACCAGATTGAAACGGTGCCGACCTGGCGCAACGGCTACACCACGGCCGGTTTCTTCCTCACCGTCCTGCTGGGCGGACCGCTGCTCGGCTCGCTGGTGTTGCGCCTGGCGCGGGTGCGCGTCAGCCCGGTGGGTTTCGCAAAGATAAGCGCGGCGGCATTGCTGCTCAGCGTGGCGGTCATCGTGATGCAGGGCCAGACGCTTGCCGCCATACACAGCTCGGTGCAGCAGGCGGCGACGCTGGTGCCGAATTACGCCTTATGGCAAACCGCACGCCTTGCCATGCTTGCGCTGGGTCTGGGCTGCTGGCTCTGCCCGCTTATCCGGCGTACTGAGCCACGCACCCTTTCCCTTATCGCAGGCTTCGTGCTGGTGTTAACCGCAGAGATAGTAGGCCGCATTTTGTTTTACGGGCTGCATATGACCACAGGCGTGGCGATCGCAGGATAATTCTGGCGCGGGGTAGCCCGCGCCGCTTAACAAGGTAAAAAGCAGTGAAGACCAGGCTGAATGACATCGCCCTTTGCGCCCGCGTGCTCGGCGCGCTCTTTTATTATTCACCCGCTTCGGCTGAAGCCGCGCCGCTGGTGCATTCATTGCGCCAGGAGGACTGGCGCGCGCAATGGCCCCAGAAAGTGCCGCAAGCAATAACCTGCGGGTTTCGCGCGCCGGAAAGTGAAGAGACGCTTGAGCAGGCCTGGCAACGGCTGTTTATTGGGCCGTGGGCGCTGCCCGCGCCGCCCTGGGGCTCGGTCTGGCTTGACCGTGAAAGCGTGCTGTTTGGCGACTCCACCCTCGCGCTGCGCCAGTGGATGCGGGAGAACGAAATAGACGCCGGGGCGGCTAGCAGCGAGCCCGAAGATCATATCGGGCTGCTGTTGCTGATGGCGGCGTGGCTTGCGGAAAACGGCAGAGCGCAGGCGCTGGAGCAGCTGCTGGCATGGCACCTGTTGCCCTGGGCGGGCCGCTTTCTGGAGGTGTTTTGCGAAAACGCCGGTCACCCTTTTTACACGGCGCTTGGCGAATTAACGCGCCAGACGCTGGCGGGCTGGGGCGAAGGGCTGGTCACGCCCGTAGCGGTAAAACCGCTCTACCGCTAAGCGTATGGCGTCTGGGCAACCTTATCTCAGTGAAAGCGCGTCCAGAGCGCAATCAACAGCCATGCGCTCAGGCACCAGAGCGTCACGGCGCCAGCCAGCGCCAGCGGCGCCCGCATCATGGCGCTAAAAACCCACAGCGAAGCCAGATAGACAAAATAGGGAATAATCGACCACATGCCGAAAATCACAGTGGCGCGCAGCGCTTCGACGCCGCGCTCTGTGACGACGATATAATGGGCAATAAGCGCGAAGGTCGGAAAAAGCGGGATCAGCCCGGCGATATAATAATTTTTCGTCTTCGCAAGGATCCCAATCAGCACCACCACCAGCGCGCCAATCAGCGCTTTTATCAGTAATCCCATCGCCCGCGTCCCGGCTTGAAAATGTAAGAGACGTGAAACTATCACACCTTACTGGCCACAGAAAAATGAAACCTTTTCTGCTGCTTATGCGACGCGCTTTCTTAAGCTGTTCGTTTATTTATTCAGCAACTTTATTGTTGCTAATATAAATTACTTTTCCTAGGTTGTTACGGTGTCACTTTGGCTTGTCGCTTTTTAAGATAATTCTACTCATAAGGAAATAAGCGAGACGGCATAAGGTATAACGCTTATTACTACGGAGAATATGCGCCTGGAGCGCTCCCGCTCCGACTGGAATCCTTCCCATTGCATTGCTATAGCACTTTACACCGTAGTGAAACACGGGATAACAACAGGAAATACTTTTGTTGCCCGAAAACGTGCATACAGGGAGCGCGCCATGCAAACGGCTTCACTTGCTAAACGTACTTTTCTCGCGGTCGCGGGATTGCTTATCGCTGTCGGATTGCTGGTCTGGGGCATTGGCATGGACGTTATCAAAACCCGTCAGGAAGATTTGCTTTATCTGGGTAAACAACATCTGTGGCTTGTTTTTAGCTCCATGGCGCTGGCATTGCTGGTCGGCATTCCAAGCGGGATAGCGCTAAGCCGGCCCGCCGCGCGTCGTTGGGCGGAATATGTTATGCAGATTTTTAACGTCGGCAATACCCTGCCGCCGCTTGCCGTGCTGGCGCTGGCGATGGTGATTATCGGTATTGGCGACAAACCGGCCGTTGTGGCGCTGTTCCTCGCCTCGCTGCTGCCTGTCGTGCGCAACACGTACGCGGGGCTTTGCGCCGTGCCGGGCTCGCTGATTGAAGCGGCCAACGGCATTGGCATGACCAAACGCCAGCGCCTGTTGCAGGTCGAGTTGCCGAACGCCTGGCCGGTTATCCTTTCAGGCGTGCGCATCGCGACCGCCATTAACGTCGGCACCGCCCCGCTCGCCTTTCTTATCGGCGCCAGCAGCTACGGCGAGCTTATCTTCCCGGGAATTTACCTGAACGATTTCCCGACCCTTATCCTTGGCGCGTCGGCTACCGCCCTCTTCGCCTTGATCCTGGATATGGCGCTGGCTGCGCTGGGCCGCCTGCTCAGTCCGCACACCGCCTGAAATAAGGAGCGTTGAGATGAAACTACCCCGACTGTGCGCCCTGCTGGCCGCCGCCATGCTCTTTACCGGCGCGGCGGCGGCCCGTCCGCTGGTACTGGCGTCGAAAGGCTTTACCGAACAGCATATTCTTTCCGCCATGACGGTGGAGTACCTGCAAAAGAAAGGCTTCCAGGTGGAGCCGCGCACGAACATCGCTGCGGTGATTTCCCGTAACGCGATGGTCAATAAACAGGTGGACTTGACCTGGGAGTATACCGGCACCTCGCTGATTATCTTTAACCGCATTAAGGAGCCGATGACGGCGCAACAATCTTACGACACCGTAAAAAAGCTCGATGCGAAACTCGGGCTGGTCTGGCTGAAGCCCGCGAAGATGAACAACACCTATGCCTTCGCCATGCAGCGTAAGCGCGCCGAAGCCGAGCAGATCACCACGATGTCGCAAATGGTTGAAAAGATTGAGCAGTTGCGCAAAACCGACCCGGATAATAACTGGCTGCTGGGGCTGGACCTGGAGTACGCCGGGCGCAGCGACGGCATGAAGCCGCTGCAGCAGGCCTACAACATGCCGCTTGACCGTTCGCAGATCCGCCAGATGGACCCGGGCCTCGTCTATAACGCCATTCGCGACGGGTTTGTCGACGTCGGTCTGGTCTACTCCACCGACGGGCGTGTGAAAGGGTTTGATCTGAAAGTGCTGGAGGATGACAAGGGGTTCTTCCCAAGCTATGCCGTCACGCCGGTCGTGCGCAAAGAGGCGCTGGAGGCTAACCCCGGCCTTGATGAGGCGCTCAATACCCTTTCCGGTCTGCTTGATAACGACACCATTACTACGCTCAATGCGAAAGTGGATATCGATCACCAGTCGCCGCAGCAGGTCGCCCACGACTTCCTGCGCAGCAAAGGTCTGCTTTAAGGAGAGCCGATGGATACCCTTCATTACATGATTGATAACGCAGGCTACCTTGGCATGCTGACGCTGCAACACCTGTGGCTGGTGCTGCTCGCGGTAGGCCTGGCGATTATCACCGGCGTGCCGCTCGGCATCCTCATTGTGCGCCATAAATGGCTGGCGACGCCGGTGCTGGGTCTCGCCACGCTGCTGCTGACCGTACCCTCCATCGCCCTGTTCGGGTTGATGATCCCGCTTTTCTCGATGATAGGCCAGGGGATCGGCGCGCTGCCCGCCATCACCGCCGTCTTTCTTTATTCGCTGCTGCCGATTGTGCGCAATACCCATACCGCCCTCGACAGCCTGCCGCCGGGGCTGCGTGAGGCGGGCCGCGGCATCGGCATGACTTTCTGGCAGCGCCTGCGCTGGGTGGAAATTCCCATGGCCCTGCCGGTGATTTTCGGCGGTATTCGCACCGCCGTGGTGATGAATATCGGGGTAATGGCTATCGCCGCCGTGATTGGCGCGGGCGGTCTTGGCCTGCTGCTGCTCAACGGCATTGGCGGCAGCGATATCCGCATGCTGATTGCAGGCGCCTTAATGATTTGTCTGTTGGCGATTGTGCTCGACTGGCTGCTTCACCGCCTGCAAGTAATGCTTACGCCTAAGGGGATTCGATAATGATAAAGCTGGAAAACCTCACCAAACAGTTCACGCAGAAGAACGGCCAGACCGTGAACGCGGTCGACAACGTTAACCTGAACGTGCCCGAGGGCGAAATGTGCGTGCTGCTCGGCCCTTCCGGCTGCGGCAAAACCACAACGCTTAAAATGATTAACCGTCTCATCGCCCCCACCAGCGGCAAGATCCTCATCAACGGCGAAGACACCACCGGTCTTGATACCGTGACGCTGCGCCGCAACATCGGCTATGTCATTCAGCAGATAGGCCTGTTTCCGAACATGACCATTGAAGAGAACATCACCGTGGTGCCGCGCATGCTGGGCTGGGATAAGGCGAAGTGTAAAGCGCGCGCCACCGAACTGATGTCGATGGTGGCGATGGACCCGAAACGCTTTCTCAACCGCTATCCGAAAGAGATGTCCGGCGGGCAACAGCAGCGTATTGGGGTGATTCGCGCGCTGGCGGCGGATCCGCCGGTGTTGCTGATGGATGAGCCTTTCGGCGCAGTCGACCCTATCAACCGCGAAGTTATCCAGAACCAGTTTCTGGAAATGCAGCGCCAGTTAAAGAAAACCGTGATGCTGGTGAGCCATGATATTGACGAAGCGCTGAAGCTTGGCGACCGCATCGCCGTGTTCCGCCAGGGAAGAATCGTTCAGTGCGCCAGCCCTGACGAGCTGCTGGCGAAGCCGGCGGACGAGTTTGTCGGCTCTTTCGTAGGCCAGGATCGTATCCTGAAGCGTCTGCTGCTGGTGCAGGCGGGCGATGTGACAGAGGCGCAGCCGACCATCACCGTGCGCCGCTCCACCTCGCTTGCTGAAGCCTTCGCCCTGATGGATGACAACGATATGCGCTCCATTACTGTCGTGGATGAAAACGAAAAGCCGCTGGGCTATGTAAAACGCCGGGAGGCGCGCGGCGCGACCGGCGCATGCGCCGACCTGCTGCATCAGTTTCGCGTCACGGGCAAAGCGGAAGATAACCTGCGCGTCGTGCTCTCCAGACTCTATGAGCACAACACCGTCTGGATGCCGATTGTGGATGAAGAAGGCCGCTACAGCGGAGAGATTTCGCAGGATTATATCGCCGATTACCTGAGCTCGGGCCGCACCCGCCGGGTGCTGAACACCCCTGCCGGCTAAACGGTGTTGGCCCTAAAAAAAAACGCCTCCCACGGGAGGCGTTTTCGTTATGGCGGAAACAGGTCAGACGGCTTTCGCGCACGCCGTCAGCCCCAGCGCGGAAATATCCACATAGTGGCTCAGCTCCCGCTGCTCGGCGCGCGGCAGATAAGGCAGCTCGCCCACCAGCGGACCGGGCAGCTTTTTGCTCAACACGTCGATGATTTCCGCATAGTGCGCCAGGCCGGGATTAATACGGTTCGCCACCCAGCCGATGAGCGGCAGCCCGTCGTTGGTAATGGCCTGCGCCGTTAACAGCGCATGGTTGATGCACCCTTCCTGAATACCCACCACCATCAGCACCGGCAGCTGTTCCTGCACCACCCATTCCGAAAGCGGCCGCAGATCGTTCATCAGGCTGCGCCAGCCGCCGGTTCCCTCTATCACGACATGGTCGGCCTGCATGCTCAGACGCGCCAGTCCGTCGGAAAGCAGGGTGTAATTAATCGGGCAACTGTGCGCCACGCTGCTCTCATCTTCGCTCAGGGCGATGGGGTTGATGGCGTGGTAAGGGAGTTCGAGGGTTGAGACGCTTTGCAGCACCAGGGCATCCCGGTTGCGTAATCCTTCCGGCGTCTCTTTGCTGCTTTTGGCGACAGGCTTAAACCCCACCACGCTTTTGCCGCTGGCGGCCAGGGCCTGCAGTAGCGCGCGCGACACCACTGTCTTCCCGACAGAAGTATCCGTACCGGTTATAAAGAAACGCTTAAGCATCACTGACTCCACGGTTATGCTCAGATAAATACAAACGAGAATAATTCAGTGGCGAAAGTGTAAAATAAGACGGTTGGCCTCAGATTGAGGTAGCGCAATTTTTGGTGGATGAGGTAAAAATTGTTACCCCTGCAACAGACGAATCAATAACGAACCGTTATACATCGCATCTTTCACCAGCGCGGCGCCCGCCATGGTGCCCCGGTTAGAGAACTGCGTGCTCTCGACGCTGATATGGTTGCTGTAGGCTGGCAATGCCTGCTGGCGAATGCAGTTTTCAATGGCGGGAAAGAGAATATCGGCCGCGCGGTTTAGCGGCGAGCCGATTAAAATTTTCTGCGGATTAAACAGGTTGACCATAATGGCCAGAATGCGCCCGACGTTGGTGCCAACGCCGAGGATAATGTCGCGAGCCAGCAGATCGCCGCTTAGCGCCGCGTCGCAAAGCGATTCAACGCTAAGCGGCTGACCATGCAGCATAGAACCCATCGACTGGTTCATCCGCTGCTGCGCCAGCTCCAGCACGCTGTCGATGCTGGCGATGGTTTCCAGGCAGCCGTGGTTGCCGCAATAGCAGCGTTTGCCGTAAGGGTCTACCTGAGTGTGGCCAATTTCGACCAGCGAACTGCTGCCCGCGTGCAACAAGCGCCCGTCGGTTATCACCCCGGCGCCCACGTTGTGGTCAATCACCACCTGAATAACATCCCGCGCGCCGCGCGATGCGCCGAACAGCGCCTCGGCCATGGTCCAGGCGCTGATATCGTGCTGAATGAACACCGGCACGCCGGTATGCGTTTCCAGCGCCTCGCCGAGCGGCATATCGGTGATGTCATAGAAAGGCATCTGTCGGACCAGGCCGCTTTCGGTATCAATGACGCCTGGCAGCGTAATGGCGATGGCGGTCAGCCGCTCCAGCTTCTGCTGGTGACGGATGAAAAAGGTATCGACATGCTGGATGATGCGCGCAAGCAGCGGCGCTTCGGCCGTCAGCGGCAAGTCGAGCTGCTCCTCCACCACCAGCTTGCTGCTTAAGTCACGCAGCGCGAGGTTGATTTCGCCACGGTTGATGCGCACTGAAAGGTAATGCCAGGCCTCGGTTTCCACCGCCAGCCCAACGGCAGGCCGTCCGCGGCTGCCCGGCTCCTGAATTTCCGTCTCCTGCACCAGATGCGCTTCGAGCATCTCACGAACAATTTTGGTTATGCTGGCGGGCGCGAGTTGCGCGAGGCGAGAGAGGTCGATACGTGACACCGGGCCGAGCTGATCGATCAGACGATAAACTGCGCCTGCATTGGTTTGTTTTATTTGATCAATATGGCCCGGCTGGCTATCAGCAACCACGTCTTGCTTCCTTATTTTCACGCTGCGAAATAAACCTTCGGCTATGGTGAAGCACTTCTACACATATCGTCAAATATTTCACCATGCTTGTGATTTACCGCACATTTTTTAGCGCCATCGCTGTGGGAGAGAGCGTTAACGCCGCTTCGCTGACCAGCGTCATAAAGCGCTCGCTGGCGGCGCTTATCTCATGGTGCTTAGACCAGACCAGCCACATCTCCGATACCGCGTCCGGCTCTTCAATCGCCACCCAGCGCATCTCCTCCAGCCGCACCCGCTGAAACGAAGCGGGCAGAATGGAGACGCCAAGCCCCGCCGCCACCAGCCCGATGATGGTCATCGCCTCTCCCACCTCCTGGGTTATCTGCGCCTTTACGCCGTAGCGGCGCAGCAGACCAATAATGTCGTCATAAAGCCCGGTGCCGACGTGCGGGTCGAAAAAGACGAACGGCTCATCCGCCAGCTCGCGCAGCGAGATTTTCTCCCGGGCGGCCAGCGGGTGTTCGCGGTGCAGCATCGCCATCAGCGGCTCACGCAGGATGAGCCGCCAGGCCAGCGTATCCGGCAACGGCGTGTTGCGCATCAGCCCGACATCCAGCGCGCCTTCGTTAAGCGGCGCTATCTGCGCGCGGGTGTTTATCTCCAGCGTCTGCAAATGCACGTCCGGATAACGCTGACGAAAAAGCGAAAGGCTGTCTGAAATGGCGCGGATAAAAGGCGCCGAGGAGGTAAAGCCGATGCGCAACTCGCCCGTCTCCCCCGCATGCAGCCGCCCGGCGCGTACGGCGGCGGCCTCCACCTGGCTTAAGATTTGTCGACTGTCGGCCAGAAACTGCAGCCCCGCCGCCGTTAAGCTGACGCTGCGGTTGGTGCGCGCCAGCAACCGGGCGCCAATCTGCGCTTCCAGCAGCTGGATCTGCTGGCTCAGAGGCGGCTGGGAGATATTCAGCCGGGCGGCGGCGCGGCCAAAATGAAGCTCTTCGGCGACTGCAACGAAGTAGCGTAAATGACGCAGTTCGATATTCATATTTTTAAAATATCATTTGAGATTATTAATATATTAGACAGAAGATTACGCGCTTTCTACCCTGAAAAGAAGGCGATACCCGTGGCCTGCAACAGCGGGGATGATGATTCAGGACATAACTTTGAGCCGTACCACTACAGCCAGCGAACTGACCCCCGCGCGCGCTGACGTTCAGGGCGTTAAAACGCCGGTCACCCACATCAAGCGCGGCACGCCGCTGTTTATGCGCGTCACGCTGGCCCTCTTTTCTGCGGGCCTCGCCACTTTCGCCCTGCTCTACTGCGTCCAGCCTATTCTGCCGGTACTCTCGCATGAGTTCGGCGTAACGCCTGCCGAGAGCAGTATTTCGCTTTCCATCTCCACCGCCATGCTCGCCGTCGGCCTGCTCTTTACCGGCCCGCTGTCCGACGCCATTGGCCGTAAAAATGTGATGGTGACGGCGCTGCTGCTCGCCTCGTGCTGTACGCTGCTTTCCACCCTGATGACCAGCTGGCATGGCATTTTGTTAATGCGCGCGCTGATTGGCCTCTCCCTGAGCGGCGTGGCGGCGGTGGGCATGACCTATCTTTCTGAAGAGATCCACCCGAGCGTGGTCGCCTTCTCAATGGGGCTTTACATCAGCGGCAACTCTATCGGCGGCATGAGCGGACGACTGCTGAGCGGCGTGGTGACCGATTTCTTCGGCTGGCGCGTGGCGCTCGCCGCCATCGGCTGCTTTGCCCTCGCGGCGGCGCTCATGTTCTGGAAGATCCTTCCCGCCTCGCGTCATTTCCGCCCCTCTTCCCTGCGCCCGAAAACGCTGTTTATTCACTTTCGCCTGCACTGGCGGGACGAAGGGCTGCCGCTGCTTTTCGCCGAAGGTTTTTTACTGATGGGCGCGTTCGTTACCCTCTTTAACTACATCGGCTACCGGCTGATGCTTTCGCCCTGGCACCTGAGCCAGGCGATGGTGGGGCTGCTCTCGGTGGCCTATCTCACCGGCACCTGGAGTTCGCCTAAGGCGGGCGCGATGACCGCGCGCTTTGGCCGCGGCCCGGTGATGTTAGCCTTTACCGGCGTAATGCTCTGCGGCTTGCTGATGACGCTCTTCTCCTCGCTGTGGCTGATTTTCGCAGGCATGCTGCTCTTTTCGGCAGGTTTTTTCGCCGCCCACTCGGTCGCCAGCAGCTGGATTGGCCCGCGGGCGAAGCGCGCCAAAGGCCAGGCTTCTTCGCTCTACCTGTTCAGCTATTATCTGGGTTCAAGCCTTGCCGGCACGCTGGGCGGCGTGTTCTGGCACGCCTGGGGCTGGAGCGGCGTGGGCGGTTTTATCGCCCTGCTGCTGGTGATGGCGCTCGGCGTCGGCGTACGTTTACACCATCGCGCCCATTAACGGGCGGTGGGCCTCGTGTTTCAGCGTGGTTAATGGTAGTTTCTTGCTTTGCCCATTCTGTCACGAGGCCTTATGAAAATGACAAATTATCAGCAGCTTACCCGCACTTTCCTGCGGCTTTCCCGCTTCTCTCATCTCTCTTCCATCGCCAGCTGGGATATGTTCGCCATGATGCCGCCCGGCGGCAGCCAGGCGCGCGGCGAAGCGCTGGCGGAGATGAGCGTGCTCACGCACCAGATCCTCACCGATAAACAGGTCGGCCAGTGGATTGCGGGCGCGGAGCAGGAAAACCTCAACGACGTTGAGCGCGCTAATCTGCGGGAAATCAAACGTCATTACGAGCAGGCCTCGCTGCTGCCGGAAGCGCTGGTGGAAGCGAAATCGCTGGCGGGCAGCCGCTGCGAACACGCCTGGCGCACGCAGCGTCCCAATAACGACTGGGAAGGCTTTTCACAAAACCTGAAAGAGGTGGTGAAGCTGAGCCGCGAAGAGGCGAAGTTGCGGGCTGAAGCGAAAGGCTGCTCGCGTTACGACGCCCTGCTCGACATCTTTGAGCCGCAGATGACCAGCGCGCGCCTCGACGCGCTTTTCGGCGATCTCAAAAGCTGGCTGCCGGACTTGCTCGCCCGGGCCACGGAGAAGCAGGCGCAGCGCGCGCTTATCGCCCCCGAAGGACCTTTCCCCACCGCCACGCAGCGCGAACTGGGGCTGGAAGCAATGAAGATGCTCGGCTTCGATTTCAACGGCGGGCGGCTGGACGTGAGCGCACACCCTTTCTGCGGCGGCGTGCCGGAAGATGTGCGTATCACCACCCGTTATAATGAAAACGAGCTTTTCAGCGCGCTGTTCGGCGTTATCCACGAGACCGGACATGCCCGCTATGAGCAGAACCTGCCGCGCGAATGGCCGGGCCAGCCGGTACAGCTGGCGCGCTCCACTGCGATTCACGAATCGCAAAGTCTTTTCTTTGAGATGCAACTGGGCCGCAGCGAGGCTTTCCTTACGCGTCTTTTACCGCACATTGTTCAGCGCTTTGGCGACCAGCCCGCTTTTGCGCCGGAAAATTACGTGGCGTGGAACCAGCGCGTGAAGCCAGGCTACATTCGCGTAGACGCCGACGAGGTAAGCTACCCGGCGCACGTCGTGCTGCGCTATGAGATAGAGCGAGCGCTAATCGACGGCGATATCGAAGTAGAAGATATTCCGGCGCTGTGGGATGAGAAAATGCAGGCGTGGCTGGGGCTCTCAACCAAAGGCAACTACCGCGACGGCTGCATGCAGGATATTCACTGGACCGACGGCGGCTTCGGCTATTTCCCGTCGTACACACTTGGCGCCATGTATGCCGCCCAGCTGTTCCACGCCGCCCGCGCCGCGCTGCCGCAGCTTAACGCCGATATCGCCCAGGGCGATTTCAGCGCGCTGTTCGACTGGCTGCGCCAGAATATCTGGCAGCACGGCAGCCGCTTCTCCACCTCGCAGTTGATTACCAATGCGACGGGTGAAGACCTCAGCGCGCGTTATTTCCGGGCGCATTTAGAGGCGCGCTATTTGTAAGCGTTCCAACTGGCGGGTGGCGCTGCGCCTACCCGCCATCAGACCGTTGCAAGCCCTTCTGTGGGTCATCAAGCATTGACGTGACATGCCCACACTTTAACGCAAACACCCCCACGCTAACGGCCATCCTGCAAAAACACGCTCAGCCGTTTGACCTTCGTTACGTTACTTGAGGGAAAGGCTGGCCTGCGCTGAAGACAGCCCAGAGGAGCGCCGGATAAGCCGGATACTTAGCCCGGCGCCGCTGGCGAGGCATACCGCCATCGCCAGAAGCGCGACGATAAAGGCATGGGTGATATTTGCTCCGCTTTTGTCGTTATCCAGTATGCTGTAAAAAATGCCGCCGATTACGGCGACGCTCAGCGCGGTGCTGATTTGTAACGCCGCGCTGGTGACGCCGGCAATCATGCCTGAGAACGGTGGCGCAACGCGGCCGGTCACCATCCGCACAAGCGTAGGCATCGCCAGCCCCTGGCCAAGACCGGTAACAAAAAGCAGTACGGCGAGCGGCAGCATAGCTGGCGGGTTGCCCGTCATGGTATTGGCAATCAACCATGCCAGGCCTGCTAACCCCAGGGTCTCGCATCCCATTCCGATTGCGCTCAGATAGTTTCCGACAAAACGCCTCAGGTAAGGCGTCAGCAACGGTCCGATCAGAAAGCCGACGCCAAAGGGCAGAAATACCAGGCCCGCGGACAGGGCGTTTAACCGCAACGCGCCTTGCAGATAAACAGAAAATAAAAGAAAGAAGGCGCCGATGGAATAAAGCAGTAAAACGATCGCCAGTCCCTGGCCCAGCCCCGGCGCGCGCAACACAGCCGGATCAAGCAGCGGCGAGCCGCCCTTCTGGCTAAGACGACCTTCATAACGCCATAACAACGAGGCCAGCAGCGGGAATGCAAGAAATGACAGCCACGTCCACCAGGGCCATCCCGCCTCACGGCCTTCAATCAACGGCACAATCAGCGCGCTCAGCGTGACGGTTGCCAGCAGCGTGCCGACAGGGTCCAGTTTCTGTGCAGATTGCGCCCTCGTCTCTTTCAGCAGCGGCAGGCCAAACAGAATGACCAGCAGCGCCACCGGCAGATTAACAAGAAAAATAGCCCGCCACCCCAGGTGAAACAGGTCCGCTGAAATCAGAATGCCGCCCAAAACCTGTCCGATAACCGAGGCCAGGCCAAACACGGCGCCATAGATACTCAGCGCTAACGGTTTTTCCGCTTCCGGGAAAATGGCCTGCACGGAGGCCAGCGCCTGGGGCGCCATAATGGCGGCCGTGGCGCCCTGTAAGATGCGTCCGGTAATCAGTACCCACGGTGACCAGGCTAAACCGCACAGCAGCGATGCAGCGGCAAAACCGATAAGCCCAAGGAAAAACATCTTCCCACGACCATAAATATCGCCCAGCCGGCCGCCGGTAATTAATGTCACCGCATACACGGCAGCATAGGATGAAATAACCAGCTGTTCAGCGGAGGAAGAGGCGCCCAGCTCGCCCTGAATGGCAGGCAGCGCAACATTAACGATAAAAAAATCGAGCGGCGGCAAAAATGCGCCGACCAGTAAAATGACAAACATTGCCCAGCGACGCGGCTCGGCTTGTGTGATGGCATGTGTCGACATAGAACACTCCCTATGTAACGGTTGCGTCCCCCGCAAGAGACGCTTTTGTTATGGCGAAATGTGCGGTTAACCTGTTTTGCATGCTGGCGCGGGGCGAGCCGTACCAACGCCGAATCGCCCCTACCGCGTACGGTCTGTCAGCGCATGCCGCCTGAGGCCAGAATCACCTCACCGGTGACCCACCCCGCGTCGTCTGATGCAAGAAATGAGACGATCGGGGCAACATCCTGCACCTGGCCGATGCGGCCAAGCGGCGTCTGCTTTTCATTCCAGGTCTGGAAATCGGAGTTCATCGCGCCTGCACGATGGCTGCCTTCCGTTTCGATAAGACCCGGGTTGACCGCATTGACGCGTATTCCCCGGGGGCCGAGTTCTCGTGAGAGTACGCCGGTGATAGCGTCAATCGCCCCTTTGGCGCCGCTGTAGATGGCGCTCTCGGCGATAAAGACACGGGTGACGAACGAACTGATGTTAATGATGCTGCTGCCTTCATTGAGGTGCGGCGCGGCGGCGCCAGTTAACAACAGCGGGCCCAGGACATTGATGTCGAACTGCCTGCGGTAGAGCGCTTCGGTGCTCTCTTCAATCCTGGCGAACTGATAAATACCGGCGTTGTTCACCACAATGTCCAGGCGCCCGAAATGGTCGATAGCCGAGTTGACCAGCGCCTCTACCTCCGCCTGGTTGGTGACATCCGCCGCTACTGCCACGGCCTGCCCGCCAGCGGCTTCAATCTCGGCAACGACCTTATCGGCGCCGCTTCTGTTTGAGGCGTAATTGACAATGACCTTCGCGCCGTCAGCCGCCAGCTGACGGGCAATGCCTGCGCCAATGCCGCTGGAGCCGCCGGTCACAATGGCAACTTTGTTGTTTAATTTGTTCATCTTTTTCGCTTCCTGTATTGCCGCCCGGGGCGCCTTAGTTGAGGAAGCTATAGTGATATCGACAAAGTTGTTTTGGAACTGACACTTTTGTATATTCGATGTTCATTTTTGAACGGCGAGACGATGACATGGAATGGGGCGACGTCCGGATATTTCTTGCAGTCCTTCGCAAGGGCTCTTTCGGTGAGGCGGCCCGAAGCCTTGGCGTGAGCCATCCGACCGTTGGGCGCCGGATAAAGGCGCTTGAGGCTGAGGCGCAGCAAGCGCTATTTCGTCGGACAAGGGATGGTCTGGTGCTGACGGACGCCGGCGACAGGGTTCTGGCGCTGGCAGAAGCGGTGGAAAATTCCGCGCTGGCGATGGAACGGCGCCTGGCAGGTAATCACGAACGTCTTGAAGGGATATTGCGGATATCGTCAGCGGAGTGGTTTGCTAACTATGTTCTGGCACCGGTCCTGTGCGAGCTGACGCGCCGCCATCCGGCGATTGTGCCGGAAGTCATCGCAAGCTACCGTTTGCTCAATCTGTCGCGCCGTGATGCCGACATCGCGTTTCGCATTGTTCCCTTTACCGAACCGGATATTGTCCAGCGCCGCCTGATGAGCATTCCCTATGCGCTGTATGGCTCGCCGGAAATCGCGCATATTGCGCAACACAACCCGGCCGCGGTGGGGCTTATTCTCATGAACACGGCGCAATCCCACTTTTCTGACGTCGCCTGGCTGCTCGACAGGTTCCCTCTGTCACGACGTGTGTTCACCAGCACCAGCCGGGCCGTTCAGGCGCAGATGTGCCAGCGGGGTATGGGGATAGCCGTGCTGCCGCGGCCGATTGGCGACGCCATAGCCGGATTGCAGAGCATTCCCATGCCGGAGCCGCCGCCATCCAAAGATATCTGGGTGGGGTATCACTCTGACCTCCGGCATATGGATCGCCTGCGTGTCATGCTGGATATCGCCGATGCGATGCTTGCGGACCCCGCGACGTCAGCGACACGAACTTAGGGTTTACGGATGCCCGTCATACTGCTGAACACGCCGTCACGCAGCACTAAAGCATGCAGTAGCGCAGCGGCAAGATGAAGCATGACGGTTGCAAATAACGCCAGGGCAACCCAGGTGTGAAGCGGCCTTAATATCGCATACCAGTCGTTATTTACCGCCATAATGGGTGGCAAAACCAGCCCATTACCTAAAGTGATGGGATACCCTGCTGCTGAGAGCATTGCCCACCCTATCAGCGGCTGCGCCAGCATCATCAGATAGAGCGCCCAGTGCGAAAGATGGGCCATTGCGCGCTGCCAGGCAGGCAGGGATGCGGGCAAAGCGGGTGTGGCCGTGGTGAAGCGCAACCACAAGCGCACGATCACCAGAAGCAATATCATCACGCCCAGAGGCTTGTGGATAGAGACCAGCACGCTGTGCAGGGAAGATACTGTCGAGACCATCGCCACACCGATAAACAACATCGCGAGAATCGCTGCGGCCATCAGCCAGTGCACAATGCGCAGAGCCGGATGAAAATAAGCTGTCTTGTTCATAAATGCGCTCCTGCCTGTTGCGCCTGTTCATGGGTGCGCAGATTATAGGATTTAGCATAAGCCGATGAGCGCGCGTTAAGTATCGGGTCATCAGATGCCGCCATCCCGTCGGGTAAAATCAACGGATCGTAGTTGATGTCGTTACAGGGTCCCTGCTGTTGAGGTAAGGCCTTATTTAATACTAACGTCCCGGCATTGATCGTTTTCCGGTCGGCTGGCCATGCTTTTGTAGCGTCGTTACCCTCATCCCCCGCCTGAGCCAGCGTGAACACGAGATCCCATTCCAGCGCGCCCTGCTCCAGACGATGCGCAAGATCCTGTTGCAGAAAATCTTTGTTCTGTTTATCGGCGTCGCTTAGTGGTGAAAAACGGGTATGCGGCACCATGCTCCAGCGCACCAGATGTTCATTGCCCGCCCGATCGATCAGGCGAAAAGCATTGAGGCTGTTAAAACGATCGCTGGCCCAGCTTGAAGAAGGCGTGTATTGCTTTGCCCACGCAAAAAACGGTTTTACTTCCGGATGCTTCATGACAAAGGCGTGCAATTTTTCCGGATTCGGTTTTCCGGTTGCAGGATCCGGCAGGGTCGCAGCTTGAAGTTCATAAAAACTTTCAACGGAACTGACGGGGAAAAACGGCATGGCGTTCATGCCGGTGCGCCACTGCTCACCATTAGCCTGTTGAAAGGATAGCGCCATACTCCGCACGGGCACGGCATAATCCGGCGCGCCCGGATTACCGCCCGCAATGGCAAAACGCCCTGTTACCGCGGTTTCACCTTTGCTGAATATTGAAGCACGTGACAGCGTGCTGGCATTGCCGTTTGAGATAAAATTGCCAAGCACGCATATGCCTTTAGCATGATTACGGCGATAGCCTTTATGTATTCCACCCGATTGTTGTAAGACGTTGATAAGCTTATCCGAAGTCAGGCGTTCAGGCGTAAGCCAACCGCCAGTCCATAGAAATAACAAACAGAGAATCAGCGGAATAATGCCGACCAGCGCCAGACGCACCAGTGTCTGTTTGTTTATGTGTGCTTTGATATTCATATTATTAACTCATTCTGCGCACGATATCTTTAAAAAGAAAAGTGCAGTGATTTAATCAGCGTCGCGCCTGTATTCAGCCTGGCTGTTTCGCTTCTCTTTTTTGTCGAACAGTAAGCGACACGGCGGATATGCAGAAATAGACGGCGCCAAACGCGGCATAGCCCGCAATATTGACTATCGACGGCGGCTCTGGCGTCCGGGCCTGAAAGATAAAAAATGCGCCTGCAAACGCTGACTGAGCGCCACTTAATATCATGCTCCATTGCGCGCCATACTGTTTCCAGCGTTGAGCAGCCGCACCCAGTTGCAGCAGGCCGGATAATATTGCCCAGACACCGAACAGGCGAATCACATTATCTATGCCGCTTTTAATGGTTAATATCACGGCAAGGGTAGTGACGGCGCTGACGATAATATTTATTGTCTGCATCCGGCTACGACCGAATCCACCGCTTTTAACTGCATCAGTATAATTCGCCAACGCATCCCATGCTGGATAGAGAATTAACAAAATCATCGCCCAAAAATAGGAGGACTGCCCAGCGGTAAAAACGGCAATAACCCATAAAACCGAGAAAACCGTACGGGTAAAATAATAGTGCTTGAGCCAATTCTGCTGGTTCTCGTAATGAATACTATCTGACATATAACCCTCTCAACCTGGCAAGTTGAATAAACGAAGCCGTATTTTACGCTTCTCCTCGCCAACAAACCTACTAGTTGGTAGGTAAAAGATCAACAGGTTTTGTTGCGAATCAGGTTATCTCATAACAGGGGAACAGGGAGTAATGATGAGGTTTAGCAAAAGCGCTGCCCGGTTACGTCAAACCGGGCAACCGTCAGGCTACTTTTACCATCTTGTTTATCAGCGGCCAGGCAATTTGATCAAACACCTGCGGATTATTAAATGCCCGTGCTGCCAGCATGGCGCCATGCATGCCAGCCATCAGCGTTTTGGCTTCGACTTCCGCCGTTTCATTTAGCTGGAACACACCCTGCTCTTCACCAGCGCTGAGTAATGATGCCAGCCAGTCAGAAAGATCGCTGAAATGACCCGTGACTTCAGCGGCAATATCCTCAGGCAGAGTCGGAAGTTCAACGGCAAGCATCACGCAGATGCAAAATGGCGATACGCCATCTTTGATACACGCCGACCAGAAATCGGCATACCCTTTCAGTTTGGCAAGCGGATCGTTTACTTGCTGATCCATGGCCGCCATACCCGCCTGCGCTTCTGCGCGGTAGTCCTGCACAACAGCCTTAACTAAATCTTCTTTACCTGGAAAATGGTGATGGATACTGGCCTTGCGGATGCCCACCCGCTCAGCAAGATCGGCATAGCTAAAACTCTTATATCCTCCAGCGGTGAGCAGTTGCCTCGTATTTGCCATAATTTCACGCGCTTTTGGCGAACGTTCGATCATTTCATTCTCCAGTAATCAATCCAGACGAAAAAAAGAGGGGCTATCAGCGTCATGGGCAACCTACTGACAGGCAGCGATATTGTCAAACAGCCTGCGCTGATGCGAGCTGAACGCGATCAGGGTCGTCGTATCATCCCTCCCCTTTTCTTTTAAAACCGTTGCAGCCGCGTTTTCAGGCGCATCTGAACAGCATTGACACCCACCCATCCTACTACTAGGATGGCTGCGATTCAACTATACCACCGGGATGGCACCGGCCTGCATAGTGATAGACCAGCTATGCCTGAACACTGAGCAAAAAAACGTCATCGCATTAAAAATAAACCGAGAAGTGGAGAAAATTCATGACGGTTATCCGTTTTCCCGACAGGCAAAAGTTAGCGACAGCAGAAGCCCAGAACCGAGCATTTTCCAGCTTAAGTGAAACGAAGAAAGAACAAGCGCAGGTGGCTGAACCTTTACAGCGAAGCCGCCGAACGGAGTATGCAGGTGATAACGAAGCCGTTCGCCACTTCGCATTGATGATAGCCGACAAACTTTTACGCGATCCGGAGCTTAATCATGCTGCGCCCTTTATGGTGGACAAAATAATCAGGATGTTGGTTATTGCATCTCATGATCTTTAGCAACAGCCCTTTCACACTGAAGATGTGCAATACCGGACAAGCTTTAATGCGAGGAAACAAAGAGCGACGCTTGCTGAGCGGGTGGAACGGCGAAGTTACGCTGCATGCGTTTGATCTCCTCTGCCGGTGGCAGACCAAACAGGCGTTTGAACTCGCGATTAAATTGCGACGGGCTTTCATAGCCGACGGCATAGCTCGCGGCGGCAGCGGTCATATGCTCACGCACCATTAACATCCGCGCCTGGTGCAGGCGTACCGATTTCACATACTGCATCGGCGGCACTTGAGTTATCGCTTTGAAATGGCTATGAAACGTCGGCACGCTCATTCCGGCCTCCATCGCCAGTTGCGTCAGCGTTAACGGCTCAGCATAGGCGGCATGGATGCGTTGTAACGCTTTGCCGATTTTGCCGAACTGCCCCTGCAAGGTCAGTGCGGCGCGCATTGCGTTGCCCTGTGCGCCTGTCAGTACGCGGAAATAGAGCTCACGTACCCGCGCTGGGCCGAGGATCGCCGCCTCAAGCGGATTGTTCAGGACTTCAAGCAAGCGCAGCACGGCTGTTTTTATCGTGTCGTCCATCGGGCTCGACATCATGCTTTGCGGCGCGGCGGGAGGATGCGGGATGTCATGCTGTTCAATCTGCAATATCAGTTCAGCGGCAAGCTGAAAATCCAGATGCATATAAATCGCCAGCAACGGGTGTTCTGCCGAAGCGTCGGTCTCCATCACAAACGGCACCGGCACCGAAACCGCCAGGTAGTGCTGCTCATCATATAAATAGGTCTGCTGGCCGAAGAAACCGCGTTTGCTGCCCTGGCAGACAATCACAATCCCCGGGTCGTAAAGCACAGGCGTTCTGGCAAGCGGACGATCGGCACGCAAAATTCGCACATCAGGCAACGCAGTGAGGTTATACCCCTCCTGCACCGCAAGGGCTTTCACCAGAGCAATCATCCCGGACATCACTACACCTCATAAGATCAGGCAATAAAACGAGAAAATACGGCCTAAAAATGCGCCAGTACAGACAATAACATGCAGTCTCGACTGTTCATGGGAGTTCTTTTATGTCATCTGCAAAAACCATTTTAATTACCGGCGTCAGCAGCGGCTTTGGTCGTGCGCTGGCGCAGGAAGCCCTCGCTGCAGGCCATAAGGTCATCGGTACGGTGCGCAATCGCGAAGCACAGCAGGCTTTCGAGGCGCTTGATGCGCAGCGGGCTTTCGGCCGCCTGCTTGATGTCACGGACGTTGAGCGGATTGATAAGGCAGTGGCAGAGATTTCATCCGCCTTCGGCCCGGTTGACGTACTGGTGAACAATGCCGGTTACGGCTATGAAGGCATTCTGGAAGAATCCCCGCTCGCCGAGATGCGCCGCCAGTTTGATGTCAATGTGTTTGGCGCAGTGGCGATGATCAAAGCCGTGCTGCCGGGCATGCGCGAGCGTCGCAGCGGGCACATTATCAATATCACCTCAATGGGCGGGTTTATCACCATGCCGGGGATCGCTTACTACTGCGGCAGCAAATTTGCGCTGGAAGGGATATCAGAAACATTAAGCAAAGAGCTTGCCCCGTTCAACATACAGGTGACCGCCGTGGCGCCTGGCTCGTTTCGTACGGACTGGGCCGGGCGTTCAATGATACGCAGCACCCGCAGCATCCCGGACTATGACGCTTTATTCGACCCCATCCGGCAGGCGCGCAAGGAAAAAAGCGGTAAGCAACCCGGCGACCCGGTTAAGGCCGCACGCGCCATGCTGGCGTTGATTGAGAGCCAGTCACCGCCCACGCACTTGTTGTTAGGCAGCGATGCGTTAGAGTTGGTGCGGCATAAGCTTGCGGCATTAGGTAAGGAAATAGACCAGTGGGAAAAGTTGACACGTTCTACGGATGGTTAATATACAGAGCGTAACGGGATAACCGAGGGTGGCCGTCGCACGCGCGGCCATCCCGGGATGGCCGCCGTGTTATCCCTTAAACCTGTGTCATTCCGCCATCAATACAAATCTCGGCGCCTGCAATATAGCTGCTCTCATCACTGGCGAGGAAAAATGCCGCGTTTGCCACCTCTTCAGGCCGGGCCATTCTGCCCAGCGGTATTGTGCTGGTTAATCCTTTACGCACCTCATCAGAGACAGCGGCCATCATGTCAGTGTCTACAGGGCCGGGCGCGACAACGTTAACCCGGATGCCCCGCCCGGCAAGTTCACGTGTCCAGGTGCGGGCGAAAGAGCGCAATGCAGCTTTGCTGGCGGAGTAGACGCCATATCCCGGCGTGCCGATAACATCAGCAATTGAACCGATGAGCACGACACTGCTGCCGGGCTTCAACAGGGGCAATGCTGCCTGCAGGGCAAAAACGGGCGAGCGAACGTTCAGGCCAAACGTCTTATCAAAATGCGGCTCATCGATTTCTTCAAGCGTGGCGTATTCCGAGATGCCAGCGTTGATGACCAATATATCTATCTGGCCCGATTTCTCTGCAATCGTCTGCATGATACGGCTCAGTTCACTCTTCTGGCTGACATCTGCCCGCAGTGGCAGCGCGGTACCGGCTATTTTACTTTTGGCCGTCTCAAGCTCTTCATCCCGTCTTGAGGTGAACCAGGTGATCGCCCCCTCGGTTGCTAAACGTTGACTGATAGCAAGCCCAATTCCTTTCGCGCCGCCAAGCACCACAGCGACTTTTTTTTCAATGTTGCCCATCTGTTTTTCTCCGTTTCAGGTCGAAAACCGATGGTATAAAATCTATACTTAATATCAATTACGCACTTTGCTTATACCAACGATAAGTGACTATATCGCCATGCAAGATAGAGATAACAACTGCCTGAAAGACATCGGAAAAACCCGACCAGTGTTAGAAAACATCACCAATAAATGGTCGATATTAATTCTTACAGTGCTGTGTACTGAACCTTGCCGGTTCAATGAAATTCGCAGACGCCTGAACGGGATTACTCATAAGGCGCTGGCCGATGCGCTGAAACGACTGGAGCGCAACGGTTTAGTCAATCGTCAGGTTCTGCCAACCTCTCCTGTGAGTGTGGAATATTCTATTACGCCGCTGGCGCAGTCATTGCAGCAGCCTTTTGCGGCGCTGACGAATTGGGCGCTGGAATTCGGTCCGGCCATGGAATTAGCTCAGATTGAGTACGATCGTGCTCATGCAGATGAAAAATTAATGCGCGACTCCGCCTGACCCCCTGAATCATCACAGAGGGCAGCGGTGGCCTACCACGGGGGTAGTGAGAAATTATGAAGGCGCAGATTTATGATGAGTCTGGCCTTTATCGGTTACTACTACATTGGTTACTGCTGCATTGAGACAACGCGGGCCGCCAGGGTCAGGACGTACTGCGCAGTAACCCTGCCGTGGTCATTCCGGCAATGCAAAAAATCGGTGGCGGCAGGAGGTCAAAAATGCGGGCTCTCCGTTTTGTGCCAGAAGCGGTCCTTCGCACTATTTACGCCATGCAGCCTGTCGAGCGGCTGCTTGCGTTAATTCCAGTCGTCGGCACGTAGAGTGAGCGTCAGCGCGTGACGGCGCCCAGGCGAGCATCGAACGGCACACATACCCTGGTCATCGCCGTTCTTAAACACTGTCACGGTGACACTCCCCCGTGATTTTCTGCAACCCGTTGAACAAAAGGTTGCCCGGATGCAGGACCTGTTCCCATCGTGCAACCGGGTTACTTACCGGAATGCATCGACATCTGCTGGGCGGACTGCAGGTGCTGCTCAACGACCGGCGTATGCGCGTCGGCCAGCGCCTTCACGTCCGAATCCTTGATACTTCCGGCGTCACGCTTAAGCGTTGACAACACCATCTGGTGGTCTTTCGTGCCGGCGTTTTCCATATACATCTTGTCAAAGGCGTCGCCGCTCTGCTTTTCCAGCTGGGCAGCCATGGCCTTATGACTGGCGTCCGGCTCAGTCGGCAGCGTTACGCCTTTTTGCTGTGCGACCGTCTGTACTTTGGTCAGGGCGGCACCATGGTCGTCGACCATCTTCTGCGCGAAGGCTTTGACATCGCTGCTTTGGGCCTTGCTCAGGGCTATCTTAGCGGCAGCGATTTCATTGATATTGGCCTGCGCCATGTCCTTTAACGCTTTTTCGTCGCCGGCGCTGAGCTTAGCGCTCGATTCGCTCTGGCCTGCGGCGCTATTTTGCGCGGCGCTCGTCGCCTGCGCTTGCACGCCGACAGTGCTGAACATTGCTACAACTGCCGATACGGCCAGCAGCCCTTTTAACGTTTTATTCTTTTGCATTTTGTTCTCCTGAGGGTCATAGGTAAGGTTGGCGGCAGGTTAGTTACTGCGCGCAGCCTCGTCGATAAATAACAACTACAATGGTCAGTATAGTGCATCAACAATTCGAGACAGCAGGTTACGCCAAATCTTCCACGGAGGACGACAGGAAATAACGACAAAAGCGAAGCGGAAATTACACAATTCGGCGTTAACGGCGAAGGCCGGATTCAGGGCATGAGCGCGCCGACGCACGCCTGCTCCTCGCTTGCCGGGACGCAGGAGCCTCACTATCTGCGGCGCCAGGAGAAGCATTACGGGCTATGTGCGCAGGAATCGTGTATGGTGGCTGCCCCTCCATCAGGAATTATTCAATGTCACAACGCAAAGACGCAAAAAATAGCCGTAATTATCTCGTGAAATGTACCTGCCCTCATTGCAATCAACAGTCCGAACACAGCTTCTCCCGGGTTCAGAAAGGCGCAATGCTCATGTGCCCTCGCTGCAGTAAGCTTTTCAGTCAAGGTAAAACTGCTTTCGCTTAATCCCCTGTCGGGTCATTAACGCCCGGCTACAGCACAACGCGCCCCCCTTAACGCAGAGTGAGTCACGGTGACCTGATGCTCAAAGCAGGCGCCGGTGCGGAACGCCTACCGCAGCCCGGCCTGTGGGTTTGGTTCGGGGAGTTCGACAAGCGTTGCGCAAGAATTGTCAGAAAAAACCGGGCTGTCGCCCGGCTTTTTACTTTCGCGCTACCCTGCTTACGTCCTCAGCCCAGGGTTTTCCGCCCAGGCTTGATAAGCGAAGGGGGACGACGCCCGCTCAGTGAAGCGAACTCGCGCGTTAAGCAACCATTCAGTCAATGCGCTTAGTTACCTGTCAGAACGGCCGTTTTTTGTGGATACCACCAGGCGGAGAATGAGGGACGAATCTCATCCATGCCTGGCTGACCATTAATAAAATCGTCGGGATAGTAGCCAAGGCTGTTGGCGCCGCTTATCTTCAGTTGGTCCATCCATTGCGCCAGCTGTTTGCCACTTATCCTTCCCTGGTTTTCCGTCTGCCGCCAGTTTCTTGCCTGGAGTTCAAAAATGGTTTTGCGCAGCGCATCAGGGTGCCGATTCACGGCCGTCACCAGGCTATCGAGCCAGGCGCCGCTTTCGTTAAGCGGCACGCCTTCTCTCAGCGGCATCGCCATCGGGGCCGTCCAGTCGTAGGTGGTGAGGAAGTCGTTGAGGTTTTGCGCATACCGGGATTCGCTCTTCGGATCGAGCACCGGCATGGCGTAGATATTGCGCGCCGTTCTGACTTGCGGACCGCGAATCGAATGAACGGTTTCTGTTAACGATTGAGTGAAATCGATAAGCTCCCGGCTCTTGAATCGCGTCCAGCGAGCAAATTCCTGCGGGTTGTTGCGAATGTCCGTAATCGTCCCTTTAAAGCCCGCCTTGTGGTACGCCGCCATGGCGTCCGGGCTGGCGTCTTCAAAGTCCGTCAGCAGCGCGTCGTCATGGGAGAGAATACCGGCAAAGTTGGAATAACGGGACAGGTCTTCATAGATTTCGGTGATGCGCTGGCGCGCCACGGCGTTGAAGGGCGACAAGCGTTGGTACTGTTTCGGGTCCACTTTCACCGTACCGGTTTTTGGGTCCCAGGCCTGCACGCGCGGCAACGACTTATCCAGACTGAAGGCCAGCACCGGCATCGAGGCATAGACTTTCGCCCCGGCCCGGGTTTGCAACTGCCACGCAATAAAGTTAAAGAGATCGGAGCGGACCGGCAGCCAGCGGTTCTTGAAGTATACCTCTCTCACCGTACCGTCGCCCGCCGGGTCGGCGTACGCCTGGAGAAAAACATGTGACGCTCTCATGTCATAAACGCGCTGGATAAGCTTGTCGATGTTCTTTTTCTGCTGCGCCGGGTTCGGGTCGTAAACATCATCCAGATCGATATGCATCGCCCGCATGGCGTTAGGCTCGCGAACGTCTATTATGCCCTCCGCGAAGTTTTCGAGCGAAGGGTTGCCGTTAATAAGCTGGCGAGGAATGCTGTCCAGATTGTTCACATTGCCAAGCCCATCCTCCAGGGTAAAGGCCATCTGGTAGCCATGCTTTTTGATTATCGACAGCGACACGCCGTTGGCCGCGCCATAAGGCCAGACCCAGGCGCGCGGCGCCTTGCCGGTCACTTCCTCAATTTTGGCGGTGATCGTGGCTACGTCCTTATCGATACGCGCCTGATACTCTTCATCTGTCTCATACTGGCCGGTCTTTTTATTGAATATGCGGTTTGCGGCCGCAGGCTGCGAGCTGCCCTGCGGGTTAGCCACGCCGCCATAGTGCGAAGCCCAGGTATGCGAACCGATCTCCACCAGCGGCGAGCGGCTCACTTCGCGCACCATATCCCAGGTGGCGAACTTCTCGCGGGCGGTGGGCAGGCCGCCGAAATCGACCTTTTTGTTCTCCGGCGTGCTGACCCAGATGCCGACCGGCGCCCACAGGGCGGGCCAGTTATAGGCTTTCAGCAGCGGCCAGACGCGGGTATAGAAACTGCTGTAGCCGTCATCGAAGGTCAGCAGCACCGCTTTTGGCGGCAGGGGCGCGCCGCCGTTGCGGGCATCCAGAATCTGCTGCACGCTCACCGGCCGGTAGTCGTTGCGCTTAAGCCAGACCATCTGATCGTTGAGCGCGCTGGTGCGCACTGACATGTAGCGCTGGTCCGCCCCGTCGTCTTCCACATCGTGATAGGCAATGACGAGAAAGCGGTTAGGCGGCCAGGGGCGGGACGCTATTGTCTCAGGCCTCTTTGCCGGGGCGACAAAACGCGAATTTACCGAATGGCTACAGGCGGTGAGCAACATCCAGGCTGCAATCAGCAGACTCGTATGCAGTACATATCTCAGCATGATAAGGCCCTCACATCTCATGTTTTTTCAACGGATACGGGCTGCTGCATTCACTTGCGACGCGGCGGCACAATGTGCTCTACGAGGGGCAGCTTCGTCGTTGTTAGTTGTGTTAAAACCGGACATGGCGTCCGGCTGCGGAAGTGGTATGACTCTGCTTGCGCGTTATTCCGTACGCAGCAGCCTGCATTTGAATGGGTGGACAGCTCAGGAGGATATTGTGATGGTGAATGTCTTATCGTTTTACGGCCAGAGCTGGGTCTGCGACACACCCGCCAAGCCCGGCATCATCAAATATGACAGGGCTTGAGGGTGTGTTCAGCAAATGAAACTGGCTGAAGGATATGCGTTGCTAACCGGGGTGGCACTAATAGAAACGTCTTATTCATGGCAGGCTCCGTCCAGGAGAAAAGTCTTACCAGGTAGTTTCATTAGCGGAGTTCATTGTCGATGACGGTTTTGCGACGGTCTGAACGCCGCCCCCGGGTTTCGCTACAACATGTTTTCCAGGATATTAAAACTGCACGGCGCACTGCTTATTAAATAATGTACATACGAAGATGTTGCTTTTTAATTGCTGCTGACAGTGAGCTAACGGCCATGCGCCAGAAACGGACAGGGCGCAACTCAACAATATTACGCGTTGAGCAACAGCTTAATTCAAAAAGACAAACACCGTTCAAACGCAGAACATGTTTTTTTATATAACGCTTGTGAACGCATTACGTTTTCCCAAATAGTATTATGGCCAGCCCCGGAAATAGTCAGCAGTTCCTTTCTGCAAGCGCGAGAAGCGCAAGCCACGAGTTTATCGGGTATTTCAGCCGGAATAATTGCGTCATTCTCTGCGGCAATCACAAGCAAATTCCCGGTGAACTCAGCGGCTATCGACCAGGCGTCCGTTTCTTCCCAGCTTCGGAACTTGCGTATAATTTCAGAAAAATCAGGACCGAATTTAACCTTACAGGCTAACGGTGAATAAACGCCAGGGACCATGAGGATAAGAGAGCGGAGTTTGATTGTTTTACTAAGATGCAGAGCGTTATAGGCTCCCATGCTTACCCCCATACAGCCTGTAATAGGTTGATCATGAAAAGCAATAACCGCTTTTGCCTGCATAGTACGGCTAAAAAGAGAAGACGTATGAATATCACCGCCTGTCTCACCATGACCTATAAAGTCAAATAACGTCGTGCCAAAGCCTAACGTGTCCATCAGCGCACGATATTTATAGAAAATCTTTCTATCTTTACCGCCGCCATGGAGCATCAGGATATGTCCATTACGCCCGAAAGTACTTTCAGCACAAATCGTCGTCCCCTGGAAAGGCACTTTGAAAGAGCGGCTTAACATCATAAAAGGATATTTTTTGAAGTATTGATTTCTTTGTTTTATCAAACATGATAGTCAACTGCAATCCAGCGCCAACCGGAACCGTCTGCTCGACGCCAGCAGCCTGCTGCGCTGGCGGCCAGGGCTTATCCCTGCGGCGGTCGGCGGCCTTATTCGCTGCTGGCATACGGCATTATTATTTACGCCATGGCGAGCGCGCCGCTGGGAGCCGTATCGGCGCTGCGTGAAACCAGCGTGCTGTTTGCCGTGGTACTGGGTTATCTGTTTCTCGGCGAAACGCTGACGTTGAGAAAAATAGCGGCGTGCGCAGTGATTGTCGCCGGCACACTGATAATGGGTTAAATGAATCAGGAGAACTAACGATGTCACATCCGACAATAGCATTGATTGGGCCTGGGGCGATTGGCACGACCATCGCCGCGATGCTGCATGAAGTGGGCCGTGCGCCGTTACTTTGCGGGCGTTCCGCGCATCAGCGCTTACTTTTGCGTTACGACGGGGCCGACATCGTTGTTCCAGGCCCGGTATTAAACTCTCCGACAACTATCAACTCGCCCTGCTTTCTGGTCTTTGTCGCCGTGAAAACCACGCAGAACGCCGACATCGCCGGTTGGCTCAGCGCGCTGTGCGATGAAAATACGGTCGTCTGCGCGCTGCAAAACGGCATCGAACAGAAAACCCAGCTTGAACCCTGGGTCAATGGCGCAACGGTGTTGCCATCAGTGGTCTGGTTCCCGGCTCAGCGCGAGCCGGATGCGTCGGTCTGGCTGCGCGCCAAACCGCGTCTGACGCTGCCGGATCTCCCCCAGGCAAACCGTGTAGTTGATGCGCTGAGCGGCTCGCGCTGCCAGGTCGAACTGGCGGCGGATTTTTCCTCCGTGGCCTGGCGCAAGCTGCTGCAAAATGCGGTTGCTGGTCTGATGGTGCTTGCGAACCGCCGCGCCGGTATGTTCTCCCGTGAAGATATCACCGGGCTCTCCCTGGCGTATCTGCACGAGTGCCTCGCTGTCGCCCGTGCCGAGGGGGCGGTGCTGGACGACGGGGTGGTGCAGGAGATCGTAGGGAATTTGCAGCGTGCGCCTGCGGATTTAGGCACCTCGATTCTCGCCGACCGTCAGGCCAACCGCCCAATGGAGTGGGATAGCCGCAACGGCGTGATACAGCGCTTAGGTCACGCGCACGGCATCGCCGTGCCCATCAGCGATGTGCTGGTTCCCCTGCTGGCGGCTGGCAGTGAAGGGCCGGGTTAAGGCGCAGAAGCAGCCGGTTCATAAACCGCTATCTTTCCAACGTTCACGTTTACTGCCACAGCGCACCCGCTTAACGTGCGCTTATTTTTCGTTCGGCAAAGTAGTGCGCGGGCGTACTGCCCATCGTTTTTCTGAACATGGTGATAAAAGCATTCACCGATTCATACCCCAGTTTCGCCGCCACATTCTGTACCGATACGCCGCTTGCCAGCTCCTGAAGCGCGATAATCAAATGCAGCTGCTGACGCCATCGCCCGAAGGTCAGCCCGGTCTCGCGCAACATCAAACGCGCCAGTGAACGCTCGCTGAGCGCCAGCCTTTTCGCCCACGTTTGAAAAGTGCTCCGGTCTTCCGGATGGTTTACCAGCGCGTCGGCCATGGCGCGGATTTTCGGATGCGACGAGACCGGCAGGCTCAGTTTCTGCTGCGGCATGGCGGCTAATTCATCCAGGGTTACTCTGGTCAGCCTGGCGGCATGGCTGTCCGCTTCGTCATCCATGTCCTCATGCGTTAAGCGGTCAATTAA
Source organism: Franconibacter daqui (assembly GCF_014644275.1). Lineage (NCBI taxonomy): Bacteria > Pseudomonadati > Pseudomonadota > Gammaproteobacteria > Enterobacterales > Enterobacteriaceae > Franconibacter > Franconibacter daqui. The sequence continues at coordinate 1,265,219 of NZ_BMKJ01000001.1, read as the reverse complement.
CGCTTTAATCAACGGTGAAATCGCCAGCGTACAGCATTTCTCCGGCAGCGCGGCGGCGCCGGGTTCAATAAACAAATAGTTAAGATGCGCGTTCCAGGTGGCTTTGGCGCTATGCGAGATCCCGCCCGGGATCCAGACGGCGCAATCTGGCGGCACGATCCAGATGTCATTTTCCGCGCGACACACCACCGCGCCAAACAGGGTAATAATCAATTGACCTTTGCGGTGCGTATGCACCGGCACTTCGGCGGCGTAATCAACGAAATCAAGATGACGCGCTACGGCCGGGCGCGGCGTGGCATCAGGATCAAAAAGCGTATGGGCAAGCTGGGGCGGCATAAGATTGGCAACATTTAGGTATTTTTTGACAGAATAAAGTATTTAAGCGGGTGCGCAAGCCGGTAATAATTCCCGGCATGAGCAAAATCAACCTCCTTTACTTTCATCCCTTAAGCGCACTACGCGACAGGTTACGCCGTACGGCCTCCCCCACGCTGCTCAACGATGCCAGCGCCCTGCTTTATTCCGCGAGGAGTTTTGCCGCCGCGATGCTCGCGTATTACTTTGCCCTGTCGATTGGCCTTGAGCGGCCTTCATGGGCAATCATCACGGTATATATCGTTTCGCAAACCTCGGTCGGCGCGTCGCTAAGCAGGAGCGTCTATCGCCTGGCAGGAACGGCGATCGGCGCGGGCGCGACCGTTTTGATCGTGCCTGCGTTCGTGAATATGCCCATCTTTTGCAGCATCATACTGAGCGGCTGGATAACCTTCTGCCTCTATTTATCCCTGCTTGAACGCACGCCACGCGCCTATGCCTTTGTGCTGGCCGGTTATACCGCAAGTCTGATTGGTTTCCCTGCAGTGTCCGATCCCGCCGCGATATTTAACATTGCTATTGTCCGGGTGCAGGAGATAACGATTGGCATCTTCTGCGCAGCGCTTATCCACCGCTATGTGTTGCCCTCGCGCATCTCAGGGCTGTTCCACATCCGGCTATCAAAAACGCTGCGCGCAGCGCGACAGCGGCTTGCCGACACCCTGGCCGGCAAGCCGGATGCGGTGTCAGAGCCGCTGCGCCTGGCGCTGGAATTACAGTTTCTGCAGGGCATAAGCCACCATATTCCTTACGACTTTGCGCTCTCTGTACCGGTCCGCCAGGCCAGAAAAGCGATCCATGACAGACTGGCGCGATTGATCATCGTGAACTGTGAATTACACGATCGTTTACCGCTGATAGCGGCGATGCCAGCCGATGTGCAGGCGCTGCTGGACGATGTTCACGCCTGGCTTGTCTGTGAAAACGAGGAACAATGGCAAAGCAGAGCCGATACGCTAAAAAAACGCAGTGCGCAGTTAGCGCAGCGGTACGATGCTCAGGCGCTGAGCGTTGAGGACGCGCTGCAGGCGAGTTTTGTGCGCTGGCTGACAGAGGCGATTGTCCTCATGCAGCAGTGCGAGCGGCTTTCCAATGCCATTCATCACGCAAAGGCAGCGCCGGGCCGCACGGAAAACAACGCGCTGAAAGGGTATGTTTTTCACCGCGATCCCGCTGGCGCCGCCCGCACGTCGCTGGGCGCTTTCGCCATCATTCTGAGCGGCTGCCTGGTCTGGATTTACTCGGCCTGGCCGGATGGCGGCGCGGCGGTCTCGATTCTTGGAGTCTGTTGCACGCTGTTTGCAAGCTTCGACACGCCAGCCCCGCATATTGTGAAATACATTATTGGCTGCGTCTGGGGAGTATTCTTAAGCCTGCTTTACAGCTTCGCCCTGCTCCCCCAGGTGAGCGACTTCACCGTGCTGGTGGCGGTCTTTGCGCCGGTATATCTGCTTGCCGGGTCGCTCCAGGCGCGGCCTGCCACCACTTTTATGGCGATGGGGATAACCCTGACGCTGCCCATTTTGTGCGAACTTGGCGCGCACTACAGCGGCGACATCGCCGTGGCGGCGAACACCGCCGTCGCCTTACTTTCCGCGACGGGTTTTGCGGTAATCAGCATGAGTCTGCTGCAAACCGTACAGGCCGATGCGGCGATAAACCGCCTGCTGAAACTCTGCCAGCGCGACATCCGCCGCAGCCTGAAAGGGGTGCTGAAAAGAGATGAAACGTACTGGACCAATCTGATGATCGACCGGGCGGCTTTGCTGCTGCCGCGTTTACAGCGCAGCGGCCACGCTTCGCAGCTGGCGCTTAATCACCTGTTGTATGCCCTGCGCATCGGCCTCTGTGTGATGCAGTTGCGCCGTTGTGACAAACAGGCGGACGCTGAGCTAAGCGAGGTGTTTTCTCTGCTTAGCCGGACGACAGACACCGAAGCCTTACGCCTGCGTATTGCCGCCATGGCTGCGCGCTGCTTGCCTGCGGCGGATGACGCCTCGCGCCAGTGGGTCGACGGACTGGTCGATCTGCACTGCGCGTTACGCGAGATGAACAAAGGGCCCGCTTATGATCAATGACATCGCTATCGGGGGCGTTTTTATCCCTGGTCTGCTGGCGACGGCGCTCGCAGCCCTGGTCTGTACACTGTGGCTCTTGTCCATTTTCTCTTTAAGCGGGCTTTACCGCCGGTTGCCGTGTCACCCGCTGATCGATTTCTCCACCTGTATCGTTACCTTTTTTCTGCTGTTGCAGGCTCTGACCGCGCTGGGGTTATTTGCATGAAATCTCTCTTTTCTCTGTTGGGCCGCTATGCGCTGACGTTAAGCGCCGCGGCGGTGGCCGCCCTGCTGGCGTTTATGATGTGGAAGCACTACGCCCAGACGCCCTGGACCCGCGATGGCCGGGTTCGTGCGGATGTGGTGCAAACTGCGCCGGATGTCTCCGGGCCGGTTATCAGCGTGGCAGTCCGCGATAATCAGTGGGTTAATCGTGGCGACGTGCTCTATTCCATCGATCCGCGCTGGCTGAAGCTGGCGGTAGTCAGCGCGCAGGCCGATGTTGAGGCTAAACGGCATGAGATGCTAATGCGCCAGGATGCGGCCAGGCGACGTGCAAGGATCAAAGGAGTGATTTCCGACGAAGATTTGCAGCAGACAGAGAGTGCGTCAAACGTCGCGGCGGCCAATTATCACGGCGCGCTGGCAGCGCTGGAACTGGCGCAGCTTAATTTAGCGCATGCCAGCGTTCGGTCACCGGTTGCGGGCTATGTCACCCATCTTCGGCTGCGCCCTGGCGACTACGCCACGGCGGGAGAAACCAAAGTCGCCATCATTGATGCGCACAGTTTCTGGGTAGTGGGCTATTTCGAAGAGACCAAACTGCGTCATATTCGCGTGGGCAACACGGCGCACATTTCGCTGATGGGCCAGGCGCCAGCGATTGCGGGTCATGTGGAGAGTATCGGTCGCGGAATCGGTGACAACAATGACGAGACGGGCGGGCTCGGCCTGCCGGATGTTGAACCGACATTTAGCTGGGTGCGGCTAGCGCAGCGCATCCCGGTTCGCATTCACATAGACACGTTGCCGGAAGGTGTCGAACTGGTCGCGGGATTATCCGCCAGTATAGCCATCACGCCATAATCACACGCCCCTCCGTTTTCGCGAAAAGCGGACTGAACACCTCGGCTGACTCTCTTAAACAAGAGAACGCCTCCATCGCCAAACGACAGAGGCGTTCTTGCAAAGCCAGGCGAACAACGAGCCTGCCCCGACGCCGTAGCGGCTTAATGCAAGCAGCAGTTTTTATACTTTTTGCCGCTGCCGCACGGGCACGGGTCGTTACGGCCCACTTTCGGTTCGGCGGTCACCGGCGTTTGCCGCATTTCAGGCTGCGAGCGCCAGTATTGATAGAGCTGCAACGCGGCCGGTCCGATGGCTTGCTGGCTCTGCTCGTACGCCTGCTCCGTCATCTGCTCAAGCTTTTGCACATTCTCTTGCTGGCCGTGCAGGGCGATGGCATCCAGCGCCGGTATCATCTCCTGTGCAAGCGTTGACCAGTCGTCCAGCGCCACGCCGCGCATATAGCCGAAACACCAGTCTTCCACCACCACATACTCCCGGCCGTTTTCTTCACGGTAGCCAAACAGCGGTTCGAACTGGTCCGGCGCATCGCTTAGGCGATCGGCGATATCGTTCATATGCTGGAATGTCAGGTTCATAAAGCGCGTCATCTCGCGCTCGGAAGACCAGCGCGGGATGTGCTTCTCGCCGCCCCACAGCGCCGTCAGCCACTGTTCGGGCTCTATTTCACGCGGGCCGGAGAGCAGCGCCGTGAGCATGCCGTCCAGCTCAGACACATCCAGCACGGCATCGTCGTTGCCATATTTCGCCAGCAGCTCGTCCAGCCATTCCAGCTCTTTTTCGTTAAGCGGACCTTGATTCATAAATCTGCCTCCTCAGGCGTGTTGACCTTTTTTCGGCATCTGCCGCTTTCCTGTTAAAACGGGCGGGATGATAAACGCATTGCGCCACAGAGAAAAGGCGCGCAGCTCAGCGCGTTGCGGCGGTTGTACATATCGTTACAGGCCGATACCAATCTCTCACTGAAGCCATCCGCACCGCCGCTTATAGTCTGTCCCTACGCCCGCGCTTGCGGGCATACCGCGCTTGCGGGCATACCGCGTTCGCGGTTATCGCGTATTTCAGGAGGCCGGAATTATGCGCCGTTACCGGTTTGAGTTCATTCTGACGTTACTGATTCTGTGCGGCGTCATTGCTGGCGTTTTCTATTTATAAGCGGGCTAGTGCGCTGATTTTATTCCCACTTTCACCGCGTCCCGTCTATAGTTACAGGGCAGGGTTACTTCTATAATCATAATTGCCCACCAGAGAGTGATATGCATAAAACCGTTGTCTTATTGCTGGGAACGTTTTTTTTGCCGGTCTTTTTCGCCCGTGCGGATGTCGGCGAAGCGCCGGAGGCGGCAAATGAGATCGCCACGCTTTTTTTTGGTCATGACGACCGTGTGCGCGTTGAAAAGCCCACCGACGCGCCGTGGGACGCTATCGGCCAGCTGGAAACCGAAAGCGGCAACCTGTGCACCGCCACGCTTATCTCCCCTCACCTTGCCCTGACCGCCGGCCACTGCCTGCTGACGCCGCCGCGCGGCAAAATCGACAAACCGGTGGCGCTGCGCTTTGTGTCGCTCAAGGGCCGCTGGCGCTATGAAATCCATGATATTGAAGGTCGGGTTGAATCGTCGCTGGGCAAGCGTCTGAAAGCGGACGGCGACGGCTGGATCGTGCCGCCTTCCGCCGCGCCGGATGATTTCGGCCTGATTGTGCTGCGCAATCCCCCGTCCGGCATTACGCCGCTGCCGCTGTTTGCCGGCGATCGCGACGCGCTGACCGAGGCGTTAAGCAATACGGGGCGTCGCGTTACCCAGTCGGGTTACCCGGAAGATCATCTGGAAACGCTCTACAGCCACCGCGATTGCCTGATAACCGGCTGGGCGCAGCGCACCGTGCTCTCTCACCAGTGCGATACCCTGCCCGGCGACAGCGGCTCGCCGCTGATGCTGAATACCGGGACAGGCTGGCAGCTTATTGGCGTGCAAAGCTCCGCGCCGGCGGCGAAAGACCGCTACCGCGCCGATAATCGCGCTATCTCAGTGACCGGCTTCCGGGAGCGCCTCGAGGCGCTCGCCAGCCGCTAGCGGTTTATCGCCCCGCTCCCGGCGCAGGCGCAGCAGCGCCTCTATCGGCATCGGCTGGCTGAAATAGTACCCCTGCAGCGCATCGCAGCCCGCCTGGCGCAGCAGACGTTTTTGCTGCGCGTTTTCCACCCCTTCGGCGGTAACCGCCATGCCGAGCGCGGTGGCGATGCGGATAGTGCCGCTCACCAGCGCAGCGGCCTGCGGGTCGCTATCCACCCGTCCCGCCAGGGATTTATCAATCTTGATAGTATCGAAGTTAAAGCGCCGCAGATAACCGATGCTGGAATAACCGGTGCCGAAGTCATCCAGCGCGATGGCGGTGCCAAAGCTTTTCAGGTTGGCGATGGCCGCCGCCGCCCGTTCCGGGTTCTCCAGCACGTAAGTTTCCGTCACTTCCAGCTGCAAGCGCGCTGCCGGAAAATGGTTCTCGCGCAGCCCGCGGGCAACCTTGTTTTCAAACTCCGGGTCGCGAAACTGGGCGGGTGAAATGTTCACCGAGAGCTTGAGATCGTAAAGCGGCTGCAGATCGCGGCAGGCGCGGCGCAGCACAAATTCCCCCAGCGCGTGGATTAGCCCGCAGGTTTCGGCGATGCCGATGAACGTATCGGGCGGCAGCGGCCCCGCCGGGCGGCGCGGCCAGCGCATCAGCGCCTCCACCCCCGCCATTTTCCCGCTGCAGGCGTCGACGATGGGCTGATACCAGACTTCAAACTCATCCCGCTCCAGCCCGCTGCGGATCTCGTTCTCGACGCGAAGCTGGAACTCGCGCACCCGGTTGAGTTCCCCGTCATAATGCATCACCCTGCCCTTGCCGTTGAGCTTGGCGTGATACATGGCGATATCGGCCCGGCGAAACAGCTCTTTGCTGGTGCAATCCTGCAACGAGCCGGAAGCGATGCCGATGCTGGCGCTGAGGTGAATAACCCGCTCCCCCAGCCGCACCGGCGCGTTCAGGCTTTCAAGCACTTTATTGGCCCAGACGACGGCTTTTTCGTGCGCCGCATCCCCCTCCTGCAACATGGCGAACTCGTCGCCGCCCATCCGCGCCAGCATGCCGCCTTTCGGCACGTGCTGGCGAAAGGCATCGGCAAGCGTGACAATCAGCTGGTCGCCGGTATCGTGGCCGTAGATATCGTTGACATCCTTAAAGCCGTCGAGATCGACAAACACCACGCTTATCACTTCACTTTCAGCGCGCTGGCTGCTTTGCGCCATCCGCTCTATCAACGCCCGACGGTTCGGCAGGCGGCTTAGCCAGTCCAGCCGCGCCACTTCCCGCGCCCTTTTCTCGCCGCGCGCCAGCCGATAGAGCCCAACGCTGCTGAATAAAATAAACAGCAGGATCAGCCCCACGGCGGTGATCACGATTTGAATAAAATTGCCGGAAGAGGCTTTCGCCGCTTCGACGCCTGGCTGCGTGGGCCGCCAGTGCAGGTAGCCGAGGGTTTCCCCCGCCGCGCTTTGCAGCGGCACGCTGGCAGGCGACGTTTTTTGGGCAGTAAACGTCAGGTCCGACGCCTGGAAGGTTTCCCCAAGCTCGCGCAGCAGACCGGGGTTTACGTGACGGGTGAGCAGTAAATAGCGCCGCGTCCTTTCTCCTGCCTGCAACGGCCCGGTTACCGGACGCACCAGGCCAATCGCCACGAAGGCGACGCCTTCCCGGGTGCGGGTGAGTCCGGAATAAACGACCTGCTTATCGCGCAGCGAACCGGCGTGCTGGCGGATAATCGCCCCCAACCCCTCGCCGAAAAAATCGAGCCGTTTTTCGCTTGCCGTCGCCCCCCTGAATGCGCCCCAGAGTACGTGGAAATGTTCATCAAGAATAAACGTGCCGTCATAGAGGTTGCCGACTTTAAATCCGGTGCCCCAGGTGCTGTAAAGCCAGCTTTCATTAAGCGTCGGCCGATAGAGCTCTCTCGCGGCGTCGTCCCAGACGGCGTTATCGATGACCAGCGCCGACATTTTATTGACCGTGGTCTGAATGGCGCCGTTTACCGAAAGCGCGGTGCGATGTTCGTCTATCTCGTTCGTTTTACTGCTGATTAAGTTGAGTGAAAGGTACAGCAGCGTCACCACGGAAAAAATCAATCCAACGCCCGACAGAAATATCATCACAAAAAGCGCCCATGCGCTGGGCACCATACGACCCCGGAACGGCTGATGCATCGGTTTTCTTTTTCTCGCTTCCGACAACTTTTTCAGAATTCATATATATACATTAGCAAAACATCGTTCCAGCTAATCTATTTAACCGTAAGCGAGACGTTTCGCCGTCATGGAGTTCTGACGGCGATCACATCAGGCGAGCTTAATCACCACCATACCAACCAGCAGCAGCGCGAGCCCCGCCCAGCCTTTGCCGTTAAGACGCTGGCCAAACAGCACCCAACCCGCCGCGACAGTCGCGGCGATGCCAAAGCCGCCCCACAGTGCGTAAGCCACTGACAGTTCGATGCCTTTTACCGCCTGCCCAAGCGCCGCGAAGGCGCAAAGCACCGCCGCCAGCGACAGCACGCCGTAAACCGGGCGTCGAAAACCGTCTGAAAGCTTAAGCCAGATATTGGCGATAATTTCGAGCGCGATGGCCGCCAGCAGCCAGGCGCCATGGATCCATTCAAACGCCATGCTGCACCTCCTGCGCTTTTTGCTGTCGGGTGCCGGTTTTAATCAGCGCAATTCCGCTAAGTAATATCACCAGACCGATAATTTTATTTACCGACAGGCTCTCATTAAATAACAGCACGCTGAAAAGCGTAATTAACACGATGCCGACGCCTTCCCACATGGCGTAGGCAACGCCGAGCGCGATTTTTTTAACCGAAAAGGCGAGCAAAATATAAGAGAGGGAAATCATCACCATCATTAAAATAAAACCTGCCGGCGAATCGCCCTGACTTGCCCATTTTAATGACAGCGTGCCGGTTATTTCGGCCACAATGGCCAGTGCTAATAAAATCCAGTAAAACATGCTTTCTCTCCTGCTTGAGAAGCGCGCCTGTAACCTTTCGCCACAGGGCAAAAATTGATAAAACCAAGCGGTAAGCCGCATCGCCAGACGGCGTGGGCAGAAGAGAAAGGGACTACAGCGCGCTGCGCCAGTGCTGCTCGCCGTGATGAAGAGAAAATGAAATTGAAGAGGTGAAAAGCGAAGCGTTCTTCCTGAATAACCTGCTCATATAAATTCAATTTATCCGCGATGTTGCTTCTCGTCGTTGCGGATGAAAATTGTCTCCGGTAGTTAAACACACGGTAATTAATAACATGCAGCTTTGCTTAACTCAACTTTCTTGCATTTCTTTACGTTTGAGCTATTTCTCAATGACGCCTATTATTTTGTTAATATCTTTTTATAAAAATGTTTTCGTCAGACCGTTTAAGTTTGCTCTTTTCAGCGCTGAGTAATTCCGTTCGTTTTTCCCTGTGTTTTGAACGTCCCAATGGATGCGCTTTTTCTTTGCCGTCCCGCTCATCTTTTGCGCAGGAAACTAAACTCAATGAGATAGTTTTCAGGGCGCGCCGTGCGGGGCTCCTTATGTTTTCTTTTTCGAGGTTAGTTTATGGGCAGAAAAAATCTGGTTAACGCCACCATCGTCATTACGGGCGCCTCCAGCGGGTTTGGGCGCGGCGCGGCGATACGGTTGGCGGAAATGGGCGCAAACGTGGTGCTGGGCGCCCGGCGCGAGGCGGAGCTCAAGGCGCTCGCCGCCGATATCACCGCCTCTGGCGGCAAGGCGCTGGCGGTGGCGGTGGACGTGAGCGACCCGGAGCAGGTGGCGACGCTTGCAGACAGCGCCATCCAGCGCTTCGGTCATATTGATATCTGGATAAACAACGTCGGCGTGGGGGCGCTGGGCTTTTTCTGGCAGATCCCGGTCGCCGACCACGCGCGGCTTATCGACGTCAATCTGAAAGGGCTTATCTACGGCGCGCATGAAGCTATCAATCATTTTATTTCGCAGGGGTTTGGCGTGCTGGTTAACGTAGGCTCTGTGGACAGCGAAGTGCCGCTCGCCTACCAGGCTTCTTACGCCGCGTCCAAAGCGGCCGTGCTGAGCCTGAGCCGCACGCTGAATGAAGAGCTGCAGCTCAATCAGTTCAAAGAGATCAAAGTAGCGACCGTCATGCCCTGGGCGGTAGATACCCCCTGGTGGACGCACGCCGCTAACTATACCGGCCACGCGCCGCGCATGGCGGCCATGGATGACCCGAAAATTGTCATCGACGCGCTGGTGGAGGCCTGCCTGAACCCGAAAGAAGAGATGCCGGTAGGCTGGAAAGCCCACGCCTCGACGATTTCCCACAACCTCTTTCCGGATACGACGGAAAAAATGTCGGCCGCTGTCGCCCGGCGTTCAATTGAAAAAGCGCAGCCGCAGCCGCACAGCACCGGTGCGATTTACGAGCCGATGAAAGGCACTGCGACGATTGAAGGCGGCATCCGGGCGCGGATGAAGCAAGAGGATGAAAAGAAATAAGCTTTCAGGAAAGCACGCGACCGCCCGCTGCGGTCGCTGACGGACGCGGCGCTTTACGCCGCGATACCCGGGCTGCGTTTTCTGTTTTACGCTTCTTCAGTGTTCTGGCGGTATTCAACGTGGCGCTTACCCCCTCCAGACAGGCGCTTTACCCGCCGCAATGCCCCTTTCATTAATATGCCATTAAACCGGCGGCGTTGTTTCCGCCCGCCCGTTAAGGCGAAAGTAAATATGCTTTTCGTCTGATAACCCGCCGCTCAAAATAGCGCCGCGCGTTTCTCACTTTTTTATCTTTGATTTTTTATTTTTTATTTCAAAGGGTTATTTTTATCGCCTGGCTAAAGCGAAGCGGCAGCCATTGCTAATCGCGGTGAGCCAATTATACTGGTTATACATACAGTATAAATAATCAGGCCGTTAATATGGATTGGTATAAGATTGACGCCTCCGCTTCACTTGATTTGCCGTTTTACTTAGAACGGATTTCCGCCGGCTTTCCCAGCCCGGCGCAGGATTACCTGGATGGTGCGATTGACCTGGTGCGCCAGCTGGTCCCGCATCCTTCCGCCACCTATGTGCTGCGGGTAACGGGAGACTCCATGCGCGACGCCGCGATAGTTGAAGGCTCGCTGCTGCTGGTGGATTTCAGCCTGCAGCCGCGCCATGGGGATATTGTGGTCGCCCGTCTGGATGACGGTTTTACCGTCAAGCGCCTGCAACTCTGGCCCCGCCCTCGCCTGTGGCCGGAAAACCCCGCCTACGCCCCGATCCCGCTGCATGAAAATGCGAACGTAGAGATAATCGGCGTGGTGACAACGGTTATTCAGACGCTGCAAAACCCGGTGCGCGCGCGTTAGCATGCCGGGGCGTTCGGGCAAGGCCGACCTGAAAGGGCGTAACGGGAGATGAGGGATAGTCAGGCGGCGGCGCTGTTTGCCCGCCGCGCCCCTCAGACCTCAACGGAGCGTAATTTATCGCCGTAAGCGCCCGTCGTTTTCTCGCTTTTCTTTTTGTCGGTGATAATCATGTCGATGTCATCAATGCCGCAAACGTGCGAAAGCGCGCGATAGCCGATTTTCGACGAATCCGCCAGCACCACCCGCGTTTTGGCCGCCTTAAGAATGGCCATTTTGGTTGGCAGCTCAATCGCATTGACGTTAGTGATGCCCGCTTCGGGATGCACCCCTTCGGCGCCAAGAAAGGCCCAGTCGGCGTAAACCTCGCCGAATTTTCGCGTGGTGTCCGGGCCCACCAGCGTATAGGAGTTGCCAACAACCGCGCCGCCGGTGACGTTCAGGTTAATGGCCGGATACTGGCTTAACAGCATCGCAATGTTCAAATCGTTGGTGATGACCGTCAGGTTCTTTTTGCTGGTGAGCTGTTCGGCCAGTTCATAGACCGTTGAGCCGTTATCCAGAATCACCGACTCTCCATCCGCAATAAGCGAAGCGGCATATTTGCCGATGGCCGCCTTCTGCTCATGGTGGCGATGTTTACGGATGCTGTAAGGCGTATCCTGCTCTTCCGATAAGAGAACGGGCAGCACGCCGCCATGCGTCCGGATAATTCGCTGCGTTTTTTCCAGATGAATTAAATCCCGGCGGATGGTCGAGCTGTCCACAGCAAAGGCTTCCGCCAGCTGGTTGGCATTCAGATAGCCCGTCGCACTCAGCAGGGAAAGGATCTTCTCCCGTCGCTCTTTTGCCTGCATTACTCCCTCCCTTGCACAGTTAAGTGCAGTCGATTTTACCACATTATTCAGCCAGGTAGCCCTTGCGACCGCGCTTTTAACGAGTTGTCTCACAAATCAGTAATAAGTTAACCCTATCACATAATCGATATCGTGCATTGACTTGCACGATATCGTGCATATAGGGTGTAACGGTTCTGTTAACGTTATGAAGAGGTTTCCATGTCTACGCCCTATGAAAATGATATCGCCATGCAGCCGCAAGCCATCAACGCGCAGCTCGCTAACCCGCTGCCGCAGGCGCTGCATGATGTGCAGCTTGCCAGTTACGACCGGATAATCCTGACCGGGATGGGATCGTCTGACTACGCGCTGATTCCGGTTGAGCGCGCGCTGGCCAACCGCGGCTATCCGGTCTGGCGGATTGACGCCGGCCGGTTGCTGGATATGCCCGGGCTTATCACCGAAAACACCCTGCTCTGGGCGACGTCCCAGTCCGGGATGAGCGGCGAAGTGGTCGCATTGCTGGCGCAGGGCAACCGTCCACGCACGCTGATTGGCTTAACGAACGATCGGGAAAGCGTGCTGGCCAAAAAGGCGGATATCCTCGTTACGCTGGAGAGCGGCGATGAGGCGACCGTCAGTTCTAAAAGCTATCTCAATACCCTGATTGCCTGCCACCGGGCGCTCGCCGTCCTGCTGGGCGAAGACGACGCGCAAGCCTGCGCCGCGACAACGCATGTGCTTGCCGCAGTGCAGTCGCTGGTGGGCGAAAGCGAGTCCGTGGTTGATATGGCAGAGCAACTCTTCACGGCCCGCCGCCCCCGCATTGCTTACATCGGCACGGGATCGTTTGCCGCCAACGCGTTGACCGGAGCGCTCATCACCAAAGAGGCATCGAAAGTCAGCGCCGAAGGGTTTATTGGCGGCGAGTTCCGCCATGGCCCGCTGGAAACCTCCGGCGAGGGCATGCTGGCGGTATTGCTTGGCAAACCGGGCGACGAAACGCTGGAAAAACTCGCCGCGGAAATGCTGGCGAACGGCACCCAGGTGGTGACCATCGGGTCGGCGCCTTATGCTGGTTCGCGGCTCTTGTCCGTGCCGGAGGGCGACGAACTGGGCCAGCTGCTGTGCGGGTTTATCTACATTGAACATCTGACGGTTGCGCTGGCGAGAAAGAACGGCTTTATCCCGGGGCATTTCCTCTATGGGCAAAAAATTACGGTGGCGGTATGAATCCTTCAACGTCAACGGTAACGGCGGGTATCGATCTCGGGGGCACGGGCACCCGCATCATCATTCGCGGTGAAGAGGGAACGATAAGCACACGGACGGTTCCTACCGTCCTGTTCAGCAACATCGAACAAAGCCAGCGCGCGGGGGCGCTGGCATCACACGTGCTTGAGCTGGTCCCGCCCGGCATGACGCTTGTCAGCCTCGGCATCGGCGCCAGCGGCCCCGTCGATACCGACGCCGGCGTCATTACCAATAAAGATACGCTTGAATGCTTCTCCTTTTTCCCGCTTGTGGAAGCGCTTCGCAACCACCTGCAGGTCAAGGTCAGCATTGATAACGACGCGGTTGCCGCCGTGCTTGGCGAATATCACTTCGGTGCGGGCATCAACAGTAAACGCCTGCTGATGGTAACGCTTGGCACGGGCATCGGCGTCGCGCTGCTGGAAAACGGCAGGCCGTTTCGCACCAGTAACGGCGCGCATCCGGAAGCGGGACATATCCCGATTTCCGGCAACCCTGCGCCCTGTTACTGCGGGTTGCACGGCTGCTGGGAAACGCTGGCGTCGCGAAGCTGGCTTCAGCAGAACCTCGAGAGCCTGCTGCCGGGCATCGCTTTTGAAAAGCAGGATCTGAATTTTTATCGCGAGATGGCGGCGCAGCGCGACGAGGTAGCGGCGCTGTTTCACCGCTACGGGAATTATCTGGGCCGGGGCCTGGTTACCTTATTAACGCTATATGGACCCGACCTGACTATCCTGAGCGGCAGCGCCGCCCATTATTATCCGCTGTTCAAAACGGGGCTTGAACAAGCGTTAACCCGCTCGGAAGCCTATGCCGTTAATACATTGATCGTACCGTCTGAATTAGGAGACGTTGCTGGCGCGCTGGGCGCGACGGTTATTCCGTCTTTGAACTAAAACATCTCTTTTACTTATGGCAGGTGAATATCATGGTGCATTCACAAAATAAACATGCGTTGAGCAAGCCTGTAAAAATAAAGACCAGCATTTTTATCATTCTCTCGGTTATTATCTCCTCGGTCGGCGGCATTATATTTGGCTATGACACCGGGATTATTGGCGGGGCGATTGTCTATATCGGCAAAGAGTTTCAAATAAACGATCTGATGCAGGGCGTGATTGTCAGCACCTCGTTATTGGGTGCGATGATTGGCGCGCTCGCCGCCGGGCCGCTCGCCGATAAATATGGCCGAAAGCTGGTGCTGTTTATTTCCGGCCTCTTTTTCGCCATCGGCGCGGCGGGTTCCGGCTTCAGCCACAGCATTGAAGCGCTCACCGTGGCCCGCATCCTTCAGGGCATTGGCGTGGGGGCCTCGTCGGTTCTCGTCCCGGTCTATATCGCCGAGTTGTCGCCGGCTAAAATTCGCGGCGTTCTGGTCACCTCTTTTCAGCTAATGATTACGGCAGGAATTGTGCTGGCCTATGGCGTTAACGCCGGCGCGGAAAGCAGCGGCGGCTGGCGGTTTCCGGTAGGCATAGCCGGCGTTTTCGGCGTCATGCTGGCGGTAGGCGTTATGTTTGTGACGGAGTCTCCCCGCTGGCTGATTGCCGTCAAACGTCGCGACGACGCGTTCACGACGCTTAAGAAGCTCAGAGGAACCGCGAGCGTTGAGGCGGAAATGCAGGAAATTGAACGCCTGGAAATAATTGAGCAGGATACCCTGCGCTGGCGCGATTTATTGCGCGGCCACGTGCGGCCAATGATAATTATCGGCGTTCTGGTCGCTTTCTTTTCCAACGCCTGCGGCATCAATCTGGTTATCTATTTCGCCCCGCAAATCCTGCAATCCAGCGGCTTTACCTCCTCGGTATCCTGGATGGGCACCATCGGTTTAGGCATCGCCAACGTCATTTTCACCGTCGTGGGTATGCTGATTGTCGATAAAGTGGGTCGCCGTCCGCTTTTGATAGCAGGCGCCATCGGGTTAACCCTCAGCCTGGTTATTCTGGCGGTGCTGTTCTCCGTCCCGGCGTTCCCGGGCAGCAACTGGCTCGCGCTGGCTTCTCTGCTTTTTTATATTGTGATGTACGCCATTAGCCCCGGGATGCTTGGCTTTTTAATGATCTCGGAAATATCGCCGTTAAGAGCGCGCGCAAAAGTCACCAGCCTTTCCATTTTTATTATCTTTGCGACCAACCTGGTTATCGCCCTGCTCTCTTTACCGATGTTAAATGGCCTGGGCGTCTCGCAAACCTTCTGGATATTCTCCGCTATCTGTGTGGCGTTCACCTTATTCAGTTTTTACGTGCCGGAAACGAAAGGAAAAAGTCTGGAAGAGGTCGAACTCTGGTTTAAAGAGAAATACAGCGGCATTCAGGAAACCCATAACGCCGTCAATTAATTTACTTACGACGTTAAAAGAGACTTTATTCTTTATTACATCGAGGCGTATGCAGCAGGGTCGGTTTATTCCTGCCGCAAAGGATTTTTACGCCTGAATCATGCCATTAAACAGGCCTGCCCACGGCAGGCCTGCGTGATTACCACCCCTCAACGACGCGGATTTACATCTTCAGTGGCTTTGCGCGTTTAACGCTCTGCGAAATTAAGCAACGCTTCGCCATCCAGGCGGTAGCGCACCCATTCGCTCTGGGGCAGCGCGCCGATGCTGAGATAAAAATCAATCGCCGGCTGGTTCCAGTCGAGCACGCTCCACTCCAGTCGACCGCACTTGCGCTGCACCGCCAGACGGGCGATGTGCTTGATAAGCGCTTTGCCCGCCCCCTGGCCGCGGGCGTCAGGCGAGACATAGAGATCTTCCAGATAAATGCCGTTGCGGCCAAGCCAGGTGGAGTAGCTGGTAAAGAAGACGGCATAGCCTATCGTCACGCCATCCGCTTCGCAGATCAGCGCTTCCGTTTTACTCTGGGCGCCAAACAGCGTCTCGCGGATCTCCTGCGGGCTGGTCACCACCTCTTGCGGCGCTTTTTCGTAGACCGCCAGTTCGTAAATCATGTTGTAAATCACTTCTGCGTCGGCGGGGCGCGCTTCACGGATGCTGATACTCATGGCTTTTCCTGTCTTTCCTGAATTGAGGCTGACAAGCATAAGCGCTATTGTGCCCTGCATGAAGTGCAACTATCTCAACAAAAGATGAATGTTATGCATCCGGCGCTCCGAAAACTCGATCTCAACCTGCTGCCTGTGTTTGATGCGGTGTTTCGCCACCGCTCTGTGAAGCGCGCCGCGGATGAACTCTTTATGAGCACGTCGGCGCTAAGCCATGCCTTATCAAGACTGCGCGCCTTTTTTAACGACCCGCTCTTTTACCGTGAGGGGCACAACATGTGCCCCAGCGTTTATGCCTGCGAACTGGCGCCGTCGATAGCCTCAGCGCTGGGCGCGCTGAACCAGCAGCTTTCGCCCCGTCCCGCCTTTGATCCCTCAACCAGCCGCCATTGCTTCCAGATTGCCATTACGGACTACACGGCATTCTGCATCTTCCCTACACTGATAAGCGAACTTGAGCGCAGCGCGCCAGGCGTGCGCTTTGAGCTGCGCTATTTGCCGCACAGCCCGGCGCTGAACGAACTGCTCGCCGGCGAAGTGGACCTGGCGCTGGGCTTTAGCGCGCCTGACGACGTCACGCCGCCTGAACTGGACGCGATTGACTGGTTTGAGGATGAGTATGTGGTCATCAGTCACGCCCGCCGTACGCGCATGACGCTGGAGGATTATCTGGCGGCCCGCCATCTGGTGGTCACCCCGTGGAATGAAAGCCAGGGCATTCTGGATTTACAGCTGGAGCGCATGGGCTATACGCGGCAGGTCACCCTGAAAACGCCCTCCATGCTGAGCGCGCCGTTTATTGTCGCGCAGAGCGATCTGTTGATGGCGATGCCCCGCTTCGCCGCCGCCCGGCTGGCGTCGGCGGCCGGTATCACGCTGTTTGCGCTGCCTTTCGCCGTGCCGCCTTTTGAGGTGAAAATCTACTCGCATCAGCGCAGCGGCAAAAGTGAGGCCACGGACTGGTTAAAGCGTGTGCTGCGAAGCCTTATCAGCTAGCTATCCGGCAAAATAAGCCTGGGGCATCTCATTGTTCTGTATTTAAAAAATGTCGCAAAAACAGGTAGCCATAACGGCAGCGGGACAGTAGGTTTTATCAGCGCTAAATAAGCATCGCCACCTGCAAAACGCTATAAAAGGAAACGCGTATGACGCATTCAGACAGCACACTGCCCGTTGGGTATTCCCGTGTCGCGCCCGGCCATGTCGCAAGCGTGGTGACCTGCCTCGAAATGCTGAGCAAGCCGGAAACAGCAACCGCCCCGCTGCCCGCAGGCGTCACGCTGGTAAAGCTGCGTAACCCGGAGCTTGAGGCTTACCGGGCTCTGTTTCGCCAGGTCGGCTCCGCCTGGCTATGGTACTCACGCATCCTGATGGAAGATGAGAAGCTTCGCGCCATCCTGAACCGCGAAAGCGTGGAGGTGTATGTGATTAAAGAAAAGGAAGAGGATATCGGCATTCTGGAGCTCGATTTCAGCGAGCCGGACGCGTGCGAACTGGTGTTTCTCGGGCTGACGCCAAATACGACCGGCAAAGGTTTTGGCCGGGCGATTATGAATCAGGCCATTGCACTTGCGTGGTCGCGGCCTATTAAACGTTTCTGGGTGCACACCTGCACGTTCGACCACCCTTCGGCGCTGGGCTTTTATATCCGCTCCGGCTTTCGTCCTTACGCGGTGCAGGTCGAGGTGCAGGAAGATCCGCGGCTGACGGGGCACCTGCCTGCCGACGCCGCGCCGCATATTCCGGTTATCAGGCCCGCTAAATAACGCAAAAGCCAGTCCAGGACTGGCTTTTAAACGATAAGGCCCGTCTATCGCGCCCGGAACATAATGGTATCCGGCGTAAAAGACCCATCGTCCTCAATGGCGAAGTAGGTTTTGACGTCATCGGAAACGGTTTGCTGCAACAGGCGAATCGCCTCCACCAGCGCGGCGGGCGTTTTCATTCGTTCAACCCAGGCGCTGAATTCCAGCGCCTGGCGGCCCGCCACCATCTCCTGCACCGTCATGCCGCTCTCGTTGACCAGCCGCAGCCACTCTCCCTGCGAATAGTTATGTACATGCGAAGGGTCGCGCAGCATCTCCACCGTCTGTAACCAGACGTCGCGCACCGGCTGGCCGGGGGACGCGATGTCCATCAAAATAAACTCGCCGCCCGGCTTCAGTACCCGCTTTACCTCGCGCAGCGCCATGCCGACGTCGTGCCAGTGGTGAGCGGAATAGCGGCTTATCACCACGTCGAAACTCGCCGCCGGGAAAGGCAACGCCTCCGCCTGGCCCTGACGGGTGGCAATATTATTTAACCCCCGCGCCAGCGCCGCCTCCTGCACCACGGCCAGCATACTGTCTGACAGATCGTAAGCGGTGACATGAGCCGCCTTCTGCGCGGCGGCAAAGCTGGCGTGCCCTGCTCCGCAGCCAATATCCAGCACCACGGCGTCCGGCTTATCGCTGAGCCAGACGGCCAGCCGCTCTAAATCTTTACCCTGCGCATGAACGCTGCTTTGCAGGTAGGCCTGCGCCTGGCCGCCAAACTGGGCGCCGACTAATGCTTCGTGTGTTTTTGCTGTCATTTTTATCGCCTTATGGTGAGGAAAACCGCTCTGTGAAATGACTATACTGCGCGCTTTATACGGGTACAATATTGCTACTTATACTGGTATAAGGGAGTACCACGCATGGAAACCACCCCGCTTTCCGGCCCGAAAGCGTTGGGCGCTTTTTTACGCACCCAGCGGGAAAACACCTCGCCCGATATGCTCGGGTTGCCCGTGACGGCAAGGCGACGCACGCGCGGCCTGCGGCGCGAAGAGGTGGCGCAGCTCAGCGGCATCAGCACCACCTGGTATACGTGGATTGAGCAAGGCAGAGAAATCTCGATTTCTGCGCAGACGCTTTCGAATATTGCTGCGGCGCTGAAGATGAAACCGACGGAAAGAAGCTATCTTTTTCGCCTCGCGCTGCAAAATGACCCGCTCGAAGAGGCGGTGCCGGTCGTTGAGGAGGCGGTGCTGGCGGCGGTGAATCAGGTGAGTGAGCCCTGCTATCTGCTCGATTTAACCTGGAACATGCTGGCGTGGAACGCGCAGGCACAGGCGTTGTTCAGCGGCTGGCTCGATAACGACGCCGTGCCGAATATGATGCGGTTTATGTTTCTGCATCCGCTGGCGAAACAATTGGTGATGGACTGGGAGACGCGCGCCAGCCGCATCGTGGCGGAGCTGCGGGCCGACGCCATGCACTACCCGCATGATGAAACGCTCAACCGCTTTGTGCGCCAGATGAGCCAGGAGAGCGCGCCGTTTCAGGCGTTCTGGCAGCGTCAGCAGGTGATAGCGCGCGAAGGGGGCGAGCGCCTCTTCCGGCATGCGCAGCAGGGCCTGGTCTCCTACCGCCAGGTCAGCTGGCAGCTCGCCAGCAACCGCACGCTGAAGATGATTATGCTGCTCCCTGAAGAGGCGGCGCAGCGCTAGCGCCGCCGCATCCCGGATAACCCGCGCACGGCTTGCGCGGTTAAAAGGCGCGTCATGGGATTACCGGCGCTGCTCAAGCTGTTTCCTGCGCTTCTGGGAATACATCACGCTGTCGCTCTCTTTTACCATCTCGTGCAACGAGTGATATTTTGCGCCGTCACTGTCGAGAATGCCGTAAGAGTAGTTGATGTTATAAGGCTTGCCGGCGCGCTGGTTGTGCGCCTCCAGGCTTTCATGAAGCGAAGCCAGAAAGCGTCGGGCGTCGCTATGGCTTGCCAGCAGCACGGCGAACTCATCGCCGCCGAGCCGCCCCACGACATCTTTCGGGCCAAGATGCTGTTGCAGATGCGTCGCGAAAACCTTCAGCACCTGGTCGCCCTCGGCATGGCCCCACAGGTCGTTAATCGGCTTAAACTTATCCAGATCAAAAAAGAGCAGGCTAAAAGAGGCGCCGTGATTTCGCAGAGCGTGAAAGCGTTTCTCTGCGCGGCGGTAAAAGCCGCGGCGGTTAGGAATACCGGTCAGGCTGTCGGTCATCGCCATGCTGATGACCTGAAATTCATCTTCCACGATAAACGCCAGGTCCTGTAATGCGTCGATATCTTCCTGACTGAATGTGCGAGGCGTTGAGTTAACCAGGCAAATCGTTCCCACTACTGCGCCATCCGGCAGATGCACCGGGTAGCCTGCGTAAAAGCGAATATAGGGTTCGCCAGTCACCAGCGGGTTATCGTAAAAGCGCTCATCCTGGCGCGCATCGTTAACAATAAACGGACCTTTTTGCAAAATAGCATGCCCGCAAAAAGAGACATTTCGCGACGTTTCTCGCTCGCTAAGCCCCTGGCAGGCCAACAGCCACTGCCTGTCGCGGTCAAGCAAACTAATGAGCGCGACAGGCACCTGAAAAAGTTTTTTCGCCAGTCGGGTTAAGCGTTCGAAACGCTCATCGTCCCGGGTATCCAGCAGATCCATCATGTAGAGCGATTGCAGCCGCTCCTCTTCATTTTCAGGAAGACCGGGAAACTTCATCATTACACTCCACATCAATTACGGTGCGCACGCCTGCGTAACAAAAAACGAACCTGCCAAAAATACCTCAGGTGAAACGGCAGGTATAGAAAGGAATGCGCTCCCTTCCTGGAAATAGGGTTTCGATCCGCACCTTCATGCGCTGTCGGCGCAGTACCCGCACGGACAATGCGGCCATGCTGCAGTGAATGACGGCAGGCTCGTTGAAAGCGTGACCTCATTAAGGCTATCGCGTTATGCCGGGTTAAGCCCGTCTGGCGTGAAAAGGTTCGCCTTTCTGTTAATGGCGCTGCCGGGGTACCGACGGCTAGCTGTCAAGCCCGCGCGCGGCCTCCTGAAGCCGCAGGAAGCTCGCGTAGCGTCGCTGGTGACGCTCGCTCCAGGCCGCCGCAGGCGTATACTCCCCGGCAACGGCGCAAAAACGGCTCATCCCGTCGCTAACCGAGTCAACCACCCCGCCTGCGACCGCAGCCAGAATAGCCGAGCCGAGCAGCACCGGCTCGCGGGCTTTGGTGGCGATCACCGTCCGCCCGGTCGTGTCGGCCAGCAGTTGCCGGATGAGGGGATGTTGACCGGCGCCGCCGCTTATCACAATAGCCTGGGTATCCACGCCCGCCTGCTGCTGAACATCCATTATCTGGCGCAGCCCGTAGCCAATACTGCAAATGCCGGCAACGTAGAGCGACAGCAGGCTTTCCGTCTCGTTTTCCATCCCGAGGCCAGCAATCACCGCCCGGGCATGCGGGTCGGCAAAAGGCGAACGGTTGCCAAGAAACTCCGGCACGACGTGGATCCCCCGGGTATAGTCCACCGCCCCGGACGCCGAACCCACCTTTTCGAGCACGCGATCCGCCAGCCAGACCGGCAGCGGGACGCCGAGCTGATTTGCCTGCGCCTGGGCGTCGCGCGCTGCCGGATGCAGCGACAGCAGCCTGTCGATGGCCGCCCCCGCCGCGCTCTGCCCCCCTTCGTTCAGCCACATGCCCGGCACCATGGCGGAATAGTACGGCCCCCATATGCCGGGTAAAAAGACCGGTTCGTGGGTTGAGGTCATCGTGCAGGAAGAGGTGCCAAACACATAGGCCAGGTTCCCGGCAGGGCCGCCTTTTACGCCCGCCGTCCCGATGCCGCCCGCATGCGCATCGATAATGCCGGCGGCGACGGGCGTGCCGGGCAGCAGACCAAGCTGGACGGCGGCCTCTTCGGTCAGGCCGTTTGCGCAGCGCGTTCCCGGTTCGACAATATGCTGGCCGATGCGGCTGAACCCTTCGTCAGCCAGCTCCTCAAGACCAACCTGGCGGAAATAGCTTTCGTCCCAGCGTTGCTCATGGCTGAGATAAGTCCATTTGCAGGTGACGGTGCAGCTGGAACGGGCAAGGTCGCCCGTCGCTCGCCAGGTAAGAAAATCAGCCAGGTCAAAAAACTGCCACGCGTTATCATACGTTGCCCGGCGGTGCTCTTTCAGCCAGAGGAGCTTAGGGGTTTCCATTTCCGGCGAAATAATGCCGCCCACATAACGCAGCACCGGGTGATTCAGCGCAGTAATCCGCTCCGCCTGTTCAGTGGCGCGATGATCCATCCAGACGATGATATTGCGATCCGGGTCGTGGCTGTCGCCCACCGCCAGCGGCGCGCCCCCTTCGCCCAGCACCACCAGCGAACAGGTGGCATCAAACCCAATGCCGGCAACCTGGCCGGGCTTCACCCCGGCAAGCCCGAGCGCCTCTTTTACCGCATCGCAAACCGCCTGCCAGATGTCCCGGCTCGACTGCTCAACCGCCTGTCCATCGCCATAAAACAGGGAAATGTCCCGTTTCGCCGTCGCCAGCATCTCGCCTCCGGCGTCGAACACGCCGGCGCGCGCGCTGGCGGTGCCGACATCCACGCCAATAAGAATATTATCGTCGACGTTGCCCCTGTTCTGCGCTTCGTTATTCATCGTTTCTCCGTTGTCGTCCGGCCAATGGGTTACAGTGTCACTTCACAGATCCACGCTGTTAGGCAGAATGACCAGATCGCGCACCGTGACGTTTCGCGGTCGGGTCACCATAAACAAGATAGCCTCCGCCACCTCTTTCGGCTGCATCAGGCTGCCGTTCGCCAGCGCCTCTTCCATTTTCTCTTTCGGCCAGTCATCCAGCAGCGCGGTCACCACCGGGCCGGGCAGCACCGCCCCCACGCGTATGCCATACTTCGCGACCTGCCGACGCGTGGTGTGAACAAACGCCTGAACGGCAAATTTCGAGGCTGTATAAATCGGCTCCCAGATAACCGGCACGACGCCCGCTATCGAGCTGGTGAAGAGAATGTCGCCCGATTTTTGCGCGATCATATGCGGCAGCACCGCGTGCACGGAGCGAAACGCCGCATTGATATTCAGGTTGAGCATGCGGTCCCAGTCGTCCGGGTTGCCCGCTTCAATCGGCCCGCCCACATAGGCGCCGGCATTGGCGTGGAAAATATCCAGCCCCCCTGCCGCATCAAGGATGCCCTGCAACATGCCGGAAACCTCCTGCGGCTTTAGCAGGTCGATAACCAGCGCAAACGCCCCGTCGCCCATCTCGCGGGTGAGCTGCTCCAGCCTGTCGCGCGCCCGGTCAATCAGCACCACCTTCGCCCCTGCGGCGAGAAAGGTGCGGGCGCACTCAAGGCCAATGCCTGAGGCGGCGCCGGTGATGGCGACAACTTTATTCTCAAAGGGATCAAGCATGGGTTTCTCCTGTAAAGACTCAGGCGCGGCCGTGCGAGACGCGCGTGCGCCGGGCGAGGGAATCGACGATAACGGCGATAGCGAGCACGCCGCCCGTAATCATGTAGCGCAGGGAAGACGGCAGGTTCAGCAGCGTCAGGCCGTTGGAGATGGACTGAATAACGATAATCCCCAGCAGCGCAGACCAGGCGCTGCCCCGCCCGCCGAACAGGCTGGTGCCGCCAATCACCGCCGCCGCGATGGCGTTAAGGTTCACGTCGCCCGTCCCCGCCTGCTGGCTGGCAGAGGCGAGCCGGGCGGCGGCCAGAATTCCGCCTGCGGTGGCAAAGGTGGTGCAGAGCATAAAGGCGCTAATGTAAATGGCCCGCACGTTGATGCCCGAACGACGCGCCGCTTCGCGGTTGCCGCCGATAGCGAACATCGAGCGTCCCCATTTGGTGCGCTTAAGGGCGTAGTTAAGCAGCGCTGCAAACACCACGAACAGGCCGAAAATCCAGGGCACGCCGCGCCCGAGGTTGAGGTAAAACACGGCGAATTCAAAGATAGCCGTCAGCACAATGGCGCGAATCAGCAGCGCGCTCATCGGCTCCGAAGAGAGGTTGACCTGCTCGCGTCGGGCGCGGGTTTTCAGCCCCTGCGCTATCATCACCACTCCCGGGAGCAGGGCCGCCAGGTAGGCGAGCGCATCGGGCATCACCATCACCTGGCCAAAGCGCACCAGCGGCGAAATATAGGGCAAGTTAATGCTGCCGGACGGCCCCAGAATATAAAGCTGCATCCCCAGCAGGGCCAGCAGCCCGGCAAGCGTCGCGACAAAGCTTGGCATGCCGAGGCGGGTATAGAGCTGGGCGTAAACCAGGCCTACCAGCGCCCCGGTTATCAGCGCCGCCACAATAGCCCCCGCAACAGGCCACCCGTGGTTGACCCACAGCACCCCGATAATGGCGGAAGCCAGGCCGCTCATCGAACCGACGGAAAGGTCAATTTCGCCGAGCATCAACACGCACACGATGCCAAGCGAGATAAACCCGACGGTGGCGCAGTCAAACAGCATATTCACCAGATTATTGGGCGCCAGGTAAACCGGGTTAAGCAGGCTGAACGCCGCCGAGATAAGAATCAACCCCAGCACCACCGGAATCATCCCAAGGTCGCCGCTTTTAATCCGGTCGATAAAGGTATAGAGAATGGCGGTAAGGCCCTCGTTATGGCGCAACCGTTCGTCGCTGCGGTCGAGCGCGGCGCGCGGGTTTGGGACAGGCGTTTTTTTGGCAGGCGTCGTCATGGGCTAACCTCCCTTCCTGCGGGATGGGGGGCGGATTTTCTCTCCACCCGGCGCGATACGGCGTTTTCCGTGGCGCCGGTAATGGCCGCCACCAGCTCCTGGTTCGACGCTTCTGGCGTAAAGATGCCGGTGTTGCGCCCCAGGCGCAGCACCACGATGCGGTCCGCCACCGCCCGCACGTCCTCCATGTTATGGCTGATAATAATCACCCCCAGCCCGCGGGCGCGGATGCGCTCTATCAGGTTAAGCACTTCAGCGGTCTGGGCGACCCCCAGCGCGGCGGTAGGCTCATCGAGCATGACAATTTTCGGATCCAACAACAGCGACCGGGCGATGGCGACCGTCTGCCGCTGGCCGCCGGAGAGCGAGGCGACAGGCTCGCGCACGGAAGGAATACGGGCCGCCAGCTCCTGCAACAGCGTCCAGGCGCGCACCTCCATCGCCACTTCATCCAGTTGCCAGGCGGAAAGCTCATGGCCTAAAAACAGATTGGCGACCACATCCAGGTTTTCGCACAGCGCCAGATCCTGAAACACCGTGGCGATGCCGTACTCCAGCGCTTTGCCCGGGCTGTCGAGGTTCACCTCCTGCCCTTCAAATTCCACCCTGCCCGACGTCGGCTGATGCACGCCGGCGAGGATTTTAACCAGCGTTGATTTGCCTGCGCCGTTATCGCCCACCAGCGCGACCACTTCACCGGCGTAAATTTCCAGATCGATATCCGTCAGGGCTGATACGGCGCCGAAGTTTTTTGAAACGCCGCTGAGCTTCAGTATCGGTCGCCCGTGACCGGACGCTTTGCCTTCATTCACCATAACGCCCCCTGACGTGGATGGCGGCAGACCGGCCTCGTCCCCGGGCCTGTCGCCCATGACTTACTGAATGCCTAACGCTTTGCACTCCTCTGCATACTCGCCGGTACAGACCTGGGCGGGAGTCTGGATCTTCTTATCGAAGATTTCCGCTTTGATGTTTTCTTTCGTCACCACCGCCGGGGTAAACAGCTGCGAAGGCGTGTTGTAGAGCGTGGTGGTGGCTTTAGGCGATTTCCCCTCCACCAGCGCCATCGCCGCATTGGCGGCAGCGGCGGCCACAATCTCGGAGGGTTTGGAAATGGTGTTGTACTGGTCGCCTGCAATAATCAACTGCAGCGCCGCGATAGTGGCGTCATTGCCCGTGACTGGCGGCAGCGGCGTGACGCCCGCAGCTTTAAAGGCGGCGATGGCTCCGCCGCCGGTCCCGTCGTTGGCGGCGACAACGCCTTTAATCTGATCGCCGAAGCGCGTTATCTGCCCTGCGGTCCACTCCTGCGCTTTGGGCGGCGCCCAGTCTGGCGTGTCATACTCGGCCAGGGTTTTGTAGCCCGATTCTTTAAGCCCACGATGGATGCCGTTGCGAATCAGCCCGGCGGCGGCATCGGTGGGCGAGCCGTTTATCTGCAATACGCCCGCGCCCTGCGGGACGCCTGAGGCTTTTAGGTGCACGACCAGTGATTCAGAGATGGCGTAGCCTATCCCTTCATTGTCGAAAGAGACGTAGAAATCCGCGGGTCTATCCGGGATGGGACGGTCATAGGCAATCACTTTGACATCCTGTGAATGGGCGATTTCCATCAGCCCCGCCGCCGCCGACGAGTCAACCGGATCCAGCACCACCACCTTCGCCCCCTGCGCAATCACCGAGTTGAACTGCTGCTGTTGCAAAGAGGCGCTGGCGTTGGCGTTCTGATAGATGACTTTACAGTCGGGACAAAGCTTAGCCATTTCCGCTTTAAAGCCCGGATAGTCATGCTGCTCGTAGCGGGTGGAGGCCTGATCGGGCATCAAAAACGCGACCGTGGCGGACTCCGCCGCCCGGGCGCTCCCCGTTGCGGACATCATTATCGCTGCCGATGCCATCAGGATCGTGCGGTAGCTCATTTCTCTTCTCCTCAGGTAAGCGGAACGCAGTGCAACGTGCGCAGGCGCCGGGCCTGCAGATGTCCATGGCAAACGAGAGCGACGGGGAAAGGGACGGCGGGACAGCAGCGGGTCTGGGTTACACCACAGACGCTTCCCGGACGGGCATTTTCCTCAACGGAGTCAGCGCTTTTAATTCACATTTTATTTACTTTGTTAATACATTAGCGCAACCATCAGGCGATGATTATCGGGAACCCGGTTTTGGTTAAGCCCGCAGCAAAAGAGTTGTAAATGTGTGACTGAAAGCGGGAAAACAGCAAAAAAATCAACCGCTTCGGCTGAATAAAAAGGCACCCCAGTGGGCGCCTTTCCCTCAACCGCACGCGTGATTTTATGAGGAAGCCAGCAGGCGGCGGGTTTTGCGGCGGTAACGCGGGTTTCAGGTGCTGGCGCGCACAATGAGCCGCCAGTCCATCATCACCCGCTCGGTCGGCGCATGCGGGTTATCCATTTTTTGCTGCAACAGGCTGAAGGCCTTGCGGCCGATATCACGCGAAGGCTGCGCGATGGTGGTGAGCGGCGGCGACACCATTTCCGCGAGCTCCGTGCCGTCGAAGCCCGCCACGGCGATATCCTGCGGCACGCGCAACCCCGCCTGCCGGATGGCGGACATCGCCCCTGCCGCCAGCGTGTCGGAGATGGCAAACACCGCGTCCGGGCGCGTCTCTTGTTGCAGCAACGTTTCCATCGCCTGTTTGCCGGCGCTGAAGCTCAGCGCGCTGGCGTACGTTATCGCCTGCCACTCCAGCTGGCGGCTTCGCAGCTCCTGCTGATAACCCTGCTGGCGCAGCTGGGCGTATTTGTAACTGAGATCGTGGTTAATGAGCGCAATGCGCTGACGTCCGCTTTCCACCAGGTGACGCACCAGCTGTCGTGACGCGTCGACGTCGTTAATGCCCACGCACGAGATATCCCCGGCGTCGGCATATTCAGCGCACTGCACCCAGGGCGTGTCGCCAATCAGCTGGGTGAGTTCCGGTAACGTGGTGAACGCATCCATGGTAATAACGCCATCGACGATTTTGCCCGAGAGCAGTTGCAGGCTGGAGCGCGAACGTCGGATATCGGAGCCGGAGTTGCACAGCAGAATACGGTAGCCCTGCTGCTCCGCCTGCTCCTCAATGCCTTTTACCAGCTCGGCGCAAAACGGGTTGGTAATGTCAGAAACCAGCACCAGCACCATTGAGCTGCGCGCGGTACGCAGCTGCCGCGCTAACAGGTTCGGTTGATAGTTACTGGCCTTGATCGCCTGCAGGACTTTCTCGCGGTTCTTTTCCTTTACGGTGTCGCTGTTGTTCAGCACGCGTGACACCGTAGCAACCGAAACCCCCGCCAGCCGGGCGATCTTTTGAATGGACATGGTGGTAACACTTCCTGGGAAACACGGGTAGTAAGCAGGCTACCATAAATTCCCGGGCGACAAGAAGTTAGCCCGGCGCGCTGAGCCGCCGGGCCTCGTCAGTATTGTACCTTAACCCAGCGCTGCTGCTGGTGGCTCTGCATAATCGCCTCGACGACCGCCATGACCTGCGCGCCGTCGTGGAAAGTGGCGAAGTCCGCCGCCCCCCGTTCAGGCATGCGGCCCTTTTCCACCGCCTGATAAAACGCCGCCATCATGGCGCGAAACGCGTCCGGCCAGCCTTCGATATGGCCGCCGGGAAAGCGCGCCCGCGCCGCTATGTCGCCGTTCAGCAAGGAAGGATCGTCTGAGAGGATCTGATTGGCGTGGCGGCGATGGCCTATCCACATCTGCTGCGGCGTCTCCTGGTCCCAGGCGAGCGACGCCGCGCTGCCGCTCACCTCCAGGCTCAGGCGGTTTTTACGCCCGGCGGCCACCTGCGACACGCTGAAGCTCCCTTTCGCGCCATCCTCAAAGCGCAGCAGCACGAAGCCCATATCTTCCGTGGTCACTGGTTTCTCGTCATACTGCGCCGCCTGCTGCTGCCCGCCGAAGGTGGCCGCGCCCTGCTGGCTTGCCTTGCGGGTTGGCCAGACGATGGCGAGGTCCGCCATCACCTCAACGATTTTGCGCCCGGTAATGAACTGCGCGGTATCGCACCAGTGGGAACCGATGTCGGCGACCGCGCGCGAAGCGCCGCCTTTCCCGGCCTCCACTCGCCAGTTGTAGTCAGTCTCTTCCAGCATCCAGTCCTGCAGGTAGCTGCCCTGCACGGCGAAAAGACGGCCCGTTTCGCCGTTTCTCACCATGCTTGCGGCCTGCTGCACCATGGCGAACTGGCGATACACGAAGCTCACGCCATGCGCCACGCCCGCCTCTTCTGCAAGACGCACCAGTGTGCGGGCCTCCTCCAGCGTCATGCAAAGCGGTTTTTCCGAAAAAACATGCTTGCCGGCCTGGATAATCTGGCGGTTTATCGCCGCGTGCAGATGGTTCGGCGTGCAGTTATGCACCACATGCAGGTCAGGGTGTTGCAGAAAAGCGGCCACATCGCTGTAGGCATGGGGGACGTGAAGCTGCTGCGCGTGCGCATCGGCGCTCGCCTGGTTTGAATCACAAAGGGCCACCACCGCGACGTTGCCGAGGCGGCGCAGCGCCTCTATGTGCGCCGGACCGATGAACCCTGTGCCGATAATGCCGACGTTTATCATCTCTCGCCTCCCTGAGCCAGCCCCAGCTGGGCGCGCACGAGCGCGTCGTCGCTCTGCTGGGCGGCAAAATCATCAAACGCCCGATCCGCCACCGGAATAATGTGCTGGCGGATAAATTCCGCCCCTTCGCGCGCGCCGGTGGCGGCGTCTTTCAGGCAGCACTCCCACTCCAGCACTGCCCAGCCGCCGTAGTCATACTGCGCCAGCTTGCTGAAAATGGTTTTGAAATCGATCTGCCCATCGCCCGGCGAGCGGAAGCGGCCCGCCCTGTCTATCCAGCGCTGATAGCCGCCATAGACGCCGCTGCGGCCGTTCGGCAGATACTCCGCATCCTTGACGTGAAACGCCTTGATACGCGCATGGTAGATATCGATAAACTGCGCATAATCGATGTGCTGCAAATGCAAGTGGCTTGGGTCAAACAAGATGCTGGCGCGCGGGTGGTCGTTTACCGCGGCCAGAAACCGCTCAAACGTGACGCCGTCATGCAGATCTTCCCCCGGGTGGATTTCGTAGCAGAGATCCACGCCATGCTCGTCAAAGCAGTCGAGAATCGGCCGCCAGCGGCGGGCCAGCTCGGCGAACGCTTCGCTCAGCAGCTGCGGGTTGTGCGGCGGCCACGGATAAACGTAAGGCCAGGCCAGCGAGCCGGAGAAGGTGGCGTGCGCGCGCAGTCCCAGCTTCTGCGAGGCGGCGGCGGCCTCCCTGACCCGCTGCGTCGCCCACTGCGTGCGCCTCGCGCTGTGCCCCCGCACCGCGGGCGGCGCGAAGTTATCAAAAGCGACGTCATGTGCCGGGTGCACCGCCACCAGCTGGCCCTCCAGGTGCGTGGACAGCTCGCTGATGACAAGCCCGTGCTCCGCAAGCATGCCCGCCACCTCGTCGCAATAGGTCTGGCTTGCCGCCGCCTGGCTCAGGTCGAAAATAGCCGGATGGTTGCAGGGGATTTGCAGCGCGTTATAACCCAGCGCCGCCGCCCATTGCGCCAGCCCTTCCAGCGTATTGAACGGCGCCTGCGGGCCGATAAACTGCGACAGAAAAATCCCCGGTCCTTTTAATGTCTTCAAAAACCACCTCCTGAAAAGGGTTAATCGCGGTACTTAAAGGTAAAGAAGAAAAGAATAGCGATAGCGGCGGCGGCGATGGCCGGGATCCACCAGAACAGCGCCCAGTTTTCAGCGGATGGCTGCCCCGCCACCAGGTTGTTATAGAGCGCGCCGGAAATTTGCGAGCCGAGCAGCATGCCGATGCCGTAGGTAAACATCACCACCATGCTCTGCGCCTGGCCTTTCACCTGCTCGCCCGCCACGCGGTCGGTGTAGATGAATCCCACCACGAAGAAAAAGTCATAACAGACGCCGTGCAGCAGAATGCCGAGCAGGATAAGCATGCGCGTCTCATCGCCCATTCCCATGGCGAACAGCGCGTAGCGTACAAACCAGGCGAACATGCCAATCAGCAGCATGTACTTCACCCCGAGGCGACGGAACAGCAGCGGGATAACCAGCATGAAGAAGATTTCCGACATCTGGCCGAAAGACATCAGCGTGCTGACGTTTTTCACGCCCGCGTCGGCAAGCCAGGAGGCGGTAAAGGCGTAATAGGTGCCAAGCGGTATGGAAATGAGCGTGGCGCAGAGGCCGAAGATAAAGAAATGGCGCACTTTCAGCAGCGCGAAGGCGTCGGCGCAGAACATATCGCGCACTTTAAACGGCAGCCCTTTCGCCGGCGCTGGCGTGTGCGGCAGCGTCAGGCTGTAGAGGGCGAGGATAACCGAACAGACGGCGGCGAGCGTAAAGATAGAGACGCTGGCGGCGATGCCGGTAAAGCCGATAAACATGCCTGCCACAATCCAGCCGATGGTGCCGAACACGCGCACCACCGGGAAGCTCTTCTCGCTGTTCGCAAGACTATGGAAAGCGATGTTATTGGTCAGCGCCAGCGTCGGCATATAGCAAAGCGTGTAGCCGAACAGCAGCGCAATCAGCAGCACGCCGTTTTCCGCAATCAAGGCCTGCGGCACAAACCACAAAATGACCGCGCCCGCCAGATGCATGACCGCCAGCACTTTCTGCGACGGGAAAAAGCGGTCCACCAGCATGCCCAGCACAAAGGGGGAAAGAATCGAGGCGATAGGCCCGGCGGAGAAGGCGTCGCCAATCAGCAGCGACATGTTGTGCTGCGACATCACCAGCCCCAGGGTGACGGACCAGCTCCCCCAGATAAAGAACTGAATAAACATCATTAACGACAGCCGCGGGACCAGCATGCGATGCGTTATTGCCCCGGATTTCGTACCTTGCGTTGCAGTCACCATATAAGCCTCACAGAGGAAAAGTAATCGATTACAAACAGCGGCAAGCTAAAAGTAATCGATTACTTTTTAAGGCGTCGTCGTGTTGATCACAATTTTGAAACAAGAAGAATTGTTTTCTTTTTAATCAATGGAAACGGAAAACAGCGGCCCGGGAGGCGACGCGGTTAAGGCAGGCGAAACGAAAATCGAAAAAGGGAAGGTTCACGGGGTGCCAGTCTGCCCGCCCTCCTTAGCGGGAAGCTAAGCGCGAGGCGTTACGCCAGAAAGACAAGGCCCGCTAACGCCGATGCGATAGCGTAATCTTTGGCGAATTCCTTCAGGGCTTCGGTGTTTTCCCGGAAGTGGTTGAGCATCTTCTCTACCGCTTCCGCTTCATCTTCAGCGCTGGCTTCAAAAGGCAGTTTTCTCATCCCCTGCGCCGCTAACCTCTTTTTTTCATCCGCCGTGAGTTTCGCCTTCTCATAGACGTTTACGGTGATGTCGCTCGAGTAAAAAAGGTACTTTTTCACGATCTGTCCTTAACGCGTTATCCCTTATTTGAGACCATCAATAAAACAGTAATTTATCCAGCCAGTCGAGCGATTTATGGTTGATAAACGATCGGTTTCGCATTTCGCCATGCGATGAAAAAACGCGTGCGGATGAAAAAGGCGCCAACGCCGTAGCGATGGCTCGCCACCGTCGTGATTCACCCTGACCAGGCTACCCACCCGCGACTGGTCAACGCACGCGATAACCGGCTACGCCAGGAGCGCCTCCCGGCTTTATCTCAGCGCGGGCTGCTGTTTCGCCAGTGCTGTTCGCAGCGTTCGCGGGCTTCGGCGTTCAGGTCGCGCAGTTCAGGCAGGCTGTCGCTGGTGCCATAATCCATCGTGCTGGCCGCCTCTTCCTGCTCCTCTTTCGCGGCGAAACTCAGCGTTTCATCACGCTTGCGCCAGTCGCCGCCGTTTTGCTCATAAATAAGCGCATAAGTCGGCGTCTTTTCGTCGCTGCCGTAAATCTCATATTTACGGGTTGGCGCATCTTCAGGACCAAACTGGATCGTATCGATAAGTGTTGAATCGGCCATTGTTTTCTCCTCTGTGGTTAAGGAGTAAGGGTAGCCTATCGCGCGCAGTGCTGCGGGCCGACGCCGTTCAGCGACGTCGAACCGCCCGTCCCAGCAGCTTAACCTGCGCGGCCTCCAGCGCCAGCTGCACCGCCCCCTCCACCGTCGCCTGCGGGCCAAACTGCGTGGCGGCCACCGTGGTATGCGGCGAAAAGGCGGCCAGGGTTTTGCGCACCGCGGCGACGATAAGCCAGTTCGCCCCCACGCTGCCGCCCATCACTATCATCGCCGGATCGAGAACCGCCACCAGTCCGCAGGCGAGAAAGCCAATCTGCTCGCCATACTGCGCTATCGCCTGCATCGCCATCGGCTCGCCGCCCGTCGCCCGCTCCAGCAGCGCGTCCATGGAGCGCACCATCGGGAGCGACGGCGCGCGGCGGGCGTTCAGCCGGTCGAGAAAACCCTGCTTCGCCAGATGCCGCTCCAGCATCAGTTCGCCCGGCGACTCCTGCTCGCTCCAGGGAAACGGGATATCGGCTATCTCGCCTGCGCCGCCCCGCGCGCCATGTATCAGCATGCCGCCGCTGTATATGCCGCTGCCGATACGCTCGCCGATTTGCAGGAAAACCACGTCTTTTAGCCCTTTCGCTATTCCCAGCCGCACCTCTGCCGCCACGGCGCAGTTAACGTTGTTTTCAACGATGATATGCACCCCCGCAGGCAGCGCCAGACGCGCCAGAATCGCCTCGGGCGATAGCCCCGCCTGCGAAGGCCCCTCGCGCCCCGAAAGCTGAATATCGGGACGAACCGGTTTAGAGAGCGCGACGGTTATCGCCAGCAGCGGTCCGAACGCCGTAAGCTCCTGGCGCAACGCGGCGATGGCGTCGGCTGCGGCCTTAACCAGTTGAACGGAAGCGGCATGAACAAACTGCCGCAGCGCCAGCTGCCGTCCATCCAGGCTGCGGGCGATAAGCATCGCCTGGCTGTTGCCGATATCGGCGCCCAGCACCCAGCCCGTTTGTTGGCTGAGCTGATAAAGCTGCGCGCCGCGCCCGGCCCCTTCAACAACCGTGATAAAGGCGTGGCGCTGAAGTTCCTGCACGCCGGATGACACCGTGCTTTTGCTCATGCCGAGCCGCGTCATCAGCTCCGACTGCGTCGCACTCCCCTCAATGATAAGCGACTCCATCAGCAGCCGGGCACGCACGCTGAGCGCCGGCAGGCCGGACGAGGCGGCCTGCGGCATCGCCAGTTGCGCGGTCTGGTCGAGAAAAGCCAGCGCCTGCGCCAGCGCGCCGGTCCGGTTCAGCGCCTGCGCCTGCCCGGCAAGCCCGGCGCGCAGCGCTTCGCGCTCAAACCCGCCTGCCTGCCACCAGGCGTGCAGCCGGGCGAGATCGCGCTCCGCCTCTGGCTGGCTGAAAAAATCGAGCAGGCAACGCCCTGGCGAAGCGAGCCAGAGCCGGGCCGGGAGCGGCGAATCTTCCGGCTGCGGACCAACGCCGGGGACGGGCGTTACCGTCACGCCGGGCAACTGCAACGGGCGGCGGCGCGGATGCACCACATAAAGCGTGGCGCAGGCCGTCGGGTCTGGCTGCATGGCAGACGGCCCCGCCACCACCGCTTGCGGGAAGAAATGACCGACAATCTCCCACAGGTAGCGTCTGGTCAGGGTTTCGGCGGGCGTATGAATGTCGCCGCTGTAAATGCCCCTCGCCAGACGCTGAAGACGACCGCGCCGCAACGCCCGGCTAATCACCGCAGCGTCGTGCTCAGCGGCAAAGACCAACGCGGGCCAACCAGAATGCGCCATACCCTTTCCTTATTCATAAACCGCCAGGCGGCGAACGGGCCGCCCAGCCGGTCAATATTGTGTTAATCCGGTCAGTTTATATGCATGAAAAACGTTACGCTGGTCAAGTTATCTTGTGAGGCGGTAAACCGCTGTCGTGACCGCGCTCACGATTATCGGGGCAATATAATCATAATCAATTGAAATTAAACAAATTAAATAACCATAGCTGGCAGCGCGGCGGCTGTGCGATGGTGTCTGTGAAGCAAAAACAACCATCAGAACAGAAAAGAGACCCAACCGCTTATGACCGATAACGAAATCTTAATTCCCTTCGCGCAGGGGGTGATGCAGCAGGGCGACGCCTTCGCGCAAACCGTGGCGCGAACGCAGGCGTGGATAGCGTCGCTGGATACTGAAGCGATGCGCCGCGACACCCTGTTATTTGCCGGTATCGGCGCGTCCTATGCCGTGCTCGCCTCGCCGGTGCACGCGCTGCGAGCCGCCGGAATACGGGCGTTTCGCTCGAACGGCGATGATATGCCCGCAGGCGCCCCGCCGCTTGCCGACTGGTATATCGGCGTCTCACAGAGCGGGCGCAGCCCGGAAGTGGTGCGCATGCTGCAACAGCAGCGACACGAGCGTCGGCTGACGGTGGTCAACCAGGCTGACTCGCCGCTGGAGCGCATCGCCGCGAAGCCGCTGTGGCTCGGCACGCTAATCGATTCGGGCATGTCCTCGGTCGCGTTGATGGCTACCAGCGTCAGCCTGGGGCTGCTCACCGATGCGCTGATCGGCCGCGATACGCAGGCAGAGTGGCAGCGTTTGCCTGAACAGTTAACCGCGCTGCGGCCCGCCGCCGAGGCGGTTATTGCACGCTTCGCCGCCCGGCTGCAGGATGTAGGCTGTATCGATCTGGTCGGCGCTGGCGGTAGCCTGAGCGCTGCGGAACAGGGGGCGTTGCTGCTGCGCGAAGGCCCGAAAGCCGCCGCGATGGGCATGGGCACGCGCCACTACCTGCACGGCATGACCGACGCGGTGGGCAATACCGCCCACGTGGTGATTGGCGGCGAACGCGAAGTGTTGCTGGCAAAACAGATGGCGGCGTTTAAGGTGCCGGTGCTGTTAATTACCGATACCCCGCAGACGATTCCGGGCGTGGAGACGTTGACCCTCCCTTCCCTGCCGCCTTTACAACGGCTGACGCTCGAGTTGCTGGCGATGGAGTTGCTCGCCATCCATCTTGGCGCGGTGCTGGGCCGGGATATCGATGCCGGCATTGTGGAGCGAATCGATACCAAAATAAGCGGAGCAGGCTTATGAACGCCAGCTGGTTAGGAATGGACGTCGGCGGCAGCAAAATTCAGGTGCGCATTGAAGACCGCAGCGGCAGGCTGCTGTTTGACCAGCAGTGGCCCACCGGCCCCTGGAGCGGCGAGCCCTGGTCGCGCAAATCCGCGCGCATGGCGGAGCTGATTGCCTTTGCCTGCAAACAGGCGAAGCTAACCGCGCCGCCCGTGGCGGTAGGCATCGGTGCGCACGGCTGCGATACCCCCGAGGAGTGCGCCACCATGACGGCGTTAATGGCCGACCGCCTGCCCGGCTCGGTATGCCAGGTGGTGAATGACGCGGCGCTGGTGGCGTTAAGCGCTTATGGAGAACCCGCGGCAGGCCTGATTGCCGGTACCGGTTCGGTGGCTGTCGCCCGGGGCGCGGACGGCGGCTGGTTGCAGACCGGCGGCTGGGGCTGGGTGGTAGGTGATGAAGGCGGCGCCAGCGGCCTGGTGCGCGCGGCTATCGGCGCCATCCTGCTGGACTGGGACGGCGGCTGCCAGGACGACCCGCTGACCACCACGCTGGTGGAAGCCTTCGGCGTCGCGCACCTGCTGGACCTCCCTTCGCAGCTGCTGCGTACGCCCGCCAGCGAATGGAGCCGCCATGCGCCGCTGATTTTCGACTGTCTGCCGCGAGATTCGCGGCTCGCCCGCCAGGTGGTCGACGCGGCGGTGGTGTCGCTCACCTCGCTGATACTGCGCCTGCGCGAGCGCGGCGCGACGTTTAATCAGGTTATCGCCGCAGGCGGCGTCATTCGCCACCAGCCTGTTCTGTTCGGCCTGCTGGCTAACGCGTTGCGCCAGCATGATGCGGGTTTATCGCTCTCCCTGTTGCAGGCTGCGCCGGTAAGCGGCGCGCTGCGCCTGGCGCGGCAGATAGCGCCCGAGGCTTCCTTATCTTCTCCTCTGCGAGGTGCATGATGTCCCAGTATGAAAGCGAAGCCGCTCCGGCGGCCAGCAAAGCGTGGCGTTTCCCGAGCACGTACACCGTTCTTATCGTCATTACCGTCGTGGTCTGGCTTCTGACCTGGATAATCCCCGCCGGGCATTATCAGACGCAGGATGGCCGGCCGGTAGCGGGCAGTTTTCAGGTTGCCGCCAGCCCGCTTTCGGCGCACCAGCGCGTGAAGGAGCTTTTCCTCGCGCCGGTTAACGGCCTCTACGGTATTGAAAACGCCGCCGGGTTCGTTGGGCCTTATGAGAGCGGCAGTATCTTCGGCGCTATCGGCGTCTTCTTTTACGTGTTATCGCTCGGCGCGTTTATTGTCACCACCACCAAAACGGGGGCCATCGACGCCTGCCTCGGCCACGTGGCGCAGCGCTTCCGGCGGCGCGGCGGCTTGCTTATCGCCATGGTGATGCTGCTTATCGCCATCGGCGGCTCCACGTACGGCATGGGCGAGGAGACGCTGGGCTTTTACGCGCTGCTGGTGCCGCTGCTGCTGGGGCTGGGGTTCGACCGCATGACGGCGGTAGGGGTAATCCTGGTCGGCTCGGTGGTCGGCAACATGAACTCCACCGTTAACCCGTTTATGACCGGCGCCGCCTCGGCGGGCGCAGGCGTGCCGATGGGCAGCGGCATCGGGCTGCGGTTTATCATGTTTCTCGCGCTCACGGGGCTCGCCATTGCCTATGTGGTTATTTATGCCCGGCGCGTACAGCGCAACGCCGCCCATTCGGTGGTGGGCTTCACCGATGAAGATCGCGAGCTGGCGCAGGCGCGTCTGCAGTTGCCGCAACCGATGACGGGCCGCCAGAAAGCGGTGATGGCAGCCTTCGCCGCCACCTTCGCGTTTATGATTTTCGCCATCATTCCCTGGGCGCAGGTGATTGTCGGGCCGCAGGCGGCGTCGTGGCCCTGGCAGCTCGACTGGTATTTCCCGGAGCTGACCGCGCTGTTTCTGGTGATGTCCGTGGTCACCGGATGGCTTGGCGGGCTGCGCGGCAACAACCTGTTTAACGCCATGCTGGCGGGCATTGCGGACTTCATGGGCGCGGCGCTGGTCATCGTGCTGGCGCGGGGCATTACCGTCATCATGCATAACGCGCAGATAACCGATACCGTGCTGCACTCGATGGAGAGCGTGGTCAGCGGCGCCTCCTCCGGCCTGTTCGCGGTTATCATGTACCTGATTATCATGCCGCTCTCTTTCCTGGTGCCAAGCTCGTCGGGCCTTGCGACGCTCGCCATGCCGGTGCTCGCCCCGATTGCCGATTTCGCGGGCGTTGGACGAGAAATCGTCGTGACGGCGTATCAGGGGTCAGTGGGCGCTATCGCGATGATCTCTCCCACGTCGGCCATCGTGATGAGCGGACTGGCGCTGGCGAAAGTCAGCTACCCGCGCTACCTGATGTGGGTGCTGCCGCTGCTGGCGATGCTGGCTGTCGCCACCTGTCTGTTCCTGGTGGTCGGCGCGGCGTTATCCTGACGGCGCATAAACCAAACCCGGCCTCGCGCCGGGTTTGCTACGGTTCTTCTGCCGCCCGCTTTTATGGCTTATGCTGAAAAACAGTCAAAACAGCGCCCTTTGCGCCTTCCACGCGATTTCCCCTGCGATTTTACTTACCCCGAAAGATGCCCCTATAATGCGCCCCTTTCTGCGGCGGCGATGATATTTAAACAAAATTTGCCAGCCCGGATAAAAGCCCCGGCGCGATGGGGGTAGTCCTGACGGAGCATGACAAGGCCTCGCCAGTAAAGCAGTCACAGCAATGACTTAACAACACCAGAAAGCGGTTTACTTATGATTTCGGCAACACAAGAGAAGAGCGAAGGCGCGGTCCGCGCAGGCTGGAAATGGCGCGACAATGTCTGGGCGCTGGGGCTTTATGGCACGGCGGTAGGCGCAGGCACGCTGTTCCTGCCGGTGGAGGTAGGTACCCAGGGGCCGGTTATTTTTCTGATGATGCTGCTTGCCGGTCTGCCGCTCTCGCTGATGCCGCACCTGATGCTGTGTCGCGTTTATATGAAAGAGCAGCCGACGGCGGACTCATCGCTGCCGATTTTCGGCTCCTTTTTTAAGGGCAAAGGGGAGCTTGCGATTATGCTCTTTTACTGCCTGGCGTTCTTCCCGGTGACGCTGGTATTCGGCGTGGCGCTGGTTAACGCGCTGGATAATTACCTGAGCGCCCATCTGCATGCGGCTCACCTTTCCCGCGGCCTGCTCGCTTTTCTCGTCGTCGCCGGGATTTACGCGGTGCTGAGCAAAGGGCGCGACAAAGTAGTCGGCACCATGAGCGCGCTGGCGTTGCCGTTTGCCGCCTCCATTTTGCTCATCGCCCTGCTGCAAATCCCCCACTGGAATATAGCGAACCTGGCGGGCGTGATAACGAAAGCGCATGCGGCGCCCCTTACCGAGACGCTAAAAAGCATCTGGCTGACGCTGCCGCTTATCACCTTCTCGTTCTGCTGCGCGCCGATGGTTTCGCCGCTGACCTCGTACTACCGTGAACGGAAAGGGGAAGGCGAGCGCAAGGCGCTGTTGGTTATCCGCATGGCCTACGGCGCGATTTTCTTCAGCATCCTCTTCTTTGTACTGAGCTGCGTATTAAGCATTCCGCACGACAGTTTCGCACAGGCCAAAGTGCAGAACCTGAACGTGCTGTCAGTGGTGTCGGCGGAAGGCTCGCAGCTTGTCTATCTGCTGGCGCCGTTTATCGCTATTGTGGGCATGACAAAATCGTTTCTCGGCGTAGGGCTTTCCGTCACCGAAACCTTCGCGCAGCTCATTACCGAAGCCTCCGGCATCAAGGGCGCGGGCGGCAAGCGTATTGCTTACCTGATTATGTTCGCGCTGACCTTCGGCATCGTGTACGCCAACCCGAACGTCATTACGCTGATTGAAACCTTCTGCGGGCCGCTTATCGCCATCATCCTGTTTCTGATCCCGGCCTGGCTTATCTATACCCGCGCCGAACTGCGCGAACTGCGCGGCGTAAAAACCGCCGTCATCGCCCTGGCCGGCGTGGCGACGCTTTCCGCCCTGCTCTATTCGATGGCGTAACGCCGCTCAGGTTCAATTATGCCCCTCGCAGAGGGGCTTTTTTATCGCCTCGATTTCTCCCGACGCTGACTTAATACGCCGCGACTTCCCGCGCCATTTCCCGCGAATAGCGCTGGCTGCCGTTAATCAACATGCGGGTGTAGGCGGTGGCGACGTCGCCTTTGACCAGCGCTTCCACCGTAAGCGTCTCGAGGATTTTGCCGTACTGCATCACCGCCACCTTCTGGCACAGATGGGCGATGACGCCAAGGTCGTGCGTTACCATCAGATAAGTCAGGTTCGCCTCCTTCTGTAGCTCGGCCAACAGGTTGAGGATCTCAGCCTGCACCGACACGTCCAGCGCCGAGGTCGGCTCATCCAGCAGCAAAACCTGCGGCTCCAGAATAAGCGCCCGCGCAATCGCCACGCGCTGGCGCTGCCCCCCGGAAAGCTGGTGCGGATAACGGTCGCGAAACGCCCTGCTAAGGCCCACTCTGTCCAGCAAACTATTGACGCGGCGGTCACGCTCGGGAATGCCGTGAATCAGCAACGGCTCTTCGAGGATATCGCTGATGGTATGACGCGGATGCAGCGAGCCATAAGGGTCCTGAAAAACCATCTGCACCCGCCGACAACGCTCGCGGCTGATGCGCTTTTCCAGCGGAACGTTATTAATAGCCAGCTCGCCTCGCCAGTGGGTGAACAGCCCCGCAAGGCACTTCAGCACCGTGGTTTTTCCGGAGCCGGATTCGCCCACCAGCCCGTAAATCTCGCCGGGCCGCACCTCAAAAGTGACATCATGCAACACCTGGTTCTGCCTGCTGCCCTCGCCAAACGTCAGGTTAAGATGGTTGACTGTTATCATCTGCGTCTCCTTAGTCCGTGAGCCAGCTCGCCTGGCGTTGCAGAACCGGTAATACCGCGCGGCGGCGGTGAATTTCCGGCAGGGAGTCGATGAGTCCCTGGGTATAAGGGTGTTGCGCCTTGTGCAAATCGCAGGCGGCGAGCGATTCCACCACCCGCCCGGCGTACATCACCAGCACCCGGTCGCAAAAGCTGCGCACCAGGTTGATATCATGGCTGATAAAAATAAGCCCCAGCCCGCGCGACTGCACCAGGTCATCCAGCAGCCCCAGCACCTGCAGACGTACCGAGACATCCAGCGCCGAAGTCGGTTCATCCGCTATCACCAGTTCCGGGTCGGTAATCAGCATCATGGCTATCATGATGCGCTGCCCTTGCCCGCCGGAAATCTCATGCGGGTAAAGCTGGTAAACGCGCTCGGGCTGACGAATGCGCACTACCTCCAGCATCGCCAGCGCTTTCTCTTTCGCCTGCGCTTTACGCCCGCGATGGTGCGTAAGCCAGGCTTCAGCGATTTGATCGCCCACGCGCACCACCGGGTTCAGCGAATACTTAGGATCCTGCATGATCATCGATATCCGTTTGCCGCGGATCTGGCGCATTTGCGCCTCGCTGACCGTGCGCAGGTCGATATCGCCGAACTGCATTTTCTCGGCGGTGATGCGGGTTTTTTTCGGGTGCAAATGCAGCAGCGCCCTGCCCACGGTGGACTTGCCGGAGCCGGATTCGCCGACGATAGCCAGCTTCTCGCGCCCCAGTTGAAAAGAGACGCCGCGCACCGCGTGCGTCACCGCCGCGCCGTTGCTGAAATCGACATGCAGATTGCGGACATCGAGCAAGGGCGAATTAGTCGTTGCGAGGATCGAGGATGTCACGTAAGCCGTCTCCTAAGAAGTTAAACGCCAGGCTGTTGATTAAAATCGCCAGCCCCGGAATGGTCACCACCCACCAGCACTCCATCATGTAGGTGCGCCCGCTTGAGATCATGGCACCCCACTCCGGCTGCGGCGGCTGCGCGCCGAGGCCCAGGAAGCCAAGCCCGGCGGCGGTCAGGATTATCCCCGCCATGTTCATAGTGATGCGGATGATGACCGACGGCAGGCAGAGCGGCACAATGTGGCGCCACAGCACGCGCACCGGCGACGCGCCCTGCAGGCGCACCGCGGAGATAAAATCCGCCTGGCGCAGCGAGAGGGTTTCCGCCCGCGCCAGACGCGCTATCGGCGGCCACGCGGTGAGCGTAATGGCGATAACCACATGCTCAAGCCCCGGGCCGAGCGCGGCGACAAACGCCAACGCCAGCACCAGGCTCGGGAAGGAGATGAAAATATCCGTCACGCGCATTAACA
Source organism: Franconibacter daqui (assembly GCF_014644275.1). NCBI lineage: Bacteria > Pseudomonadati > Pseudomonadota > Gammaproteobacteria > Enterobacterales > Enterobacteriaceae > Franconibacter > Franconibacter daqui. Next base: position 1,223,441 of record NZ_BMKJ01000001.1, on the reverse strand, counting down.
CCATATCGACCTTGCCGCCGAAATACCCCGCCGTCACGCCGAGCAGCAACCCCAGCGGGCCGACGGTAACCGAAACCAGCAGCACGATATAAAGCGTAATGCGCGAGCCGTAGACCAGCCGGCTGAAGATGTCGCGCCCGAACTCGTCGGTGCCGAACCAGTGCTGCGCATTCGGCGCCGTCAGCGCGTTGTTGAGATCCTGCACCAGCGGGTGCCAGGGCGCGATGAGCGGCGCGAATATCGCCACCAGCAGCAACAGGGCAATAATCCCACCGCCCGTCGCCGTCAGCGGATTGCGCGCCATTTTGCCAAGAAAAGCGCCGGTCAGCCGCAGCGCGCGCGTTACCCGCCGACGCCCTTCCCGGCTGTCGCGGCCAAGGGGCGAGTCCAGAAAAACCGTCATGATTTGATCCTCGGGTCAAAGAGTTGATAGAGCATGTCGGAGAGCAGGTTCAGCATCACGAAAATGACGCCCACCACCAGCACGCAGCCCATCACGGCGTTCATGTCGCCGAGCAGCAGGCTGCTGGTGAGGTAGGAGCCGAAACCCGGCCAGGAGAAGACCGTTTCAATCAGCACGGCCCCTTCCAGCAGCGAGCCATAAGCCAGCGCCACCACGGTTAAAAGCTGAACGAGGATATTGCGAAAGGCGTGGTTCCAGATAACCTGCCGTTCCGTCAGCCCCTTTACCCGTGCGGTGATGATGAACTCCTGGGAGAGCTGCGCCAGCATAAAACTGCGCGTCATCCGGCTAATGTAAGCCAGCGAATGGAAGCCCAGCAGTGCGGCGGGCAATATCAGGTGGTTGATGGCGTTCCAGAAAACGGCGGCATTGCCGGCCAGCAGCGCATCGACGGTTATCAGCCCCGTGCGCCGCGGCACGATGCCGTCGAGACCGAGATCGAGCCTGCCAGCGCCGCCCACCCAGCTCAGCCAGGCGTAAAACACCAGCAGCCCCATCATCCCCACCCAGAAAATCGGCGTGGAGTACCCGGCGAGGCTGATAATGCGCACCACATAATCCGTCACGCTGTTGCGCCTCGCGGCGGCCAGCACCCCCAACGGGATGCCCAGCCCTGCGCCGACGATAATGGCCATGGTCGCAAGCTCAAGCGTTGCCGGGAAGACGCGGATAATGTCCTGCGCCACCGGTTTACCGGTCAGCAGCGCGTTGCCCAAATCACCGTGCAGCAGGTTCGTGAGGTAAATGCCAAACTGCGTCGCCAGCGATTTATCAAACCCCAACTGGTGGTAAACCTGCTGATAGGTGCTCTGGTCGGCATCCGGCCCGACAATCGCCAGCACCGGGTCGATGGGCATCACCCGGCCGATAAAAAACGTTAACAGCAGCAGGCCGAAGAGCGTCACCATTACCTGCATAATGCGGCCTGAGAAACGCCTGGCGCGCGTGCCAGGGGCGAGAAGTGCGACGGTCATGGTTTCTCTCCTGCGTTGGTTTTATCCACTTCACGCAGAAACGTGGTGGCGGAGGGATGCGGCTGGTAGTGCTTCACCTCGTTGCGCACCACCACTGAATCCACCATTTGCGAAAGCGGGATAAGCGCGGGGATAAGCTTATCGTAGCGGGTCTGGATAGCCTGATAACCAGCCACCTGCTTTTGCGGGTCGCGTTCAAGCAGCGCGCGGTCGATCATCTCGTTGAGCTGTTTGTCGTAAAAGCCGGTGCGCCAGCCCTGAAAGTTGGTGAGCCGCGCGGCGTCGCTGTTATCGGGGTTGTAAACCAGCGCGCGTAAGCTTGAGTGCGGATGCGGCTCCATGCCGCTGCCGCCGCGTCCCACCAGCATGTCGAATTTACGCTCGCGCATCGCGCCGTAAATCTGGTTGCCGGTGCCGGTGATGATTTTGGCGTTGATGCCGCCCTGCATCAGCGTGGACTGCACCGCAATGGCGATATTGAGAAAGGGCTGGTCCGCCAGCACGCGAAGCGTGGTATTAAACCCGTCCGGGTAGCCCGCCTCCGCCAGCAGTTTTTTCGCCCGGGCAATATCGAGCCGGTAGCCCGGGTCCGGCAGCGTGGAGGGCATGCCGCTTTTTATCGGCCGCTGGTGCAGCACGCCATAGCCCGGCATCAGCGCGTTGTTGATCCCCTGATAGTCAATGAGATAGCGCACCGCCTCGCGCACTTTGGGATTGCTGAAGTGCGGCTCTTTCATGCTCATCGCCACGTAATAGACAGTGCCGCGCTGCACCGCGTCCACCGTTAAGCCCGGGTCATTGCGCAGGGCGTTGATGTCGGAAACCGCCATGTTGCTGGCGATATCCAGATCCCCTTTCTCAATCATCAGCCGCAGGGTCTGTGACTCCTGGAAATGGCGCAGCACTACGCGGCTCATTTTCGCTTCCTCACGCCAGTAACCGGGGTTGCGCTTCATGCGCAGCACATCTTTCGCCTGCCAGCTCTCCAGAATAAACGGTCCGGAACCCGCTTCATTAGTGGTCAGCCAGCGGTTGCCCCAATCATCGTTCACCGCATGCCGGGAGACCGTTTTGCTGTCCAGCACCCCCAGATTGCCGAGCGCCGCCAGCGAATAGAGGATGAGCTGCGGATCGTTGGCCTTCGGTAAGACAATCTGAAACGTATGCGCGTCAGGGGCGCTGACCTGCTGGTCGATATTCTTTTTGCTGAAGCCGTAGGATTTCCACACCGACGCCTGTGCGAGGTTGAGGTGGAGAATGCGGCGCATCGACCAGACCACATCCTGCGCTGTGAGCGGGTTGCCGGAGTGAAACCTCACGTCATCACGCAGATGAAACGTGAGGGTTTGCCCGTCCGGGCTGACTTCCCAGGCGTGCGCCAGCGCGGGTTTAACGTGAGTGAGCTGCGTCGGGTCCAGCTCTACCAGCGAATCGTAAAGATTCACCACGATGCCCACCACTTCGTTGCCGGTCATGGCCGCCGGGTCGAGCGTCAGCAGGTTGTTCATGTTCATACCGATGATGAGCTGATCGGGCGGCGTTTTCGCTATCGCCGCACCACTCCCCATCATCATGGCGAGCGCGAGCAGGCACGCCCCCAGCGAGGAAGTTCTGTTCATAGGTATACCGTTTTGTAGGGTAAGGGTTGCCGGGCAGACGCCTGGCATGATTTTGTTATTCGTCAGTCGTGGCTGAGGGTGTTCGCTTCGATATAGGCGAAGTTAATGTCTTCACCGAGCCCGGGGCGCTGCGGCAGGTGAACAAAGCCTTCATCGTCCATCGGGTCGACCAGCGTGTTGAGGTAAGGCGCCGGCTCGTCGTAATCCAGGAAAGGATGCAGCAGCCCGCGCTCGTACCAGCGGCAGTTGCGAATAGCGCCGATGACCGCGAGGCTCGCCGCGCCGTTGCCATGCACTTCACAATCCATGCCGAACGATTCCGCAAGGCTCGCCACTTTCAGGGTGGGCGAGATGCCGCCTACGCCGTTGGCGCCTGCGCGAAGAATGTCGCACGCCCCTGCTTTCACCCAGTCCGCCCGGCTGTGGTGTTTGCCGCCGAGGCTTTCCGGCCCGATGACGGGAATAGACAGGTTTTCCGCCAGCCAGCGGTAGGAATCCATGCTCTCCTCCTCCATCGGCTCTTCAAACCAGGCGAAGTTGAGCTTTTCCAGCGCCTTGCCTATCCAGAGCGCCTCGGTGCGGCTGTACCAGTGATAACCGTCAATCATCAGGTCAATATCCGGTCCCACCGCTTCGCGCACGGCGGCGCAGGCTTTAACGTCCATTTTCGGGTCAGGCGCGAAAGAGACAGGCGGCATCCAGGTATGCAGCTTGATGGCCTTATAGCCGCGCGCCACCAGCTTTTCGGCGAAAGCGGCATACTCATCCGGGGTGGAAAGGCCGCCTGCGAGGTCGTCTCCGCACATGGTGCTGCCATAGGCGGGCACTTTATCGCGAAAGCCGCCGAGCAATTTATAAACCGGCATGTTGAGCTTGCGGCCGATTAAATCCCACAGCGCCTGTTCCACAAACGACAGCGCGCGTTCAGTGAGCTGGTGCGCGCTGCCCCGCTGCCAGTGCGCGAGATCCTGCCAGATGCGTTCGCGGTTAAACGCCTCCTGACCGACCATGACCTTGCGCAAAAAGGTGTTGACGACAAAGGGGCGCACCACTTCCGGCGGCGCAAAAGAAAACCCCTGCGTGCCGTCGTCGGCGGTAATCGTCAGCATGGCCATTTTCGCCATACTCTCCGGGCCCGGGTGCGAATGCCCGGCGCTGTCGGAAACCCGGCGCGAGAGGTACTGGAAGAGGGTAACGTTTACAGATTCAATTTTCATGGTCGGTCCTTAAAAAGGCAGGGTAATTCATGTTCTGTTTATCAGCCCCGCGGATTACCGGAATCGGCAAGCAGGTTTTACGTAATTAAAAAGCCGTTTCAATGCTCAATCTAGGCACAAAAAATCACCATGTCCTCGGAAAATGTTCACTAACAGACGGTGATTTTTTGGGCGACAGCACGAAGTTAAGTGATGGTTTTCACAAAAGAAGTGCAAAGTGTGAGATGGGTCAGACCAGGGCGGGAGCGGGAAATTTGTGCCCCGTCACATCAGGCGGAAGCTCAGGTTTTCATCCCCTCTGGCGCTTGCTGCTGGCGGCTTCGACGCCGTTTTTTTCTCAAGCGCGGGAACGGTGCATGGCATTTGTTGCTTTTATGTTTCATTTAAGTTAATCGCATCCCCCTTTTACCCGCCTGTTCTGCTATAACAGGCGGTGCCCTGCCTGCGCAGAGGAGGCCGGGCAAAGGAACGCTACGTTGAATTTTTCGCAGTAAAAGGAAGAGATACCGGTATGCCCGTGAATTTTGACCTCAATGACCTTTACGCGTTTCGGGCCCTGGTGGAGTACGGCAATTTTCGGCTGGCGGCGGAGTCTATCTGCCTTTCGCAACCGGCGCTCAGCCGCCGCATTGATAAGCTTGAAAGCGCGCTGGGATTAAAGCTGTTTGAAAGAACCACCCGGCGGGTGACGCTCACGCTCAAGGGGCAGGCTTTCGCCGAGCGCTCGGGCCAGTTGCTGGCGGATTTTGAAGCGGTGATGGCGGACCTCAGCGAAGTCAGCTTAGCCCGCACCGGGCTGATTACCGTCGCCTGCGTCCCCTCTGCCGCTTACTACTTTATGCCGAACGTCATCCGCAGCTTTCAGGCCAGGTATCCCCGCGTGCGCATCAAGCTTATCGACAGCAGCGCGGGTAACGTCTACGACTCGGTCATGAGCGGCCAGGCGGATTTCGGCATCAGCTTTTCCGGCAGCACGCAGCCCGATATCGAATTTCTGCCGTTGCTCAACGATGAGTACGTGGCGGCCTGTCGGCCTGAACACGCTATTGCCGGTAAAAAAAGCATCACCTGGCAAGAATTTTACCGGCACGACTGGGTTGGGCTGGATAAAACGTCGGGGAACCGCACCCTGCTCGACCAGGCGCTGGCGGAGATTGCGCCCGAACGGCCCAGCATCTGTGAGACGCGCCACGTGACCACCATGCTCGGCATGGTGGAAGCGGGGCTCGGCATCGCTGCCGTGCCCGCGATGTCGATGCCGCTGTCCGCGCATTCCGCGCTGACAAAAGTCGCGCTCACCGGGCCGGTCGTCACGCGAACGGTCGGCCTGCTGAGAAGAAGCGGGCGCATGCTTTCCCATGTGGCGCAGGAGCTTGAAAACACCCTTATTGAACGGTATCGCTCGCTTTGACGGCGTGCTTCGCCTTCACAGAGCGAAGGCCGGTTGACTGAACGACGTTTTGCACCTCCGGCGAGGACAAATAGCGGAGCAAATCCGCCGCCTCATGGCGGTTTGCCGAGGTGGCAGTCACCGCACCGGCAAACCGCGTGGTGTATTGCACCTTTTCCGGCAGTTCGCCAATGAAGGTCACGCCCGGCACCGGCAGCAGCTCGCTCACCTGCTGGAAACCCAGCGCATATTCGCCTTTCGCCACCACCGAGGCCACCGGGATCCTGTCAACCCGGTGCGCTTTCTCTTTCACCTCTTCTGCAATGCCAAGCCGCCGGAACAGCTGCTCGCTGACATACCTGCCGCTGGCGCTGTCGGAGTAGGCTATCGAGCGGGCGTTGCGCAAAGCGGCGCGGAGTTCATCCTCGGTTTTAATGCTCACCGGCGTCGCGCCCTGCTTTATCACCGCGCCGACAAGCGAGTCCGCCAGTTCTACCCGCGAGCCAGGCAGGGTCTGGCCCTGCGCGGCGAGTTTTTCCAGCGCGCTTCCCACCATGATAACCACATCGGCCTTTTCACCCCGCGCCAGCCTTTGCGGAATGGCCTGTGGCGTATCGCCCATGGACGGGCCTGCAACCGTGTGAAGGTGAACCCCTTCCCGCGCTGCAAAACGCGGGGCGAGGGTTTCCCATGCCGCCTTAAAGCCGCCCGAGATCATGACGGTTAACGCTTTAGCCTGAAGCGCCGGGCTGCTCGCCAGGGCAACAATGAACGCCGTAGCGCGCCAGTAGATTTTCACGGTTTCTCTCCTTAGCCGAACGTCTTACGGGCATTGGGCAGCGGCAGCGTGCTGCGACGGTATAAAAAGAGGGTCGCCAGCAAAGCGCATACGGCGGCGAAGCTCATCCAGTACCCCGGCGAGGCTTTGTCGCCCGTGTACTCAATCAATGCGGTAGACATCACTGGCGTAAACCCGCCGAACACCGCCGTCGCCAGGCTGTAGGCAAGCGAAAAACCCGCCACCCGCACCTCCGCTGGCATAATTTCGGTAAGCGCCGGGATCATCGCCCCGTTGTACAGACCATAAATAAACGAGAGCCACAGCAGCACGGCCAGCATCATGTAAAAGCCCGGCGCGCCCGCCAGCAAACTCAGCGCCGGATAAGAGGTGGTCAGCGCCAGCAGCGTCATGGCTATCAACACCGGCTTGCGGCCAAAGCGGTCGGACAGCGCCCCGCCTACCGGCAGCCAGAAGAAATTGGACACCGCCACCAGCAGCGTGACCAGCAGGCTGTCTGAGGCGCTGAGCATCAGCACCTTTTTGCCAAACGTCGGCGCATACACGGTTATCAGGTAAAACGCGGTGGTAGTCATGGCCACCATCAGCATGCCGGCGATAACCACCTGCCAGTTATCGAGCAGCGTTCTGAACGCCTGCCCCATACCGGGATGGCTGCGCCGCGCGTTAAACTCCTGCGTTTCTGCAAGCTTGCGGCGAAGCAGGAAAATAAACAGTACGATCAGGCAGCCGAAAAGAAACGGGATGCGCCAGCCCCATTCGCGGATGGCCGTTTCCGCCAGCAACGCGTTGAGCGCGAAGCCCATCGCCGCAGCAACCATAATCGCCACCTGCTGGCTGCCGGACTGCCAGCTGGTGTAGAAGCCTTTACGCCCCGGCGTGGCGATTTCCGCAAGATAAACCGAGACGCCGCCCAGTTCCGCGCCTGCGGAAAAGCCCTGCAGCAGGCGCCCCGCCAGCACCAGCAACGGCGCCCAGAAGCCGATGCTCTCGTAAGAAGGGATAAGCACAATCAGGAAAGTTCCGGTTGCCATAATGGAGAGCGTGACAATAAGCCCTTTGCGTCTGCCCACCTTATCAATGTATGCCCCCAACACCACGGCACCGACTGGGCGCATCAGGAACCCGGCGCCGAACACCGCGAAAGTGAGCATCAGCGAGGCGAACTCGCTGCTCGCCGGAAAAAAGGCGTGCGCAATGTAGGTGGCATAAAACCCGAACAGGAAAAAATCAAATTGTTCCAGGAAATTACCGGAGGTGACGCGCAGGATAGCGCCAGCGCGCGCCCGGGCAGTTAACGGTAAGGAAGCGGTTTGCATCTGAGTCTCCATTTATTTACGACGCTTTTGCTGCGCCTGATTTGAAGACTGGACCAGGGTTGCGAAGTTAATAAGTGCAATAAATCAATCGACCCATGCGCGGGCTGCATTAATTAACCGCATCCGTGAATAAACTTAATGGTTTACAGATATTTACGCTGGCTGACACAGGTTTAATCTCCGCCTGCCAGCGCCAGATGGCTTTTCCATTTTGTGACGAAATTCATACAGGAATGCGCATTCATGTAACGTCAATTTAACAAAAAGACCATAAGGACGGCGGCGCGGTTGTCCAGTTTAATTAACCTGTTGTCCAGCCCGATGCAGCGCCGTTAGCGACGACTCAGCAAAATGGCATGACGTTAAGAGGAGATAACCATGCTGAGTCAACCGGAAAACAAATACCGTCCCTGGCCCCCCCTGAATCTGCCCGATCGCACCTGGCCTGAAAAGCGAATAACGCACGCGCCGCGCTGGTTATCGACGGATTTACGCGATGGCAACCAGGCGCTGGCCGAACCGATGGACAGCGAGCGTAAGCTCCAGTTCTGGAACTTATTGCTGGAGTGCGGCTTTAAGGAAATTGAGGTGGCGTTTCCTTCCGCCTCGCAGACGGATTTCGCCTTCGTCCGTCAGCTGATTGAGGAAGCGCGCATTCCTGACGATGTCACCATTCAGGTATTAACCCAGGCGCGTGACGAGCTTATCCTGCGCACCTTTGAAGCGCTGCGCGGCGCGAAACGCGCCACGCTTCATCTCTATAACGCCACCGCGCCGCTGTTCCGACGGCTGGTCTTCGGCATGGAGAAACAGGAGATTGTCGCACTGGCTGTCAACGCCACTACCCTGATTCGCCAGCAGTGCGAGCGATATCCGCAAACGTGCTGGCAGTATGAATATTCGCCCGAAACGTTCTGCTTCACGGAGCCCGAATTTGCGCTGGAGATTTGCGAAGCGGTGGCGGATGTCTGGCAACCCTGCGCAGAGCGCCCAATGATTATCAATCTTCCCGCGACGGTCGAGGTAAATACGCCCAACGTCTATGCCGACCAGATTGAGCATTTCTGCCGCCATTTTTCACGGCGCGACGAGGTGTGCATCAGCGTTCACCCGCACAACGATCGCGGCACTGGCGTAGCCTGCGCCGAGCTTGCAATGATGGCGGGCGCCGATCGCGTTGAAGGCTGCTTATTTGGCAACGGCGAGCGCACGGGCAACGTCTGCCTGGTGACGCTGGCGATGAATTTATACAGCCAGGGCATCAGCCCGGGGCTGAGCTTCCATGACATGAACAAGGTGGTTGAAGTGGTCGAAAGCTGTAACCAACTGCCGGTTCACCCGCGTCACCCCTGGGCGGGAAGCCTGGCGTATACCGCCTTTTCCGGCTCGCATCAGGACGCCATCAAGAAAGGGTTTGACGCGCGCAAAGCGGGCGACCGCTGGGAAATGCCCTATCTGCCTGTCGATCCGCAGGACATCGGTTGCAGCTACGAAGCCGTTATCCGGGTCAACAGCCAGTCCGGTAAAAGCGGCAGCGCCTGGATAATTGAGCAAAACCACGGCCTGAGGTTGCCCCGCGCGCTGCAGCAGGATTTCAGTCAGCATGTGCAGCGCGAAACGGATAGCCATGGCCGCGAGATGACGCTAAACGCGTTATGGCAGCTCTTTCGCACGCGCTACGGGCTGGTCCCCCAGCCGCCGCTCGCCCTGCGCGACTACCGCAGCGAAAGCCAGCAAAACGGCCGTTTAAAACTTCAGGCCACGCTTACGGTTAACGGCGAGCAAAAGAAAATCGAGGGATACGGCAACGGGCTGCTCTCCGCCGCCGCTGCGGGGCTGGCGCCTTTAACCGCACAGCCGCTGGTGATTAAAGACTATCACGAGCACACGCTGGGGGAGCGAAGCGACAGCCGCTCGGTCGCCTATATCTGCTGCGAGTTCGCGGATGGCGGCAGCCGCTGGGGCGTGGGCATCGACAGCGATGTCTCGCGCGCCTCGCTGCAGGCGCTGTTCAATGCGGCGGTAGCGCAGGATTAGTCATTAAAATAGTCGCTGGGTGATATGCCCATCACCCGGCGAAACATGGCGGTGAACGCGCTGTGGCTGCCGTAACCCAGCTCCAGCGCAATCGCGAGCACGGATTGCCCCTGCGCCAGGCGAATCAGCGCTTCCATGAGTTTTGCCCGCCTCACCCATTCGCTCCAGGTCAGCGCCGTTTGCTGCTGGAAATGGCGGTTCAGGGTGCGCTCGCTCATGTTAACAAGACGCGCCGCGCGCTGGCTGGACCAGTCATCCGCAGGCCGCGCCTGCATGCTTCTGCACAGCTGGCGCAGTATCGCGGTTTGCGGCTCCGCCAGGCCAAACGGCAGCACGGCCATTCCCCGTATCTCATCCAGAATCAGCTCATAAATACGCTCTTCGCGGCTGCCGCCGACATAGTGTTCAGGAAGCGCCAGCGAGGCCACGATAAGCTCCCGCAGCAGCGCGGAGATTTGCACAATCTGGCACGCGGCGGGAAGGTCCGCTCGCGCGAGCGGATCGATAAACAGCGTTCTGGCCGCCACCTGTCCGGTAATACGAAGCGCATGCCACGTTCCTGCCGGCAGCCAGACGCCGCGGCCTGGCGGGATCACCCAGCACCCGCTCTGGGTATCGACGCGCACCACCCCGCTGATGATATGTAAAAGCTGTGCGCAATCATGCTGATGCCAGGGTTCGGTGGCCCCGTGCGGATAATCATGCGCCACGGGAACCAGGGGGCGATGGGCAAACGAAAGCGAGGCGCTGGATTGCATAGGGTTATCGGTAATCAGTCGCAGATAAAGTTACAGGGACGCTGTCTGGCTGCGCCCCGTTTTAAGGTATTGAAGAGTCATAACAAATTTTTCCGAAAAAGTCAGGCCGGACCTCTGCGCCAGGCTTTGCAAGGCGTCAGGGCGCGCCGTTCGCCTTTTAAAAAATCAGTGAGGCGACAACCTGAGCCTGTTTTCACCTGGGGCGGTCTACAGGCCCGCAGTAATAAATACGCTCGCTCCCTGTTGCGGAATAATAAGAAAGCACGAATTTAAAGCGCGCCGATCATGGCAACGTTTGAAATATGAACGCCAGCCAGAAATTTAAACTGCCACTGGAAATGGCGAAAAAACCGCTTCCTGCATAATTTCTTTGTAACCCCGCGGGCATAACAATGTCATGCGCTGAAGTATCAGCTCAATTATTCACCCTCCCTCACTTATATCGGTCAGGAGATTTCTCATGAGCTTTGTTACCACGAAAGACGGCGTTGAAATTTTTTATAAAGACTGGGGCCCGAAAGAGGCGCAGCCTATTATGTTCCACCACGGCTGGCCGCTCTCCGCTGACGACTGGGATACCCAGATGCTTTTCTTCGTCGCAAAAGGCTACCGCGTGGTGGCGCATGACCGCCGCGGCCATGGCCGCTCCTCCCAGGTCTCCGATGGTCACGATATGGACCATTATGCCGCCGATGCGTTTGCCGTAGTGGAAGCGCTGGATCTGCAAAACGTTATTCATATCGGGCACTCCACCGGCGGCGGCGAAGTGGCGCGCTATGTCGCGAAATTCGGCCAGCCCTCCGGCCGGGTCGCTAAAGCCGTACTGGTTTCTGCCGTACCGCCGCTGATGGTGAAAACCGAGGCGAATCCGGAAGGATTGCCGCTGGAAGTGTTTGATGGCTTTCGCGCGGCGCTTGCCGCCAACCGCGCCCAGTTCTTCCTCGATGTGCCCGCCGGCCCGTTCTACGGCTTCAACCGGGACGGCGCGACCGCGCTGGAAGGCGTTATTCAGAACTGGTGGCGTCAGGGCATGATGGGCAGCGCCAAAGCCCATTATGAAGGTATCCGCGCCTTTTCCGAGACTGACCAGACGGAGGATCTCAAAGCCATCACGGTTCCTACCCTGCTGCTGCATGGCGAAGACGACCAGATTGTGCCGATTGCGGATGCGGCGTTGAAATCGATTGAGCTGCTAAAAAACGGTACGCTGAAAACCTATCCGGGGTTTTCCCACGGCATGCTGACGCTTAATGCGGATGTGCTGAACGCCGACCTGCTGGCGTTTATCGAGAAGTAGTCTGCCTGCGACGAGGCGGGACAGCGTCCTGCCTCGTCGGTGTTTGCGTTTAAACCGGCCTGTTAAGCGGCATCCCGGACGACGGGCACTCTTCACCCCGGTAACGCAATCGCCAGGCAGGAGGATGAACGGGTAAATCTCCTGGCGTGGCTGCATCCGAATGAGGAAGCAGTGGCGGGTTAAGCTCTCATTGCCGTCGTCCCTGAGAAAAGCCGCGATTAACTGTGCTTGCTGATGAACCGCGCGCGCCAGGGTTTTAATACTAACAGCGCCAGCCCGGCAGTGATGAAATCAAGGGCTATCGCGCAGCTGAAGACAACATGCCATCCCTGGGTGTGTTGATACAAAAGCGCGGCCAGCGGACCGCCGAAAATCGAGCCGATGCCCTGCGAAATATAGAGCCAGCCGTAGTTTGCCGCGGCGTGTTTGCTGCCGAACGTATCGGTCAGCGTTGACGGGAATAGCGAGAAAATCTCGCCCCAGCCAAAGAAGACGACGCCGGAAAGCAGCACAAACAGCATGGGGTCTTCACGACAGGCGAGCCATAGCGTCATCGCGACGCCTTCCAGCGCGAAGGCGATAAACATGGTTTTTTCCCGGCCATAGCGGTCAGAGATAAAACCAAACAGCGGACGCGTCAGGCCGTTGGTGAAGCGGTCAATGGTCAGCGCCAGCGGCAGCGCCGCCATGCCAAACACCACCGCCTTGCTGATGCCGAAATCGTCGGCAAAGACCGCCATCTGCGACGTCACCATCAGCCCCGAGGTCGACATCATCGCCATCATCGCAAACATCAGCCAGAACAGCGGCTGGCGCAGCATTTCGCGCGAGGTGAACTGCTTCGCGCTCTGCGCCACATTCTTACTGGCGGGCTGCGACGCTGTGGTCGGCGGCAGCTTTAGCCCCTGGCTTGCCAGAAAGCCGACAAAGGCGAAAATAATGCCGAAGACCGTCATGGTCTGCTCAAGGCCGTAGCTGCCAAGCGAGAGCGAAATCGGGAAGGTGGTCAGAATCGCGCCCATGCCATAGCCCGCCGCCACGGCGCCTGCCGCAAAGCCGCGCTGCTGCGGGAACCATTTCACCATCAGGCCGACAACGCCGATGTAGACGATGCCGGTGCCCAGCCCGCCCATACCGCCGTAGACCAGCCAGAGCGCCGTCAGGCCGTTGATATGCGCAGACAGCACCCAACTGCACCCCGCCAGGATCGTGCCGATGGAGATAAGCAACCGGGGACCGAATTTCTCGACAAGGCGCCCCTGGAACGGTGAAAAGAAGGTCTGAAGAATGATAAGCAGGGAAAAGGTCACCTGCAGCTCGGGTAATCCCACACCCAGTTTCTCAGTGAGCGGGCGGGTCAGCAGCGTCCACACATACTGCGGGCTGGATATGGATGCCATACAGATCAGGCCAAGAACCAGCTGCGTCCACTTGCCATATTTGGGGGCAACCAACGGTTCGCTAAGAACGGTCATAATAATCTCCAGTAGCCGGGTGATGTCGCGTTATGAAGAGACGGCCCGCAGGGCGCCATCCCGGAAAAGCAGCTCATGTCATGCAGAGAAAGGGGTTACCCGCGCGCGACGTCGCCATCGTGATGTCATCGGGGTCCTTGCATGACGCCTTGTCGACAATGGCGTATACAGAGAAAAGCACGAAGCGTGCCATTTTAATTACTGTTTATTTATCAATAGGTTCAAGAAAGAATATTGCACACGGGGAGAAAAGCGCGGCTGTACGCGTTGCACCGGAGCGGTGCGAATGTGTGATCCCGGTGCGTATTATCAGCGTGCGAATACAAGGCGCCGGAGGTTAAACGTGGAGGCGTTCTGGCTTGCCGGGAATCGGCGCAAGGCGAACCGGCGCGAAGGTATGTGAAAGGGATTTATTCGGTTTACGCAAGGAAGGGATGCCAGTAAAGCTACGCTTAATCTGTGCATCCTGTAAGACGGTGTAAAAGGCCGTGTTGGCGACGAGGAAAACAATGAAAAAAGGCCTTCTGGTTATCTTTACCCTGGCGGCGTTCGCCGCGAATTCTGTCCTGTGCCGCATAGCGCTCAAAGAGGGACATGCCGATCCCGCGACGTTCAGCAGCCTTCGCCTGCTCGGCGGGGCGGTAGTGCTGCTTTTTTTCCAGTTGGCGGCCCGTGGCGGGCGCGGCATTCAGTGGAACGTGGTGAATGCGGCTCTTCTTACCGCCTACGCTTTCCTGTTTTCACTCGCCTATGTTCACCTTAATACCGCCACGGGCGCACTGCTGCTTTTCGGCGCCGTTCAGGTCTGCATGATCCTGTGGGGCATCATCCAGGGCGAAAAACCGGGGCGGCGAAAAATAGCCGGTATTGCCGTGGCCGTTACAGGCATGGCGGTTTTACTTCTGCCGGGCGCCAGCATGCCCTCGCCGATACCGGCAATCATGATGATCGCCTCCGGGCTGGCGTGGGGAGCCTATTCGGTAAGGGGTAAAAAGGTGGCGGATCCCACTGGCGCCACCACCGGTAATTTTCTTCTGAGCGTGCCGGTCATCGCCTTGCTGTTTATGCTGTCGCCGGAGCAAAAGATGGTGGATGGCGATGGCGTGGCGCTGGCGCTCGTTTCGGGAGGCGTCGCGTCGGCAGTAGCCTATGTTCTCTGGTACCGCATTGTGCGTCATCTCACCTCGACCACCGCCAGCACCCTTCAGCTGAGCGTTCCTTGTCTCGCAGCGCTTGGCGGCGTCTTCTTTTTGAAAGAAATGCCAGACCTCAGGATGATTTTCGCCACCGCGCTCGTCATCGCAGGCATCGTCATGGTAATCGCGTCGGACCGGGCCGCCGCGCGATAACGGGCAGAATCGTCTCCGGCTAAATGAAAGCGCGTGTCGTTAGGTTCCGGCTGCCGCTTTACGGCGCGGCGCGGCGGCGGGCTTTACAAATAACTGGCGGCAATAGTCTGCTACCTCATTACGCCAGCTGCTAAGCTAATTTTTGCAGTTCAGACTCGGGTTCAGATGAATAAACCGCAGCCCGGGTCGGCTTTTCAGAATCTCTTTTACAAAGTTGGCGATGCCGGCGGGTCGCAAAGAACCGAAATTAATTCTGATAGCAGGGTAACTGAACTCACGTTCAGAGGCGGTAAACGATCCTGAGCGTTTGTCTCTTTATCGTCATGCACGACGATGGGATACGCGCTGTCTGGAATGACATTCATCTTCTTAAATGATGAAGCCCAACAGACCGATTGCCGCCCGGAACGGTGCAAGAGGAGTCATCGTATGGCTTATCATCATATTCTGGTTGCAGTCGATCTTTCTCCCGAAAGCCAGTTGCTGGTCCATAAAGCCGTTGCGCTGGCGCGCGCCTGGGAGTCGGAACTTTTTCTTATTCACGTCGATATAAATTATACCGAAATATACAGCAGCCTGGTCGAAGCGGAATTTCGCCGCGAACAGGAGGCGATTGCGCACGAAACCCAACAGAATCTGAACATATTAGTGGATAAAGCGGGCTATCCCATCCGGGAAATCATTAACGGTAAAGGCGATTTGGTTCAGGCGCTGGATGAAGCAATCCATCAATATGGCATTGACCTTGTCGTATGTGGGCATCATCAGGACTTCTGGAACACCTTAAGATCGCCTGCGCGTCAGCTTATTCATCGTTTGCATGTCGACATGCTGATTGTGCCGCTGCGCGAGGAAGACGAGGAATTCTCAGGAATGAGCCTGTTTTAATCTGTTTTCAGTAATAAGAAAAACGCCACCATTTTTGGCGCAATGATTGTGACACAGCGACCGTTCTTTTCGCCGTTTCTTCGCCCGGTTCGTTGCGAATAAATAAGCGAAAAAAAGCCGATAATGCCCTGCACTATCGGCTTTTTACCATCCCAATACGGCCACGTTATTTAATTTCCTTTTGAACAAACAAAAGTCGAGTTGTTATTTTTCGGTTCAGTACATACAGCGACGCCACGGCATGCAAATCATTCTGATGCGGGGGCTTCGGTACGCGCTGTGCGGTGATAAAAATGCGTTACTGGCGAACCGGTCGTGCCGCTAAGTCACTCAGGCTGCCGATAGTGTTTTTTCTTGCCGGATTAACGCGTTCAGAACCCTGGCAGCAATATGACGGGGGCTGAAGGTTGAGGCTTTTGATAATGCCGAGCAGCGGCTGCGCGTATTTTTCGCTCTGCTCATTTCGCAGCAAACGGTGAGTATGGTTTAGCAGGCATGCAATAAAGCGCGGCCGTAAGGTTTGTTTTCCCTCCCCTTCTTCACAAAGCCAGGTGGCCAGCGGCGCCAGGATAAAGGCTTTTATGTCTTCCGGGCTGTAGGTGCTATAGAGTTTCCAGATAAACCCGTCGCGCGTTTGGTCAGTGCCGAACTTAAGCTGGAAAATAAACTCCTGACGACGCTTTTCCCAGCCGCTCGGCCGGTACTGCCATGAATCATGCAACAGCGTATGAATTTCGCTAAGCGTATCGCCCGACGAGGTAAGCGCCCGAATAACCCTGATTTGTGCGACCTGCGCCTCGCTGTAGCCTTTCGCACAGGGAGAAGGAATGAGTGACGCAAAGCGCCAGTATTTTAACGTGGCAGGTAAAACATCGACCATATTGCAAACCGTTGAAGCTGAGATAAACACGTGCAGAACCCTCTACAGATTAAAAGTTGCGCTATAGTGGCGACAAACCCCTGCCTGAAAATTGACCAGAATCAAAAATAGTTTCTATACGTTATTATTCAATTTTTATTAAGACAATTCTTAGAAAAAAGCGGCACATTAACGCTGTGATTTTTTTATAAATTAAAATCAACTATTTATAAAGAAAGCTTTCCCTTTTTCACTTTCTGTAAA
This sequence comes from Franconibacter daqui, assembly GCF_014644275.1. Lineage (NCBI taxonomy): Bacteria > Pseudomonadati > Pseudomonadota > Gammaproteobacteria > Enterobacterales > Enterobacteriaceae > Franconibacter > Franconibacter daqui. The sequence continues at coordinate 1,206,733 of NZ_BMKJ01000001.1, read as the reverse complement.
CATTGCTTGATCAATGTCAATCGTTCAATAAATAACCAAAGTAAACTTTTGATATCTATCTCCGGTTGACGGTTTTGGACCGGGCGGGAGCGGGTTGTTTGAGACGTAACAGACCAGCCGCGACGCCCGATGCTGTCGGCGCATCCGGTAGGGACGCTACGATGCGGTAAGCTTTGTCCGCTCTGGCGCGGCAGGAAAATCCGCTGCTATACGGACGCGTATGACAGGAGCCGTATCATGGCTTACAAACATATTCTGGTTGCAGTAGACCTTTCTCCCGAAAGTCAGTTGCTGGTCAGTAAAGCGGTTTCGCTGGCTAAGCCTTACGACGCCAAAGTCTCTCTGATTCATGTTGAGCTGAACCAAACCGGCCTTTATACCGGCCTGATTGAAGCTGAGCTTGGCTATTCTCAGGAGCGTATCTCCTATGAAATGTTTCAGGGGCTTAAAGCATTAGCCAGCGGCGCGGGCTATCCCATCAACGAAACCCTGAACGGCAGAGGCGACCTGGCGCAGGTGCTGGCGGACGCGGTGAAAAAATACCAGGCCGATGTCGTGGTCTGCGGTCACCATCACGATTTCTGGAACCGGCTGATGTCCTCCGCGCGACAGCTGATTAACAATGTGCATGTCGACCTGTTAATTGTGCCGCTCTATGAACAGGACGATGACGACGACTAACCCCATTAAAAAAGCCGGTTAACCCCGGCTTTTTTATGGCCTGTCACGCAGGCGCTGCCGCCGCGCCGTCAGGGTGCGGCAAGGTCGATTTTCACCGCTCGCGTTTGCCAGATGTTCTCGCAATACTCTTTAATCGCCCGGTCTGAGGAGAACGCGCCTGAACGGGCGGTATTGATAATCGACATGCGCGCCCAGCGTTTTTCATCGCGCCAGGCTTCACTCACACGCTGCTGACACGCCGCGTAGTCGGCGAAATCCGCCAGCACCAGAAACGGATCCGCATTCAGCAGGTTATCCAGCAACGGGCGAAACATCGCCTTGTCGCCCCGCGAAAAACGCCCCTGCGCAATCTCATCCAGCGCCTCGCGCAAAGCCTCATTCGCCTCCAGATAGTGCCCAGGGCGATATTCCGACTGCTGAAGCGCCGCCACCTGCTGTGCTGTCATTCCGAACAGGAAGAAGTTGTCTGCGCCCGCCTGCTCGCGAATCTCAACATTTGCGCCATCGAGCGTGCCGATGGTCAGCGCGCCGTTCATCATAAATTTCATGTTGCCCGTGCCCGACGCCTCTTTTCCCGCCGTTGAGATCTGCTCGGACAGATCCGCGGCCGGATAGATAATGTGGCCGTTCTTAACGTTGAAATCGGGATAGAAAACCACTTTTAGTCGATCGCGTGTCGCCGGATCCTGATTAACCACCTCGGCGATGCCGGAGATCAGCCGAATCATCAGTTTCGCCATATCGTAGCCGGGCGCCGCTTTGCCGCCGAAAATAAAGCAGCGCGGTGCGACGTCAAGCGTCGGATCGCGGCGCAGGCGCTGATACAGACTGATGATATGAAGCGCATTGAGATGCTGGCGTTTGTATTCATGAATGCGTTTCACCTGAATATCAAACATCATCTCCGGCGGAACCGCGATGCCGGTGATGTTGCCGATGCGCGCCGCAAGCTTCGCTTTGTTCTCGCGCCGGACCGCACGCCAGGCCTCCTGCAGCGTGGCGTCGTCGGCATGGTCGGCCAGCGCGTCGAGGCGAGTCAGATCGGTTCGCCATTTCTCCCCCAGCGTATCGTCCAGCAGCCGCGCCAGCCCCGGGTTGCTCTGCATAATGAAGCGGCGCGGCGTAACGCCGTTCGTCACATTGAGAAAACGCGACGGGAACATCGCGGCGAAATCACGCAAAATCGTCTGTTTAAGCAGATCGGAATGCAGCGCCGCTACGCCATTGACCTTGTGGCTGCCGACGGTGGCGAGATGGGCCATACGCACTTTTTTATCCCCCTGCTCGTCAATGAGGGACATGCGCGCTACGCTGCCTTCATCGCCGGGCAGCGCGCGGCGGACCTCATCCAGAAAACGCTGATTTATCTCGAAAATGATCTCAACCAGGCGCGGCAACATGCTTTGCATTAGCGGCAGGCTCCAGGTCTCCAGCGCCTCCGGCAGCAGCGTGTGGTTGGTATACGCGAAAGTCCGCTGGGTGATGGACCAGGCGTCCTCCCATGAAAGCAGACGTTCATCAATCAGCAGGCGCATTAACTCCGCCACCGCAATGGAAGGATGGGTATCGTTCAGCTGCGCGGCGAAACGGTCGGCAAAACGCTCGACGGGCGTGTGGCTCACCTCCATCAGGCGCAACATATCCTGCAAGGCGCATGAGACGAAAAAGTATTGCTGCGCAAGGCGCAGGCGTTTACCGCTCTCCGGTTCGTCGTTCGGATAAAGCACCTTTGAAAGTGTCTCCGAGACCACTTTTTCTTCCACCGCCTCATAATAATCGCCTGCGTTGAAATCATCGAAATCGAAAGATTCCACCGCCTCGCTCTTCCAGAGCCGTAGCACGTTGCAGGTATTGACGCGGTATCCCTGCACGGGCACATCATACGCCACACCTTTCACCTGCCTCCCCGGAACCCATTCCACGCGCAATCTTCCCTGCTCGTCGTTCCACATGCGGGTGTAGCCGCCGAAGCTGACGTAATAGTGAATATCAGGCCGGATGATTTCCCAGGGCGTGCCCATTTTCAGCCACTTGTCGGTGCGCTCCACCTGCCAGCCATCGACAATATCCTGGTCGAAAATGCCGAATTCGTAGCGGATACCATAGCCTATCGCCGGGATCTCAAGACTGGCGAGCGAGTCGAGATAACAGGCTGCGAGCCTACCCAGGCCGCCGTTGCCAAGCCCTGGCTCTTCTTCGATCGCCAGCAGCGCATCGAGATCCTGACCGAGCGAGTCCATGGCCTCCCTCGCCTCTTCCTCCAGCCCAAGGTTAAGCAAATTGCAACCGAGCTGCGGGCCGATAAGAAACTCGGCTGACAGATAGCAGGCGACTTTGACGTGGTGCAGCGCGTAGTTTTTCACCGATTCGGCCCAACGCGCGAGCATGCGATCGCGAACCGTATAAGCAAGCGCCATATACCAGTCCTGGGGTGTCGCGATATCGGGGTAGCGGGCCTGACGGCAGATAAGGTTGCGGACGACATCGTGCTCAAACACAGCTTCGCTTGCCGCATCGGATGCAAGCGCTATGGAGGCAGACGCCTGTGCGACAGAAGTATCGTTGATCATATCGTTGTCTCGCATTGGCGCGTGCGCCAGTACCAGCGTATGACGATCCCTGTGTTTCTCTTTGCGCTGTTGGGACGCAGGCGCGAAAGTGGCGTGCCGGGAAAGCGTATTCGGGCGCAGGACGGCGTCGCGTCCGGGATGGAGCATGGTGAGGACGCCGGCAATGGATTGCCATCGCCCAACGGACATTGCGCCGTCGGCGCGCCTCACGGGAACAGCATGGCGAGCCGCAATGGCCTGCACTCCCGTTTTTCTTATTTTCGGTTCGTTGTTCTGCCCCGCTTTTAAGCAGGTCGCCGTTACCTGTTATCAACATAGTCAACGCCCGGGGCGATAGCAAATGCATTCAGGATGCCGCGTTGTCCTTTCCTGAGCCGCTAGTTTTAGCTATTTCAGAAACGCGAGTCTCCGGCGCTGTAACCCTGTTCTGTTGACGCGCCGGATATGTCGTAATAACAGAGCGGCAGAGGAACGAATAAGCATTATGCTTAACTCATAGCGCAACGACAGATTAAAAAAACGTAGCGCAAAGGGTTTAAGAGAATATTTCCGCCGCTTCCAACAGTATTCTCTATGTCAATAAGAGTTTCTCCTTACTTTTATATACCGGAAAGCTGATGTTTAATTATGCTGATGACCATTAATACTATAAATTAAAAACCGTGAGGCCAGCTTATTTGCTCTCTGTCAACCGCCCCGCTGATAAGCTATTAAATGACAAGAAAGTGATGCAGAACAAAAAAGCGTTAAAAATAACAAAGCACAGCCTGATAATTTTGCAGAAGCCTACGGCCAACGTCATAATTCCTGTTACTAAATCTGAGCGTTTCCTTTGATATTTCACGAGGCGCGTAGAGGTTTTCTTTTTTCCTTAGCCGGTTAATAAAGAATTTGGGCATTTGCATTATTTATCAGATTATTAAACGTGCCCGTCATAACGGTAGTAACCCGGTTTACGTTTGGGGTTGCCACACCAACCGTAAACTGTCGCTTCGAATGCCACGCGCCCTGGTTCAAATGGCCTTTCGGGTGTTAGCGACGGGCTGAGACATGAGGCGGCGTTAAAGACATCCTGATGGCACAATAATGGTACAGCAGTTCAAAAGCGGTAAATGGCCGTGAGTAGATGCGCAATGGCGCCCACCTGACGGCATGATAAAGCGAACAAGCGTTTGTCGCCTGGCTCTTAATAAGTGCAGGCCATAACGTCATAGCAGAACGTTTATCGCCAGGAACTCTGTCAGAGGATAAATATCATGGCTTATAGAAATATTTTGGTTGCAGTCGATCTCTCTCCAGACAGTCAGATACTGGTTCATAAAGCCGTTTCGCTGGCTGAGCGTGACGGCGCTAAAATCTATTTTATTCATGTGGATGTGAATTATGCGGATATTTATAGCAGTCTGGTTGAAGAAGATCTCGGCCCTGAGCAAGAGCGTATTGAAAAAGAAAATCGGCAGCTAGTTCAATCCTTAATTGATGCGGCGGGCTATCCCATCAGCGCAACCCTGTATGGCAAAGGCGACTTTATTCAGGCGCTGGAAAATGCGGTCGTAAAATATGATATCGATTTGATTGTGTGCGGCCATTACCAGGATTTCTGGAATACGCTTAAATCGGCAGCACGGCAGTTAATCCATCGAATGCACATCGACATGCTGATTGTGCCGCTGAGCAAAGATAATGATGAGTATTTTGAAGAGGACTAACGCGTTTCTGTTATAAAAAAGCCGGAACATTTCCGGCTTTTTAGGGTTGATTGCATTTTCAGCCGCCTCGTCGGGCATAACTGCCATCGCTTAGCCAGCAACCAGACCAAACACCGATCCGGTAAAGCCGGAGATCCCCATGGCCGCGATGCCTCCGAGAGTGACGCGCAGTATTCCTCTCATCACCGGCGCGCCTCCTGTTGCGGCGGCGGCACCACCAAGCATGCCGAGTGCTAACAACGTCGCAGCCACAACCGCAGTAACTGCATAATGAAAGGGGGTAATCACTGCGACGGCAAGGGGTAACAACGCGCCTGCGGCAAAACTCGCCGCTGAATACACTGCCGCTTGCAGCGGACGTGCGCTGCTGAATTCGGTGATGCCGAGCTCATCCCTGGCATGTGCGGCAAGGGCATCGTATGCCATTAGTTGTTCCGCTACCTGTCGGGCCAGGAGAGGAGAAAGCCCGCGCCGGACATAAATTGCCGTCAACTCATCCGTTTCCAGTTTAAAATCAGCCTTCAGTTCGTCACGCTCCTCAACAAGGGCCGCTCTTTCGATATCTGATTGAGAAGAAACAGAGACATACTCCCCCACCGCCATTGACATGGCGCCCGCAATCATACCGGCTATACCGGCAAGTAAAACATTCCGGGGAGTGCTGTCAGCCGATGCTACGCCTGTTAACAGACTGGCCGTAGAGACAATGCCATCATTGGCGCCCAGCACGGCGGCGCGCAGCCAACCGGAGCGGGACATTTTATGATTTTTCACCATATGTTCACCACCGAGCAACGCTTATCTGCATCAGGCTGTAGCAAGCCGGAAAAACAGGCGGAGAGAGTGTTCCTTTGCACCCGCTTACGTACGGCAACGTTATAGAAAAAGCATAACCAGACAGGCGTAAACTGCTCGTTGCCGGCTCAGTTTTATCATGCGCTCAGCCGGGATTTTGAATTGCTGATAAGTGGGCAGCGCATGATGGCGAAACCAGAGAAAAAGCATGCCCATGAGCCAGAACAGGCGGTTTCTGCGCGTTAAAGTAAGCCTGTCCCGTGAGGCAAAATATCGGGCTTCATCCACCTTGCAAATAAATCCTTTTGGTTCGCAGTGGGTAAAAATGCGAGGCGATAACGGCGGCTTTTTTTATTGGCGGCATAAATTTATTTCTGTTTACCAGATGCAAACCAGCCGCTTTATATCAATCCGTGAGGCCACTGCATGAAATTATCGCCGCAATTATGTTAACGGGCTACCGCTGTGCCGACTGTTAATTCAACGCATACATTCTTAAGGGGCGCCTGACGACGCCAGCGCCACTCTCCTTTGTGTTACAGCACCTCCTTGCTTTTTACCGGCGTGTCTGGCTTTCAGAACGCCCGTTCGCCTGAATCATGACGCTTGCTGGAGTTGAGCATGCTTATGCGCGTACCGGTACTGGGCTCCCGACAAATGAAAGATGGCAAATGGAGTTTTACTGTCTTAACGATGTCCAGCAGCGGCAATGTAATGCTATCTTCCACCCCGGTCTGGCTAAGACGATTAATATGACTGACGAGGCATGTAATAAAACGTGTCCGTAAGATGTCGCTTCCTTTCTGACATAACCCGTCAGTTAAAGGTAACAGAATAAAAGTGCGGACGTCGCCAGGACTGTAACTGCTGTAAAGCTCCCAGAGAAAACGGCTGCGCGTTTCGTCAGTTCCTGACTTAAGTTGCAGAATAAATTCCTGTCGGCGAGCTTCCCAACCGCTGGGCCGGTAATGCCAGGAATCGTTTAACAGAGTATATATATCACTCAGCGTGTCCCCGGAAGACGTTAAAACCCGAACAACCCTGATTTGCGCAACCTGCGGCTCGCTGTAACCCTTTTCATGAGGGGAAGAAATAAGCAAAGCGGCCTGCCAGCCTTTTAACGTCATAGGCAGGATATTGAGCATTCGACATACAGTGGATACAGACGTAAGCATAATAAAAATCCCCCGCCGGTTAAAAATTAAACTATCATAGACGCGCGGCAAATGCAGAAAGATTAATAATTATCAATAAAAACGGACGATAAATTTAAGGTGTGTTTTAATTTAGAATATTTTTCAACCCTTAATAAGCAAGACACGAAGGGTATGTTTACCGAAACAGTAACTCATCTCTTTTTATCTGAGGCGCAGCCTTGTTTTTATTCTTACATTGGCGCTGGTTGACTGTCGCGCCCTTCAGGCTGTAAAAAAGAGCCGTTAACGATGACCTTGCGAAAATTTTCACGTTGCAGTTTTATTACCTAAAAGTGCCTTTAAAATTAACACAATGACCTTTTAATTTTTAACGTGAATTTAAGCCATAATATGATATTGATAAGAAACGCTATTCAACGCCATGCAAAAAACGCGATAAAGCAGTACGGTTATTCACCAGGGTCAGTCATGGTATTTTGAATAAACCGTTTATCAAGCAGATACAAAAGCAGAGAGACTCTACGCCCGGTCCGCTCTGCCGTGTCTGGCGGCAGGTTATAACGCAGGGAGTAGCGTTTACCTTTTTTATCATAAAACTCGACATCCAGCACCGGCATGATAAGCGCAGGGAGTTTTCGGTATCTCAGCACGATTTGGGAATCTCCCAATTTCATATGCGTCGTTAAAACATCCTGTTCAACAAGCGTCGGCTGACGGGTATGATCGGGCGTAACGGTGATGATCTTCATGTCATTATCTTCATAAGCAAACTATTACTATACCGGGTGGAGGAACCCACGGTTCCTCCTGATACAAATGGCCAAACTTATCCGTTTTTCTGCTCAAGCGCTTCCGGCGCCTTTTGATGAATTGGAATACGCTGTGGTTTTTGGCTTTCAAGTAATTCCTGATGCAGACCAACTGTCAGGATGCCATCTTCAAGGCTCGCGTCTGTTACTTTCATATGTTCCGGAATAGCATAATTCAGACAGAAATCGGTACGGCTGATGCCTTTATGTAACCATCCTCCCTGCGTTTCTTCTGCGCTGCGATTGTCATCAAATTTCACTTCTTTTTTGCCGACAATGGTTAACCGTCCGCCTGTAACTTCAATTTCCAGTTCATGTTCTTTCCAGCCGGGTACGCTCAAACTAAGCGCGAAGCGATTTTCATCCATTTGGCGAATATCATAAGGCGGTTTAAAGGAGACGGGTAAATCCCCGGTGAGCTGACTAAACAATCTGTCGATGCGGTTAAACCTGTCAGAAAAAACTGCATCGGTTAATGAAGGATAGGCTGAAAAATCGTGCAGGGACATAATGATAACCTCCTGAATTATAAATATTCAAAAGTTCATCCGGGCAATATTGCTTTCAGATCGTGATAATTTATAGAACAGGTAAAATAATTTTCAAGCGAAGCAATATGACTGTTTATTAAACAGTTAACGGTTTTATGATTACGATCAATTGATCAAACAATAAACAACCCATCACTTAAAAAGTCGTCTCGCCTGGTGGAGGATAAGATGCAGGAGATCCATCTGGTAATATGTGGCATGAGGCGCTATGAATAACCGGTTGCTCGTCTCGCTGCATGAGCGAGACGCTAAACATCAATAAGCGATTCGGTGATAAAAAACCGGGTAAAACCGGCTTATTTATTACCAGACAACAGTACCGTTTCTGCACGCCGTAACTTAATTTTCATCCCGCATGATTTTTATCCATAGCGCACCAAGCAAGGCGAGATCAAGCAACAAAGCGAAGGCGTAAGGGAACCCCGCCGTTTCTGCAAAAGCCGCCTGAATCCGCAGGCACGTCATAACAGCAAGCGATATCGCGATAATAAGCGCAGCCAGTCTGCATTTGGCTGGACGCGCCCGATATAATTGCCGGGCTTCGCCGCACAATATTGTCGCCAGGCCTGCTCCCTCTGCCAGCCCGGAAATAACGGTCCCCATCAGCAGCAGTGATTTATTATTTGCTTGTGTACATGCAACCAGTAATAAAAAAAGGCCCGCGGCGTTAATCAAAAAAGCCAGACACAGAAATCCCGGCGTATTCCCTGCGGCGAACAGGCTTGTTTGCATCAGCAATACGCCAACAGCGAGGGTGAAAAATAATAACATCACCAGCCCGGCGGCAAAGAGCCAGCCCATCTGCGCGTTGAGGCGAAGCAGCAGCGCGACCTGCGCGGCAAGCCCACTGAGCAGTAAAAAAGCGGCATTACGTGAGGCGGGCAAAATCGACATCATCATGACGACTCCTTATAAGTAAAACGATGAGAAAAAATTCATCCTCCCAGAAAGATGGAGTAAGCTTATCCCCTGCTTAATCAGGTGATCAAAGTCAGGGTTTTCATCCATAGATGAAAATAACTCATCATGAAACCATCACGTCTGCCGCCGCTTGGCGCTTTACGCGCCTTTCATTCTGTCGCCACGCTTTTAAGCTTTAAGCGCGCCGCTGAACAGCTTAGTGTCAGCGCAACTGCCGTCAGCCACCAAATCCGCCTGCTGGAATCGATGCTGGAATGCCGGGTTTTCGAACGCAACGCGCAGGGCGTTAAGCTCACTGAAGCAGGCCATTTACTCTATGTCGGTACGCAAAGCGCGTTTGCGGCGCTGGAGGCGTCGGTAAAAAAAATCGACCAGACGAGGCAGCCGCCGAGGCTTACCATTACCACCACCTCCAACTTTCTGACTAACTGGCTGGTGCCGCGACTGGCTGAGTTTAAGGTCCGCTTTCCGCAAATTGATTTGCACCTGCATACCAGCGTTGAAAGCATCGACCTGACGCAAAAAACGGTAGATGTCGCTATCCGCTATCGCGAAAAGGCGGAAGAGAAATTGCACAGCACGCTGCTGTATGAAGATAGGTTTATCGTGGTCGCCAGCCCCACGCTTGCGCTGAAGCAGCCCGACGATCTGGCTCACGCCACGCTGTTTCACATCGATAATCGTCATGTCCCTGCACAGTTGCCGGACTGGCGACACTGGAAGCAACGTTACGGGCCGGCAACGCTGAATATCGCCCGTGGGCTGCATTTCAGCGACGAGACGCATGCCCTCCAGGCGGCCGTGGCGGGACAAGGCGTGACCATTGCAAGCCAGCTGCTGGCGGAAGATTTGATCCAGCGCGGTATGCTGGTCGCCCCCTTCCCCACTTCGTTGCCGGGAGCGAATTACTACCTGGTCACGATGGAAGAGACGGCCAGTCGCCCTGATGTCGTTGCGTTGCGAGCGTGGTTGAGGCGATGAGAAAATCGATCGGCTCGTTGCGCTCGCCCGCGATCATATCAGCCAGCAGTTTGCCGGTGGCGGTGCCGCGGGTGATCCCAGGACCATTACAGCACAGCGCGCCGTACACGTTTGGGGCCAGTTGGCCGAAGAATCCTTCGTGGTTTTCCGACAGGCAAATCGCCCCGCTCCAGGAGTATTCGAAATCGACCCGGTTGAGCATCGGAAAGCGGCGCTCAAAGGATTTACGGTGATTGGCGATAAAGCCATCCCCCAGAAAAACAACATTACCCAGTGGCTGCATCAACCGCCTTTATATCCGTGCGTATTTATTTACACTGACTGGACGGGTGGCCATTTTTTGTACAAATACATTAATTTTAGCGTCCCTTAAATAGCCGCGCCGCCCTTTCTTAATCAACATTTAAAATCAGGGAACATTAACTCATTGATTTTAATAAGTTAAAGCATGGACGAATTTATTATATCAATAATATCCGGGCAGCATATATAAATAACAGATTAACTAAATTATAATTATTTTATATGCGGTAGAACGTTGAGGTTAGAATGCGGTTCATTGTTATGTTGTTAAGCTTACTGGTCTTCATACCGGCCTGGGCGGGTGAACTTTCCAAACCTACTGGTAAAGTCCTTTTAACCATGGCCGGTAATATAGAAAATACCAATGAAGACGGGAAAGCCGTTTTTGATATCGCCAGCCTTGAAAAACTTGGCGTGGTCAGTTTCCAGACCACCTCCCCCTGGTATAATGGGCGCACTGAATTTACGGGTATTCCACTGCAAAAGCTCATGGATTATGTTGGGGCGAAAGGTACTGTTGTTAAGGTTACGGCGCTCAATGACTACACCACCGTTATCCCACTCAGTGATTTCAGGAAATACAATGTCATCCTTGCGACAAAAATCAACGGAGAATATATGCGCATCCGTGATAAAGGCCCGCTATTCATTGTATATCCCTATGACAGCCTGCCTGAACTGAATAATCAGATTTATTATTCCAGGTCAGCATGGCAAGTCAGCAGAATGAATATTGAGTAGGAGTTCAGACGCCCATCATGAACAGAATACTGGCTGGCATCATATTTTTCCTTTTTATATCCACCGGGTATATTTCTTTCCTTGTGCATGAACGGCAACAAGAGTTACAGAAACTGACGCATTACACCGACTCATGGTCGGCTGCACAACTGGTATCACAATATTACCGATTCGAATCATCGCTTGGTCTTTATACTATCGATGATACTATGAAAATCGATGATGTACGCCTGCGTTTCGACATTATGCTCAGCCAGAGTGATTTACTGGAAGAAGGTGATTTGGGGCGTTATATAGAAAGCAATAAATCGCATCATGAACTGGCTCTACAGCTTGAAAAGATCCTTAAATATCTGGATGTTCATCTTGAGAAAATGAATCGTTCAGAGCTACAGGCCTATCTGAAAAAAATGCATACGCTTGATGCGCCACTGGGCCGCCTTTCCTCTGGCGCATTAAACAAGGATGTTAACTCGATTAATAACGCCAACCTCAAAATTCAAACGCTTTACTATGTTTATTCAGCAACTTCTGTACTGCTGATAATACTGAGTGCGATACTGGGCGTCATGATATTTTTTCAGAACAGAAATATTCTGAAGGCGCATCTTCAGGTTAAGAGTCTTGCTGAAGAGCTCCAGAAATCGAAAGAAAAATTACAGATGCAAAATGCAAAGTTAGAATATGACGTCTATCACGACTCTCTTACCGACATGAATAACCGCCAGCTTTTCTGGGAAAACTTAACTACAGAAATCGCGCTGGCAAAAAAAAATAATAGTTCTGTGACCGTCATGTTGTTTGATTTAGACCGATTCAAAGAGGTGAATGATACATATGGTCATGATGCCGGCGATATGTTATTACGCCAGATATCCCGCCGCCTGCAGGCGATGAGCCTGACTTCAGATACGCTTTATCGCCTGGGTGGGGATGAGTTTGCGTTTCTCTCGAGTGGTCTGACAGAAAGCAGCGCTGTTTCGCGGGCTCAAAAAATATGTGATTCTATTAACCAGCCCTACACCATTTATAACGCCATTATAAACATTACCACCTCTGTCGGCATTGTTATCTCTGAAACTGAACGCCGCTCCGACTATCTCTATAAATTTGCCGATCTGGCCCTTTATGAGGCCAAAAATGAAGGCCCCGGTAAGATAAAAGTCTTCCGGCGACGCATGTTAGAAAAGCTGCAAGAAAGCAGAACCCTTGAGCATGACATGGCGATGGCGTTAGTGAAAAAAGAATTCGTCGTTTATTATCAGCCTATTGTCGATTCGTTCAGCCAGGAAATTTACAGTTATGAAGCCCTGATTCGTTGGGTACATCCTCATAAGGGCCTCCTGTCGCCGGATAGTTTTGTTCCTGTTGCTGAAAAAACAGGAATGATTAACGAGATGGGCAAATCCGTGCTTGAAATGGCCTGCCGGGAAGCGGCTTCCTGGGCGGTTCCGGCTAAAATTTCAGTTAATGTCTCTCCTGTTCAGCTAAGCAGCAAAGCCTTTGTCGGAATAGTCCTCTCCATTCTGAAAGAAACAGGGCTTCCGGCTGACCGCCTTGAACTGGAAGTGACTGAATCCTCTCTTTTTACTGAAAGCGCTACGCCGATGAATACGCTTAACAAGCTCAGAGCCATGGGCGTGAAAATCTCCATTGATGATTTCGGTACCGGGTACTCTTCACTTTCGCGGCTGAGCAGGCTGGCCTTCGATAAAATCAAAATAGACAAGTCCTTTGTGCATTCGATATCCACCCAGGAAGACGCCCTTAATATCATCAGGCTCATCACTGGCATGGCGAAATCCCTTAATATGAAGGCGGTTGCAGAAGGCGTTGAAACAGAAGAACAGCTCAATAGCCTTCAGGCACTGGGCTGCGATTTCGCCCAGGGATATCTTTTTGGTAAACCTCAGCCTTGTATTGATGGGGAAATCAGAAACGGTTAAATCACATTCCTCTTGCCCTGGTAAAAGCGCTGCGGGCAAGGCTTGCGAAACGCTTTTGCAGCGAGGCGGATGATGCCGCATTCGATGGCTCTCTGTTATTCAAGGGGAAAGGCTTCGCTAACGATACCTTCTGACGTTCGCTTCTCGTTCATAGCGGGCCTGCGCCCCACCCGGCCGTTCCCTTTGTGCCAGAAGCGGACGTTGATAACATTGCGAATGTTATTTTATGGGGAGCAGGTGACTGCTTTTCTCTCCATCCGGGATTCAACGCCACGCGATTTTTTGCCTTAATCCACAGGGGACGTTGCGACTTTCATGCTACGTTTTTCCACAACTAGCATGTCACGCTAACATCCCTAAACTCAACGAGATATATGCAACCTGAATACGGAGCACTTGATGGTCACCACACATGTTTTTATCGCGGTCAGTCTTGATGGTTATATCGCCCGGCAGGATGGCGATATCGACTGGCTGTTGCAGCGCGATGACCCGACAGAAGATCATGGCTATGCCGCATTCATCGCGGACAAAGATTGGATCGTGATGGGTCGAGGCAGCTATGAAAAGGTGCTGACCTTTGACGAATGGCCTTATGATCGCCCCGTGCTGGTGCTCTCCCGACAGCTAACCGGTACCCCCGTGCCCGAGAAGCTGAAGGGCAAAGTGCAGTTCTCTAGTCGCACGCCAGCGGAGGTGCTTGCTGACCTGGCGGCGAAGAACGTGCATCGCGTCTATATCGATGGCGGGCAGGTAATACAGTCTTTCCTGCGTGAAGGTCTGGTCGCCGATATCGTTATCACTACCATTCCTGTCCTGCTCGGTTCGGGAAAGCCGTTGTTCGGATCCCTGACTGGGGATATAGATTTGACGCTGTTATCAAGCCGCAGCTTCCCTTCGGGTCTGGTGCAGTCGCACTATCGGCTGACGTCATAAACTGCATATAAACATAGCGGCGGTCTCCGCTAAAACGAGCGTACCGCCCTGCTGCCAGCGGCACTGTTTTACTTCAACGACCTTGCTTCAGCTCACTGAAAAAGGAGCGAACCGGAAAAGGGATCGATAAATCCCGAAATGTGGCCCGTGCCGATATCTTCGCTTATATTGACGCGTTCTACAGCCTGGCCCGGAGCCACAGCCATCTGTTGCGGACATCCGCTACTTTATGTTGAACAGAAGGTTAATGCTGAGATTAGTCAAAATAGGGTCTTAGAATTTCTTCCGTCCAGTTCATAAAAGCCTTTACACGCTGCGACAAATTACGCCGGTGCGCGATGACAAAAGATGCAGCGAGCGGCTCGGGGCGTAGATCAGGAAGGACCTCAATCAGGGCGCCGCGTTTGATATGCGGTAAAAGTGAGGAAGACCCTCCCTGAATTAAGCCTAAACCCGCCAGCCCTGCCTTATGATAAGCCGGTACGCTATTGACTCTCACTGTGCCAGGTAACATGAGCGATTTATAACCCTCGCCTGTCTTTTTAGGGTTATTTATGAAGATATTAATACTTAATAGAGTGTATTCACACTGCGTACCCACGTAACGTCCCTTCCGGCGCAGCACTGAAGGCCAGCCTTTAAACCGCCACGGCTGTCTGTGTTTACGCTGAAATACACCACCCTTTACGAAGGATAAAGAGAAATGAATAAAGGTTATTTAATCGCTCACGTGACTGTTTCAGACCCTGTCGCATACGCTGAATATGCCCGAGCTGCCGGCGAGGTCGTGAAAGCGTTCAATCCGACGATAATCGCCTGGTCCGGCCAGTATGAAAACCTTGAGGGAGAAGCTCACGAACGGCATGTCGTTTTCGAGTTCGCATCCTTTGCCGAAGCCAAACGTTTTTATGAAAGCCCAGGGTATCAGGCAGCAAGATCATTACGGGCAGGTGCTGCGACCGGGACGTTTGTATTGGTTGAGGGAGCCAGCCTGTAATACCGGGAGCTATCATCTCCGCTTCTCACGCATAGCCCTTTATTTGCCGTCATAGCCTTAAGAGAAGCCCTTTGCACCTCACTATCCCGTCTTCCACCAGCTAAGCGTTTTGCTGGCGCGGAAATTCTCCGCAAGCGTCAGCGGCGGCGTGAAGGCGTGACGCAAACGCCTTCACCTCACGCTGCTACGCCGCATCAGAAATTCCCTTATGCGGAATAAAAAAGCCGACGACATCGCTGTCGTCGGCTTTATTCAAACCTGTCGCCGTGATCAGGCGTTCTGCAACTGCCGTCCACAGGCCATCACGCTCGCCAGCAGAACTTTCACATCCTCCAGGCAAACGGTCGGGTTGAGCAGCGTCAGCTTCAGGCAGGTTACGCCGTCCGCTTCCGTAACGCCAACGTTGGCGCTGCCGGAGGCGAGCAGCGCATCGCCGATACGCTGGTTCAACAGCGCAACTCCCGCGGCGTCGCCGTTTTCCGGACGGAACCGGAACAGGACGCTTGCCAGCTGCGGCTGCATCACCAGTTCCAGCTGCGGTTGCTCAGCCACAAACTGCGCCACCTGCTGCGCCAGCGTCACGCCATTATCGATGATGTCGGCGTACTGCTTTTTACCCAGCGCTTCCAGGCCCATCCAGAGTTTCAGCGCATCGAAACGGCGGGTGGTTTGCAGCGATTTCGATACCAGGTTCGGCACGCCCTGCTCTTCGTCAAAGTCAGAGTTCAGGTACGCCGCCTGGTAGCGCATCAGCTGATAATGACGCGCCTCTTTCAGCAGGAACGCGCCGCAGCTAATGGTCTGGAAGAACTGCTTGTGGAAGTCCAGCGTTACGGAGTCGGCGAGTTCGAGGCCATTGAGGAAGTGGCGATACTTCTCTGAAAGCAGCAGCGCGCCGCCCCAGGCCGCATCCACATGCACCCAAATCTGCTCTTTGGCGGCCAGCGCAGCGATTTCCGCTAGCGGATCGATAGCGCCTGCATCCGTGGTGCCTGCGGTCGCAACGATAGCCATCACCTGCTCGCCCCTGGCTTTCGCCTGCGCCAGCTTCTCCGTCAGATCGTTAAGATCCATACGCGAGAATTGGTCGGTTTTCACCTGCGTCACCGACTGGTAGCCAAGCCCCATCAGCGCCATGTTCTTCTGCACAGAGAAGTGCGCGCTGTCGGAACATAACACCTTAATTTTACTGAGGTCACCGGTCAGGCCGTGCAGCTGAACGGAGTGGCCCTGGCGGGCGAAAAAGGCATCACGCGCCAGCATCAACCCCATCAGGTTGCTTTGCGTGCCGCCGCTGGTGAAGACCCCGGCGTCGCCCGCCGGGTAGCCTACCTGCTCGCGCAGCCACTCAATCAGCTTGATCTCGATGATGGTCGCCGACGGGCTCTGATCCCAGGAGTCCATGCTCTGGTTGGTGGCGTTGATCAACACTTCCGCCGCCTGGCTAATGACCAGGCTCGGGCAATGCAGGTGCGCCACGCACTGCGGGTGGTGTACGGACAGGCTGTCTTTAAGGAAATACTCGACGGCGCGCTCAATGGCGGCCTGGTTGCCCAGGCCCTGCTCGCTAAATTCTAACCTGATGCGCTCACGCAATTCCTCAACGGTTTTACCCTGGTACATTTCAGGCTGCTTAAGCCACTGCACCACCGCGTTTGTACTCTGCTCAATCGCCTCCTGATAGGCGGCGATGCTCTGTGCAGAGCCCGACAGAATCGGATTTAAATCAGACATGCTTGCATTTGCTCCGATTAAACAGGCTTCACGCCGGCATTTAGCAGCGCGCTTTCAAACTTATCGAGGAACACATCCAGCTCGGCGTTGCTGATAAGCAGCGACGGCAGCAGGCGCAGTACGCTGCCGCCACGGCCGCCGCGCTCGAGGATAAGCCCCGCTTCGAAGCATTTTTTCTGCAACAGCGCAGAGAGTTCGCCATCCGCCGGGTAGCAACCCATGTGATCCTGCGCTTCGTGCGGTTTAACGATTTCAATACCAATCATTAAGCCCAGACCGCGTACGTGGCCGATAACCGGGAAACGCTTTTGCATTTCAGCCAGTTTGCCTTTCAGCCATTCGCCCTGTTCAGCGACTTTATCGGCAATGCGCTCTTCTTTGAGGATCTTGAGCGTGGTGAGGCCGGTCGCCATCGCCAGCTGGTTGCCGCGGAACGTCCCGGTGTGGTGACCCGGCGCCCAGGCGTCGAACTGCTTTTTAATGCCCAGCACGGCCAACGGTAAACCGCCGCCTACCGCTTTCGACATCACGATGATGTCCGGCTCGATGCCCGCGTGTTCGAAGGCAAAGAACTTGCCGGTACGGGCGAAGCCCGCCTGGACTTCATCCAGGATAAGCAGAATGCCGTGTTCCTGAGTCACTTTACGGATGCGCTGCAGCCACTCGGCTGGCGCCGGGTTCACGCCGCCTTCGCCCTGCACCGCTTCGAGAATAACGGCAGCCGGTTTACGCACGCCGCTTTCAACATCGTTTATCAGGTTTTCGAAGTAATACGTCAGCGCTTTCACACCGGCTTCGCCGCCAATGCCCAGCGGGCAACGGTACTGGTGCGGATAAGGCATAAACTGCACTTCCGGCATCATGCCGTTAACGGCTTCTTTCGGCGACAGGTTGCCGGTCACGGAGAGCGCGCCATGCGTCATGCCGTGATAACCGCCGGAGAAGCTGATAACGCCGGAACGGCCGGTCACTTTTTTCGCCAGCTTCAGCGCCGCTTCAACGGCATCTGCGCCGGAAGGCCCGGTGAATTGCAGGCAATATTCTTTCCCCTGACCTGGCAGCAGAGAGAGCAGGTAAGCGGAAAATTCATCTTTTAATGGCGTGGTCAGGTCAAGCGTATGTAACGGTAAGCCACTGGTAATGACGCTTTGGATGCTTTGGATAACCTCTGGGTGATTATGACCCAGCGCCAGCGTTCCGGCGCCCGCAAGACAATCAAGGTATTCTTTATTTTCAACATCCGTTATCCAGACGCCCTGCGCTTTAGCAATCGCTAACGGCAATTTGCGCGGATAACTTCTGACGTTAGATTCAAACTCAGCTTGTCTGTTAAGAAAGGACTCATTGCTTTGCGGTAATGAATTAGCACTTAAAGAATCAATACGGACTTTATCCGTCATCATATCTCTCCTACAACCTGGCGTTGTTTTAACACCGGGTTGGATAAGGGTTTAAGGGGGTAAAAAAAGCGCGGCTAATATATGTGTTTTCTTTACCACACACAATCTTATATTTTGTGTGGGCTTAAAAAACATTTTCTATAAAAATCAAAGATAAAAAATCCTGGCGCGCGTAATTTGCACAGCGTGAATTGTAAACAATTCTTTTCAAACCTTATTTCCGGCCAGATTCTGTACAACACAATGATAAGCCAGAAATTTTACTGGCGACGGCTTTTACTGTTATTAAACGTAAATTTTGCTGGCGGCTCGCTAATAAATACTGTTACTTTCCATCGGTTTATCGTAAATCTTCAGGAAATTATCGATCCGGCGGGTTTATTCACTTACTATGCCCGCGTTTAAAAAACCTCTAAGCCAAAAAGGAAGCGTCTATTAACCATTAATGCGCATCACACCTGGCTCCCGTGAAAGGCCATACAGGTTATCGCCAACGGGATAAAACGCTGGGTTTAAAACAGAAATGTTCGCGGGCGGACATTTCGTAAGGTGAAGATGACTTCCCTTATGCCGAATGAAAATTTTCATGCCATCAACGTATGGCGCCCTGATATGAGATTGTTATGACTCGCATTTATCCACACTTCATCGTTGCCAAATTTGGCGGAACCAGCGTCGCTGACTTTGACGCGATGAGCCGTAGCGCCAGCCTTGTCCTTGCTGATAAAAACGTCCGTCTGGTGGTGTTATCCGCCTCCGCCGGCGTCACCAATCTGTTAGTCGAACTCGCAAGCGGCCTTGAAAGCCGCCTCCGGCTGGACAAAATTGAAACCCTGCGTTCTCTGCAATACAACATCCTTTCACGCCTGAAACAGCCCGAAGCGATTGGCCAGGAGATCGATCGTCTGCTCGACAACATCCATCGCCTGGCTGAAATGGCGGCCGTTGCCCGTTCCGCCGCGCTGTGCGATGAACTGGTGAGCCATGGGGAGATGATCTCTTCCCTGCTGTTTGTGGAAGTATTGCGTGAACAGGAGGTGGAAGCCCAGTGGTTTGATGCCCGCAAAGTGATTAGCACCGATGACACTTTCGGCTGCGCGGCGCCGGCGATAAGCGCCATCGCCGCGATGGCGGAAAACCACTTACGTCCGCGTATCGAACAGACGCTGGTCGTGACGCAGGGGTTTATCGGCAGCGACGCGGCCGGACGCACCACCACGCTTGGTCGCGGCGGCAGCGATTACACCGCGTCCCTGCTGGCGGAGGCGTTGCAGGCTTCACGTGTGGATATCTGGACGGATGTCGCCGGGATCTACACCACCGATCCCCGCATCGTCCCCCAGGCGAAGCGTATTGATAACCTCTCGTTCGCCGAAGCCAGCGAAATGGCGACCTTTGGCGCCAAAGTGCTGCATCCGGCGACCCTGCTGCCGGCAATGCGCAAAGATATTCCGGTTTTTGTCGGCGCCAGCAGCAACCCGTCAGCGGGCGGCACGCGGGTTTGCCGCGATGTGGCGACGCCGTCGCGTTATCGCGCCCTGGCCGTGCGCCGTCAACAGACGTTATTAACCTTATCCAGCGTAAACGCGCAGCCCGCGCACCGCTTTTTAGCCGACACCTTTGCGATGTTATCGCGCCACGAAATGGCGTTCGATCTGGTGACGACCTCAGAAACCAGCATCGCGCTTATCCTCAACGCCACCAGCGCCACCTCAGGCGAGGCGGATACGCTGACCACCGCGCTGCTCACCGAGCTGTCGTCGCACTGCCATGTCGAGGTCGAGACCGGGCTGGCGCTGGTCTCGCTGATCGGCAATGCGCTCTCCGAGGGCGCGGCGGTGTGCAAAGAGGTCTTTGCTGAGCTGGAAAACCACCCGGTGCGAATGATTTGCCACGGCGCGTCTCGTCACGCCCTCTGCTTCCTGCTGCCAGCGCAATTTGCAGACAGCGCAGTCAAGGCGTTGCACCGTAGTCTGCTGGAATAACAGCCAGGAAAAGCGGCCTGCGCCAATACCGCCCTGGCCAACACGGCGGGCGCGAAAAGGCCGTTTATCACAGCGGCCTGCGCTAACAATGATGTGGCGACATTGCCGGGAGGGTTTCTGCGCGTTAAAACCGGGCCATGCTTCTGGCCCGGTTTTATCCCGTCTCACCAGGGCCAGACCCTGTTTTCATAATCAATAAAAAGATGCTTTTTATCGTGACGGTGTTGTTCGATGACGTTAAGCATGCCTTTTACGCTCGTCCCGACATCAATCTCCGCCTCGACGGCGCCATCCAGCGTTCCCATTGACGTATCGACCCAGCCCGGGTGAAGCGATATCACCGTCTGATTCCCCTGCCTGATGTCCATATAGAGACAGCGCGCCAGCATATTCAGCGCCGCCTTACTGGCCCGGTAGAGTTCCAGCGCGGCTACGGGCGCGGTATAGCCGGCAATACTTGCGCGGTGCGACGACATAAATACCAGCGCCCCTTCAGGCTCAAGCAACGACAAAAGATGCCTCGCCAGACGCGCCGGACCAAAAGCGTTAGTCATCATGATTTGCCGGAACTCGGCATCCGTTGCCTGCATGACCGACTGGTGTAGCGGGCCATATATGCCGGCGACCATAAAAATGATGTCGAATCTGCTTTCTGCAAGCCTTGCGATAAGCGGGGCGATATGCGACGCCTCCGTCACGTCCAGCGCTCCGGTAGCGAGTCTGTCCGGGTATGCCGCGCTGAGGGCGTTAAGCGAGGCCAGCTCAGCCGTAGGTAAATGTGTGGCGAAAACGTGCCACCCCAGTTGCAGGTACGCTTCCACCAGCCCTAATCCCAGTCCCTTATCGGCCCCGACGATTAAAATGCTGTGCTGTTTCATTTAATTCTCCTGCTTACTGCGCGGTATAACCGCCATCAGCCATCAATACCGTTCCAGTAACAAAGCTGGCTTTCGGCGAAGCCAGCCAGACAATGGCTTCGGCGATTTCCTGCGGCTGCGCCACGCGTCCAAGCGGGTGCGCATGGCCGTAACTGGCAAGCGTCGCACGGCTGTCTTCGACGATGCCGGAAAGCATATCGGTTTCGACAACGCCGGGCGCCACGGCATTAACGCGGATGCCCTGCTCCGCCGCTTCCAGCGCCAGAACCCGGGTTAACTGGGCAATGGCGCCTTTCGATGCGGAGTAGGCCGCCGTGGTCTTCATGCCGACCACGCTAACGATGGAGGCAACATTGACGATGGCTCCCTGCTGGCGGGGTTGCATCGCCTTAAGAGCCTCTTTGCAAAAGAGAAAGTACCCTCTGGCATTAACCGCCATAATGCGGTCCCACTCTTCCACCGCGGTTTCCGTCGCGGGTTTATTGAGGGTTATTCCCGCGTTGTTGATAAGCATATCCACCTGCCCGAACGCCGACCGCGCACGCGCCACCGCGCTGACGACATCCTGCTCGCGGCTCACATCGCAGACCTGGGTGATAACCCGCTCGCCCTGCGCCAGGGAATGTACGGCGGGGTCAATATCCAGCGCCAGGATCTTCGCCTCATGGCGGATAAGCAGGTTTACCGTTGCCTTACCGATATCGCCTGCCGCGCCAGTGACTATCGCAACCTTGTTCTTTAGCCCTGCATAATCGGTCATTGTTTATTCCTCCGGAATGGGGGCGCCTCATTGCACGCCGCGGCGCCTTGCCAAAACGATGGCTGGCCGCGAAGCACGGTTTTAATAAGCCAGACAGACGACTCAGACGGATGCCGCCTGAGATCGCTTCCTGACTGCGGGGAAAAGGATAAAAAACCCGCCCCTTTGCAACAATGACAGCGGCTGTCCAAACATTGCCTTTTCCTGTCAAAATCATGCTGGACACGTTGTTTTCAGGCGCATAAATTATCTTTTTTTCTATTTCAGGAGGCGTCGTGCCCGGGCTAACATCAGCGCTAACACAAAAAATGATTGCGGCTTTCCTGGCGCTGACGCCGGAAGAAGGGTATTCGCGGACCTGCATGAAGGAGATAAAGCTGTTGCGGGTTAATGAGTCCATGCCGCACACGCCCGTGCTGTATGAGCCGTGCATCGTCATCGTCCTGCAGGGGAAAAAAACAGGCCTGCTGGGTGGGCAAGAATTTGCCTACGATCCGCAACACTACCTGGTCGTTTCCGTTCCTCTCCCTTTTACCAGCCAGACGGTCGCAAGCCAGGAAACGCCGCTTCTGGCGATGTCGATATCGCTTAATGTCGCGGTGATTGCCGAAATACTGATTGAACTGGGAGAACCGCGCGCCAGCGGCGATGAAAAGCCAGGACCGCTCTTTTCCTCCCCACTCGGCGATGAGCTGACCGATACGGTTTACCGTCTCCTGACCGTGGTCTCTGATGAGGTGAAAGCCAGGGTGCTGGGGCCAGGTATTCTCAAAGAGCTCTACTATCGGGTGTTGATGGATGAACAGGGTGCCTCCGTCAGAGCGGCGCTTTCCGGCAAAGGGCATTTCAGACAAATTGCGGCGGCTATCCGTACGCTGCATACCCGATTTATGGATAACCTTGACGTCGAGGCGCTGGCAAAGGAGGCGGGAATGAGCGCGCCCTCTTTTCACCGTCATTTCAGGGCCTTTACCGGCACCACGCCCATGCAGTATCTGAAATCTATCCGGCTGCATCAGGCGCGCTTTCTGATGGTGAAGCGAAATATCACGGCCAGCGAAGCATCCCTGAAGGTGGGTTACATCAGCCCGACACAGTTCAGCAGAGAGTTCAGGCGGTTCTTTGGACACCCACCGCAAAAGGAAGCGCAGCGTTTACGGTATCTATTGAAAGTCAAAGCGGAATCGTACTGGCCAGATTAAGGCGCCATCCCGTGCCCGATAATTGCCCTGCCCGCATGAAAAGCGCCTCACGCCGTCGCGTGCATCGTTTTCATGACGACAGGTTCCCCGCCTTCGCGCCAACGGAGGCGGGTCTGCCAGCAGTGTTCAGGGCCGCGCGGCGGTGCCGTCCGGTAAACGGGCATTGGTCCACTCCGGGATGCCGCCGGAGACCGGGTATTTCGCCGCCTCTTTCAGATTGATATCGACGCCCAGCCCCGGACGGTCGCTCAGGTACGCATACCCTTTTTCTATTTCCGGGCAACCGGGGAAGACCTCCATCAGCGCGTCGTTCACCGGGGTATACTCCTGCACGCCAAGGTTGGTGATGCTCAAATCGATATGCAAATTGGCGGCCACCCCGACCGGTGAAATATCGCCAGGGCCATGCCATGCCGTGCGTACGCCATAAAGCTCGGCAAAGGTCGCCAGTTTTTTGGCAGGCGTAATGCCGCTGATGGTGCTGACGTGACAGCGGATATAATCGATAAGCTGGTTCTGGATAAGCGGCTTCCATTCGTTGATCTGCGTGAAGAGTTCGCCCATCGCTATCGGCGTGCTGCTTTGCGCGCGCATTTTGGTAAGCCAGTCGATATTTTCCGGCGCAACCGGGTCCTCAAGAAAAAACAGCTGATAAGGCTCCAGCGATTTCGCCATCTGAATGGCGGCTATCGGCGTAATCCTTTCATGAACGTCATGAATAAACTCCACGCCGAAGCCAATCTTATTGCGCAGATGCTCGAACAGGCGCGGCACCGCCCGCGCATAGGCGTCCGGGTCAAAGTAAACGCCCGGCGTCCGGGCGCGCGGCGAGGTTTTCGGCTGAATATTACGGGCTTTGGCAAGCTTACCGGCGATAAGCCGCAGGTCATCGGTGCCCGCTCCGCCATACATCCCCATCTGGCAACGCACATACTGATACCCCTCCTCCATGCGGGCGAGAATGGCCTCTTCCACCTCCACCTCGTCAGCGCCGTCGCAATGGCGATAGAGCGCCACCCCGTCGCGGCACTTACCGCCCAGCAGTTCGTACACCGGCAACCCGGCCACCTTTCCTTTCAGGTCCCACAGCGCGATGTCCACCCCGGATAAAGCGTTATTCATTACCGGGCCGTTGCGCCAGTAGCCGCTAACCGCCGCCGACTGCCAGATATCTTCAATGCGGGCGGGATCTTTGCCCAGCAAAAAGGGCTTCATGTAGTTGTCGATAGCGGCGGAAACGGCATGAATACGCTGAGTAAACGTGGCGCACCCCAGACCGTACAGCCCCGGCTCGCTGGTTTCAATTTTCACGACCACCAGGTCAATGCCGCCCGGCGCCGTCAGTATCGTTTTTACATCCGTTATTTTCAGGTTGCTCATGAAGTTCCTCGCGTATCTTGTATGATGTCCTACATGTTAAAAGCATTAAAAAGCCCGGGGGCGGGCTTTTACAGGCAATCAGTTGTGGCGTACGTCTTTAATGGCATGCACGTTATGGGTCATGGCGCTGTTGAGCGTCTCTGTGGCCAGCGAAGCGTCGCGGTTTTTCAGCGCCATATAGACTTTGATGTGCGCCTCTACGCTCTCAAGCGTTATTCCCAGCACCCGGTTTAGCTCCTCCAGGTAGTGAACATAGATGCCCTTCAGCGACTCCATTACATGAATAAAGATAGAGTTATGGGAGGCTTTAACAATCGCCAGGTGGAAATCGTAATCCGCCAGCGAATATTTTTTGTAGTCATCCTTGTTAACCAGCATGCGGCTTAGCGCCTTTTCAAGCTCCTGAATATCCTCGTCCGTGGCGTTCTGCACGGCGAGCTCCATGCAGCGAAACTCCACCGTCTGGCGAAACACCCGCATATGGTCGAACTCTTCCTGGGAAAGATGAAGAATGGGCTGGTTATCATTAAACGCGCCGTAGCGCGCCGCATCGCGGGTCACATATGTCCCCTTCCCTTGATGCGTAATTACAACGCCTAAATCACGCAGCTTCTGAACAGCGCTTCTGACGCTTACCCGGCTTACCTGAAACGTGGCCGTCAGTTCCGCTTCAGAAGGCAGCTTACAGCCAGGCTCCCAGACTCCCTCCTGGATGTTCTTTTTCATCTGCTCATAGATAACATCCACAATGTTATGCTTTTGCACACTTTCCAGCGTCACGTCATTAGCCTTTATCGTACTTGTCCTACATGTTCGAATTTTTAACGCGTCCGGCTGTTTATCACAAGATAAATTTTACGCGCCATTCTGTCGCCCTGTCGCAAAGTTAAGAAATATTATTTAACATCAAAAAGATAGTTAAAAACCACGCCGTTTCGCCGTCTGCCTTTGTTAAATATTTGTGAGTTAACCGTCATTTTCTCGCCTCCGCAATTGCCGTCGCCGCTCGCCTCCAGTACAACCATTAGCATTAACTTGTTAGTCATGTTACATGAGGAATGAAATGGGCAATCTTTTCGATCTCACGGGTAAAACGGCGCTGATAACAGGATCCACCCGCGGACTGGGCTTCGCTTATGCCGCCGGGCTGGCGAAGGCGGGCGCTTCGGTTATCCTGAACGGCACCAGCGAGCAGCATATGGACAAGGCGCTGGCTGAGCTTAACGCACAGGGTTTCAACGCCCGCGGTTTTCTCTTTAATGTCGCCAGCGAAGAGGAAATCGAGCGCGTCTTCAGCCAGCTTGATGCGGAAAATGTGCATGTCGACATTGTCATTAACAACGCCGGCATTCAGTTTCGCAAACCCATGCTGGAACTTGCGCTGAGCGACTGGCAGCGCGTGCTGGATATAAATCTGACCAGCGCTTTCCTGGTGGCGCGCGCTGCGGCGCGACGCATGGTGGCCCGTCAAAGCGGCGGGAAAATCATTAATATTGGCTCGCTCACCAGCGAAGCCGCGAGGGCAACCGTCGCGCCCTACACCGCAGCCAAAGGCGGCATCAAGCTGTTAACCAAATCCATGGCGGCGGAATGGGCGGCTTATAACATCCAGTCCAACGGCATCGGCCCCGGCTATATCCTCACCGACATGAATGCCGCGCTGGTCGAGAACAAGGAGTTTGACCAGTGGGTACGCAACAGCAACCCCTCCGGCCGCTGGGGCAAACCCGAGGAGCTGATTGGCACCGCGGTCTACCTCGCCTCTTCCGCCTCCGACTATGTGAACGGGCAAATGATCTACGTCGATGGCGGCTGGCTCGCCACCCTTTAATCGCCGGCTCGCTTCCTGCGCTGAACGCCGGAACGCCGCCTGTCGCTGACTGAAAAAAGGCTAACGAATGAACGCTAAACCTACTCGTACCCGATTCTCAGTGCTTACCCTGTTGTTTGTTGTTACCGCGATTAACTATATGGATCGGGCGAATCTCTCTGTGGCGGGTTCGCATATCCAGGGTGAGTTCGCCTTATCGGCCACCCAGCTTGGCCTGCTTTTTTCGATGTTCACCTGGTTTTACGCCATGAGCCAGATCCCGGTGGGCTACCTGCTCGACCGGATCGGTTCCCGCTGGCTCTACGGCAGCGCTATTGTGCTTTGGAGCGTCTTCACGCTGCTGATGGGTCTGGCCTCTCACCACTTTTTCACCACCGCCACGGCGTCATTCATGATGCTGCTGGCCTGTCGCGCGCTGGTGGGCATCGCGGAAGCGCCCTCGTTTCCCTCTAACACCAAAATTATCGCGACCTGGTTTCCCGACCACGAGCGAGCCCGGGCGACGGCAACCTATTCCAGCGCGCAATACATCGGTCTTGCGCTGCTTACGCCCGCGCTCTCGTTTATCGTTAGCCGCTGGGGCTGGGAGATGTCGTTTTATATTTCAGGTCTGGTGGGCATCGTCTTTGGCATTTACTGGCTTATCGCCTATCGCGACCCGCAGCACAGCAAACGCGTGAACCAGGCGGAGCTGACGTTAATTCGCCAGGGCGGCGGCTATGGTTCAGCATCTCAGGGAACCGACAACCGCGTCGACTGGCCCTCCGTGCGCTACATCTTACGCCAGCGCACCACCTGGGGGCTTTTCATTGCGCAGTTCGCCGCCTCGTCCACGCTCTATTTCTTCCTGACGTGGTTTATCGTTTACCTGGAAAAAGGATTGCACCTCTCTATCGACAAAGCGGGTATCGGTGCGATGTTCCCTTATCTTATGGCGATGGCTGGCGTGCTGTGCGGCGGCACCCTGAGCGACCTGTTGCTAAAACGCGGCCGCAGCCGCACCTTCGCCCGCAAATTACCGGTAATGACCGGCATGCTGCTGACCTGCTCCATCGCGCTGGTTAACTTCTTTCAGGAAAGCCCGGCGATCGCCATCGCCATTCTGTCGGTCGCTTTCTTTGCCAACGCCTTCTCGAATCTGGGCTGGGTGGTGTGCAGCGATGTCATTCCCCGCCATCTGATCGGCACCATCGGCGGCTTTTTGAATATTTTCGGCAACCTTTCCGGGATCGCGAGCCCCATCATTATCAGGGTGATCCTGCAGCGCACCCAGAATTTCCAGTATGCGATGTGGTATATCGCCGCCGTTGCCCTGGCGGGCTTTCTCGCCTACCTGTTCCTTGTCGGCAAAATTGAGGTCATGACGCCGCCCGAAGGTGAGCAGGAAGCGGGGAAAAAGGAAAAATTCAACACACCGTCTAACGCGTAGAGGGACATCATGCAGAATAAAACTGTTAAAGCCGTCATGGTTAAAGGGGCGCGTGATGTGCGCCTGGAAACTCACACCCTCGCCTGGAATGAGGATCAGGTGCTGGTCAAAGTAGAGCGCGGGGGCATTTGCGGCTCTGATATCCACTATTTCCAGCATGGCCGGGCTGGCATGTCCGTGCTCAAATCGCCGATGGTGCTGGGACACGAATTTGTCGGCGTCATTGAGCAGGCGCCGCGTGAAAGCGCCCTGAAGCCCGGCCAGCGCGTGGCCATTAACCCTTCCCAGCCCTGCCAGCAGTGCGACATTTGCCTCAGCGGCAAACAGAACCTGTGCCGCGCAATGCGCTTTATGGGCAGCGCGCAGTTTTATCCGCATGTGAACGGCGGATTCGCGCAATATGTCGCGGTTAATCCGGCGCAATGCGTGCCCTACTCCGAAGCCGCAAAACCTGAAACGATCGCTTTCGCCGAGCCGCTCGCCGTCTGTATTCACGCCGTTAAGCAGGCGGGCGATCTGACCGGCAAGCGCGTGCTGGTCACCGGCGCAGGGCCGATTGGCTGTCTGGTTATCGCAGCGGCGCTCGCCTCTGGCGCAACCGAGGTTATCGCCACGGACATCAGCGCACGCTGTCGGGCGCTGGCGCAGGAGATGGGCGCGTCTTGCGCGCAGGATCCGCGTGACGAACAGGTTATTGAGGCATGGTCGGCGAATGGCGGCGCGTTCGACGTCTGTTTTGAAGCCTCCGGCGCCTCTTCTGCGGTGGCGTCGGTGGTGGGCTACACCCGCCCCGGCGGCATTATCGTGCAGCTCGGTATGGGCGCGGCGGAGGTAAACTACCCTGTCGGACCGCTGCTGGTGAAAGAGATCCAGCTGCGCGGCTCGTTCCGCTTTATCGACGAGTTCACTACTGCGGTCAGATGGCTGGAGGCAGGGAAAATCAACCCGCTGCCGTTACTCTCTGCGCAATTAAACATGGAAGAGGCGGTCGCCGCGCTGGAACTCGCCTCAGATAAAGAACGCGCGGCGAAAGTACAGCTGATATTCTGATTTTAAACCTCATGAGCCGCGCCGTGCGCCACTGCGCGGCTTACCCTTTCTGTAAACGCCCCGCTACGGCTGCCATGTCAGCTCCTCCCCGGCCATTTTCTTATCCAGATAATACGCCGCGCTGATAAGCGCCAGATGAGAAAGCGCCTGCGGGAAATTGCCCAGCGCGTTGCCGAGCGGATCAAATTCCTCTGCGTACAACCCCAGATGGTTGGCGTGGATCAGCACTTTTTCAAATTCGATGCGCGCCTCTTCTAACCGGTCGGCGCGGGCGAGGCATTCGACATACCAGAACGAACAGGCGACGAAGTAGCCCTCTTCGCCGTGCAGGGAGTCCGCCGGCGTTTCGCTGGCGATATAGCGGCGCACCATGCCGCCGCGCACCAGTTTGTTTTTAATGGCGTCGAGGGTCGCCAGCCAGTCGGGGTCTTTGGCGCTGACGAAGCGAAACAGCGGCATCAGCAGCATGGAACCATCGAGATCGCTGCCATGGCGGGTCGAGGTAAAATGGCCGAGATCCGGGTTCCAGAAGTGGGTCCAGATATCTTCGTGGATAGCCTGGCGCACGCTTTCCCATCGTTCATAAGGCATCGACAGCGAGCGTTTAGCGCCAAGGCGCAATGCTCTGTCGAGCGCCACCCAGCACATCAGGCGCGAGTAGAGAAAGTGCTCCGGCTCGCCGCGCATCTCCCAGATCCCGGCGTCGGGGCTGTTCCAGATATCGCAGACGTGATCGACCAGCCGGATAACGTGCTGCCAGCCGCGATGCGGTATGCCGTCGCCATATTTTGTCGTGAGATAAAGGGTGTCCAGCAGTTCCCCGTAGATATCCAGCTGGCGCTGCTGGTAAGCGCCATTACCGATACGCACCGGCGTTGAACCGAAGTGGCCTGCCAGGTGCGGCAGTTCGTGCTCCTGTAAATCGGTGCCGCTGTCCAGCCGGTACATTACCTGCAATTTATCCGGCTCAAACTGGCTGTTCTCCATGCAGGTGCGCACCCAGTGGCCGAACGCTTTCGCTTCATCAATATAGCCAAGACGGATAAGCGCATAGCAGCTAAAGGACGCATCGCGGATCCAGCCGGCGCGGTAGTCCCAGTTGCGCTCGCCGCCGATAAGCTCCGGCAGACCGAACGTGGCAGCGGCGGCGATAGAGCCATGTCGTGTTGAGCTTAAAAGTTTCAGCACCAGCGAGGAGCGGATCACCATCTCCCGCCAGCGCCCGCGGTATTTGTTTTTGCCGACCCACTGCTGCCAGAATGCGAGGGTATCGTGGTGCAGCCGTTCCACTTCCTGCTGCCCCTGCGCCATCACGGCTTCGCTGCCGAGAATAAAAAAAGCCTCTTCGCCGCAGCGCAGCGTGAACTGGCTCTGCACAGCCCCCTCTTCGGCGGTCAGCGGCACAGAAGCGTTCAGCGTGACGGTTTGCTGATTCTCCGCCTGCCAGAGGGCGGTGTTTTCCAGCACCTGGAGATCGGGCGTAAGCCTGGCGTAATCAAACTTCAGACTACAGCGCATGGTTAATGTCGCCTCACCCTGCGCCACTTTAACCCGGCGCACAATGCAAGGCAGCGCCTCCGCAGAGGCCTGAACCGGCATAAAGTCGTTCAGCTCAACGACGCTGTGCTGCGATAGCCAGCGGGTTTGCAGAATATTGCTGTCCGGCAGATAAAACTGCACGGAACGCCACCCTTCCCCTTGCGGCGAAAGCGTAAAAGCGCCCGCGCGCTCATTATCCAGCAGGGCGCTAAACAGCGAAGGGCTGTCGAGTTCCGGCCAGCACCAGAAATCGATAGCGCCTTGCGTGGTGACCAGCGCGCAGGTTCGCAGGTCGCCGATAATGCCGTGCTTGCAGATGGGGCATGGAGAGGAGCTGGCGTCGTTGGCAGTCATGTTTTATCCGGCGCAGGGAGAGGCTGTCGTTCAGCAAGTATAGTTGCGGATTCCGGCGGCTTTGCGCGAATGCGAAAAGTGGAATCGCCCGCTGAACGACGGCCGCGTCTCAACCTCTCCCCATCAGTCATCCTCGCGGTCGGCGGAGAGCGTCAGCGGCTTATTCTCCTCCAGCTCCTTGCGCCGCGCCGCCAGCGCCTTGCTAATTGACTGATAAGCGGTGCTGCCGAGCGCCAGACGCAAAGGCGGCGCGGGCAAATCGGCCGTCAGGATAATGGCCTCCACCGTTTTCGCCGCATCGCCTTTAATGGCAAAGTCGCCCGAGGCGATGGCGCGGCGCATCTCGCTTGCGGGCGTATTCTCATAGCAGGGCAGCGGCGCGGCCTGGTCAAGACCGGTGGCGAAACTTGTCGCGGTCGGGCCTGGCTCGATTATCAGGAAATCAATGCCAAACGTCGCCACCTCATGGGCCACGGATTCGATAAACCCTTCAATGCCCCATTTGGTCGCGTGGTAGAGGCTAAAGTTGGGGTAGGTTATCTGCCCGCCTTCAGAGGAGATTTGCACAATGCGCCCGCCGCCCTGCGCGCGCAGATAAGGCAGCGCGGCGCGGATAAGCTGAATGGAGCCGGTCAGGTTGGTGGCTATTTGCCGCTCGATTTGCGCATCGCTCACCGCTTCCGCCACGCCAAACAGCCCGTAGCCCGCGTTGTTGACCAGCACGTCGATACGCCCCGCCGGGTCAAAAGCCTGCTTCAGCGCAGCCCGCGTCGCTGCGGTATCGGTGACATCCAGCATCACTATGCGCAACTGCTCGCCATAGCGCGCCTGCAAATCATCCAGCGCGCCGGGCCTGCGCAGGGTGGCGATAACGCTGTCGCCGCGCGCCAGCAGACGCTCTGTCAGTAAACGGCCAAGGCCGGTTGAGGTGCCGGTAATAAACCAGGTTTTTGCCATTTTTCCGCTCTCCTGTAGTAAAAACGTACGCCTTTGAGCTTATGCCAGTATGATTGTCAAAATAAGCCACGCTAAACTGCATGAGGAGGTGAAATGCATTCACCAGTTAACCGGCCTACGCTTGCCGATCTCAAGGCTTTTATGGCGGTGGCGGAAGCGCGAAGTTTTCGCCGGGCGGCGGAACTGACCGGCGTCACCCGCTCTGCGCTCAGCCATGCCATTAAGGGTCTTGAGGCGCGGCTGGGCGTTCGTCTGCTGCACCGCACGACCCGAAGCGTGGGCTTAACGCAGGCGGGCGAGCAGCTGTTAACGCGCATCGCGCCGCATATTGCCGGGCTGGAGCAGGCGCTTGAGGAGACAGCCGACACGCAGGGGCAGCTGATAGGCACGCTGCGCATCAACGGCAGCGAAGAGGCGATTCGCCTGTTGCTGGCCGCCGTCGTGCCCGCCTGGTTGCGCCGTTATCCTTCGGTAGAGCTCGATTTAGTGGAAGATGGCCGGCTGGTCGATATTGTCGAACAGGGGTTTGACGCCGGCATCCGGCTTGGCGAAGCCGTACCGGCGGATATGGCCGCCGTGCGCATCGGGAAAACGCAGCGTTTTATCACGGTCGCGTCTGCGGACTACCTTGCCCTGCACGGTTCGCCGCTTACCCCGCAGGATCTTTCCCGGCACGTCTGCATTCGCCAACGGTTGCCGGGCGGCAAGCGTTACCGGTGGGAATTTGGCCAAAAAGGTGAAGAGGTGGCGGTCGATGCGCCTGGCGTTCTGACCCTGAACAATTCGCGCCTGATGGTGGATGCCGCCGCGGCGGGCCTTGGGATCGCGTATGTGCCGGAGCTCAGCGCGCTGGAGGCGTTAAACGCCGGCAGGCTGGTCAAAGTGTTAGAAGCGTGGTGCCCGGAAATCCCCGGGCTGTTTCTTTACTTCCCGGCGAACCGCCATATTCCCGCCAGCCTGCGGGCGTTTATCGGGATAATCAGGGAATACAACGCGGGCGACCTGTCGCAAAGGGAGAGTGATGAATAAACCTGTTATTGCCTGCCTGGAAGCGTCAGCCGCCGCCCGCTCCGTATGCGACTACGCCGCCTGGGCGGCGGCCACCCTCGGCGCGCCGCTCGCCCTGCTGCATATGCTGGCGGAGGTTGACCGCCCTGACGTCATGATCGGTGAAACGTCGCTGACAACGCAACTTGGGGAAGTCGAAGCGGAGCGGCGGCGGTTACGCATGGCGCAGGGCCAGGACTTGCTGGCTGAGTGCGCCGCGCGGCTAAAGCCGTCCGGTTATGAGAAGGCGCAACAGCTGCAAAAACAGGGCTCGCCTGCCGAAATCCTGCAAGAACTGACAGAAACGCGCCTGCTGGTGCTCGGCGATGACGGCGCGCGCCACCCGGTCGGCAGCCCGCTGGAGAGCCTGATTCGCCTGCATCGCGGAACGGTGTTGGCGGTGCCGGAGACCTTCACGGCGCCATCCCGCGCCCTGTTTGCTTACGACGCCAGCATGGAGTGCCGCAAACACCTGGCGCGCCTGACGGCGAGCCCGCTGCTCTACGGCATGGAATGCCATATTGTGATGGTAAACGGCAATGCCACCGCGCTTCAGGATGCCTTTGAGGCATTACATAAAGCGGGCATCCGGGCGCAGGCGTTTATGCTGGAGGGGACCTCGGTGGCCGACTCGCTCTGCCGCCATGCGCAAGCGCATAACATCGACCTTATCGTCATGGGCGCCTGGGGACACTCGCAGCGGCGGCGCTATTTTATCGGCCGCCACGCGGCGGACATGCTGTTCCGCCGCCGCCTGCCGCTGATGCTGCTGCGCTAAAAAACGCGGCCGCCGGGCCGCGTTTTACCGCTATTTCGCAGGAAACATAACCGCCAGCGAGTCCAGAAAATGGTATTTTTCCGGCCTCAGCGTGTTAAAACTTCTGCCGCCATCTTCTTCTTCGCGGATGTTGACGTTTCCCGCCTTCAGTTCCGTCAGCATCCATGCCAGGAAAGCGTCTAAATCCGGCGCTACGGCAATTTTTCGCGCTTCATCACGACCAAAGTTAATAACCTGCCCCGGGGCGCCCAGCGCGTCGGGATCGAGATCGATACCCAGATAATTTCCGCCCCAGTCACAGGCGAAAGGCACCCATCGCGGATTGCTGTATTCACATTTAATATACCCCTGGGGCGTGGACGACATGCCGCTGTTCATCTCTGCCCACTCCAGTGGCGAAAAGCTTTCGGCAACCTCCCGCCAGCTTTTCAACTCCTGCATCACCTGGTCGAGCGGCAGAAAACTCAACCCATACCACGGGCCGCTATTTACCTCCATCTTCTGGCCATCGTGCCAGCGATAAAGCGAGAGAAAGGCTGGCGGAAGCGGCGCGCCAGGCAGCATCGCCTGAAGGGCTTCCAGCGTTTGCGCATCGGCGCCCGGGTTAAGATCCGTTGCCACTTCAGGCAACGTTTCCGTTAGCCATCGTTCCAGTTCATTAAGTAATTGCATGGTTTTCCCTTGTTGCCTGCGTCAGCCCGTATCGTGAAGCGCTGCGTATGAATGATCAACCTGCAGTTTGGCAACCGCGGGTCACGCTGACGGTTCGGCCCGGCTGGCAGGGCATTTTCCGTATTGGCTAAAAAAGTCCGTAAAGCGCCTTGATTATCATCGGCTTTCAAGAATACTGTATATAAAAACAGTATTCAGGAGATCACTATGGATGGCGCAACCCGATTTCGCTTTTCGCCAGGCGTTATTCGCCCGGCGGCCTTTCGCTCTGCCGCTGGCGCGCTGAGACAAACTACACGGGCGCAGAACCATGTACGCCCTCATTGACGTTAACAGCTTCTATACCAGCTGCGAGACTATCTGGCGGCCGGATCTGCTTAACAAGCCGGTGGTGGTGCTGTCGAACAATGACGGCTGCATTATTTCCCGCTCGGCGCAGGCAAAGCGGCTTGGCGTCAAAATGGGCGCGCCTTACTTTCAGCAAAAAGCGTTGCTGGAGCGCGAAGGCGTGGTGGTCTTCAGCAGCAACTATGCGCTTTACGGCGACATGAGCCAGCGGGTGATGACCACGCTTGAAGCGATGTGCCCGCGGGTCGATGTCTACAGCATCGACGAAGCCTTTGCCGATTTAAGCGGTATCGGCGACCTGGAAGCCTTCGGTCGCGCGATTCGCGACACCGTCTATCAGCATACCCGGCTGACGGTGGGCGTCGGCATTGCGCCAACCAAAACCCTCGCCAAGCTCGCTAACCATGCGGCGAAAACCTGGACCAAAACTGGCGGCGTGGTGGATCTCTCAAGCCCACTGCGCCAGCGCAAGCTGATGGCCCTGTTGCCGGTGAGCGAAGTCTGGGGCGTGGGGCGTCGGCTCTCGTCGCGCCTTAACGCCATGGGAATTGAGAACGCGCTGCAGCTGGCGCAAAGCGATATTGGCTTTATCCGTAAAAATTTCAGCGTGGTGCTGGAGCGCACGGTCCGCGAGCTGCGGGGCGAGTCGTGCCTGGCTTTTGAAGAGACGCCCGCCACGAAGCAGGAGATAATCAGCTCCCGCTCGTTTGGTAAAAAAGTCAGCGACTATAAAGAGGTGCGCGAAGGCATCTGCACCTGGGCGGCGCGGGCGGCGGAAAAATTGCGCGCCGAAAGGCAATACTGCCGCTACGTCAGCGCTTTTGTGAAAACCAGCCCGCACGACGCGCATGCCCCTTACTACAGTAACCGCGCCGGCATCACCCTCTCCACGCCCACTCACGACACCCGCGATATTCTCGCCGCCGCCGTCCGTTGTCTGGAGGCTATCTGGCGCGAAGGGCTGCACTATCAGAAGGCTGGCGTCATGCTGGGCGACTTTTTCAGCCAGGGCGTGGCGCAGCTCAATCTTTTCGACCCCTATGCGCCAAAAGCCAACAGCGAAGCGCTAATGACGGTGATGGATAAGCTTAATCAGCAGGGCAAAAATCGCCTCTGGTTCGCCGGCCAGGGCATCACACAGGCGTGGGGAATGAAGCGCGAATACCTCTCGCCCGCCTGGACCACCCGGCTAAGCGACGTCCCTGTTTGCCGCTGATTTTTACATCCTGCCTGGATATAGCGCAAAAAAAGCGCGCCCTGGCGCGGGTAGACTTGAGAAAGAAACGCGAAAAGCCGTTTCGTTATCGGAACTTATAACGTAAGGAGGCAGTTTATGGACCGTATTATTCAGTCACCCGGCAAATACATCCAGGGCGCAGGCGTGCTGGCGCGCATAGGGGAATATATCAAACCGCTGGCGGCCACCTGCCTGGTGGTGGGCGATAAATTCGTGCTCGGTCTGGTAGAGGAACAGCTTCGCGCAAGCTTTGCACAGGCGGGCGTGAAAGCGGAAATCGCGCCGTTTGGCGGTGAATGCTCGCAAAACGAAATTAACCGTTTACGTACGCTCGCTGAGCGCGCGCGCTGCGGCGCGGTGCTGGGCATCGGCGGCGGTAAAACGCTTGATACCGCCAAAGCGCTGGCCCATTTTATGGCGCTGCCGGTGGCGATTGCGCCCACCATCGCCTCTACCGACGCGCCCTGCAGCGCGCTTTCCGTCATTTACAGCGACAGCGGCGAATTTGAACGCTACCTGCTGTTGCCTGCGAACCCCAATATCGTGGCGGTGGATACGCAGATCGTCGCGGGCGCCCCGGCGCGTCTGCTGGCGGCGGGCATTGGCGACGCCCTCGCCACCTGGTTTGAGGCGCGCGCCTGCGCACGCAGCGGCGCAGGCACCATGGCAGGCGGGCGCAGCACCCAGGCCGCGCTCGCGCTGGCGGAACTTTGCTATAAAACGCTGCTGGCCGAAGGGGAAAAAGCGATGCTCGCCGCACGTCAGCATGTAGTTACCGAAGCGCTGGAGCGCGTAGTGGAAGCGAACACCTATCTTAGCGGCGTCGGTTTTGAAAGCGGCGGACTCGCGGCGGCGCACGCGGTGCACAATGGGCTCACGGCAATTCCCGACGCTCACCACTATTACCACGGCGAAAAAGTCGCCTTCGGCACGCTGGTGCAACTGGTGCTGGAAAACGCGCCGCAGGAAGAGCTGGAAGCGGTTCTGCGCCTGACGCATGCGGTCGGGCTGCCGGTCACCCTCGCAGAGCTGGATATCAAAGAAGATGTGGCAGCGAAAATGCGCCTCGTGGCGCAGGCGGCCTGCGCCGAAGGCGAAACCATCCACAATATGCCAGGCGGCGTAACGGTAGACCAGGTTTACGCCGCGCTGCTGGTGGCGGACCAGTATGGGCAGCAGTGGCTCAGTGCGCGAAGCGTGTAAGCCCTCTCTCCCGGCGGGCGGGCGCAGCGCCATCCGCCGGGTTGTTGTTCGCTCCGCCTTTGCGGCGTTCGGGCTTCACCCTCGCCCCTTTAAGGGGTGCCGCCGCTTGCCAAAACGGCTCAGCAAAGCGCCCCGCCGTGTGCTACGCGCCCCGCCCGTACGGCGACAACTCTCACGCCTCGTTAAAAGGCGCTTCCCCTTTCAGCACCGCGTCAATCACCTGCAACGCGCCGCTGTCGTTGTTAGAGCCGGTTGCGTATTTCGCTATCGCTTTCACATCGCTCACCGCGTTATCCATAGCGAAGGAATAGGCGGCAAGCTGTAACATCTCCACGTCGTTGCCGCTGTCGCCCACCGCAACGCACTGCGCTTTTTCCACGCCCCAGCGCTTCATCAGGCGCAGCAGGCCGCTGGCTTTATGCGAGCCGGGGATGATTAAATCGACAAAGCCGTAGCCGCTGGTCACCGGCTTCACGATGCCATCCAGCGTGTGGTGCAGGCTTTCCACCAGCGAAGGAATTTCCGCATCCGGCAGATTCAGCGAAAACTTGAAAATAACATCGTCGATTGCGTAGAGATCTTCTACAGGTTGCAGGCGATGATAATGTTTTGCCATCAGGCTGACAAAAGCCTCCGGCGCGCCCGCCTGGTAATACGCGCTTTCCAGGCCGCAGACCACGAAGTTAATTCCCTCAAACGCCGAGAGCGCGTCAATCACCGCATGATATTGCTCACGGGTTAGCGCGCCGTGGTGAACGCGCTCGCCATGGTCGTAAACCAGCGCGCCATTCTCCGCGACAAACGAGATCTCGTCACGAATTTCCGGGAAGAAGGAGATAAGCTGGTAATACTGGTTGCCGCTCGCCACCACAAACTGGATATCCCTTTCCTTCAGCGCGCGATACTGTTGCAGGAACCGCGCCTTGTCGTAGGTTTTTTTGTCGTTCAGAAAGGTGCCGTCCATATCGACCGCGATGAGCTTGATTTTCATACTGCCTCATTGATTCGTTAACTCAGTCACAGAACATGCTAGCATTCTTTAATTGAAGAAACATATGAATAAAAGACGAATCATCTTCATTTGAAATGCCTATCAGTAAGTGAAAACGCGGGCGAGCAAGGCTTGCAGAAGCGATAATCCTTAAAACAAAACGCCCGGCGAGAATGGCCGGGCGCATGAATAAGCCGCATGAATAAGCGTAGTAACCTAACCCTCCTGCTGCGCGTCCTGCTCGTCGAAAACCTGCTGCGCCAGATGCATCGTCGCGTTAGCGGCAGGCAGGCCGCAATAGAGCGCGGAGTGCATGATCAGCTCTTTTAACTCCTCCCGCGTGACGCCGTTGTTAAACGCCGCGCGCAGGTGCATTTTCAGCTCCGCTTCGCGGTTCAGGGCAATCAGCATAGCGATGGTTATCATGCTGCGGGTATGGCGATCGAGGCCAGGACGCGTCCAGGTTTCGCCCCAGGCGTAGCGGGTAATAAAGTGTTGAAACTCGTTGTTAAGCGGCGTCAGGTTGGCCAGCGTACGATCCACATGCGCGTCGCCCAGCACCGCCCGACGCACCGCCATCCCCTGCTCGTAACGTTCCTCATCCTGCATGCCGTGCCTCCTGACTGAGTAAAAAAGCGATTAACGCGTCGTTAAATGCCTGCGGCGCTTCAACATTGGATAAATGCGAAGCGGGCACTATCGTAAGCTGCGAACCGGCGACCTGCTGCTGAAGAAACTCGCCGTCGGCGACGGTGGTCACCGGGTCCTGCTCCCCGGCGAGAACCAGCAGCGGCAGCGTAATCGCCTTTATTTCATGGCGCAGATCGGCTTCGGCCAGCGCCTCGCAGCAGGCGGCGTAGCCTTCGGCGTCGGACCGGGCAAGCTGGTCAATAAGCGGCTCGATAAGCTGCGGCGAGCGGTGACGGAACGCCTCGCTGAACCAGCGCTGCGCTGCGCCTGCGGCAACAGTGGCCATCCCTTCCTCACGCACGCTACGGGCGCGATCCAGCCAGCCCGCCGGCTCGCCAATTTTCGCCGCGCTG
Organism: Franconibacter daqui; assembly: GCF_014644275.1. Lineage (NCBI taxonomy): Bacteria > Pseudomonadati > Pseudomonadota > Gammaproteobacteria > Enterobacterales > Enterobacteriaceae > Franconibacter > Franconibacter daqui. The sequence continues at coordinate 1,167,818 of NZ_BMKJ01000001.1, read as the reverse complement.
TTGGCGATGGTAACGGAAAGCAGGCGCTCCGGTGCGAAACGCGCCAGCCACAATCCTGTCAGCCCGCCCATAGAAATGCCGCAGAAGTGCGCTTTTTTAATGTTGAGAGAATCCAGAAGCGTAAGCACATCCCCGGCAAGTTGTGACAACGTCACCTGCCCCTTTTTGGCGGTTTGCCCATGGCCGTGGGTGTCGTAGCGCAGCACGCGAAAGCGCGCTGTCAGCGCCGCCAGCTGCGGCTCCCATAAGGAAAGCGTGGTGCCAAGCGAGTTGGAGAGTACCACGACCGGCGCCCCTTCAGGCCCGTCGAGTTGATAATGAAGTGTCATAACGATTCCTTGTAACGCGCCAGCACCTGGCGGATAAAGACCGGCGCGCTGCCGGTCGCCTCCAGCGGCGAAAGCAGGCGCGCGATCTCGTCTTCGGAAAAATAGCGGCGGATAAGCGCGTCATCGACCAGCAGCGTCTGCAGCGCCACGCCTTCATCCAGCGAACGGTGGCAAAGCGGCTCCAGATGCTGGTGCGCCGCCTGTTTGCCGATATGCTCAGCAAGCTTTAGCGTCACTGGCTCGGCCATAATCAGCCCATGGGTGATGTGCAGGTTTTCGCGCATTTTTTCCGGGAAGACCTGCATATCGCGGATCAGCTCAAGGCTGGTCTGCATAACCCCGCCGGCAAGGGTAATAATGTCCGGCAGCGTCTCCCACTCCGCCTGCCAGCCGCCGAGCGCCCTTTCATGCTGCTGTAGCTGGCTTGCGTAAAGCGTCGCCATCAGGCCGGGCAGCCGCGTGGTCGCCGTGAGAATAGCCGCGCAGGCAACCGGGTTGCGCTTGTGCGGCATGGCGGACGAGCCGCCGCGCCCTTGCGCTACCGGCTCCGCCGCTTCCCCGACTTCGGTCTGCATCAGCAAGGCGAAATCGCTGGCGAACTTGCCAAGCGTGGCGGCGACGCCTGCATACCAGCCGCCCACCTCCAGCAGCCTGTCGCGCTGGCTGTGCCAGGGCGTGTCGGGAAGCGAAAGTGAAAGCGCTGAGGCCAGCGCCTGCGCCACCTGCGGCCCCTTTTCCTCAAGTGACGCCAGCGTCCCCGCCGCGCCGCCAAACTGGGCAGCCAGCGCGCGCGGACGAATTTCTTTCAGCCTTTCCTGCCAGCGCAGCAGCGCATCCAGCGTGCCTGCGAGCTTCAGCCCAAAGGTAGTGGGCAGCGCATGTTGCAGCCAGGTGCGCCCCGCCATCACCGTTTGCTGGTGGCGCGCCGTCTGCTGCGCCAGCGCGGCCAGCAGATCCTTCAGCAAGGCTTCGGTTTCCGTGAAGGCGTCGCGCAGTTGCAGCATCAGTCCGCTGTCGATGATGTCCTGGCTGGTGGCGCCCCAGTGCACATAGCGAGCCGCTTCGTCATCCGCGGCCTTTACGCAGGCGGTAAGTTGCTTGACCAGCGGAATGGCGAGGTTGCCCGCCCCCGCCGTCGCCTGCGCCAGCGCGCCGAGGTCTAATTGCGCGACCTTGCAATGGTCCGCTATCACTGCCGCCGCTTGCGCAGGCACAATGCCGCACTGCGCCTGCGCCTGCGCAAGCGACGCCTCGACATCCAGCATCCGTTGCAGCGTCGCTTCGTCGCTGAAAAGCGGCGTCAGCCTGGAAGGCCGCAGCAGCGGGGTGAGAAGTTTCATTCCGGCTCCTTAAACGCGTTCGATAATAAGCGCTATGCCTTGTCCTACGCCGATGCACATGGTGCACAGGGCGTAGCGCCCGCCGGTGCGCTTAAGCTGCAGCGCGGCGGTCATGGCGATGCGGCCGCCGGAAGCGCCAAGCGGGTGGCCGAGCGCGATGGCCCCGCCATTGGGGTTCACATGCTCTGCCGCATCCGGCAGCCCGAGGTCGCGCGTTACCGCCAGCGCCTGGGCGGCAAACGCTTCATTAAGTTCGATAACGTCCATCTGATCAAGCGACAAACCCGTTTGCGCCAGTACTTTACGCACCGCCGGCGCCGGGCCGAAGCCCATAATGCGCGGCGCCACGCCCGCTGTCGCCACGCCGGCCACCCGCGCCAGCGGCTGCAAACCGTGCGTACGCATCGCCTGCTCGCTTGCCAGCAACAGCGCGCAGGCGCCGTCGTTTACGCCGGAGGCGTTGCCTGCTGTCACCGTACCGTCCTCCCGTACCACCGGCTTGAGTTTCGCCAGCGCCTCGCGCGAGGTGGCGCGCGGGTGTTCGTCGCGGGTAAAGCTGAGCGGCTCGCCTTTGCGCTGCGGGATAAGCACCGGGATAAGCTCGTCGTCAAACAGCCCCATCTCCTGGGCCCGGGCGGTGCGAAGCTGGCTGCGCAGCGCGAAAGCATCCTGGTCTTCGCGGCTGATGCCAAACTGCGCGGCGACGTTCTCCGCCGTTTCCGGCATGGAATCGACGCCATAACGCGCTTTCATTAACGGGTTGATGAAGCGCCAGCCGATGGTAGTGTCTTCAAGCGCCATACTGCGGCTGTAAGCGCTCTGCGCTTTGCCCATTACAAACGGCGCGCGGGACATGCTCTCCACGCCGCCCGCCACCATGAGGTGCGTTTCGCCGCTTTTGATGGCCCGCGCCGCCACGCCGATGGCGTCGAGGCTTGAGCCGCACAGGCGGTTGACGGTGCTGCCTGGCACCGTTTCCGGCAGGCCTGCCAGCAGCAGCGCCATGCGCGCCACGTTGCGGTTATCCTCCCCCGCCTGGTTTGCGCAGCCGTAAATTATGTCGTCAATCAGCGCCGGGTCGAGATTCGGATTGCGCTCCAGCAGCGCTTTTAACGGCAGCGCCGCCAGGTCGTCGGCGCGCACGCCAGCCAGCGTTCCGCCAAAGCGGCCAAAGGGGGTGCGCACCGCATCGCAAATAAAAGCCTGAGTCATTATCGTTCCTTACGCGCTCTGCGCCAGTTGCCCGAAGCTGAGTTTGACCGGCGTCAGCCGCTGCAGCTCTTCAAAAGAGAGGCCGTTGACGATTTCACGCACGACCGGCCCTTCAGGGGTGATATCGATGACCGCGAGGTCGGTATAAATACGGCTGACGCAGCCGACGCCGGTAAGCGGATAGCTGCAGGCTTCCACCAGCTTGCTCTCGCCTTCGCGCGTAAGCAGCTCCATCATCACAAAAACCTGGCGCGCGCCGATGGCGAGATCCATCGCGCCGCCCACCGCCGGAATGGCGTCCGGCGCGCCGGTGCTCCAGTTCGCCAGGTCGCCCGACGCGGAAACCTGATAGGCGCCGAGCACGCAAATATCCAGATGCCCGCCGCGCATCATGGCGAACGAGTCGCCGTGGTGGAAAAAGCTGCCGCCGGTGAGCAGCGTGACGTGCTCTTTTCCGGCGTTGATAAGCTCCGGATCTTCCTCCCCTGGCGCGGGCTTCGGCCCCATGCCGAGCAGGCCGTTTTCGCTGTGCAGGAAGATCTCTTTATCGGCGGGCAGATAGTTGGCGATGCGGGTCGGCAGGCCAATGCCTAAGTTCACATAAGCCCCTTCCGGGATATCGCGCGCCACGCGCTGCGCCATTTCGTCACGGGTGAGTCGTTTCATCAGTGAATATCCTTATGCGCTCTGCGCCAGAGTGGAAGCCGGATCCAGCGCCACCACGCGCTGCACGAAAATGCCGGGGGTGATGATGTGCTCGGGGTCAAGCTCCCCCAACGGCACCAGCTGGCTGACCTGCGCGATGGTCGTGGCGGCCGCCGTCGCCATGATAGGCCCGAAGTTGCGCGCCGCCTTGCGGTAGACCAGGTTGCCCCAGCGGTCGCCCTGGAAAGCTTTGATAAGCGCGAAGTCCGCTTTCAGCGGGTATTCCAGCACGTAATGGCGACCGTCGATTTCGCGGGTCTCTTTGCCTTCGGCGAGCGGCGTGCCGTAGCCGGTCGGGGTAAAGATGGCGCCAAGCCCCGCCCCCGCCGCCTGAATGCGGGCGGCCAGGTTGCCCTGCGGCACCAGTTCCAGCGCCACTTTGCCGCGGCGATAGAGATCGTCGAACACCTGGGAGTCTACCTGGCGCGGGAAGGAGCAGATCATTTTGCGCACCCGCCCCGCCTTCAGCAACGCGGCCAGCCCCACTTCGCCATTGCCGGCGTTGTTGTTGATGATAGTGAGGTCGCTCGCCCCCTGGGCTATCAGGGCGTCAATCAGCTCGGTGGGCTGACCGGCGGGGCCAAAGCCGCCAATCATGATGGTGGCGCCGTCCGGGATCCCGGCGACGGCCTCTTCCAGCGAGGGCACGCTTTTATCAATCATCCTCTGCTCCTTGATGTGCGATCATCGCACCGTTATGCGTTGTTCGAACAAAATGTGACGCCGCTAACGAGTCCGGTCAAGGGCGATAATCGAAATATGGTGCGATAATCGAACATGGGTTATCTTTGTTCACAGAGTGTGATCGAGCGCGTAATCAGGAGAAAAATGATGGCGATACACCCGCAAGACCGCCTTAGCGGCGACGCCGACCCGTTTAAGGGCGACCCGAATTTTATGGCTTCGCTGGCGCGGGGGCTGGAAGTGATTCAGGCTTTTACGCCGCAGCGGCGGCTGCTTTCTATTTCGCAAATAAGCCAGAAGACCGGCATCCCGCGCGCCGCCGTGCGTCGTTGCCTCTACACGCTTGGCAAGCTCGGGTTTGTGTATGCGGAAGACGGCAAAAACTATCAGCTGCGCCCGCGCATTCTTTCGCTCGGCCACGCCTATCTCGCCTCGACGCCGCTGGCGCGCGCCGCCCAGCCGGTGCTGAAACAGCTAAGCGAAATGCTCAATGAGTCCTGCTCTATCGCCACGCTGGACGGCGACGACATTCTCTATATCGCCCGCGCCTCCAGTTCGCGCATCATGACTATCGATCTGGATATCGGCAGCCGCCTGCCCGCCTGGTCCACTTCCATGGGCCGCGTGCTCTTAAGTTACCTTCCGGAAGAGCAGTTAAACGCACTGCTTGGGCGCATTACGATGATCCGCTATACGCCGCAGACGGTAGATTCGGTGGCGAAGCTGCGCGAAGAGCTAAAGCGGGTGCGCCAGCAAGGCTATGCGCTAAACGATCAGGAACTGGAGATGGGGTTGCGGTCGATTGCGGTGCCGCTGATGAACCCGCAGGGGGGTGTGGAAGCGGCGCTGAACGTGGGGGTGCACGCGGGGCAGGTTTCCGCTGAAGAGCTGCGAACCCGCGTGCTGCCGGAACTGCAAAATGCCGCCCGGGAGCTGGCGTTGCTGCTGGATTAACGGCTGCGCTTGGCGTGCCGTTCCCAGTTCTCCTGTTTGGCCTCGTCCGATTTTTTCAGCGCCACGTAGCAGGCGCCCGCGCCGCCGTGATGCGCAAGCGCCGTGCAGTAGGCCTGCACTTCATCGAACTCGGTCAGCCAGCGCGCCAGATAGCTGCGCACAATATTGGCGTGCGACTTATCTTCCCGCCCTTTGCCGTGAATGATAAGCAGGTTGCGCAAGCCGTCGCGACGGGCCTGATGGATAAAAGCGAACAGTTGCTGGCGGCACTGCTCCACCGGCTGGCGCAGCAGATTGAGGCTCGCCTGCTGGCTGTATTTGCCAAGGCGCAGCTTCTCCAGCACGCCGTTTTGCAGCCCTTCGCGTTTAAACTCCAGCGGCTCGGCGAGCGGTATGATGTCAAGAAAGCCGGTGGTGAGAAAGTTATCCAGCTGCAGCGCATCCAGCCGCTGCGGGGCGCGGTTTTTCACCGGCTTCACCCACTGCGTGGATTCACAATTTTTAAGGGGTTTGACATCTTCCATGGCGTCAAGAAAAAGCGATTTGTCGTCAGGGTGCACGGTCAATCCTCCGGGTACTGCGCAAAGGTTCACACTATAACCCTCCTCCGCACGCGGCTCAACGCTACCGCGCCCGGAAAAAGAGGACCGCTAAGAAGCCACAATTATGGATGTAAAACCAGTGGAATTCTTCTTAAGGGCGCTTTTTTGCCTACCTTTTGAGCAATTCGCAGCGAAAAACAGGAATAGATAAATAAATGTTAACTATTTGTGAAAGATGTCACTTAACGGTCATCACGTCCCGCCTGAAAAGCGCGTATATATATTCATACCCACAGTGTACGGAATAAGTGTGGGGCAAGGTCCCGGAAGCACTGCTGTGTCCTGTAGAGCCTGGCTGATGTCGGCAGGCTCTATTTTTTATGGGCGGGATTCACGGCGAAATGCGGTGATAAGGGCGCTGGTGAGCGGCGTTGGCGTGGTGTCGCGCCGCTGGATCAGGTAGTAAGCGGCCTTCGGCAGGCTCTCCGCCACCGGAATTTGCGTAAGCCGCGGCGCCAGCAGCGGGTCCGCGCCCAGCTCCTGCGGCAATATCGACAAAAAATCGCTCTGCGCCACCAGGCTTATGCAGGAAGAGAACGTTTCGCATACCACGCTGATGCGGGGCGTCTGCGCCCGGTGGTGGAAAAGATCTTCCAGATGCTTGTAATAACTGCCGCGCGGGGTCGGCATCGTCCAGTCATAAGCCATTAGCTCATCAAGCGAACGGGCCGCCGCCGCCGGATGCCCCTGGCGGGCAAAGACGGCAAACGGTTTTTCAAACAGCTTTTCAAACGTGAACTCTCTGTCGTACGGCCCCTTATAATAGGTGTTGATAGTGAAATCGAGTTCGCCCTGGCGCAGCTCGTTAATCATCGACACCAGTTGCCCTTCCATAATCCTGACTTTGACCTGCGGATGCTGCTGGTGAAAGCGAGAGATCACCGCTGGCATCAGGCTTCGCGCTACGCTTGCGCCAAGGCCGATGTTTATCTGTCCGGCAAGCTGCCCCTGGCGCTGGCGGATATCCTCCTGCGCGGCGCGCAGCTCTTCCAGAATCAGCCTCGCGTGCTGATAAAAACTCTCCCCGCATTCTGTCAGCGCCACCCCCTGGCTGCGGCGAATAAACAGACGCGCGGCTATCCCTTCTTCCAGCTCCTTGATCGATTTGGTTAACGCGGGCTGGGAGATATTAAGCGTGCGGCTGGCGCTGCGAATGCTGCCGTGACGGGCCACTTCCACAAAGGCGCGGATCTGGTGAAATTTAACCTGAAAAGACATCCCTACCCCGATAACCATTGTTTATCAGACAAAAGAAACTGGCATCTACTGTAAAGCAAAGGCTTGTGTCAGGGTAAGCCTTGAACGGTAAAAACGTATGAATAGCGCTGAGTGATAAGCAAAAGCTATCACAATGTGAGCTGGCTCACCTATTTTGCTGATACAGGAAAAGAAAACGTTATGGAACCTATCGCCGATTACCTTCGCTCCCTTGCGCCGCAGATGCAGGCGTGGCGTCGCGATTTTCATCATTATGCCGAGTCCGGCTGGCTGGAGTTTCGAACCGCAAGCCATGTGGCGGAGATCCTGCACGGGCTGGGTTATCAGCTTGCGCTGGGGCGCGATGTAGTAAATGCCCAGGCGCGGATGGGCCTGCCGGATGAAGCGACCCTGGCCCGTGAAGAGGCGCGCGCCCGCGAACAGGGGGCGGTGGAACGCTGGTTGCCCGCCTTTTCCGGCGGCTTCACGGGGCTGGTCGCGACATTGGCTACCGGCCGACCCGGCCCGGTTATCGCCTTTCGCGTGGATATGGATGCGCTGGACCTCGATGAGCGGCTCGATGAGAGCCACCGTCCTTTTCGGGAAGGGTTCGCTTCGTGCAACCCTGGCATGATGCACGCCTGCGGCCATGACGGCCACACCACCATTGGTCTTGCGCTGGCGCACGTGTTGAAGAAGTACGAAGCGCAGCTCAACGGCACCATCAAGCTTATCTTTCAGCCTGCCGAGGAAGGCACCCGCGGCGCGCGCGCCATGGTGGCGGCGGGCGTGCTGGATGATGTCGATTATTTCACCGCGGTGCATATCGGCACTGGCGTCCCTGCGGGCACGGTGGTTTGCGGCAGCGATAACTTTATGGCGACCACCAAGTTCGACGTGCGCTTTACCGGCGTGGCCTCTCACGCGGGCGGCAAGCCGGAACAGGGCCGCAACGCCCTGCTGGCGGCGGCGCAGGCGGCGCTTGGCCTGCATGCTATCTCCCCGCACAGCGAAGGCGCCTCCAGGGTGAATGTCGGCCTGTTGCAGGCAGGCAGCGGGCGCAACGTGGTGCCTGCTTCAGCCACCATGAAAGTGGAAACCCGCGGCGAAACGGAGGCGGTCAACGAGTATGTGTTCGAACGCGCAAAGGCGGTGATTGAAGGCGCGGCGGCGATGCACGGCGTGGAGCTGGAGATGCGCATGATGGGCGCGGCCACCAGCAGTCGCCCAACGCCTGAATGGGTGCAGTTTATCCGCGAACAGGCGTTGCAGTGCGCAGGCGTAAAAGAAGCGGTGGAGACCGTGAAGGGTCCTGCGGGTTCAGAGGACGCGACGTTGATGATGGCGCAGGTGCAGGCGCGCGGCGGCAAAGCGTCTTATGTGGTGTTCGGTACTGAGCTCAGCGCCGGGCATCACAACGAGCGGTTCGACTTTGACGAGCAGGTGATGACGGTGGCGGCAATGACCCTCTCGCGCCTGGCGCTTCACTTTCCCTGGCAGCGGGGTGTGTGATGGATAACGTTTACGCATTTGTTGACGATGCGCTGGAGACGCGCCGCGACGATTTTATTGCCATTGCGGATGATATCTGGGATCACCCGGAGACCCGCTTTGAGGAGCGCTGGTCCGCCGCGCGACTGGCGCAGGCGTTAGAGGCGGAAGGGTTTGCCGTCGCGCGCAATGCCGGCGGCATTGAAACTGCCTTTGTCGCAAGCTTCGGCGAGGGCAAACCGGTTATCGCCCTGCTCGGCGAGTATGACGCGCTGGCGGGCCTGAGCCAGCAGGCGGGAACCGCCGAACCCTGCCCGGTAACGCCAGGCGCCAACGGCCACGGCTGCGGCCACAACCTGCTCGGCACCGCGGCGCTGGCAGGCGCCGTGGCGGTGAAAAACTGGCTGGCGCAGCATGGCGGCGGCACGGTGCGCTTCTATGGCTGCCCGGGGGAAGAAGGCGGCTCCGGCAAAACTTTTATGGTGCGCGAAGGGCTTTTCGATGACGTCGATGCCGCCGTAACCTGGCACCCGGAGGCGTTCGCCGGGATCTTCAGCACCAGCACGCTGGCCAATATTCAGGTGGCGTACCGCTTCTCCGGCATCGCCGCCCATGCGGCGAACTCGCCGCACCTCGGGCGTAGCGCGCTGGATGCGGTAACCCTGATGACCACCGGCAGCAACTTCCTCAACGAGCATCTGATCGAAAAAGCGCGCGTGCATTACGCCATTACCGATACCGGCGGCATCTCGCCTAACGTCGTTCAGGCGCAGGCGGAAGTGCTTTACCTGATTCGCGCACCGGAGATGGCTGAGGCGCAGCGCATTTATGCGCGCATCAACAACATCGCCGAAGGCGCGGCGCTGATGACCGAAACCACCGTACAGGCGCGTTTTGAAAAAGCCTGCTCCAGCTACCTGCCAAACCGCACGCTGGAAGGCGCGATGTACGACGCGCTGCAGCATTTCGGCACGCCGCGCTGGAGTGAAGAGGAGCGCCGTTTTGCCGGAACCCTTCGCGCCACGCTCAGCGAGAATGACCTGCAAAACAGCCTCAATAATATTGCCAACACCGGCGGCGAAGCGGGGAGAGCTTTCGCCAAAAAACACCGCCACACGCTGCTGATTGACGAGGTCGCGCCCTGGGCCGCCACCGATGCCGTACTGGCGGGGTCGACAGACGTGGGCGACGTGAGCTGGAAGCTGCCGGTAGCGCAGTGCTTCAGCCCCTGTTTCGCCGTCGGCACGCCGCTGCACACCTGGCAGCTGGTAAGCCAGGGTCGCACCTCGATAGCGCACAAAGGGATGCTGCTGGCGGCGAAAGTGATGGGCGCCACGGCAATACGCGTGCTACAGGACGCGACGCTGTTAACGGCGTGCCGGCAAGAGCATCGAGAGACCGTTAGCGAGCAGCCTTACCACTGCCCGATACCGAAACACGTGACACCGTCACCTTTAAAATAATAAAACACAAACACAACAACGCAAACACAACGACAACCCGAGGAGCGCCCATGAGTATCTCTTCCATACCGACGGACACCCCTTCCGGCAAGCTGTATGGCTGGGTGGAGCGTGTGGGAAATAAAGTCCCGCACCCGTTTCTGCTCTTTATCTATCTGATTGTTATTCTCGCTGTTTCCACCGCCGTGCTTTCCGCCTTTGACGTGGCGGTACGCAACCCGGCGGACGGGAAAATGGTGGCGGTGAAAAACCTGCTCAGCGCCGACGGGCTGCACTGGTTTTTGCCTAACGTTATTAAAAACTTCAGCGGTTTCGCCCCGCTCGGCGCGATTCTCGCGCTGGTGCTGGGCGCCGGTTTTGCCGAGCGTGTAGGACTGTTGCCTACGCTGATGGTAAAAATGGCCTCCCACGTCAGCGCGCGTTATGCAAGCTACATGGTGCTGTTTATCGCCTTCTTCAGCCATATCTCGTCTGACGCCGCGCTGGTTATCATGCCGCCGATGGGGGCGCTTATTTTTCTCGCCGTCGGCCGTCATCCGGTAGCGGGGCTGCTCGCCGCTATCGCGGGCGTCGGCTGCGGCTTTACCGCCAATTTGCTTATCGTCACGACCGACGTGCTGCTTTCCGGCATCAGCAGCGAGGCAGCGCGAAGCATCGACCCGGCCATGCATGTCAGCGTCATCGATAACTGGTTTTTTATGGCAACCTCAGTGATTGTGCTGACGCTCACCGGCGGGTTGATAACCGATAAGCTCATCGAACCGCGCCTGGGCCGCTGGGAGGGTCAAAGCGATGAAGAGCTGCAAACACTCACCGGTGAGCAGCGGCGCGGTTTGCGGGTGACGGGCATAGTGGCGCTGCTGTTTATTGGCGTCGTGGCCCTGCTGGTGGTGCCGGAAAACGGCCTGCTGCGCGACCCGGTGAAGCACACGGTGCTGCCCTCGCCCTTTATCAGCGGCATTGTGCCGTTAATCATCCTGTTTCTGTTTGCCATCTCGCTCGCTTACGGCATCGCCACCGGCAAAATCCGCCGTCAGGGCGACCTGCCGCAACTGATGATTGACCCGATGAAAGAGATGGCCGGTTTTATCGTTATGGTGTTCCCCCTCGCGCAGTTTGTGGCAATGTTTAACTGGAGCAATATGGGGAAATTCATGGCGGTGGGGCTGACCGATATGCTGGAGAGCGCGGGGCTCAGCGGCGTGCCGGCGTTTGTCGGCCTGGCGCTGCTCTCTTCCCTGCTGTGCATGTTTATCGCCAGCGGCTCGGCAATCTGGTCGATACTGGCGCCGATTTTCGTGCCGATGTTTATGCTGCTTGGTTTCCACCCCGCCTTCGCCCAGGTGCTGTTTCGCGTGGCGGACTCCTCGGTTATCCCGCTGGCGCCCGTTTCGCCTTTCGTGCCGCTGTTTCTCGGCTTTTTACAGCGTTACCGTCCGCAGGCGAAGCTTGGCACTTATTACTCGCTGGTGCTGCCGTACCCGCTCATTTTTCTGGCGGTGTGGTTAGTGATGCTGGTGGCGTGGTATTTTATCGGCCTGCCAATTGGGCCGGGCGTCTATCCGCGCCTGGGATAAGCGAGGGAAAAATGCTGACGTTTCTGGAAGACAAAATAGCGACGCCGCTGGGCCCGCTGTGGGTAATTTGCGATGAGCAGTTCAACCTGCGCGCCGTGGAGTGGGAAGAGCACAGCGACCGAATGGAACAACTGCTGGTTATCCATTACGGCGCGCAGGGCTTCAGGCGGGCGGCAAGCGAGAACCCCGGCGGGCTTAGCGATAAGCTGCGCGACTATTTTGACGGCAACCTCAGCATTATCGATACGCTGCCGACCGCCACCGCAGGCACCCCCTTTCAGCGGGAAGTGTGGAAGCGACTGCGCGAGATTCCCTGCGGCCAGGTGATGCATTACGGTCAACTGGCCGAAGCGCTTGGCCGCGCGGGCGCAGCACGGGCCGTAGGGGCGGCCAACGGCGCGAACCCTGTCAGTATCGTCGTGCCTTGTCACCGGGTAATCGGGCGCAGCGGCGCGCTGACCGGTTATGCGGGCGGCGTGCAGCGTAAAGAATGGCTACTGCGTCACGAAGGTTATTTCCTGCTTTGAACAGATAATTCGCCTGCTAATTATACATTTACTTGAATATCAAGGGCATGACGTAAAAAAGCGCATGCCCTGTTTCATAAATTTCTGATTGATGTTTCACCACACTTACGTCGTGGGCAAAAAGATGTTAAAATTGACCGATATCAATTACGGCTTGAGCAGACCTATGATCCCGGAAAAGCGAATTATTCGACGCATTCAGTCTGGCGGTTGTGCCATCCATTGCCAGGATTGCAGTATCAGCCAGTTATGCATCCCTTTCACGCTGAATGAACACGAGCTGGACCAGCTTGATAACATCATTGAACGTAAAAAGCCGATTCAGAAAGGCCAGACGCTGTTTAAAGCGGGTGATGAACTGAAATCGCTCTACGCTATCCGCTCCGGCACCATTAAGAGCTACACCATCACCGAACAGGGCGACGAGCAGATCACCGGCTTTCACCTGGCGGGCGACCTGGTGGGCTTTGACGCTATCGGCACTGCGCATCATCCGAGCTTCGCGCAGGCGCTGGAAACCTCAATGGTGTGCGAAATTCCGTTTGAAACTCTCGACGATCTCTCCGGCAAGATGCCGAGCCTGCGCCAGCAGATGATGAGACTGATGAGCGGCGAGATCAAAGGCGACCAGGATATGATCCTGCTGCTTTCCAAAAAGAATGCGGAAGAGCGCCTCGCGGCCTTTATCTATAATCTCTCCCGCCGTTTCGCCCAGCGCGGCTTCTCGCCGCGTGAATTCCGCCTCACGATGACGCGCGGCGATATCGGCAACTACCTGGGCCTGACGGTGGAAACCATCAGCCGCCTGCTGGGACGTTTCCAGAAAAGCGGCATGCTGGCGGTGAAGGGAAAATACATCACCATCGAAAATGGCGATATCCTTGCCGAGCTGGCCGGGCAGTCCCGTAACGTCGCGTAATTTCACTCTTTTGCCGGGTCAATAGAATTTCCTGATTTATTGATCCGGCAATAATTTCCCCTCTGTTTCATTCAACATATATGGGTTACTCTTGTCTTACAGACTGTGGTTACGCAGTTGTAAGGAGAACCTGTATGGCAAAGTATCAAAACATGCTGGTGGCCATCGATCCTAATCAGGATGACCAGCCGGCGTTACGGCGTGCAGTTTACCTGCATCAACGGATTGGTGGCCGAATCAAAGCCTTTTTGCCGATCTATGACTTTTCTTACGAAATGACCACCCTTCTGTCTCCCGATGAGCGCACGGCGATGCGTCAGGGGGTCATTAGCCAGCGCACCGCCTGGATCCGCGAGCAGGCGCAGTACTACCTTGAAGCGGGCGTGCCAATCGATATCAAAGTGGTCTGGCACAACCGGCCTTTCGAAGCGATTATTCAGGAAGTGGTGAGCGGCAAGCACGATCTGCTGCTGAAAATGACCCACCAGCACGACAAGCTCGAATCCGTTATCTTCACGCCGACCGACTGGCATCTGCTGCGCAAATGTCCCTGCCCCGTCTGGATGGTGAAAGACCAGCCCTGGCCGGAGGGCGGCAAAGCGGTGGTGGCGGTCAATCTCGCCAGTGAAGAGCCCTATCACAACGCGCTCAATGAAAAGCTCATCCGTGAAACGGTGAAGCTTGCCGAACAGGTAAACCACACCGAAGTGCACCTGGTTGGCGCTTATCCGGTCACGCCTATCAATATCGCTATTGAACTGCCTGATTTCGACCCGAGCGTGTATAACGACGCTATCCGCGGCCAGCATCTGCTGGCGATGAAAGCGCTGCGGCAGAAATTTGGCATCAGCGAGAAGATGACCCATGTGGAAAAAGGGCTGCCCGAGGAGGTTATCCCGGATCTGGCCGAACATCTGGAAGCGGGCATCGTGGTGCTGGGCACCATCGGCCGCACCGGTATTTCCGCCGCGTTTCTCGGCAATACGGCCGAACAGGTTATCGACCACCTGCGCTGCGACCTGCTGGTTATTAAGCCCGACGACTACCAGACGCCGGTGGAAATCGACGACGAAGACGACTAACGTCGCGGCGCTGTAAAGCGAAAGCCCGCCTGTGCAAACAGACGGGCTTTTTTAATGCCGCGCTTTCGCTGCGCCAATAAAAAAACCGCTCCGAAGAGCGGTTCGTTATCAACAAAAACGATTACAGCGCTTTGAGGATCGCATCCACGCTGGCTTTGGCGTCGCCAAAGAGCATATGGGTGTTATCCTTGAAGAACAGCGGGTTCTGCACGCCGGCGTAACCGGTATTCATCGAGCGCTTAAACACGATGACGTTCTGCGCCTTCCACACTTCCAGTACCGGCATGCCGGCAATCGGGCTGCCCGGGTCGTCCTGCGCCGCCGGGTTCACCGTGTCGTTGGCGCCGATCACCAGCACCGTGTCGGTGTCGGCGAAATCGTCGTTGATTTCATCCATCTCCAGCACAATGTCATAAGGCACTTTCGCTTCGGCCAGCAGCACGTTCATGTGGCCTGGCAGACGTCCCGCAACCGGGTGAATGCCGAAGCGCACGTTGATGCCGCGCGCGCGCAGTTTTTCGGTGATTTCGGCCACCGGATATTGCGCCTGCGCCACCGCCATGCCGTAGCCCGGCGTGATAATAACGGAATGAGAGTTCTTCAGCATGTCCGCCGTCTCTTCCGCGCTAATTTCACGGTGCTCGCCCACTTCGTCGCTGCTGGTGCTCGCCACGCCGTCTGAGCCAAAGCCACCTGCGATGACGCTGATAAACGAGCGGTTCATCGCCTTACACATAATGTAAGAGAGGATGGCGCCCGACGAACCGACCAGCGCACCGGTGACGATAAGCAGATCGTTGCTAAGCATAAAGCCCGCCGCCGCCGCCGCCCACCCTGAATAGGAGTTCAGCATGGAAACCACGACCGGCATATCCGCACCGCCGATAGAAGCGACCAGATGCCAGCCGAACGCCAGTGCGATAATAGTCATCAGCAGTAGCGCCAGCACCTGCAGGCCCACGCTTTCAGTACGCACGAAGACGACCAGCAGCACAAAGGAGACCACCAGCGCCGCCAGGTTCATCTTGTGGCGGTTCGGCAGCATCAGCGGTTTGGACGAAATTTTGCCGCACAGTTTGCCGTACGCCACGATGGAGCCGGTAAAGGTCACCGCGCCGATAAAGATGCCCAGGAACACTTCCGCCAGGTGGATATTCACCAGCACCGGGTCCAGGCCCGGATTATGGTGCAGGTAGCTGTTGAAGCCCACCAGCACGGCGGCCAGGCCGACAAAGCTGTGCAGAATGGCAACCAGCTCCGGCATCTGAGTCATTTCCACTTTCTTCGCCAGATGCATGCCGATGGCGCCGCCGATAACCATCGCAATGATTATCCATACCACGTGGCCGGTTTCCGGCCCGAGGATGGTGGCGATAAGCGCAATCGCCATACCGGCGATGCCGAAGCGGTTGCCCTGCTGAGAGGTTTCATGCTTCGACAGCCCCGCCAGGCTAAAAATAAACAGGATCGCGGCAACAATGTATGCTGCGGTAACTAATCCTCCAGACATGTGTTACCCCTTAGTTCTTCCGGAACATTTTCAGCATGCGCTGAGTGACGGTGAAACCACCAAAAATGTTGATGCTGGCGATAAGCACGGCGATAAAGCTAAAGAAGCTCACCCAGCCGCCGTCGCCAATCTGCAGCAGCGCGCCGACGACGATAATGCCGGAAATGGCGTTAGTAACCGACATCAGCGGCGTATGCAACGCATGGGACACGTTCCACACCACGTAATAGCCGACCACGCAGGCCAGCGCGAAGACGGTGAAGTGCCCCAGGAATTCCCGCGGCGCCACGTCCGCCAGCCAGCCGAAAAGTACGATAGCCAGCGCCATCAGCGCGTATTTCCGCCACGGCGAGGCGGGTTTCACCGGCTCTTTGACCGTTTCGGTCTGTTTTACCGCCGCCTGCGGCTGTGCGGAAACCTGAATCGGCGGCGCAGGCCAGGTGACTTCCCCTTCGCGGATAACCGTTACGCCGCGTACCACTACGTCGTCAAAATCCACCACCACGTTGCCGTCTTTCTCTTTGCACAGCAGCTTAAGCAGGTTCACCAGGTTGGTGCCGTAAAGCTGAGAAGACTGGGTCGGCAGACGGCCCGGCAAGTCGGTATAACCGATAACTTTTACGCCATGAGGGGTGACAAAAATCTCGTTCGGGACGGTGTATTCGCAGTTGCCGCCGTTCTGCGCGGCCAGATCGACAATCACGCTGCCCGGCTTCATGGAATCGACCATTTCACGGGTAATAAGCTTCGGCGCCGGTTTGCCCGGAATAAGCGCAGTGGTGACGATGATATCCACCTCTTTGGCCTGGGCGGCGAAAAGCGCCATTTCCGCTTTGATGAACGCCTCAGACATCACTTTGGCGTAACCGTCGCCGCTGCCCGCCTCTTCGTTGAAATCCAGCTCAAGGAACTCGGCGCCCATGCTCTGCACCTGCTCTTTCACTTCCGGCCGGGTGTCGAAGGCGCGAACAATGGCGCCAAGGCTGTTCGCCGCGCCGATAGCCGCAAGACCCGCAACGCCCGCGCCAATGACCATCACTTTCGCCGGCGGCACTTTCCCCGCCGCGGTGATCTGGCCGGTAAAGAAACGGCCGAATTCATGAGCCGCTTCAACAATCGCCCGGTAACCGGCGATGTTGGCCATAGAGCTCAGCGCATCGAGCGACTGCGCGCGCGAAATACGCGGCACGGCATCCATCGCCATCACGGTCACGCCGCGCGCAGCCAGCTTTTCCATCAGCGCCGGGTTTTGCGCCGGCCAGATGAAGCTTACAAGCATTGTGCCGGCTCGCAGCAGCGCGATCTCCTCTTCCAGCGGCGCGTTGACCTTCAGCACCACGTCCGACTGCCATACAGTTTCGCTCGTCGCCAGCTCCGCGCCTGCCGCAGCAAACGCCTCGTCGTCGAAACTCGCCAGTTTACCCGCGTCATGTTCAACGGCGACGCTAAAACCCAGCTTTAACAACTGCTCCACGGTTTTAGGCGTTGCCGCGACGCGGGTTTCATTGGCCAACCGCTCTTTTGGTACACCAATACGCATAGTATTCCCTTCCATCGGTTTTGAATGATGGTCTGCCACTCGTTTTCATAATGAAGACGGCTCGCGCCGCTTCGGCCAGAAAATCAATCTGTAACAAACTTTCTATAACCTACTGAAATTAGCGCCCCCGATCCACCACAGGTTGCGGGTATTTTTGCGCTTATCCGCAAAAAGGCAGTCATGCGCGCGCATAACAGGGATTTTTGCTTTAAATCACGATGAGAAAGCCGATATTCCGCTTAAGCGCAACGGTAAAACATGATTCTGCTCGGACAGGAATGTGTTCTTTAACAAGTCTTTAACTTAAAAAGTAATAACCTTTATCAATTTTTCTGGTCAATCGCCCGTTTTTGACATCTATTAGCAAATGTTATCCCGCGTAACCGAAACGTCGCATTGAGTGTGAAAAATGGCGCAGACAGCCAAACCCATTCAATGCAATAATCAGCGGCTAAACGTTAATGTACACAGGCAGTATGAGTACCTTTTTTGCGCATGGCGAAGGATTATTTTTATGAAGCTTAAGTACACTCTTCTGGCGTCCGCGCTGTTTTCCGTGACCACGCTGTCCGCTCAGGCGGCCACCGAGTTAACGCCAGAACAGGCCGCTGCAGTAAAGCCTTATGACCGTATCGTTATCACCGGCCGTTTTAACGCCATCGGCGAAGCGGTTGACGCCGTATCGCGTCGGGCGGATAAAATGGGCGCCGCCTCTTTCTACATTCTGGATACCAACGACACCGGCAACAGCGGTAACTGGCGCGTGGTGGCGGACGTTTATCATGAGAACGCGCCGAAGGCCGAAGAGACCAAAAACCGCGTCATTAACGGCGTGATGGAGTTGCCCAAAGATCAGGCTATCGCCCTTGAGCCTTACGATACGGTGACCGTTCAGGGCTTTTATCGCAGCCAGCCGGAAGTTAACGACGCCATCACCAAAGCGGCGAAAGCGAAAGGCGCCGCCTCGTTTTATATTGTGCGCCAGGTAGATGCCAACCAGGGCGGCAACCAGCGCATCACTGCTTATATTTATAAAGCTGACGCGAAGAAACGCGTGCTGCAAAGCCCCGACGCTATTCCGGCTGATTCCGATGCAGGCCGCGCAGCGCTGGCCAAAGGCGGCGAAGAAGCGAAGAAAGTGGAAATTCCTGGCGTCGCCACCTCTGCTGCGCCAAGCACTGCCGTGGGCCGATACTTTGAAACCCAGGAAAGCAAAGGCGGTCGTTACACTGTCACGCTGCCGGACGGTAAAGAAATTCAGGAAGTGAATAAAATTACCGCCGCGCAGATGGTGCCTTTTGACAGCGTTCAGTTTACCGGTCATTACTCAAGCATGACGGAAATCTCGTACCAGGTGGCGAAGCGCGCCGCGAAAAAAGGCGCCAAGTATTATCACATTACCCGCCAGTGGGAAGAGAAAGGCGGCAACCTGACTATCAGCGCCGACCTCTACAAGTAATTTCATTCCCCTAAAAGACGGCCCAGGCCGTCTTTTTTTCTCTTTCAGAAGATTTTAGCGCCCCTCTCATTGCATGCCTTGTCTGGACTCCGTAAAATCGCGCGCCTTAGCGTGATCCTCCATTTTTATGCGCTCTGGCAAAATAATTATTCTGGGTCCTTCTCTTTAAACAACAGGATACCTATGGACAAAAAACTTGGTCTCGCCGCGTTAACCGCGCTGGTTTTAAGCTCCATGCTGGGCGCGGGCGTCTTCAGCCTGCCGCAAAATATGGCGGCCGTCGCGGGGCCTGCCGCGCTGCTGACGGGCTGGGCGATTACCGGCGCAGGCATTTTGCTGCTGGCGCTGGCGATGCTGTTTCTGACCCGCCTGCGCCCGGATCTCGACGGCGGCATTTTTACCTATGCGCGGGAAGGATTCGGCGAACTGGTGGGGTTTTGCTCCGCCTGGGGTTACTGGCTGTGCGCGGTCATCGCTAACGTCTCCTATCTGGTGATTGTCTTTTCCGCGCTGAGCTTTTTTACCGATACGCCTGAGCTGAAACTTTTTGGCGACGGCAATACCTGGCAATCCATCGTCGGCGCGTCGGTATTGCTGTGGGTGGTGCACTGGCTGGTGCTGCGCGGCGTGCAGACGGCGGCCAGCATTAATATCGCCGCCACGCTCGCGAAACTGCTGCCGCTGGGGCTCTTTGTGGTCCTCGCCATCATCAGCTTTAAGCTCTCCACTTTCAGCCTCGATTTCAAAGGCCTTGAGCTGGGCGTGCCGGTCTGGGAGCAGGTGAAAAACACCATGCTCATTACGCTGTGGGTGTTTATCGGCGTGGAAGGCGCCGTGGTGGTTTCCGCCCGCGCGCGTAATAAAAGCGATGTCGGCATGGCGACGCTGCTCGCCGTGCTGGCGGCGCTGGCGGTTTATCTACTGGTCACGCTGCTGTCACTGGGCGTGCTGGCGCGCCCTGAACTGGCGCAGATGCGCAACCCCTCTATGGCCGGACTGCTGGTGGAAATGATAGGGCCCTGGGGCGAGGTGATTATCGCCGCCGGTCTGATTGTCTCCGTCTGCGGCGCTTACCTGAGCTGGACGATTATGGCGGCGGAAGTGCCGTTGCTTGCCGCCCGCTATCGCGCTTTCCCTAAAATTCTGCTGCGTCAGAATGAGAACAATGCGCCGGCGGCCTCTTTATGGCTTACCAACGCCAGCGTACAGGTTTGCCTGGTGCTTATATGGGCGACAGGCTCGGATTACAATACCCTGCTGACCATCGCTTCAGAGATGATTCTGGTGCCTTATCTGCTGGTTGGCGCTTACCTTGTGAAGATTGCGAAACGTCCTTTGCACAGGCTGACGGGTGTCGGAGCGTCCATTTATGGTTTATGGTTGCTGTATGCCTCAGGCCCGATGCACCTGCTGCTCTCGGTTGTGCTTTACGCCCCCGGCCTGCTGGTTTTTCTGTACGCTCGCCGTACGCACCAGCATGACGTGGCGCTAAGATCGCACGAGCGCGTGTTTATTGGTCTGTTGTTAATCGCCGCGCTGCCGGCCACATGGATGCTGATGGGGTAACCGCCCCATCGTCGTCACTGACGAGGAGTGCTTATGGGCAAAAAACTGGATCGTCCGATAGTCATTACCGGTGGAGGCCGCCGCATCGGCCTCGCGCTGGCGCACCATTTTCTGGCGCAGCATCACGACGTGATTGTCAGCTACCGCACCCGCTACCCGGCTATCGACGTGCTGGAAGAGACGGGCGCTATCTGCATTCAGGCCGATTTCTGCACCGATGAAGGCATTCTCGCTTTCGCCGACGCCGTGAAAGCGCGCACCGATCGTATTCGCGCGCTGCTGCATAACGCCAGCGCCTGGCAATCGGAGGGGAATGGCCTGTCGCCGGCCAAAGTGCTGCATGAAATGATGCAAATTCATGTGCACGCCCCTTACCTGCTGAACTTTGCGCTGGAAGGGCTGCTGCGCGGCCAGGGCCATGCCGCAGCGGATATCATCCATTTCACCGACTACGTTGTCGAGCGAGGCAGTGAGAAACATATTGCTTACGCGGCCAGCAAAGCGGCGCTCGATAACCTCACCCGCTCGTTTGCCCGCAAACTGGCGCCGGAGGTGAAAGTCAACGCCATCGCCCCGTCGCTGATTCTGTTTAACGAAAACGACGATCCGGAGTACCGTCAGCGGGCGCTGAATAAGTCGCTGATGAAAATCGCGCCGGGCGAAAAAGAGATAATCGACCTGCTCGATTATCTGTTGACCAGCTGCTTCGTTACCGGTCGCAGCTTCGCCGTCGATGGCGGCCGGCAGCTGCGCTAAGCGCGGTTTATCATTGGTTGATGGAGCGCAGGCGGCGTCCGGTGTATGTTAAGCCTTTTACGCTAAACGCAACGGTATATGGCTAAAATAGTCTTTGTCGAGGATGACCCGGAAGTCGGCTCGCTGATTGCCGCTTATCTGGGCAAACATGATATTAACGTGGTGGTGGAAAGCCGCGGCGACCGCGCTGAAGAGGTTATCCAGCGCGAGAAGCCCGATCTGGTCCTGCTGGATATTATGCTGCCCGGTAAAGACGGCATGACGCTCTGTCGGGACTTACGCCCGAACTGGCAAGGCCCCGTCGTCCTGCTGACCTCGCTTGACAGCGACATGAACCACATTCTGTCGCTGGAGATGGGGGCAAGCGATTATATTCTTAAAACCACCCCGCCCGCCGTGTTGCTGGCGCGTCTGCGTCTGCATCTGCGCCAGGCGCAGCCGCAAAACCCGGAACTGCTCTCGCTTAAACCCCACAAGGCGCTGCGTTTCGGCACGCTGTGCATCGATCCGATTAACCGTCAGGTTACGCTGGGTAATGACGTGGTCGCCCTTTCCACGGCGGATTTTGATCTGCTCTGGGAGCTGGCGACCCATGCCGGGCAGATTATGGACCGCGACGCGCTGCTGAAAAACCTGCGCGGCGTCAGCTATGACGGGCTCGATCGCAGCGTGGATGTGGCGATTTCCCGCCTGCGCAAGAAGCTCAACGACAACGCCACCGAGCCGTTTCGCATTAAAACCGTACGCAATAAAGGCTATCTTTTTGCGCCGCACGCCTGGGAAAGCGAGGCGTAAAACGCACCTGCCGCGCCATCAGGCGCGGCACGGTCCGTTTGTGCGTCAGATTTGCGCCTGGCCGCCATCCACAAAAAGCTCAACGCCGTTCACAAAGCTTGCCTCGTCAGACGCCAGGAACAATACCGCTTTGGCGATCTCTTCCGGCTGGCCGACGCGCCCGGCCGGGATCTGCTCAGCAAGCCACGCTTTGGTGCCTTCGGCCTGGTCGCCGCCGCCGAACAGGTCGTTCAACCCTGCGGTTTCGGTCACGCCGGGGCTGACGGCGTTAACGCGAATGCGGCGCTCTTTGAGATCGAGTATCCAGTTGCGTGCGAAGCTGCGCACCGCGGCTTTGGTCGCCGAGTAAACGCTGAATGCTGGCGTACCGGTAATGCTGGTGGTAGACGAGGTCAGCACGATAGCCCCGCCATCACGCAGCAGCGGCAGCGCCTTCTGCACGGTGAACAGCACGCCTTTAACGTTGGTATCGAACGTTTCCTGATAATGCGCTTCAGTAATAGCGCCCAGCGCGGCAAACTCGCCGCCGCCCGCGTTGGCGAAGACGACGTCGATATGGTTATGCTGTTTCTGCACCGCGTCATAAAGGCGGTCGATATCACCAAGCTGGCTCATGTCGCCGCGCACGCCGGTAACTTTCCCCTCGATGCGGCTTACCGCCTCATCAAGCGTGGACTGGCGGCGACCCGTGATAAATACGAAGGCGCCCTGCGCTGCAAATGCTTTAGCGGTAGCGAAGCCAATGCCGCTGGTGCCGCCGGTAACGATAACCACTTTGTTGTTGAATTGCTGGCTCATTTTTCTTTCCTCAGGTGAGAGTGGATGATGACCGTTCGTCATGGAGAGAAGAATAAGCGCTTCCCAAAGGTGTGAGTAGTAGGACAAAATGGCACCCTGCGTTCTGAATAAGGAACGATAATGCAGACTGACCTTAATGATTACTTTTACTTTGCCGAAGTGGTGACCCATGGCGGGTTCGCGGCGGCCAGCCGGGCGCTGAAACAGCCCAAATCCAAACTCAGCCGCCGTGTGGCGGGGCTGGAAGCGCAGCTTGGCGTACGTCTGATTGAGCGCTCCAGCCGCCGCTTTCGCGTAACGGAAGTGGGCCAGGCGTTTTACGACCAGTGCCGGGCCATGCTGCTGGAAGCGGAAAAAGCGCAGGCGCTGATTGCCGAAGCGCAGGCGGAACCGCATGGACTGGTTCGTTTTAGTTGTCCGACAGGGCTGGTGGAGGTGATTTCCGCCGTGCTGCCCTCTTTCATGAACCGCTTTCCCAAAGTGAAGCTGCAGATTGTCGCCGTGGACCGGGCGGTGGATTTAATCCGCGAGCGCATTGATGTTGCGCTGCGCGTGCGTACTGAACTGACCAGCGACGCTGAGCTGGTGATGCGCTCGCTGGGCTATTCGCGCCGTATACTGGTCGCAAGCCCGGCGCTTGCCGGCAAGCTGGATGGCAATATCGACACCTTGTCCTTGCAGGCTACGCTCGGCACCAGCGACGAGCCGGGCGAGTTAGCCTGGCAACTGGAGCATGAGCAGGGCAAAAGCTGCCTCATCCGCCACGAACCTCGCATGAGCTGCGCCGACTTCAGCGCCATTCGCTCGGCGGCGATGGCCGGACTCGGCATTGCATTAATGCCGGATCATGTGTGCGCTGAGCAGCTCAAGCGCGGCGAGCTGGTGCAGGTATACCGCGGCTGGCAGGGCCAGCGCGGCATCGTTCACCTGGTCTTTACCACCCGGCGCGGTCTGCCGCCCGCCGTCAGGGCTTTTATCGATCATCTGGCGGTGAATTTTCCCCTTGCCCCTTCGGCAGGCAAATAACGGGCGTTTACTATGACGGGTCGGGAGATGTCATGAAGAAGCTGTTCATCCAGTTTTATCTGCTGCTGTTTATCTGTTTTCTGGTGATGACGCTGCTGGTGGGGCTGGTCTATAAGTTTACCGCCGAGCGCGCCGGACGGCAGTCGCTGGACGATCTGATGAAAAGCTCGCTCTACCTGATGCGCAGCGAGCTGCGGGAGATCCCGCCGCGCGACTGGAATAAAACCATCAAAGAACTGGACCTGAATCTCTCTTTTAAGCTGCGCATTCAGCCGCTTGCCAGGTTTCATCTGGACGACGCGACCATGCAACGTCTGCGGGAGGGGGAGATCGTTGCGCTGGATGATGAGTACACCTTTGTACAGCGTATCCCGCGCAGCCATTACGTGCTGGCGGTCGGACCGGTGCCTTACCTCTATTTTTTGCACCAGATGCGGCTGCTGGACATCGCGCTTATCGCCTTTATCGCCATTTCGCTGGCCCTGCCGGTGTTTATCTGGATGCGTCCGCACTGGCGCGACATGCTGAAGCTGGAATCCGCCGCCCAGCGGCTGGGGGAAGGCCATCTTGACGAGCGTATTCACTTTGAGAGCGGCTCCGGTTTTTCTCGTCTCGGGATAGCGTTCAACCAGATGGCGGACAATATTAACGCCCTGATAGCCAGCAAAAAGCAGCTTATTGACGGGATTGCCCACGAGTTGCGCACCCCGCTGGTACGCCTGCGCTACCGGCTGGAAATGAGCGATAACCTGAGCGCTGACGAGGCGCAGGCGCTTAACCGCGACATCGGTCAGCTGGAGGCGTTGATTCAGGAGCTGTTGACCTATGCGCGCCTCGACAGGCCGCAAACCGAGCTGCACGTAAGCCCGGTCGATTTGCCGCGCTGGCTGGCTGAGCGGATGGCGGAAACGCGCCAGATGAATCCGCACCGAGAGCTGGCGCTTAACGTTGGCAACATGGACGCATATGGGCTGGTAGACATTCGCCTGATGGAGCGCATGCTGGATAATCTGGTTAACAACGGGCTGCGTTATAGCGAGAAGCATATGCGTGTAAGCCTCGACCAGCATAACCAGCGCGCTTGCCTTGCGGTGGAAGACGACGGGCCCGGCATCCCTGAAGCGGAGCGTACGCGGGTGTTTGAACCGTTTGTGCGGCTCGATCCGAGCCGCGACCGGGCTACCGGCGGCTGCGGATTAGGGCTTGCGATTGTGCAGTCTATCGCGACGGCGATGGGCGGCTCGGTGAGCGTAACCACGAGCGACCTTGGCGGCGCCTGTTTCCGCTTCTGCTGGCCAATTGAGAAAGCGCCAGCGCCCGATACGAACGAAACGGTAGTGTAAAAAGCGTAAGCGTCGCCTGTTCCATTCATCCCCCCCTCTCTCCAGGGACGAGGAGAAATCATGGCGGGCGGCGCTGCGCTGACCTGCTGTATATTGCCCGCCAGTTCCCTTTTCCCTGAAGGATGAAGGGAAAAATCCGCCGGGCGACGCTGCGCTGGCCCGCCCTAAAGAGTGTCGGTCTGTTCCTTTCCGCTGCCAGCGCCCGCTGTTCCCTGCCAAACTTTACACTGCGCTGTGGCCTGTTCCGGCGAAACTGTGCTACAAATAAAGTATGTTGTAACTAATGAGGTTTTATTATGGCCCGTTACGATCTGGTTGAGCGCCTCAACACCACCTTTCGCGAACTGGAGCATGCGCTGATACAAATGCGCGAAACATTGAGCGGTTGCCGCCTGCTGGCGGGCCGCGTTTTTGAGCTGCCGGAGATTGAAAAAGGCAAAGAGCACGATCCGCTGCTCACCATCGCCGTCACGCAAAAAGTGGGCAAGGCGGCGCAGGAGGCGGCGCTTCGTCATTTCACACACCTGTTTATTCAGCAGCAGTCGGAAAACCGCAGCAGCAAGGCGGCGGTGCGTCTGCCGGGCGCCGTTTGCTTTAGCGTAAACCACCCGCAGTATGAATCGCTCCACCAGCAGGCGGAACAGATTAATCAGCTCAAAGCGGAATTTGAAAATATCATCACCGTGGAATCGGAACTGCCCTCGGTGCAGCGTTTTGAGTGGGTGCACCGCCATCTGCCGGGGTTGATTACCCTGAATGCCTATCGCCAGCTTACGCTGCTGGATAACCCCGCCACCCTGCGCTTTGGCTGGGCCAACAAGCACATCATCAAAAACCTCACTCGCGATGAAGTGCTCTCAATGCTTGAAAAAAGTCTGAAGTCGCCACGCGCGGTGGCGCCCTGGAGCCGCGAGCAGTGGCATGAAAAAGTGACGCAGGAATATAACAACATCGCCGCCCTGCCGGAAAAGGCGCGCCTCAAGATAAAAAGGCCGGTTAAAGTGCAGCCGGTGGCGCGGGTCTGGTATGCCAATAACCAGCGGCAGGTGCAATACGCCTGCCCTTCGCCGCTGATTGTATTGTGCCACGAAGAGCGCGGCGCAAAGGTGCCCGATATCGGCGAACTGCTCAACTATGACGCGCAGAACGTGCGCCATCGCTTCAAGCCGCAGGCGGAGCCGCTGGAGTTGCTGATCCCCCGCCTGCACCTTTACCGGGCGCGCTGATTAGCGCTTCATGCTGCCGACCATCTCTTCAGGGCGCACCCATTCGTTGAACTCCTCCTCGCTGAGATAACCAAGCTTCAGCGCGGCGGCCTTCAGGGTCAGCCCCTCTTTATGGGCTTTTTTGGCGATTTCCGCCGCCTTGTCGTAACCGATATGGGTGTTGAGCGCCGTCACCAGCATCAGCGACTCGTTCAGCAACTGGCTGATGCGTTCGCGGTTAGGTTCGATGCCGACGGCGCAGTGCTCGTTAAAGCTCTCCATGCCGTCGGCCAGCAGGCGTACCGACTGCAGGAAATTGTGGATAACCATCGGGCGAAAAACGTTGAGTTCGAAGTTGCCGGAGGCGCCGCCCATGTTGACCGCCACATCGTTGCCCATCACCTGACAGCAGAGCATGGTCATCGCTTCGCACTGGGTCGGATTCACCTTGCCGGGCATGATGGAGGAGCCGGGTTCGTTTTCCGGAATGGTGATTTCGCCAATGCCGCAGCGCGGGCCGCTCGCAAGCCAGCGCACGTCGTTGGCAATTTTCATCAGCGAGGCGGCAAGCCCTTTTAGCGCGCCGTGGGCATGCACCAGCGCATCGCAGGTCGCGAGCGCTTCAAATTTGTTCGGTGCGGTGACAAACGGCTGGCTGGTAATTTCCGCCAGCGCTTTTGCTACCCGATCAGCATATTCCGGGTGGGTGTTAAGCCCGGTGCCGACCGCCGTGCCGCCAAGCGCCAGCTCGGCCAGATGCGGCAGGCTGTTGTCGATGTGCTTCAGGTTATGCTCAAGCATCGCCACCCAGCCGGAGATCTCCTGACCGAGCGTCAGCGGCGTGGCGTCCTGCAAATGGGTGCGGCCGATTTTGACGATATCGGCAAAGGCGTTCGCTTTTTCGCTCAGGGTTTTGTGCAGCACTTTAAGCTGCGGTATCAGCTGTTCACGCAGTGCGATCACCGCCGCGACGTGCATCGCCGTCGGGAAAACGTCGTTTGAACTTTGGCTTTTGTTAACATCGTCGTTCGGATGCACTTTACGGCCCATGCCGCGTTCGCCGCCGAGAATTTCGCTTGCCCGGTTCGCCAGCACCTCGTTCATGTTCATGTTGGTCTGGGTGCCGGAGCCGGTCTGCCAGATAGCGAGGGGAAACTCATTGGGGTGCTTGCCCTCCAGCACCTCATCCGCCGCCTGAATAATCGCGTTGCCGCGCTCTGCCGGCAGCAGGCCGAGATCCATATTCACTTTTGCCGCCGCGCGCTTGGTCAGCGCCAGCGCCTGAATCAGCGCCACCGGCATTTTCTCTGTCGAGATGCGAAAGTGCTCCAGCGAGCGCTGCGTCTGCGCGCCCCAGAGTTTGTCCGCCGGTACGTCAATTGCGCCCATGGAATCTTTTTCACTGCGATGCGTTGCCATGACTTTCTCCATTCACATAAAAGGGGCGTCTCTGCATGTCAATGCAGGGACGAAGGTAAAGGGATCAGACGTTGCTCACACGTAAACGGGTGTCGTGATAATGCGTTACAGGGTAGTTCAGCTTTGCGCCCTCAGCGAAACGCGCAAAGAAAAAAGCCGCCCGCAGGCGGCTTCAACATTACTTCAGACAGGCGGAGCACTGTCCGCTCTGGATCTGTTTAAAGAAGTCGTTGCCTTTGTCATCCACCAGGATAAACGCCGGGAAATCTTCCACTTCAATTTTCCAGATAGCTTCCATCCCAAGCTCCGGGTATTCCACACATTCCAGCTTTTTGATGCTGCTTTGCGCCAGCACCGCCGCCGGGCCGCCGATGCTGCCAAGGTAAAAGCCGCCGTGCTTGTGGCAGGCGTCCGTCACCTGCTGGCTGCGGTTGCCTTTAGCGAGCATGACCAGGCTGCCGCCGTGGGATTGCAGCAAATCGACGTAGGAGTCCATACGCCCCGCCGTGGTCGGGCCAAGCGAGCCGGAAGCGTACCCTTCCGGCGTTTTCGCCGGTCCGGCGTAATAGATGGGATGATCTTTGACATACTGCGGCAGCCCTTCGCCGTTATCGATGCGCTCTTTCAGCTTCGCATGGGCGATGTCGCGCGCCACGATAATGGTGCCGGAAAGCGACAGGCGAGTGGAAACGGGGTATTGCGAAAGCTGCTTTACGATCTCGCTCATCGGGCGGTTGAGGTCGACGCGCACCGCTTCGCCCTCGCCTGCGCGGCGCAGTTCTGGTGGGATATATTTGCCAGGGTTATTTTCGAGCTTCTCAATCCAGATGCCGTCGCGGTTGATTTTAGCTTTGATGTTGCGGTCCGCCGAGCAGGAGACGCCCATGCCCACCGGGCAGGAGGCGCCGTGGCGCGGCAGGCGAATAACGCGAACATCATGCGCGAAATACTTGCCGCCGAACTGCGCGCCGAGCCCCAGCTTTTGCGCTTCCTCCAGCAGCTCCTGTTCAAGCTGCACATCGCGAAACGCCTGGCCGTACTCGTTACCTTCCGTCGGCAGGCCGTCATAATATTTCGTCGAGGCGAGCTTCACGGTTTTCAGGGTCGCTTCCGCCGAGGTGCCGCCAATGACAAACGCCACGTGATAAGGCGGGCAGGCCGCCGTGCCGAGGCTGCGCATCTTCTCCACCAGGTAGTTTTTCAACTTGCCAGGGCTTAAGAGCGCTTTGGTTTCCTGATAGAGGTACGTTTTATTGGCTGAACCGCCGCCTTTCGCGATACAGAGGAATTTGTATTCGTCGCCGTCCACGCTGTAGAGGTCAATCTGCGCTGGCAGGTTGGTGCCGGTGTTGACCTCTTTGTACATATCCAGCGCGGCGTTTTGCGAGTAGCGCAGGTTATCTTCGGTGTAGGTGTTGTAAACGCCGCGCGCCAGCGCCGCTTCATCACCGCCGCCGGTCCATACGCGCTGGCCTTTTTTACCCATGATGATGGCAGTGCCGGTATCCTGGCAGGTCGGCAGAATGCCTTTGGCGGCGATTTCCGAGTTGCGCAGGAACTGCAGCGCCACATATTTATCGTTTTCGCTGGCTTGCGGGTCGTGCAGGATATCCGCTACCTGCTGCTGGTGCGCCGGGCGCAACATAAAAGAGGCGTCGTGGAAAGCGTGCTGCGCCAGCAGCGTCAGCGCCTGCGGGTCGACCTTCAGCACTTCCTGGCCTTCGAACTCGGAGACCGAGACATAGTCGCGGGTCAGCAGGTAGTACTCGGTGTCGTCTTTTTTTAGCGGAAAAGGGGGCTGGAACACAAAGGGTTTATTTGACATTGCTCTCTCACTTACAGCTTCAGCTAAGTAATTATTCGTTCAGCACTTCATGTGCGATGACAAAAAAGCGAGTGGCACCATCGTACACAATTTTTTAACAAAAACTGAGACTAATACGACTTTTTCCCGGGCAGGGTTACTTGAATCGCTTTTATTGCTTTAATACCTGAACTTTTTTCTACCTTCTTACAGGGCTTAAGAATGAAAAAACTCATCAACTCAGTGCAGAACTATGCCTGGGGAAGTAAAACGGCGTTGACGGATCTCTATGGTATCGCGAACCCGCAAAACCAGCCGATGGCGGAATTGTGGATGGGCGCGCACCCGAAAAGCAGCTCAAAAATTCAGGACGAAGCGGGCGATACCCGCAGTTTACGTGATGTGATTGAAGCCGATAAACCGGCGCTGCTGGGGCAACACGTCGCAGAGCGCTTCGGCGAGCTGCCGTTTCTCTTTAAGGTGCTCTGCGCCGACCAGCCGCTCTCTATTCAGGTGCACCCAAATAAGCAGGCGTCTGAAGAGGGTTTCGCGCGGGAAAACGCGGCGGGCATTCCGCTGGACGCCGCCGAGCGCAATTATAAAGACCCCAACCACAAGCCGGAGCTGGTTTTCGCCCTCACCCCGTTCCTTGCGATGAACGCGTTTCGCGAGTTTACCGAAATCGTCTCGCTGCTGCAGCCGGTCTCCGGCGCGCATACCGCCATCGCCCATTTCCTGGAAAACCCGAATGCGGAGCGCTTAAGCGAGCTTTTCGCCAGCCTCCTCAACATGCAGGGCGAAGAAAAATCCCGCGCGCTGGCGGTGCTGAAGGCGGCGGTGGCAAGCCAGCAGGGCGAGCCGTGGCAGACCATTACGTTCATCGAACAATTCTACCCCGACGACAGCGGGCTCTTCTCTCCGCTGCTGCTGAACGTGGTCAAGCTCAACCCCGGCGAAGCGATGTTCCTGTTCGCCGAAACGCCGCATGCTTATCTGCAGGGCGTCGCGCTGGAAGTCATGGCGAACTCTGACAACGTGTTGCGCGCCGGGCTGACGCCGAAATACATCGATATCCCTGAACTGGTGGCGAACGTGAAGTTTGTCGGCAAAGCGGCAGGCGAGCTGCTGACCCAGCCCGTGAAGCAGGAGAGCGCACTGGACTTCCCTATTCCGGTGGCCGATTTCGCCTTCTCGCTGCACGACCTCAGCACTCATGAAACGCCCCTTGCCCAGCAAAGCGCCGCTATCCTCTTTTGCGTCGAAGGCGAAGCGGTGCTGCGCCGCGGTGATGAGCGTCTGGTATTGAAGCCGGGCGAATCCGCTTTTGTGGCGGCCAACGAATCGCCCGTTGCGGCAAGCGGCGTGGGCCGTCTGGCGCGGGTTTACAATAAGCTCGACTAAGTTACTGATCTTTTAGACAAGGATTGCTAAGCTTTACCTATTCTTTGCACCGAGCCAGGCGTCCTGCGCCTGGCTTCTCATTTAGGGATAAATTGCTATGAAAAAGTCTCTGGTTGCCGTTGGGGTGATTGTCGCCCTCGGCGTCGTCTGGACCGGCACCGCCTGGTACACCGGCAAACAGCTCGAAAACCGCATCGGCGAAATGGTTAACGAAGCCAATACGCGCCTGCAGCAAACCATGCCGGAAGCCGGGCTGCAGGTGAGCTATCAGCAGTACCAGCGCGGCCTGTTCCGCAGCCACCTGCAACTGGTCGTGAAACCTGTCGCTAACCAGGCGAACACCTGGCTGAAGCCAGAGCAAAATGTGGTGATTGATGAGGTTATCGACCACGGTCCGTTCCCTTTCGCCGAACTGAAAAAATTCAACATCCTGCCTGCGATGGCTTCGGTGATTTCCACCCCGGTCAACAATGCCACCACCAAACCGCTGTTTGATATCGCTAAAGGAGAAGCGTTTGTTCGCGCGCAAACGCGTGTGGGCTACAGCGGCGACACGTCGACCGATTTCAACTTCAGCGCGCTGAACTACGAAAGCCCGACCGAGAAAGTGGCCTTCAGCGGCGGCGATTTCACGCTGGACGTGGATAACGAAGGCAGCCTCTTTACATTGAAAGGCAAGGCGGAAAGCGGCCTGGTTAATGCTGTCAACGAATACAACCAGCGCGTGCAGTTTACCTTTAACGGCCTGAATACCGACGGCTCCAGCAAGCTCACCGCCTTTAACGAGCGCGTGGGCAGCCAGAAGCTTACGCTTGATAAACTCGCTGTCGCTATCGAAGGCAAAGAGCTGGCGGTGGTGGATGGCCTGAGCTTTAACGGTAAATCGGATGTCGCAAAAGATAGCAAAAACATCGACAGCCAGATCGATTACCAGATGGACAGCCTGAAAATTCAGAATCAGGACATGGGCAGCGCGAAACTCACCATGAAGGTGGGGAATATTGACGGCGAGTCCTGGCACCAGTTCAGCCAGCAGTACAACGCACAGAGCCGCGCGCTGCTCGGCCAGCCGGATGTGGTCAATAACCCCGAACTCTATCAGCAAAAAGCAACGCAGATTTTCTTCGCAAACCTGCCTGTGCTGCTTAAAGGCGAGCCGGTTATCACCATCGCGCCGCTGAGCTGGAAAAACGCCAAAGGCGAAAGCACGTTCAACCTGTCGCTGTTCCTGAAAGATCCGGCGAAGGCGCCTGCCGCCGCGGCGCCCGCAACCCCGGCGCAGCAGGTTGATCGCCTGGTGAAATCGATGGAAAGCAAACTGGTTATCCCGACCGACATGGCGACCGAGTTTATGACCCAGGTTGCGAAGCTTGAGGGTTACCAGCAGGACGACGCGGCGAAACTCGCCAGCCAGCAGGTAAAAGGCATGGCGGCGATGGGCCAGATGTTCCGCATCACCTCCATGGAAGATGACAACATCGTGACCAGTCTGCAATACGCTAACGGTCAGGTGACGCTGAACGGCCAGAAAATGCCGCTGGAAGAATTTGTCGGCATGTTTGGCCTGCCGGGCGACGTCGCACCGGGCATTCCGGGTCTCTCTCCAGAGCCGGCGCCGGTTCCGACACCTGCGCCTGAGCAAACCCCGTCGCCTGCCCCTGCTCCCGCGCCAGCCCCGGCCTTAACGCCGGACCAGCAGCCTGCGCAAACGCCTGCGCCGGTTCCGGCTCCTGCGCCGGATGCGGCGCCGACGCCAGCCCCTACCCCTGCGCCGACGCCAACCGTACCGCAGCAGTAAAACAACGGCCTCTGCGGAGGCCGTTTCTATTTACGCGTGACAAGGCGGGGCGCGATAATTTGGCTCTTGATGGGCTCTTCAGCGTACTGAATACGCTGCATGATGCGCTCCGCTACGCTGCGCCCCATTTCGCGGGCGGGCGTGAGAACAAAAGCACCGGGAATATCGTCCAGCCTCTCCTCTTCCACCTCGGCAAAGGCAGCCAGCGCCACGGTGCTGTCGAAATAGCTTTCAAAGCTGTCTTCACCACTCTGCCGCCCGGCCCGCAGCAGGCCGAACCAGGCGCCCATGGCGACGGTGGTGTTATGGCAAAGCACAGCGGAAATGGTCGGGTTGTGACGCAGCAGCACATTTATCGCCTGCGCCGCCTGGTTCTGGCTCGGCTCGCACTCTACGATCCATTCGCTATGAAACGGCAGACCGTACTGCAAAAGCGTGGCGCAGTAGCCGCCCAGACGCTCCGCGCGGGTAAGCGACGAACTGCGGCCGCCAAGCCATGCGATGCGCTGATGACCACGCTTAATAAGATGCTCCGTTAAGCGCTGCGCCGCCTGGTGGTTATCAGGGCGAATGTTATCCGCGTCGTCAAGATAACTGGCGCGGGAAGCGAAGACCAGCGGCACGCCAAGCCGGTTCGCCTCGTCGCGCAGCGCAGCGCCTTCGCTCGCCGCGCCGGCAATGACTATGCCATCCACCCCTTGCTTCATTAACGCTTCAAAGCCCCGGCGCATACGCTCGCCGTCGCGCCCGCCCTGAGTGAGGAAGAGCATACGCCCTTGCGCCTCCAGCGCTTCGGTCAGCCCCGCCGTCAACTCCGCATAAAAAGGTGTGGTTAAATCACGAACGATGAGACCAATCACCCCGCTCTGCCCGCCGCGAAGCGCCGCCGCCTGGCGGTTGCGCACGAAACCGAGTTGCTCAACGGCTTCGTTGACGCGCTGCCCGGTCGCGCTGGAGATACGGCCTTTGCCGCTCAGCACCAGCGAAACCGTGCTGACAGACACCCCCGCCGCCAGCGCTACGTCATTGATGGTGATTTTTTTCATCTGCGTCATTCACGTCATCCCTTTCCTGCTGCATCCGGTAAAACGTTTTATCAAGCTTGTTTTATCATCGCCTAAAGCGCGAAGAAATCTGTGAGGTAAAGCGCATTAAAATTTGATAAAACGATTTACCTTGCTCGGCGTGGTCAAACTTTAACGCTTTCGGACGCACAAGGAGTCGTTTATGGCGGCGAGTACCTCACAACAACGAGTCACATTATGGGAGTTCTTCCAGCAACTGGGCAAAACCTTTATGTTGCCGGTAGCGCTCCTCTCCTTCTGCGGCATTATGCTTGGCATCGGCAGCTCACTGAGCAGTCACGATGTCGTCACGCTAATGCCGTTCCTCGGCCAGCCGGTATTGCAGCTTATTTTTACCTGGATGAGCAAAGTGGGCTCCTTCGCGTTCAGCTTCCTGCCGGTGATGTTCTGTCTCGCCATTCCGCTGGGGCTGGCGCGCGAAAATAAAGGCGTGGCGGCGTTTGCGGGGTTTGTGGGCTACGCGGTGATGAACCTGGCGGTGAACTTCTGGCTGACGGCGAAAGGCATTCTGCCCACCACCGACGCCGCCGTGCTGAAAGCGAACAATATTCAGAACGTGCTGGGCATTCAGTCTATCGATACCGGCATTCTGGGCGCGGTGATCGCGGGTGTAATTATCTGGCAGCTGCATGAACGCTTCCACACGATTCGCCTGCCGGACGCGCTGGCCTTTTTCGGCGGCACCCGCTTTGTGCCGATTATTACCACGCTGGTGATGGGGCTGGTGGGGCTTGTCATCCCGCTTCTCTGGCCGTTCTTCGCCAAAGGCATTAATGGGCTTGGCTATATTATCAACAGCGCGGGCGACTTCGCGCCGATGATTTTCGGCACCGGCGAGCGCCTGCTGCTGCCCTTTGGTCTTCAGCACATTCTGGTGGCGCTTATCCGCTTTACCGAGGCGGGCGGCACGCTGGACGTGTGCGGCCACACCGTAAGCGGCGCGCTGACCATTTTCCAGGCGCAGCTCACCTGTCCGGAAACCCACGGCTTTGCCGAGAGCGCAACACGCTTTTTGTCACAGGGTAAAATGCCCGCTTTCCTGGGCGGCCTGCCGGGGGCAGCGCTGGCGATGTACCACTGCGCGCGGCCAGAGAACCGTCATAAAATCAAGGGGCTGCTTATTTCCGGCGTTATCGCCTGCGTAGTGGGCGGCACCACCGAGCCGCTGGAATTCCTGTTCCTGTTTGTCGCGCCAGCGCTCTATCTTATCCACGCGCTTTTGACCGGGCTTGGCTTCACCATGATGGCTATCCTTGGCGTCACTATCGGCAATACGGACGGCAACATCATCGATTTCGTGGTCTTCGGCATGCTGCACGGCCTCGCCACTAAATGGTATATGGTGCCTGTGGTCGCCGCGGTCTGGTTTGCGGGCTACTACGCCATTTTCCGTTTCGCCATTACCCGCTGGAATATCAAAACGCCGGGGCGCGATGTGGATACTGCGCCAGCGGCGGAAAAAGTGGCGGGCGCGGTGGGTAAATCGGGCTATAACGTCCCGGCTATCCTTGCCGCGCTCGGCGGCGCGGACAATATCGTGACGCTTGATAACTGCATCACCCGCCTGCGCCTGTCCGTAAAGGATATGTCGCTTGTGGATAGCGCCGCGCTGAAAGCGAACCGCGCCATCGGCGTGGTGCAACTTAACCAGCATAACCTGCAGGTGGTGATTGGCCCGCAGGTGCAGTCGGTTAAGGATGAGATGGCGAGCCTGATGAACACGGTTCAGGCCTGAGCAACAGCGGCGCAGCAGTAAAGTTGCGCCGCGAATAAGAGGTGTTATGTTCGATTTCTCGCAAACCGTGGACAGGCACGGCACCTGGTGTACCCAGTGGGATTACGTTGAAGACCGCTTCGGCGCGCCCGACTTGCTCCCCTTCACCATCTCCGACATGGATTTTGCTACCGCCCCCTGCGTGCTGGAAGCTGTGGCGAAGCGCCTTGACCACGGCGTGCTGGGGTACAGCCGCTGGAAAAACGACGATTTTTTGAGTGCCGTTACGCACTGGTACCAGCGTCGCTTTGCCTGCCGGATGGACGCCCAAACGCTGGTTTACGGTCCGTCGGTCATTTATATGGTTTCGCAGCTTATTCGCCAGTGGTCCGCACCAGGCGAAGGCGTGCTTATCCACACGCCTGCTTATGATGCTTTCTTCAAGGCGATAAGCGGCAACGACAGGCAGGTATTAACCGCCCCGCTGCGCTCAGTTGAAGGCGGCTGGGAGTACGACGAGCAGGCGTTTGAAGCGCAGCTCGCCCGGCCAGACTGCAAAATTTTGCTGCTGTGCAGCCCGCATAACCCCACGGGGAAAGTCTGGAGCCGGGCGGAGCTTGCTGCCATGGCGGCCCTTTGCGAAAAGCACGGAGTGCGCGTGATAAGCGATGAAATCCATATGGATATGGTATGGGGAAACACGGTTCACACCCCCTGGAGCGAGGTGGGCGGCGAACGCTGGGCGCTTTTAACCTCTGCTTCCAAGAGTTTTAATATTCCGGCGCTTACCGGCGCCTATGGTTTTATCCCGGATGCGCAGGAGCGTGAAACTTACCTGAACGCGCTCAAGGGCCGCGACGGACTCTCCTCGCCCGCCGTGCTTTCGCTGGTCGCGCACATTGCGGCTTATCGTCACGGCGAGCCCTGGCTCGACGCGCTGCGCCACTATCTGGAAGGCAACCTGCGCTTTGTTGCAGAGCAGCTTAACGGCGCGTTTGCGCAACTCAACTGGCAACCGCCGGAAGCGACTTAT
This sequence comes from Franconibacter daqui, assembly GCF_014644275.1. Taxonomy (NCBI): domain Bacteria; kingdom Pseudomonadati; phylum Pseudomonadota; class Gammaproteobacteria; order Enterobacterales; family Enterobacteriaceae; genus Franconibacter; species Franconibacter daqui. The sequence goes on along the minus strand of NZ_BMKJ01000001.1, from coordinate 1,131,484 downwards.
CTCGCCTGGCTTGATTTGCGCCCGCTGGCGCTTGACGATCGCCAGTTACAAAAGGCGCTGATTGAGCAAGAAAAAGTCGCCATCATGCCCGGTTATACCTACGGCGACGAAGGTCTGGGCTATTTGCGCCTGAACGTCGGTTGTCCACGCGCGAAAGTTGAAGATGGCGTGGCGCGCCTGATTCGCGCAATAAGTCGCCAGTTATAGACAGTAAAAGCCCTTTCTCGCCCTGATTTGTTGCGCAACGTAGCTTTCGGGGCGGAATTATTTTTATAATGGTATGCACTTTATTCTAAAAAAAGAGTGCCATCATGATTGATACCCGCCTTCCGCTAACCGATCTTCATCGTCACCTTGACGGTAACATTCGCGCACAGACTATCCTTGAGCTGGGCCGCCAGTTTAACCTCGAGCTGCCCGGCGCTACCCTTGAAACGCTGCGCCCGCACGTGCAAATCACCAAAAACGAACCGGACCTCGTAAGCTTCCTGGCAAAACTCGACTGGGGCGTGAAGGTGCTGGGCTCGCTGGAAGCATGCCGCCGCGTGGCCTATGAAAACGTGGAAGATGCCGCGCGCAACGGTCTGCACTATGTTGAGCTTCGTTTCTCGCCCGGTTATATGGCGATGACGCACCAGTTGCCTGTTGCAGGCGTAGTGGAAGCGGTGATTGACGGCGTGCGCCAGGGCTGCCGCGATTTCGGCGTTGAGGCGCGGCTGATTGGCATTCTGAGCCGTACTTTCGGCGAAGAGGCGTGCGTGGCCGAGCTTGAAGGGCTTCTTACCCACCGCGATCATATTACCGCGCTCGATCTGGCGGGTGATGAACTCGGCTTCCCGGGCAGCCTTTTCTTAAGCCACTTTAACCGTGGCCGCGATGCGGGCTGGCGCATCACCGTGCATGCCGGCGAAGCGGCAGGACCAGAGAGCATCTGGCAGGCTATCCGCGAGCTGGGCGCCGAGCGTATCGGCCACGGCGTAAAAGCGGTGGAAGATCCGGCACTGATGGATTTTCTGGCGGAGCAAGGCATTGGCATTGAATCCTGCCTCACCTCTAATATTCAGACCAGCACCGTCGCTTCGCTGGAAAAGCACCCGCTTAAGCGTTTCCTGGAGCACGGCATTCTCGCCACCATTAATACTGACGATCCGGGCGTTCAGGGCGTGGATATCGGCCACGAATATACCGTTGCGGCGCCTGCCGCCGGGCTGAGCGCGGCGCAGATCCGCACCGCGCAGGAAAACGGCCTGAAAATCGCGTTCCTTAGCGCTCAGGAAAAACAGGCGCTGCTGGATAAAGTGCGCGCCGCCTGACGCGCACCGCCAGGCGCTATCAGGACGCCGCCGTCTGCGCCTGGCGCTTCTCTTTCGCGGTGCGTCTGGCGTAACGCTGCGCCAGCACCGCGCACACCATCAGCTGGATTTGATGGAAAATCATCAACGGCAGCACCATCATCCCAACCTGGCTTGCCGGAAACAGCACGTTCGCCATCGGCACGCCGTTAGCGAGGCTTTTCTTCGAACCGCAAAACACGATGGTGATTTCATCGGCGGTGTTAAAGCCCATCAGCCGTGCCGACCAGGTGTTAATCACCAGCACAATGGCGAGCAGAACCAGCGAGCAGACCAGCACGCTCAGCAGCGCCAGCCCGTCCACCTGATGCCAGATCCCCTGCACTACCGCCTCACTGAAGGCCACGTACACCACCAGCAAAATGGAAGAGCGGTCGGTGTAGCTAATGAGTTTTTTATGTCTGTCGACCCAACGGCCGATCAACGGGCGAGAAAGGTGCCCCACCACGAACGGCAACATCAGTTGCAGAACGATTTTGCCGATAGCGTGCAGCGTATCCGTTTCTCCCTGATGCGCCTGCATCAGCGCGCCTACCAGCACCGGCGAGAGAAAAATACCCAGAATGCTGGAGGCTGAAGCGCTGCACACCGCCGCGGCGACGTTGCCGCCGGCAACCGAAGTAAAAGCGATCGCGGACTGTACGGTAGCAGGCAGAGCGCAGAGATAAAGAAAGCCCATATAGAGCGACGAAGGCAGTAGCGTGGGCGTAAGAAACTGCATCGCCAGGCCCAACAGCGGAAAGAGCGCGAAAGTGCTCAGAAAGACCACCAGATGCAGCCGCCAGTGGCCCATCCCCGCAACGATAGCCTCGCGGGAGAGCTTCGCGCCATGCATAAAAAAGAGCAACGCGATAGCGGCAGTGGTGAGATATTCGAACCCGGTTTTTACCTTTCCTTCACAGGGGAACAGCGAAGCGATAACCACCACCACAATCATTACCAGTAAGAACTTGTCTATTTTCAGTCGCTGTAACCAGCTCATGCACGCCTCCCGGTTCGTAAAGCGCAAAAACGCGCCGCTGAGGGCGCGTTATAAAAGTTAAAACGACAAATCAGGCAAGCGATAGCGTGGAGCGGTGTTTCGCCGACTCAATGCCCAGCTCCAGCAGCTCCATGATCTGGATAGCCTGACGGGCGGGCACCGGGTTCTCGCCCTGTCCGTTCAGCGCGTCGCGCACGCCCGCGTAGTACGCCGGGTAGTTCCCCGGCACCGTCAGCAGCGTTTGCTCGTCCAGCTCCTCGCCGTGCGCCACCGTTAACACGCCGTCGCGCATATCGTAGCCCCAGTCCTCCTGCGGTGGTCGTTCCCCCGCTTTGAGCCTGTCCTCCTGTGGGTCGAGGCCAAATTTCACATAGCTTCCCCGCGCGCCGTGCACGATATAACGCGCCGATTCCGCCGCCGCCAGCATGGTGCCGTGCAATACCACGCGACGCTGCGGATACGAAAGAATGGCGTGGAAATAGTCGGTGGTCTGCGCCCCAGGACGCAGCTGCGCCAAATCGACCGTCATCGTCACCGGCAGACCAAAGAGGTTCACCGCCTGGTCCAGCAAATGCGGCCCTAAGTCATACCAGATGCCGCTGCCCGGCCCCGCCTGCTCGCGCCAGCGGTCACGAACCTGAGGGCGATAGCGGTCGAAGTGCGATTCAAAATAGGCGACTTCGCCCAGCGTACCGTCTGCAATTAGCTGTTTAAGTGTAAGGAAATCGCTGTCCCAGCGGCGGTTATGGAACACAGAAAGCAGCAGGCCGCGGCTTTTCGCCAGCGCATCCAGTTCGCGCGCCTGTGACAACGTCACGGTGAAGGGTTTATCTACCACCACATGCTTGCCCGCTTCCAGCGCGGCTTTCGCCAGCGGAAAGTGGGTATCATTAGGGGTAGGAATGACGATCAGATCGATATGAGGATCGTTAAACAGTTGCTTAGGTTCGGCAACCACCGGCACCGATGGCCAGTCGGCATTGACTTTCGCGGCATCGCTGCTGGAGATGCCCGCAAGCGTCATGCCCGGCGTGCCGGCAATCAGCGGCGCGTGAAACGTTTTACTGGCGTAGCCATACCCCAGCAATCCGACCCGAATAGTGTCACTCATCTCTTTTCCTCTGCTTAGTGGACAGGGCTATTTCACACCAAACCCCTGCGCGCGACAACACGTTAATAAAGTGTTGACCCGGCCGCTTTTTTTCGCCAGCTGACGTACGGTCAGTTGGAAAAGTGATTCTGCTCGCATTTCTGAAACCGGTTTCGGAAACCGGTTGCAGCGTAAAACGCCCGCTGTCTACACTGCCTGTAAACTAACCCCCTCAAGGAGTGAATCAATGTCTCAATTTCCTGAACATTTTCTCTGGGGCGCCGCCACGGCAGCGTATCAGGTTGAAGGCGGTTTCGACGCCGACGGCAAGGGCCCTTCCATTTGGGATATTTTTGCCCATCAACCCGGCGCCACTTACCAGGGCACCAATGGCGACGTCGCGGTCGATCATTACCACCGTTTTCGCGAAGATGTCGCGCTGATGGCGGAAATGGGAATGCAAAGCTACCGCTTTTCCATCTCCTGGCCTCGTCTGCTGCCGAAAGGTCGCGGCGAGGTGAACGAAGCGGGTGTTGCTTTTTACAGCGAGCTTATCGACGCCCTGCTTGAGCACAACATTGAGCCGATGATCACCCTTTATCACTGGGACCTGCCGCAGGCGTTGCAGGATGAAGGCGGCTGGGAGATGCGCTCGACCGCAGAGGCGTTTGTCGAGTACGCGCGTCTCTGTTACGAGCGCTACGGCTCACGCGTTAAGCTCTGGGCGACCTTCAACGAAACTATCGTCTTCATCGGCCATGGCTATGTCACTGGCAGCCATCCGCCAGCGGTAAAAGATCCGGCGCGCGCCATTCAGGCCTGCCATCACGTCTTCATCGCGCATGCGCTGGCCGTCAAAGCGTTTCGCGAAAGCGGCATCAAGGGGCAAATTGGCTTCGTCAATGTTCTGCAACCGCACACGCCGTTAACCGATTCGCCAGAAGATAAAGCGGCCGCCGCTCTTGCTGACGGTATTTATACCCACTGGCTTTACGATCCGGTATTGAAAGGCGAGTACCCGGCGGAGCTGATTAGCCAGACTCAGGCGCTGTGGGGCGTGCCCCGCTTCGCGCCGGGCGATGACAGCCTGCTGAAAGAGAACATCGGCGATTTTATCGGCCTTAATTATTACCGTCGCGAAACCGTAGTGGCGAATAATGAAGAGACGCAACTGAAGGCCAACCACAGCGGCGAGCGCAACAGCGGCCACGAATTTGGCTTTAAAGGCTTATTTAAGTTTGTCCGTAACCCGAACGGCGTCTACACCGACTGGGACTGGGAGATTTGGCCGCAAGGCTTAACCGACGGCATTATGCAAATTAAAGCCCGCTACGGCGACGTGCCGATTTACATCACGGAAAACGGTCTCGGCGCGAAAGACCCTATTATTGATGGCGAAATCGTTGATGATGCACGAATTGATTATTTGCGCATGCATGTCGACGCTATGGAAGAGGCGATGCGCCAGGGCGCCGATGTGCGCGGTTACTACCCCTGGTCATTTATTGATTTATTAAGCTGGCTTAATGGTTATCAGAAACAATATGGTTTCGTCTATGTCGATCACCATGCCGGCCTCGCCCGTAAACGTAAAAAGAGTTTCTTCTGGTATCAGAAGCTTATTGCCAGCCGCGGCGAACAGCGTTAATCTTGCACTCCGTCAGGCGCCATCCGGCGCCTGCACTCTTTAAATGAAAGAAAAGTCTTAAATGTCCCCTGCGGCGTTTAAGAATTCTGCGCCCCTGCTTGTTTCCATTTATTATTTATCCGGCCCCAGCGGTCCGGTTTACTACGCTCTTTTTTATTTCTGTTACGCGGATACTTTTAAACATGACAGTTCAGGACTACTTATTAAAATTTCGTAAGATCAGCTCGCTCGAAAGTCTGGAAAAACTGTTCGACCACCTCAATTACACCCTTACCGATAATCAGGAGATGATTAATATGTACCGTGCCGCGGATCACCGGCGCGCCGAGCTGGTGTCGGGCGGACGGCTGTTTGACCTGGGACAGGTGCCAAAATCGGTCTGGCGTTACGTGCAATAATCACGACAGGTAGCATTCAGGACGAAAATCCTTATAATTCTGGCACTGTATTTTGTTCGTTGTCATTCATTGGCTCAATGCCTAACCCGGGAGGTAACATGACCGCCACGCCTGCAATGCGCATCGGAGGCTGGTTACTGGCGCCTCTCGCCTGGCTGCTGATGACGCTGCTTAGCACCACTATCGCCGTGGCCTTTTACCTGTTGGCGATCGCCTCGCCGCAAACGCATCAGGCTTTAGCGGCGCAAAGTGCGTCGACAGTGGCGCTGTGGTATTTCTCGTTCGTTTTCGCGCTGGCCATCTGGGGCTACACCCTGTGGCTGGCGGTGATGTTTTTTAAACGCCGCGCAGGCGTGCCAAGGCATTACATTATCTGGCTGCTGCTCACCGTTCTGCTGGCCATTAAATCTTTTGCCTTCGCGCCAGTGAGCGACGAGCTGGCGTTGCGTCAGCTGCTGTTTCCGCTGTTGGCGGCAGCGCTGCTGGTGCCTTATTTCAAACGTTCGAAGCGCGTGAAGCAGACGTTTGTCAACGCTAAATAACCTTACACATTCTCTGTTGTCGCTCCCGGCGCATTGCCTGATAATGAGCGGCTTTTTTCGTTTCAGGTCGAATAATGTCTGACTACTTACTCTTATTTGTCGGAACGGTACTGGTAAATAACTTCGTACTGGTGAAGTTTCTCGGCTTATGTCCGTTTATGGGCGTCTCTAAAAAGCTGGAATCGGCTATCGGCATGGGGATGGCGACGACCTTCGTGATGACGCTCGCCACGATTTTCTCCTGGATTATTGACCACCTGATTCTGGTGCCGCTCGGTCTGGTCTACCTGCGTACGATGGCCTTTATCCTGGTTATCGCGGTGGTGGTGCAGTTCACCGAAATGGTGGTGCGCAAAACCAGCCCGGCGCTCTATCGTCTGCTCGGTATCTATCTGCCGCTTATCACCACTAACTGCGCGGTGCTGGGCGTGGCGCTGCTGAGCATTAATCTGGGGCATAACTTTCTGCAATCGGCGCTGTATGGCTTTTCCGCCGCCGTGGGCTTCTCGCTGGTGATGGTGCTGTTCGCCGCCATTCGCGAGCGTCTGGTGGTTGCCGATGTGCCGCTGCCGTTTCGCGGCAACGCCATCGCGCTGGTCACGGCCGGGCTGATGTCTCTGGCCTTTATGGGCTTTAGCGGGCTGGTGAAGTTCTGATGAATATGATTGTCATTGCCGTCGTCGCTCTCACGCTACTGGCGCTGGTGTTCGGCATGCTGCTGGGCTACGCCTCGCGTCGCTTCGCCGCCGAAGAGGACCCGGTGGTGGACCAGGTCGATGATCTGTTGCCGCAGAGCCAGTGCGGACAGTGCGGCTATCCAGGCTGTCGCCCCTACGCGGAAGCGGTGGCCAATAATGGCGAAAACATTAACCGCTGCGCCCCTGGCGGCGAGGCGGTAATGCTGAAGATAGCCACGCTGCTGAACGTTGAACCGCAACCGATTGACGGCGACGCCGCCGCGCCGGAGCCGGCGCGCATGCTGGCGGTTATCGATGAACCTAACTGCATCGGTTGCACCAAATGTATTCAGGCCTGCCCGGTAGACGCCATCGTCGGCGCCACGCGCGCCATGCACACCGTTATGAGCGATCTCTGCACCGGCTGCAACCTGTGCGTAGACCCCTGCCCGACTCAATGTATTGAAATGCGCCCGGTCTCACCGACCCCGGACAGCTGGAAATGGACTTTAGAGACGATCCCGGTGCGCATGATCCCAGTGGAAAACCATGCTTAAGTTATTTTCTGTTTTCAGAAAAGAGAAAATCTGGGACTTCGACGGCGGCATTCATCCGCCGGAGATGAAAACCCAGTCCAACGGCACGCCGCTGCGCCATGTGCCGCTGCCAGGCCGTTTTATTATCCCGCTGAAGCAGCATATCGGCGCGGAAGGCGAACTGTGCGTTAAGCCCGGTGATACAGTGCTTCGCGGTCAGCCGCTGACGCGCGGCCGCGGACGAATGCTGCCGGTTCACGCGCCGACTTCCGGCACCGTCATCGCCATTGCCCCCCACTCCACCGCGCATCCTTCCGCGCTGGCGGAGCTGAGCGTGATTATCGAGCCCGATGGCAAAGATGAGTGGATAGCTCGCGAAGGCTGGGCCGACTACCAGAGCCGCAGCCGCGAAGCGCTTATAGAGCGGATTCATCAGTTTGGCGTGGCCGGGCTTGGCGGCGCGGGTTTCCCTACCGGCGCCAAACTGCACGGCGGCGGCGATAAGATCGAAACGCTGATTATCAACGCGGCGGAGTGCGAACCTTACATAACCGCAGACGATCGGCTGATGCAGGAGTGCGCCGCGCAGATTATCGACGGCGTGCGCATTTTGATGCATATCCTGCAACCGCGCGAAGTGCTGATTGGTATTGAAGATAACAAGCCGCAGGCTATCTCGATGATGCGGGCCGTGCTTTCGGGCGAGCATGATATTCGCCTGCGCGTGATCCCCACCAAATACCCTTCCGGCGGCGCGAAGCAGCTTACGCAGATCCTGACCGGCAAACAGGTGCCGCACGGCGGGCGCTCGTCCGATATCGGCGTGTTAATGCAAAACGTTGGCACCGCTTACGCTATCAAGCGCGCCATTATCGATGGCGAGCCGCTGACGGAGCGCGTCGTCACGTTGACCGGCGAAGCGGTTTCCCGCCCCGGCAACGTCTGGGCGCGCCTTGGCACCCCGGTGCGCCATCTGCTGGAGTTCAGCGGGTTTATTCCCACCTCCGGGCAACTGGTTATCATGGGCGGCCCGCTGATGGGCTTCACGCTGCCGTTCCTGGACGTGCCGGTGGTGAAAATCACCAACTGCCTGTTGGCCCCCTCTGCAACCGAAATGGGCGAGCAGCAGGAAGAGCAACACTGCATTCGTTGCAGCGCCTGCGCGGACTCCTGCCCGGCCGACCTGCTGCCGCAACAGCTTTACTGGTTCAGCAAAGGGCAGCAGCACGATAAAGCGACGGCGCACAACCTTGCCGACTGCATAGAGTGCGGCGCCTGTGCGTATGTCTGCCCGAGCAACATTCCGCTGGTGCAGTATTTCCGCCAGGAAAAGGCAGAGATCCGCGCCATCGCAGAAGAAGAGCGCCGCGCCGCTGAGGCGAAAGCACGTTTTGAAGCGCGCCAGGCGCGTCTGGAGCGTGAAAAAGCGGCGCGCCTTGAGCGTCACAAGCAGTCTGCGGTACAGCCTTCCGGCGAGAATAAAGATGCCGTCGCCGCCGCCCTTGCCCGCGTTCGCGCCCGTAAAACCGATGCTGCCGAACCTGTGGTGGTGCAGGCGGGCGCGAAACCGGATAACAGCGCGGTGATCGCCGCTCGTGAGGCGCGCAAAGCCGAAGCGCGCGCCCGTCAGGCTGAAAAAGCGCAAGCCGAAATGGCGGCGAACAGCTCCGTTCCTGCCGTCGAGGCGACCGAACCGCAAAGTATCGCCGACCCGCGCAAAACCGCCGTTGAGGCCGCCATCGCCCGCGCTAAAGCGCGTAAAGCCGCGCAGCAGGCGGATGCGCAACCGGTGCAAACAGAGGCGGCGGCAACCGAAGACGCCGCCCCGGTCGACCCGCGCAAAGCCGCCGTTGAGGCCGCCATCGCCCGCGCCAAAGCGCGTAAAGCGGCGCAGCAGGCGGATGCGCAACCGGTGCAAACAGAGGCGGCGACAACCGAAGACGCCGCCCCGGTCGACCCGCGCAAAGCCGCCGTTGAGGCTGCCATCGCCCGCGCCAAGGCGCGTAAAGCGGCGCAGCAGGCGGATGCGCAACCGGTGCAAACAGAGGCGGCGACAACCGAAGACGCCGCCCCGGTCGACCCACGCAAAGCCGCCGTTGAGGCCGCCATCGCCCGCGCTAAAGCGCGTAAAGCGGCGCAGCAGGCGGAAATGAATACAGCAGAAACGGAAATTGCAGCGGCAGTGAAAGAGGCGGCGACACCGGCGCCCGTTGACCCGCGCAAAGCCGCCGTTGAAGCCGCCATCGCCCGCGCTAAAGCGCGTAAAGCGGCGCAGCAGGCAGACGCTGAAAACGCGGCATCCGATGCCGCTAACGAAGAAGAAGCGGAAGATCCCCGTAAAGCTGCAGTTGCCGCCGCGATTGCCAGGGTACAGGCTCGCAAAGCCGCTCAGCAGGTTGTTAACGAGGAATAAATGGTTTTCAGAATCGCAAGTTCGCCCTACACGCACAATCAGCGCCAGACATCGCGCATTATGATGCTGGTGACGCTCGCCGCCGTGCCGGGCATCGCCGTCCAGACCTTTTTCTTTGGCTATGGCACGCTTATTCAGGTGCTGCTGGCGATAGCCAGCGCCCTGCTCGCCGAAGCGCTGGTGCTGCGCTTACGGAAAATATCGGTGAAAGCCATTATTCGCGATAATTCCGCGCTGCTGACCGGGCTGCTGCTTGGCATCAGCATTCCGCCGTTAGCGCCATGGTGGCTGGTTGTGCTTGGTACTGTTTTCGCTATTATCATCGCGAAGCAGCTCTATGGCGGCCTGGGGCATAACCCTTTTAACCCCGCGATGATAGGCTACGTAGTGCTGCTTATCTCTTTCCCGGTGCAGATGACCAACTGGCTGCCGCCGCAGCAGATCGCCGCCACCGTTCCGGGTCTGGTTGATGCGCTGCAGGTGATTTTCCACGGCGTGACAGTTAACGGCGATACCATGACGCAGCTGCGCATCGGCATTGATGGCGTAAGCCAGGCCACGCCGCTGGATACCTTTAAAACCGGCCTTCATGCCGGCCATCCGGCGGCGGAACTGCTGCAGCAGCCGATTTACGGCGGCACATTAGCCGGGCTTGGCTGGCAGTGGGTGAACCTGGCTTATCTGGCGGGCGGCCTGTTCCTGCTCTGGCGCGGTACAATTCGCTGGCATATCCCGGTGAGTTTTATCGCCACGCTCACGATCTGCGCCACGCTCGGCTGGTGGCTGGCGCCGGAGAAATTTCTCTCGCCATTGCTGCACCTGTTGTCGGGCGCGACCATGCTCGGGGCGTTTTTCATTCTTACCGATCCGGTGACGGCATCAACGACCAACAAAGGCCGCCTGGTTTTTGGCGCGCTGGCGGGTCTGCTGGTATGGCTTATTCGCAGCTTTGGCGGCTACCCGGACGGCGTGGCTTTCGCCGTGCTGCTGGCGAACATCACCGTGCCGCTTATCGATTATTACACCCGTCCGCGGGTTTACGGTCATCGCTAAGGAGCGCCTGTGCTGAAGACGATACAAAAACATGGGACCACCCTTGCGGTATTCGCCGCGCTGACCACCGGCTTAACGGCGATGGTGAATGCGCTCACCAAAACGACTATTGACAACCAGGCCCTTCTCCAGCAAAAACAGCTGTTCGACCAGGTATTGCCTGCGGAACTTTACGATAATGACCTGCAGCAAAGCTGTTTCGTGGTGAGCGCGCCTGCGCTGGGCGCGGGTGAAAAACAGCTGTGGGTTGCCCGTAAAGGTGATACGCCCGTCGCGGTAGTGATGCAGGCGACCGCGCCGGATGGCTATTCTGGCGCTATTCAGCTGCTGGTCGGCGCTGATTTTCACGGTAAAGTATTGGGGACCCGCGTTACCGAGCATCATGAAACCCCGGGCCTTGGCGATAAAATCGAAACCCGCATCAGCGACTGGATCACCCACTTTGCCGGAAAAGTGATTCAGGGGAGCGATGATACGACCTGGGCGGTAAAAAAAGATGGTGGCCAGTTTGACCAGTTTACCGGCGCGACCATTACCCCGCGCGCGGTCGTAAACGCGGTGAAGCGAGCTGGCCTGTATGCCCAAACGCTGCCGCCGCAGCTTGCCGCCCTTCCTTCCTGTGGAGAAAGCCATGAATGACGTAAAATCGATTCTGGTCAATGGCCTGTGGAAAAATAACTCAGCGCTGGTGCAGCTGCTTGGGATGTGCCCCCTTCTGGCGGTGACCTCCACGGCGACTAACGCTCTGGGTCTGGGCCTTGCCACCACGCTTGTGCTGACGCTGACTAACGCTTCGATTTCCGCCTTCCGTAAATGGATGCCTGCGGAAATTCGCATCCCTATCTACGTAATGATCATCGCCGCCGTGGTCAGTATTGTTCAGATGCTGATTAACGCCTACGCCTTTGGTCTTTATCAGTCGCTTGGCATTTTTATCCCGCTGATTGTGACTAACTGCATCGTGGTGGGTCGCGCAGAAGCGTTTGCGGCGAAAAACGGGCCGCTGCTGTCGGCGCTGGACGGCTTCGCCATCGGCATGGGCGCTACCGGCGCGATGTTTGTGCTGGGCTCTTTACGTGAAATCCTCGGCAACGGCACGCTGTTTGACGGCGCAGACGCGCTGCTGGGCGGCTGGGCGAAGGCGCTGCGCGTGGAAGTGTTTCATACCGATACCCCGTTCCTGCTGGCGATGCTGCCGCCGGGCGCCTTTATCGGCCTTGGCATGATGCTGGCCATCAAATATCTGATTGATGAAAAAATGAAGGCGCGCCGGGCGGCGCAGGCTGCGGTTGTGGCGGGCAAAACGGAAAAAGCCTGATGAACAAAGCGAAACGCATAGAAATACTTTCGCGCTTGCGCGAAAACGATCCACACCCTACGACCGAGCTTAATTTCACTTCTCCCTTTGAGCTGTTGATTGCGGTGCTGCTTTCCGCGCAGGCGACAGATGTTAGCGTAAATAAAGCGACCGCGAAGCTCTACCCTGTCGCCAACACGCCGCAGGCGATGCTGGACCTCGGCGTGGAAGGCGTAAAGGAATACATCAAAACCATCGGGCTGTTTAACAGTAAAGCGGAGAACGTGATTAAAACCTGCCGCATTTTACTGGAACAGCATGGCGGCGAAGTGCCGGAAGATCGCGCTGCGCTCGAGGCGTTGCCAGGCGTCGGGCGTAAAACGGCAAACGTCGTGCTTAATACAGCGTTTGGCTGGCCGACTATCGCCGTGGACACGCATATTTTCCGCGTCTGTAACCGTACGCAGTTCGCGCCAGGGAAAAATGTGGAACAGGTGGAAGAAAAACTGCTGAAGGTGGTGCCTGGGGAGTTTAAGGTTGATTGTCACCACTGGCTTATCCTTCACGGTCGTTATACCTGCATTGCCCGCAAACCCCGCTGCGGCTCCTGCCTGATTGAAGATCTCTGTGAATATAAAGAGAAAGTCTATTCATAATGCTTCGCCCGCGCCGTTGCGGGCGAATGTGAGCTTTCTCACCGATCATTTTTCACACTTTACAACTTTTTAGCCTTTATTTGGCCTTAACGCGACTGATTAAACTCGGCGATAAACCACCTTCCCAGGTTAAACGTTTTTTTTCGACAGGAAATTTCTATAACTTTGTGACAGAAATCACATCAATAACATCATGTTAATTTTCTGTTGTGAAAGCGCTGCAAAATGCCGCGTATAGCCTGCGCTGACACGCTTTTTTGCCGCACATCTGTCGGTATATTTGCCTCTATCAGGTCGCAATCACTGGTACGCGGGCAAATCAGCAGAACATATAACCTTTAAACCTTTGACGGCGGCTTAAATCAGATAAAATATTTGATATTGAGGTTAACAAAAAATTTAACGCTGACTCAGGTTTTGTTTTCGTGGGTAATATCCTGGCCGAGATAAATGTAACGGATTATTACAAAGGTATTGCCTGACAGGCCAGGATAGTGAACATTACCCGCCGTTTCTCACCCTAATAAAAATAAAGGGCATGCCGCACAGGCAATGCGCCGCTAAGACTCCCGTTAATACGGGGCGTAAAAAAAGAGGTATATGTGTCGACTGCAAACAATAAACCAGCAGAAAGCGTGAGCATTAACGCTTTCAAACAACCGAAATCGTTCTATCTCATTTTCTCTATCGAATTGTGGGAGCGTTTTGGTTACTACGGCCTGCAAGGGATCATGGCCGTCTACCTGGTGAAACAACTGGGTATGTCCGAAGCGGATTCCATCACTCTGTTCTCCTCTTTTAGCGCACTGGTTTACGGCCTGGTCGCCATCGGCGGCTGGCTCGGCGATAAAGTGCTCGGCACTAAACGCGTCATTTTCCTTGGCGCAACGGTGCTGGCGATTGGTTATGCGTTGGTGGCCTGGTCTGGTCATGACGCCGCTATCGTCTATATGGGGATGGCAACTATCGCGGTAGGTAACGGCCTGTTTAAAGCCAACCCGTCTTCGCTGCTCTCTACCTGCTATTCGAAGGATGACCCGCGTCTCGACGGCGCTTTCACCATGTATTACATGGCGATTAACATCGGCTCCTTCTTCTCTATGCTGGCCACACCGTGGCTGGCGGCGAAGTTTGGCTGGAGCGTGGCTTTCGCGCTGAGCGTGGTCGGTATGGTGATAACCATTATCAACTTCGCCTTCTGCCGTCACTGGGTGAAAGAGTATGGCTCAAAGCCGGACTTCCAGCCGCTGCACTTCGGCAAGCTTATCGCCACCATTGCGGGCGTGGTAGTGCTGGTAGCCATCGCCACCTGGCTGCTGCATAACCAGGGAATCGCTCGCATTGCGCTGGGCGTTATCGCGCTGGGCATCGTGATTATCTTCGGTAAAGAGGCGTTCGCCATGCACGGCGCAGCGCGTCGTAAAATGATCGTCGCGTTTATCCTGATGCTGGAAGCGGTTGTGTTTTTCGTGCTTTACAGCCAGATGCCAACCTCGCTGAACTTCTTCGCGATCCGTAACGTTGAACACGCTATTCTGGGTATCGCCTTCGAGCCGGAACAGTATCAGGCGTTGAACCCATTCTGGATAATGGTAGGCAGCCCTATTCTGGCCGCTATCTATAACAAAATGGGCGACCGTCTGCCGATGCCGCATAAATTCGCTATCGGTATGGTGCTGTGCTCCGGCGCGTTCCTTGTGCTGCCGCTGGGCGCGAAGTTTGCCAGCGACGCGGGTATCGTCTCGGTGAACTGGCTTATCCTGAGCTATGCCCTGCAGAGCATCGGTGAGCTGATGATCTCGGGTCTGGGTCTCGCGATGGTCGCACAGCTGGTGCCGCAGCGCCTGATGGGCTTCATCATGGGCAGCTGGTTCCTGACCACCGCTGGCGCGGCAATCATTGCCGGTAAGGTAGCCAACCTGATGGCGGTGCCGGAAAATGTTACCGACCCGCTGATGTCGCTGGAGGTTTATGGCCGCGTCTTCATGCAGATTGGCATCGCAACGGGCGTTATCGCCGTACTGATGCTGCTGACCGCGCCGAAACTGAACCGCATGACGCAGGATGACGACAAAGCGGCGAAAGCTTCCGAAACCGCAACGGCGTAATTCTCATCACGAAACCTTATTCAGCCGCTAACCTTTGGGTTAGCGGCTTTTTTTTTGCCCCGCCGGGCACTACCATACTGTGATAATTCATCGCTAACGAGGAGCGACTCATGAAGCTGTTTTACAAAGCAGGTGCCTGTTCCCTTTCACCCCACATTGTTTTACGCGAATCGGGTCTCGATTTTACGCTGGTGAAAGTAGACCTGGCGGCGAAAAAAACCGAAAGCGGAGATGATTTTTTCGCCATCAACCCTAAGGGGCAAGTACCGGCGCTACAGCTTGATGACGGCTCGATGCTGACAGAAGGCGTGGCGATTGTGCAGTATCTGGCGGATAAAGTGCCGGACCGCCAGTTGCTGGCCCCGGCAGGCAGCATGACGCGCTACCACACGCTGGAATGGCTTAACTACATCGCCACCGAGCTGCACAAAGGCTTTTCTCCGCTCTTTCGCCCGGACACGCCAGAGGAGTACAAGCAGACCGTGCGCGGCCAGTTAGAGAAGAAGCTACAGTATGTCAATGAAGAGCTGACGGATAAGCAGTGGCTGATGGGGCTGCGTTTTAGCGTTGCGGATGCTTATCTCTTTACCGTGCTGCGCTGGGGAAAAGCGGTGAAGCTGAATTTTGACGGGCTGGATAATATTGAGCAGTACCTGGCGCGTATGCAGGCACGTCCGGCTGTCGCGGCCGCGCTGGCGGCAGAAGGGCTTTGATGGTGCCGCTCTCCTTTAGCGGGAGAGCGGTTTAGCTTTTACAGCGCGACGGCGGTAAAGTAGTGCTCCGGTTTGGCGATGCCATCCTGCGCCGCAACCACCTGCAGCTCATACTCGCCCATGCGCTTCGTTGTCACCATCACCTCGTAAACGGCAGCCGTCACGTGCTCCAGCGCGTCGCGAAGGCTCGCGCCCTGCAGCAGTTTCACTAGCAACAGACCGCTTGTGACATCGCCTACGCCGACGGGCTGACGCTCACCGAAATCCACCAGCGGGCGGCTGATGTGCCAGGCTTCATCCTTTGTCACCAGCAGCATTTCAAAGCGATCTTTATGGTAGCCCGCCCGCGCCAGATGTTTCACCAGCACAATCTTCGGACCCAGCGCGATGAGTTCACGTGACGTTGTCACCGCTTCTTCTACCGTATTCACTGCGTGGCCGCTCAGCAACTCCAGTTCGATTAAGTTCGGCGCGATAATATCGCTCGCCGGGAGCGCGTAACGGGCATGGAATTCGGCTACGCCTGGCGCGACGATGCAGCCTTTTTCAGGGTGCCCCATGACCGGATCGCAAAAGTAGAGCGCCTGCGGATTGGCCTTTTTCACCTCGCGCACAATGCCAAGAATATGCTCGCCCTGCTCGGCTGACCCCAGATAACCGCTCAGCACCGCATCGCAGCGCTGCAGTTGGCCGATGGCGGCGATGCCCTGCACGATATCGGTCAGGTGGGCCGGTGGCATCACCGAGCCTGTCCATTGCCCATACTGCGTGTGATTGGAAAACTGAACGGTATTCAGCGGCCAGACGTTGGCGCCGAGACGTCGCATGGGAAATTCAGCCGCACTGTTGCCGGCGTGACCAAACACCACGTGAGACTGGATGGCGAGGATGTTTTTCATGTTGCTTCCGGATGAATTGCAGGTGATAGCGAAAAATAAAGGGCGTGGTTTCCCACGCCCTTACTTGCTGAATATTATTTCCAGCAGACGAGGCAGTAATTCTTTTTACCGCGGCGCAGCAGCGTATAGCGCCCGAACAGGCGGTCGGCATCGCTGAAGGTATATTCCGGGTCTGACTGTTTTTCACCGTTGATGGTGATGGCGTTCGAGGCGATGGTTTTACGCGCCTGGCCGCGGGAGGGCTGCAGCTCGGAATCGACCAGCGCCTGCTGGAGATCCGCCCCTTTTTCCATTTCAACCATCGGTACGCCGTCCTGGGCGAGCTGTTCGAAATCCGCCTCGCTCAGGTCGCTCAGGGTGCCGTTGAACAGGCTTGCGGTGATGCGTTTCGCCGCCACCAGCCCCTCTTCGCCATGCACCAGACGCGTCACCTCTTCCGCCAGCACATACTGGGCGCGCGGCGCTTTACCGCTGTTCTTATCTTCCTCTTCCAGCGCGTTGATCTCTTCAATGCTCATAAAGGTGAAGAACTTCAGGAAGCGGTAAACGTCGGCGTCCGCCGTGTTGATCCAGAACTGGTAGAATTTGTACGGGCTGGTTTTCTTCGGATCGAGCCACACCGCGCCGCCTTCGGTTTTACCGAACTTGGTGCCGTCTGATTTGGTTATCAGCGGTACGGTGAGGCCAAAGACCTGGTTCTGGTGCAGACGTCGGGTCAGGTCAATACCGGAGGTGATGTTGCCCCACTGGTCGGAGCCGCCGATTTGCAGCGTCACGCCGTGCAGCTTGTTCAGGCAGGCGAAATCGTAACCCTGCAGCAGGTTGTAGGAGAACTCGGTAAAGGAGATGCCCACATCATCACGATTCAGGCGCTGCTTCACCGCTTCTTTGTTAATCATCTGGTTAACAGAGAAGTGTTTGCCGATGTCACGCAGGAACGTCAACACGTTCATGTTGCCGAACCAGTCATAGTTGTTAGCCGCGATGGCAGAGTTTTCGCCACAATCGAAGTCAAGGAAAGGCGCAACCTGACGGCGGATTTTCTCCACCCATTCCTGCACCGTATCCTCGGTATTCAGTTTACGTTCAGTGGCTTTGAAGCTTGGATCGCCGATAAGTCCGGTTGCGCCGCCCACCAGCGCGACCGGCTTATGGCCGGCCATCTGAAAGCGCTTAAGGCACAACAGGGGAACCAGATGGCCCAGATGCAAGCTGTCAGCGGTAGGATCGAAGCCGCAATAAAGGGCGATTGGCCCCTGCGCCAAACGCTGCGCTAATGCTTCTTCATCCGTTACCTGAGCCACAAGGCCCCGCTCCTGCAATTGCTTGATCAAATTGCTGCTTGCCATCAATTTCTCCATCTGTTTACGACTGCACCTTTGCCGGTACACGGCTTTTCGCCCGCTGGCGAATACGTTTAAAATTCAGGGAGGCATAGAATAAAGCGCTGTGCCCGGTTGCGCCAGCGCTTCGCACAAGAAAATCCCTCACTCAGGGGGCGAGACGATCGATTTTCCAGCCCGCGCCTTCGCGCTGGTATAAAAAGCGGTCATGCAGGCGGTGTTCTCCGCCCTGCCAGAATTCCATCTGTTCAATAGAGACGCGAAAACCACCCCAGAAACTCGGCAGCGGGATCTCTCCCTGCTGGAATTTCTGTTTGAGTTCAAGAAACTTACTCTCCAGCACGCCGCGCGCGGAAATGCGGCTCGACTGTTTGGAAACCCAGGCGCCAATCTGGCTGTCGCGGGGGCGGCTGTGGAAATACTTCATCACGTCAAGCGTAGAGAGACGCTCTGCTTTTCCGATAACCATCACCTGTCGCTCCAGCATATGCCAGGGAAACAGCAGGCTCACGCGCGGGTTGTGTTCAATATGATGCGCTTTACGACTGCCAAGGTTGGTGTAAAAAACCATGCCTTTTTCGTCGTAATGCTTAAGCAGGACGATGCGCTGGTAAGGTTGGCCGGTTTCATCTACGGTGGCGACCACCATGGCGGTCGGGTCGGCAAGCTGCGCTTCGCAGGCCTGGGCAAGCCAGCGTTCAAACAGAGGAAGCGGTTGGTCGGCGAGGTCGCGGCGGCGCAACCCGCCTTTGGTGTATTCACGGCGCAGATGCGCAATCTTTTGCAGAGAATCGTTATCAGACATGGCGTTACTAAACGTAATCGTTGGGTAGAGCTATTGTGCGCTCCACCCGGTTAAATCTCAACGCCTGGGATTTTGCAACTGGCAATTATGCAGCACAACGCGATCTTTTTCGTAAACGTCAGCCGTATCGCCCTTCGACCAGAAAACGTAAATGCCGTCGGTATAACGCGCGCCAGAGGCGGAGAGCCCCTGCTTAAGGCGCAATGATTTGTCGTTATAGATAAAGCTCACTTCCTGGCGAGTGTTATTGAGCGAAACGGTCAGCGGTTTTTCATCGCACTGGTATTCAAGCTTATCCGTGTGCATACGCTCAACCAGATTGTTGTAATAACTACAGCCGGCAAGAAGCGAGGGAAGTAAAACAACAAGCAGTTTTTTCATGGGGCTATCCTGATGACTTTCTTTTACTTAGGGAAGCGGTATTCATCCTGTTTCAAAGGCAGTCTATCGGCTTCACCCCATGGGGTGAGTCGGCTAAATCCGATTCTGAAGCGGGTTTGCGGGGAAAATGGCGCCCAGCACGCTTGCCTGCGAAGCGCCGGTCACCGACGGCAGGTTGCCTGGCAATCCGGAAAGCGTGCGAAAAGCAAGCCAGGCGAAAGCCAGCGCTTCCATATCATCGCCGCTGATGCCCATCTCATCGGTGGTCGCAACCTCAATGCCTGGCAGCAGTCCGGCCAGTCGGTTCATCAGCAGCGGGTTTCGCCCGCCGCCGCCGCACACCAGCAGCCTTTCCCCACCACCGCTTAACAGCACTTGCTCAGCGATGGTAGTAGCCGTTAATTCCGCAAGCGTTGCCTGCACATCCTGCGCCGCCAGGCCCGGGAAGTGCGTCAACTGCCGTTCAAGCCAGCCGTAGTTGAAGTATTCACGTCCGGTGCTCTTGGGCGCAGGCTGCGCGAAGTAAGGATCGCTGAGCATATGCTGAAGCAGCGGAATTATCACTTTGCCACTGCTTGCCCACTGGGCGTCTTTATCATAAGC
The DNA here is from genome assembly GCF_014644275.1 of Franconibacter daqui. Taxonomy (NCBI): domain Bacteria; kingdom Pseudomonadati; phylum Pseudomonadota; class Gammaproteobacteria; order Enterobacterales; family Enterobacteriaceae; genus Franconibacter; species Franconibacter daqui. The sequence goes on along the minus strand of NZ_BMKJ01000001.1, from coordinate 1,111,988 downwards.
CTGCCCACGCTGGCGCCAGATCCAGGCGTCCATCAGCATATTGCCGGGACCGGTGTCATAACCGCGCACGGGTTGCTCGGGAAAAAGCAGCGAGAGATTGGCGATACCGCCAATATTCAGCACCATGCGCCGCTCGACAGGATGCGCCAGCAGCGCGTGGTGAAAGGCGGGCACCAGCGGCGCGCCCTGCCCACCCAGCGCGATGTCGCGGCGACGAAAATCGCCCACCACGGTTACGCCGGTGCGCGCCACAATCTGATTATTATCGCCAATTTGCAACGTATGCGGCGCGTCGCCGCCCGGTTCATGCCAGACGGTTTGGCCATGGCAGCCGATAGCCATGACCTCTTCAGGCTTCAGCCTTTCCTGCGTCATTAACGCCTGTACCGCGTCGGCGAACAGTCTGCCCAGGCGCGTATCAAGCTGTCCCAGTTGCGAAAGCGTCAGCGTCTGGCCCTGACAGATGGCGAGAATATCCTGCTTAAGCGCGAGCGGGATAGGCCAGGTCAGGCTCGCCTGCTGGGCGACCATGCGTTCGTCGATCGCCGCCAGCACCACATCCACTCCGTCCAGGCTGGTGCCAGACATCACGCCAATATAGCGCCCCGATTTCATAGGCTTTCCTTAAAGGTTGACGGGTTGCCCGACCCGGAGTCAGGCAATTTGCTGCGTTAATAGTAATTATTCACCTGAATGACGCAATAAAAACGCGATGCAGTTTAAAAGGCGTTTACCCTGCGTTAAACCGGGTACTTTTACTATTTTTACATGGGAATGCATGAACAATATGAAACGTGGCCGTTTAATGCCATATAATTTAACTATCATGGATGCTCATCGGAGCATTGTTTGTAAACAGGAGATTTGCATGATTTCACGTGTGCTGGTGGTCTCGCTGGTGGGCTTAACGCTGGCGGGTTGTGTTAATAATGATAGCCTTTCAGGAGACGTTTATACCGCATCTGAAGCCAAGCAGGTGCAGAATGTCAGCTATGGCACCATCGTTAACGTGCGTCCGGTGAAAATTCAGGGCGGCGATGAGAACAACGTCATCGGCGCGCTTGGCGGCGCGGTGCTGGGCGGCTTCCTCGGCAATACCGTCGGCGGCGGCTCCGGGCGTTCGCTCGCCACCGCAGCAGGCGCAGTAGCAGGCGGCGTTGCAGGCCAGGGCGTCCAGGGAGCGGTGAACAAAACCCAGGGCGTTGAACTGGAAATCCGTAAAGACGACGGCAACACCATTATGGTTGTGCAGAAACAGGGCAATACCCGCTTCTCTGCCGGTCAGCGTGTTGTCCTGGCCAGCAACGGCAGCCAGGTTACGGTCTCTCCCCGCTAAAATAAAAGCGACCTGCATGCAGGTCGCTTTTTTACGCATTAACCGCAAACCGAGAAACTATCCTCTCTCCTGAAGTTCGTTGATATTCTTCTCCAGACGCGCAATCAGGTTCAACAGCGTGTTGAGTTCCGCCTCACTGATGCCGGAGAGAATTTCACCGCGCGTTTTACGGATCACATCTTCCATCTCCGTGATGATAGGTCGCGCTTTTTCCGTCAGCTTGATACGTTTTGCTCGCCTGTCGCTTGCGCAGGTGTGACGGGAGATCAGTCCCTTTTCTTCAAGCTGATCGAGTGTGCGCACCAGCGATGGCTGCTCAATGCCGATCGCTTTGGCGAGCTGTATTTGCGACTGGTCAGGCGGCAGCTCATGAATGTTATGCAGCGTGACCCAGTGCGTTTGCGTGAGTTCCAGAGGTTTGAGGCGATGGTCAATCAGAGCACGCCAGATGCGCACTAACCGTGCCAGATCAGAACCTAATGGCGATTCCAATTTCATCTCCTTATAATTAGCTTGCTAAGTTATTGTACTGATTTTAGACTAGTGTGCAGCATTTATTTAACTAAAACAAATGTCTTACTTTTGCGACTATCGCAGCGGCAATTATAATCAATCTATATCAGATGAACGAAGCCGCCACCCCGAATCGCTGCTCAAAGGATTATCAACCGTGTCGTGGTCTTTTCTCGCATCAGGCATGCCCCTCCAGGATTTAGTCGCAGGCGCATCCGTCTATTTTCCTCCCCTTTTCAAAGCGGTCATTATCGGCTTTTTCATCTGGCTCGCGCTTCATCACCTCCTGCGCGACTGGATGTATTCCGGGGAAATCTGGCACCCCACGTTAATGGACTTATCGCTTTTTACCCTTTCCGTCAGCCTTGGGCTGCTGATCCTGCTAGTGTGGTAAGCCATGCGCCTGAAAACGTTTAAATACTTCTCAACGTTAATTGTCTTTGCCGCCGCGCTGACGGCCGGTTGGCTACTGTGGACTTATTACATGCAGTCGCCCTGGACGCGAGACGGTAAGGTTCGTGCGGAGCAGGTTAATATTACGCCGCAAGTTTCCGGCACGCTGACGCGCCTTGCGGTGCGGGATAATCAGTGGGTAAAAGCAGGCAGCGTGCTTTTTACTATAGACGAAACGCCGTACCGTATTTCTGTTTTGAACGCGCAGGCCCAAATTGCCCGCGCCAGTTCAGACGTTGCGAAAGCGCATTCAGAGGTGGCGAAAGCCAATAACGAGGCGAACCGCCGTCGCCATCTGCCACGCAATTATATTTCTGCCGAAGATCTCGATACCGCGAATATCAGCGTCGAGGCCGCGCAGGCAAGCCTCGAGGCGGCAAAAGCGGACCTGAAAGCGGCGCAGGCGGCGCTTGAACAGGCGAACTGGCAGCTTTCTCAAACAACCGTAAAAGCGCCGGTGGACGGCTGGGTTACTAATCTCTCAAGTCGCGCAGGCAACTACGCCACCGCCGGGCAGCCGGTTTTCGCGCTGGTCGACAGCCGCTCATTCTATGTGGTGGGCTACTTCGAAGAGACCAAGCTTCGTCATATTCGACCCGGTATTCCTGCTCGCGTAACGCTCTACAGCGGCCATCAGCAGTTAACCGGCAAGGTGGACAGCATCGGGCGCGCCATTTACGACCAGAGCGTGGAGAGCGACAGCGGGCTGGTCGCGGATATCAAACCCAACGTGCCCTGGGTCCGACTGGCGCAGCGGGTGCCCGTGCGTATTGCGCTCGATCCCGTGCCAAACGAACTGACGCTGGTTTCCGGCACCACCTGCACCGTTTCCCTCGGACCGTAGCGCCATGAAGCCCGACTGGCTTGCCTTGCGAAATACGCCCTGGGGGAAAGCCAACCCCGGCCAATGGCGCTATGCGCTGCGCAACAGCATTGCGATGTGTCTGGCGCTCACTATCGCTTACGCTCTTGAACTTGATGAGCCTTACTGGGCGATGACTTCCGCCGCTGTAGTCAGTTTCCCAACCGTCGGCAGTGTGATAAGCAAAAGCCTCGGGCGTATCGCAGGCAGCCTGCTGGGCGCCGCCGCTTCACTTATGATTGCCGGGCACACGCTGAACGACCCCTGGTTTTTTACCCTCGCCATGGCAGCCTGGCTTGCGTTCTGTACCTGGGCCGCCAGCCAGTTTCTTAACAACGCCGCCTACGCCTTTCAACTTGCGGGCTATACCGCGGCTATCATCGCCTTTCCGCTGGTCAATACGGTAGAAACAACGCAACTGTGGGATATCGCTCAGGCCCGCGTTTGTGAGGTTATCGTCGGTATTTTGTGCGGCGGCTTTATGATGATGCTGTTGCCCGGCAACTCCGATGGCACGACGCTGCTGACGGCGCTGAAAACTATGCAGACGCGGTTGCTGGAGCACGCCAGCCTCCTCTGGCAGCAGGAGACGACGGATAACATTCGCACCGCCCATGAAGGGCTTATCGGCCAGATCCTCACGCTTAACCTGTTGCGGATTCAGGCGTTCTGGAGCCATTACCGGTTCCGGCGGCATAACCTGTTGCTTAATTATCTGCTGCACCAGCAGCTAAGACTTACCAGTCTTATCTCCGGCTTGCGCAGGCTGCTGATGAACTGGCCTGACGCCCCGCCGTCTCTCTGGCCGCAATTGCAGACGCTGCTGCAGGCGCTGGCGCGACCGGGCGCGAGTAAATACAGCGTGTCGAGGGTCCTCGCCCAGTGTTACCCCACCAATGCCGATGATTTTCGCCATCAGGCTTTCTGGCACCGGCTGCGCCATTTTTGCTGGGTATATCTCGACAGCGCTCGCTGGCTGCATGAAGTGGAGGATCACGCGCCGGAACGCGTCGTCTCTCCTCCCGCGGCCCCCGCTTTCGCCCGCCACGCGGATAATATTGAAGCGTTGTGGAGCGCGTTGCGCACCTTTTGCGTGATTACGCTTATCGGCGCATGGTGCATCAACACGCAGTGGGAATCCGGTGCCAGCGGCGCGCTGACGCTTGCAGCCATCAGCAGCGTGCTCTATTCCGCCTCGCCATCGCCGCACAACTCTTTGATGCTGCTGCTGCGCACGCTGGCGCTGCTTTCTCTTTTTAGCTTTGTGGTGAAATTTGGCCTGATGGTGCAGATAACCGACCTGTGGCAATTTTTGCTGTTTTTGCTGCCGCTGTTAACCACCATGCAGCTAATGAAGCTGCAACAGCCGAAGCTTGCCGGGCTATGGGGGCAACTGATCGTATTTATGGGCTCGTTTATCGCCGTAACCAATCCGCCCGTTTATGACTTCGCTGATTTTCTTAATGACAATGTGGCGAAAATCACTGGCGTTGCGCTCTGCTGGGTCTCTTTTGCGGTGCTGCGCCCCGGCTCAGACCAGCGAAAAGGCCGACGCCATATCCGCGCTTTGCGGCGCGGTTTTATCGACCAGTTAAGCCGCCATCCGGCCCAGAGCGAGAATGGCTTTGAATCGCTGGTGTATCACCATATCAGTCAGCTTAGCAACAGTAAGGAAGAGAGCGCGCGCCGCTGGCTGCTGCGCTGGGGCGTCGTTTTGCTTAACTGCTCGCATGTGGCGTGGCAATTACGCGGCTGGGAGGCCCGTTCGGACCCTTTATCACGCGTTCGCGATAACTGCATCGCAACGTTAAGAGATGTGATGAGCGAAAAAGGCGTGCAGCAAAGGTCGCTGGCGGTCGCGCTGAACGAACTTGAGCGGGTGTATACGGTGCTTGCGAAGCATCATCAGCCGGATGCGCGACGGCTGGCGCAGCTAATCTGGCGGCTGTGGTGCTCGTTATCCCAACTGGAACAAGCGCCGCCGCCGGGTAACCCCAGCGACAGCGCAACGCGGCTTACTTGATAACGCCGCAGGCGTAACGTTCGCCGCCACCGCCCAGGGGTTTAGGATGATCGGACATGTTATCGCCGCCCACATGCACCATCAGCGCTTTATTTTTTATTTCATCCAGCGATTTAAGGCGCGGCGCGGTTACGGGTTCGGTCGCCTTGCCGTCATTATTAACCTGTAGCGCAGGCAGGTCGCCTAAATGGCCCGGACCTTTAGGCCCAAGATGCTTACCGGTATTTTGCGGATCGTAATGGCCCCCCGCCGCTTCTGCCGCCGCAGGTTTGCCTTCCTTCATAGCGGGTTCGCAAGAGCCTTTGGCGTGGATGTGAAAGCCATGGTCCCCGGGCGGCAAGGCCTTGAGGTCTGGGGCAAACTCCAGCCCGTTATCGGTTTCGCTGATTTTGACTGTGCCGATGGACTGACCAATCCCCTGAGGAGTGACGAGGTTCATTTCTACTTCTTCACTTGCCGCCTGGGCCGCGCCGCAGGCGAGCAGTGCCAACATTGCCAGACTAAAACGCTTCATGTTGCCTCCTGATCGGTTTTCTCGCTGGTAAGTCTATACCAGAGAGGGAGTTTTCACCGGGAGGCAACCTCTTTTCAGCATTAAGGCACGTCGTAACCCAGCGCCGCTTTACGGATGCGGAACCACTGCTGGCGCGTCATTTCCAGCGAAAGCGCCGGAATGGCGGCGCGCACGCGCTCAATTTTACCGGAGCCGATTATCGGCAGCGGCTGGGACGGCAGACGCATAACCCAGGCGTAAACCACCTGTTCGATCGTTTCCGCGCCCAGTTCCTGCGCCACATTTTGCAGCTCGTCACGCAGCGGCTGGAAGGCGGCGTCGTTAAACAGGCGCCCGCCGCCGAGGCAGGACCAGGCCATCGGACGAATGCGCAGTTGCTGGAGCTGGTCCAGCGTGCCGTCAAGCAGCAGCGGCTGATAGACCGGTGAAATTTCCACCTGGTTGGTGGCAAGCGTAAACGGCAGACGCGATTGCAGCAGCATAAACTGCGCAGGCGTAAAGTTTGATACGCCGAAGTGGCGGACTTTGCCGCTCTGATGCAGCGCGAGGAAAGCTTCCGCCACTTCGTCGGCATCCATCAGCGGGTCGGGACGGTGAATAAGCAGCAGGTCCAGAGAGTCGGTGGCCAGGTTTTTCAGCGAGGTTTCAGCGCTGCGCAGGATATGCTCACGGCTGGTGATATAGTGCCCGAGGGTGTTTTCTTCCTTCGCCGTCGTGGCTATCCCGCATTTAGTCACGATCTCCATACGTTGGCGCAGGTGCGGCGCCAGACGGAGCGCTTCGCCAAAGGCGGCTTCGCACTGATAGCCGCCATAAATATCCGCGTGATCAACCGTGGTGATGCCTGAATCAAGGTGCGCTTCAATGAAGCTGACCAACTCACGGGCGGAGAATTTCCATTCCATCAACCGCCAGTAGCCCATCACCAGGCGGGAGAACTCCGGCCCCTGTGGTGCGAGGGTAATACGTTGAACCATCTCTCTTTTCCTCGGGATAAAATAAACACTGCGCCGGAGTATACGATAGTCGCACGATTAAAACAGTGAAGGCTGCTGGGGTTCTTCGGGCGGCTCGGGTTTAGCCGCGCGCAGCTTACGCAGCAGGCGCTGGCGGCACAATCGCAGTACTTCCTGCTTTTGCGCATCGCTCATCCTCTGCCAGTTAAAACGCTCATCCCGACTGCGCAGGCAGCCGCGGCAGAACCCGCGCTCGTCGCTCTGGCAAATACCCCGACAAGGGCTGGGAACGGGGAAAAACTCTAGCTGCTCGGCCACAACGGCTCCTCATTAACAGAGTTGCTACAATTGAAGCCTCTCTTTTGAACGCTTGCAAGCCTGTAGCGGGTAAAGTGCGCTTTTGCACAAGCGTCTTCCTTGAATAAGCGTCGCGAAAAGTGACAACGTCACAGTAACGGACCATTGAGTTACTGTGACAGGCTTGCATTAGACCGAATGGTCTAGTACGGTAATGGCCATGAAAACGCATGATACTGATACCCGCGAACACCTCCTTGCTACCGGCGAGCAGCTATGCCTGCAGCGCGGTTTTACCGGCATGGGGCTGAGCGAGCTGTTGAAAACCGCAGGCGTGCCGAAGGGCTCGTTCTACCACTACTTTCGCTCTAAAGAGGCGTTTGGGGTAGCGATGCTGGAGCGGCACTATGCGCATTATCATGAACGGCTGCGCCAACATTTCGACCGCGCGGATCGCACCTGCCGGGAGAAGATCCTCGACTGGTATCAGGAGACGCTGCGTCAGTACTGTCATCAGGGCACGATTAGCGGCTGTCTGACCGTAAAACTGTCGGCAGAAGTATGCGATTTATCAGAAGATATGCGCAGCGCGCTGGATAAAGGCGCCGCCCAGGTTATCGCGCTTCTCGCGCAGACCCTTGAGCACGGCATGGCGGAAAAAAGCCTCAACGGCGCGAATGATGCGCAAACGCAGGCGCAGGTGCTGTATGTATTGTGGCTTGGCGCCAGCCTGCAGGCCAAGATTTCCCGCAGCGGCGTGCCGCTGGAAAGCACGTTAAAACATGTAGAACAGATTCTTTGAGCGCCCGCTCAGGCAGGCGCTTTTTATTTCCCTTGTCACTAGACGACCGGTCTACTCAGGAGACATTATGCCGTCCGAAAAACTGTTTACCCCGCTTAAAGTGGGCGCTGTTACCGTTCCGAACCGCGTCTTTATGGCGCCGCTGACCCGTCTGCGCAGCATCGAGCCAGGCGATATTCCTACCGCGATGATGGTGGAGTATTACCGCCAGCGCGCCAGCTCCGGTCTTATCATCAGCGAAGCGACGCAGGTTTCCGCTCAGGCGAAAGGTTATGCAGGGGCTCCGGGTCTGCATAGCGATGAGCAGGTTGCGGCGTGGAAAAAAATCACTGCGGCGGTACATGAAAAAGCAGGCCACATTGCCGTGCAGCTCTGGCACACCGGCCGTATTTCTCACAGCAGCCTGCAGCCTGGCGGCGAAGCGCCGGTGGCTCCGTCCGCTATCAACTCCGGCACGCGTACTTCTCTGCGTGATGAAAACGGCAAAGCTATCCGTGTAGACACCACGACGCCGCGCGCGCTGGAAACGCACGAAATTCCGGGCATCGTCGACGATTTCCGCAAGGCGGTAGGCAACGCGCGCGACGCCGGTTTCGATCTGGTCGAGCTGCACTCCGCTCACGGCTACCTGCTGCACCAGTTCCTCTCCCCGAGCGCCAACCAGCGTAACGACCAGTACGGCGGCAGCGTAGAAAACCGCGCGCGTCTGGTGCTGGAAGTTGTCGACGCGGTCAGCAAAGAGTGGAGCGCCGATCGCATCGGCATTCGCCTGTCGCCTGTCGGCACGTTCCAGAATGTGGATAACGGCCCGGATGAAGAAGCGGATGCGCTTTACCTGATTGAAGAACTTAACAAACGCGGCATCGCCTATCTGCACCTGTCCGAGCCGGACTGGGCGGGCGGCGCGCCTTACAGCGATGAGTTCCGCCAGAAAGTGCGCGAGCGCTTTGACGGCGCGATTATCGGCGCCGGCGCGTATACCCGTGAAAAAGCCGAAGCGCTGATCGAAAAAGGACGGATTGATGCCGTCGCTTTTGGTCGCGACTATATCGCCAACCCGGACCTGGTCGAACGCCTGCGCAAAAAAGCAGCACTCAACCCGCAGCGCCCTGAATCCTTCTACGGCGGCGGCGCGGAAGGCTACATCGATTACCCAACGCTTTAATCCCTTCATTGATAGCGGCGTTCTTTCGCCGCTATACTCATAACAGTGATTTAACAAACCACGACTTACATTTCATAGATTTAAGAGGATATTATGCGCTTACTTCACACCATGCTGCGCGTCGGCGATCTGCAACGCTCTATCGATTTCTATACCAACGTGCTGGGCATGAAGCTGCTGCGCACCAGCGAAAACCCGGAATATAAATATTCTCTGGCGTTTGTCGGTTATGGCCCGGAGAGCGAAGAAGCGGTTATCGAACTGACCTACAACTGGGGCGTGGAGAGCTATGAACTCGGCACCGCTTACGGCCACATCGCCATTAGCGTGGAAAACGCGGCGCAAGCCTGCGAGCGCATTCGCAACAACGGCGGTAACGTGACGCGTGAAGCGGGCCCGGTTAAAGGCGGTTCCACCGTTATTGCGTTTGTGGAAGATCCGGACGGCTACAAGATTGAGCTTATCGAAGAAAAAGACGCCGGTCGCGGCCTCGGCAACTGATCCTTCCCGGCGGGCCTTCGCGCCCGCCCTGCTGCATCCCGTCCCGAAATTTGCCATAATACGCGCTGCTTTAACTCCCCATTATATGAGACCCTGATGTCCGATACCCCGCAACTTGCAGGTCTGTGCGACCGTTTTCGTGGCTTTTACCCCGTCGTCATCGATGTGGAGACTGCCGGATTTAATGCCAAAACCGATGCGCTGCTGGAAATTGCCGCCGTCACCCTGAAGATGGACGAACAGGGTTGGCTCTCGCTGGATGAGACCCTTCACTTTCACGTCGAGCCCTTTGAAGGCGCTATTTTGCAGCCGGAAGCGTTGGCCTTTAACGGCATCGATCCGCACAATCCGTTGCGCGGCGCCGTAAGCGAATATGACGCGCTGCACGCTATCTTTAAAATGGTGCGCAAGGGGATGAAGGAGAGCGACTGCAACCGGGCGATTATGGTGGCGCATAACGCGACATTCGATCACAGCTTTATGATGGCGGCAGCGCAGCGCGCTTCCCTGAAGCGCAATCCTTTTCATCCGTTTGTCACTTTTGACACGGCGGCGTTAAGCGGCCTGGCTCTGGGGCAAACGGTGCTGGCGAAAGCCTGCACCGCGGCGGGCCTTCCCTTCGATGCCACCCAGGCGCACTCCGCGCTTTACGATACCGAGCAGACGGCACTGCTGTTTTGTGAAATCGTTAACCGCTGGAAGCGACTCGGCGGGTGGCCATTGCCGGCGGCGCAAGACACGCCATAAAAAAAGCGACCCGGTGGGTCGCTTTTTTATTACATCGGGCTTATTCAGCATCCGGCGTTTCAGATTTGTACTTCGCCGCGGTTTCTTTAATGAGCTGCTGCAGCTCGCCGCGCTGATACATTTCGATAACGATATCGCAACCGCCGACCAGTTCGCCATCCACCCACAGCTGCGGGAAGGTCGGCCAGTTAGCGTATTTCGGCAGCTCGGCGCGGATATCCGGGTTTTGCAGAATATCCACGTAAGCGAAGCGCTCGCCGCAGGCGGAAAGCGCCTGCACGGCCTGGGCGGAGAAGCCACAGCTTGGCAGCTTCGGCGAACCTTTCATATAAAGCAGGATGGGGTTTTGGGCGATCTGGCGCTGAATTTTTTCAAGGGTTGTGCTCATTGTCTTGCTTCCTCAAGCTTCTTAACGGCAGGAGCTTTTCATTGTAACGGCCGGGCGCAGATTTTGCGCTGACCGCCACGCCCGTAGCCGGGGTTAAACATTCATTAAGAATAACACTTTTATGTCGCCGATCGGCATACTATCTTTGCCGACAGCTCGCTTTACATACCGACAACGCGACGCGGGAAAGCGGAAAAATGCACATTTTTTTTGCGCTTGATAACGAAACGTATCGATGACGGCAAATGGCTATTAACTTTTGTCATTTTTTTAGATTAGAATCGGCTGGTTTTTAAAAAATCATACGCGGGCACGATTGCCGCCATCATCAGGGGAATGCTCAGTGGCGCGGATTAATAAAATCACCATCACGCTCTGTGCTCTATTTTTTACCAGTCTGACACTGAGTCCGTTAACGCACGCTTCAGAAAACGCGCGTCCGTCGGCTATTCAAAAGGCGCATAACGCTAAAACTAAGAAGCAAAGCAGCCAGATTAAAACCACCAGCAAGCAAAAATCCTCAGGCAAAACCTCTACTAAGCGCGTCGCCTCTTCTTCCAGCAAAAAAGCCAAAGCGTCAGCATCCGGTAAAACACTCGCCCGGCGCGGTAAAATCTCCTCTTCTGACTTAACGCTGAAAGGCAAAAAAGCGCAGACGCTGGCCTACACCGAGCAGTGCACCAAACGCAAAGGTCATAAAAAACGCTGTGTGAAAGTTAAATCGGACCAGCCGACCACCATCGCCGCAGCGCATAAGCTTCGCGTGCAGAAAGCGCAAAAAACGGCGCTGACTAAGCTAATGGGCCAGATAGGCAAGCCTTATCGCTGGGGCGGTACCTCGCCGCGCACCGGCTTTGATTGCAGCGGGCTCATCTACTACGCCTATAAGGATTTGGTGAAATTCCGCATTCCGCGCACCGCGAATGAGATGTACCACCTGCGCGACGCCGCCCCGGTTGACCGAGGCGAGCTGGAGAGCGGCGATCTGGTCTTCTTCCGCACTCAGGGGCGCGGCACCGCCGATCACGTGGGCGTTTATGTCGGCAACGGCAAGTTTATCCAGTCTCCGCGCAGCGGTCGGGATATTCAGATAACTTCACTGAGCGAAGATTACTGGCAGCGTCACTATGTTGGCGCGCGTCGGGTGATGACGCCGCGCACCATCCGCTGAATTTTAAACAAAAAAAAGGGAAGCCTGCGCTTCCCTTTTTTATTTATTCCGCCGCGAAGGCTTTTTCAGCATTGCGCCGTGAGGAAAAGAGGACCAGCAGCAGCCCCAGCGCGGCGATAATCGCCCCCATTACCGGTACAAAGCTGTAGCCAAGACCCGCCTGGATAACCGCGCCGCCTGCCGCCGCCCCCAGCGCGTTGCCGAGGTTGAACGCGCCGATGTTCACCGAAGAAGAAAGGCCCGGCGCTTCGCTCGCCACGCGCATTACGCGCATCTGCAACGGCGGCACCACGGCAAAGGTCGCCGCACCCCAGATAACCATGCTCACCGCCGCGCCCACCTCGCTGCGCGCCAGCAGCGGGATAGCGGCCATAATCACAATCAGCAGCAGCAGGAAGCCTTTAAGCGTGCCGTTGACCGAACGATCCGCCAGACGCCCGCCAAGGTAGTTGCCAATTGAGAAGCCTACGCCAATCAGCACCAGCATGCCGGTAATAAATGCAGGCGTAGCGTCAGTCACTTTATGCAGCACTGGCGCAATATAGGTATAAAGCGTAAACATCGCGCCAGCGCCGAGCACCGTCGTCAGCAACGCGCTGACCACCTGCGGGCGCATCAGCACGGCCAGTTCGCTCTTCACATCGGGGCGTTCGCCCGCGCTGCCTTTCGGCAAGGAGAAAAAGAGGCTTATCATAGAGACGACGCCCAGCCCGGCGGTCGCCAGGAATGACATGCGCCAGCCGATAACTTCGCCAAGCCAGGTCGCCGCTGGCACGCCGCCGATGTTGGCGATAGTCAGTCCCATAAACATGGTTGCTACCGCGCTCGCTTGCTTATGTTTCGGCACCACGCTTGCCGCCACGACGGACCCCAGCCCAAAGAAAGCGCCATGGTTGAGGCTGGTGAGGATGCGCGACGCCAGCAGCGTGCCGTAATCCGGCGAAATGGCCGAGAGGACGTTGCCGACGGTAAAAATCGCCATCAGGAAGATAAGCGCGTTGCGGCGCGAGCGGTGCGATAGCAGCAGCGTCATCAGCGGCGCGCCAACCATCACCCCTATCGCATAGGCGCTAATCAACATGCCAGCGGCGGGTATAGACACATCAACGCCTTTCGCGATAACCGGCAGCAACCCCATTGGCGAGAACTCGGTGGTGCCGATACCAAAAGCGCCAATCGCCAGCGCCAGTAAAGGAAAATTAACTCTCATGCAAAACTCCAGACAAAACGAGAGAGCGTCAGCGGCGGTTGCGCAACTGACAAGAACGGAATGCCAATCAGCATGTCAGATATAGCTTTGGGACAGAAGTCACAAGAATCGCAAAAGATATTTGCGATTTTGTTAAGGGTGTAGCTTTTTTGTTATTTGCTAATGATTACCCGAACGGGCAATAAAAGAAAGGACAACGTGGGGATTTATAAGGAAAAATGATGAGGAGAGGGAAAGTTAACCCCTCTCCCGACAAGCGAATCAGTGCATTACCGCCGTCAGCGCCGAAGCCACAATCAGACCCAGCACAACGACGGTGGTGACCAGCGAAAATTTCAGTTCGGTACTCATTTGTTCTCCTTTTTAACCCTACAAAAAGCGGGTGCGCTTCATTTTTACATAGTCCAACGCAAAAATCCTCTTTGATTTAGTCTGATATGCGTTTTCCCTCTTCCCCTTTTGCGCAAGATCGGCCAAAATTCTCGGCTAATTTATTATGTACCGGCCATTACCCCCCTCTCCTTCCAGCCGAACTGGCTTTTCCCGGCCTGATGCAACGTTTTCGTTGCCGCAAGGGGGTAGCGTAGGCAAACGTTTAACCAGCGTTTTTTCAGGAAGTTAGGGCATGGTCTGGAGTGACAACTAATGGCAACAATTAAAGACGTCGCGAAGCGAGCAAACGTTTCCACTACAACTGTATCACATGTAATTAACAAAACCCGTTTTGTCGCGGAAGAGACGCGCAACGCGGTATGGGCGGCAATTAAAGAACTGCACTACTCGCCGAGCGCCGTGGCGCGCAGTCTTAAGGTTAACCACACCAAATCCATCGGTCTGCTTGCGACCAGCAGCGAGGCGCCCTATTTCGCAGAGATCATCGAAGCGGTGGAAAACAGCTGTTTCGCCAAGGGTTACACGCTGATTCTTGGCAACGCTCATAACAACCTGGAAAAACAGCGCGCTTACCTGTCGATGATGGCGCAAAAACGCGTCGACGGCCTGCTGGTAATGTGCTCCGAATACCCGCAGTCGCTGCTCAGCATGCTGGAAGAGTACCGTCACATTCCTATGGTGGTGATGGACTGGGGCGAGGCAAAAGCGGATTTCACCGACTCGGTAATCGATAACGCTTTCCAGGGCGGATATATCGCCGGGCGCTATTTAATCGAACGCGGTCATCGCGAAATTGGCGTTATCCCGGGGCCGCTTGAGCGCAACACCGGCGCGGGCCGCCTGGCAGGCTTTATGAAGGCGCTGAAGGAAGCGATGATCTCAATGCCGGAAAACTGGATTGTCCAGGGCGACTTCGAGCCGGAATCGGGCTACCGCGCCATGCAGCAGATGCTTTCGCAGCCGCATCGCCCCACCGCAGTCTTTTGCGGCGGCGATATCATGGCGATGGGCGCGATTTGCGCCGCCGACGAGATGGGGCTGCGCGTACCGCACGATATTTCTATTATCGGCTATGACAACGTGCGCAACGCCCGTTATTTCAGCCCGGCGCTGACCACTATTCATCAGCCGAAAGAGACTCTCGGCCAGACGGCGTTCAACATGCTGCTGGACCGTATTGTCAACAAGCGTGAAGAGTCGCAGACCATTGAAGTCCATCCGCGTCTGATTGAGCGCCGCTCCGTGGCGGACGGTCCCTTCCGCGACTATCGCCGCTAATCCTGCCGGGGGCCGGTTAATCCGGCTCCCGCAACCACTCCCGGTTCAACGTCTCACTGTCGCCTAAATAATCCAACAGCCACTGCAACGCCGGAGAGGCGTCGTTTTGCCGCCACGTCAGGCAACAGGCGGCGTCCGGGAACGGGTTTTCCAGCATCAGCGCCCGCCACTCGCCGCGTTTAAGCCACGGGCGCGCGAAATGCGACGGCACCATGCCGACGCACAAACCCGCGCTCAGGCAATCCGCCGCTGAAGGCCAGTCCGGCACAATCACCCGACGCTGGTTATCCAGCAGCCAGGTAATGCGCTTGGGCAGCGAACGCGACGTATCCTCCAGCACCAGCGAGGGCCATTCGCGCAGCTGGTCGTCACTAAGCGGCGCGTTCTGTTGCGCAAGAGGGTGCTGGCTTGCCACCACGCAATGCCAGCTCAACATGCCCATATCCCTAAATGCATAGCGGCCGCCTACCGGAATCGCCTGCGTCGCGCCAATCGCCACCTCCACACGTTCATCCGCCAGCGCGTCCCAGACGCCATTGAAAACCTCCTGAGAAATTTTCAGTTCGACATCGTTAAAATGCCGATAGAAATCCAGCACCAGCTGGCGGGTGCGTTCGGGGCGGACAATGTTATCGACAGCGATAGAAAGCTGCCCGCGCCAGCCGTTGGCTATTTGCTGGCACTGTTGACGCGTGATCATCATTTTTTTGATAACAGAACGCCCTTCTTTTAAAAACCAGGCGCCGGCGGGCGTGAGCACTACGTCACGATGGCGACGTTCAAAGAGCGGCACCGCCAGCCATTCCTCCAGTTGTCGCACCGTATAGCTGACGGCTGAGGGTACGCGGTGCAACTCCTGGGCCGCCGCGCTGAAACTTCCGCTGCGGGCAACCGCATCAACCACTTCCAGAGAATATTCGGACCACATGTTATGCCTGCAAAATTTTTGAACGCAATCGCCAAATATTAGCGTTTCACATTGCAGGCTGCACTCTTTACACTCGCGGTCTTCGTTAAAGCGTCATAAGAGGAACCTATGCAACCCTCGAAAATTTTTCTTGTCTGGCTGGCCGGGCTTAGCGTGCTCGGCTTTCTGGCGACCGATATGTATCTGCCCGCTTTCGCCGCTATTCAGCAGGATCTGCAAACGCAGGCGGCGGCGATCAGCGCCTCCCTGAGCCTGTTTCTGGCGGGTTTCGCCGTGGCGCAGCTGATCTGGGGACCGCTTTCAGACCGCTTTGGTCGCCGTCCCGTTCTGCTGACGGGCCTCGCGATTTTCGCCGTCGGCTGCATAGGTATGCTGTGGGTGGAAAACGCGGCGGCGCTGCTGGCGTTGCGCTTCGTGCAGGCGGTAGGCGTGTGCGCCGCCGCGGTTATCTGGCAGGCGCTGGTGACGGATTACTACCCGGCGCACCGCGTTAACCGTATTTTCGCGACGATTATGCCGCTGGTGGGGCTTTCTCCGGCTCTGGCGCCGCTGCTGGGCAGTTGGCTGCTGAACCATTTCGAATGGCGGGCCATTTTCATCGTACTGTTCGCCGTGACGCTGCTGCTGATGTTGCCGGCGCTGCGCCTGCAGCCGCGTGTTAAACCCGCGGCTGAACCGCAGGCGGAAAAAATCCGCTTTGGCACCCTGCTGCGCTCATCCGCTTATCGCGGCAACGTGCTTATTTACGCCGCCTGCTCCGCCAGCTTTTTCGCCTGGCTCACCGGTTCACCCTTTATTCTTAGTGAAATGGGCTACAGCCCTGCTGTAATTGGCTTAAGTTATGTGCCGCAGACGATTGCTTTTCTTATCGGCGGCTACGGCTGTCGCGCTGCGCTGCAACGCTTGCCGGGCGCGCAACTGCTGCCCTGGCTGCTGATAGCGTTTGCCCTGAGCGTGGCTGCAACCTGGGCTGTGGGGTTGTATGAAAACGCGACCCTGACGATGCTGCTCATTCCCTTCTGTCTGATGGCGATGGCGAATGGCGCTATCTATCCGATTGTCGTGGCGGCGGCGCTGCAGCCGTTCCCACAGGCTACCGGGCGTGCGGCGGCGTTGCAGAATACGCTGCAACTGGGGCTCTGTTTTATCGCCAGTCTGCTGGTTTCCTGGCTGGTCGCCGCGCCGCTGTTTTCCACCACCAGCGTGATGTTAGGGACGGTGCTGCTGGTGGGCTGGGGCTATAAAATGCGGGGCCTGAAGGTGGTAGAAACTGAGCGGCAACCCGCGCAGTCTTCGCCGCACGCATCATAACGGCATCGATAATGTCATATTTATGTAATTAGGTTGCTAACAATATTCGGTTGAATCATCAGAATTTGCCGCCTATACTGATTCGCGGCTTTGCAATAAATCTCATAAATATTATGCAGTAACGGGAGCCGGAGCGCTCCCGTTTTGCTATGGAAGGCTTTTCTGGCAAGGGTATCCTCCCTTCCTCTGTTCTACGTCGGATATCAGGCACGCGGATTAGTCCGTGAGATTTCTCACCAGCCTCAAATTGCGACTACGCTGTTTGAAGGTTCTGATCACACAGGTGATGGAGAAGCTATGAGTTCATCGTGTATAGAAGAAGTCAGCATCCGGGACAATGAGTGGTATCGCATTGCAAGCGAAATGCTCAACCGGGCCGGCATAACCATTAACGGCCCCGCCCCCTCTGATATACAGGTTAAAAACCCCAATTTCTTTAAACGTGTTTTGCAGGAGGGCTCGCTGGGTCTTGGCGAAAGCTACATGGATGGCTGGTGGGAGTGCGAAAGACTCGACCAGTTTTTTACCAAAGTGCTGCGCGCCGGGCTGGAAAAACAGCTGCCCCACCATTTCAAAGATACGCTGCGCATTCTTGGCGCCCGCCTTGTTAATCTGCAATCAAAAAAACGCGCCTGGATTGTCGGCAAAGAGCACTACGACCTTGGCAACGATCTCTTTACCCGCATGCTCGACCCGCACATGCAGTATTCCTGCGGCTACTGGAAAGAAGCGGAGAATCTCCTCGACGCCCAGAATAATAAGCTGAAGCTGATTTGCGACAAGCTGCAATTGCAGCCTGGCATGCGTTTACTGGATATCGGCTGCGGCTGGGGCGGGCTGGCGGAGTTTGCGGCGCGCAATTACGGCGTTTCCGTGGTGGGCGTCACCATTTCCGCTGAACAGCAGAAAATGGCGCAGGAGCGCTGCCAGGGGCTGGACGTGACGATCCTGCTGCAGGATTATCGCGACCTGAACGATGCCTTTGACCGCATTGTCTCTGTCGGGATGTTTGAACATGTCGGCCCGAAAAATTACGCTACCTATTTTGAAGTGGCCGACCGCAATCTCAAGCCGGACGGTATTTTCCTGCTGCATACTATTGGTTCGCGTAAAACCGATAACAATGTCGACCCGTGGATCGATAAATATATCTTCCCGAACGGCTGTCTGCCTTCCGTGCGGCAAATCGCCGACGCCAGCGAGCGCCATTTCGTGATGGAAGACTGGCATAATTTCGGCGCGGATTACGATAAGACCCTGATGGCCTGGCATGAACGCTTTCTGAATGCCTGGCCGGAAATCGCTGATAACTATTCCGAGCGCTTTAAACGGATGTTCGTTTATTATCTGAACGCCTGCGCTGGCGCATTCCGCGCCCGGGATATTCAACTCTGGCAGGTGGTCTTCAGCCGCGGCATTGAAAACGGATTGCGTGTCCCCCGCTAAAAATAAACCCCGGCAGTCCCGGGGTTTATTTTTATTAAGATTTTACTTATTTAGGTTCTTCGTTAACTGCCAGCGCTGCGGCTGCCGCTTCGCGGCTTGCTAATACGCGCTCGACCGTATCCACGACCGCCTGCGTTTGCGGGTCGATTTCAATATTCACGCGCTGCCCCAGTTTTTTCGCCCCTAACGTCGTGCGCTGCAGCGTTTCAGGAATTAAATAGACGCAAAAACGCGTCGGCGTAACCTCGCCTACCGTCAGACTAATGCCATCCACGCCGATAAAACCTTTGTGCAGAATATACTTCATCAGCGTCGGGTCCTGTAATTTAAACCAGATCTGCCGGTTATTTTCCGAGGTCAGGATTTTCGCGACTTCCGCCGTGGTCATAATATGCCCGGACATTAAATGACCGCCGATTTCATCGCTGAATTTTGCGGCTCGCTCAATGTTCACTACGTCGCCTTCCTGTAAATCGCCCAGGTTAGTGATACGCAGCGTTTCTTTCATTAAGTCGAAGCTGATGCGGTTGCCGTTTATTTCCGTCACCGTCAGGCAGCAGCCGTTGTGCGCAACCGAAGCCCCGGTCTCAAGCCCCGGCAGGAGCGCCTCCGGCAACTCCACAACGTGGGTACGAAAGTTCGGTTTTTCATCAATGGCGACGACTTTGCCGGTGCCCTGCACAATGCCTGTAAACATATTAACCACTCCTGAATTCGATAAAACGGCGGCATTTCGCCGCCACCTGCATATTGAGCACAATAACAGTTGGAAATTCTCCTTGCCAGCCTGTAGCGGGAATAGCGCATTATTTCACTGGCTTAATAGTGAACTCCCGCTACAATAGTCTGACTCATTCCCCTGCAATTTCTTCTTGCTGCCAGTTAAGGCGGCTTTTTTGTCTTTCAAATAACTACAAAATACAGGTGTTCACGTGCAGAAGTATTTCATCGAAGCGCGTCAGTTATTAGCTCTGGCAATCCCGGTGATCCTTGCGCAAATCGCCCAGACGGCGATGGGATTTGTCGATACGGTTATGGCGGGCGGCTACAGCGCCACCGACATGGCCGCCGTCGCTATCGGTACCTCTATCTGGCTGCCAGCCATCCTTTTTGGCCACGGTCTGCTGCTGGCGCTTACGCCAACCATCGCGCAGCTCAATGGCTCGGGTCGCCGCGACCGCATCGCGCATCAGGTGCGCCAGGGCTTCTGGCTTGCCGGAATGGTATCCGTACTGGTGATGGTCGTGCTGTGGAACGCCGGTTATATCATTCACGCCATGCATAATATCGACCCGCAGCTGGCGGATAAAGCGGTCGGTTATCTGCGGGCGCTGCTCTGGGGGACGCCGGGTTATTTATGTTTCCAGGTGGCGCGTAACCAGTGTGAAGGCCTGGCGAGAACCAAACCCGGCATGGTGATTGGGTTTATCGGCCTGCTGGTGAATATCCCGGTTAACTACATTTTTATCTACGGCCATTATGGTATGCCGGAGCTTGGCGGCGTGGGTTGTGGCGTGGCGACCGCATCCGTTTACTGGGTGATGTTCGCCAGTATGTTGTTGTATGTTAAGCGCGCCCACGCCATGCGCGACATTCAGCATGCGCAGCATTTCGGCAAACCGGACTGGGGGGTCATTAAACGCCTGACGCAGCTAGGCTTGCCGATTGCGCTGGCGCTGTTTTTCGAAGTTACGTTGTTTGCCGTCGTGGCGCTTCTGGTTTCTCCGCTCGGCATCGTCGATGTCGCCGGCCACCAGATAGCCCTTAACTTCAGCTCGCTGATGTTTGTTTTGCCGATGTCCCTTGCTGCGGCAGTCACTATTCGCGTGGGATATCGTCTCGGTCAGGGCTCGACGCTGGATGCGCAGACATCCGCCTGGACAGGCATTGCCGTCGGCGTCTGTATGGCCGTCGTCACTGCGATTTTTACCGTGGTAATGCGCAAACATATCGCCCTGCTCTACAACGATAATCCGCAAGTTGTGGCGCTGGCCTCGTTCCTGATGCTGCTGGCGGCGGTGTACCAGATTTCCGATTCCATTCAGGTCATCGGCAGCGGCGTGCTGAGAGGATACAAAGACACGCGCTCCATTTTCTTTATTACTTTTATCGCCTATTGGGTGCTGGGTTTGCCGAGCGGCTATGTACTGGCGCTGACCGACCTGGTGGTGGAGCCGATGGGGCCTGCGGGGTTCTGGACCGGTTTTATTATCGGGTTAACGAGCGCGGCGATCATGATGTTTTGGCGCATGCGCTATCTCCAGCGCCAGCCTTCGTCGGTTATTTTGCACCGCGCGGCGAGGTAACCGGCGGCGCTGCGCTGACCGTTTCAGGGGCGGGTCCTGTCGCCGCCCCGTTATGCGCAGCGGCGTTGGATAAACAAGGGGTGGCGCTTTTTGTCCACCCCTTTACCACGATGCGCAAACGCGCGCCGCCATCTCAATCCGATCACTTTCTCATCATTCTGTGCACTTACGCGGCAATCGCGCTAAATCTCCTGAAAAATTACCCTTTTGCTCTTGCCAGCCGCCGGGCCTGCCGTTAATATTCGTCCCCGCTGTCACACAGCAATGCGTTCATAGCTCAGTTGGTTAGAGCACCACCTTGACATGGTGGGGGTCGTTGGTTCGAGTCCAATTGAACGCACCATCTTCTTAGTGCGTCCGTAGCTCAGTTGGTTAGAGCACCACCTTGACATGGTGGGGGTCGGTGGTTCGAGTCCACTCGGACGCACCAAATCACGTTATCCTTTTCGATTCTCGCTTTTCTGTACGATTTCCCGCAAAGCTTGTCCTGCCGCTGACGTTTTTGCTTAAACACGCGGATCACGGCCTCGCGTCGGGAATACAATGCCATTTGGCCAGTAAGCCGAAGCCGCGCCCTTTGATTTACCTGTTGCTAAACGCTTCCCGGCAAGCTATTGCGCCGCCCCGCCCTGACGGTCCTTTAACAATGCGTAACGGCTCAATAGCTGCTGCAAATGCATTTCCGTTTGTTGATACAGCGCAGCAGGCGCAACCGCATTATTTTGCTGCCCATCAATCTGACGCAACTGCTCCTCCACCGGCGGGGTTGCCGACAGCGATTGCTGGATGGCAAACACCATTGTTTTCAGTTCGCTTGCCGTTAAATATTTGCCGCGCCGCTCGTCCAGGGCGTTGAGCCGTTGCGTAAGCTGTTGCAGTTGTTCCATTCCCTGATGCCAGCCGTTAAGGCTCTCCTGCGTGGAAGCCGCCGCCGTTAACTGACGCTCCCATTGCTGAGAAAGTTGTTCAACCGTCGCGTCACCGGGCTGGAAAGCTTGCGCCTGCGCCAGCAGTTGCCGGGCGTAGCGGAACGTCCAGTCCGGCGGCAGACGGGAAAGTCGCACCAGCTGTCGCTCTGTTCGCGCTGCGATATTCGCGGGCGCGCCCTGCTGTTTCAGCTTTTGTTGTTGCTCGCGGGTCAGCACTTGCGCAAAAGGGGCGAGCGACGCGTTTAACGTGTCGCTCAGCGGTTCCGCACGGTTGAAAAGCCGCCACCCTTCTGCCGCCGCGCCCATAAGCAGCAGCATAGTGAGCATCCCGCCGATAAAGGGTTTTACCGGCGACAGGCGGCTTCTGTCAGTCTGCGCCTTTGCCGCCGGCTCAGGCTGCGCCACAAACACCCACCGCGCGGTTTCCTCTTCTTCAGGCAAAACCGGGTTATTCAGCGCGCAAAACGGTAAGCCCCCCCCCGCGTCAGAAGAAGTTTCGCCAGCGTCAGCGTTACTGTTCTCCAGCCGCACTGCGGCGTTGTGCACCTGCGTGCGCAGCGTTTCCAGCTGGCTTAAATGTTTAAGTTCGAGTCGCTCAAGCGCTTCTCCCGTGCGGGTAAGATGCTCCTCAGCCTGATAGAGCTGGCTCAAATCCGCCCATTTAAACGTCAGCGTACGTAGCGCCTGCTGGAGGCGCTGACTCAGGCTGCTGACAATTTCCATTCTGGCGTGGACCGGCTGCGGCCAGAGGTTTCCCCAGTGGTAGCTGATAAGCGCTTCCAGCATAGCCAGCCCTTCGTTCAGCCCGTGCAGGCCCGCAAGCCGGGTGCGAGCGAGCGTATACCAGGCGGTGGTTTGCAGTTCTACGCCATTCACCTCAAACAGCGACAGGCAAAGTTGTTCGACTTTACGCCAGTCTACGTCGGGCCGCGCCGGGTGAGAGAGTTTGCTGAGCTCTTCGCGAAGCAGACGGTGCCCGGCAAGCGGGCGGGGATCGCCGCCTGTTTTCAGGCGACGCGGGGTAACAGGCATCGTAAATTCCTTAATTAAGGTGACAGCGCGGCGCGGGCGTTGAACATTCGCTGCATGTCGTCGAACACGGCGAGAAAGAGCGGGTTTTGTTGATGTCCTGCGGTAAATGCAGCGCCCTTCAACGTTGTCATAGCGTATTTCGTCAGGTTATTACGACCAGACATTTATCTGCTTCGCTTTTGGAAAAAAAATAAATGCAAAAATATTAAGTTCACAAATAAGACTCGCCAGAGCGAGCGTTACCGGCCCTTTCCGGCAACGCAAACCGATAAGCGCAGAAGATTTACCGCGCCGCGCTTATTTCCCTATAGTAATCATTGTCGTATCGTAACATCTCAGGTTTTACTCAAGTAAAACAAATGCCAGAAAGGCGCTTTTTTTCAGATTCTGTCTAAGCTTCTCTAAGCAATCATACTGACGTGAAAAGTCATACAGTCAATTATTCCTGTTAACAGTAAGTGGAGTTTTTGCCTACTGATCGCCGCGAAGTCTTATCCCAAAGCCGTTCCCGCTCATTGCCCGCTGCCCACAGAAAAAAAGAATTAATCATTAAACTGTTTCATCCAGGAATAACTCCCCGGTAATTATTTATACCAGTAATAAATATGAGAATATTTTTAATAAAACCCATTGCAGATCGCTAATATCCGCCGCGTCAGGGCGACGACATTATACAAATAGCGTAAGGAGTGAATATGAATGGCAAACTGCGGGCTCAACCCCGCCGCCAGCAACGTGAAAGAAGAACAGGCAAGAAGCTTACTTTATTACAGCAACGCGATAGCCTGCCGTCGTTTCTTTGACAATGGGACGCAGCGGCAGGTTTGCAGAATGATTTCATCAACGATGCCGCCTGCGTTGAGCCGGCTCGTCGGCAAGCGGCGTTTCTTAATCGCCCGTACGCAACCGGCTACCAGCCGCACCAGGGGGCTATTTATTCTCGCTCTGCACCACATAACGCGTTGCCGCAAAGCGGTTGAGGATGAGGTGCACCAGAAAGACCATCGTCAGCGTCACCAGCAGCGATACTGTCACAGAGCTAATGCGGTAAAGATCGCTAAAGACCAGGTCTTTATCCGGGTGCATATTCTGGCCGAACATAATGCCAAGCGTGGTGATGCAGGAAAACCCGACGCCCGCGCCCACTTTCTCCATTACATGCAGCCGGGCGCTGAAGGCGAAACCGAGCGCAATAAGCGGCATCATCAACAGCATATGACTGCTGTGATCGTAAAGCACCAGCTGCACCGCCAGGATATAAAGACACCCCAGCACCACGCCAACCACCCGCCATATCGAGCTCAGCACCGCGCCGCGGTAGCTCATCGGAAAGAGGATAAGAATGCCCGCCATCAGCGCTGAAAGCGAATCGCTCAGATCGCACATCTGGAAAATGACAAAATTGAGCGTCGCCACCGTGCCGGAAAGCAGCGACTCATGGCGCACGCGGGCGGCGTCTTTTTCAATCAACGGCGGACGGCCGCGCGGCTCCACATCCGGCAATAAATAGTGCATCAGCGCGCTCAGGCACACCGCCAGTACGCTGGCTTCCATATTAGAGAAAAGCAGCGTATGCCAGTCGTTGCCCGGGTAGCTCATAAAGTTGAGCATCGTGCTCTGGCAGACCACGCCCATCGAGCCGAACAGGAACAGCGGCCCCTTGCTCATAAAGCGAAAACGCATGACGTACAGCGCAAACACCACGCCGGTCATGATGACCGGCCACTGCGAAAGCCAGCCGATAATCAACACCATCTCCACGCAATTGATAGCCGCGCTGAAGATAAACTGCTTCGCCACATGGCGGTTAAACACCGGCACCAGCGAAAGCAACATGATCGGGTAGACCACGAAGAAAACGCCGTACTGCACGTTGTAAAAACTCGACAGACTTAGCGCCATCACGCCCGCCACGACAATGCGCAGCGTCTGACGAAAATCATTCGCTGTGTAAACGATATTGCCATGGGGGGTGAACACCCGCGCCAGCGTATTAATAGACATAATGCAGCAGGCTCACCAGACGGATTTGCAGGCCTGAGAAAAAGCGGGCGAACGGCCCTTCGCTGTTATAGAGCTGAACGGTCGCACGAGCGCCGGTCGGCAGCGATTTCGGCAGCGGCTCGTCGAGCGCGACGTGAATACGCATACGCTGTGCGTCGCGCACCCAGCGGTTGGACTCTTCCGGCTGGGAAAGCTGGCCGTTCACCGCCTCCTGCCCCGCCAGGATGCCCGCATCGTGGCTGGCGACATGCGCGTGAAAAACGTGGCCCGGCAGCGCATCGAACACCACGGCGGCATCGGTTCCATTCTGCGTATGGCGCAGACTCTTCTCGCGGAAATCGGCCACGATATCGGTCTGGTTGCTCACCAGCGCCAGCGCCGGCGAGCCGGCGGAAGCGTACCAGCCGGGGCTTAACTGCATGTTGCTCACCATACCGTCGGCTTCGGCGCGCACTTTCGTCCAGCCGAGATTAAGCTGCGCCTCTTCCAGCGCATTGCGGTATTTTTGCAGCGTTACGTTGCGGCTGTCGTCGCGCTCGCCGCGCGCAATCGTGAGCTCGCGGATTTTTGCCGCCAGCTCCTGTACCGCCTGCTCGCTGGTCTGCCAGGTGGTGCGGGTTTTATCCAGATCCTGCTGCGAGACGTTCTGCTGGCCGCTCAGGCGCAGGTAGCGCTCAAAGGTCACCTTGTTGTTATGCGCGGTGAGCTGGGCGGTTTTTAGGCTCGCCTGTGCGGCAAGGATTTGCGCATCCAGCTGCTGGTTGGTCAACTGCGCCTGCTGCAATGCGATTTCCGCTCCCTGCACCTGGTTAAGGAAAGGCGCCGGATCCAGTTCAAACAGCAAATCCCCCTTTTTCACCGGGCTGTTGTTATGCACATGCACGACGGCGACATAACCCGATACGCGGGAGGAGACAGGCGTCACCACGCGCATTACGGTGGAGTCCGGCGTCAGCGGGATCCAGATATCCGCCAGGATGAAGTAAACAAACATCAGCAGAAAGGTGGCAATACTTACCCTTACCCAGCGGGCAAATTTTTGTTCCGGAGTCATCATGATTATTTAATTGTTATGGCTATCTTCTTCGCGAATCGTCCGCAGATTGCGCGCGATGTGATTTAAGGTTTGGCTGAACGTTTCCATATCCAGCGCGGGAATGTTTTGCGACACGCGAGCCTGGTAGGTTTCAATTACCTGTTTTAGCCTGTTCAGCACCTTCTCCCCGTCGGGAGTCAGCTTTAGCAGGCGGCAGCGTTTGTCGTAAGGCGATGTGGCGCGCAGCAGGTAGCCCTGGTTTTCCAGCTGTGTCAGGGTGCGCATCAGCGGCGGCAATTCGATACCCTGGACTGCCGCCAGTTCGCTTACCGAGACGTTATTCCCCAACTGGTGAAGCTGCATCAATACCGTCCAGCTTGACTGCGTCAGGCCGGTATCGGTAATAGCGTTATCGATCGTCGCACGCCACTGGCGCACAATCATCGCCATACGCATGCCCATCGGCCTGCTGGCGAAGCGTTCATCTTCAGTCACGGGTCTTCCCTCCGGTAAGCGGGCAGGCAAAATAATACTTATCAGGGTAAGTATCAAGAAACGAACCTGGAATAAGGCATGGATTGTATAAAGCGGGCGATATAAAAGAAGAGGCGCCTAAAGCGCCTCTTTAATGACGGAATTTACCGACAGGGTAATGCGTTTGTCAGTCAAAATCCTTTATGGCAGGCAATGTCCATTAATTCGCCCTCCGAAGGCGAGCCGTAAACATATCCCGTATACCAGTTGACATACACTCTCTGGCCATTACTGGGGTTTGTTTCTTTTGCCCAGTCCGATTCAATAGGGCTGGAATGGCCCCACGAATATTGACTAAGCGCTCCCCATTCTCCCCACAACGTTCCCACTGCTCGCGTTGCTTTCCCCTCGATTTGACCGTTGGAGAGCACCGTGTAGCTTGGCACCTCCAGGTTTTCCTCCGCGCAATAACGCTCTGCGTCCGACGGGTTGGTACTGCTATGATTCAGAGCCATGATCCAGTGTTGTAAGGTGAAGGTATACGTCAAAGGTTGGCCGCCCCATTTCGGCATCGCGGTAACGGTATTGCTGCCGCTTTCCGGCGTTGTCACCATTTGCACGTTGCCGTTGGCATCCGCTCTTACCCATTCATAGTGATCGGTAGACCAGGTGTAATTGGCGTTATTGGCAACATCATCGTTAATGACCAGTTGAAAAATCGCTGAGCGAAAGCCGGTCTTAGGGAAGCCGCTTGCTGCATCAAAGGTATGACCGCCGGCGATCACTTTGGTAATCGACTGCGCATAGAATGTCACCGTCTTTTGCAGCCCGCTGTCCTGCGGATTGACGGTCGCACGGGCCGCTACGGTCACCTCTTCACCATACAGATCGGTGAGCGAGACAACAGCGTTCCCCGAGCTATCCGTCATGGCGGTTGTCGCGCTCAGCACTCCCTTGCCGGTATTGCTAAAGGCGACCTCGCTGTTTGCCACCGGCGCGCCGCTGCTATCTGTCACCGTCGCCGTAAAGGTAATGGGGTTACCATTGGCATCTTGTCCCCAGCGGCTTGGCTGCAGCTTCGTGACGTTGATGGACAGAAAGTTAGCCTGTTTGGTTAACGTGCTGGCGTTATCCAGCGTCGCAGTAATATCAACGTTCCCCCCGACATTGTCTGTCATCGTGACGTGCGCCTGACCATTGGCGTCGGTAATGCCCGACGGGGTCAACACCACGGAGCTTCGGCTCGCGTTCCAGGAGACGTTCTGCCCTGGCAGGATATTGCCCTGCGCATCTTTAACCGTTACCGTCGCCACATTTTGCGCGACCCCATCGGCGCGTACGTTATCCGGAGAGATAACCATGTCGGCGATCGTGGCGGTTGATGTATCGGCAATAAACTGGCTGACCGTCGATTTGTTATTTCCGTTGGGCAGGCTGGCTTTTAGCGTAACGGGCTGAGCGACGGTATCCGTAAAGGTGACGCTGGCTTTACCTTCGCTATCCGTTTTTCCGGATGGCGAGAGTTGCACGGTCGTTTTATCGGCAATCCAGCTCACATCCAATCCGGACACAGGGTTTTTCTGACCATCAACCACCTGCACGGTAGCCTTGTTCGCCGCGACGCCATTGGCCTTGCTGCCATCGACATCCAGCGTCATCGTCTGAATCGTGGCGCTGGACGCATCAGCGACAAAGGTCATCGGTTTACTTTGCGTATCGCCATTAACAGCAGCGCTAAGGGTAACTTGTTCCGCTTTCGTGTCGGCGATCGTAACCGTCGCCGTACCATCGGCTGCCGTCACGCTCTCTGACGCGGAGAGTTTCCCGTTTCCTGTGACAGTCCAGGTAACGGTCAGCCCGGAAAGCGGGTTGCCATTAGCATCCACGACTGTCACCTTGCCGGCATTGGTCGCCGTGCCATTCGCCAGCGCGCCGGAGGTGACGGCCAGCTCGCCAATTTTCGCGCTGCCATTATCGCCAACAAAGGTACTGGACTTCGTCTCGCTGATGGAAGAGCCAAGCTGGACGCGCACGTTAACGGCTTCCGCTTTGGTATCGGTAAACGTTACGCTTAGTTTACCGTCCCGATCGGTGGTGCCGATTTCAGCGGACAGACGCGCTGAGCCGCTAATGCTCCATGTCACGGAAGCATCAGAAACCGGGTTATTGTTATTATCGGTGACAATAACCGTCGCGGAGTTGGTATCGGTACCGTTAGCCAGCGCTCCGCTGGTTACGCTATAGCTTTTAATGTGCTCGCTTGCGGTATCTGCGACAAATGACGACGAAGCGGTCAGGTTTTGTCCGTTAGCAAGCTGCGCTTTGAGCTGGAAGGTTTGGGCGACCGAGCTGGTATAGCTGACCGTAGCCTTTCCGCTATCGTCTGATTTTCCGCCCGACGCAAAAACGACGCCGGCTTTGTCACTGCTCCAGGTAACTTCCTGACCGGCAAGCGGGTTGCCCTTAGCATCCTTAACATACACTTGCGCGGTATTTGCTTGCGTACCGTCTGCCGGGCTGCCGTCTTTAGTGACGTTTAAATTTTGCAATGTCGCCGTCTGCTGGTCAGCAACAAAATGGCTTTGCGTCGTCAGGTTACTGCCATTATCCAGTTGCGCTTTAACGGTGACGGTTTCGGCAACCGTATCGGTAAAGGTTTCGACCGCTTCACCTTTGTCATCCGTAACTGCATCAGACTTGAAAGAGACAGTGCCTTTATCAGACAGCCAGTTCACATGCATACCGCTTACCGGGTTGCCGTTAGCATCTTTAACGGACACTTTTGCGGCGTTAGTCGCTATGCCGTCTGCAACGCTGTTGTCCCGGGTCAGGGTCAGCTCCTGCAGCGCGGCGGAGCTGTTATCGGCAACAAACTGCTCGACCAACTGCTGGTTATCGCCATTCTCAAGCGTTGCGGTCAGCGTTACGCTTTCTGAAACGGTATCCGTGAAGACGACGCGCACCTGCCCTTGCCCGTCCGTTTGCGCCTTCATGTTCCCTTTCGCTTTTCCTCGTTTTTTCGCCTGCGTTGAAAGAAATGCAACGGTCGATTTGTCCGCTGTCAGCGAAACCGACATGCCGCTAACCGGGTTGCCGTTAGCATCCGTTACGGTTACCAGGGCGGTATCTGGCGTCGAGCCATTAGCAGGGCTGCCGTTCGTTACGGCGATGAAGCTGGCTATTTTTGCCCCCGCCGCGTCAGACACAAAGGTGCTTTGCTGCTCGGCGGATAACTCACCGGCATTCACTTTTAGCGTAACCTGCCCGGCTTTGTCAGAAACAAATTCCGCACGTGCCTGACCTTTCTCATTGGTTGTGGTATCAGAAGCCTTCAGGCGCGCCGGCGACGAGAGCGTCCAGCTCACTTTGGCATTGGCGATGGGGCGGTTATTCACATCGGTAACCGTTGCAACTGCGCTGTTAGCCATCGCGCCATTCGCGACGCTGCCGTCTTTATCAGGCGTTAACGTTAAATGACTGACCGTGACAGGAACAAAATGGCTTGCCTGAGTCGCCGATTTGGCGCCGCTGGTCGCCGTAACCTGTACGGTTTCTTCAGCAACGTTAGTCAGGTTTACCGTTGCCACCCCCTGGCTATTCGTGACGGAAGCAAACGCACTCAACGTCGCCGAACCCGTTACGGACCATGCGACAGGTGCATTCGGCACTGGCGCGTCATCACTGTCAGTAGCGACGACTTGCACCGTGTTTTGCGCCAGGCCGTCAGCAGGCGCGTTGTCCGTTATAGCCTGTATGGCAAGCTTATTAACGCCTTCAACATGCTTTTTCTTATACTGAAGAATGATTTCGTTATTGCGTTCAACCAGATCGTACCGGCTTCCCGCCAGGGTGCGCAGCAGACGCACGTTATCCGGGTCAAGCTGCTCACGCCAGCTCTGTCCGGGTTGGTAACGTAGATTAAGCTGAAACTGGGTATCATCCATGGAATCCTGCCCTTTGCGGTAGTTAGTCGCCAGGGAGATCAGGGGCACCGGGGTATAGCTCAGGCCCACCGTCACGGCAGAAGGGTTATTTTGTAGGTGGTCGGTATCGAACAGCGCGACATCCTTGCCATAATATTGTTCATAGACAAGCTTCGCCCCCATCTGAGGCCAGGCGGGCATGTATCCTTCCGCTCTGATGTCAAAGCCATCGGCCGGCTTTTCATAGTATCCGTCTAAATCTCGGGAATCATGCCATTGCGAGGTGCCGATATAGTTGTTAGCGCTAAGCTTCAGGTAGTTGGTCCACGCCTCGGCGCCGAAACCGATGCGGCGGTTTTTACCGGTTAAATCATCATCGAAAAAAACGTTGCCGCCTAACATCCAGTTTTCAATATTGTAAGTGCGAACGCCGCTACCGATATTGCTGGTTACCCGACCATCCGGCGCACGCAGGCCAAATTGAGTAAACCAGACTGATTTCGCATTATCGTAAAGGGGCAAAAGCATATCAAACGAGCTTTGATCCCAGTTGCCATCGTTATCGACATTCAAATCCAGCCGGGCAGTGCCAAACTGATTTAGCCACTTCTCAGCATCAGACGCGGCTTTTCCCACCGCCATCGCTTTAGCCGAGCTTTCGACTCCATCCATGCCTTCAGTGGCCATTAAATTAGCGAATCGACTTACCGGTTCTGAATATTCAACGGGCTCGCTTTCCAGATTATCTTTCGCTGCAACAGAAGACGCAGAAAAGGAAGCAATAATCGGGAACAATGCTTGCAAGCAGATCTGTCCCCAGGCAAAGATTTTGATACTGCGATCTCTTCCTTTAAAAAAAGAATACTCCATCTTTATAACCCTAAGATTTAATTACCCATCAAGTGTTGCTATCAATTCGACTAAGCTTTGAGCTCGGCCTCACTCCGGATAGCGTCAATAAAGCAATCGCTCATTTCAGATGATTCCAATAAAACTTACCCTCTGTAGATAATAAAAATATATCTAAACCTAAAACCATTCCGCTCACAAATATTCCGTTAGCAAAATACAAAATCAGCATGGGTTTATGTACAAACATTTAAATGAGCAATAATATATTTAATCCCGACCATTCCAATATGACTTCGGGCTTTTAGTGCGCGACTAAAAAGCAAATTTTGCACTTTATAACGACTTTTAATCGTTATCGTACTGACTATTGAAAACACAGACAGAAAATGCGTTGTGGTTTTTCAAAAATGGAAATCAGCCTCTTCAGTTGAAATAAAAGGCTTATAAAACAAAGAAATAAGGGAGTGTCAGGTATGGGTTTTTTGTTGACGAAAAAGTTAAAATACTTTATGACAGTGATGGAAAAACGTTGTCTCACCAAAGCCAGTGAAGAGTTGTTTATCACACGTTCGCCTCTTGGCAAGGCAATAAATGAACTTGAGACAATCCTCGGCAATAAATTGTTTATCCGACAGCATGGCCAGCTCGAACCGACGGAGTTTGCTTTAAGCATACATTCCGAGGCAGAACCGCTTTATAAAAAAATCATTGAGCTTGAGAAACGACTAACAAGTATAAACGCATCTGAAGATATCAATATCATTTTTGACAGTCACTACCCTGGCAACTTGATCGATATCGTTACATGCAGTTTAAAAAACAGTAACATAAAGTGCCGTTTCGACGTGATAGAATTGCAGCAGGCAATGTTTGACAATAGCGAGTTCGACAGAAATACGCTAATCCTGAGCCACCGTAGTTATGAGCCTGAAGAAAACATGGTATCTGAATGTTATCCCAGCAGCGGGCTGGTATTACTTATAAGTAAGGAGATCGAGGAAAACCCGCAGAAAATATCACGCATTCCCATCCTGCTTAGAGAAAACACGGATAGTTATGCCCCGTATATCATAAAAGAAAGACTTGAGCCGCTATTTGGCGCTCCTTTAAAGGTTCGTTTCCATAAAGGTACATTAGTTGATTTTTTGATGATGACGGCAAATGGCGAAGGCTTAATGATCTTGCCGATAAAAGTCTGCGATTTACTTAAGGTAAACAGAAGCAATGCCATCTTTCTAAACGACTGTAGATTCAAGACTTATTATTATCACGCATTATCGAAAAAAACTGGCAATCAGGTTGATAAGGCGATAAAATATATTAAAGATTTGCTGTAACTGCATTTGAGCGCTCATATCTCAAAAGCCAGAAGGAAGCGACTTAATTTTAATAAGCCGCCCACGCTCTATATCTATATAATTTCCTTTTTTCAGTTCGGAAAGTATCATCATGGTTCCGCTTTTAGAAAAGCCGGATCGCCTGGTAATATAATCGCAGACATTCACCTGCCCCTTAAGGTCGGGGTTGTTATTAATTTCGCGCAAATAATGTTTTATTACGCTATACAAATCACATGAAAGCATGATTTGTAATTTAATATTCAGTATCGAAGCAGTATATTGCATTACATAATATAAATCCTCCCATAAATTATTGACTGAGATAAATTTATAAAAATCAGCTCGATTGCAAATCACATACGAAAAGCGGCTATCAGTTGTAAATTCCAGATCGCTATAATTTAATTCCGGCAATAAAAAACCACATAAGCGCCAGACATCTGTCCTAAAAGAATCCGATCGCTATGTCGTTGCAACCCCCATTCCCCTTCAATAATAATGATGATATTATCTTGCTTAAACAATTCCAGTTGTCCCTGATTGCCATCAAATACCTGCACGCGAGAAATAATACTCGTAGAGCACAATATAGTATTTATAATATTACTGATGTGCTTTAACGGCTTATCCATAACTGCTCCGTACTAAGTAATATTCCTATAAGAGAATTTACTTGCGCAACGAAAAGTAATCAATCCTCAGAATATAGTTATACAAAAAAAGTGATAACAAATCTCAAAAATATTCAAAATATTTCATAATGTTTAAGCCAAACTATCCCCATGTTTTTACCCGCCAGGGAATCCTTCAGGATTTTCTTAAGAAAAAATAGCCGCTCAGACGCTTTCTTTTGGAGCACGTGTCTTTCCACTGGTTTCCAGATAATGCACTGTGACGCAGGATAAAAAGGCCGCAATATCGGGCTAAATGCAAACATTTTGCGGTCATGATTGTGATTATGGCGCCAACAATGACAAAGCATAATTTGACCAGTTTTGCGTCACAATTTAGCCGCTCAATGATATTTAGCCAAAGTATTATTTTCCCCGATACATTGTCGTATCGTAATTAATGAAAGGAAAAAAAATGGCTAATACTATTGTAAGTATCGTTCCGGTACCGGCTATGGTTGCGAATGATGGCTCAGAAAAGTCGACGGTAAGCGCCACAGTTCAGACCGATGGTTCTCCTGCACAGGCTGGCGTAAATGTCATTTGGGATATTACTGGCGGCGACGGCCCGTCCTCTTCCACCACAGACGATACCGGTGTGGCTAAAATTGAGGTAACGGCGAAAGATGGCGTGGCAACAATTACTGTAAAAGCGTCAACTACAGATGATCTGACAGGCAAGACCACCTTAATTACGACTTATGTGCCGCTTAAAGCGCCGGTAGTTTTGAATGCCAGCGATGAAGACGGATGGACGCTTGATCATTATGATATTGAATTCGGCGTGCAGGCTGAAATTCCTTATTATAACAACGTCAAAGTTGACCAGGAGGTCACCTTCTATTGGGGCGATGCGTGGAGCACCTCGCTTTTTGTCACCGAAGACAATTTACCGCCTTATATTCTGGAGATTCCCGCAGCCTTTACGGTTAACGGCGAATATGATGTTTATTATGATGTCCGTGATAATGCAGGCAACCCACCGGTCTCCTCCAGTCATTTGGCGATTACTGTCGATGATGAAGGAAGCCTGACGCCGGTTCTGGTAATGCCGCAAGTCGCCGAAGCCGATCCGTATATTAATATGTCGGATGTCGCCGATGGCGTTTCTGTTCTGGTGAACTACCCCAGCATGGCGGAAGGCGATGCTATCTCGTTGTACTGGGTAGCTTATGATTCTCAGGGCCGTAAAATTGAGGCTGCTTGCGATACCCAGCAGTATGATGTAATTGCGGACCAAAAATCAGTCACCTTTACCATTGAGCAAACCAAATTCTACCCGAATGGCATGGGGTATGAAGGCTATGCTGAGGTTTATTATACTGTGTTGCCTGCTGGCGCCACTGCCAAACAGCTCTCTGAAACTTGTCGGTGCCTCGTTGACACCGTTCCCGCGTAACTAACCGAGTCCCGGCCTTGCGCCGGGACATTTCCTGAATATCCGGAATATATTCATTATCAGCTTAATGGACTATACGTTTGGACGCTGTCTATGTCTATTTTTCCTCTGACAGAGCTATCACATATCACCAATTCGGTTGCAAATTTTGATGTCGTTTGCAGTAAGGCCTCTTTATTCTCAGGAGCACTCTGCGGCGCGTTAATTTACATGTTAAACTTAACAAACATTAGCTTATCGCGGCGTATTTTCTACTTCTTAATTTCATTTCTACTTGCTATTAACTGTGCCGAAGTCGCTTCGCACTTGCTGGTAACGATCATAGCCAAATTTATTAACCCGCCACCACAGATTAACTGCGCATTTTCCGCAGCGTTAATGGGTGCGGTTGTCGTAAGGGTGATTAATGTAGCTTCAGATAATATCATCAAATATTTTCCCGGCAATAAATAAAGGAACGCTTATGATGCCCCATATAATTATCGCTATCTTAGCTCTTAATTTAATGCTGTTACATACTATTATTTCAAGGAGAAAGATCCCCAAAAGTAAAAAGGCATTACAGCTTTTTTACTGGTGCAGTATCGTTATCCTTTGTATGTCGGTTGTCCGGCTTGCTGATGGCCGCGTCACCTGTAGCGTTTTTAGCACCCTTTTTCTTGTTACTGTCGCGCTTCTTTTATGGCTACGCGCAAGCCAGTAAATAAAAATGGAGAAGTTAACAATGGGCGATTTATCTTTTCATTTTAGCCGGCGCGAGTTCGCCTGCCATTGTGGATGCGGGTTTGACGCTGTCTCACCAGAACTGATAGAGATCCTGGAGCAAGCCAGGCGTTACTTTGCATCACCAATCGTGATCAACAGCGGTTGCCGGTGCGCGCAGCACAATAATGCCGTGGGGGGAACGCCAGGTAGCCAGCATCGGCTTGGCACCGCCGCGGATATTGTTGTTGCTAATACGCCTGCCGCAATCGTAGCCGACTACTTTGAAAAAACGTACCCGAACCAGTACGGTATCGGTAGATATAAAACGTTTACACACATAGACGTTCGCAAAAACAGCGCCCGCTGGTCTTAGCGGCATCCGTCCTGATAACCACCGCACAGTAAAGCGTAGGGTGCTTTCACTCTACGCTTATTCTTTAGTAAAGACATATTCTCTACAACGACCTGTCTAAACCGGCCAGAAAAACCAATCATGCGCGTATGGAGAGAGGCTAGATCCGTTCAGGGAGGTAATAAACCGAGACCAGCATGCCTTTTTTCAGGGCGATATACCCCTTTTCGACAAGTAATGACAGCGTCCTGTAGATCATGCTTCTTGATAAAAAAGTGCTGTCTTTTATATAGCTGATGACACCGATCTCATTTTCATAAAATAATTCTTTATTGCGATAATACTCCAGCAATTTCATCTTTATGGCATGATAAGAGTCCTTTCCTGTCAAATATCGGTCCCGATAGAGCATGTAGCATAGATGGGAAGAAACCGTTTTAGCTACCGACTTCCATAGTTCATATTTGTTTATCAACCGGGTCGCCCCGGCCTGGGAGATTTTATAACCATTACCGCGGTTAAGCGTTTTGCAGTAATAGCCTCCAGGCATGTCAAGCAAACGCCCCAGCCCAAAAATAACAGGCGCTGCGGTCATGCCAATTAATAAATCATCACCCGCCCTACGAACTTCAACGCTCTGGTCTGTAAGCAGCCAGATACTTTGCTCTTCTGCCCGTAATATAGTCCCGGCACGTAAACTCACGGTCTGCGCATGGGGCGCTAGCTTTTCAATTATATCGACTTGCTCACTATAATATTTTTTCCAGTCAGGTATTGAATAACTTTCTACCCCATCCCAGTGTCTGGCATAAGGTGAGACAATATCTTCCTTTTCGTTCACGATAATCCCCTTGTGTTACCACGCCACGCTTTCATTCCCTGCCTGCCGCAGAGATCTCCTTCCTGTTATTCCTGTATTAGTCGTTTTTCTTTTCAATTTACATCCTGAATTTTGCATTGCGTTTATTCGCAGATTTATCGTTCAGTACAAACCATTATATATTTTATATAATCGCGGCATGCTCCGCACCCCTAACTTATGGAGTACATTATATTTATAAACGCTAATTGTTTTAGGGCTTACGCTCAGGCGGCGAGCCAGATAATCGGGCGTATGCCCTTCGCACAGAGAAATAAAGAAATCCATTTCCCGTCGCGTAAGACGCTCAGTCACTTTTTTCTTTTTCGCCTGGAAATCAAAGCGATATTTCTCTTCGCCTAATGCCTGAATATGCTCTTCCATTTGCGAAACCGTCACTGCCGGGTTGATGACCTTACCGGCTATATCAGAAATAATACGTCTGTTTTTACAGACCGCATTACCGATGAGGATCATGCCTACCGCGGGTCTGTACGAAAGAAACCACTCGCGAAACCGCAGCCAGTCAACCAGCTGCTCGCCATTACCATAAAAACCGGTTATCGCCCCTACCACGTTAAGGGTCGTTATGTAATGTTGTAATTTACTTAAGGTATGACAAAACAGCAGTTCACAATCCGCGATAGCCATCCCTTTCGTCAAATGAACAATCCCGTCCAGCCAATATTTGTTAGCTGACATAACAACCACATACCGCTTTTCAACTTTTTTATGCTTAAATGTTGTTAAGTATTGACTCATGCAATTTCCTCTTTGCTAACCGGGCCATTACAGATGTCCATCTGAATATGCAAAACCAAACGGAGTAACGCCAGTTTAATGAGCTATTCTCCTCAAGAAATCTCAGGCTACGTAAATTTTCTCTGCGGGCAACCGTCGCCCTGACGAAAAATGTTAAAAAACGTTTGCCTATAAACATATTACAGCACCATTCCTGATAAATAATAACGGCTCTTCAGGTAAAACCGTTAAACATCAATCACTCCGGGTAAATCACAGTCGATACAATTTACCGCTTAAAAGTTATTATTTTGGAACGATTCTGTTGAGAAGTATTACCCGGCGTTGCTGTTCTTCATGTCGTAGCTGATTGCCCTATTCATTTCGCCACTCAAACAAGATTAAACATTCACAGCGAATTCCTTTCTGATACCGCCTGTTCTTCTACATTTATTTTCCTGATACGGGTTGGTTCTGCAACCCGCAGCCACCTTTTTCAACAACGCAAAAAATAGCCAGCAAGGTTCCTTTTTTGGAAAAACTTACCAGGTGAATGTATTTACGCTCTCCTCTGTTAGTTAATCAAATAATGGATAGCGATATGAATTATACCGTTCTGCCCGGTCCCGATTTACCTCAGATGAGCAACGATGGCTACATCAACAGCACGGAACTGCTAAATGACGGCGGCGTGATTGTTGAGGTCAATGCCTATCCCACAGCTAAACCCGGCGACTATATCAATCTTTACTGGGACGGCCGCTTTAGCGCCTCGCAATATATTGACGATCCAGACCAGTTTAGCTGGCCATGGACCGTCATCATTGCTGCGGGCGAAGCGCCGGACGGCCCTCATCAGGCCTATTACACCGTTACTGATGTCGCGCAAAACCCT
This sequence comes from Franconibacter daqui, assembly GCF_014644275.1. Classification (NCBI taxonomy): domain Bacteria; kingdom Pseudomonadati; phylum Pseudomonadota; class Gammaproteobacteria; order Enterobacterales; family Enterobacteriaceae; genus Franconibacter; species Franconibacter daqui. Next base: position 1,074,176 of record NZ_BMKJ01000001.1, on the reverse strand, counting down.
TCAGCGTCGCCCATTTCACCAGCGGTGGTAGACAGAAACCATACCGAGGGTTTGCCGCCGCCGCGATTCCCGGATGCCAATGTTAATAATGTCATTACTTATAATTCTGTAATTGCCAATAGCGGAACACATATTCACGTGCCTTTCACCTCGGGCATTTTTGCTATCGGCAACACGGCTTATGTTTACTGGCGTGAGCTGGATAGCTACGGCAATACGGTGCCGGGAAGTGAGGTTAACTTCACGCATGTTATTGAAAGTAAGGACATGAGCAACGGTTTCGAGGTGCTGGTGCCTGCTCCTTATATTACGCTCATTCAAACGTTCGCCACCGCCCAGGCCTGGTATTCTATCGTCCCGCCGGATGACGAAGCGCAAAGCTCGCAAAATGCCACCGTCACCGTCGATATGACCGGCACCGCCTCGTATCCCGCCCCTTATATCCCGGCAGGCAACGACGGCTGGATCGATTGCAGCGAAATCATGGCTGATGGCATTGAGGTAACCGTACCCGGCAACAGCCAGTTTGTCGCAGGCGGCCTCGTTACGGTCTTCTGGCAAGGTTTCGACGCTTCAGGCGCCTCGCTTCCCGACGCTGGCTTCCAGTTATCCCATACGCTAAGTGCGAATGATGTCTTACAAGGCTTTAGCATCACCGTGCCGACAGAATTTATTTTGCCGATCGGGATTGGTTACGCCGACGCCTGGTATCAGGCTTCCGCCCCTTCGGTCCCCGGCTTTTCAGCGGTTAAAACCGTTGAAGTCGACAGCGAGCATTGCACGCTTTTACCCGCGCCTGTTTTTCCGGATGCGCTGGACGATGGCGTTATTGATAGCGCCGAAGTAGAGGCCGACAGCGGAACGACGATGACGATTAGCTACCCGGATATGCGTGCGGGCGACATCGTGACGGCCTTTTGGTTTGGCTATAACTCTTCCCCTGCGTCCCCCCTTCCCGACACCAGCTGGACGCAAACCCGCACCCTCACCTCACAGGAAGCGCAGGCGCAGCAGGCGCTCTTCCATATAGCCACAGCGTTCATTACCCCGATCGGTAATGGTTATGCCCAAGGGAGATATCAAGTGATGTTTGAAAATGGCGGAATCGCCTCTTCGGCCAGCCAGACGGCGGCAGTCAATGTCCATGAAGCTCAGCAGCTCCAGATGAGTTGTTCCACCGGCGCCCCCTGGTTCGACCCAACCGTATACGTCAGGCCGATGAATCAGGTTACGCTTTCAGGCCCTCCGGGCGCCGACGTCATCCTTTCACTGCCGGATTCGTCAGACGCTTTCTTTTACCCGGACGGCACCAATGTGACCACGCTGCGGCTTGATGAAACCGGACGTGGCGCCATACAGGTTTATTGCTTTTCCACGGGCGGCATTACGGTCTACGCCTGGATGTTAACCAACCCAGCCGTCAACGCCACCGCCAATATGGCCTTCACCGAGTGGCTAAATGGCAATGGCGAACTGAAGCAGTATGGTTTCTCAACCGGCGCGATAGCCGACGGGAAGTCCCTGTGCAGCGTTTACCTGAAGACCGACCCCAGCACTCAGGCGCAACAGGCGAGACTGGTTCTGCAAGATCCAACCTCCGCACGCATCATCACCTCCGGCACCCAGCAAGCATGGGTAGACATCAGCCTTTATCACGCCGGCAGTTTTGATGTTATCGACAGCGCGCCCGAGGTAGTGAACTTCACCCTCTCCCTGCCTGATTCCTCCAGTGCGTATGCGGTGGGTTCGTTAACGTTCAGCCTTTTTAGCGCATTACAACACCTCTAATCGGTCATACAGGAGACCAACTATGAACTTTCACTTTTCTTCTCAGCAGGCGGCCGGCAGCCTTATTTTTTATACCCAGCCTAATTTTGGCGGACAGAACGCCATTGATGTCTTACATGGCGAAACCGGTGATATTGCTAATCGTTCGGGGGAATGGCTCTACCGCTCTGTTGCTATGGCGAATATGCACGCCTTCGCCTTTAGTGACGTTAACCCGGCAGACAGCAGCATCAATTACCTTAATCATATCGAGACCATGCTCAGCGCTAACTGCGCAGATTTACAAACGTTATGGCCGAGCGCTCAGGTTCCGCTGCATTATCTCGGCGTTGATCCTTCGCTGGTCGTTCCCGTCTGGTTACATATTGACGCCAGCCAGGATGTCCCTAACGCCATAGCAGCGCAGTTTGTCGTAGGCGTAAGCACCACGCAGATAAGCGCGCTCACGCTCCCTGGCAGAGACGGCATGCTCGGCTTGCCAGGCCGCACCGACGGCAGCGCTGTTTCCGCCTACTGCCCTTTTGGTGATTATGATCCTTCTACCGGTAAAGTAGCCTGGTCGGGTAATGGCAATATTGTGCTGGAATACCGCGGCGGCCAGATAACTATACTGACTTATTCCGGCTTCCCTGATGGCTGGAGCTTTAGCGAACCCAAACAAAATGCTGACGGCAGTTGGGTTGTGGAACTTAACGCAACCGTAGTGCCGGATTCGCTTATCATCAGCTCGCTCTATACCGACAAAAACAGCATCAAGAATGACGGTATCGATGCCGCGACGTTTACCGCTACGGTTATCGATACCCTGACTCAACTCCCCGCCAGCGGCCAGACCGTCTACTGGCATACCACGCTTGGGTCGTTAAGCTCCTCCTCCACTGTCACCAATGCGCAAGGGCAATGCACAAACCAATTGACCTCGGTAACTACCGGCACGGCAACGATTACCGCCAGTCTTGATAATGGCGATAGCCGTGCTGTTAACGTTGATATCAGTGCAGGCGAACCGCTTTTGCTCATCCGTGGCGCAAGAACCAGCCTGCGCGCTTCCGGTCAACGTCAGACCGGCAGACTGGTTGCGCTGGATGCGCTTACTTTGCTTCCTGTATCGGCCACATGGCGTTACCGCAACGCGTCCACCTCAACAGCCGCAAGCGCCTTTCTTGATGTTGCGCCTGAACAATATCTGGATGTCAGCCTGCCGTCGGGTGAAACCGTTACCCTTAATCCTTCCAATATTATTGGCAATGGCGAATGGACTGACGACAGTACTTCCGCAGGCGCTTTTGCTGCTCGTCTGAATAACGGCAGCTGCGCCGGATGGGGCGTTGCGGGCTGGGGTGGTTATTCGCCGTCGACGCAGGTCAATTATGGCGTCGCCTGCCCGGCGGCTACCTTTTATGCTTTCAGCGCCCTGCGATCCGACGGCTCGATATTCTCCTGGGGTGACGGCAATGAAGGTGGCATGCTGCCGGCAAACATTGCGGTATTAAATAGCGTACTGGAAATAAAAGGCTCCCGCGGGACCTTTGCTCTGCGCTCCAGCGTGCCGCCCTATATCCAGAGCTGGGGCTGGGGTGTAGACACCCCTTCAGCCATCAATCTGACCGTGCCGCCTTATATTGCCAGTATGTACGACATTAAATCGCTGTTTGCGAACGACAATGCTTTTGTCGTCATTAACAACAACGGGCAGGCTTTCGCCTGGGGTGATGCAGACGCAGGCGGCGCTATCAGCCAGCATGCTGGCGCATTACGGGGGATTTCTGATTGCTGCGCCTCCCGACGCGCCTTTGGCGTTATCGCCCAGGGCACCATCGCTGCCTGGGGCGATGAAGATTATGGCGGAAACGGCGCCGAGGTCGCTTATGTCAGCAATGCCTTGCGCCTGGTCGCGACAGAGAGCGCGTTTACCGCTTTGCTGACCAGTGGCGCGATTGTCTGCTGGGGCAATCCTGAATATGGCAATAACCTGCCAGACGCGTATCGTTACCGTACCGATATTCTTGACGTAAAAAGCACTTATGGCGCTTTTGCCGCGCTTTGCGCCGACGGAACGGTGATTAGCTGGGGGAACCCGCTATATGGCGCCAACAGCGCATCAGTCGCCGGCCAGTTAAGGGATATCGTTGCGCTTAGCGCTACTTCTGGCAGTTTTGCCGCGCTGACCCGTTCTGGTCATGTCGTCACCTGGGGTGATTCCAGTACGGGCGGTAACTCGACTGCGGTTGCGGGTCAATTAACCGACGTTTGCGCTATCTATTCCAATACGCATGCTTTTGCCGCCCTGAAGGCGGATAACAGCGTGGTGGTATGGGGCGACCCTGCATCAGGCGTGAATGATTTCCCATCGACGATTAACGGTAATATCTCTTATCGGGCTGAATAACTTTAAGGTGAGGGAACGCTTTCCCTCACCTTATTTTCACTTGCAAAGATAATACTCATTTTATTTTTAATTAAATCGAGGAGGCGCTAACCCGGAATAAACTTTAACTCTGATCATTATAATAAACCTTTGACCTTATTTAATAACAATCACGATTTACCAAGGACAGCTTATGAAAAAGTCTACCTTCACACTGTATCTCTCGCTTATTTTAGCCGCCACCGGTGCACAAGCGCAGACGTTAAAAGAAGCCAAAGCAGAATATTTAAAAACGCACCCTGCCCGCCTGGCCAGACCCAGCGGCCAACAAACGGCGGAATATCTTAATACTGACTATGCCGATACCGAGAAGGATTGCGGCTCAAGCAGTACGCCTGCGTTTTTATGTTCTGGCAACTTAATTCGCGGTACCGATGTCTTTTCAACGCAATTCCATGCCTGGGACCCCAGCCCCTCATCGCAATCCAGCGGCGGGGTTTCCTTTTCTTATTTACGGGCTGATTCTAAATTCAGTTCTGTTGCTTACGATTATAATAATGGCTTTATTTTTTATCCCTATTTCTGGGCGCCCGACAACGAAGGCATTGACACTAACATTGATATTATGTGCGCCTTCCCCGTAGATGGATGGACTGTCTACCGCAGTGACGCGGGCTGCGGCGCGTCCAGCGACTACCCGCAAGAAAGCGTGCCGTGTCAGGAGCAGGGTATCTACACCGCAGACCAGTGGTATGCCCATTTTGAAAAAGGTGGGGAAAATCATCTTTATATGTGTGGTTTTACCACCAGCGACTATAGCAGCGAGGACACTGCCGCAGGCTTTTATCAAAGCATTTTGAGCAGGGCTAAAATCGAGAGTAAATATTTCTCGGAGCAAAATGAGCTGCGGCTGGCTACATGGGCGCAAGGTAAACAAGATTCTCTGCCCATCGAAGCGTTCTTTTATATTGTGGAAAGCAGTTCCGGTCTGGATAGCGCGCGTAAAAATCAGCAGGATTTTTATAACACCACCACCAACCACATCTGGGTGCCGGTTATTAAATTAACACTGCCGCAGTCGCCGGGGGGAAATGCCGTGTTCAGCTATTCCGCTGCCGATCAGCTTATTCCGGAGCCGACAAGCCATTAATAAAACAACACGTTTATTTTCTTTTCGCTAAATAAACCAATACATCATTAACCTTGAAAGAAAGGCGGGAGCGCTTTGCCGATAATGCTGACAATACGCTCTCGTTTAAAATAATTAGCGTGGCTTTTTCAGGCCACAACTTCACACAGCATTTTATTAAAGGTGATTTATGCTACTTAAAATAACCGTAATTATTTTACTTGCTGCGCTGGCTCCATTTAATTTTAGCGAGGCCGCGCAAACCAATGGTCCAGACATTGCGAAAGCTATAACCGACAGTTACAACGCCACCCCTGCTGATTGCGGCTCTTCGGCCCAGCCTGCTTATTTATGTTCCGGCGTCTTTATTCGCGGCACCGATGTTTATTCGGATCAATACCATACATGGGACCCGAGTCCTGCCTCTCAGGAAAGCGGCGGGGTTTCATTTTCGTGGCTAAGAAAAGATGCGAAATTTAATAAACTCGCTTACTCCTATAATAATGGCTATATTTTTTATCCTTTCATGAACGCGCCGGCGGGTAAGACAACCTCCATCGACGTGCTTTGCATCTGGCCCATCGATGCGGCTTCAGAATACCGAAGCGACAGCGGTTGCGGGCCCAGCTCTCAGTATCCGACGCAAAGCGGTCCCTGCCAGCAGCAAAATATCTATACTGCCGAACAATGGTACGACCATTATCTGGAAGGCGGCAGAAGCCATCTTTACCAGTGCGGGTTTGAAACACGCAGCAACAGCGTTTATGACCGTGCCGATGGATACTACCAGGCAATACGTAGCATGGCGTTGATCAGCGATGAATCATTCAATGAGCAAAATGAATTGCGTCTGGCGACCTGGGCACAGGGAATGCAACGCACTCTGCCGATCGAGGCTTTTTTCTACATTAGCGGTACTTCCGGGCTGAGCAGCGCGCAGAATAACCAACGGGATCTGTTGCAAAGCACGGATAACGCGGTGTGGGTGCCCGTCATCGAACTGAAGCTGCCTGCATCGCCAGCAGAAGAGGCCCAGTTTATTTTTAATGATGATGATCAGGCTATACATGTGCACTAAGCACCAACGTGTTTAGCTTGCGATTAATCGCCATCCCCTGCGCCTAAATCAGGCCGGATAATCCACTCAATCCGTCCATTATCTGGCGAAAGGGGATGGCGCGCGCTTTTCACGCTATCGCAATTAACCCAGCGCGGTCTCCCGCAAACGGGTTTTGAGCTTGTTGTACTCCTCAATCACATACTGCTCGGCGCTTCGCTGGTCGGCGATGGCTTCCACCCGAACGGCGCAGTACTTGTACTCCGGCGTTTTGGTAATGGGGCTCAGGTTCTCCGCCACCAGCTCGTTGCAGGCGCCTATCCACCACTGGTAGGTCATATAAACGGCCCCTTTGTTGGGCCGGTCGCTGACCTGCGCGCGGGTGATAACCTTGCCTTTGCGCGACACCACCCATACCAGCGCTTCGTCCTCAATGCCCAACTGCTTCGCGTCAGCGGTGTTAATCTGCGCGTAGCCAGGTTCGTCGGCGAGCGCTGCCAGCGCTGCGCAGTTGCCGGTCATCGAACGACACGAGTAGTGCCCCACTTCGCGTACCGTTGAAAGCACTAATGGGTACTCCTCCGTCACCCTGTCAAGCGGCGGCGCCCAGTCGCAGGTGAAGAACTGCCCAAGGCCGTTCGGCGTCGAGAAGGCCTTTTCAAACAGATAATCGGTGCCCTGATCGGCGTCCGACTCATCGCGACACGGCCACTGAATGTAACCAAGCTCGCCCATTTTTTCGTAGGTGGCGCCGTAGAAGTCCGGACAAAGATGACGCAGCTCGTCCCAGATCTCCTGCGTGTTGTTGTAGTGCATCGGGTAGCCCATGCGGGTGGCGATGTCGCTGATTATCTGCCAGTCCGTTTTCAGGTCCCACTTCGGCTCCACCGCCTTAAAGAAGCGCTGGAAGCCGCGGTCCGCCGCCGTATAAACCCCCTCATGCTCGCCCCAGGAGGTGGAAGGCAGGATGACGTCCGCCGCCGAGGCGGTTTTGGTCATAAAGATATCCTGCACGATAACCAGTTCCAGATCCGCGAACGCCTGACGCACCGCCGACAGTTCAGCATCCGTTTGCAGCGGATCTTCGCCCATAATGTACGCCGCGCGCACCTCGCCATGCGCCACCCGGTGCGGCAGCTCGCTGATGCGATAGCCGGTGTGCTCGGGAAGCGACGCCACGCCCCAGGCCTTCGCGAACTTCTCGCGATGCTCAGGGAATTTCACGTACTGATAGCCTGGATAGGTATCGGGCAACGCGCCCATGTCGCACGCGCCCTGCACATTGTTTTGCCCGCGCACCGGGTTGACGCCCGCGCTCGGTTTGCCGAGGTTGCCGGTGAGCAACGCAAGGCTTGTGAGTGAACGTACCGTCTCAACGCCCTGATAAAACTGGGTGACGCCCATTCCCCAGAGGATCGCCGCACTTTTCGCCTGCGCGTACATGCGCGCCGCCTGGCGAATATCCGCCGCGCTAACGCCGGTGATGCTTTCCACCGATTCCGGCGTATAGCCCTCAACGATTTTGCAGTACTCCTCAAACCCTTCGGTGCGCGAGGCCACGAAGGCGCGATCGTAAAGTTCTTCTTGCACAATCACGTGGCCCATGGCGTTGAGCAGCGCGATGTTGGAGCCGTTTTTCAGCGCCAGATGCATATCCGCAATACGTGCGGTCTCTATTTTACGCGGATCGCAGACGATAATTTTCGCCCCCTTTTTCTTCGCCTTGATAACACGATTGGCGACGATAGGATGCGAATCCGCCGGGTTGTAGCCAAAGACAAACACTAAATCGGTATTTTCAATGCCAACGATGGAGTTGCTCATGGCGCCGTTACCGACCGACTGGTGCAGACCTGCAACCGAGGGGCCGTGTCAGACGCGCGCGCAGCAATCGACGTTATTCGTGCCGATAACCGCGCGGGCAAATTTTTGCATCACATAGTTGGTTTCATTGCCGGTGCCGCGCGACGACCCGGTGGTCATAATCGCATCCGGGCCATACTTCGCTTTGATGGCGGAAAGCTTTTCCGCCACATAATTCAGCGCCTCCTCCCAGGAGACTGCCTCCAGCTTGCCGCCGCGCTGACGGCGTATCATCGGCGTTTTCAGGCGCGGGGTGAGGATCTGGGTATCGTTAATAAAATCCCAGCCGTAATAGCCCTTCAGGCATAAATCACCCTGATTGGTTTTCCCCATCGCCGCTTCCGCCTTAACGACCTTGCCGTTATCGACCACCAGGTTGATTTTGCAACCCGACGCGCAATAGGGGCAAACCGTGACGACTTTTTTCATCCGTAGTGCTCCAGTTAGCTCAATAATCCGCAGACCGGGTTCGGCCTGCTTATCTGAATGTCTTAATGCAGAAACCGTGCCAGCCGCCCACAGGCGCGAAGGCCGCGTAAATCGGGCCGCGACCGCTGTCGCGCCGCCGCCCTTCGTCAAAAATGACGTGTCGAACGCTTAACTCACCGCCAGCGCGTCATAGCCCTTCAGGCGATAGTTAATAAAGGAGACCAGCCAGCAGAGGAGAAACAGACCGACCACGACAAACCCGGCGTCGCCGAGGTTGTCGTTCACCCGCGCCACCCAGGCCCAGAGGCCGCCGGACAGGCCGAATTTATCCATCAGCAACCCCAGCGCCTCCAGCCCGCCGATAAACAGCGCCGCCACCACCGAGCTGCCGGTTATGGTCATGTTGTAATAGAGCTTGCGCTGCGGCTTGTTGAAGGCCCAGCCATACGCGCCCACCATGACGAAATTATCGAGGGTATCGATAAGCGCCATACCGCTGGTGAAAAGCGCCGGGAAAACCAGAATCGACCACATCGACATGCCATGGCTGGCGCTGGCGGCCGAGATGCCGAGCACGCCGATTTCCGTTGCGGTATCGAACCCCAGCCCGAAGAGAAAGCCCACCAGATACATATGCCAGCTTTTGCCCACCAGCCCGAAGGCGGAGCGGAAAAGCCAGCTCATCGCGCCGCCGCTCGCCGCTTCATCGCCTGCCAGCGCTTCACCGCGTTTAAGCTTGCGAAAGCTTTGCCAGACGCCGCGCAAAATCACGAGGTTCACCAGCGCCATCGCCAGCAGAAACGCGGCGGAAACGGCAGTGCCAATGACGCCGCCCACATCGTGAAACCAGGTCAGATCGTCTTTAATGGCGGCGGCCGTGGCGGCGATGGCGATGGAGGCCAGCACCACAATGCTCGAATGGCCGAGCGAGAACCAGGCGCCGACGCCAAACGGTCGCTGGCCGCGCTGCATCATCTTGCGGGTGACGTTATCAATCGCCGCGATATGGTCAGCGTCCACGGCGTGACGCAACCCGTAGCCCCAGGCGAGCAGGCTTGCCGCCATCAGCGTCGGGCTGTTGTGAAATGCGAAAAGCGCCCAGCTCCAGGCGGCCAGGTTGGCGAAAATCAGGGCGCTGAACAGCGCCAGCGCGCGCGGATTGTTGCTTATCAGAGTTCTGTACATCGAAGCTATCCTGTGGGTTAAGAAAACGTGGCGGCGGCGATCGCCGCCTGACCGAACGCTATCGCGCCGTCGCCTGCGGGCAGCGCTCGCGGCAGCAGCAGCGTGAAATCGCGCAGATAAAAAGTGAGCCGCTCGCGCAGCAGCCGGTTGTGCAGCACCCCGCCGCCGCAGGCGATAACGCTCAGGCCCTGCGCCCGCGCGTGGTGGCGGGCAAGCGTCGCCAGCCCCTGCGCCAGCGCGTCGTGAAAGGCCCAGGCGCGCGCGCACGCGGGCGCATCGAAGCGCAGCCACTGCGCCCAGAAGGCGGCCATGTCCAGCTCGCCCTCCACCAATGGCAACGTCACCGGATGCGCTACCGCCCCGCCCCGCGTCGCCAGCGCTTCAAGCAGACAGGCGGCTTCGCCTTCGTAGCGTTGCGTCTCCCCCACGCAGCCCAGCGCGGCGGCGACCGCATCGAACAGCCGCCCGCAGGAAGAGGCTCGCGGCGAATTCACCTCTCGCGCTACCGCGCGCGCCAGCGGCCGCCAGGGTTTCGCCAGCAGCGCGGCGGCCTCCGGCAGCGTCTGCCAGCCGGGCACGAACGCGAGAAACTGCGCCAGCAGGTTGCGCCAGGGCTGGCGGGCCGCAAGGTCGCCGCCGGGCAGCGCCACGGCGGGCAGGCCGGCCAGCCGCTCGCACTGGCGGTAATCCACCCGCAGACACTCCCCGCCCCATAACTGCCCGTTCGCGCCCATGCCGATGCCATCCAGCGCGAGGCCGATAACCGGCCCGCCCTCCAGAGGCCAGCGGTGCTCCGCCAGGCAGGCGGCGAGATGGGCGTGGTGATGCAGCACCCGCTGCACGGGCAGCCCCATAGTTTGCGCCAGTTGCGTGGTGCGATAGCCCGGGTGCGCGTCGGTGACGACCCGCTGCGGGTGAAAGTCATACATGTCGCTCAGGGTGTCGAGCGCCTGACGCCACTGCGCCTCTACCCCCTCTTCACTCAGGTCGCCCAGGTGCTGGCTCAGCACCGCCTCGCCGCCGCGCGCCAGGCAAAAGGTGTTTTTCAGATCGGCCCCCAGGCAAAGCATGGGCGGCGCCTCGCGAAAGCCCGGCGGCAGCGCGATGGCGTCCGGCACGAAGCCCCTGGCGCGGCGCAGCACTTCACCATCGGCACGCATCACCGCGTCATCCATCCGTTGCAGGATGTCGCGGTTATGCAGCAAAAAACCGTCCGCTATCGTCGCCAGCTCGTCCAGCGCCTGTTCATTGGTCAATGCGGGCGGACGGCCGTTAAGGTTGCCGGAGGTCATCACCAGCGGGCGCGCCAGCGCCTGCATTAACAGATGCTGGAGCGGGTTTGAAGGCAGCATCACCCCCACCTCGTTCAACCCCGGGGCGATGGCGCTGCTTAACGCGGGCAACACCTGTTTATCCACCAGCACGATGGGCGCCGCAGGGGTGGAAAGGCGAGCCTGGATAGCGGGCGCCAGCCCGCCGGCGTCTGGCAGCATGACCGCCAGCGGTTTCGCCGGCCTGCGCTTGCGCGCCCGCAGCCGCGCCACCGCCGCCGGGTTTTGCGCATCGCAGGCCAGGTGAAAGCCGCCTGTCCCTTTCACCGCGACGATAAGCCCGGCCTGCAGCGCCGCGACGGCCGCCTGCAGCGCCGCCTCTTTCTGCGCCCTTTCCGCGCCCGCCCGCCAGAAAAGCTGCGGACCACAATGCGGGCAGGCTACCGGCTGGGCGTGAAAGCGCCGGTCAGACGGGTCGGCATACTCGCGGGCGCACGCCGCGCAAAGCGGAAAATCCGCCATCGCGGTAAGCGGGCGGTCGTAGGGCATGGCGCGGATGATGGTAAGGCGCGGACCGCAGTGGGTGCAGTTAATAAACGGATAGCGGTAGCGGCGGTTGGCCGGGTCATTCAGCTCGCGCAGGCAGTCGGGACAGGTTGCGGCATCCGGGACGATGTGCGTCTGCATCGCGCCGCCCGCGCTTTCACGGATGGTGAAGCCCTGCGGCGGCTGCGGCCACTGGAACGCCTGCGCCTGCACGCTGTCAATGCGCGCCAGCGGCGGGCAATGGGCGTAAAGCGCGGCGATAAACGCCCCCTCTTTATCCGCCAGACGCACCTCGACGCCAGCGGCGTCGTTGCAGACATCGCCTGTCAGGTTAAGCTTGTGGGCCAGTTGCCAGACAAAGGGACGAAATCCCACCCCCTGCACCCTGCCCTGAATACGTAAAACCGTGCCGTTGCTGTTCATCTTGTCGTCAAAAAAAGGCGCGGACCAACACGGCCCGCGCTATCAGGAAACACTTACGCGTCGACGGTCTCCCGCAGGCGGTTTTTCATGCCGCTGTAAGTGGTTTGCACAAAGCTCTCCGCCTGGCGCTGATCGGCTATCGCCTCGACCATCACCGCGCAGTATTTGGTCTCCGGCGTGCCGGAGATGGGGTCCAGGTTGTCCTGGGTCAGCTCGTTGCAGGCGCCTATCCACCACTGGTAGGTCATATAAACCGCGCCCGGGTTGATGCGCTCGTTGACCTCGGCGCGGCTTATTACCCTGCCGCGACGCGAGCTCACCCACACCAGCTGGCTATCCCGCACGCCGAGCATTTCCGCATCCTGCGGATGCATCTGCACAAAGCCCGGCTCGTCGGCCAGCGTCTGCAACGCCGCGCAGTTGCCGGTCATCGAGCGGCAGGAGTAGTGGCCCACTTCGCGCACCGTACAGAGCACCAGCGGGTAGTCGCTGTCAGGCCGTTCCGCGGGCGCACGCCAGGGAGCGGCGAACAATTGTCCTTTGCCGCTCGGCGTGGCGAACCGGTTGTCCTGGTAAAGATAGGGAGTGCCGGGATGATCGAGCGTCGGGCACGGCCACTGTACATGGCCCATATCGCCCATTTTTTCGTAAGTGACGCCATAGAAGAGCGGGCAGAGTTCGCGCATTTCGTCCCAGATCTGCTGGTTCGAGTCGTAATGCATCGGATAGCCCATTTCGCTGGCGATAAGGCTGATGATTTCCCAGTCGCGCTTCACGTCATACTGCGGCTCGACGGCTTTTTCAAAGCGCTGAAAGCCCCGGTCGGCGCAGGTAAACACGCCGCCATGCTCGCCCCAGGCGGTGGCGGGCAGCAGCACGTCCGCCACTTCGGCGGTTTTGGTCATAAAGATGTCCTGCACCACCACGAAATCGAGCGCCGCGAAGCCCTCGCGCACGAGGCCGAGATCCGCTTCCGTCTGCAGCGGATCTTCCCCCATGATGTAATAGGCTTTGACTTTGCCCTGCAGCGCCAGATGCGGCACCTCGGTAATGCGCACGCCGGTCTGGTCATCCATGGCGGTGGGATCGATACCCCAGGCGCGGGCGAATTTCTCGCGCGCCTGCGGGTCGGTGACTTTCTGATAACCCGGGAAAAAATCGGGCAGTACGCCCATATCGCACGCGCCCTGCACGTTGTTCTGCCCGCGCACCGGGCCGACGCCGACATGCTCGCGCCCAAGGTTGCCGGTCAGCAGCGCAAGGCTCGCCAGCCCTTTCACCACGTCAACCGCCTGGCCGAACTGGGTGACGCCCATACCCCACATGATGGTGGCGGACGGCGCGGCGGCGTAAGTGCGCATCGCCTGACGAATCTGTTGCGCGCTAAGGCCGGTGAGGTGCGCCACCGCTTCCGGCGCGTACGCTTTCACCGCCTCGCGATACGCCTCCAGCCCTTCGGTGTAGCGCGCCACATACTCTTTGTCGTAAAGCTCCTCTTCCAGCAGCACATAGCCAAAGGCGTTGACCAGCGCCATGTTGCTGCCGTTTTTCAGTTGCAAATGCTGGTCGGCGATACGCGCGGTCTCGATTTTGCGCGGATCGCAGACAATAATCTTCGCCCCGTTCTGCTTCGCTTTCAGTACCCGGCGCGCCACGATGGGGTGCGAATCGGCGCAGTTGTAGCCAAACACCAGCAAACATTTGGAGTTTTCGATATCGCTGATGGCGTTGCTCATCGCGCCGTTGCCAAGCGTCGCCTGCAAGCCCGCCACTGAAGGGCCGTGGCAGACGCGGGCGCAGCAGTCGACGTTATTGGTGTTAATCACCGCGCGGGCAAACTTCTGCATCACGTAGTTGGTTTCATTCCCCGTCCCGCGGGAGGAGCCGGTAGTCATAATGGCGCGCGGGCCGTGCTCCGCCTTAATTTGCGCCAGGCGCTTCGCGGTGTAGCGGATAGCCTCTTCCCAGGAGACAGGTTGCAGCTTGCCGCCTTTTTCATAGCGGATCATCGGCTGGGTCAGGCGCGGGGTCAGCAACCGGGTATCGTTAAGAAAATCCCAGCCGTAATACCCCTTCAGACAGAGCTGGTTTTCATTGGTCGCGCCCGGCGCGGCCTCGGCGCGGACGACTTTGTTGCCATCGACGACAAGTTTCAGTTTGCAGCCCGCACCGCAGTACGGACAAACGCTGGTGATTTTTTTCATCAGTAACAGACCTGTTAAAAGGTGAAAGCGCGGCTTAAAAAGCCAGATGGGTAAAGTTGTCCAGCGCGGCGCGGCGGCGACGCTCGGCGCTAAGCTGGGCAAGCTTGTTGCGGTCAACGCAGACGATGGCGTTGGTCGGGCAAGCCTGAATGCAGGCGGGTCCCTCTTCGCGGTGATAGCAAAGGTCGCATTTGTTGGCCTGCGCTTTTTCCGCCAGCACGTTCAGGCCCGCCCCGCTGTTGCGCACCACCGGGCGAACCACGACTTCCATCGCGCCATAAGGACAGGCGACGACGCAGGTTTTACAACCGATGCAGCGCTCCTGGTGGACATGGACAAAATCGTCGTCGCGGCTGATGGCGCCGTTCGGGCAGACGTTGGCGCAGGGCGCGTCTTCGCACTGGCGGCACATCGTGGCGGTAGAAACATTCACGCCTTTAATGACGTGAATGCGCGGCAGAAAGGTTTGCGGCGTCAGCGCGGCGCAGTCCTGTTCCGGCTGATGGGAAACGACGCACGCCACCTCGCAGGTGCGGCATCCGATGCATTTACTTGAATCAGCAATGATGAAGCGGTTCATCATAGTCTCCGGCTGTGGGTTAACCCTCACGGGTATTCACAATCCGTGCCAGATTTTATATCGCTGATTTTAAAGTAATTTAATTAAGAGGCGGGTTTGGCGCAACGTGTCATCGACATTAATGACGAAGAAAATGACGGCAAGCGGGCAACAAAAAAGCGGGTTTCAGTACCCGCTTTGTCTTTTTTAACTGAAATTTACGCCCACAACTCCGCTTCTGCCTGGGCGGCTTTCGTTGCCTTCATCTGCCCCTGCATACGGTAGAAGTTGTAGCGCTCAACAAACCAGGCGGACTGCTCCTTGCTCATATTACCGGTGACGGCGCGAATATCGATGTGTCGTCCTTGTCCGTTCATACGGGCAAAACTGCTAGCCAGAAAATCAAAATTAGTTAACGAATAGATATCGTGTCTGTTCATCAGTTTCTCCCTCCACTTCTTCAACTGTATACGAAGCGCGCTGCGTCTGGTTTTATTCGGACGATTCCTGGTCAGAAAAGGCAGTTTCGGACACTTCTGCGACGCGCGCCATCACACGGAAGTGTGGACGTGGTGAAAGGGGTGAGTCAGCGAGGCGTGAGATTTAGCGGGTGTTCTCCTTCGGGCCTTTGGGGAGAGGGACGCAGGCGCTGCGTTTCCCGGGACGGGGTGGCGTTTTATGACGTGCATATGTGCGGGCGATGAAGGATTCCGTTTTATGACATGCATATGTGCGGGCGATGAAAAGTTACGTTCGCCGGAATGTTGTTTTCCTATGTCATCTCTTTTCACGCGAACGTGCCAGGGGGCTTCGCCGCCGCTCGTGGGTTTTCTCCCTCGCCCCTTTGGAGAGTGGGTCGGGGTGAGGGCGCAGACGCTGGGTTTCCCGGGACCGGGTGGCGTTTTATGACGTGCACATGTGCGGGCGATGAAAAGTTACGTTCGCCGGAATGTTGTTTTCATATGTCAGCTCTTTTCACGCGAACGTGCCAGGGGGCTTCGCCGCCAGCCCCCTGGCGACCCCGGCTCCCGGCTCGCAAAATCGACCCCTTCGGGGCAGACCTTCCGTTCTGTCATCTGGCTTCGGGTCGGTCCTGACGGTGCATCCCTGCACCGACATGACCTCACGCCGGTTCCCTCCGGCGTGCCCCGGCCAGCTGCCCGCCCGGAAGGCGATTTTGAGGCCGGAGCAACACCATCGCTGACAGGCTGATGAAAAGCGTTACGAAGGAGTCGCTGTAAGGCAGAATGCGTTTTGATGGTGTGGAGGGTGAGCAAACGCAGCGCCACTCGAGGTTTTTTTCCCCTCGCCCCTCTGGGGATAGGGCCGGGTTGAGGAGAAAGGACGGCATGGACGTATCGTATTGCAGAGCAAGTGGCGCTTTGCTGACTGGCCCTGCAATACTTCCTGCATGCCATTAAAGCGAAGCAGTTCCTGTAACCAGAATCAAACGCCGAAGCGGAGGGTAAATCCGGCCTCAAAATCGCCTCAGCTTTTTCACGGTGGCCGGGACGCACCGGTCGGACCCGGTGCGAGGGCATGTCGGCACAGGGACAAAAACGCCGGGAGCGTTTTTGAACAACGCAAAGCGTTGGCCCCGAAGGGGCGAGGCCCATGGATGGGCCGAGTATACACCGTCAGGACCGACCCGAAGCCAGATGACAGAACGGAAGGTCTGCCCCGAAGGGGTCGATTTTGCGTGCCGGGAGCCGGGATTGTTAAGGGGGCGGCGGCGAGCCCCCTTAACACGTTCGCGTGAAGGAAGAGTACATATGAAAACAATGCTCCGGCGAACGTAACCTTTCACTGCCCGTGCATATATCCTGAGAGTAAGGCTCAGCGCGTGAGCCGCCTGCGACCCTCTTCCCAAAGGGGCAACAGAGCAAACCCGGCGGTTGGCGCTACGCCTCCCCGCCGAGGGCAACAAATCCCCCGCTCCCCTGCCAGTCGGCCAGCCTCTGATAAACGTCCTCCACGCTGCGTTTCACCGCCTCGGTCATTGGGTAATAAAAGCCGACAATATCAGGCTGAATGCCAAGAAAAAGCACCTCGCCCACCGCGTCCTGGAGCTGCTCCACCAGATAGTTGAGCGGCATGTTGTGGGTCGTCATCATGAACATGTCGGCAATGTCGTTCGGGTCGATAAGCCGGATATCGCCGGGGTTCAGCCCCATGTCGGTGGCATCGACTATCAACAGCCGGTCCGGGCGCAGCGCGCGGATGGCGCCAATGTCGTTTTCCGGCGCGCTGCCGCCGTCTATCAGCTGCCAGTTTCCCCGCGGCGCGGCGCGGCATTTCTCCGCCAGCAGCGGCCCTGCGCCGTCGTCGCCCATCATGCTGTTGCCCACGCATAACAAAACGTCAGTCACGATCCCTCCTTACCATGACGTAGACCGCCGGCTCCTGTTGAATCGCCTGCAATAGGCTCAGCAGCTCACGGCTCCAGGCCTGCTGCGACGCGCTCTGGCGAGGCAGCGCCTCATCAAACGCTGTCGCCAGCAGTGTCACATGGCTCTGGTCGATAACGATTTCGCCGTAGCGCGGCACGCCTTCCATCTTGCGCCGCGCCTCGCCCGGCTCAAGCGTGCCGATCCACGTCTGATAATCCGCAAACGGGCAGACCAGCGTCGCCTTCAGGCAGTCGATCACCCCTAAATGGTGGCCAATCGCCAGGCTGTAGTAGATAACCTGCTGCGCCTGCGGCGGCGTGGCGTCGTTCTCGTCGATAAACTTGCGGCTGAGTCGGCTGAATACCACCTTTTCCGTCATCCGATGCGCTCCCGATCCACCACCTCATTGAGGCGGTGCACTATCTCGCTCAGGCGCGGATCGTTTTCCTGCTCCAGCCAGCGCGCCACGCTGTTATGCCCGTTTGCGAGGTGGCGCATAAAATCGTCGGCAATCTGGCGACCGTAGCGGTAACCCGCGAGCCGCCGCGCGGCGCGGTCCACCCTCACCCGCAATGGCTGCACCATCTCCGGGTGCAGGATCTGCGCAGGCTGGTTATCCTCTTCGCCCGGCAGGCGCGCATGAATTTTCTGCTCCAGCAGCCCCAGCGCCATGGCGAAGCCATACAGCGTGGCGGCGGGGGTCGGCGGGCAGCCGGGAATATACACATCCACCGGCACTATCTTGTCCGTGCCGCCCCACACGCAGTAGAGATCGTGGAAGATGCCGCCGCTGTTGCCGCAGGCGCCGTAGGAGATGCAGATTTTCGGGTCGGGCGCCGATTCAAAGGCACGCAGCGCGGGCGAGCGCATGGCGCGCGTCACCGCGCCGGTAAAGAGCAGAATGTCGGCATGGCGCGGGGAAGGCACAACTTTAATGCCGAAGCGTTCGGCGTCGAACAGCGGCGAAAGCGTGGCGAAAATTTCAATCTCGCAGCCGTTGCACCCGCCGCAGTCCACCCGGTAAACGTAAGCGGAGCGCCGGATATTTTTCAGCAGCGACGTTTTCATGCGCGCGATAGATTCATCAACGGTGAGCGGCGTCGGAATGTTGTTCTCGTCGCGAGGGCCGAGCAAATTCATCAGATGGCCTCCTTCAGTTCGCGGGTCAGATCGATGCGATCGGACGGCGCAAGCCCCTGCTGGCGCTTGCAGTCGGGACAGGTTTCAACGCCTTCGCGGTGGCGCTCGGCGCGGGCATCGCCGTTATGCGCCAGCAGCGCAATCACATAATCAATCTCCTTTTGCACCGCAAACGGCTGCGCGCAAACGCGACAGCGGCAGAGAGCAAAACGCGCCTGCTGGAGAAAATCCTCCTTGCGCCACACGGCGAGCTCATACTCCGGCGTCAGGCGAATGGCCGCGGTCGGGCAAACCTCTTCGCAGCGGCCACAGAAAATGCAGCGCCCAAGGTTGAATTGCCAGGCGAGCTGCCCCGCCGCGAGGTCGGTCTCCACCGTCAGGGCGTTGGAGGGGCAAGCGTTCACGCACGCGGCGCAGCCGATGCACTGCTGCGGGTTATGCTGCGGCTTGCCGCGAAAGTTTTTATCGACCGGCATCGGCTCAAGCGGATATGCGCGGGTCGCCACGCCGGTTTTTAAGGCTTTTTTGATAAAGGTAAACATGCGGGCCTTCCCCTATTTCAGCGGCGAGTTTTTGCGCTCAATGCTATAGCGCTCCAGTTCTTTGTAAGGCACCACCTGGCTTTTCTTCTTGCGCACGTCCACCACCGTCATGCGGTCGGTGCAGGAGTAGCACGGGTCGAGGCTGCCAATAATCAGCGGCGCGTCGGAAACCGCGTTGCCGCGCAGCATATAGCGCAGCGTCGGCCAGTTGGCATAGGTCGCCGCCCGGCAGCGCCAGCGGTAGAGCTTCTGGTTGTCGCCGGTCATGCTCCAGTGAATGTCGTCGCCGCGCGGCGCTTCGCAAAAGCCCAGCGCGAAGCGGTTCGGGATATAGGTAAACCCTTCCACCATCAGCGGGCCGCCGGGCAGGTTATCAAGGCCGAAGTCGATCAGGTTAAGCGCGGTGAAGACCTCGTTAATGCGCACTTTAAGGCGCGAGATAACATCGCAGCCCTGCTCGCTGTGCACCTCGACCGGCAGCAGCCCGTAGCCGGCAAAGGGGTGATCGGCGCGGGTGTCGCGGGCATGGCCGCTGGCGCGGACCATCGGGCCGACATTGCTGAAGTCGCGGGCGATCTGCGGGTCGAGCCGCCCCACGCCCACGGTGCGCTGCTCTATGTTCGGCGTGCTGAGCAATACATCCACCAGATCCTTAACCTCGCGGCGCATCTGCTGCGCCAGCTGACGCGTCTGGATCATGTCCTCTTTCAGCAGGTCGCGGCGAATGCCGCCAATCAGGTTCAGGCCGTAAGTTTTGCGCGCGCCGGTCAGGATCTCCGCCATCTTCATGGAGGTTTCGCGCACGCGGAAAAACTGCATAAACCCGGAATCAAAGCCGACGAAGTGGCAGGCGAGGCCGAGGTTCAGCAGATGGCTGTGCAGCCGCTCCACCTCCAGCAGAATGGCGCGGATCGTCTGCGCCCGCTCCGGCACCTGAATGCCCATCGCGTTCTCCACCGACGTGGTGTAGGCGGTGCTGTGGGCAAAGCCGCAGATGCCGCAGACGCGGTCGGAAAGAAAGGTCACTTCGTTGTAACCCATGCGCGTTTCGGCGAGCTTTTCCATGCCGCGGTGCACATAAAAGAGCCGGTAATCGGCGTCGATAATATTTTCGCCGTCGACAAACAGCCGGAAGTGGCCCGGTTCATCCGAGGTGACATGGAGCGGGCCAATCGGCACCACGTTGTTTTTGGCGTCACCCAGCTCGTTAATGAACTCGTAGGTCTCTTTATCGCTGGTCGGCGCCGGGCGCTGGCGGTAATCCATACTGTCTTTACGCAGCGGATAGAGCGAGTCCGGCCAGTCGTCCGGCAGCACCAGGCGACGTTCGTCCGGCAGTCCTGTCGGCACCAGGCCGTACATGTCGCGCACTTCGCGCTCGCCCCAGACGGCGGCAGGCACGCGCGGCGTAACGGACGGGAACTCCGGTTTATTCGCATCCACCTCTACCCGCACCGTTATCCAGCATTTTGTCCCCTGCTCCATGGAGAGCACGTAATAGACGGCAAAACTGCCGCAAAGCTTGCGCTCGTCGTTGCCAAACAGCACCGACAGCCAGCCGCCTTGCTGGTAGTAGAGAAACTCCACCACCTCAGGCAGATAATTGAGCTTCACCGTCACGGTGAGCTGGTCGCGGGTTTGCCAGGCCTCATCCAGCACCACGCCAGGAAACGCCTCGTGCAGCGCGCGCAGATAGTGTTGACCCACTTTTTCTTCAGACATCGTTCAGTTCTCTTATCACGCCGCCAGCAAGGAGACGACAGCTAAAAAAGCCAGGCCAAATCCGGCCCAGGTGACGCGGGAGGCGGCGCCAAAGCGCAGGCGCGCCATGCTGTTTTCAAACAGCGCGATGATGAGCACGCCAGACAGTAGCTTCGCTACCGCCGCGACGACAGCCAGCAGAAGGCCGCCCATGCTGAAATGCGGCATCTGCCCCCAGGGCAGAAACACGCCGACAAACATCTGCAACACCACCAGTTGCTTGAGGCTCACACCCCACTTAAGCAGCGCGAAGCCCGCGCCGCTGTACTCGGACAGCGGCCCTTCCTGCAGCTCCTGCTCCGCCTCGGCTAAGTCGAACGGCAGCTTGCCCATCTCAATAAACGTGGCGAAGGCGCAGGCGGCGAGCGCCAGTAGCAGCGGCAGGCTGTGGGCGACGGGCCAGTGGTAAACCATCGCGGCGATATGGCTGATATGCGTCGAGCCCGCCACCTGCGCCGCGGTCCACAGGCCGAGCAGCAACATCGGCTCGACCAGCACGCCGAGCATCGCCTCGCGGCTCGCCCCTATCGCCGTAAACGGGCTACCGGTATCCAGCCCGGCGATGGCGAAAAAGAAGCGGGCGATGGCGAAGAGATAGATAAGCGTGATGAGATCGCCAACGCCGGGCAGCGGCGAGGCGAGCGTCACCACCGGCAAGGCGGTGGCGATGGTGAACATCACCGCTATCATCACCAGCGGCATCAGGCGGAACACCCATCCTGAGGCCGCCGGGGCCACGCTCTGGCGGCCCAGCAGCTTGAAGAGATCCCGGTACTCCTGCATCACGCCCGGGCCGCGGCGGTTATGCAGCCGGGCGCGGCAGACGCGCGTGACGCCGGACAGCAGCGGCGCGCAGGCAAAAAGAATGAGCGCCTGCGCCAGAGGGAAAATAACGTTCTGCATTTCAGACTCCCCGTGAAATGACAACAACCAGCAGCACCGCCAGTTCGATAACCGCCAGGCGGCGGCACAGCACAGGACTGGCGTTGCGCCAGCCCGGCGCCACCAGACTCATGGAACGACGAAGCGCGATGACCGGCGCGAAGGCGGCTCTCACCGGCTGGGCGAAGCCGTGGGCGGTAATCACCATCGCCGACTCATGCTCATAGCCGCAGACCCAGGCGCCGCCGCGGGTGCGGGCGGGCAACCTGTCGCCTTTCAGCAGCGTCAGCAGCAGGAACGGCAGCAGCAGCGAGCCGAGCAGCAGCAGCGTTATCATCAGCTGAGCAACGCCTGTGTGAGCGGTGACCAGCGGCAGCGGTACGGCGTTATGCAGCAGCGGCAGCAGCCAGGGCGCGCCAACGCCGCCCGCCACGCAGCAGAGCGCGCAAAGGGCCGCGCTCAGCGTCATTGGCCAGGGCGCAGGCTGCGCGTTTTCCGCCTCTGCGGTTCTCGCCGCGCCAAGGAAGGTGACGCCGTACACCTTCGCCATGCACATCACCGCCAGCGCGCCGGTAATGGCGAGACCCACCGCCAGCAACGGCCCGCACAAGCGCGCGGCAAACGGCGCAAGCTGACCCAGGCGGAAGAAAGATTGATAGATAACCCACTCCCCGGCGAAGCCGTTCAGCGGCGGCAACGCCGCCATTGCCATCAGCCCCACCAGCATGGCGAGCGAGATAACCGGCATCTTTTTACCGATGCCGCCGAGCTTTTCGATATCGCGATGCCCGGTGCGAAACCACACCGCGCCCGCGCCCAGAAAGAGCGTGGTTTTGAACAGGCTGTGATTAAAGAGATGGTAAAGACCGCCGGTCATGCCGAGCGCAATCAGCACCGGCTCGCGAAGCGCCAGGCCGGTGAGGCCCGCGCCAAGGCCCAGCAGGATAATGCCGATATTCTCAAGCGTGTGATAAGCCAGCAGGCGGTGGATATTGTGCTCCATCAGCGCGTAAAGCCCGCCGATAAAGGCGGTCAGCATGCCAAGCAGCATCACCAGCACGCCCCACCACAGCGGCAGCGCGCTGTCGATGAGCGACATCATCAGCAGGCCGTAAAGCCCCACCTTCAGCACCACGGCAGAAAAGAGCGCGGCGGCCGGACTCCCCGCCTGGGCATGCGCCTGCACGACGCCGCCATGCAGCGGCACAAGGCCCGCCAGCAAGCCAAAGCCCGCAAGCCCCAGCAGACGAACGCCGTCGCCGAGCGGCTGAGGGGCGGTGAGCTCATGCAACTGCGTAAAGTTCAGCGTGCCATACTGTCGCCACAGCAGCCCGCAGGCGAAAATCAGCAGCAGCGTGCCGCAGCGCCCGAGCGCGAACCAGAGCTTGCCTGCGCCGCTCTCGCCGGTTAGAAAAACGGCGGCAAGGCTCATTATCTCCGCCATGACCACCAGGGTGGCGAGGTTATCCGCGGTGACCGCAAGCGTGGCGGCGGCCAGCAGCAGGTTCAGCAGCCAGCCTTCGGTTCGCGGCGCGCCCGGGCGATCGCCCGCAAGCTGAAAGAGACTGACAAAAAAGCCCGGCAGGCCAAAAGCCAGCAGCCAGACGCTGTTGAGCGGCCCCAACTGTACGGTGAAGTGCCCTATGCCAAGCGCAGCGATGGTCGCCGGGCGCAGCTCGCCCAGCACCAGCGCCCCCGCCGTCAGCGCGCCAAGGCTGCCGAGCAATCCGCTCGCCGCCGCGACGAACGCGCTCAGCGGCTTATGCGGGCGCAGCAGCAGCGAAAGCAGCGCGCCGCCGAGAAATATCGCCAGCGCCCCATTCAGTAAAGTCACGATGCTCATGCGTTTCCTCTGCTTATGTCAGGCAACTGCGACAGATCGCCGAAGTCGGAATAGAGCGTCAGCTCGCGTTTGCGGCGGCTGGCGCGGGCGATGTCGTGGTTATCGACAAGCCTTAACGCGTTGGTCGGGCAGGTGCGCACGCACGCCGGGCCCGCGTCGTCAAAGGCGCATAAATCGCACTTCACCGCCACGGCGCGTATGCCGGGCGTCCAGTCGAGAAAAGCGCCGACGTGGGCCGGCGCCGGGGGCGCAGGGGGCGCCTTCGGGCTGTTGACGTTGGCGGGAACATGCAACGGACGGCTGCCGGAGAATTCAATCGCGCCAAACGGGCAGGCAATACCGCAAAGCTTGCAGCTTACGCACAGGCTCTCATTGAGCTGGACCGCCCCCGCCTCGCGGTTAATGGCGTTTACCGGGCAGACCTGGGCGCAAGGCGCATCTTCGCAGTGGCGGCAAAGCTGCGGCGCGGAGTCTTTTTCATTGCGCATCACCTGCAGGCGCGGTCGGGACTGCAGACCGTGCAGGCGATGGGTCTCTGCGCAGGCGGCTTCGCAGGTGCGACAGCCGATGCAGAGCGAAGAGTCAGCAAGGATAAAACGATTCACCAGTCATTCCTCAGGTGAGACATTTTTGACGAAATGTGTCGACGTCGACAGTCGCCGACACGTAAACGTGTCAGGCCACGTCAGGCTTGCGTGGGTTCGCCAGCAGCGCGCTGATGCGCAGCGGCGCATCGCCCTGCACCGCCTCATACAGCCCCTCATACACGGCGCTGATTTTATTGAGGTAATGCTCAAGCACGCGCTCGCGGTCGCGGATATCCACCGCGCCATCAAGCAGCCCGTTCTGGTCCAGCCGGGCGCTGGCGATGCAGGCCTGCTCACGCCCGTCGCGGCTCTCCACGAGATAGTTAATGGTGTGGCAGTTAAAGCCTTCGGCCTGCTCCACGCGAATAACGAAGTGGTCGAAGAGAAAGAAGCTGAGCCCGGTCTGCGGCTCGCAGCCCATGGCGTGATGCAGCTTATGTTTCGACAGGGTGATGGCCTGGACCAGGGTATTGCAGTAGGTATGCCAGTGCGACTGCAGGCTGCGGTGACGATCCGCGATAAATTCTGCTTTCTGGCTTAGTTCGGAAAGGATCATGGCGTAACTCTCATTTACGGGTAGCAGTCCCGTTTAGCATGAACCGTGCCATTTTTTATCCCATTGTATTTTAATGACTTTATTTAGAATGACAGCGTCTGTGCGCTGTCATGACGTGTCATTTCGACAGCCTCGACACCCTTTCTGCCGACACCGTTTTTCCTCTGGCACCGTTATTGCATTGCCCGTCCAGGGCGTCGGCCCATGGCTTCGGAGGTTTTATGCATGAACTCACCCTCTGCCAGCGGACGGTAGAAATTATTGAACAACAGGCGCAGCGGCTCGGCGCGCGGCGGGTGACCGGCGTCTGGCTGGAAATCGGCGCGTTTTCCTGCGTTGAGCAAAGCGCGCTGGCGTTCTGCTTTGAGCTGGTGTGCCGCGATACCTGCGCGCAAGGCTGCGCGCTGCATCTGGCGCAACAGGCGGCGGAGTGCTGGTGTCATGACTGCGAGCAGCATGTTCATCTGCTGACCCAGCGCGTCAGGCGCTGTCCGCAGTGTAACGGCGTGAACCTGCGCATCGTCGCGGACGACGGCGTGCAGATCAAACGCCTGGAAATCGAACAGGAGTAGCTATGTGTACCACCTGCGGTTGCGAACACGGCAACCTTTATATCGAAGGGGATGAACGCAACCCCCACTCGGCGTTTCGCGCCGCCCCCTTCGTTCCGGCAGCCCGCACTCAGGCCGCTATCACCAACGTTAATCTGTTTATCCCCGCCGTCGCCCCGCAGGGCGATCTGCATTACGGACGCGGCGAAGCGGGCACCCACGCGCCGGGGCTAAGCCAGCGCAAGATGGTGGAGATTGAAATTAATGTGCTGGAGAAAAATAACCGGCTGGCGCAGCGCAACCGCCAGCGCCTGAACGAACGGCGACAGCTGGGGTTAAACCTTGTTTCCAGCCCCGGCTCCGGCAAAACCACCCTGCTGACGGAAACCCTGAAGCGGCTGCACGGTAAAACGGCCTGTGCCGTCATTGAAGGCGACCAGCAAACGGTGAACGACGCCGAGCGCATCCGCGCGACCGGCACCCCCGCGCTTCAGGTGAATACCGGTAAAGGCTGCCATCTGGATGCGCAGATGGTGGCCGACGCCATGACCCGGCTCCCCCTCGCTGATGGCGGCATTCTGTTTATTGAAAACGTCGGCAACCTGGTCTGCCCGGCGGGGTTCGATCTTGGCGAACGGCATAAGGTGGCGGTGCTCTCCGTGACCGAGGGCGAAGACAAGCCGCTTAAATATCCGCACATGTTCGCCGCCGCCTCGCTGCTGCTGCTGAATAAAATCGACCTGCTGCCTTACCTCGATTTCGACGTGGAAAAATGTCTGGCCTGCGCGCGCGAGGTCAACCCGGATATCGACATCCTGCTGGTTTCCGCCACCAAAGGCGACGGCATGGAGGCCTGGCTCGCCTGGCTGGAGGCGCAGCGATGTGCATAGGCATTCCCGGGCGGATTTGCGAACTGGGCGAGGGTAACCTCGCCCGCGTTGAGGTCAGCGGCGTGAAGCGCGAGGTGGATCTTACGCTTGTCGGCACCCATGACGAACATGGCGCGCCGCGTCTTGGCCAGTGGGTGCTGGTGCATGTCGGCTTCGCCATGAGCCTGATTAACGAACAAGAGGCGCTGGATACCCTCGATGCGCTGCAAAACATGTTTGACGTGGAGCCGGACGTCGGCCCGCTGCTCTACGGCGAGGAGGCATGCTGATGCGCTATGTGGATGAATACCGCGAGCCGCAGCGGGTAATGCAGCTTATCGACAGGCTGCGCGAGCGGGCGGCGCGGCTGCCCTGGAGCGCTGAACGGCCGCTGCGCATTATGGAGGTGTGCGGCGGACACACCCACGCCATTTTCAAATTCGGGCTGGACCAGTTGCTGCCAGAGAACGTTGAGTTTATTCACGGCCCCGGCTGCCCGGTCTGCGTACTGCCGATGGGGCGCATCGACAGCTGCATTGAAATCGCCGAGCGCCCTGGCGTTATCTTCTGCACCTTCGGCGACGCCCTGCGGGTGCCGGGGAAAAACGGCTCGCTGTTGCAGGCGAAAGCGCGCGGCGCGGATGTGCGCATCGTCTATTCGCCCCTGGACGCGCTGAAGATTGCCGAAGAAAACCCGCAGCGCGACGTGGCGTTCTTCGGCCTGGGTTTTGAAACCACCATGCCCGCCACCGCCCTGACGCTTCGGCAGGCGAAAGCCCGCGGCGTGGAAAACTTCTTTTTCTTCTGTCAGCACATCACGCTGATCCCAACCCTTGCCAGCCTGCTTTCGCAACCGGATAACGGCATCGATGCGTTTCTCGCACCAGGGCATGTCAGCATGGTTATCGGCATCGCCCGCTACGATTTTATCGCCACGCAATATCAGCGGCCGCTGGTCGTGGCGGGCTTTGAACCGATGGACTTGCTGCAGGGCGTGCTGATGCTGGTGGAGCAGAAAATCGCCGGGCGGAGCCGGGTGGAAAACCAGTACCGCCGCGTGGTGCCGGACGCGGGCAACCCGGCGGCGCAGCACGCTATTGATGATGTTTTTTGTGTGGAAGGCGACAGCGAATGGCGCGGGCTCGGCGTGATAAACGGCTCGGGGGTCAAGCTTCGCGAAGCGTACCAACGCTTTGACGCCGAGGCCCGCTTTGCGCCCCGTAAGCACCAGGTCAGCGATGACCCGCAGGCGCGCTGCGGCGAGGTGCTGACCGGGCGCTGCAAACCCGCGCAGTGCCCGCTGTTCGGCGCGCGCTGCAACCCGCAAAACGCCTTCGGCGCGCTGATGGTCTCCTCAGAGGGGGCTTGCGCGGCGTGGTATCAGTACCGTTCTCAGGAGTGTGAAGCATGAACACCATTACCCTCGCCCACGGCAGCGGCGGCCAGGCGATGCAGCAGTTAATCGGCCAACTTTTTATGCGGGCGTTCGCTAATCCCTGGCTTGACGAACAGGAAGATCAGGCACGCCTGCCGCTTGCGGAGCTCACCGCGCGCGGCGATCGCCTGGCGTTTTCCACTGACAGCTACGTCATCGACCCGCTCTTTTTTCCCGGCGGCGATATCGGCAAGCTCGCCGTCTGCGGCACGGCTAACGACGTGGCGGTCAGCGGCGCGCTCCCGCGCTGGCTCTCCTGCGGCTTTATTCTTGAAGAGGGGCTTGCGTTGGCGACGCTTGAGCGCGTGGTGAACAGCATGGCGGCAACCGCCCGCGAAGCGGGGATAGAGATTGTGACCGGCGATACCAAGGTGGTGCCGCGCGGCGCGGCGGATAAGCTTTTTATCAACACCGCCGGGCTGGGGGCGATTCCGGCGACGATTCACTGGAGCGCCGCTTCGCTGACGCCGGGCGACCTGCTGCTGGTTTCCGGCACGCTCGGCGACCATGGCGCCACTATCCTTAATCTGCGTGAGGAGCTGGGGCTTGAAGGGGCGCTTTCGAGCGACTGCGCCCTGCTCTCGCCGCTGATTGAGGCGCTGTGCCCGATCCGGGGAGTGAAAGCGCTGCGCGACGCCACCCGCGGCGGCGTTAACGCGGTGATGCATGAGTTCGCCGCCAGCAGCGGCTGCGGCATGGCGCTTCAGGAGAAGGCGTTGCCGCTTAAGCCGTCGGTACGCGGCGTGTGCGAGCTGCTGGGACTGGACGCCCTTAACTTCGCCAATGAAGGAAAGCTGGTGATTGGCGTGGCGCGGGAAGCGGCGCAACAGGCGCTGGAGACGATGAAGGCGCATCCGCTGGGGCGTGACGCCGCGATAGTCGGCGAAGTCACCGCCAGCGCGGGCGTGCGGCTTTGCGGGCTCTACGGCGTGAAGCGCACGCTTGATCTGCCGCATAGCGAACCGTTGCCGCGGATCTGCTAAAGCCTGTTCCTGCGCAAAAAACCATTAATTAGCCTTTAGTTATTATAGTGCTTTGCTTGTTTCGCCTTTTGCGAAACCTTTCCGGATGAGTCTAATGTCATACACTCCCATGAGCGATCTCGGCCAGCAGGGGCTGTTCGATATCACCCGCACGTTATTGCAACAGCCGGATCTCTGCGCGCTGGCGGAAGCGCTGAAAACGCTGGTGAAAAGTTCTGGCATGGCGGATCGGGTTAATATCCTGCTTTACCACCCTAAGCATCAGCGGGTCTGTTTTTACAGCGTCGATAACCTCGGCAAAGCGGTGCAGTACGAAGATGAAACCGTGCTTTCCCACGGTCCGGTTCGCCGGGTGCTCTCCCGCCCGGAGGTGCTGCATTGCGACTATCAAGAGTTCGCCGAGACCTGGCCGCCACTCGCGGCGCTGGCCCTCTACCCGCCCTTCGGCCACTACTGCCTGGCGCCGCTTGCCGCCGAGGGGCACATTTTTGGCGGCTGCGAGTTTATTCGCAACGCCAACACGCCGTGGAGCGAAAACGAGTACTCCCGGCTGCAAACCCTGACGCAAATCGTCAGCGTGGCGGCAGAGCAGATCCAGACGCGCGTGGGCGATAATCAGAATTACCAGCTGCTGTGCCGGGAGCGCGACGACTTTCGCATTCTGGTGGCGATTACCAACGCCGTGCTGTCAAAGCTGCATCTCGATGAGCTTGTCACCGAGATCTCGCGCGAGATTCATTACTACTTCAACATCGACTCGGTCAGCGTGGTGCTGCCCTCGCCCCGCAAGGGCAAGCTCACCATCTGGTCCACCCACTACGTTGACGAAGCCGCGCCGCTGCACGACCAGAGCGAAGTTACCGCAAAAGGCACCCTTTCAGAACGGGTGCTGAAGAGCCGCGAAATGCTGCTGGTTAACCTGCACCAGCGCGACGAACTCGCCCCTTATGAACGCATGCTGTTTGAAATGTGGGGCAACCAGATCCAGACGCTCTGCCTGCTGCCGCTGATGTTTGGCGATAAAATGCTCGGCGTGCTGAAGCTTGCCCAGTGTGAGGAGCATATTTTCACCGCCGCCAACCTGAAGCTGCTGCGCCAGATTGCCGAGCGCATCGCCATCGCGGTCGATAACGCGCTCGCCTACCAGGAGATCCACCGGCTAAAAGAGCGGCTGGTGGATGAAAACCTGGCGCTGACCGAGCAGATAAACAACGTACCGGCGGATTTCGGCGAGATTATTGGCCGCTCTGACGCGATGACCGCGGTGATGAAGCAGGTGGAAATGGTGGCGAAAAGCGACAGCACGGTGCTTATCCTCGGCGAAACCGGCACCGGCAAAGAGCTTATCGCCCGCGCTATTCACAACCTCAGCGAGCGCAACGGGCGGCGGATGGTGAAACTCAACTGCGCCGCCATGCCCTCGGGCCTGCTGGAGAGCGACCTTTTCGGCCATGAGCGCGGCGCATTTACCGGCGCCAGCGCCCAGCGTATCGGCCGTTTTGAGCTGGCGGACAAGAGCAGCCTGTTTCTTGACGAAGTGGGCGATATGCCGCTGGAGCTGCAACCAAAGCTGCTGCGCGTGTTGCAGGAACAGGAGTTCGAGCGGCTCGGCAGCAACAAAGTGATTCAGACCGACGTACGGCTTATCGCCGCCACTAATCGCGACCTGCGCCAGATGGTGGCCGACCGGGAGTTTCGCAGCGACCTCTACTACCGCCTGAACGTTTTTCCCATCAACCTGCCGCCGCTGCGCGAGCGCCCGGAAGATATCCCGCTGCTGGTAAAAGCCTTCACCTTTAAAATCGCCCGTCGCCTCGGGCGCAGCATCGACAGCATTCCCGCCGAAACGCTGCACGCCTTAAGCCAGATGGAGTGGCAGGGCAACGTGCGCGAGCTGGAGAATGTGATTGAGCGCGCGGTGCTGCTGACGCGCGGCAACGTCTTGCAGCTTTCGCTGCCGGAAGTGGCCTTCACCGCCCCGAAGAAAGCGACGCTGACGCCCGCGACCGACGAGATGCGGGAGGGCGAAGATGAATATCAGCGCATTGTGCGGGTGCTGAAGGAGACCAACGGCGTCATCGCCGGGCCTAAAGGCGCGGCGCAGCGTCTGGGGGTGAAGCGCACCACGCTGCTTTCGCGCATGAAGCGGCTGGGGATAGAGAAGGATGCGCTGTAGCGCTGCCCTACGGGGCGGGGACCTGGCGGCGCAGACGCTGCGTTTCCCGGGATGGGTTGGCGTTTTCTGAGATGAATAGGCGTGGGCGGTGAAGGGTGGCGTTGTATGACGTGCATATGTGCGGGCGATAAAGGGTTTCGTTCGCCAGAGCGTTGTTTTCATATGTCATCTCTTTTCCCGCGAACGTGCCAGGGGGCTCAAAGCCAGCCCCCTGGCAACCCCGGCTCCCGGCGCGCAAAATCGACCCCTTCGGGGCAGACCTTCCGGTCTGTCATCTGGCTTCGGGTCGGCAGGACGGCACATCCCTGTGCCGACCTGCCTCTGGCCGTTCCCGACGGCCAGCCCCGGCCATCCGCCCGCCCGGAAGGCGATTTTGAGGCCGGATAAACGTCATCGCTGACAGGTTGATTAAAACAGTCGTGGTGGTGTTGCTGTGGGGCAGGACACGTTTTGGTGGTTCGCAGGGTAAGCAAGCGCCGCGCCAGTCGCCGGGTTTTCTCCCTCGCCCCTCGGGGAGAGGGATGGGGTGAGAGGCACAGATGGCTCAGGTGCCGGGCTTCGCAGGACGGGTTGGCGCTGCACCAACCGCTATGCTGCGTTTTCTGAGATGAATATGCGTGGGCGGTGAAGGGCTCCGTTCGCCAGAGCGTTGTCTTTATATGTCATCGCCACTCACGCGAACGTGCCAGGGGGCTTCGCCGCCAGCCCCCTGGCAACCCCGGCTCCCGGCTCGCAAAATCGACCCCTGCGGGGCAGACCTTCCGGTCTGTCATCTGGCTTCGGGTCGGCAGGACGGCACATCCCTGTGCCGACCCGCCTCTGGCCGTTCCCGACGGCCAGCCCCGGCCATCCGCCCGCCCGGAAGGCGATTTTGAGGCCGGATAAACGTCATCGCTGACAGGTTGATTAAAACAGTCGTGGTGGTGTTGCTGTGGGGCAGGACACGTTTTGGTGGTTCGCAGGGTAAGCAAGCGCCGCGCCAGTCGCCGGTTTTCCCCCTCGCCCCTTTGGGGAGAGGGCCGGGGTGAGGGGAAATGACGGCGCGGCCGTACCCCAGCCGTTAAAGCGAAGCATCTCCTGTAACCAAAATAAAAATCCCGCAGCGGAGAGTTTGAATCCGGCCTCAAAATCGCCTCAACTTTTTCACGGTGGCCGGGGCGCACCGGTCGGACCCGGTGCGAGGGCATGTCGGCACAGGGACGTGCCGTCATGCCCGACCCGAAGCCAGCGGGGAAAAGATGAGGTTTCCCGCTTCAGCGGGCGATTTTGCGTGCCGGGAGCCGGGATTGTTAAGGGGGCGGCGGCGAGCCCCCTTAACACGTTCGCGTAAAGGAAGGGTGCATATGAAAACAATGCTCTGGCGAACGGAACCCTTCACCTCCCGAACATATATCCTGAGGGAGTAAGGCTCAGCGCCTGCCCCCCCTCCCCCCGGCTCTCTCCCCAAAGGGGCGAGGGGGAAACCCACGGGCGGCGGCGAGCCCCCTTAACACGTTCGCGTGAAGGAAGAGTACATATGAAAACAACGCTCCGGCGAACGGAACCCTTCACCACCCACGCATATTCATCTCAGAAAATGCCAACCCACCCGGTGAAGCGCAGCGTCTGCGCCGCCTGCTCTCCCCAACAAACGAACCCCTTGACTCCTCTCAAAACCGATTAAAATTAATACTTATTACAGACGCGGGAACACCCGTAACAAAGCAGGCGCCGGAGCGCCAGGAGAGGGCTATGCAACAACCTTTAATCGGCGTGACCGCCTGCCGCTGGGAGCATAACGGTCAATATTTCCATGTGGCGGGCGATAAATATCTGCGCGCGGTGGTGTTTGGCGCCAGCGCCCTGCCGGTTATCGTGCCTGCTTTTGGCGACCTTATCGCGCCGGAAAGCTGGTTCGCGCGGCTCGACGGCCTGCTGTTTACCGGCTCGCCAAGCAACGTAAACCCCGATCTTTACGGCCATACGCTGCACGTGCTGAACACTCATAGCGACATGGCGCGCGACGCCACGACCCTGCCGCTGCTGCGTGCCGCCATTGAAGCGGGCGTGCCGCTGCTCGCTATCTGCCGCGGCTTTCAGGAGCTTAACGTGGCGCTGGGAGGCACGCTGCATCAGGCGGTGCATACGGCGGGGCCATGGGCGGATCACCGGGAAGATCCCAACGCCGACCTGGCGGAACAATATGGGCCAGCACATATCATTCATACCGAGCCGGGCGGCGTGCTGGAAGAACTTGGCCTGCCGCCAAAGTTTGAGGTGAACTCGCTGCATACGCAGGGGATTGAAACGCTGGCGCCAGGCTTGCGGATAGAAGCGCGAGCGCCAGACGGATTGATTGAAGCGGTATCGGTGGAAAGCGCTCGCGCGTTCGCTGTCGGCGTGCAGTTTCATCCGGAGTGGCAGGTGCAGCATAACCCGCACTACCTGACCCTGTTCCGCGCCTTTTCTAAAGCCTGCATAGCCCGCGCCACGCAGCGAGCGCGAGGAGACGTTTAATCACCCCTGCCGGGCGGCGCTGCCTGCGCGTCTCACCCTACCCCTCTATTTAGAGGGGCGAGGAATACTGTCAGGCCATGGCTTCAGACGTATCCCCCGGTTGAAGCCATGGCGGTTGGCCCTACGCTGACCCGGGAGACCCAGCGCCTGCGCCGTCCTCCTGCTCCTCCACCCGTTCGCCCTTAAACATTGGCGGCGGCTGGCGGAAACGGCGGGTCAGCCACGTCAGGTAGCCCACGCCGAGCGCCGCCCAGATAAGCCCCATCACCAGCGAGCTTTTCTCCAGGTTCAGCCACAGCACCGCGACCGTCAGCGCGCCTACCAGCGGCAGGATCAGGTAGTGAAACTTGTCGCGCCAGGTTTTGTTGCGCCCTTCGCGCAGGAAGAAGTGGTTCACGACCGAAAGATTTACGAAGGTAAAAGCCACCAGCGCGCCGAAGTTAATCAGCGCCGTGGCGGTGACGAGATCGAAAGAGAGCGACGTCAGCGCCACAATGCCCACCAGGATGACGTTCAGCGCCGGGGTGCGCCATTTCGGGTGCACGTAACCGAACACTTTTTCCGGGAAGACATTATCGCGCCCCATCACATACAGCAGGCGGGAGACGCTGGCGTGCGAAGCCAGCCCCGACGCGAGCGTATTAACGAACGTACAGCAGAGGAAAATAGACTGGAACAGCTTACCGCCAACATAGAGCGCAATCTCCGGCAGCGCGGCGTCCGGCTCTTTAAAGCGGCTCATGGTCGGGAAGAAAAGCTGAATAAAAAACGACGCGGCAATGAAGATAACCCCGCCATAGAGTGCGGTGAGGAAAATCGCCCGCGGGATCGTTTTGCCGGCGTTAGGCGTCTCTTCCGAAAGCGTGGTGACGGCGTCAAAACCCAGGAACGAAAAGCAGACAATCGTCGCCCCGGTGATGATGGGGATAAGCTGCGCGTTTTCGCTGACGAACGGTGAAAGCGACCAGACCGTGCCCACGCCTTCGCCTTTATGCAGCCCGTGCACGACGAGGAAGATAAACACCGCGATAATCGCCACCTGCACACCCACAAACAGCGTGTTGAAGTTCGCCACCAGATTGACGCTTTTGAGATTCGCAAGGGTCATGATGCCGACATAAAGCACCACCCAGATCCATTGCGGCACTTCCGGGAACATGGCGGAGAGATAGAGCTTCGCCAGCAGGACGTTGATCATCGGCAGGAAAAGGTAATCCAGCAGCGAAGACCACCCCACCAGAAAGCCCACATGCGGGTTGATAGCCTGTTGGGCGTAGGTATAGGCGGAACCGGCGGTGGGAAAACGCTTTACCAGCTTGCCGTAACTGACCGCGGTAAAGAGCACGCCCGCCAGCGCCACCAGATACGAGGCGGGAACATGGCCGTCGCTAAGTCCCGACACGATGCCGAACGTATCGAATACCGTCATCGGCGTCAGGTAGGCGAGCCCCATCATGACGACCTGCCAGAGCTTGAGCGATTTGCGCAGCTGCGGTTTTGCCGCCGCCGTCGCGACATTGAGATCGTAGTTAATCGCCATGCCGGTTCCCCTCTTTTCCCTCTGCGGCAGAGGCGATGGGGAACCCGTCAGGCAAACGGGGAGAGAAATGACTCAGGGAGAGCTTGCCGCTGAAGGCGGCGCAGCGGTTCGCCGGCCCGTATTTACTGCGGCTCAGGCGAAGGCCTGTGCGCGGCGGATAGACATAAACATGCACCATCTCTTTTTCCTCGTAACGTATCCTGAACGTCGTAGTCAACCGTGGCCGCGCTTAGCTCCTTCGCGCGACACCGGAAAAAGCCGGCCTGTTCCGCCCGGCAACGCTCGCCGCTATCTTCCACAGAAGCGGCCTGTTATTTCTGTTTGTCGGACTGCGGCCTCGACAGGGTATTACGGGTAAAAGCTTCCCGGCCTGCGCAACAAAGGCAGGGAAGCGAGGTTGATTGTCAGCGGAAAATCAGGCGTTTTTCAGCATCCACTCAATTTCTGTTTCTGTGATTAAACGCTCAAACTGGATCAGCTCATCGTTCTTGCAGGCGTGGAACACGTCGCAGAAGCGGCCGCCGAGAAGTTCTCGCATGGCCGGATGAGCCTGGAATTCGTAAAGCGCATCGCTTTGACGAATCGGGAATGGCGCACCCTCTTGCTCAAGACCGTTACCCTCGACGGCCTCCGGCAAAGGGAGGTCATTATCCAGACCCTGCAGGGCGCCCGCAAGTACCGCGGCCATAACGAGATAAGGATTAGCGTCCGCCCCGGCTACGCGGTATTCAACGCGGTGGCTTTCGCGCTCCCCACAGGGGATGCGCAGCGCGACGGTGCGGTTGTTGTGGCCCCAGGAGGCCTGGGTCGGCACATACATGCCTGGCTGAAAACGGCGGTAGGAGTTTACGTTGGGGGCGAGCAGCGCCATCGAGGCAGGCATCAGGTCAATCATCCCTGCCAGCATCTTCTTTAATACCCCGGAGTCTTCGCCTTCGGCGTCCGCCAGCACGTTGACGCCTTTATCATTCACCACGCTAATATGAATGTGCATGCCGCTGCCGGCGTGCTCTTCGTAGGGCTTGGCCATAAAGGTGGCCTGCATGCCGTGCTTTTCCGCCACCTGTCGCACCAGGCGCTTGAGCGCCAGCGCGTGATCGCAGGCCTGCAGCACGTTACTGGTGTGATGAAGGTTGATTTCAAACTGGCCCGGCGAGGCTTCCGCCACCGCGCCGTCGGCGGGAATTTGCTGCAGGCGCGCCAGTTCGTCGATATCGCTCAGCACATCGGCGAAACGATCAAGGTTGTCGACGGAGTACACCTGGCTTTGGGTATTACGGTCCTGCGTACCGGGCGCGCAGGGCGGCTGAAGATAGCCTTCAGCGTCGCGCTGACGGTCAATTAAATAGAACTCCAGCTCTACCGCTACCACGGGGAACAGCCCGCGCTGGCGCAACTGCTGCCAGAGTCGGTTAAGCACGTTCCGTGGCTCAACGTCAAAGGGAGTACCATCTTCATCCTGCATCGTCAGCAACAGCTGACCTATATATTCAGGATCGGTGGTCGACGGCACCAGCGTGCCGGTTACCGGCACGCAGCGGCGATCCGGTTCGCCAAGCTCCTGCCCTAACCCAGCCTCTTCCACCACGTTGCCTAAAATGTCCATCGCGAAAACCGAGGCCGGGAAGTAGCATCCTTTTTCTACTTTACGCAGGCCTGATACGGGAATGCGTTTGCCGCGAAAACAGCCGTTTAAATCTGTGAGCATGACGTCGATATGTTCGGTCAGAGGATAGCGCTCCAGATAGGCTTTTACTTCGCGAGCAAACGCACTGCTTCGCCTCTCTTCATTGTGCTGCATGAAATTCTCAACTTCTACGATATTGGTTTCCATGATTCACCGCCGTTGTTGCCAGGAGTCCCGGTCTGTTGACTGCGACCGTTCGATATAATTTCCACTTTTAAAATTTAGATGCAACCGAATTGTTTTTCAAATGTTAAATTGAGTTTGAATTTTGGTTACGGTGTTGCTAGATTGAGAAAATATTGAACAACAGGCGAAGCATGACCGTTATTTGTAAATAATTTAGTCCATCAGGCGAGGGTAAAATGGGCAATATATTTGACAGACCTCTCATTGGAGTGGTGATGTGCAGGAACAGGATAAAAGGACATTTAAGTCAA
Organism: Franconibacter daqui; assembly: GCF_014644275.1. NCBI lineage: Bacteria > Pseudomonadati > Pseudomonadota > Gammaproteobacteria > Enterobacterales > Enterobacteriaceae > Franconibacter > Franconibacter daqui. The sequence continues at coordinate 1,037,479 of NZ_BMKJ01000001.1, read as the reverse complement.
ACCCTGCAAGAAAAGTACCTGAACGCCGTGCTCCACGCAGGCGGCCTTCCCATCCCTTTACCGCACGCGCTGGCGGAACCGGAACTCCTGACTACCCTTCTACCGCAGCTGGACGGCATTATGCTCCCCGGCAGCCCCAGCAACGTTCAGCCGCACCTTTATGGTGAAAACGGCGATGAGCCTGACGCCGACCCTGGGCGAGACACATTGAGCATGGCGCTGATTGAAAGCGCGCTCGAAAGGCGCATCCCCCTTTTCGCCATCTGCCGGGGCCTGCAGGAATTGGTTGTCGCCACTGGCGGAACGCTATATCGTCGGCTGTTTGAGCAGCCGGAGCTTCTGGAACACAGAGAAGATCCGGAACTGCCTTTGGCGCAACAATATGCGCCCTCTCATGAAGTTCAGGTACAGCCTGGCGGCTTAATCTCCCGCCTTGTACCGGGTTGCAACAGGTTCTGGGTAAACTCATTACACGGCCAGGGCGTGAAAACGCTGGGTCCGCGCCTGCGCGTGGAGGCAAGGTCAACCGACGGGCTGGTGGAAGCCGTGAGCGTCGAAGACCACCCTTTCGTGCTCGCAGTTCAGTGGCATCCCGAATGGAAGAGTAATGAATATGCCCTCTCCCGCCTGTTGTTCGAGGGTTTTATCACCGCCTGTCGGGGATACCGGGCAGAATTACGACCGCCCGCCTGACACTGACTTAAGGAAGCGAAAATATGAGCGATATCACCCTGGCGCCGGGGAAGCGTTTAGCGCAGATCCGCCAGCAACTGGGTTTGTCGCAGCGCCGCGTCGCTGAACTATCGGGATTAACGCACAGCGCTATCAGCACCATTGAGCAGGATAAAGTCAGTCCGGCCATCAGTACGCTGCAAAAGCTGTTGAAGGTCTACGGGCTGTCGCTGTCGGAGTTTTTTGCTGAACCAGAGAAACCGGACGAACCGCAGGTTGTTATCAATCAGGAAGATTTGATTGAGATTGGCAGCCAGGGCGTCTCGATGAAGCTGATTCATAACGGTAACCCTCATCGCACGCTTGCGATGATTATTGAGACTTACCAGCCCGGTACCACGACCGGGGAGAGGATTAAACACCAGGGGGAAGAGATAGGCACCCTGCTGGAAGGCGAGGTGGTGCTGGCGATTAACGGCCAGACGTACCGCCTGGTGGCAGGACAAAGCTATGCCATTAACACCGGCATACCGCACAGCTTCAGCAATACCTCGGCCGGGATCTGCCGCATCATCAGCGCGCACACGCCCACCACCTTCTGATAGCCGGAAAGCGCGTTTCCGGATAACGAAGCAGGCCGGAAGCGCCTCCTCGCAGGCGACATAACGTAAAAAAGCAGGCCCGGGATTTTTTAAAAAAATCTCCCGCGGCCCCGCTTTGACCAAATTCCGTGACGTACCGGCGGAACGATTCGATAACACGTTGAATTTCAAAGGAGAGCTTATGGAGTTTCATCATTTGCCTTACTGGCGCCAGCAGGCGGAACGGCTCACGGTTCAGGGGCGCCTGTTTATTAACGGCGAGTACAGCGACGCCCTGGGCGGCGAAACCTTCGCCACAGTCAACCCGGCGACAGGCGAAAACAACGCCAGGGTCGCGCGCGGCAAAGCGGAAGACATTAACGCCGCGGTGAGCAGCGCGCGGGCCGCCTTTGAGCGCGGCGACTGGTCGCAGGCCTCGCCCGCCGTTCGCAAGCACGTCCTGAACGCGTTCGCGACGCTTATGGAACAGCATCACGAGGAGCTGGCGCTGCTGGAGACGCTTGATACCGGCAAGCCGATTCGCCATAGCCTGCGTGATGATATTCCCGGCGCCGTGCGCGCTATTCGCTGGTATGCCGAAGCGATTGATAAAGTCTATGGCGAAGTCGCGCCGACGGGCGGCAGCGAGCTGGCGCTGATTGTCCGCGAGCCGGTGGGCGTGGTCGCCGCCGTGGTGCCATGGAATTTTCCACTGCTGCTCGCCTGCTGGAAGCTCGGCCCGGCGCTCGCCGCCGGCAACAGCGTTATCCTTAAGCCTTCCGAGAAATCCCCCCTCACCGCCCTGCGCATCGCGGCGCTCGCTAAAGAGGCGGGGCTGCCGGACGGCGTGCTGAACGTGGTGCCGGGCTTCGGCCACGAGGCGGGCAGCGCGCTGGCTCAACACCCGGATGTGGACGCCATCGCGTTTACCGGCTCCACGCGCACCGCGAAGCAGCTTTTAAAAGACGCGGGCGACTCCAACATGAAGCGCGTCTGGCTCGAAGCGGGCGGCAAGAGCGCTAACATCATCTTCGCCGATTGCCCGGACCTGAAAAAAGCGGCGGCGGGCGCGGCGGCGGGCATCTTCTATAACCAGGGCCAGGTCTGTATCGCCGGTACGCGGCTGTTGGTGGAGGCGAGCATTCGCGAAGCGTTTCTGCAACTGCTCGCCGAACAGGCGCAGGCTTTCCGCCCCGGCGACCCGCTCGACCCGGACTGCGTTATGGGCGCCCTGATTGACGACGCTCACGCGCAAAGCGTGCGCGACTACATCCAGCTTGGCCTTGAGCAAGGCGCTCAACTCTGGCTTGACGGGCGCAACACAGGGCGCGCCGCCTGCGTCGGCCCGACCATCTTTACCGGCGTGGAAAATACGATGCGCATCGCCCGGGAGGAGATTTTCGGCCCGGTGCTGGCCGTCACCACCTTTAGCGGTGAAGAAGAGGCGTTGCGGCTGGCCAACGACAGCGACTACGGCCTCGGCGCCGCGGTCTGGACGCGGGATCTCTCCCGTGCGCACCGGCTATCCCGCAGGCTGAAAGCCGGCTCTGTTTTCATCAACAACTATAACGACGGCGATATGACCGTACCGTTCGGCGGCTACAAGCAGAGCGGCAACGGCCGTGATAAGTCGCTGCACGCGCTGGATAAATTTACCGAACTGAAAACCATCTGGATTGCCCTGGAGCCTTAATCATGGAACACGTAAAGAGCTATTACGCCGCGAGCGCCAATGCCCATGCCCCGTATCCGACCCTGACGGAATCGCTGGAGTGCGATGTTTGCGTGGTGGGCGGCGGTTATACCGGTCTCTCCTCCGCCCTGCATTTAGTCGAGCAGGGTTATAACGTTGTGCTGCTTGAAGCGGCGCGCATCGGCTTTGGCGCCAGCGGCCGCAACGGCGGGCAAATCGTTAATTCATACAGCCGCGATATCGACGTGATTGAAGCGCGCTACGGCGCGCAGACGGCGCGAATGCTCGGCAGCATGATGTTTGAGGGCGCGCAGATAATCCGCGACCGCATCGCCCGTTACGATATCCAGTGCGACTACCGCCAGGGCGGGCTGTTCGTGGCGCTCAATCGTAAACAGTATCTGGGGTTGATTGAGCAGAAAGCGAACTGGGAGCGTTACGGCAACAACCAGCTTGAGCTGCTGGATGCGGACAAGGTGCGCGACGAAATCGCCAGCAACCGCTACAGCGGCGCGCTGCTCGACCACAGCGGCGGCCATATTCACCCGCTGAACCTGGCGCTGGGCGAAGCGGAGGCGATTCGCCTGCAGGGCGGACGCATTTTTGAGCAGTCGGCAGTGGTGAAAATCGAGCATGGTCAGCCCGCCGTCGTCAAAACCGATAAAGGCCAGGTGAAGGCGCGCTATGTCATTGTGGCGGGCAACGCCTACCTTGGCAGCAGACTGGAGCCTGCGCTGGCGCGGCGCAGCATGCCGTGCGGCACCCAAGTGGTAACCACCGAGCCGCTGGACGCCGACGTCGCCGCCTCGCTGCTGCCGAACAACTACTGCGTGGAAGACTGTAATTACCTGCTCGACTACTACCGCCTGACGGCTGATAACCGGCTGCTTTACGGCGGCGGCGTGGTTTACGGCGCACGCGACCCGCATGATATCGACAGGCTGATTATGCCCAAGCTGCTGAAGACCTTCCCGCAGTTGAAAGGGGTAAAAATCGACTATCGCTGGACGGGCAATTTCTTGCTGACGCTCTCCCGGATGCCGCAGTTCGGCAGGCTTGAGAACAATATCTATTATATGCAGGGCGACAGCGGTCACGGCGTGACCTGCACCCACCTTGCCGGCAAGCTTATCGCCGAAGCGCTGCGCGGCGACGCCGAACGCTTCGACGCTTTCGCCACCCTGCCGCACTACCCCTTCCCCGGCGGCCGCTCGTTCCAGATCCCGTTCACCGCCATGGGCGCGGCCTACTACAGTTTGCGGGACCGGCTGGGGGTATGACGCTCGCGCTGGCGGCGCAGCGCCACTCGCGGGGTTTTCTCCCTCGCCCCTCTGAGAAGCGGGGTGCCGATGCTCAGGTGTTGAGTTTCCCGGGACCGGGTGGCGTTTTATGACGTGCATATGTGCGGGCGATGAAGGGTTCCGTTCGCCAGAGCGTTGTTTTCATATGTACCCTTCCTTCACGCGAACGTGTTAAGGGGGCTCGCCGCCGCCCCCTTAACAATCCCGGCTCCCGGCACGCAAAATCGCCCCCTTCGGGGCAGACCTTCCGTTCTGTCATCTGGCTTCGGGTCGGTCCTGACGGTGCATCCCTGCACCGACATGACCTCACGCCGGTTCCGTCCGGCGTGCCCCGGCCAGCTGTCAGCCCGGAAGGCGATTTTGAGGCCGGATAAAAATCATCGCTGACAGGTTAATGAAAATAGTCATAGTGATGTCGCTGCAAAGACATAATAGCCTTTGTGGTTCGCAGGGAACGCTCGCCGGGTTTTCTCCCTCGCCCCTTTGGATAGAGGGTCGGGGTGAGGGGCGCAGGCGCTGGGTTTCCCGGGACCGGGTGGCGTTTTATGACGTGCTTATGTGCGGGCGATGAAGGGTTACGTTCGCCGAAGTGTTGTTTTTATATGTCACCTTTCCTCACGCGAACGTGTTAAGGGGGCTCGCCGCCGCCCCCTTAACAATCCCGGCTCCCGGCACGCAAAATCGCCCCCTTCGGGGTAAACCTTCCGCTCTGTCATCTGGCTTCGGGTCGGTCCTGACGGTGCATCCCTGCACCGACATGACCTCACGCCGGTTCCCTCCGGCGTGCCCCGGCCATCTGCCCGCCCGGAAGGCGATTTTGAGGCCGGATAAAAATCATCGCTGACAGGTTAATGAAAATAGTCATAGTGATGTCGCTGCAAAGACATAATAGCCTTTGTGGTTCGCAGGGAACGTTCGCTGGGTTTCTCCCTCGCCCCTTTGGATAGAGGGTCGGGGTGAGGGGCGCAGGCGCTGGGTTTCCCGGGACCGGGTGGCGTTTTATGACGTGCATATGTGCGGGCGATGAAGGGTTACGTTCGCCGAAGTGTTGTTTTTATATGTCACCTTTCCTCACGCGAACGTGTTAAGGGGGCTCGCCGCCGCCCCCTTAACAATCCCGGCTCCCGGCGCGCAAAATCGACCCCTTCGGGGCAGACCTTCCGTTCTGTCATCTGGCTTCGGGTCGGCAGGACGGCACATCCCTGTGCCGACCCGCCTCTGGCCGTTCCCGACGGCCAGCCCCGGCCATCTGCCCGCCCGGAAGGCGATTTTGAGGCCGGATAAACGTCATCGCTGGTGGGCTGATAAAAAGCATTACGAAGGAGTCGCTGTAAGGCAGGATGCGTTTTGGTGGTGTGGAGGGCGAGCAAGCGCCGTACCAGTCGTCGGGTTTTCTCCCTCGCCCTATCGGGGAGAGGGCTGGGGTGAGGGGAAATGACGGCGCGGCCGTACCCCAGCCGTTAAAGCGAAGCATCTCCTGTAACCAAAATAAAAATCCCGCAGCGGAGGGTTTGAATCCGGCCTCAAAATCGCCTCAGCTTTTTCACGATGGCCGGGGCGCACCGGTCGGACCCGGTGCGAGGGCATGTCAGTGCAGGGACGCACTGTCATGCCCGACCCGAAGCCAGCGGGGAAAAGATGAGGTTTCCCGCTTCAGCGGGCGATTTTGCGAGCCGGGAGCCGGGGTCGCCAGGGGGCTGGCTTTGAGCCCCCTGGCACGTTCGCGTGAGTGGAGATGACATATAAAGACAACGCTTTGGCGAACGTAACCGTTCACTTCCATCACATATTCACCTCAGAAAACACAACATGGCGGTTGGCGCCTCGCTGACCCGCCCTGCGTGCGGCTCTGCAACCCCTCTCCTGCTCCCCACAATAAAAAAACCGCGCCTGAAAAGGCGCGGTTTTCACCACGTTTTACATCACTTCCTCATCAGAAGCTGATTTTCAGCGTCACCTGACCGCCGTAGCCGCCGGTGCCGGCATCGTCCAGCGTCTGGGTATAACCCGCGCGCACCCCTAAGGTCACGTTATCGCGGATCTGTCCGTCAAGCCCCACATCCAGCGCGGCGGCGGTGCCGTCCTGATCCGGACTGAAGGTGGTTTCACTGTTCGCCACTCCCGGCGCACCGACGCGCAAATCGCCTTTCGAGTCGAAAGTCTGAATGAAGGACGGGCGCACCCACCAGCTCACCGGCGGCGGGTTGCCCGTCGCCTTCAGCGTCGCGTTGTTGCCAATACGCAGCCCCGCACGCACCTGCTGGCTGTGCGCGTCGCCGAACTTGATATCCGCCACGTCATCGCCACCATCGTTCAGATCCACGCTGCGATACTGGTACTGCACCTGCGGCTCAAGCACCAGCCCCGCGCCAACCTCGAACGGCAGGCCGGTTTCGAAGGAGCCGACATAACCCCAGCCGTGCGTCTTCATACCGTCGCCGTCACGCGGGTCGGTGTCGAAGTTGTGACGCGTGCCCTGCGCCACCACGTCGAACCACCAGCCGCGCTCATGTACGCCGTTGAAATAGAGACCCGCACTGTAGGCATCGTCTTTCACCGTGCCCGCTTTGGAGTCGTTCGAACGTTGCACGTCCACTTTAGACAGACCCGCTGCGCCGTAGATGCCAACGCTCAGCGCCATGGCGCTGTCGGCATTCTGCCAGAGATCGCTACCAATCTGCAGGAAGGTATAGCCGCCCTTGCTGTCCGGCGTGTTGCCGCTACGCAGGTCGTCGCTGCCGTGGTCGTGGCTCAACTGCCCGGCCTGGAAACGCGCCCACATATTGCTGCCGCTTTCTGTCGCCGCGCGAGCCGCGTAGCGACGGCTGTCCAGCGAACCGAGCAGCGCGCTGTCATAATCCATCGCCTGCGCAAAAAGCGAGTTGTAGAGATAGACAGCTGAACGGTAGTTCTGCGCTCCGCGATCCCCGGCGCTGGTTGCAGCGGTCGTCAGATACCAGCTCTCATCCGCTGCGCCCTGACGCAGGGTGTAGTTATAAGCCCCCGCCTGCAGCGCGCCCGCCATGCTGAAGGCGTCATCGGCGGTGGTGGCGCCGTTAATGGCGTTAACCACCTGAATGCCTTCGCCCGTGGTGCGCGCCCCAAGGCCGCCCAGGTTGCGGATAGCGAGCTGCGTGTTGCCGGTCGCCGTGCCGCCGTCAATCACCAGGCTATCGGTGGTGGCCACATTGCCCGCAAAAAGCGTGTTGAGCGTGATGGTGCCGCCGTTGCCCACCAGGTTGGTGACCGTAAGGGTTTTCGGTGCGAATGCCCCGGTCGGCGCCTGGTAATCAATGGTGCCGCCGAGCGTCAGGGTATTGAGCAGCGAGTCGCCGGTCATCAGCCAGCTTGAGCCTGCGTCAACCGTCAAATCGGTCGGGTCGATGGCGCCAGTCAGCGACGTGCCATTGGTTAACTGCAACGATGTGCCGAGCTGCGCCACGATATCTGTAACCGCCTGCAGGCCGCTGAAGACCAGCGTACCGGCTTGCAGATAGGTCCCGCCCGTCTGGTTAAGTACGCCGCTTAAGGTCAGCTGGCCGTCGCCTTCTTTATAAAGGCTGCCGTTGCCGGTTAACGCGCCGCTGTAGCTGCTTTCGGTGGTGTCGGCGGTAATGCTCAGCACGCCCGCATTATTAACATCGCCCGTTAAGGCGGCGCCGTCGTTAAGCTCGGTAAAGCCCGTTAAGGTGCCGCCTGCCGCTACGTTGAGGCTGCCGCCCGCGTTCACGGTGGTGTTGTTCGCCGTGCCGTCCGCGCTCACATCCAGCAAGCCGCCATTTTCCAGCAGCAGGCTGTCGGCCAGCTTATCAGCGATAGAGAATTCGCCGTTGCTGCTCTCGCCGTCTACGGTAGTATCCGTCGTGGCCACCAGCGCCGCGCCGCTGTTCAGCATGATGTTGGTTGCGGTGGCGCCGCTCGCCAGCGCCAGCATCCCGCCCTGCTCGACAGAGGTGAGATCGACCACGCCGCCGGCTTTCACATGCTGCGCGCCGCCCTCGCTCACGGTCGTGGCGACGGCGGTGCCGCCGAAGGTGACGCTCTGGGTGCCGTTCTCGCTAACGGTGGAAGAGGCTACTTCGCCGCCTGCATTAACTACCTGCTCGCCTGCCACAATGTTATCCACGACGATAGCGCCGTCGTTGACATTCTGGATCCCGCCCGCCTTGATGACGGTCGAGATAACGGTGCCGCCGCTGTTGACGTTCTGCGTACCGCCATCGTTAAGCGTGGTGCTGACGGCGGTGCCGCCCGTCAGAACGTTCTGGATGCCGCCCAGGTTAATCTGCGCGTCGTAAGAGGTGCCCCCGTTCTGGATATTCTGCACGCCGCCCTTATAGACGGTAGTGGATGTGGCCGTGCCGCCCTGGTAGATCTGCTGCACGCCCTTGTAATCCACGCCAGTGCCTTGCGCATTACCCCAGACGCGCTGTACAGCGCCATTGACCAGCACGGTGTCAGAGGCGTTCGCCCCCGCGCCGACATTCTGCGCGCCGTCGCCGATAAGATGGGTATCCAGCGCGCTGGCGCCGCGGGCCAGATTCTGGATCCCTCCCCGGATAAGGGTATCGCTCACCTGCGCGCCCTCGCTCACCATCTGCAGGCCGCCCGTCTCAACGACCGTCGAAATCACTGTGGCGCTGGCGTTCACCACCTGCTGGCCGCCGCTGTCGATGGTGGTTCCGTTCGCCGTGCCCGACACATCCTGCAGGCCGCCATCGCGGATAAACGTTAGGTTAGCCACTGCACCATCCAGCACCGTCTGGCGTCCGCCGTTATAGACAGAGTTGCCATTCGCCGTGCCTTCCAGTATTTGCAGACCGCCGTCGATAAGGGTGATATCCGCCAGGCCGCCCGCTTTCACGTTCTGGATGCCGCCGCTGTAAATCACGCCGAAATCCGCTTCGCCGCCAGCGTTAATGTTCTGCACGCCGCCTTTTTCAACGCGGGTGTCTACGGCCAGGCCGCCGTCGCCGATATTCTGCGTGCCGCCGAGCATACGGGTTTCAACCGCTTTCGCGCCGTTATTGATATTCTGCTCGCCGCCGTTCATCACGGTGGAAATGGCCGCCCCTGCGCTGGTGACGGTTTGCTTGCCACCGGCATTGATCACCGTATTACGCGACCAGCCATACGGGTCGACCAGCTGCTGGCCGCCATTGTTGATAACAGCGGCGTCAGAAAGGCCGTCCACGCGCTGTACGCCGCCGCTGTTAACCAGCGTGCCGCGCGCCTGGCCGCTGGCCGTCACCAGCTGTACGCCGCCGTCGCTGATGCTGGCGCCGGAAGCTGTGCCTTCCACCAGTTGCGTGCCGCCGCCAAAGATGGTGCCGTCGGACGCCGCGCCGCCCAGGTTGATATGCTGCAGCCCGCCGCTGTTAACAATGGTGCCAGCGGCCAGACCGCCCCGGTTGACCAGCTGCACGCCGCCGTCGCTCACTACGGCGGAAATAGCCGTGCCGTCGACGCTCTGGGTGCCGCCGCTGTTAATCTGGGTATTGTTCGCTTTACCGGTGCGCATGACCAGTTGCGTGCCGCCGTCGCTGATGCTGGCGCCGGAAGCAGTCCCTTCCACCACCTGTTTGCCGCCGCCGAAAATGGTGCCGTCGGATGCCGCGCCGCCAAGATTAATGTGCTGGAGACCGCCGCTGTTGACGATGGCGCCAGCGGCCAGGCCGCCGCTGTTCACCAGCTGCACGCCGCCGTTGTTCACTACCGATGAGGTTGCGGTGCCGTCCACGCTCTGGGTGCCGCCGCTGTTGACCTTCGTGCCGGTCGTTTTACCGCTCGTCTGCACCAGCTGCACACCGCCATCGCTGACGCTGGCGCCGGACGCGGTGCCGGCCACAACCTGCTGCCCGCCGCCGAAAATGGTGCCATCAGACGCCGCGCCGCCAAGATTAATATGCTGAAGACCGCCGCTGTTGACGATGGCGCCAGCGGCCAGGCCGCCGCTGTTCACCAGCTGTACGCCGCCATTGTTCACTACCGATGAGGTTGCGGTGCCGTCAACGCGCTGCAAACCGCCCTGATTGATAAGCGACCCGGTGGCGTTGCCGCCCGTCATCACATGCTGCACGCCGTTCTGGCCAATCACGGTGCCGCCCGCAAGCCCCGCCACGCGCTGGATGCCGCCCAGCAGCAGAGAACCGGAAGCCGCCGCCCCTGCGCGCACCGACTGAATGCCGCCGCTGTTTACCTGCGTATTGTTAGCGTGGGAACCGCTTTGCAGGATTTGCAGACCGCCATCATTGACGATGGAGCCATTGACCGTGCCGTCCACATTCTGCAGACCGCCGCTGTTGACGCGCGTGCCGGTGGTTTTACCGGTGACGTGAACCTGCTGCATGCCCCCTGCATTCACGATTGTGTCCGAGGCCGTGCCTTCCACTACCTGGGTGCCGCCTGCCAGCAGCCCGTCGGAGGCAGCGCCGCCCTCGTTGATGTGTTGCAGGCCGCCGCTGTTGACCAGCGAACCTGCCGCCAGACCGCCTGCCTGCACTAACTGCACGCCGCCATCATTCACCACGGAGGAGATTGCCGAGCCATCGACCGCCTGAGTGCCGCCGCTGTTGATAATGGTATCGGTGGCCTTGCCAGTCTGCTGAACCTGTTGGGAGCCGCCCTCGTTGACGCTGGTGCCGGACGCCGTGCCCGCAACGACCTGAGTGCCGCCGGAGAAAATGCGCCCATCGGACGCCGCGCCGCCTTCATTAATGTGCTGGAGGCCGCCGCTGTTGACGATGGAGCCCGCCGCCAGACCGCCGCTGTTGACTAACTGGGTGCCGCCATCGTAAACCACCGATGAGGTCGCGGTGCCGTCCACGCGCTGCAGGCCGCCGTCATTGATGAGCGAGCCGGTAGCGCTGCCGCCTGACTGCACATGCTGCACGCCGCCTGCGCCGATAACTGTGTCCGCCGCCATGCCAGCCAGCTCCTGAATGCCGCCGAGCAGCGTCGCCGCCGCTGCCGCGCCGCCTGCCAGCACGTCCTGAATGCCGCCGGTGTTCACTACGGTGCCGGTGGCAATACCGCCGCTGCGTACTTGCTGAACGCCGCCATCGTTTACGGTGGCGGCAATCGCCGCGCCGTCCACATCCTGCAGGCCGCCGCTGTTGATGGTAGCACCGGTCACTTTGCCGGTGGCGTGGATCTGCTGAACGCCGCCCGTATTGATGAGCGTATCGGAAGCAGCGCCTTCCACAATCTGCGTGCCGCCGAAGAGAATACCGTCGGAAGAGGCGCCGCCTTCGTTGATATGCTCAAGCCCCCCCGCGTTGACAATGGTGCCAGTCGCCACGCCGCCGCGATGGATTAGCTGTACGCCGCCGTCGTTAACCACGGCGGAAATCGCCGAGCCGTCTACCGCCTGGGTGCCGCCGCTGTTGATAATGGCGTTCACCGCTTTACCGGTTTGCTGTACCTGCTGCGTGCCGCCTGCGTTAACGCTGGTGCCAGACGCCGTACCGGCAACAACCTGGGTGCCGCCGCTGAAGATGCGTCCATCAGAGGACGCGCCGCCAAGATCGATATGCTGTAAACCGCCGTTATTAACGGTGGTATTAGCCGCAAGACCGCCGCTGTGCACCAGCTGCGTGCCGCCGTCGTTCACCACGGCGGAAACCGCCAGGCCATCCACCGTCTGGGTGCCGCGATTATTGATAATCGCGCCGGTTGATTTGCCGGTCTGCTGCACCAGCTGCGCGCCGCCGTCGTTCAGGTGGGTGCCGGTTGTGGTTCCCGCCACCACCTGGTTCCCACCGCCGAAGACGGCGGTATCGGATGCCGCTCCCCCCAGGCTTACATGCTGAAGACCGCCGCTGTTAACCACCGCGCTGATGGACAAGCCCTGATTCTCGACCAGTTGCGTGCCGCCGGTATTTACCACCGCAGCAGTGGCGGTGCCTTCCACGCGCTGCAGGCCGCCTTCATTAATTAACGAGCCGCTGGCGTTAGCGCCTGTCTGGACGTGCTGTATGCCGCCCTTGCCAATGACGGTGTCCCCCGCCGTGCCCGCCAGTTCCTGTACGCCGCCCAGCAGGACAGAGCCGGAGGCCGCGCCGCCGAGTTTCACCTCCTGGACGCCGCCGTCACGCACCACCGTGCTGTTCGCATGACCGCCGCTCTGCACCAGTTGGGTGCCGCCTGATTTGACGGTCGCGGAATTCGCCGTGCCGCCGACGTTTTGCAGGCCGCCGCTATTGACCTGGGCATCGACAGATTTACCGGTCGCCTGAATCTGCTGCTCGGCGCCTGCGTCAATCTGCGTGTTAGACGCCGTACCTGCCAGCAACTGGGTGCCGCCGAAGAGATGGGCATCCGCCGAAGCGCCGCCTTCATTCACGTGCTGCAAACCGCCGCTGTTGACCTGCGTACTGGTGGCGAGACCGCCGCTCTGGATGAGCTGGGTGCCGCCCGCTTTAACGACCGCCGAAATGGCGGTGCCTTCCACCGCCTGGGTGCCGCCGCTGTTAATTTGGGTGTCGCGCGCCTGGCCGCCCAGCTGTACCTGCTGCGTGCCGCCGTCGCTGACGCTGGCGCCGGAGGCGGTGCCGGAGACCTGCTGAATGCCGCCGCTGAAGATGACGCCGTCGGAAGCCGCGCCGCCGGCGCTGATGTACTGTACTCCGCCATCGTTAACGGTGGTGCTGCGGGCAAAGCCGCCGCTCTCGACCACCTGATGTCCGCCATCATTCACCACAGCGGAGATTGCCGTTCCGTCCACGGACTGCGTGCCGCCGTTGTTAATCAGGGTGTCGGTGCCGGTGCCTCCTGCGAGAATATGCTGTTCCCCACCGTCGCCCACCACCGTGGTCGCCGCCGTACCGGCTACGCTTTGCACGCCGTCAAAAATAACCGTATTGCTCGCTTGTCCGTCGCTTTCCACCCACTGAACGCCATTGTTGATAGTGGTGTCCGTGACGCTGCCCTGCTGGCGCACAATCTGCACCCCGCCGTCGTCAAGCGTCGTCTGTTGCGCCTGACCGCCTGCGACAATTTGTACGCCCTGGCCTGAAATCAGGTGCCCGGTAGTGACGCCGCCCGCCAGTACATTTTGCGTGCCGCCCTGCACCACTTCATCCTGCACGGCGGAGGTGACATCCGTCGTAAACGCCAGCGCAGCGGAGCTGGCGAGCGCAGAACCCACCGCCGCGGAAATCAGCACCGCCCCGCTGGCGCGCTTGCCTTTCGCCCGGGTTAACTCTGAAACCACGATAAATGCGCGCTGAACTTCACTCCATACCAGCCGGTAGCTGCAGTTGAGACTTTTCTTCATTTTTAATGTCCTCGGGACCCGTTCTCATCGGCCGTCAGGCGGCGTGCTGATCGGGGTCTGCCAATGCTGTTGTTTTGATGTCAAAGGGATTGCTTCGCAGCGCTATAAGCCGACGTAGCTGGCTGATAACCTGCTTGCCCGTAATAAAACGCGTGCACTCGTACTGCCGGTCCGTGCCTTTGTGGCGCGGACACCAGAAATAGTCCTGATGGTCGAAATCGAGCCGCACGTCATCCCAGCAGCCATTGCAGACGTGGGTATTGATGACGCGCCAGGGGGTATAAAACTCGCTGTTGGGTAGACTAAAGCCGCTTATCAGCACCACCGGGGTGCGGCTTGCCCAGGCAAGCCAGGAAAGCCCGCTGCCAAGGCCAATAAAAAAATCGGCGTGCTCCAGCAGCGCCACGCGATCGCGCAGCGGCAGATTGCCGGTGAAATCTTCCGCGCCGTGGGGAATTTTGTTCCAGACGTAGCCGCGCCCCACTACCTTCTCTTTGTCGATACAGATAACCCGGTACCCTTCGGCTTTAAGGAAATCAATGACTTCATGCCAGCCGCTGCCGTTGTTCCAGAACTTCGCCTGGCTGGTAGACTGGGTGGCGATACAAACGTAGGGTTCGGCTATCTGGCGCGGGGAGCGGGTGCGCAGATCGGGGATAATTTCGTCGGGATCGACGCCAAGAATATGCCCGGCGGTGCGGTGCAACCCTACCTGGCGGAAATCGTAGGGCTGGCGGTCCAGATCGCCATGAAAAAAGAGCCCGACGCGATACGTGGCGTAAGGCGCCTGCGCCTCGCCCCGCTCGGCCTGCCAGGTTTCTGGCGTAAAGAAATTAAGCTCGGGATAAGCGGGTCGGAAGAGATCGAGAATTGGCTGCGCCAGCGTGCAGTCGGTCTGACAGCGCCAGGTTTTGCGAAAACGCTCGGCGTAAGGCACCCAGCCGATCAGGTCGCCCAGCGTGCCGGTGGGAAAAGAGATCAGAACGCGTTGCCCACGCAGATCGAGCGCGTGGTCAAGTAGCGGGTCGCTCTCCCCCTTTCGCCAGACGCGTAGACGAAAAGGCACATAATATTTTTTGGTGCTGATGACCCAACCCTGAATAATATCGTTGGCGAAAAGCACATTTCCCGTTTCGTCGTCGCTTATTTCCACTCGCCAGTTGCCCTGGGGCAATAACAAACGTGCGCCGTCATTAAAATCAAATAAAATGCCTTCCGGCCCCTGCTGCGTAGGTAGCTCTGGAGGCAATATGAAAGCGTGACCATTACTGGCAGATGCGGAATTCGTCATCACCCTACCTTCCTAACTATTCAGGAAATATCTTAAACAACGCTTTGGCTAAAATTATGGAAATCAGGCAGAAGCCATTCTCCAGACGAGGCTGCCTGGAAAGTTATTTATTCCTGCTTTTTGTTCATCCATTAACCATGCGAAAAGCTGGCTTAAGTGTAGTGATGACTTAACTTATTGCAAATTCTTACTTTTTGTTAAATATCTTAATAATCAATAACTTAAAATTACTACCATTTTTAGCGGTTTTTTGAAAAACCTTAAATTACAATAACTTAACATTGCAAAGCGCAGAGTAATTTAGGAATATCCTTAACGCAAACTCACAAAAAAGCAAAACGCAGATCACATTACATAATATATTATGGCGATGGTGTTATTGCGCTTCAGATATTTTTTCAGTGTTCAATAAGAATTAAACCTAAAATAAAAGAAAGCAGCCTTATCAATAGACCCCCCGATTTTAAGGTTGCGCTCTTATTGGAAACTCACAAGCGTTATGCGCTGACCGACACGGTATTTTGCCAGCGGAAGCAAACCCGCTGTTTTTTAGCGCTACGCAACTGAGCCTTTGCGAACATAATTATGGGAAGTAGGCGACAGATAAAAAGATTAATTATTAGCCGTTAATTAAATGCTTTCGTCGGCAATAGTGCCGCTTTTAATGCTAAACCGTATCGCTTATTTTCATTGCCAACGCTTTCTTAATGAGCCTGTAACTCGCAGGCAACACAACCGCAGCGCCGCGCTGATTTGCATTTTGAAACAGCGTTTTCAATTCCTTTCCTGGCCCGTGGAAGCTATAATGCCGCCACTTTATCTTGAATGGTTTCAGCGCATTGGACTGTCACAACAATTACAATCAGATCCGTTCATCCCGGCTGGCTGAAGCGCAAGCACACTTTCCCCTGCACGCCTGGTTGATGTCACCTATTCTTATTAGGCTGTGGCATTACCGGGTGAGCGACACAGGTTCACAAGCCACGGCGAAGCGCGCCGCGGTAACGCATTTTTCCTATCCTTCATCAACTAAAAGATTAAGACTGTCATGAAAAAGACGAAAATTGTTTGCACCATCGGCCCGAAAACCGAATCCGAAGAGATGCTGACCAAGATGCTCGACGCGGGCATGAACGTGATGCGTCTGAACTTCTCCCATGGTGATTATGCCGAGCACGGCCAGCGTATCCAGAACCTGCGCAACGTGATGGAAAAAACCGGCAAGAAAGCCGCCATCCTTCTCGATACCAAGGGCCCGGAAATCCGCACCATCAAACTGGAAGGCGGCAACGACGTTTCGCTGAAAGCCGGCCAGACCTTTACCTTCACTACCGATAAATCCGTAATCGGCAACAGCGAAACCGTAGCGGTGACCTATGAAGGCTTCACCAGCGACCTGCAGGTAGGCAATACCGTGCTGGTGGACGATGGCTTGATTGGCATGGAAGTGACCGCCATCGAAGGCAACAAGGTTATCTGTAAAGTGCTGAACAACGGCGACCTTGGCGAAAACAAAGGCGTCAACCTGCCGGGCGTCTCTATTGCCCTGCCGGCGCTGGCGGAAAAAGATAAGCAAGACCTGATTTTCGGTTGCGAACAGGGTGTGGACTTTGTCGCCGCGTCCTTTATTCGTAAACGTTCAGACGTGGAAGAGATCCGTCAGCACCTGAAGGCGCACGGCGGCGAAAATATCCAGATCATCTCTAAAATTGAAAACCAGGAAGGCCTGAACAACTTCGACGAAATTCTCGAAGCCTCCGACGGCATCATGGTTGCCCGCGGCGACCTTGGCGTGGAAATCCCGGTTGAAGAAGTTATCTTCGCGCAGAAGATGATGATTGAAAAATGTATCCGCGCGCGCAAAGTGGTTATCACCGCGACGCAGATGCTCGACTCCATGATTAAAAACCCGCGTCCGACACGTGCGGAAGCAGGCGACGTGGCGAACGCCATCCTCGACGGCACCGATGCGGTTATGCTGTCTGGCGAGTCCGCGAAAGGGAAATACCCGCTGGAGGCGGTCACCATCATGGCGACCATCTGCGAACGTACCGATCGCGTAATGACCAGCCGCCTGGACTACAACAATGACAGCCGCAAGCTGCGTATTACCGAAGCCGTCTGCCGCGGCGCGGTAGAAACAGCCGAAAAACTGGAAGCGCCGCTTATCGTGGTTGCTACGCAGGGCGGTAAATCAGCCAAGTCCGTACGTAAGTACTTCCCGAACGCGACTATCCTTGCGCTGACCACGAACGAACAGACCGCGCGTCAGCTGGTGCTGAGCAAAGGCGTTATCGCACAGCTGGTAAAAGAGATCGCTTCCACCGACGATTTCTATCGTCTGGGTAAAGAAGTGGCCCTCTCCAGCGGCCTGGCTAATAAAGGCGATATCGTCGTGATGGTTTCCGGCGCGCTGGTGCCAAGCGGCACCACCAACACCGCTTCTGTACACGTGCTGTAATAATATTTCATCTTATTATTTCGTTTAAGAAGGCGTCGCAAGACGCCTTTTTTTATTTGTCCGCTACGGCGTCTTTAATAAAAACTCAAACAATATTTAACTATTTGCCCGTCCGTTGCGTGTGCGTTTATCTAAGAAGAATCCGATGAAACCGCCCTGTTTTATCAGAGTTTTTTTAACTCAGGGGTTAAAGGCGGTGTTTCTTTGAGCGAACGATCAAAATTAGGTGTATTACATGGAGATTAACTCAATCTAGAGGGTATTAATAATGAATCGTACTAAACTGGTACTGGGCGCGGTAATCCTGGGTTCTACTCTGCTGGCTGGTTGCTCCAGCAACGCTAAAATCGATCAGCTGTCTTCTGACGTTCAGACTCTGAACGCTAAAGTTGACCAGCTGA
Source organism: Franconibacter daqui (assembly GCF_014644275.1). Taxonomy (NCBI): domain Bacteria; kingdom Pseudomonadati; phylum Pseudomonadota; class Gammaproteobacteria; order Enterobacterales; family Enterobacteriaceae; genus Franconibacter; species Franconibacter daqui. Next base: position 1,019,802 of record NZ_BMKJ01000001.1, on the reverse strand, counting down.
GCAACGACGTGAACGCAATGCGTTCTGACGTTCAGGCTGCTAAAGACGACGCAGCTCGCGCTAACCAGCGTCTGGACAACCAGGCTACTAAATACCGCAAGTAATAGTAGTTTGATTGAAAAATGGCGCACACTGTGCGCCATTTTTTTTGCCTCGCTTCTGCGCCCTCTCGACGCCCCTCTCCTGCACGGCCTCCCTGCCCTCTGATAATCACCGTTACTGCACCAGCGTCACGCTATGGGTACTCGCCACGGGCGTTCCTTCCGCCTGAGTAATGGGTGCGGGCTGCGGCGTCGCCTTGACGCTCTGCATGCTGTTTACAGGCGCAACGGTCTTCGGCGCGCTCTGCATGGCGTTGACAACAACCGGCACGCCTGCGCGACGGGTTATCGCGTTATCGACAGCCATGGCGTCTGTGGCGGCGTCATCAATAAACCTGCCGAAGCTGGCGTTGATGGCGATAGGCAGCGTCTGCGGGTTATCCCAGTCGTTTTGTGAAAGCGGCTGATGCACTTCCACGTAGCGTTTGCCATCCGGTTCTTGTGAATATTTCACAGGCTCATTGATGATTTGCACGCGAGTGCCCCACTCAACCTGGCTGAAGAGCGATTTGATATCTTCCGCCCGCATGCGCATGCAGCCGGAACTGACGCGCATGCCGATGCTCCTGCGCGCATTAGTGCCATGAATAAGATACTCTCCGCCGCCCTGCTCCAGGCGCAACGCATAACGTCCTAAAGGATTATTGGGTCCGGCAGGAATGACAGGCGGCAGCTTTATACCCTGGGCAAGCGATCGGGCGCGGATATTCGCCGTCGGCGTCCAGGTCGGGTTGGGGATTTTCTGGATGATGCGCGTCACCATAATGGGCGTATCACGCCCCTGCTGGCCTATTCCCAGCGGATAGACCTCTACGCGATTTTCCCCGGGCGGATAGTAATAAAGCCGCAGCTCCGCCAGGTTTACCACTATCCCTTCGCGCGGCGTATCGGGCAGCAGCATCTGTGAAGGAATGACCAGCTCTGAACCCGGTTTTGGCAGGAACGGGTCGACTGTATTATTGGCCTCAAGCATCAGCAAGACGCCGGTTTTAAATTTCTCGGCAATGTACTCAAGGTCTTTTCCATCATTCGGCACGGTGTAGATTTGTTTCTGGCCGATAAGACGGCTGCCAGGCGGCGGCAGAGGATAATCCACCGCATAAACTTCAGCGGCGCCCAGAAGAGTGAAGGTAATAAGAGAGAAAAAGAACGCGCGTTTCATACTGAATTCCTGTATTCACCGGCTAAGCCGGAATGCTGAAAGACGAGCGGGGTAAAAAGCACCCCGCGTAACAGGATGAAAGCTGTTCTTTTGAGTTTAGCTAAGATTAATCGCTTTAGTGCGAATGGCGCGGATCATCGCTTCAAGACCCTGCGAGCGGGACGGCGTAAGGTGTTGAGCCAGAGAGAGTTTTTCAAACCAGGGGCGCACGTCGAAAGCGACAATATCCTGCGCGGTCATCTGCTGATATAGCGAAAAAACCACGGCAATAAGCCCTTTGACAATAGCGGCGTCACTGTCGCCCTCAAGCTCAATAATACCGTCTTCACGCTGGTTCATTACAATCCAGACCTGACTCTGGCAGCCCGCAATACTATTTTGCGGGTTATGCGCCTCTTCGCGGAGCAGCGGCAGCCGCTGCCCGAGCTCAATAATATAGAGATATTTCTCTTCCCAGTTGGCGCAGCGGCTGAAATTGCGCAGCAACTTATCTTTATCCGGCAACGTAGCCATGCGTTTCTCCCTTTAACCCAATAAACGATGAATGCGGATGAGGCCAGCCACCAGCCGGTCCACCTCTTCTTCGGTATTGTACATGGCGAGCGAAGCCCGGCACATGGCCGGCACGCCGTAGAAATGCATTAGCGGCATGGCGCAGTGGTGCCCGGTGCGCACCGCGATACCGTAATTATCCAGAAAGCTACCGACATCATAAGCGTGGTGTTTGCCAAGGTTGAAAGCGATAACGCCAAGCCGCGAGTCGGGGCCGTAAACCGTTAAATCCGGCACGTTTTTTAGCTGCTCCAGGGCGTAGCGCATCAGCGAGCGTTCATAGTCGCCGATCTCTTCAAGACCAATCGCCTGCACATAACTCATCGCCGCCCCAAGGCCGATAATGCCTGCGGTGTTGGGCGTGCCCGCCTCGAAGCGCCACGGCGCGGCGGCATAGGTTGTGCCTTCGGTCAGGCTTACCTGGGCTATCATCGAACCGCCCCCTTCCCACGGCGGCATCGCCTGTAAAATAGCCTCTTTAACATAGAGGATGCCGATGCCGGTCGGGCCGTAAAGCTTATGCCCGGAGAAGACATAGAAGTCGCAATCCAGGGCCTGCACATCGACCGCGTGATGCATAACCGCCTGCGCGCCGTCAATCAGCACCTTCGCCCCGACGGCATGGGCGGCGCTGATAATCTCCTGGATCGGGTTTTCCGTGCCCAGCACGTTGGAGACATGGGTTATCGCAACCAGTCGGGTCTGCTCGTCAAGCAGACCCGGCAGCGCTTCCATTTTTAACGTGCCGTCCTGATTAACCGGCAGCACGCGAAGCTCGGCGCCTGCGCGTTCGCACAGCATCTGCCAGGGTACGATGTTAGCGTGATGCTCCATCGTGGAGATGACGAGGTTATCGCCGGCGCGCAGCTGGCTTTTACCCCAGCTGTTAGCAACCAGGTTTATTCCCTCTGTCGTGCCGCGCACGAAAACAATCTCTTCCGGCAGACGGGCGTTGAGAAACTTCGCCGCCTGCGCGCGCACGTTTTCCATCCGCTGCGTCGCTTCTGCGCTCAGCGTATGGATGCCACGATGCACCGCCGCATAGCCGTGGCGATAGAGATCCGCCTCGGCGTCAATCACCGCGTTGGGCTTTTGCGCGCTGGCGGCGCTGTCGAGGTAGGCCAGCGGCTGGCCGTTCACTTCACGCGCCAGAACGGGAAAGTCGGCGCGTACTTTCTCCACGGAAAAACTCATGCCTTGCCCCCTGCGAGGCGCTGGCCGATACGCGCCAGCACCTGCTGTTTCAGCGCTTCGTCGTGAATGCTCTCGGTGAGCTCTGCGGCGAAAGCGTAAATTATCATCTGCTGGGCGGCCGCCTCGTCAATCCCGCGCGAGCGCAGGTAGAACATCTGTTCGTCGTCGATGCGACCGACCGTCGCGCCGTGGCTGCATTTCACGTCATCGGCGTAAATTTCCAGCTGCGGTTTGGTGTCCACTTCCGCCAGCTTGCCGAGCAGAAGGTTGTTGTTGGTCATCTGCCCGTCGGTTTTGATAGCGTGCTGGGCCACTTTAATGAGGCCGTTAAATACCGCGCGGCCTTTATCGCGCACGATGGTTTTATGCAGCTGACGGCTGTTGCAGTAGCCTTTGTTATGCTCAAGCCAGGTGCGGGTATCACACACTTCGTTGTTGACCGGCAGCGCCAGGCTGTTCATGCGAAGCGTCGTGTTTTCGCCATCCAGCCGCGTGCTGGTGTGGTGGCGCGTGACGCCTGCGCCCAGCAGGAAGCTGTTGCTGTACGCGCCGGCATCCTGCCCAAGCCAGATATCGTTATGCGCGAAGTGGAAGCTTGCCGGGTTTTCAAACGCCAGCTTGTAATGGTGAAGGTGGCTGTTGGCGGCCACCTGCATGGTTAAGCGCGCTCCGGTAAAGTGCCGCTTGTCATCCAGGCTTACGTAATGCTCGATGACCGTGGCCTGCGCCCCTTCGGCAAGCTCAATGTGATGGCGGTAATGCACCGTGTTCATCTCATCGGTTTCGCTGCCCCGGCTGATATGCATCAACAGCAACGCTTTCGCCGGACGCTGATTGCGAGCCACCCGGATGCGCGTCGCGCTGCGGGCAAGGCTTTCGGTGAGGTGCAGGAAGAGTTCCGGCTGCACGGGCGCAGGCAAACCTTCGCGCATCTCGTCAATATCCACCTCAAACCCGCTCGCGCTCAGCTCATCGCTCAGTTCAGGCGCGAAGCGGCCATCGACAAACACCAGGCGCAGCGCGTCAACGCTCAACGACAGCGCGTCGCGCTGTTCAGCGCTTACCGGCTGCGGCTGCGGCGCGACGAACTGATTGTTAAGCAAACCTTCCAGCGGCGTATATTTCCAGTGCTCATGCTTGCGCGTCGGCAGGCCGGCGCGCAACAGCTGTTGTAGGTGCTGCTGCGCATATTCAGAGCGTTGCCCTCCCTGCGTTTCAAACAGGCGATGCCACTGCTGCAGCGCGTTACTGCTGTTCTGTAAGCCAGCCATAGCCCTGCTCCTCCAGCTGTTTAACCAGCGTGAAATCGCCTGACTTCACGATGCGGCCTTGATAAAGCACATGGACGTAGTCCGGCTTGATGTAATCAAGGATACGCTGATAGTGGGTGACGATAATAAAAGCGCGCTTGCCGTCGCGCAGGCTGTTTACGCCATCCGCCACGATTTTCAGCGCGTCGATATCCAACCCGGAGTCCGACTCGTCAAGAATACAAAGCTCAGGCTCGAGCACCGCCATTTGCAGAATATCGTTACGCTTTTTCTCACCGCCGGAGAAGCCGACGTTCACCGAACGGGTAAGCAAATCTTCCGGCATCTTCAGCAGCCTGATTTTCTCTTCCATCAGATCCTGAAAATCGAAACGGTCAAGCTCCTCCTGGCCGCGATGCTGGCGCACAGCATTCAATGCGGTCTGCAGAAAGAACTGGTTGCTGACGCCCGGGATCTCGACCGGATACTGAAAGGCCATAAATATCCCTTCGCCGGCGCGCTCTTCCGGCGACAGTTCCAGCAGATCTTTACCTTTGAAATGCACTTCGCCGCCGGTCACTTCATAATCTTCGCGCCCGGCAAGGGTGGCGGAAAGCGTGCTCTTACCGGAACCGTTCGGCCCCATGATGGCGTGCACTTCGCCCGGACGCACTTCCAGATCCAGCCCACGAAGGATCTGCTTGTCTTCAACGCTTACCTGCAAGTTTTTAATGCTTAACATGTCTTATCCTTTCTCACGCCTTAGCCGACGCTGTGCTCAAGGCTAATGGCCAACAATTTTTGTGCTTCAACGGCAAATTCCAGCGGCAGCTCGGAGAAGACATCTTTACAGAAGCCGTTAACGATCATGGAGATGGCATCTTCTTCGCTAATGCCGCGCTGCAGGCAGTAGAAGAGCTGGTCTTCGCCAATGCGTGAGGTGGTCGCCTCGTGTTCAAGCTGAGCGCTGTTATTGCGGCACTCTACGTACGGGAAGGTATGCGCCCCGCAGTCTGCGCCAATGAGCATCGAGTCGCACTGGGTAAAGTTGCGGGCGTTGGTCGCCGTCGGCATGATTTTCACCAGCCCCCGATAGCTGTTCTGGCTCTGCCCCGCCGAGATGCCTTTCGAAATAATGGTCGATTTGGTGTTTTTACCAATGTGGATCATTTTGGTGCCGGTATCCGCCTGCTGGTGGCCGCTGGTCAGCGCCACGGAGTAGAACTCGCCGATAGAGTTGTCGCCCCGCAGGATAACGCTCGGGTATTTCCAGGTGATGGCCGAGCCGGTTTCCGACTGCGTCCAGGACATCTTGCTGTTTTCGCCTTCGCACAGCGCGCGCTTGGTGACGAAGTTCAGGATGCCGCCGGTGTTGTTGTCGCCGGGGAACCAGTTCTGCACCGTGGAGTATTTCACTTCCGCATCTTTGTGGATGATGACTTCCACCACCGCCGCGTGCAGCTGATAGCTGTCGCGCACCGGCGCGGAACAGCCTTCGATATAGCTTACGTAGCTGCCTTCATCCGCCACCAGAATGGTGCGCTCGAACTGGCCGGTTTTTTCCGCGTTAATGCGGAAGTAGGTCGAAAGCTCCATCGGACAACGCACCCCTTTCGGCACGTAGATGAAAGTGCCGTCAGAAGCGACCGCCGCGTTCAGCGCGGCGAAAAAGTTATCGTTCGACGGCACCACGGTGCCCAGGTATTTCTTCACCAGCTCCGGATGTTCATGAATGGCTTCGCCAAAGGAGCAGAAAATAATACCCTGCTCCGCCAGCTTCTCACGGTAGGTAGTGGCGACCGAAACGGAGTCGAAAATCGCGTCTACCGCCACTTCCTTGCCTTCGCGCACCGGTACGCCAAGCTGGTTGAACGCCTCTTCCACCTCGTTCGTGAGATAGGCGTTGCTGCCGGTTTGCTGCACGGCGCCAGGCTCTGAGGCGCAGCTGTCATCGCAATTACCGCAGGAGGGCGCGGAGTAATAGCTGTAATCCTGATAGTTGAGCTTATCGTAATGGGCGTGCAGCCAGTGCGGCTCTTCCATCTCCAGCCAGGCGCGATAAGCGCTCAGGCGAAACTCCAGCATCCACTCCGGTTCATTGCGGCGCGCAGAAATGGCCCGCACCACCTCTTCGTTGATGCCTTTCGCCAGCTCATCGGTCTGCAACCGGGTGAAAAAGCCCTCTTTGTAGTTCAGGTGGCCGCCGGTCCAGGTTTGTACATCGTCAGTTGCTTCAGTATTACGAGACATAAGTTACCGCCTAAACCCCAAAACTTTCGCCGCACCCGCACTCGTGCTGCGCTTTCGGGTTATTAAATTTAAATATCTGGTTTAATCCTTCGCGTACGTAATCCACTTCGGTGCCGTCAATAAACGGCATCGCCTGGAGCGACACGTACAGACGCGCCCCGTCTTGTTCATAGACCAGATCGTCTTCTTTCGGCTCGCTTACCGTATCAAGCACGTAGCCAAAGCCTGCGCAGCCCGTCTGCTTGATGCCAAGACGCACTCCTAGCAACGCCGGTTTTTGCGCCATCAGCGAACGGATATGATCAGCAGCGGCAGGCGTCATGGTCAGCCCCAGCCAGCTGAAGTCTTCCGGATTGAAGGTTCCTGAATGTAATTCCATCGCGCTACCTCACAATTGATTGCCTTTCAGGCGATAACACCATGTTAGTGATAATAATTATCACTTCAACCTCTGTTGAACAGGGGTATTCGCTAAAAGGCACTTTTTAAGCACTTTTATTAAGCATAGACCTTCAGCTAAAGGAGGTCAGGTTGTAAGCTTCTTTATTAATTTTTTGAAAAATAAAAAGAAAAATTCTCTGCCAGTCAGACAAAGTAAATATCCATAAGTTGTATAGAAAATACCTATTTATCAAATAGCCGCTTTAAAAACGCCTCCGCAATTTCGCGCTCTTTTCCAGCACCACTCCACGCGTTGCGCGGATTCTGCGTAGCCGGCAACGCGTTAAGCCGAAAAATAGCCAAAGAATGAAAGGGTTATGCCGATAACCCTATTTCACCAGAGGATAATGGTGAGACTGACAAGGAGGGGCTGAATTGCGCAGCCCACGCGATGACTGCAGCGACGATGCCCTGTTTACTCAAGCAAAACGCTTTCAGGCGAATGGATATAAATCATGAAAATTAAGGCAGTACTGGCGGCTACATTATTTTCTCTCTCCCTGACCTCTTGCTCTGCATGGATACATGGCAACAAGACGCTGGCGGACGACAGTCAAAGCGATCGGCAATTAAGTGCGAAAATTGTGGATGGGAAAACCACGCGCCAGGAGGTAGAACAAACGTTTGGGCAGAAAGCTGAAGCGCGCAATACTCGCAACAAAAGTTTCCCGGACGGAAAATATGCGCTCGCCCAATATATTGGTCACCTGAACGACCTTGCCGGAACTTACGCGCATCGTTCGCTGTATGTCGCTTACGACAGTAACAACGTAGTCGTAAATCACGCGATTACGACCAATAACTTCCGTGAAAAAAATGTTTTCGAAAAAGACCCGGTTAACGTTAAAAACAGCGCCTTTGCCAGTTTGAATAAAGGCGACAGTCAAAGCAAAGTTGTTTCTTTGCTGGGTCAGCCGAGAGAAGCCACGTTTACCGACAACGGCTCTCTGCTGTGGATCTACAGCAGTACGGAAATTTCCCGCGACGCGTCATCATATATTCCGCTCTATAACATGGTTAAAGGCACCGAGTCCGGTCAATCAGACCGCATCTACGTTGAATTTGATCGTAAGAACCAGCTGACAAATTTGTATTCCGTTACGGTTAGCATTGTTCAGGGAACCAGCATGGGCAATGCCTGGGATTATCAGGAAAAAATCGATCGTCTGGTCAAAAAATATTAATAATAAAGGCGCCTTCAAGGCGCCTTTTTAAATATATTCACACCACCGCCGTTGTTAACCGCGCCGTACAGCAAAGCCTGTCCCGTTCGTCGAAAATGTCAATCTGCCAGACCTGATGACGACGCCCGACATGCAGGGCGCGGCATACGCCGCGCACCAGCCCGCTACGCACGGAACGCAGGTGATTGGCGTTAACCTCAAGCCCCACCACCTGTTGTTCCCCTTCGGTGCAGAGATAGCCCGCGACCGAGCCGAGCGTTTCCGCCAGCACCACCGAAGCGCCGCCGTGCAGCAGGCCGAAGGGTTGATGGGTGCGGCTGTCCACCGGCATCGTCGCTTCAAGGTCGTCGTCGCCAAGGCGGATAAAGCGAATATCCAGCAGCCCCACCATATTCCCCTGCCCCATGGCGTTGAGGGCATCGAGCGTCGCGCTACGTTTCCAGATCATGGCAGAAACTCCAGCAATGCCTGCAACGGATGACGCACGCCGTTGCCTTCAATGCGTTTTACCTGGCTGCGGCAGGAATAACCTGTCGCCAGACAGCGGTTGCGCGGCAGACGTTGCATCGCCTGATGCCAGGAAAGCTCATAAATGCCGAGCGAGCGGGCATGGTTTTTAACCTCGTGTCCGTAAGTTCCGGCCATGCCGCAGCAGCCCACGTTCACGCTTTCAAGCTTCGCGCCGAAACGGGCGAAAATTTGCGCCCACTGACCGGGGGCGCCGGGCAACGCCGTCACTTCGGTGCAGTGGCCAAACAGGTACCACGGCTCGCCGCTCACCGGCAGCGCTTCGCGTTTTTCTAAAGCCTGCGGTAGCCATTCATGCACCAGCATAACGTGGAAATCACCGCGCTCCGCGCCCAGCGTTTGCTTGTATTCATCGCGATAGCACAGCACCAGCGCCGGGTCTACCCCTACCATCGGCATGCCGAGCGCCGCCACGCGATTTAAAAACTCCGACGTTTTTTGCGCGGTACGGGCGAAGCGTTGCAGGAAGCCCTTGATATGCTGCGCCTTGCCGTTGGGCGAGAACGGCAACACCACAGGCTGAAAGCCAAGCTTTTCCACCAGACGAACAAAGTCCGCCACGACCTGCGCATCGTAGTAGCTGGTAAACGGGTCCTGCACCACCAGCACGGTATGGTTACGCGCTTCCTGAGAGAGCTTCTCGAGCTGTTCCAGCGTCATGTTGGCGGAGCGGTGCCCTACCAGCTGTTGCTGAAGCGTCGGTGTGGAAAGCGGCGGCAAATCGACCATGCCGATGTGCTTTTCAGAAAAATTGCGCACCCAGGGCTGGCTCATAAAGAAGTTGAAGGTCTTCGGCGCGCGGGCCATCAGCGGCGCGTAGCTCTCAACGGTCGCCACCAGATGGTCGCGAAGCGGGCGCAGGTAGCGGGTGTGGTAGAGCTGTAAAAAACGCGAGCGAAATTCCGGCACGTCGATTTTGATCGGGCACTGGGTAGAGCACGCTTTGCAGGCGAGACAGCCGGACATCGCCTCCTTCACCTCGTGCGAGAAGTCATATTCGCCTTTGTTGGCATGCCAGCTGTTGCGGGTGCGCGCAATCAGGGTGCGTAGGCTGGCGCGTTTTTCCGGCAGCGCTTTTTCAAGCTTCAGCGGGTCGATGCCGCGGTCTGAGAGCAGCCGCAGCCATTCACGCACCAGCGTCGCGCGGCCTTTTGGCGAATGAATACGGTCGCTGGTTATCTTCATCGACGGACACATCGGGCTTTTCACGTCGAAGTTAAAGCACAGGCCGTTGCCGTTACACTCCATCGCGCCGCGCCAGGAGGTGCGTACCGCCAGCGGGATCTGTCGGTCATACGTGCCGCGCTTCACCGCATCGACTTTCATCATCGGCGCGTCCAGGCCCATCGGCGGGCAGATTTTGCCTGGGTTAAGCCGGTTGTCCGGGTCAAAAGCCGCCTTGATACGCCGCAGTTCGTTATAGAGCGTTTCGCCGAAAAAGGCGGGGCTGTATTCGGCGCGAAAGCCTTTGCCGTGCTCGCCCCATAACAACCCGCCATAGCGGGCGGTGAGCGCCACCACCTCATCAGAGATGCGCTTCATCAGCATCTCCTGCTGCGGGTCGCACATATCCAGCGCCGGGCGCACGTGCAAAACGCCCGCGTCCACATGGCCGAACATGCCGTAGCTCAGGCCGTGGCTATCCAGCAGCGCGCGAAATTCGGCGATGTAATCGGCCAGATGTTCCGGCGGCACGCAGGTGTCTTCGGCAAAAGGAATCGGCTTGGCGAGTCCTTTGGCGTTGCCAAGCAGCCCTACCGCTTTTTTACGCATCGCGTAAATACGCTCGACGCCCGCCAGTTCGCGGCAGACCTGCCAGCCGATTACGCCCCCCTCGCCTGCGGCCATCAGCCCGTCCAGACGTTCGCAGAGCGCCGCCACGCGGCCCTCAATCAGCGCCTCGTCGTCGCCAGCGAACTCCACAATATTCAGCCCGAGCATCTCTTTATCCGGCACGTCGGTTATCAGCTCACGCACCGAGTGCCAGACGATGTCTTCCCGCGCCAGATTAAGCACGCGAGAATCCACCGTTTCAACGGAAAGCGCCTGCGCTTGCACCATAAAGGGGGCATTGCGCAGCGCCGAGTCGAAGGAGTCGTACTTCACGTTGACCAGCTGACGGACCTTCGGCAGCGGCGTGATATCCAGCCGCGCTTCGGTGATAAACGCGAGCGTGCCTTCCGAGCCGCAAAGAATGCGCGTCAGGTCGAATTCGGTTAGATCGTCATTAAAAACATGACGCAGGTCATAACCGGTCAGGAAGCGGTTGAGTCTGGGAAATTTGTCGAGGATCAGCTGACGCTGCTCGCGGCAGCGCTCCAGCACGGTTTTATAGACGCGTCCGATAGCCGTTGCGTCTCGCCCCAGCGCTTCGGCAAGGGGCGTAGCGATAGCCTGCGTATCCAGAATATCGCCGCCCAGCAGCACCGCCCGCAGCCCAATCACATGGTCAGACGTTTTGCCGTACACCAGCGACCCCTGGCCGGAGGCGTCGGTATTGATCATGCCGCCAAGCGTGGCGCGGTTGCTGGTGGAAAGCTCCGGCGAGAAGAAGTAACCGTAAGGCTTGAGGAATTCGTTAAGCTGGTCTTTGATGACGCCCGCTTCCACCCGCACCCAGCCCTGTTCCGGGTTGATTTCAATAATACGGTTCATGTGGCGGGACATATCGACGATGATGCCCTGGTTGAGCGACTGGCCGTTCGTGCCGGTGCCGCCGCCGCGCGGGGTAAAAACGAGCGATGTAAAACGGGGCTCGGCGGCGATGCGCGCTATCAGCGCCACATCGGCTGTTGAGCGGGGGAAAAGAACGGCATCCGGTAGAAGCTGGTAAATGCTGTTGTCGGTCGCCATGGTAAGGCGTTCCGCATAACTGGTGGCGGTATCGCCGGTAAATCCATTCTGCTCCAGTGCCTGCAAAAAATTGAGCACCAGCTGTACAAGCCCCGGCGCCTGAGAAATCTGTGGGATCATGAATCGTTGACCCTGCCTGACGTTTGAAATGTTGATGAGTTATCGTTTGCGTTGTGCCTTCAAGGTTGTATCACATTTCTTGCTCTGACGCCTGCAAGAATTGGCAGCAGCATTCGTCTGTCAAAAACGCCTGAAATACTTCATCATTTAAAGACCGATGGGCCTGCAAGCGCCATCGCCGCTCGCGCCTGGCGTAAGGCGCATTAATTAAGGTGAATGTGGTTTATGTTAAAACTTCGTCAGCCCATGGACGTGCCGCAGATTCTGTTGTCCGTGCTGTTTTTGTCGGTGATGATTATCGCCTGCCTGTGGATCGTCAGGCCTTTTATTCTCGGTTTCGCCTGGGCGGGAACCGTGGTTATCGCCACCTGGCCGGTGCTGCTTCGCCTTCAGCGGCTGCTGTGGGGCAAACGTTCGCTGGCAGTGCTGGTGATGACCCTGCTGCTGATTCTACTGTTTGTTATTCCGATAGCGTTGCTGGTCAACAGCGTGGTGGATAACAGCGCGCCCGTTATTAAGTGGGTCAGCTCAGGTCAGATGACGCTGCCCGATCTCGTCTGGCTCAACAGCATTCCGATGGTTGGCGACAAGCTCTATCTTGGCTGGCATAACCTGCTTGATAGCGGCGGCAGCGCCATTATGGCGAAAGCGCGACCCTATATCGGCACCACCACCGGCTGGTTTATCGGCCAGGCGGCGCATGTCGGCAGGCTGCTGATGCATCTTGGTCTGATGCTGCTTTTTAGCATTGTGCTTTACTGGCGCGGCGAACAGGTGGTGAACGGCATTCGGCACTTCGCCTTCCGCCTCGCCTCTAAACGCGGCGACGCGGCGGTGCTGCTGGCGGCGCAGGCGATTCGCGCCGTGGCGCTTGGCGTGGTGGTTACGGCGCTGGTGCAGGGCATCCTTGGCGGCGTCGGCCTCGCCGTTTCCGGCATTCCCTACGCGACGCTGTTAACCGTGGTGATGATCCTGACAAGCCTTATCCAGATAGGCCCGCTGCCAGTGCTGGTCCCGGCGATTATCTGGCTTTACTGGAGCGGCGACGCTACCTGGGGCACCGTGCTGCTGGCCTGGAGCGCCGTGGTAGGCACGCTGGATAACTTTATCCGGCCGGTGCTGATACGCATGGGCGCCGATTTACCAATGATTCTTATCCTTTCCGGCGTTATCGGCGGGCTTATCGCGTTTGGCATGATTGGCCTGTTTATCGGCCCGGTGGTGCTGGCCGTTTCCTGGCGGCTCTATTCTGTGTGGGTTCACGAGGCGCCGCCGCCGCAGACCCCGCCGGATGAGGCCGTGGAGGAGCTCGACGGGTCGGAAAACGAGGTTGTGAATAAATAATATTCAGGCGGGGCAACCCGCCTTATTCTTAAGCAGAACTTATCAATTATAAAGGCCTGCTTACTGGTCTGACCCTTACCTTTCCTCTTTACATGCTGACACACAACGCAGATCATTCACCGTTATTAAACTATTGAGACGAATCTGATCGACGTCAAAACGGCAGATGCCTACTATAAAGTCACGGTTATAAATCAACCCCTTGATTTATAAACATGGAAATCCCCTGAGTGAAACGAATTGCTGTGTGTAGTCTTTGCCCATCTCCCACGATGGGCTTTTTTTTATCCTTTTTCCGGTTAGGTTTTAGTCAAAAGCTCACTTCACAATGGCTCAGCATGTGCCATTGCTGACCAAGGACTCGCGTCTCGCCTGTAACCGTTACGGTTTTCGTCGCCCGAATGTCAGCGCTTGAGGCGCCAACGCGTAGCTCAAACTCACCCGGCTCTACGATGCGCTTGCCGTCGCGACGGGTAAAATTGAGCATGTCTACGGGCAACGAAAAGGTCAGCCGCGCTGAGGCACCTGCTTCGAGCCTTACGCGCTGAAAGGCTTTTAGCTCCTGCACCGGACGCACCATCGACGCGACGTTGTCGCGCACATAGAGCTGCACCACTTCGCTGCCTGCGCGCTCGCCCCGGTTAGTGACCGTTACGGAAACGTTGATAACGCCCTTGTTTATCGCTACCTCCTCCTCCGCCAGCGTCAGCGGGCTATAGTCGAACTGTGTCCAGCTCAGGCCATAGCCGAAGGGATAGCGCGCGCCAAAGTGGAAGGCGAACGGCGTGCCGCCGCTTTTCAGCTTATGGTTGTAGTAATAAGGCATCGCCCCGGCGCTTTTGGGCGCGGAAACCACCAGTCGCCCCTGCGGCTCGGCTTTGCCGGTGAGCACGTCGGCAATGGCGTGCCCTCCCTCCTGACCCGGCGCCCACGCCATCAGCAAGGCGGCAACGCGAGATTCCAGCCCGCCCAGGTGATAAGGCCGCCCGCCGGTCATGACCACCACCACCGGCTTTCCTGTCTCCACCAGCGCTTCCAGCAACGACTGCTGTACGCCAGGCAGCGCCAGGCTGTCGGTATCCGAACCTTCCCCCACCGTGCCGCTCTGGAACAGCCCGGCGAGATCGCCCACAAAGGCCAGAACGATATCGCTCTGCTGCGCCTGCGCCACCGCCTGCGGAATCAGGCTTCGATCGAGTGATACAGGCGAAGACTGCATCGGCTTATTGCCGCTGTCGCCCGGAAAGACCGGCGCGCCCGCCATCCGTTTTTCAATGATGTGGCAGCCTTTGGCATAGCGCACATTCTCCTCACCCAGTTGTTCCCGCAGGGCCTGCAACGGCGTGGTGACCTGCGTCGTTTGCTCCAGCATATCGCTGATGATGAGGTGCACCGGGAAGCTGTAGCCGCTCAGCAGCGCCAGCGGGTCGTCGGCGGTTGGGCCAATCACCGCCACGGTCTGGCTTGCGGCGAGCGGCAGCGCGCCGCGGTTTTCCAGCAGCGTCAGCGAACGGGTCGCCACCTCGCGGGCTATGGCGCGCGCTTCCTCGCTCTGCAGCGCGACGGCGTTTTCATCAGCATAGGGGCGCTCAAACAAACCGAGGCGAAATTTCTGCGTCAGCACGCGTGCGACAATCTCGTCAATTTTCTCCATGCTGATAAGCCCGCGCGCCACCGCTTCAGCCAGGTGGCGCGCGCAGTCGTCTTTGGGCAATTCAATATCGAGTCCGGCGTTAAAGGCGAGCGCGGCGGACTCCGCACCGTCGTGCGAAACGCCGTGATGCTGATGCAGCAGGCTCACGCCGCCATAGTCGGCAACGATAATGCCGTCGAAGCCCCACTGGTTGCGCAGCACATCGGTCAGCAGAAACGCGTCGCTGTGCCCCGGCTGATTATCGATATCGTGGTAGGCCGGCATCACCGAACCGGCGTGCGCCAGTTTTACCGCCATCTCGAAGGGCAGCAGGAAAGTATCATTCAGCTCGCAGAAGCCCAGATGCACCGGCGCGTGGTTGCGCGCCCCTTCGCTGAACGAGTGACCCACGTAATGTTTCAGGGTGGCCAGCAGATCCCGGGATTTGCCCTGTAACCCCTGGACGTAGCGCGTGGCCATCACGCCCACCAGCCAGGGATCTTCGCCGAAGGTCTCTTCCGTTCGGCCCCAGCGCACGTCGCGCGAGACATCCAGCACCGGCGCCAGTCCCTGGTGGCAGCCCGTGGCGCGGGCCTCTGCGCCGATGGCCGCCGCCGCGCGCTCGACCAGTTCCGGGTCCCACGTCGAACCATAGTTGAGCGACGAGGGAAAAAGCGTGGCGTCTTTACAAAGCAGACCGACTAAACACTCTTCGTGAAACATCGCCGGAATACCGAGCCGCGTCTCTTCCACCAGCGTGCGCTGTAGACGATTTGCGGCGCGCACGCCCTCCCTCGCCTCGACAATGTGCGTGCCGAGCGGCCGGGTAATCTGCCCTACGCCGCGCTGAAGCCGGGTGGCGAGATCCGTCTGTTCGCTAACGCCGGCAAAATCGTCGCTCAAATCGCTGCGTTCGCGGTGATCGCCCTCCGGGGAGAGAATGAGCCAGTACGCGTGCATCTGCGCAAACTTCTCCTCCGGGGTCATACGCGCCAGCAGATCGGCTACGCGTTCGTTTACGGGGCGTTGCGGGTCTTTATAGATCTCAGTCATCAGTTACTCCTGTACGGCGGGATTAAGTGAAGGCGTTTCTTCGCGTGTTTTGCGCTTGCGGGCCAGCGCTTCGGCGATATCGGCTACGCGGCGGCTGCTGAGCCGGTAGAAACAGAGCAGCAGCGCCATGCACAGAAAGAGCGCGCAGGGAATCAGCGTGAACAGCGCATTAATGGTGGTGAGCACGACGGCGCTTTGCGCGGTCTGGTTAGGCAGATAATCCACCATTCCCAGCACCCATCCCACGACAGCGCCGCCCAGCGCCAGGCCAAACTTGATGGCGAACAGCGCGGTGGAGAAAACCAGGCCGTCGAGACGGCGGCCGCTGCGGTGTTCTTCATGATCGACAACATCAGAAAACATGGTCCACTGCAGTGGGGTAGTCAGGTTCTGAATAAAGCTGAAAACAATATTTATGGTGAATATGAGCCAGACGGCGTCAGGCGGGATAAAAAAGATAATCGCAGCCAGCGCCACAAAGCTAATAATGGTCCACTGATACGCGCGCACCCGGTCAAATTTCCCTAACAGGCGCTCAGATAATAAGGCGCCGGATAAATTCGCAATCATCCCGGAAACAATAAACGCAAAGACCAGATCGGGGCGCAGCATGACATATTTCACGTAATACATCGTGGCTGAACCGCGCGTCACCACCGCCGTTAATAGCAGGATGTTAAACACGAAGATAATTCGCCACTGACTGTTGGCCGCCAGCAGCTTTAAATCTTTAAGCAGCGAAGCGGAATTATCATTGCCGGGCGCATAACGCTCGCGAGTCATAAAAAAGCAGCAGTAAAACAGCGCCACGCCTAACAGCCCCATCAGTCCCATGGCGAAGAAATAGCCTTTTTGCGCGTCGCCCTCACCCAGCCATTCCACCAGCGGCAGCGCTATCACGGTGACGATGAGCCCACCGATAAAAGAGAGCCCGAAGCGCCAGGATTGCAGCGAATGGCGCTCGCGCGGGTTGAGCGTCAGCGCGCCGGGCATGGCGCAGTAAGGCACGTTAATCGCGGAATAGACCAGGCTCAGCAGGCTGTAAGTGGCGCAGGCATAGACGATTTTCAGCGTCGGGCTGAGCGGGGGCACATAGAAGGTCAGCATGCAGCTGACGCCAAAAGGAATGGCGAACCACAGCAGCCAGGGGCGAAAGCGCCCGTGGCGGGTTTGCGTGCGGTCCACCAGCGCGCCGATGCAGGGATCGATAAAAGCATCAATCACCCGCACCAGTAAAAACATCGTCCCCATAATAGCGGCGGGTAGTCCAAATACATCGGTATAGAAATAAGCGAGAAATAACGTGGCGGTTTGCCAGACCAGGGCGCTGGCCATATCGCCTAGCCCGTAGCCTATTTTATCTTTCGTGGTCAGCACAGAGGAGAGCGTCATTATTATTTGCCTTTTATCAGGTTAAAAAATTCAACCCGCACACCAACAGACCGTGCGATGTGAGGCTAAGTATTAATAAGCCCAGGCCACTCAACAATTGCTGTAATTACCAGACAGATTACGTTTTTTTGCTTTTTCTCCTGACTGTGACGTGGCGCAAGAATATATATTTGATGAATAAAAAAGGCCCGCAAAGCGCGGGCCTTTTTCGAAGTGCGAGATTTACTTATTGAGTTCAGCCAGGCCAAGCCAGGTCTGTACCACGGTATCCGGGTTCAGCGACAGGCTGTCTATTCCCTCTTCCATCAGCCAGGCGGCGAAATCTTCGTGATCCGACGGGCCTTGTCCGCAGATGCCGACATACTTGCCCTCTTTTTTCGCGGCGCGGATAGCCATGGAAAGCAGCGCTTTCACCGCCTCGTTGCGTTCGTCGAAAAGTTCAGAGACCACCCCGGAGTCGCGGTCCAGCCCCAGCGTTAACTGCGTCATGTCGTTGGAGCCGATAGAGAAGCCGTCGAAGTACTCAAGGAATTGTTCAGCCAGCAGGGCATTGGACGGAATTTCGCACATCATAATGACTTTCAGCCCGTTTTCGCCGCGCTTAAGCCCCTGGCGCGCCAGCTCTTCCACCACCGCTTTTGCCTGCTCCACGGTACGCACGAACGGGATCATTATCTCTACGTTGGTCAGCCCCATCTCATTACGCACGCGTTTGACCGCCTCGCACTCAAGCGCGAAACAGTCGCGGAAGCTGTCCGCCACATAGCGGCCCGCGCCGCGAAAGCCGAGCATCGGGTTCTCTTCATCCGGTTCGTAACGTTCGCCGCCTACCAGGTTGGCGTACTCGTTCGATTTAAAGTCGGAAAGGCGCACGATGACCCGTTTCGGGTAAAACGCCGCGCCCAGCGTCGCGATGCCTTCGGTCAGACGGCCGACATAAAACTCCCGCGGGTTGTCGTATCCTTTCATCATCTCGCGGATCTCGTTCTGCAAACCCGGCTCCTGCTGGTCAAACTCCAGCAGCGCGCGCGGATGCACGCCAATCATGCGGTTGATGATGAACTCCAGGCGCGCCAGCCCCACCCCTTCGTTTGGCAGACAGGCGAAGTCAAAGGCGCGGTCCGGGTTGCCGACGTTCATCATTATCTTCAGCGGCAGATCCGGCATGGTATCCACGCTTGAGCTTTTCACGCTGAAGTCGAGCAGCTCGGCGTAAACATACCCCGTGTCGCCTTCGGCGCAGGAGACGGTGACGTTTTCGTCATCTTTCAGTCGCTCGGTGGCGTCGCCGCAGCCCACTACCGCCGGGATGCCGAGTTCGCGAGCGATGATGGCCGCGTGGCAGGTACGCCCGCCACGGTTAGTGACAATCGCCGCCGCTTTTTTCATGATAGGTTCCCAGTCCGGGTCGGTCATGTCGGTCACCAACACGTCACCCGGCTGAATGCGGTTCATTTCACTGATGTCGTGAATCACCTTCACCGCGCCCGCGCCGATACGGTGGCCGATGGCGCGGCCTTCCGCGACGATTTTCCCCTGGGAGTGAAGCTGGTAACGCTCCATCACCTGGCCGCGCGAACGCACGGTTTCCGGGCGCGCCTGCACGATAAACAATTTGCCGGTGTGGCCGTCTTTCGCCCATTCGATATCCATCGGGCGGCCGTAGTGTTTCTCAATCTGCACCGCCTGCTTCGCCAGCTCCTGCACCTCTTCGGCGGTGATGCAGTAGCGGTCGCGGTCAGCTTGCGGCACATCTTCAATACGCACCTGCTTGCCATGTTCCTGGGTTTCGCCGTAGACCATACGGATTTTCTTAGAGCCCAGCGTGCGGCGCACAATCGCCGGACGCCCCGCTTCAAGACCCGGCTTATGCACATAGAACTCATCCGGGTTGACCGCGCCCTGCACGACCATTTCGCCAAGGCCATAGGCGGCGGTAATAAACACCACCTGATCGAAGCCCGACTCGGTATCAATTGAGAACATCACGCCGGAGGCTGCGAGGTCGGAGCGCACCATCCGCTGCACGCCTGCGGAGAGCGCGACGCCGCGATGGTCGTAACCCTGATGCACGCGATAAGAGATAGCGCGGTCGTTAAACAGCGAGGCGAAGACATGCTTTACCGCCACCATCACGGCGTCGATGCCCTGTACGTTCAGGAAGGTCTCCTGCTGGCCGGCAAAGGAGGCGTCCGGCATGTCTTCCGCCGTGGCGGACGAGCGTACCGCGAACGACGCATCCGCATCGTCAGCTGAAAGCTGCTCATAAGCCTCGCGAATAGCCTGCTCCAGTTCCGGCTGGAAAGGTGTGTCGATGATCCACTGACGGATCTGCGCGCCCGCTTTCGCCAGCTCGGACACGTCGTCAATATCGGTTTTATCCAGCAATTCATAGATACGCTGGTTAACGCCGCTCTGGTCGAGGAACAGGTTAAACGCCTCGGCAGTGGTGGCAAATCCATTCGGTACGGAGACGCCCATGCCGGAGAGGTTAGTAATCATTTCACCCAGGGAGGCATTTTTGCCCCCAACTCTGTCTACATCATTCATGCCGAGTTGGTTGTACCAAAGCACCAGCGGTGACGAGCCATTGTTGGTCATCGAACAATCCTTTTGTGATATTTGAACGGGGTTACGAAACACCTGACAACAAATTTAGTCTGGCATAATTATTCCGCAGCGAAAAACGGTGAATCGTTCAAGCATATTAAAATTTTTCATTTTCAGACCACTTCCCATTAATTTCAGACCACTTTTCGTACTAATTCTAAGCCATTGATTAGGAAGAAATCATTATTAAAATAATGGGCTATGTGCCGCTTCGAAAAAATGAATCACACTTTTCATTTATTATAAAAACCGCGTTTCATTTTATAAAAATGAGAGTATCGCTATGCTTTAGCACCCTGATTTAAATTATGCTTAAGCAAATTCTTAACTTTTCAGGATGTCGGCAATGGACAATGTGGTTGATCGTCATGTTTTTTATATCTCCGATGGCACCGCCATCACCGCCGAAGTGCTGGGCCATGCGGTGATGTCGCAGTTCCCGGTTTCCATCAACAGCATTACCCTGCCCTTTGTTGAAAACGAAAGCCGCGCCCGGGCGGTGAAAGATCAGATTGACGCCATTTTTCAGCAGACCGGTTTGCGCCCGCTGGTCTTTTTTTCGATTGTGCTGCCGGAAATACGGGCCATCATTTTGCAAAGCGAAGGCTTTTGCCAGGATATTGTGCAGGCGCTGGTGGCGCCGCTACAGCAGGAGCTCAGGCTTGACCCGACGCCGATTGCGCACCGCACCCATGGCCTGACCGCCGGCAACCTGACCCGCTATGACGCCCGTATCGCCGCCATTGATTACACCCTGGCGCATGACGACGGCGTTTCGCTGCGCAACCTCGACCAGGCGCAGGTAATTCTGCTGGGCGTATCCCGCTGCGGCAAAACCCCAACCAGCCTTTATCTGGCGATGCAGTTTGGCATTCGCGCCGCCAACTACCCCTTTATCGCCGATGATATGGATAACCTGACGCTGCCGGCGGCGCTACGCCCGCTCCAGCATAAGCTTTTCGGGCTGACCATCAGCCCGGACCGCCTGGCGGCGATCCGCGAGGAGCGGCGCGAAAACAGCCGCTACGCCTCCATGCGCCAGTGCCGTATGGAAATTACGGAAGTGGAGGCGCTCTACCGCAAGCATCAAATTCCCTACCTCAACAGCACAAACTTTTCCGTGGAAGAGCTGGCGACCAAAATCCTCGACATTATGCAGCTAAGCCGACGCATGTACTAGCAAACTAGTTCATCGATGCGATCGTTTATGGTAAAGTCCCGAACATCTGGCTGATACTCTTTCTCGTTTCTTGAAATCAGGAGCGATTCGTTTATCGTGATGGCCATCACTTCCCGGCGCTGTAGCCGGGAAGCAACCACTTTCGAGACACCCAATGAATAAAACCGATGAACTGCGCACAGCGCGCATCGACACCCTTGTGACGCCGGAGGAGCTGGCGCAACGCTATCCCGTTACGCCGCAGGTGGCGGAACATGTTACCCGCGCACGTCGCCGTATTGAAAAAATCCTGAATGGCGAAGATAACCGCCTGCTGGTGGTGATGGGGCCCTGTTCTATTCACGATCTTTCCGCTGCGCTGGAGTATGCGCAGCGCCTGCAACCGCTGCGCGAAAAATACCAGTCGCAGCTTGAAATCGTTATGCGAACTTACTTCGAGAAGCCGCGTACGGTGGTCGGCTGGAAAGGATTGATTTCCGACCCGGATCTCAACGGCAGCTACCGGGTTAATCACGGCATAGAGCTGGCGCGCCGTCTGCTGGTGCAGATAAACGAGCTTGGCGTGCCGACCGCCACCGAATTTCTGGATATGGTGACCGGCCAGTATATTGCCGACCTGATTAGCTGGGGCGCTATTGGCGCGCGCACCACCGAAAGCCAGATTCATCGTGAAATGGCTTCAGCCCTCTCCTGCCCGGTGGGCTTTAAAAACGGCACGGACGGCAATACCCGCATCGCAGTGGACGCTATTCGCGCTTCCCGCGCCAGCCACATGTTTCTCTCTCCGGACAAACATGGCCGCATGACGATTTACCAGACCAGCGGCAATCCCTATGGTCACATCATCATGCGCGGCGGAAAGCAGCCTAACTACCACGAAGCGGACATCGCCGCCGCCTGCGCCGCGCTGCGTGAGTTTAACCTGCCGGAGCGGCTGGTGGTCGACTTCAGCCATGGCAACTGCCAGAAGCAGCACCGACGCCAACTGGAAGTGTGTGAAGAAATTTGCCGCCAGCTGCGCGCCGGTTCGCAGGGCATCGCCGGGGTGATGGCGGAAAGTTTCCTGGAAGAAGGCACCCAGCCGGTCGCCGCCGGGCAACCGCTGGTTTACGGCAAGTCCATTACCGACCCTTGCCTCGGCTGGGAAGACAGCGAAGCGCTGCTCGCGATGCTTGCCGACGCGATGCAAAGCCGCGCGTAAACCTCCAGCCAAAAGGCGCCTTGCGGCGCCTTTGTTTTAGCTTGAACAGCTGACCTCAAGCCTTTTGCCCCAGTCTGGCGGGCGATGGGTGAAATCATCATCGCGATCCGCAAACGGGTTTTGCAACGCCTCGCACAGGCGCGCCAGCTCGCTGGGGTCATCTTTTTCTGCCCCTTCAATGGCCCGCTGCGCCAGCCAGTTTCGCAGCACAACCGCCGGGTTTACCGCTTTCATTGACTGCTGACGAGTTTCATCCGCCACATCCTCCTGTTGCAGACGCTCGCGATAACGGCCAAACCAGCTGTCGAACGCCGCCCGGTCGATAAACTCGTCGCGCAGCGGCGAGGCGGCGGAAAGCTGCTCCGTCTGGCTCAGCATACGGAAAGTGCGGGTGTAATCGCTGCCCTCACGAGCCATCAGCGAGAAGAGCTCCGTCAACAAATCGTTATCCGCCATCTGCTCGGTATGAAAACCTAACTTCGCGCGCATTTGCTTGCCGTAAGCGCGTATCAACGCCATCTGATAACGCTCAAGGCCGCTGTTCAGCGCGTCCACATCAATGAAAGGCGACAGCGTCTGCGCCAGTCGTTGCAGGTTCCATAACCCAACGCCTGGCTGATTATCAAAAGCATAGCGTCCCTGATAGTCGGAGTGATTACAGATAAAATGCGGCTGATAATCGTCCAGAAAGCCGTAGGGGCCGTAGTCGATAGTGAGCCCCAGAATAGACATGTTATCGGTGTTCATGACGCCGTGGGCGAAACCGACGCTTTGCCAGTGGGCCATCAGCGATGCGGTGCGATCCACAACGTCATTGAACCACAGGATGTAGCGATCCTGTTCCTGCGCAAGATGAGAGAAATGGTGATGAATGACGTAATCAGCCAGTTGCTGCACCTTTTCCGGCTCGCGGCGGTAGTAAAAGTGCTCGAAGTGGCCGAAGCGCACGTGACTTTCAGCAATACGTATTAACATCGCGCCGCGTTCCATGGTTTCTCGTCGCACTGGCGTATCGCTGGTGACAATAGAAAGCGCCCGGGTTGTGGGAATACCAAGATAGTGCATCGCCTCGGAGGCGAGGAACTCGCGCACCGTCGAGCGCACCACGGCGCGGCCGTCGCCCATGCGGGAATAAGGCGTCAGCCCAGCGCCCTTCAGGTGCCAGTCGAATTTACGTCCGTCGGGCAACTGCTGCTCGCCAAGCAAAATGCCGCGCCCGTCGCCCAGTTGTCCGGCCCAGACGCCAAACTGATGGCCGCTGTATACCTGGGCGAGCGGGGCCATGCCCGGCAGCAGCGCTTCGCCGCCCCAGACCCCAGCGGGCTGGTCTGGTGTGAAAAGAGAATCGTCAAGCTGCAGCGTCTTCGCCAGCGGTGCGTTGTGCCAGAGCAGGCGGCTATTTTTCAACGGTGTTGGGGAAAGCTCGGTATAGAAACCCGGCAGCTCGTCGCGCCAGGTAGATACAAATTGGGGGTTTTCGCTCATGAGGCCTCCTGCCCTAAGTGTAGTGCCTTAAACGTCAGGCAAACACGGTTATCGCGCAGGGTTATTCAATCAGCGATGCCAGCGAAGCGGCCATCACTGGCGGCCACAGTCTGCCTTGTACCGCCCCCACCCCAAGCGCGATGGCGTGACGACGGGCAATTTCATTGTCGATGCCCGGCAGAATCAGCGTGTCGCAGCAGGGCGAGATTTGCTTAATAATGGCGGAAATAAAGGGCTCGAAGGTGGAAGGCGAAAGCTGCCGGTTAATAAATTGCTTATCGAGTTTAACCCGACGATACATTCCTTCATACACCGCCCGACTGGTGGCCCCGCCCGAGCCATAATTCGCCAGCAGCAGCGGGTGGAGAGCCTGTAGCGCGTTCAGTTGCGGATGCGCTTTGCCTGCGTTCAGGCCGGGATAATCCTCAGTAAGGCTGAACTCCAGAAACGGCAATTCGCTGACCCTTTTCTGTAGCGCCACGCCGCTTAACAGCGCGCTGACGATAATCTCGTCCACGCTGACCCAGGCCAGCACCTGATTTTGTATAAAAAATTCCCGATTTTGCTCCAGCAAACTAATAGCTTCATAAAAAAGGATGAGCCGCTGTTCTGCAGTAATACGGGAAAGCACTAAGCCAGGCGGAATACGCACCGAGGCGTTATCGCTAATAAAGTCAGCGATAAGTTCTACGCCCAGTAGCGAGTGATCTCCCCGACGTACAGGGAGAAATAAATACTGCGAATGATATTTGACGTCGAGCGAAACAATCATTATTCACGCTCCGTCTGGTAAGGTGATACGCAATGAGTATGTTGCATATCACAACGGTGCAACCAGACTGTTTTTATTGCAATAATTAGCATGCTCTGTCCTTAGAGTTTCAGAATTATCCTTAGCTTCTTTTAGCTTATCCTGGTTATTCGTCAATAGACAAACAGACTGAAAATTTCGCCGCCAATATAAATAATTTGTAAGATATCGATTACAAATAGACTTAATTTATTTACCGTCGGGAAAGTGCATAACTATTTTTTAACGAGGGCGATTAAGCGCAGCCTAATTGTTTAACGCTTTTTACGGGACGTACATTACCGTCCCGCTATTTCATCTATTCCTGCTATCAAATGAATGGCCTGAGGTAGTCCCGGTTCAATATTAATACTTCATCCAGCAAATCGGCTGCAAGCTTCGCATCACCAATAAGCGGGTTAACGATAAGCGCCAACAGCGCCGCTCGTTTATCGCCATTAACCGCCGCTTCAATGGTCAGTTGTTCATACGTTTTTATCTGCGTCGTCAGGGCATGCATCGCAGGGGACAACGCGCCAAACGCCAGCGGCTTCGCGCCAGTGGCATCGACAATGCAGTTCGTTTCCACCACCGCATCTGCCGCCAGCCCCTGGATAGCCCCCAGGTTCGCGGTATTCACTACGAGCTGCGCGCCAGTATCGTTATGAATAGCTGCGATTAATTCCAGCGCAACCTGCGAATAGAACGCCCCGCCGCGAAAGCGTAACGCTTCCGGCTTGTGGTCGAGTTGCGGATCGCGATATTGCCTGAAAAGCGAATCTTCAACTTTCATTACCTGTTCAGCGCGCGTACCTCCGGCTTTGGCATCCGCCTGCTCTTCCTCAAGCATTTCGCGAGTGAGATAAAAATAACGGTGATAGGGGCATGGGATTGCGCCAAGCGCTCGCAGCAGCGCGGCAGGCCACGGCGCTTCTTTGATGTTGTTCATGGTCATCGTCGCGCCGTTGCACAGCTTATCGATAACCTCCCGCGTACGGTTTTCACCGCGTACATTCACTTCATGCACCCACACCATATGATTTAAACCAGCGAACCGCAGGCGCAACGCCTCAAACGGCTCATCCAGCATCTGGGCAAGCATATGGTGCATGGTGATCGGCACGTTGCACAGGCCGATAATTTTCGCTTTCGTATGGCGCTGCACCGCCTCGGTCACAATGCCTGCCGGGTTAGTGAAGTTGATAATCCAGGCCTCCGGCGCCAGGGCTTCAACTTTGCGGGCGATATTGAGCATCACAGGAATGGTGCGCAGCGCCTTGGCGAAGCCGCCGACGCCGGTGGTCTCCTGCCCAATAAGGTTGTACTTCAATCCCAGACGCTCATCCGCGGCGCGCGCCTTCAGCTGGCCTACGCGCAGTTGCGTTAATACAAAGCTCGCGCCGCGAATCGCCTCGTCCGGCTGAAAATGAACCGTCACTTTTACCGCTTCCATGCCATTCTTCGCCAGCATCCTGCGGGTGAGCGCCGCGATAGTCTCTACTTTCTCACGCCCCTGCTCTACATCCACCAGCGCCAGCTCGCGCAGTTCGACTGTCTCCCGACGCGCAATTAAGCCTTCCACCAGTTCTGGCGTATAGCTGCTGCCGCCGCCGATAACCGCAATTTTGATTTTGTTACCCATTGCTGCTCCTTCGCCTGATAGCTCTCGTTATTGCCCGCGGTGCGCGAGCGCCCGCTAAGCGTAGCGTCAGGTGGGTAAACAGGAAGAGAGCTGGCCGCCATTGTTACAAAGTCGGGCCAGCAAACGCGGGAAGTGTGAAGAGAAACGCCCGCCGCACGCGACGGGCCAGCATCAGATACGGCGCGCCTGCCAGAATTTTTTGCGCCAGTAGACGTTATCAAGCGATGAGCGGATCACGCCCTGGCTGGTAGAGGCGTGGATAAACTGATTATCGGTGTCATAAATACCGACGTGCAGGCCGTTCTGACCGCTGCCGGTTTTGAAGAAGACCAGGTCGCCCGGCAGTAAATCATCTTTATCGATTTCAGTGCCGATTTTCGCCTGCTGGCGCGTTTCCCGCGGCAGCTGTAACTCAAACTTATCGCGGAAAGTCAGCATGACGAAGCCGGAGCAGTCCACCCCTCCCCGGCCCATGCCGCCATAACGATACGGTGTACCGCGCCAGTGGCTGAGCTGATCGTTCAGGCCAGCGATAACGGAGATGGAATCAGAGAGCCGTGGATTGGGAGGCGGTGCGCGATGATGGCTGCATCCGGCCAGCACCAGCGTCGCCACAACGATTAACCAGAGCCGCATTTTCAGGCAAATCCTCTACCCTGTTTTTATTTTGGCTAATGTAGCCTGCCCCGACGCGCCGAAGCAAGACAGAGAAGCGCCTAAAGCGGGCAAATGAGCATACTGTGACCTTCCACCTGAAGGCGACGAAACGGCAGGCCATAAGCGGCGCCCAGCAAGGCTGGCGTGAGCACGTCGTCGCGCTTGCCTTCGGCTATCAGCTTGCCGTCACGCAACAGCCAGACCCGGTGCGCATGGCGCAGCGTATGGTTGAGATCGTGGCTGCTTGTCACGACCGTTACGCCCGCATCGCAAAGCTGGTAAATGACTTTATCAAGTGCCGCCTGCTGGGCCACGTCCAGGCTGTTCATCGGCTCATCGAGCAGCAGCAGTTTGCCATGCGGATTAGTTTGCGGATCAATTTGCAGCACGACGGCAGCGAGCCGCACCCGCTGCCATTCGCCGCCGGAGAGCTGGTTAACCGGCCGGGTGAGCTTGTCGCCAAGCCAGAGCGACGTGGCGACGTCGGTCATTCTTTTTTCATTCGGACTGGCGTGCTGGTGCAGCGCCAGATAATGCCAGACGGGCATGGCGAAGGGCGGCATCTGCTGCTGCGCGAGATAGGCGCGATGGCGGGCAAGCTGCTCGCTACGCCACGCGCTCAGCGGCTCGTCGACGAAATCGATGCTGCCCGCGCCGCTGGTAAGCCCCGCCATTCGCGAAAGCAGCGTGCTTTTCCCGGCGCCGTTCGGCCCGACCAGATGCAGTAATTCGCCAGGCTTAACGCTGGCGGAGAACGGCTCCAGACGGCCGGACACCGCCACATCGCGCAATTGCATCAGCGCCATCGTTTATTTCGCCAGCGCGACTTTGATAGCTTCCATCACGATAGGATCTTCCGGCGTCATATCTGGCGCGAAACGCTGCACCACCTGCCCATCGCGGCCAACCAGGAATTTTTCGAAATTCCACAGAATGTCATCCGGATAGAGCGGCGCGCGCCCTTTGCTGGCCAGACGCTCATAGAAACCGCTTGATTCCGGCGCGACAGCTGTCGGACAGGCGGCAATCAGTTTCTGGTAAAGCGGGTGACGGTTCTCGCCATTCACATCAATTTTGCTGAACAGCGGAAAGGTGACGCCATAAGTGGTGCTGCAAAACGTTTTGATCTCTTCTTCGCTGCCCGGCTCCTGACCGAGGAACTGGTTGCAGGGGAAAGCCAGCACGCTGAAACCCGCCTCTTCCCAGGCCTTATGAATATTCTCTAACTGTTCATACTGCGGCGTCAGGCCGCATTTGGAAGCGACGTTGACAATCAACAGCACCTTGCCTTTCCAGCGTTCGAGTGACGTGGTTTCCCCGTCAATGGTGGTCACTTCGGTGTTCAGCACATCGTGTTGCATAGCATCCCCTTAATGGTGGTGTGAGGAACTTAACGTCCAGCCCTTAATAATAGCCAGATAAATACCGGCGCGCCCAGCGTTGCGGTGACGACGCCTATCGGCAACTCCGCCGAAGCGAGCGCCAGCCGGGCGATAACATCAGCCGCCAGCAGCACCGCCGCCCCCGCCAGCGCGCAGGCGGGCAACAGGACGCGATGGTCAGTCAGCCCGCATAGCCGCAGCACGTGCGGGATAACAAGGCCGATAAAACCAATAGCGCCTGAAAGCGCTACGCTTACCCCCACCAGCCAGCCCGTCGCGATAACCAGCAGGTTGCGCCACAGCCACACCGGCAGGCCGAGTTGGCGCGCGGAGGTTTCGCCCAGCGCCAGCATATTGAGCGGCAGCGCCTGGCGGCAGACCCATATCATGACCGGCAACAGCGCAGCCATAAGCCAACCGTGCCGCCAGTCAACCCCGCCGAAACCGCCCATCATCCAGTACATCAGCTGGCGCAGATCGAGGCTGGTGGAGAAATAGACCGCCCAGGTCATCAACGCGCTGCAAATGATGCCCAGCGCCACGCCAGCCAGCAGTAGTCGGCTATTAGAAAGATGCCGTCTGGCAAAACGCAGCAGAATAAGCGTGATAATCAATGCCCCGCCGATGGCGCACAGACCGAGCACCCAGCCGGGCAGCGCGCCGTGGCCCAGCAGCACGGCGGCGATTAGCCCGACGCCTGCGCCGTTCGACACGCCAAGCAGCCCGGGTTCAGCGAGCGGGTTTTCAAACAGCGCCTGCATAATGGCGCCAGAAAGCGCCAGCGACGCGCCAACCACCAGCACCGCCAGCGTGCGCGGCAGACGAATTTGCCAGACGAATAGCTTACCGCTTTCGCTAAACCAGTCCGTCGGCCCCAGCCATTTGTCGCCCACGCAGAGGCTGAACAGCATCGCAAGCAGCGTGAACGACAGCAGGCTCCACAGCCAGCGCTGCTCGCGCTGGCGTTGTTGTTCAATAAAAGAGAGCATGAATGAATTGGTCGTTATGATCGCAATCCGTTGATTCTACGGCCCTGCGACCGCCCAAAAAAGAAAAAAGGCCGCACGATGCGGCCTTTTTGACTAGGTCAGATTACTCTGTCTTCGGCGAAGCGTTCTCAACCCGGCTTTTTAACTTCTGACCGGGTCGGAAGGTCACCACACGGCGCGCCGTAATGGGGATATCTTCACCGGTTTTCGGGTTGCGTCCGGGACGTTGGTTCTTATCTCGCAGGTCAAAATTACCAAAACCGGAGAGTTTCACCTGTTCGCCATTTTCCAGCGCGCGACGGATCTCCTCGAAAAACAGCTCCACCAGTTCTTTGGCGTCCCGCTTGCTAAGCCCAAGCTTATCAAACAGATATTCTGACATTTCCGCTTTAGTAAGCGCCATAGGTTCAATCCCTCAATGATGCCTGGAATCGCTCTTTTAGTGCCTCTACACATCTCGCAACAGTAGCGGCAATATCCTCTTCTTCGAGTGTACGGCTGGTATCCTGAAGGATCAGGCTGATGGCAAGGCTCTTGTAACCCTCCGCAACACCCTTACCACGGTACACGTCAAATAAGTTTACGCCAACTATCTGATTTGCGCCAACTTTCTTACATTCGGCCAAAATATCTGCTGCCGGTACGTTTTCAGACACGACCACAGCGATGTCGCGGCGGTTCGCCGGGAAGCGAGAAACCTCGGCGGCTTGCGGCACAATACGGTCCGCTACCTTGTCCCACAGCAGTTCAAACACCAGCGTACGGCCGTTGAGATCAAGCTTACGCTCGAGTTCCGGATGCACAACGCCAATGAAACCAATGCGTTCGCCCTTTAAATAAATGGCAGCACTTTGGCCAGGATGCAAGGCCGGATTGGCTTCTGCCTTAAATTCAATTTCAGATAATTTACCGGTAAGCTCCAGAACGGATTCCAAATCGCCCTTCAGATCGTAGAAATCCACTGCGCTTTTCGCCTGATCCCAGTGCTCTTCATAGCGGTTGCCGCACAGCACGCCGGACAGCATAAGATCCTGACGAATGCCGAGGTCCGCCTGCGTATCAGGCACAAAGCGCAGGCCGGTTTCGAAAATGCGCACGCGGTTCTGCTGACGGTTCTGGTTGTACACCACTGTGCTGAGCAGGCCGGTCCACAACGACAGACGCATCGCGGACATATCGCTGGAAATCGGGCTTGGCAGGATCAGCGCTTCTTCGCCGGGGTGCAGCAACTGCTGTACTTTCGGATCGACGAAGCTGTAGGTGATCACTTCCTGGTAGCCTTTATCCACCAGCATCGTTTTCACGCGCTTAAGGGAGAGATCCGCTTCACGGTGGCTGCCCATCTCCAGCCCCGCCTGCACCGGCTCGTTCGGGATATTGTCATAACCATAGACGCGAGCGACCTCTTCCACCAGGTCTTCTTCGATTTCCATGTCGAAACGCCAGCTCGGGGCAACGGCCTGCCACTCGTCCTGACCTTCGGTGACTTCGCAGCCCAGACGTTTAAGAATGTCGGTCACTTGCTCGTCTGGGATCACGTGGCCAATCAAACGATCCAGTTTGCTGCGACGCAGGGTAATGGTCGCACGCTTCGGCAGATGCGCTTCGCTGGTTACATCCACTACCGGGCCCGCTTCACCGCCGCAGATGTCGATCAGCAGACGGGTAGCTCGCTCCATGGCTTTGTATTGCAGCGCCGGATCCACGCCGCGCTCATAACGGTGAGACGCGTCGGTGTGCAAACCGTGGCGACGGGCGCGACCGGTGATGGAAAGCGGATTGAAGAACGCGCACTCCAGCAGCACATCGCGCGTTTCGGTGTTCACGCCGGAATGTTCGCCGCCAAAGATGCCGCCCATCGCGAGCGCTTTGTTGTGGTCAGCGATAACCAGTGTATCTTCATTGAGCTTCGCTTCGTTGCCGTCCAGCAACACCAGCGTTTCGCCCTCTTTCGCCATCCGCACCACAATACCGCCTTCAATGCGGTTCAGGTCGAATGCATGCATCGGCTGCCCCAGCTCCAGCAGCACATAGTTAGTAACATCGACAACCGCGTCGATAGAGCGGATGCCGCAGCGGCGCAGTTTTTCACGCATCCACAGCGGAGTCGGCGCAGAAACGTTAATGCCTTTTACCACGCGCCCCAGGTAACGTGGGCAAGCCTCAGGGGCGTCAACGCGGATAGACAGCGTGTCGTTTACAGTCGCGGCGACAGGCGCCATTTCCGGCTCGTTCAGCGGCAGCTGGTTCAGAACCGCCACATCGCGCGCCACGCCAATGATGCCGAGGCAGTCGGCGCGGTTCGGCGTTACGCTTATCTCAATGGTATTGTCGTCAAGCTTCAGGTACTCGCGGATATCGGTGCCGATCGGCGCATCGGAAGGCAGTTCGATAATCCCGCTATGATCGTCGGAAATACCCAGCTCGGAGAAAGAGCAAAGCATGCCTTCTGAAGGTTCGCCGCGAAGCTTCGCCGCCTTGATTTTAAAATCGCCCGGCAGAACTGCGCCGATCGTCGCCACGGCGACTTTCAGTCCCTGACGGCAGTTTGGCGCGCCACAGACGATATCAAGCAGGCGTTCGCCGCCGACGTTAACTTTCGTTACGCGCAATTTGTCTGCGTTCGGGTGCTGCCCGCACTCCACCACTTCACCCACGACCACACCATGGAAAGCGCCGGCAACCGGGTCAACGCCATCGACTTCCAGCCCCGCCATGGTGATTTGGTTTGCTAACGCTTCGCTGTCCAGGGAGTGCAGGCCGCCATTTTCCACACGGCGGCCCGGGAGCGATACGTCGATGGTTTCCGCAGCCAGACGGGCGTTCAGCGCCGCGCTCTCCAGCGCTTAATAGTGGCGTTGTGCCGTAATCATTAGTGTTCTGCAAAACCATCAGGCAATAAAAAAGCCTCCACAAAGGAGGCTTTTGGCGCTATTTTCCGTTTCTTCTTTCACGCGCTAGCCTCCTGAAATCAGGTGCTAAAGTAAAAAAAGAAGCGGAAAAGAGCAGCATTCATGCTTGCAGTTACCTTATGTTCACGTCTTTTGCGTCTATTGAAAGGGCTAAGCGAACAATTGTCAACGTATTGAAGCAGTTAAGTTAAAAGAGGGAGACAAGCTCCCTCTTTCAAACTGGCTTACGCCAGAGCTGCTTTCGCTTTTTCAACCAGGGCAGAGAATGCCACTTTGTCGAATACGGCGATGTCAGCCAGGATCTTACGGTCGATTTCAACAGAGGCTTTTTTCAGGCCGTTGATGAACTTGCTGTAAGAGATACCGTTCTGACGTGCTGCTGCGTTGATACGTGCAATCCACAGTTGACGGAACTGACGCTTTTTCTGACGACGGTCACGATAAGCGTACTGACCAGCTTTGATAACAGCCTGGAAGGCAACGCGGTATACGCGAGAACGCGCACCGTAGTAACCTTTAGCTTGTTTCAAAATTTTCTTATGACGTGCACGTGCAATCACACCACGTTTTACGCGAGCCATGGCTCTCTCCTGTATCTATATTCTGATGTTGCCTTACCCGACGTGTCGCTGCATTGCGATATCGCTGGGATTTCGGCGATAAAAAAGTTAAAGGTTAACGGCTTATGCGTACGGCAGGCACGCGATTACCAGACCCAGATCGCCTTTAGAAACCATGGCTTTCGGGCGCAGGTGACGTTTACGCTTGGTTGCTTTTTTGGTCAGAATATGACGCAGGTTAGCGTGCTTGTGCTTAAAACCACCTTTACCGGTTTTTTTGAAGCGCTTAGCAGCACCGCGTACGGTCTTAATCTTTGGCATTTTATTAACTTCCACTTCGCATTGTTGATAAACGAAACCCAGGCGAACAAAACCTGTGAAGCCTGGAGGCCTCACAGGGAATGTTACTTGATGGCCTTACTGTTTCTTCTTAGGAGCGAGCACCATAATCATCTGGCGGCCTTCGATCTTCGTTGGGAAGGATTCGACTACTGCCAGTTCTTGCAAATCGTCTTTCACGCGATTAAGCACTTCCATACCGATTTGCTGGTGGGCCATTTCACGCCCGCGGAAACGCAGGGTGATTTTGGCCTTATCGCCTTCTTCGAGAAAGCGAATCAGGCTGCGGAGTTTTACCTGATAGTCGCCTTCGTCAGTACCAGGACGGAATTTGATTTCCTTAACCTGGATAACTTTCTGCTTCTTCTTCTGTTCCTTAGAAGACTTGCTCTTTTCATAGAGGAATTTGCCGTAGTCCATTATGCGGCAAACTGGCGGCTCGGCGTTAGGGCTAATTTCAACTAAATCGACCCCGGCTTCTTCAGCCTTCTCAAGAGCTTCTCTCAGACTGACAATACCAATCTGCTCGCCATCCAGACCTGTTAAGCGAACCTCTTGTGCGCGAATCTCACCATTGATGCGATTAGGGCGCGCCGTTTGAACTCGTTTTCCGCCTTTAATACCTTATTCCTCCAGTTGATGAAGATTGCGGCTGCGAATCTCTTGCTGCAGCTTCTCAATCACGTCGTTCACATCCAGGCTGCCGAGGTCTTTGCCACGACGGGTGCGGACGGCCACTTTGCCAGCTTCGACTTCTTTGTCGCCACAAACCAGCATATAAGGGACACGACGTAAAGTGTGCTCGCGGATTTTAAAGCCAATCTTCTCGTTTCTCAAGTCCGCTTTTACACGAATGCCCGCATTTTGCAGTTTACGAGTCAATTCGTTAACGTATTCAGACTGTGAGTCAGTAATATTCATCACCACAACCTGAACCGGCGCGAGCCATGTCGGGAAGAACCCGGCGAACTCTTCGGTCAGGATGCCGATGAAACGTTCGATAGAACCCAGGATGGCGCGGTGAATCATAACCGGCACCTGACGTTCGTTGTTTTCGCCTACATACGATGCGCTAAGGCGCGAAGGCAGTGAAAAGTCTAGCTGAACTGTGCCGCACTGCCAGGCGCGATCGAGGCAGTCGTAGAGCGTAAACTCAATTTTCGGACCATAGAACGCGCCTTCACCCAGTTGATATTCAAACGGGATGTTGTTCTCTTCCAGCGCCACAGCAAGATCCGCTTCCGCACGATCCCACATTTCATCGCTGCCGATACGTTTTTCCGGACGAGTAGAGAGTTTTACTACAATCTTCTCGAAGCCGAAGGTGCTGTACATATCGTAAACCATGCGGATACAGGCGTTCACTTCGTCACGCACCTGCTCTTCTGTACAGAAGATATGGGCGTCATCCTGCGTGAAGCCACGTACGCGCATCAGCCCGTGCAGCGCGCCTGACGGCTCGTTACGGTGACAGCTGCCGAACTCAGCCATACGCAGCGGCAGATCGCGGTATGATTTCAGGCCCTGGTTGAAGATCTGGACGTGGCCTGGGCAGTTCATCGGCTTGATGCAGTATTCACGGTTCTCGGAAGAGGTGGTGAACATCGCATCTTTATAGTTATCCCAGTGACCGGTTTTTTCCCACAGGACACGGTCCATCATAAACGGACCTTTCACTTCCTGATACTGGTACTCTTTCAGCTTGGAGCGAACAAACGTTTCCAGTTCGCGGAAGATAGTCCAGCCGTCATTATGCCAGAAAACCATGCCCGGCGCTTCTTCCTGCATATGGTAGAGGTCAAGCTGCTTACCGATTTTACGGTGGTCGCGCTTGGCGGCTTCTTCCAGACGCTGAAGATAAGCGTTCAGGGCTTTTTTATCCGCCCAGGCGGTGCCATAGATGCGCTGCAGCATTTTATTATTGCTGTCGCCGCGCCAGTAAGCGCCCGCGATTTTCATCAGTTTAAAATGATGGCAGAAGCGCATATTCGGCACGTGCGGTCCGCGGCACATGTCGATATATTCTTCATGATGATACAAGCCCGGCTTGTCATCATGAGCGATATTTTCATCAAGAATGGAGACTTTGTAGTTTTCGCCGCGCTGTGCGAAGGTTTCGCGCGCTTCGTGCCAGCTCACCTTTTTCTTGATGACGTCGTAATTTTTCTCAGCAAGCTCGTGCATACGCTTTTCGAGCGCGTCGAGATCTTCCTGGGTCAGCGTGTGGTCCAGATCAACGTCATAATAAAAGCCGTTGTCGATAACCGGGCCGATCGCCATTTTGGTGTGCGGCCAAAGCTGCTTAATGGCATGGCCCAGCAGATGCGCACAAGAGTGGCGAATAATTTCCAGACCGTCTTCGTCTTTAGCCGTAATAATGGCGAGCTGGGCATCGTGTTCAATCAGATCGGAAGCATCTACCAGTTCACCGTTCACGCGGCCGGCAATGCAGGCTTTGGCGAGACCGGGACCGATGTCCAGAGCAACATCCATGGGGCTGACGGCATGGTCAAAATGGCGTTGGCTACCATCAGGAAGCGTAATAACAGGCATGTTAAATCCTTATTCACAGTGGTGCCCCGCACGAAAGAGCACATATGAGAGTATGAAAATAAAAAAAATTACCGGCCAGTAAGGTGGGTTTTCCGCTTCACTCTGCGGAATCTGCGCGGGGGAATAATAGGCCTGCGCCCTCACCTGCTTACCGATAAGGTCGCTGTAAATAGTACACGCCTTGCCGGTTTGTTAAAAGCCCGGCTTGTACAGCCGGGCTTTGCGGGAGAATATCTGTCCATTACAGGACAGATAACAGGCTTACTCGTTAATGTCCGGATGTTGCTGCACCAGACGCTTACGTTTTTCCTGCAAGTCAGAGATCTCTTTATCAATATCTTCAATTTTTTGTTCGATATTGTCGTGGTGCTCCTGCAGGATTTCACGCGCCTCCTGAATATCCGATGCGGCGGGCGTCGCTCCTTTCAGCGGGCGGTTCGCCGTCTCCTTCATCGTAATCCCGGTAATGAGGCCGATAACCGCGATAACCATCAAATAATAGGCTGGCATCATCAGGTCTTCTGAGCTTTCCACCAGCCAGGCGGCAAGCGTCGGCGTCAGACCGGCAATCAACACCGAAATGTTGAAGGCGCTGGCAAGGGCGCTATAACGAATATGCGTCGGGAACATCGCCGGTAAGGTTGAAGCCATTACGCCGGTAAAGGCGTTCAGGATAACCGCCAGCATCAGCAGACCGGCGAAAATCAGTCCAATCACATTGCTGTTGATAAGAGTGAACGCCGGGATAACTAATACAAACAGCGCGATACTGCCAATAATAACAAACGGACGGCGGCCAAAGCGGTCGCTCAGCAGCCCCATTACCGGCTGTACGAACAGCATCCCCATCATGATTGCGATGATGATGAGCACCCCGTGGCTTTCGGAATAGTGCAGGTTATGCGACAGGTAGCTTGGCATGTACGTGAGCAGCATGTAATAGGTCACGTTAGTCGCGATAACCAGACCGATACAGGTCAGCAGGCTGCGCCAGTGTTTTGTGGCGATCTCTTTAAAGGAGACTTTCGGCCCATCCTGCAGCCCCTGGCGATCGCCCTGCTCGAGTTTATCAACGTGCTGCTGGAATGCCGGCGTCTCTTCAAGCGCATGGCGCAGATAAAGGCCGATGATGCCTAGCGGCAGCGCCAGGAAGAATGGAATACGCCAACCCCAGCTCTGGAAGTTCTCTTCGCCGATAATGGCGGAGATCAACACCACGACGCCCGCCCCCAGAACGAACCCCGCTATCGAGCCAAAATCGAGCCAGCTCCCCATAAACCCACGCTTACGATCGGGAGAATATTCAGCAACGAAGATGGATGCGCCTGTATATTCCCCACCGACGGAAAAGCCCTGCGCCATTTTACAAATCAATAATAGAATCGGCGCCCAAATGCCGATAGTTGCATACCCGGGAATTAAGCCGATGCAGAATGTACTGATCGACATAATAACAATGGTAATAGCAAGGATTTTCTGTCGGCCATATTTATCGCCGAGCATCCCAAAGAAAAGTCCGCCCAGGGGACGAATAAGGAAAGGTACGGAGAAGGTGGCAAGCGCAGCTATCATCTGTACGCTTGGATTCGCCTCAGGGAAAAACACTTTACCCAGCGCATAGGCGACAAAACCATAAACACCGAAATCAAACCACTCCATCGCATTGCCAAGCGAAGCTGCTGTGATGGCTTTGCGTAATTTTGTATCATCAATAATCGTTACGTCGCTAAGCGAAATAGGCTCAACTTTTTTTCTTTTTAATTTCATATCCATCCTCTTTAGAATCGCTCTCTGACCCGGCGGCATACGTCCTGCATGCGCGTATTTTACCGACTGCGGCCCGCCTCCTTAGCGATAAAGAAACCTGAACGTTCGGGCTCCCTTTAAGAGCGTAGCAGGTTTACCCCTGCAGGTTGGTTACAATGCATCCAATCGAAAAAGCGTAGACGGTTTCGGATGCCTGAGCCTTTACCCTACCAGCGTTTAAATTTGTGATCAAATTCACAAAAAGTGGGGGTATTTATTTCAGCGCACTTTTGCCATGACCGTGATACAGGTTAATAAAACTCGCTTTGCGTCTTAAAACCGGTCGGCAGTTGTAAAAGAAGAAATGACGAAATTACTGGCAGTAAAAGGAAAGAAGACAGGATATAAAAATAAAATAATAAAAAACCGGACGTTAAATTCCGGTTTTTATATAAGACGTAACCTATATGGCTTGCAGTTAACCCGCATAAAAACCAAAGGTCGGATTATTAAGACCATTCACCCGCCACTAATTTATGAACATCGAAGGCGTCATTCATAGACTGACCGGTAGAGGCGGCGCCAGGCTGAATATTCGAACCGGCTTCCACATCTTTGACATTCCAGGTACTGGAAGGT
The DNA here is from genome assembly GCF_014644275.1 of Franconibacter daqui. Lineage (NCBI taxonomy): Bacteria > Pseudomonadati > Pseudomonadota > Gammaproteobacteria > Enterobacterales > Enterobacteriaceae > Franconibacter > Franconibacter daqui. Next base: position 982,060 of record NZ_BMKJ01000001.1, on the reverse strand, counting down.
GCGGTGCGGGTATCAGTTGCGGTTTCGGCCGCAAAAACGCCGAACGAGAGCGCGGAAAGCACAACGGCTGCGGCTGTGGTTTTCATCATATTCATCATTTTCTTCTCTTATTTTTCTGAATCAGGTTAAACCGTGCGGTAATAAAACCGCTGTGATCAGATTGTAGATCCAGATCACATTTCTGCCCACTCAAATTATTTGTCATTTCGTTTCAAATTAATTGAATGTTTGATAGCGGGGCTAATTATGAAGAGAAAGTGAAGAAACGGATTTTTATATTTTCCAGACTAAGCGACCAGGTTGAAATGCAACTTTAAGAATTAACTTAAAAAATCAGGCCGGATAAACCGGCCTGTTGTTTTACATCTTATAACCGAGCGTAACGGAGGTACGAGTGTCGGTATGCTCAGGCGCCGAAGAAGGCGGCTCGGAGTTCCAGGTGACGTTATAAGCGACCTTAAGACCAAAATGCGCATTAATAGCCACATCAAGCGCGGTTTCGGAGTTAACGGTCGTATCGTCAGCGCCAAAGACGGAAACGCCCTGGGTAAATTTCGTGTTATCGGTAAGCTGCCAGGCATAGGTGCCGGAAGCGTAGCCGAGACCCTGAGTCTTGGTGTCGCCGTTGGTGTATTCGTCGTAGCGCACGCCCGGACCAAATTCGACGCGAAGACTATGCACCGGACCGTTAAGCAACTGGCGACCATAACCCAGCGTTGCTACGTCACGCTCGCGATAGCCATTGTAACGGTCGGTCAGCCAGCTCGCCTGGCCGAACAGATAATCCAGATCGGTTACGTTGTAGCGGCTACGGCCGCCCACCGCATATTTTTCTGACGAACGCTCATCGTTAGAAGAGGTGTTGCTGGCATTGCCCCACAGCGACCAGGCTGTTCTCTGACCGTACCAGGTTAGCGTACTGTCGGCGGTTAAAGAGGAGCTTTTCGTGTTGCCTGACTGGGCCAGATAACCGGCGTTCAGGTTGCCTTCGAAAGGTTTTTTAGCGGTGGAAGGATCGTCCATGACAGTAAAAACGGTGTTGTCCGCGATTGCGAACTGACTCACAAGCGCGCCCCCCGCAAGCAGCATAACTGCGGGTACTGTCTTCAAAAGCTTCATTTATTTTTAGGTCCGTACAACAAAAAAAAGAGACCGATAAGGTCCTGGAATGTTTTCCCGGAATCAACGACATAAGGCTCGTCGAAAGGTAACAAATTATAAAAAGGCCCGCATAACATGGCAATAAATTCTTATCTCTATTTTTGAATAAGAGGGATCTTAAATCTGCTTTTATTTCATAAATATAGCGCCGATGAAAAAACCTGCTTTATTTGAGAAATCAGCGTGTTAATTCACACCCTAACCCGGTATGGAGTGCTACGCTTACCGCAGCCCATATAAAAAGGAGGTCACATGGTACGCATTTATACGCTGACGCTGGCGCCTTCTCTCGACAGCGCTACCCTCACGGCGCAAATTTATCCTGAAGGCAAGCTTCGCTGTAGCGCGCCGGTTTTCGAACCCGGCGGCGGCGGGATTAACGTCGCGCGCGCTATCGCGCATCTTGGCGGCAAAGCCACCGCGATTTTCCCGGCTGGCGGCGCCACCGGCGAACACCTCACGGCCCTGTTGCTGGATGAACACGTCGCCGTACAAACCATAGAGTCAAAAGACTGGACGCGACAAAACCTGCACGTGCACGTCGAGGCAAGCGGTGAACAGTACCGATTTGTTATGCCCGGCGCGGCGCTCAGCGATGAAGAATTCCGCCAGCTCGAAGAAAAAGTCATGGCCATTGAAGCGGGTTCCATTCTGGTGATAAGCGGCAGCCTGCCGCCGGGCGTGAATGTCGCCAAACTTTGCGGCCTGATAAAAGCCGCCCAGCGACAAAACATACGCTGCATTCTCGACAGCTCGGGCGACGCGCTGGCTGCTGCGGTGGAGATTGGCGATATCGAACTGGTGAAGCCAAACCAGAAAGAACTTGGCGCGCTGGTGAAGCGCGATCTCACGCAGCCGGATGACGTACGTCAGGCGGCGATGGAGCTGGTCAGGCGCGGCAAGGCGCGACGTGTTGTCGTCTCGCTTGGCCCGCAAGGCGCGCTGGCGGTGGATGAACAGGATTGCGTGCAGGTGGTGCCGCCGCCGGTGAAAAGCCAGAGCACCGTGGGCGCGGGTGACAGCATGGTCGGCGCGATGACGCTCAAACTGGCCGAAGGCGCTTCGCTGCTTGATATGGTGCGCTATGGCGTGGCCGCAGGCAGCGCCGCCACACTGCACCAGGGCACCCAGCTCTGCTCGCGCGAAAACACCGACAAAATTTACGACTACCTGAAGGGCTAGTTTCCCCCTCTTCCTTTCCATCGCGCCGGGCAGGCATTGCCCTGGCGACTTGCAACAGTGAGGTAAATAATGAGCAGCGGAGACATTACGCGCTATGTAGTTACCCTGAAATATCAGGAGCACAGCCTTGCGGATATCAATGAGCTAACCAATGCGCTCACCCGGGGCGGTTTTCAGCTCACCATGAGCGATGAAGAAGGTAAAATTCATGAACTGGGCCCCAACACGTTTGGCATGATCAGCGCGCTTAGCAAAGAAGAGGTATTGGCAATGGCGCGCGGCCTCGGCGAAGTGGCGCTGGACAGACAACCTGAGGTGGAGATAACCACCTGGGAGGAGTGGCAAAAAGCGACGTAACGACCACGGCGCAAAGCGAGTCAGGGTGTGCGTCAGCTCGACGTTTTCGCTCGCCCTTTTGCGCTAACCTGATGATCTGATTGATAACCCGGGAGAGAAGCGTCATGTGGCAAGCGATTACGCGGTTATTGAATGAGCAGCTGGGTGAAGGCGAAATAACCCACCGGGAGGAGCTGCCGGGAGGTGAAATCCACGCCGCCTGGAAAGTGACTTTCGCAGGCCGACCGGTATTTATTAAGTGTGACGATCGAGAACTGTTGTCCGTTTTTACCGCCGAAGCGGATCAGCTCGATCTGCTGGCGCGCAGCAAGACGGTAACGGTGCCGGAAGTTTACGCCGTAGGCAGCGACAGGGATTACAGCTTTTTGCTGCTGGAATACCTCGCTCCTCGTCCGCTTGATGCGCATAACGCTTTTCTTCTGGGGCAACAGTTGGCTCGCCTGCATCAGTGGAGCGAACAACCTCAGTTTGGCCTTGATTTCGATAACGATCTTTCCACGACGCCACAGCCCAACGCCTGGCAGCGACGCTGGGCGACCTTTTTCGCCGAGCAGCGCATCGGCTGGCAGCTTGAGCTGGCGGCGGAAAAAGGGCTGGAGTTCGGCGATATCGACCTGATTGTCGATGCGGTGCATCAACAGCTCGCCGGCCACCAGCCTCAACCTTCCCTGCTGCATGGCGATCTCTGGTCCGGCAATTGCGCGCTCGGCCCGAACGGTCCCTATATTTACGACCCCGCCTGTTACTGGGGCGACAGGGAATGCGACCTCGCGATGCTGCCGCTGCATCCGGAACAGCCGCCGCAGCTCTACGATGGCTACCAGTCTGTTGCGCCATTGCCGCCCGACTTCTTAACGAGACAGCCGCTTTATCAGCTTTATACGCTGCTTAACCGGGCAATACTCTTCGGCGGGCAACATCTGGTCACGGCGCAAAAAGCGCTGGAGAGGATTTTAGCGGCCTGACGACGCCCAGGTCAGCCACTCCTCAATGGAGTGGCTGACGCATCAGAGAAAACCAAGCAGTGAGAAGAAAAGGTAACCCAGCACGATGACGATGACCGGCAGGATATAAAGCGGGAAGATTTGCAGAAAAATGGTATGCCTTGGCACCACGATTTTAGACTCTATCTGTTCGCGGCTAAGCCCATCGGCGCCTTTTGCCCGCTCAAGAATTAACTGGTCTTCCACCCCTTCGCGCAGAAAGCGCGCCTGACGGCTCATGCGCGCGCCGCTGGCCTGAAGTGCGAGGCCGACAAAAATGAGCGCGAAAATCACCCAGAACAGAATATTGGCCTGATGCCGGAAGTCGGGCAGCGGCGAGTTATACCAGAACAGGTTCAGAAACGGCGTGTTAAAACGCATCATCTCAATCATTACATGAGCAAAGTCCATCATCACCGCATTGATGCCCGGCTGCTTGTCGCTGTGCTCATACATAAATTTCAGAATGGAAATAACCGTGGAAATCGTCGCCAGAATAAAGATAAGCCACCCGGCAATGCGTTTTACTACGGCAATGCGTCCAGCTTGTTGATACGTCATGCTTTCCCCTTGATTGTGACGTCACATTGTCGCTTTAAGTCTACCTTCTCCCTGCGCTTTTCGCTGCACTTTCCAGGCGGGAAGACAAAGCAGTAGCCATACTTCGTTTTTCAGGCTATTGATAATCCTTCTTAAACAATCTGAAAGGAGTGCAGCCGATGTCGACCTCGCGCCAAATCCTCGCCGCGATCTTTGATATGGATGGATTGCTGATCGATTCCGAACCCCTGTGGGACCAGGCGGAACTGGAAGTGATGAAAACGCTGGGCGTGGATATCTCCCGCCGTCATGAATTGCCCGACACGCTGGGATTACGCATCGATCTTGTCGTGGAGCTCTGGTTCGCCCAACAGCCCTGGAATGGCCCGTCGGTGGCGGAAGTGACGGAGCGCATCATTAACCGCGCCATCACGTTGGTGGAAGAGGAACGCCCTCTGCTGCCTGGCGTGCATCAGGCGGTAGCCCTGTGTAAAGCGCAGGGCCTGAAGGTAGGTCTGGCCTCCGCTTCGCCTTTGCGCATGCTTGAACAGGTGCTGGACATGTTTGAATTGCGCGACCAGTTTGACGCCCTCGCCTCGGCGGAGCACTTGCCGTACAGCAAGCCGCACCCGCAGGTCTATCTTGATGCCGCCGCGAAGCTTGGCGTAGATCCGCTGACCTGCGTCACGCTGGAAGATTCCGTTAACGGCATGGTGGCAACGAAAGCCGCCCGCATGCGCTCCATCGTCATCCCGGCCCCGGAAAACCGCGACGACCCCCGCTGGGCGCTGGCTAACGTGAAGCTGGACTCGCTGGAGGCGCTGACGGCAACGCATCTGCGCGGTTAAGCGGTTACCGCTGAAAAAGGGCACGCCGCTGCCCTTTTTTATTAAGCTCATCAAAATTTATAAAACAGCTTTTCAATTCCATTTGTGTTTTATCACGCCCCTTCCTATGCTTCTCGCAAGCTCACCCACGGACCATTTCATCACCACACAGGGGCATCTATGATTCTTGACGCTTTTACGCTTGCAGGGAAAGTAGCGCTGGTTACCGGCTGCGATACGGGTCTGGGACAAGGCATGACGCTGGGCCTGGCTGAGGCGGGCTGCGATATTATTGGCGTCAACCGCAAAGCGCCGCAGGAAACGGCGCAGAAAGTGCAGGCGCTGGGCCGCCGCTTTCACGCCATTCAGGCCGACCTCAGCCGCCATGACAGGCTGCAGGATATCGTTCGCGAAGCGGTTGAGGAGATGGGGAGGATAGACATTCTGGTTAACAATGCCGGCACCATTCGCCGGGAAGAGGCGCTCAGTTTTAGTGAAAAGGATTGGGATGAGGTCATGGACCTGAACCTGAAATCACTGTTTTTCCTCTCCCAGGCCGTGGCGAAGCAGTTTATTAAGCAAAGCAGCGGCGGCAAGATTATCAATATCGCTTCAATGCTCTCTTTTCAGGGCGGCATTCGCGTGCCTTCTTATACCGCCTCGAAAAGCGGCGTGCTGGGTCTGACCCGCCTGTTGGCGAACGAATGGGCAAAATACGGTATCAACGTCAACGGCATCGCGCCGGGCTATATGGCGACCAATAACACCCAGGAGCTGCGTGAAGACGCGGCGCGCAATCAGGAAATCCTCGACCGCATTCCGGCCGGACGCTGGGGCAAACCGGAGGATTTACAGGGAGCGGTGGTTTTTCTGGCTTCATCCGCTGCCGATTATGTAAACGGGTATACGCTGGCTGTGGATGGAGGCTGGCTGGCGCGCTGACTGCGGGCGCGGATTGTGACAAAGAGTTACACCGTCACCACTTCCGTCTACTGTATAAAACTCCTATACTGGATGAATTGACAGTTACGTTGGGTTTTATCATGACGGCGGAAGGCCACCTGCTTTTTTCCATTGCCTGCGCGGTGTTCGCCAAAAACGCCGAGCTCACGCCTGTACTGGCGCAGGGCGACTGGTGGCATATTGTTCCCTCGGCCATTCTCACCTGCCTGCTGCCGGATATCGATCACCCCAAATCATTTCTTGGGCAGCGGCTTAAATGGATATCGAAACCCATCGCCCGCGCTTTTGGGCACCGTGGCTTTACTCACAGCCTGCTGGCCGTATTTGGCTTGCTGACGGTGTTTTATCTTCAGGTGCCGGAAAGCTGGATTGTTCCCGCCGACGCGCTGCAGGGCATGGTGCTGGGCTACCTGAGCCATATTCTCGCCGACATGCTAACCCCAGCGGGCGTGCCGTTGCTGTGGCCCTGCCGCTGGCGCTTTCGTTTGCCTATCCTGGCGCCGCAAAAAGGCAACCAGCTGGAGCGCGTATTGTGCATGGCGCTTTTCGCCTGGGCGGTCTGGATGCCGCAGGGCATGCCCGAAAACAGTGCAATTCGCTGGTCATCTCAGGCGATTAATTCGCTGCAAAACGGCTTTAATCGGTTTATTCATCACCAGACAGGACAATAAACCAGCAAAATAATACCGTGCGGAATAACCTATTCTTTTTGGATATAAGTAACTCGCAACGCTTCTGATACCCTTTGCGGCATAAAGGCATGCCATTTTACGCATGTCCGTCATAAGAAATCAGGAGAAATGGGGATGAACCTTCCATTAATCGCGAACGTTGTCGCGTTCGTCATTCTGCTGCTCTTGCTGGCGCAAACGCGCCACAAGCAGTGGAGTCTCGCCAAAAAAGTGTTGCTCGGCCTGGTCATCGGCGTGGTCTTTGGCCTCGCGCTGCAGCTGATTTACGGCGCGCAAAGCGATGTGCTGAAAAGCTCTATCCAGTGGTTCAACGTGGTCGGCAACGGCTATGTTCAACTGCTGCAGATGATTGTTATGCCGTTGGTCTTCGCCTCTATTCTGAGCGCCGTGGCGCGCCTGCATAACGCCTCTTCCCTTGGCAAGATTAGCGTACTGACTATCGGCACTCTGCTCTTCACGACGCTTATCGCGGCGCTGGTGGGCGTGTTTGTCACTAACCTCTTTGGCCTGACGGCAGAAGGTCTGGTGCAGGGGAGCGCGGAAACCGCTCGCCTGAATGCTATTCAGACGAACTACGTCGGCAAAGTGGCGGACCTGACCGTACCGCAACTGCTGCTGTCGTTTGTGCCTAAAAACCCCTTTGCCGACCTGACTGGCGCGAACCCCACGTCGATTATCAGCGTCGTGATTTTTGCCGCTTTCCTCGGCGTGGCCGCGCTTAAGCTGCTGAAAGACGATGCGCCGAAAGGCGAACGCGTGCTGGCGGCCATCGATACTCTGCAAAGCTGGGTAATGAAGCTGGTGCGTCTCGTTATGCAGCTGACGCCTTATGGCGTGCTGGCGCTGATGACTAAGGTGGTTGCAGGCTCCAATCTGCAGGACATCATTAAGCTCGGCAGCTTCGTTGTCGCCTCTTACCTGGGGCTGGGCATCATGTTTGTCGTGCACGGCATTCTGCTTGCGGTTAACGGCGTCAGCCCGCTGAAATATTTCCGCAAAGTCTGGCCGGTACTGACTTTCGCCTTTACCAGCCGCTCAAGCGCAGCGTCCATTCCGCTGAATGTGGAAGCGCAAACGCGTCGTCTGGGCGTGCCGGAATCGATCGCAAGCTTCGCCGCCTCTTTCGGCGCCACCATCGGACAGAACGGCTGCGCGGGTCTCTACCCGACTATGCTCGCGGTAATGGTTGCCCCGACGGTTGGCATTAACCCCTTCGACCCGATGTGGATAGCAACGCTGGTTGGCATCGTCACCCTGAGTTCGGCAGGCGTAGCGGGCGTGGGCGGCGGCGCCACCTTCGCGGCGCTGATCGTGCTGCCAGCGATGGGCCTGCCGGTAACGCTCGTCGCTCTGCTGATCTCGGTTGAACCGCTTATCGATATGGGCCGTACGGCGCTGAACGTGAGCGGCTCAATGACCGCCGGTACGCTCACCAGCCAGTGGCTGAAGCAGACCGACAAAACGGTTCTGAACAGCGAGGAAGAAGCCGAACTGGCTCACCGCTAAGCGATAAAAACGCAAAAGCCGCCTGCGGGCGGCTTTTTTATGCCTGAAGCAGGCTAAACGTCCGTTTCCTGACGCATCTGCGTAGCCCAGCGTTGGGCGGCTTCAGGCACGCCGAAGGCGGGGGAGCGGCGAAAGTGCTCGCCCACCAGCACAAACGCGACGTATTTGCCACGCAGCAGGTACACATCCTGAAAACCCTCCATGCGCACGGCATGATCCGGCGGTGCCGGCTCCACGCGGGGTACATAGCTGATGATGGGACGATTCTGTTGACGAAGTGGTTTCATAGGCGTCGGTTTTTTACTCTTAATAATTCCATAAACAGGAAAAAACAATCATAGCGGATTGTGGGCTGCGGCGTCGCGCATAGCGTGCTTCAACGCGCCCCAGATGACGTTTTTCACGCCGTTTTGCCGTCTGGCGCAAGCGCTGGATCCCCTTCCCTGTTCTATAGTTAGAAAGCTTTTGAACACAAAAAAGCCGCCTTTCAGCAATGAAAACAGGAGAAGCGTTCAATGTCGCAAGAAGAGAAAAAACCACACCATCATGAATCGCCGGTGCATGATGCCGATGAGTCGCGTCCCGGCCTCGATTCCCTTGCTCCGGAAGATGGTTCGCACCGCCCCGACCCGGTTCCCACCCCGCCCGGAGAGCAACCCACCGCGCCCGGCAGTCTGAAAGCGCCGGACACCTCTAATGAAAAGCTTAAAGCGCTGGAAACCTTTCGCAAAGGAAGCGAAGACTTTCCGTTGACCACCAACCAGGGCGTGCGCATCGCCGACGATCAGAACTCCCTGCGCGCAGGCACACGCGGCCCTACGCTGCTGGAAGATTTTATCCTGCGGGAAAAAATCACCCACTTTGACCATGAGCGTATCCCGGAGCGTATCGTCCACGCCCGCGGCTCGGCGGCCCACGGTTATTTTCAGCCCTACAAGAGCCTGAGCCATATCACGAAAGCCGATTTCCTCTCCGACCCTGATAAAATCACCCCTGTCTTTGTACGATTTTCTACCGTTCAGGGCGGCGCAGGCTCGGCGGATACCGTACGCGATATCCGCGGTTTCGCCACGAAGTTTTATACCCAGGAAGGCATTTTTGACCTGGTCGGCAACAATACGCCGGTGTTTTTCATTCAGGACGCCCATAAATTCCCCGATTTCGTTCACGCCGTGAAGCCGGAGCCGCACTGGGCTATTCCACAAGGCCAGAGCGCCCACGACACGTTCTGGGATTATGTCTCGCTGCAGCCTGAGACGCTGCATAACGTTATCTGGGCGATGTCCGATCGAGGCATTCCGCGCAGCTACCGCACCATGGAAGGTTTCGGCATTCACACTTTCCGCATGATCAATGCCGAAGGCAAAGCGACCTTTGTACGCTTCCACTGGAAGCCAGTGGCAGGGAAAGCGTCACTGCTGTGGGATGAATCGCAAAAGCTCACCGGCCGCGACCCCGATTTCCATCGTCGCGATCTGTGGGAGGCTATCGAAGCGGGCGACTTCCCGGAATATGAGCTCGGCCTGCAGCTTATTCCGGAAGAAGATGAGTTCAAGTTTGATTTTGACCTGCTGGATGCCACCAAACTGATTCCGGAAGAGCTGGTGCCGGTGCAGCTGGTGGGCAAAATGGTGCTCAACCGCAACCCGGATAACTTCTTCGCCGAGAACGAACAGGCGGCATTCCATCCGGGCCATATCGTGCCGGGGCTGGATTTCACCAACGACCCGCTGTTGCAGGGCCGCCTCTTCTCCTACACCGATACACAAATCAGCCGTCTCGGCGGGCCGAACTTCCACGAAATTCCGATTAACCGCCCTACCTGCCCTTATCATAATTTCCAGCGGGACGGCATGCACCGCATGGATATCGACACGAATCCGGCGAACTACGAACCCAACTCAATCAATGACAACTGGCCGCGCGAAACGCCGCCGGGGCCGAAACGCGGTGGGTTCGAGAGCTATCAGGAGCGTATTGAAGGCTATAAAGTCCGCGAGCGCAGCCCTTCGTTTGGCGAATATTACGCGCATCCGCGCCTCTTCTGGCAAAGCCAGACGCCGGTTGAGCAGCGCCATATTATCGACGCTTTCAGCTTTGAGCTAAGCAAGGTCGTACGTCCCTATATTCGTGAGCGCGTGGTGGATCAGCTTTGTCGCATCGACATTTCGCTGGCCCAGCCTGTCGCTGAAAATCTGGGGATTGAGCTGACGGATGAGCAGATGCATATCGCTCCGCCGAAAGATGTCAACGGCCTGAAAAAAGATGCCTCGCTTAGCCTTTATGCGGTGCCGGGTGGCTCGGTAAAAGGTCGCGTGGTGGCGGTCCTGCTTAACGATAAAGTGAATGGCGCCGAGCTGCTCTCTGTACTGCAAAAGCTGAAAACGCATGGCGTGCATGCAAAGCTGCTCTACAAACGCATGGGTGAAGCGGTTGCGGATGATGGCTCAAGAATTCCGGTCGCGGGCACTTTCGCCGGCTCCCCGTCATTAACCGTGGATGCGGTGATTGTGCCAGGGGGCGATGTCGCTTCGATTCTTGATAACGCCGATGCCGCGTACTACCTGATGGAAGCCTACAAGCACCTCAAGGTTATCGCGCTGCTCGGGGAGGCCCGTCAGTTCAAACCGTTCATTAAGGTTCCGGATGCGGGCGAGGAAGGCGTGCTGGAGGCGGATGATGCGACAGGCAACTTTACCGACGATTTTGTGAAGCTGCTGGCGGGCCATCGCATCTGGTCGCGCACCACGAAAAGTCTGACCATACCGGCTTAATCGTTATTCTCCCCCTCCTTTACCGGAGGGGCAGACAATAAAAAAACCGGCCGAAGCCGGTTTTTTTAACCCTGCGCGCTTACTTTTTCGGCGCCTGCGGGTCGGTGTCATATTCGGCGCAGGTCTGGTAACCGGAGTTCAGCACGTGGCCGGTATCGTCGAGCGCGACGAAATAGGTTTCGGTTTTACCGTTACGTTGACCCAGGATATAGGTCTGGCAGGTGCCACGAGCGTGGATCATGGTCACTTCAGAAGAAGGCTGACCGGCAATCTGGCGAACCTGCTCACGGCTCATGCCTTTTTTCACATCTTTCACAACCGGCTGCGTGAACTGATCGGTCGTCCGGTCATAAGCCGTACAGCCCGCAAGCATGGTCATAACCGCCGCTGCACTTAAAAATCCTGCAAAGTTCTTTTTCATTTTGTCGTCCTCTTTTCTCAGCGTGTGAAGTAAGCCTGGAATAGAAACGAACATTTATCAACTTGTTAGCGATAAGCGAAGCGAATTAGGATTATTCCCTTATCGACAGGAGGGAAAGAAAAAACGCCGCAATTAGCAGCGCTCGCGCTGTCTGTAGCGGTACGAAACTTGTCGTTTTGCCGTCAAAGGGTTAGCTTTAACAAATCCTGTTTTTTCGCCTGCGCGTTGCAGGTTAACCACAACCGGAGGGGTTAAATGTCTTTGCAGCAAGAGATTATTCAGGCGCTTGGCGCGAAACCGCAGATTGACGCCCGCGAAGAGATCCGCGCCAGCGTTGATTTCCTCAAAAGCTACCTCAAAACCTATCCGTTTCTGAAAACCCTGGTATTAGGCATCAGCGGCGGCCAGGACTCCACGCTCGCAGGCAAACTGAGCCAGACGGCTATCAGCGAACTGCGTGAAGAAACTGGCGACAGCAGCTATCAGTTCATCGCCGTACGCCTGCCCTTCGGCGTGCAGTTTGATGAAAAGGATTGCCAGGACGCGCTGAACTTTATCCAGCCGGATAAAGTACTGACGGTGAATATTAAGGAATCCGTGCTGGCGAGCGAGAAGGCGCTGCGCGACGCGGGCATTGAGCTCAGCGATTTTGTGCGCGGCAACGAAAAAGCGCGCGAGCGTATGAAAGCGCAGTACAGCATTGCGGGCATGACCAAAGGCGTGGTGGTGGGCACAGACCACGCGGCGGAAGCGATTACCGGCTTCTTCACCAAGTATGGCGACGGCGGCACCGACATCAACCCGCTGTTCCGTCTCAACAAGCGTCAGGGCAAACAACTGCTTAAAGAGCTGGGCTGCCCGGAACACCTCTACCTGAAAGTGCCGACCGCCGATCTCGAAGACGATCGCCCCTCGCTGCCGGATGAAGTGGCGCTGGGCGTGACTTACGAAAACATCGACGATTACCTCGAAGGCAAGCAGATCGACGAAAACCTCGCCAAAACCATTGAAGGCTGGTATCTCAAGACGGAGCATAAGCGCCGCCCGCCGATCACCATTTTTGACGATTTCTGGAAAAAATAATCACGCGAAGGTGGCTTCGGCCACCTTTTTTATGGAAAGCGTATGCCTGAGTCAGCCCCTTCTCTTACCGCCCATCCGGTTTCAGCACAGCGCGCCACTCTTGCAGGGCTGATAGCGATTCTCCTCTGGAGCGCTTCCGTCGGCCTGTTTCGCAGCATCGCCGAGCAGTTCGGTCCAACCGGCGGCGCCGCGCTTATTTACACGCTCAGCGCCATTTGCCTTTGTCTGGCGCTGGGGTTGCCGCGCCCGCGTCAGTTGCCGAAACGGTATTTGTTTATCGGCGGCGCGCTTTTTGTCGGCTATGAAATCAGTCTCGCTCTCGCGATTGGTCTTGCCCACACCCGAGCGCAGTCGCTGGAGCTTGGCATGATCAACTATCTGTGGCCGAGCCTTACCGTTCTGCTGGCGCTGTTTTTAAACGGCCAGCGCGCCTCATGGCTCATCTGGCCCGGCTTAGCGCTGGCGGTGGCAGGCGTCGCGCAGGTGTTGAAAGGCGACGGCGACTGGTCGCCCGCCCTGCTGTGGGCCAATATGCAGGATAACCCCATCGCCTATGGTCTGGCCTTTGCCGCCGCGCTTATCTGGGCGCTTTACTGTAACCTTACGCGCCGCTGGAGCGAGGGCAGAAGCGGCGTGGCGCTTTTCTTCTGCGCAACGGCCATCGTCTTATGGGTTATGTTTTTTATTACGCCACAGCCCGCGCTGCACTTTTCGCTGCCCGCCTCGCTCCAGTTGCTGTTTATGGGGCTGTCGACCGCTATCGCTTACTCCGCATGGAATCGAGGCATAAGCCACGGCAATATGACCCTGCTCGCCACCGCCTCGTACTTCACGCCGGTGCTTTCCGCGCTGCTTGCCAGCCTCTGGCTCGGCCTGACGCCCGGCTTCGGCTTCTGGCAAGGCGTGGGAATGGTGGTGCTTGGATCGCTGGTCTGCTGGCTTGCCACGCGCAACCGCTGAACAACATGCCGCTTTTTCAACCAGACATTCCCTGATAGACTGGATAAGTAAACAGTATTCAGGAGAGTAATGAGTGGTAAGGCGTACTGGCGCGCCAAGGCTCGATTTTGAAGCCGCGGCGATTTATGAATACCCCGAGCATCTGCGTCCCTGGCTCGACGATCTGCCCAAACACCCCGGCGTGTATGTTTTCCATGGCGAAAGCGAAACCATGCCCCTTTATATCGGTAAAAGCGTGAATATTCGCAGCCGGGTGCTTTCTCACCTGCGCACCCCGGATGAAGCGGCAATGCTGCGCCAGTCCCGGCGAATCACATTTATCCGCACGGCTGGCGAGATAGGCGCGCTGTTGCTGGAAGCGCAGATGATCAAAGAGCAGCAGCCCTTGTTCAACAAACGCCTGCGCCGCAACCGTCAGCTCTGCTCGCTGCGCCTGAACGGCGCGAAGCCGGAAGTGGTTTATGCCCGCGAAGTCGATTTCTCCAGCGAGCCCGGGCTCTATGGTCTTTTCTCCAGCCGCCGCGCCGCGCTGCAAACGCTGCAGTCGCTGGCTGATGAGCATCAGCTCTGTTACGGCCTGCTGGGGCTTGAGGCGTTAAGCCGCGGCCGCGCCTGCTTTCGCTCGGCGCTTAAGCGCTGCGCGGGTGCCTGCTGCGGGCGCGAGAGCGAAGAGGCGCATAATGAGCGGCTGATGGCGGGCCTGGCACGCATGCAGGTGATCTGCTGGCCGTGGCAAGGGCCGGTGGGGCTTAAAGAGAGCTTTGGCGAGATGACCCAGTACCATATCATCCATAACTGGTTCTGGCTCGGCTCGGTCAACACGCTGGATGAGGCGAAAACCATCAGCCGTGCGCCGCAGGGCTTCGACAACGACGGCTATAAAATACTCTGCAAGCCGCTCATCAGCGGCCAGCACGATATCGTCGAGCTGGCGCGCTAAGCGTCAGAGGTAGCTGATTTCGCTAAACAGCAGCTGGCCTTCCGATTTCAGCAGCCGCAGCGTATGCCTTCCCTCCTGCCACCAGGCCCCCTGATCGGCGGTGAGCAGCTTATCTTCAAGCTGCCACGCGCCGCTAATCACATACACGATTCCGCCGCGCGAGCTAAACGTGGTAAAGGTGCGGTCCGCCACCCGCACTTTGGCCTGACAGCGGTCGCGGCGGGTCATAACGTTGAAGTCCAGCGACATCCGCCCTTCCGATAACACCGCACGTACGGTCTGTTCTCCAGAAAAGGCGAATGGCTGATGGCGGCGTAAGATATGGCGAAACGCATTGCCGCCATCGAGCGTAACCTCCCCGCCCTCCAGCAGCGTAACAACACGGTCAACCTGCGGAAACGGGGCAAACTCGCCATTGCTGGACAGGGAGGCAATACTGGCGCGCCAGTTGAAATCACGGGTAGCGGGCGGAAAACAGCAGATCTCGCGGGTTTCTCCCGCGCCGTTTCGCCATAAATTGACCGGCATTTTTTTAATATCAAAAAATTCCATTACCACTCCTGAAAAAACGCGTAATGCGCCAGGGCCCCGCGCAAAAAGGACGGAGCGAAAAACATTATGGGTATAAACAAAACCTGTTATCGGCAGCGCCTGGCCATTGCTGCAGGGCCGGAGATCGCCACACCGCTTATCTTTTTAACATTTTGATAACGATGAGGTTTTAATGGACGCTGGCCAATGAGAATAACGATCTGCCAGCCGCAGGCAAGAGGGAAACGCAAAAAGAAAACCGCCGGTCCTGTTCACAGCACTGGGGTGCGCTATGAACAAGACCGGCGGTCTTTAAGAGGTCGCTGTTGTTATTATTCAGCAGCTTCCGGCATTTTACCTTCCGGAGCCGGACGTTCTGTCAGACGCTTCTCAAAATTGGCATTAAATTGCTTTTTCTGCTCCGGCGTCAGGATGTTATAGATTTTATTCTGGGTTTCCAGATGGGCCATCATGCGCGCTTTGTTCTGCTCAGCCATTTTATCTACCTGCGCCTGCGCTTTCGCACTGTCGAAGCTATCGCTGGCAATCAGGCTATGCATTTCGCGGCGTTCTTCCAGTGACGGACGCTTGAACTTCTCACGCTGCGCTTTATGGATATCGCGGATCTGCTGCTTTTGCGCGTCGGTCAGGTTCAGGCCTTTTAACATCATCTCATTGTGCGGACCGCGCGGGCCTTTATGATGCTGCATCGGCGTGCTGTCGGTGGTGGTTGCGGACGTGGCGGTATCCGCCGCATGTGCCAGATTAGCTGCGCCCAGAGCCAGAGTGGAAGCAACAAAAATCGCAGTTAATTTACGCATAATATTGTCCTTACTTTGTTTATTCGGCGACAGGGTTTGTCGCGTTGACGAGAATGAGTTTAGGGCTTATTACGTCAAGTAATCAGAGCCACAGTAAAACAATGAAAGGATAAAAAACAAGAAATAATCAATTATGAAGAAAATAAGGATAAAGCGTGGAGAAGCGCAAGAAAATATAACAACAGACTGATTAAGAAGGAAATTTGCAGAAAGTATAAAGATAAGGCGCTGCAAAAGAAAGCAATAACCCAGGAATATTCCGCAAAAAATTTGATCCTGTTCTAAATATAAGCGGGCCCCTGAACGGAGCCCGGAATTATTTCATTTCGATGAGCATTAATCCCGCCCGCATACCGATAGCGACCGAGGGGTTGGGAAATAAAACATATTCGCAGTCATGCTTCACTTCATAACGCGTATCGCTATCTTCCGCCAGCAAAGTGCCGCGCGGAAAAGCGGTGAAGTTGAGCGTCTGGCCGGTCATGTGCAGCACGAAGCTGTCGCTATGCCGGGTGATTTGCTGTACCACTTTGTAGCGCAGCGGCGGGTCCTGCGCCGCCGGCGCTTCGCCGCCGCACAACAATGCCGCCAGCGCCGCTTCCGTGACCGCGAACTGCGACAGGTCGTTTTCACCGAACGGCTGCGCCTTACCCAGCTCCAGCGTACAGCTCAGCGTGCCGAAGTGTTCGCTGCTGAAATGGGTAAAGGTGCCGCCCGGCGCGCGATGGAAGACCAGCGCCTGCAGCCCGGCGCAACCCAGCCAGGCGAGATAAGCCTCGTCGTAGGGCAGCGGGCGCGCGGGCAACACGCCAAATCGCGGATGGTAAGAGCCGCGAATGGCGGTGTGCATGTCCAGATGCCAGCGCAGTTTCTCCTCGCCGCTTTCGAAAAATTTCTCCAGCGTATGTTCAAGCACATTGGCCCGCTGCGTCTCTACGCTCTCAGGGAACTGTTGCCAGCGGCCGCCGAACATCCGGTTCATATCGCTGTGCAGATAACGCTTGCCGCTGCGCAGCGCCGACGGGTTGCCAAGCACAACCAGCAACCGCCACTGTAGCGCCAGCTCGCCGTCAAAGAGCCGTTTCAAAAGCCTGTCGAGGATCTCCACCGGCGCGGTTTCATTGCCATGAACGCCTGCCGAGAGAATAAGCGCCTTTTCGACTGGTTGAAGGGGCATCAGCAGCAGTATGCCCTCATCCCACCACTGCCAGCGAAAATGCGCCGTCTCGCCCTGTCTCTGCCCGAGCGCTTTGCCCTTGAGCGTCTGCGCCAGAAAGTCGCGCATCGTGCCTCCTTATTAACGCTGGAATGGATAAACTGATCCTAAGTGTAGCAAGCGGGTCAGTTCTTCCAGCGCCTCCCTGCCCTCGCGCAGCAGCTGCGAGTCGGCGAGATCCGCCTGCGTCAGCCGGTCGCGGTAGTGTTTCTCTACCCAGCGGGTAAGCGTTTCGAACAGCGCGTCGTTCATCATAACAGCAGGGTTAACCGCCTGGCGCTCCGCGTCGTTCAACACCACGCGCAGGCGCAGGCAGGCGGGACCGCCGCCGTTGGCCATGCTTTCACGCAGGTCAAATACCTTCAGCTCGTTTATCGGGTTGTCGCTGGCGACCAGCGCATTCAGATAGCGCCAGACGCCTTCATGCTGGCGCGACTCCTGCGGCAGCACCAGCACCATTGAGCCATCGTCGCGGCTCAGCAACTGGCTGTTGAAAAGGTAAGTTTCCACGGCGTCCTGCACCGAAACCTGATTCGCCGGCACTTCGAGCGCCATAAAGCCCGGCACTTTTGCGCGCAACTCGCCTAACACATCCTGCTGATGAAGAAACGCCTGCTCATGGCAGAAGAGCACCTGTTGATTGGACACGGCGATAACGTCGTTATGAAACACGCCCTGGTCGATGACCGCCGGGTTTTGCTGGGCGAAAATCAGCTGCTTCGGATTAACCTGGTTAACGCGGGCCACCGCCTGGCTTGCCTCCAGCGTCTGACGCGCCGGGTAGCGGGCCGGGATAAGCCCGCCGCTCTCTTCGCGGCCATAAACGAAAAGCTGAATGCCCGGCTCGCCGTAGTCGCCGCCGAGGCGGTTATGGTTAGCCGCCCCCTCGTCGCCGAACATCGCCACCTGCGGCAGCGCCGGATGAACGGAAAAATGCGCTTCATCGCGAAAAATGGCGCGCAGCAGCCGCTCGGTAGTGGGCGCTTCGCTGGCGCGGTGAAATTTATTGTTAAGATTGGCGACGGTGAGGTGCACTTTGCCATCCAGCGCATCGGCGGAAGGGCAAACCGTCGCGGCGTTCGCCACCCACATCGAAGAGGCCGAGCTTGCAGCGCTTAGCAGGTGCGGCGCCTGCCGCCAGGCCTTCTCCACGACCTGCTCGTCTGTGCCGTTAAAGCCCAGCAGGCGCAGCGCCTCGATGCCGGGGCGCTCTTGCGGCGGGATCACCGCCTGGGCGAAGCCCGCATCGGCAAGGGCTTTCATCTTGCGCAACCCCTGAAGCGCGGCGAGCTTCGGGTTAGAAACCTGGTAGCGGTGCTTCGTAGAGGCTTCGTTGCCAAACGACAGCCCGGCGTAGTGGTGGGTTAAGCCCACCAGCCCGTCAAAGTTAACTTCGCGCGCTTTCATGCCTGCTCCTTAGTGAAATCCAGCCCCGGGCTTAAGGTTGCCGGCAGCGTAAAGCTCGGGCTTTCCAGCGAAGCCATCGGCCAGGCGCAATAATCCGCCGCGTACCACGCGCTGGCGCGGTGGTTGCCGGACGCACCCACGCCGCCAAAAGGCGCGGTGCTCGCCGCCCCGGTAAGCGGCTTGTTCCAGTTGACGATACCCGCCCGCGCTTCCAGCAGCAGCTGTTCAAACTGCTCGCGGTCGGGTGAAATCAGCCCGCTCGCCAGCCCGTAACGGGTATCATTGGCCATGCGAATGGCTTCATCGAAGCTGTCATAGCGATAAACGCAAAGCAGCGGGCCGAAAACCTCTTCATCCGGCACGTCACGCGCTTCGCTCATGTCGATAATGCCAGGCGTGAGCAGCGAGCTGCCCGCGCGCAGCAGCGTTGGCGTCAGCAGCGGTTTGCCGCCGCGCGCCAGATGCCCTTGCCAGGCCTCCAGCACGCGCTCCGCCGCCTGCACCGACACCAGCCCGCCGATAAACGGCTGCGGCTCGGCATCCCAGCGGTCGGGCTGAATGCGGCGGCTGATTTCCACCAGGCGCGCAAGAAATGCGTCGCCCGCGTCTCCCCACTTCACCAGCAAACGACGCGCACAGGTGCAGCGCTGCCCGGCGGTAATAAAAGCGGACTGGATAGCCAGATGCACCGCGCCGTCGAGATCCGCGGGATCTTCCACAATCAGCGGATTGTTGCCGCCCATCTCCAGCGCCAGGATTTTCTCCGGCTGCCCGGCAAGCTGGCGGTGAAGCTGGTAGCCGGTATTCGCGCTGCCGGTAAAGAGCAGCCCGTCGATATCGTGTTGCGAAGAGAGCGCCTGCCCGGTTTCGCGCCCGCCCTGCACAAGGTTCAGCACGCCTGCCGGCAGCCCCGCCTGCTCCCAAAGTTTCATCACCGCTTCGCCGGTGTGCGGCGTCAGTTCGCTGGGTTTGAAAACCAGCGTATTGCCCGCAAGCAGCGCAGGAACGATATGCCCGTTCGGCAAGTGGCCCGGGAAATTATAGGGGCCGAACACCGCCAGCACGCCATGCGGGCGGTGACGCAGCGAGGCGGCGCCGTCCGGCATCGGGCTGTGCTGCTCGCCGGTGCGGGTCTGGTAAGCTTTTACCGAAATGCCCACTTTATTGATCATCGCCGTCACTTCCGTCGCCGCTTCCCAGCGCGGTTTGCCGGTTTCCCGGGCGATGATTTCAGTGAGCTGCGCTTTGTTTTCATCCAACAAAGCCGCGAACTTTTCCGCTATAGCCTGACGCCCGGTAAAGGGGCGCTTCGCCCAGCCGGGAAAGGCTTCGCGCGCGCTTTTGCACGCCTGCGCCACCTGCTGCGCATCCGCCGCTTTACCCTGCCAGAGCGTTTCGCCGCTAACAGGGTTGGTTTTCTCAAACCCCTCGCCGTTGCCGTTCAGCCACTGGCCGTTAATCCACAAACTCATGCTTTTTTCTCCTCAGGGCAGAGACGAACCAGACGTACAGTGTCGCCGGGACGGCATTTCAGGGCGTCAAGGGTGGCGCCGTCCAGCACCAGCCGCTCGGTATGGGGATTCGCGCGCACCAGCATCACGCGGAACATGTCGTAATTTTCATTCGCCACCATGCAGGCGGGCAGATCCTCGCCCGTGGCGGGCTGGCCTTCCGCCACTTCCACCAGTCGGCTTTTACGGATAGCGCGTACCCGGTCGACATCGCACTCCAGCGTCGGGCCGCCGTCGAAGATATCGACATAGTTGCGATAGCGGAACCCTTCCGCTTCCAGCACCGCGCGGGCCGGGGCCGTTTGCGGGTGCACCTGGCCTATCACCGCCTGCGCCGCCTCGCTCAAAAAGTGAGTGTAGATCGGGTGTTTTGGCATCAGTTCAGCGATAAACGCTTTCTGCCCGGTGCCGCACAGGTAGTCGGCGCGGCTGAACTCCATGGAGAAGAAGCGCTGGCCGAGGCTGTCCCAGAAAGGAGAGTAGCCGTGCTCATCAATGACGCCGCGCATCTCCGCCACCACCTTTTCATTAAACCGTTCGCGAAAGGCGGCCATAAACATAAAGCGCGACTTCGACAGCAGATAGCCGTTGCCCTCTTTGCGCCACTGCGGGTCGAGAAACAGCGTGCAAAGTTCGCTGCTGCCGGTGTGATCGTTGCTTAAAAAGAGCGTCGGCAGCGCGTTATAGACATTCAGCTCTTTTGAGGCGTGCACCAGCGTGCCGACGCGGTAGTTATACCAGGGATCGTTCAGCCCCACCGCCACTTCAATCGCGCAGATGCCCGCCACCGCGCCGCTTTGCGTATCCTCCAGCACGAACACATAGCCCTGGTCAGCTTTCGGCAGCGTGCCGCGCCAGGTTTGCAGCGAGCGCTCAATGCGGGCGCTAAGGGTCGCTTCATCGACCGGGAGCGAGGTAAGCCCCCCGCCCGTTTTCCCGGCAAGCGCCAGCAGCGCGCCGAGGTCGTTATGCTCAATAGGGCGAATCACCATCATGATGAACCCTCCGCAAGAAAGCGGCTGCACGCGCGGGCGAAGCGTTCAAGCCCGGCGGCGATCTCCGCTTCGCTGATATTAAGCGCGGGCGCGAAGCGCACCACGTTGCCGCCGGCAATCAGCACCATGACGCCTTCCTGCGCGGCAAGCGTGGAGATGGCTTTCGCTTTACCGGCATACTCATCGTGAAGCACGCACCCGAGCAGCAGCCCGAGACCGCGAACTTCTTTAAACAGCTTCAGACGGTCATTCAACGCAGTAAGCTGTTCAATAAAAGCGTGATGCCGCGCTTTCACGCCCTGCAGCGTTTCAGGGGTGTTAATAAGCTCCAGAACACGCCCCGCCACTGCGCCCGCCAGCGGGTTGCCGCCGTAGGTCGTGCCGTGGGTGCCAACGCCCATGACCTTTGAGAAACGCTCGGTGGTAAGAATGGCGCCAATCGGGAAACCACCGCCCAGCGCTTTGGCGGTGGAGAGCACATCCGGCGTTACCCCGTAGTGCATATAAGCGTAAAGCGAACCGGTGCGCCCTACGCCGGTCTGCACCTCGTCAAAAATCAGTACCGCGCTATGCGCGTCGCACAGTTCGCGCAACCCTTGCAGAAAAGCGGGGTCGGCTGGCACTACGCCGCCCTCGCCCTGCATCGGTTCGACTATCACCGCGCAGGTATCGTCATTGATAAGCGCGCGGGCGGAGGCGAGATCGTTATACACGGCGTGAGAAATCTGCGGCGGCAGCGGCGCGAAATCCTGAGAATAAGCCGGCTGGCCGCCCGCCGAGACGGTAAACAGGGTGCGACCATGAAACGCGTTTTTGAAAGCGACAATGCCGCTTTTCTGCGGACCGAAATTATCGTGGGCGTATTTGCGCGCCAGCTTCAGCGCCGCCTCGTTGGCCTCTGCCCCCGAGTTGCAGAAGAAAACGCGATCGGCGAACGTGGCGTCGATAAGCTGTTTAGCCAGCTTTAATACCGGCTCGTTGGTATAACCGTTACCGGTGTGCCACAGCTTCGCCGCTTGCGCCTCCAGCGCTTTGCGCAGCTCCGGGTTAGCGTGCCCCAGCGCGTTAACGGCGATGCCGCCAGCGAAATCGATATACTCCTTGCCTTCCTGATCCCACAGCGTCGAACCTTCAGCCCGTACCGGAATAAACGGCGCCGGCGCGTAAACCGGGATCATCCATTCATCAAAGTTTTGACGGGTAATTGACTGCGACATAGCGACCTCTTCCGGTAAATTAATGGTTGTCGATTTGTTAATAAATATGATGTGTTTGCGCTCTTACAATAGATTGCAGGCTTCGTGCCAGCCAGCGTCAAAAATGCATAAGAGATGACAGCACAATTAAAATCAACAACTTACGAACCAGAATTATTCACTATTATTGCATAAACAGTGCATACTAACGTGATGCGCTGCGGTTGCAGAAAAATAAATAAGCAATGTTATGCATAAACCGAATATCCTTCTGGATTTGTGATCGCAGGCAGGATTCAGAGGAAAAAAACGCCCTTTTTTAGGGCGCCATGCGCTGAAACAGGGCGCTGTGCGCCGAAACGGGGCGTAGCGGCGAAAGCGAGCCATTCATCCGCGCAAGTAAAAGGATGGCCTCAGGGGCAGCGATGCGGGGGCTTTTCTGATATTCTCTGGCGCCTGACTTTCCGCAATGTGGCAGCGACTATGAAATTTGTCTCTTTTAATATCAACGGCCTGCGCGCCCGCCCCCATCAGCTTGAAGCGCTGGTGGAGCAGCATCAGCCCGACGTCATCGGTCTTCAGGAAACAAAAGTGCATGACGATATGTTCCCGCTCGAAGAGGTAGCAAAACTCGGTTACAACGTTTTCTACCACGGCCAGAAAGGACATTACGGCGTGGCGCTGCTGACAAAAGAGACGCCGGTCGCCGTGCGTCGCGGCTTTCCGGGGGATAATGAAGAGGCGCAGCGCCGTCTGATTATGGCGGAGATCCCCTCTGAAATCGGCAACATTACGGTAATTAACGGTTATTTCCCTCAGGGCGAAAGCCGCGACCATCCGACAAAATTCCCGGCTAAAGCGGCGTTTTATCAAAACCTGCAGGATTATCTGGAAAGCGAGCTTAAGCGCGAGAACCCGGTGCTTATTATGGGTGATATGAATATCAGCCCAACGGATCTGGATATCGGCATCGGCGAAGAGAGCCGCAAACGCTGGCTGCGCACCGGCAAGTGCTCGTTCCTGCCGGAAGAGCGCGAATGGATGGGCCGCCTGCTGAACTGGGGGCTGGTAGATACCTACCGCCATGCTCACCCGGAATCGACCGACCGCTTCTCCTGGTTCGACTATCGTTCGCGCGGCTTTGACGATAATCGCGGGCTGCGCATCGACCTGCTGCTGGCAAGCTCGCCGCTAATGGAGCGTCTGGTGGAAACCGGTATCGACTACGATATTCGCGCCATGGAAAAACCGTCCGACCATGCGCCGGTGTGGGCGAAATTTAAGCTTTAAGCATCGTTATATGCGTGCTCGCCTTTTTTCTTTTCAGGGCGAGCGCAAAGCGAAATCCGCAGACGACTCTGTCCGTCCCGCTCGCCGCTTCTCTCCCCTGAGGGGAGCGGTAAGGCGAGCACGGACGTCTCTTTTTTCATCTTGAGCTTATGAAAACGATTGATGTTGTCGCCGCCATTATCGAAAAGCAGGGCAAGATCCTGCTGGCGCAGCGGCCAGCCAGCGGCGACCAGCCGGGACGCTGGGAGTTTCCCGGCGGCAAAGTGGAAGCGGGAGAAAGCCAGCCGCAGGCGCTGGCGCGCGAGTTGGCGGAGGAATTAGGCATTCAGGCGCACGTGGGCCGCTATGTCGCGAGCCACGAGCAGGAAGTCAGCGGCAGACGCATCCGTCTGCACGCCTGGCATGTGGCCGATTTCGCAGGCACGCTGAATGCTCACTGCCACAGCGCGCTGGTGTGGTGCTACCCCGCCGACGCGTCGCGTTATGATCTCGCTCCGGCGGATATCCCCCTGCTCGCCGCGTTTATGGCTGCACGCGACGCCAGACCAGAGGGTTCGTGCTAACCGTTTTTTCATCGCGCTGGCATTGCAGCATGACGCCCTGAGCATTGACGACCGCCCCTTCCGAATAGTTTTGATCCTGATAAATACAGCACTGGTTACAGGGCGGCGGGCGATGACCGCCGCTGCTGAACACTTCCGGCGGTACGGCAACGCCAATATCCGAGGGGTAGCGCTCTTCGGGATACCCGTCGGAACCCGAATGATAACGCTCTCCCGCTGCGCAAAAGCCCGACAGCAGCAGTAATCCTCCCGCCAGCACTACGTTAATCCTGAGCATGCATTTTCTCCTGATGGTTACGGTTACGCCGCGCCGTTAACCGCTACTGCGCCATATCTCACAAGCTTCGTCAATATATCGCTTCTTGTCATAAGTTTTCATGATGATAACGAAAAAAAGCCACCGGGCAGCCGACAAAATTTGCTTGCTTTATCGCCTTAACTGAATGATATAGTCGCCGGGTTGGCGCATTTTTATTCATAAATTTCACAAATAAAATCATTTATCTATAAAAGGAGCTTATACCTTATGGGACAACATCTTACTCTGGAGCAGTTTCTTTCCTCTGCGCAGCAGCGCGACCCGCACCAGCCGGAATTCGCCCAGGCGGTGCGCGAAGTAATGACCACCCTGTGGCCCTTTCTGGATACCCATCCTCACTACCGCGACCACGCTTTACTGGCGCGCCTTGTCGAGCCGGAGCGGGTTATTCAGTTTCGCGTCGTATGGGTAAACGATCGTAATGAAGTGCAGGTCAACCGCGCCTGGCGCGTGCAGTTCAACTCCGCCATCGGCCCCTACAAAGGCGGCATGCGCTTTCACCCGTCCGTGAACTTATCGATTCTGAAATTTCTCGGCTTTGAACAAACGTTTAAAAATGCACTGACGACGCTGCCCATGGGCGGCGGCAAAGGCGGCAGCGATTTCGACCCCAAAGGCAAGAGCGAAGGCGAAATTATGCGTTTTTGCCAGGCGCTGATGACCGAACTGTGGCGCCACCTCGGCCCGGATACCGACGTTCCGGCGGGCGACATCGGCGTGGGCGGACGCGAGGTCGGCTATATGGCGGGCATGATGAAAAAGCTCGGCAACCATAACGCCTGCGTCTTTACCGGCAAAGGGCTCTCTTTCGGCGGCAGTCTGATTCGCCCGGAAGCGACCGGCTATGGACTGATTTACTTCACCGACGCCATGCTCAAGCAGCACGGCATGGCGCTTGAAGGGATGCGCGTGGCGGTCTCCGGCTCCGGCAATGTCGCGCAATACGCTATTGAAAAAGCGATGCTTTACGGCGCGCGCGTCATCACCGCCTCCGATTCCAACGGCACGGTGGTGGATGAAAGCGGCTTCACGACGGAAAAGCTGGCGCGACTGGCGCAGATTAAGGCAAGCCGCGACGGCCGCGTAGCCGATTACGCGCGCGAGTTTAAGCTGACGTATCTGGAAGGCAAACAGCCCTGGAGCGTGCCGGTGGATATCGCCCTGCCCTGCGCTACGCAAAATGAACTGGATCTCGAGGCGGCATTAACGCTCATCGCCAATGGCGTAAAAGCCGTGGCGGAAGGCGCGAATATGCCCACCACGATTGAAGCTACCGACGCGTTTCTGGCAGCGGGCGTGCTCTTTGCCCCAGGAAAAGCGGCCAATGCGGGCGGCGTCGCCACTTCCGGGCTTGAGATGGCGCAAAACGCCGCGCGTATGGGGTGGAAAGCGGAGAAAGTGGACGCCCGCCTGCACCACATCATGCACGACATCCACCACGCCTGCGTGACCTATGGCGAAGGCGAGCGCCAGGTAAACTATGTGCGCGGCGCCAATATCGCGGGCTTTGTGAAAGTGGCGGACGCGATGCTGGCGCAGGGCGTTATCTGAACGGCGGAGAATAAAAAAGCCTGCGTCGGCGCGACGCAGGCTTATCAAGGTCAGTTAAGCGGGCTGCCATTTACAGCGAACCGGGGAGACAATGCGCCCCTGCGCTTTCAGGTTCTTAAACGCCTTATCGATGGCTTTGCGCTCGAGCTCGCAAACCTTTTCAATTTCACCCGCCGAAACCGGCTTGCCAGCCTCTTTCATCAGTTGCAGTACTTTCGTTTCATTGTCCATTGAAAACACCTGTCGCGTTATCCGTTACGCCGCACCCGCGGCGCCGACATGATAAAGCAAAACCACACCTAAACAAGGGGTTTACTCCATTGCGCCGCCCGACGCGGGCGCGCCGGTTTTTTTACTGCGTCCGCCGCCTTTTTTGCCGCCTTTGAATTTCCGCGCCCCTTTGGCCTGCGGCGCCGCGAGGCCGCGGAACTGGCGAACCGGCGCGCTGCGCGCCTGGTCTATCAGCGCGTAGAGGGTTTGCACCAGCGGCGTCATAAAGTCCTGATAACGGCACTGCTTCTCGCTGATTTGCGTCAGCGTCGATTCCCACTGCGCCGTCATGTCCGGACGCGCCGCCAGCTCCGGCAGCGCATGGATAAGCGCCCGGCCCGGCTCGGTCGAGCGAATATAACGCCCCTGCTTCTCCAGAAAGCCGCGCTTAAACAACAGCTCGATAATCCCCGCGCGGGTGGCCTCTGTTCCCAGCCCGTCGGTGGCGCGCAGGATTTTTTTGAGATCTTTATCCTGCACAAAGCGGGCGATGCCGGTCATTGCGGAAAGCAAGGTGGCGTCGGTGAAATGGCGCGGCGGCTGCGTCTGCCGCTCCACCACTTCGCCATGCTCGCACAGCAGTTCATCGTCTTTGGCGACCACCGGCAAAGGCGAGCCATCGTTTTCTTCATCCCGCTCTTTCGCCCCAAGCAGTGTGCGCCAGCCCGCTTCCGCCAGAAAGCGGGCTTTGGCGATAAACTTGCCGCCTGCGATATCAAGGTCGATAACGCATTTGCGAAATACCGCGTCAGCGCAGAATTGCATCAGGTACTGGCGGGCGATAAGCCCGTACACTTTCGCCTCGCCGTCGTTAAGCGAAACGGAAGAGCTGCGGGCTGTCGGAATGATGGCGTGGTGCGCATCGACCTTTTTATCATCCCAGCAGCGGTTACGGCGCTCCGGGTCCACCGCCGGTTGCGGCAGCAGATCGCTTGCGTGAACGCCAATCGCCTTTATTACCGCGTGCCGTCCGGCAAAATGCTCTTCCGGCAGATAGCGGCAGTCGGAACGCGGGTAGGTAATCAGCTTGTGGGTTTCATAGAGCTTCTGGCAGATATCCAGCACGTTCTGCGCCGAAAGACCAAAGCGCTTCGCCGCTTCAATCTGTAATGCCGAAAGGGAAAACGGCAGCGGCGCGGCTTCCGATTCGCGTTTATCGCTGTAGGCCGTGACCCTCGCGGGCTGCCCGGCGATACGCTTGACGACATGCTCAGCAAGCGCCCGGTTAAGCAGCCTGCCCTCTTCATCCTGGTGCGGCTCGCACGCCTCGCTGGGCTGCCAGGTGGCGACAAAGCGCTCATCCTTCGGCGTGACGATATGCGCTTTCACTTCGAAATAATCTTTGGGTATGAAGTTTTCTATCTCTTCATCGCGTCTGACCACCAGCCCCAGCACCGGCGTTTGCACGCGCCCGACCGACAATACCCCCTGATAGCCGGCATTTTGCCCAAGGAGGGTATACGCGCGGGTCATGTTGATGCCATACAACCAGTCAGCGCGGGCGCGGGCCAGCGCAGAAGTGCTGAGCGGCACAAACTCCCGGTTTTCACGCAGGCGGGAGATGGCGCGCTCCACTGCCTGCGGGTTGAGGTCGTTTATCAGGCAACGTTGTACCTGCTTGCGTTTTTCCGCAGGGAGCTGCAGGTAGTCCAGCACTTCGTCTACCAGCAACTGTCCTTCGCGGTCCGGGTCGCCCGCGTGCACCACTTCGCTCGCTTCGCGCAGCAGCTTTTTTATTACGTTGAGCTGTTTGGTCACTGAGGCGCGCGGCTGCAACTGCCATTTTTCCGGCACGATAGGCAGGTCCGCCAGGTTCCAGCGCCCATAGCGACTGTCATACGCATCGGGTTGCGCCTGCTCAAGCAGATGGCCTACGCACCAGGTTACCACCTGACCGTTGCCACATTCGATGAAACCATCGCCTTTGCGGTGCGGCTTAGGCAGCACGTCGGCGATGGCGCGCCCGAGGCTGGGCTTTTCGGCGATGAACAACCGCATGGCGTTAGCGGATCTCAATCATCGGACGGCCTGCGCGGGCGTCTCTCAGTTCGCCGATGGCGCTCAGCGTAATGCCGTGCTCCGCCGCGATGGCAGCGACCTCCGCTTCGGCTTGCGGCGTGACGGCCAGCAGCAGGCCGCCGGAGGTTTGCGGGTCGCACAGCAGGTTGCGCCAGGCTTCCGGCATCTCGCCCATCAGGTGGCCGTAGCTGGCGAAGTTGCGCGCCGAGCCGCCCGGCACCGCGCCCTGGGCAATATAGTCTTCCACACCCGGCAGCTTCGGCACCTCCTGATACCAGATTTCCGCCTGTACGCCCGCCCCCTGGCATACTTCGCTCAGGTGGCCGAGCAGGCCGAAGCCAGTCACGTCGGTCATTGCCTTCACGCCTTCAACCCTGGCGAAATCCGCCCCCGCTTTGTTCATACGGCACATCACTTCAGCGGCCAGACCTTTATGCTCATCGCGCAGCAGCGACTTTTTCTCGGCGGTGGTCAGCACGCCGATGCCGAGCGGCTTGGTGAGGAAGAGTTTGCAGCCCGCTTCAGCGGTGCTGTTTTTCTTCACCCGCTCGGTTGGCACAACGCCGGTCACCGCGAGGCCGAAAATAGGTTCAGGCGCGTCAATGGAGTGGCCGCCTGCGAGGCTGATGCCCGCCTGCTGGCAGGCGGCGCGGCCCCCTTCAATCACATCGCGGGCAATTTCCGGCGCCAGCGTGTTAACGGGCCAGCCGAGAATGGCTATCGCCATGATCGGTTTGCCGCCCATGGCGTAGATATCGCTGATGGCATTGGTGGCGGCGATGCGGCCGAAGTCAAACGGATCGTCAACGATAGGCATGAAGAAATCGGTGGTGCTGATGATGCAGGTGCCGTTGCCCAGATCGTAGACCGCGGCGTCGTCGCGGGTTTCGTTGCCCACAAGCAGGTTCGGGTCGACAAACTTCGCCTGCTCGCTGTGCAGGATGGTCTCCAGCACTTTCGGGGAAATTTTGCAACCGCAACCGGCTCCGTGGCTGTATTGCGTCAAACGAATAGCTTGCTCACTCATGGACCTCTCCTGTTGATGAACGGTGTCGCACCCTGCGGGCGGGACGACGCGCGCCTATGGTAGCGCCAGAAAGAGAGGGTGATAAGTACGGCTGTCTGAATTGCGCCGCTTTTGCTCACAATCCAGACAGCCAGAGGCGTTTTTATTAAAAATGGCGAACAAAAGGCGCGGTATCGGGCACGCTGATGGTCGTGGAGGCTTTTAACTGCGGGGTGCCGAGATAGAGAAAACCGACAATCCGATCCTGCTCGCGGCATTCGAACGCTTCGCGAACCTGCGGGCTTTCCGTTAGCGCGCCGCTGCGCCAGATGCCGTTGAAGCCCTGGGCCAGCGCCGCCATCTGCATCGCCATGACCGCGCAACTCGCAGAAGCCACCTGCTCCCACTGCGGCACTTTCGGGTGCGCTTCGCAGTGCGCGACCACGGTGATAATCATCGGCGCGCGAAACGGCGCGTTGCGCGCTTTCTCGATAGCCTTTTCATCCTGCCCGGTTTCCCGTGCGGCTTTTTCCAGCAGCTGACTAAAGCGCTCACGCCCTTCGCCTTCGATAATAAAGAATCGCCAGGGTTGCAGGGTGCCGTGATCGGGGGCGCGCATCGCGGCGCGCAGGATATTTTCCAGCGCTTCGCCCGCTGGCGCAGGTTCGGCCAGCCGGGAGGCGCTACGGCGGTTAACGAGCAGTTCAAGTGCGTCCATCAGGTCTCTCCTGTCATGCATTTTGTTTACAAAATTAACACAGCGCCCTCTTTTGTTACAGCATCGCCCCTCTTTCCTGCTGACAAGCCGCCTGCCTCTATTTACACTTTGAGCGCCCCCGCGTTTGAGGCGGGCGGCTTACGGGATACCCCCGTTCACACGATTAGGGAGAGGATATGCGAACCCTGTGGCGAATTATTGCCGGCTTTTTTAAGTGGACATGGCGTCTGCTCAATTTTATCCGCGAACTGGTGATGAACCTGTTCTTTATTTTGCTCATCCTGGCAGGCGTCGGCATCTGGATGCAGCTTGGCGGCGGCGAGTCATCGCAGCCGGGTCGCGGCGCGCTGCTGCTGGATATTACCGGCGTGGTGGTGGACAAACCATCCGTCAACAACAAGCTTGGCGCGCTGGGCCGCCAGCTGTTCGGCGCCAACTCCGACAGGCTTCAGGAAAACTCGCTGTTTGATATCGTGGCCGCGATTCGCCAGGCGAAAAACGACCGCAATATCACCGGCATCGTGCTGGATCTGAAAGATTTCGCCGGGGCCGACCAACCCTCTATGCAGTATATCGGCAAGGCGCTGCGCGAGTTTCGCGACAGCGGCAAGCCGGTGCTGGCGGTAGGCGACAGCTACACCCAGGGCCAGTATTACCTGGCGAGCTTCGCCAATAAGATCTGGCTGTCACCGCAGGGTGAAGTGGATCTGCACGGCTTCGCCACTAACGGGCTTTACTATAAGTCGTTGCTCGATAAGCTGAAGGTGAGCACCCACGTTTTCCGCGTCGGTACCTATAAATCCGCCGTGGAGCCGTTTATTCGTGACGATATGTCGCCGCAGGCGCGGGAAGCGGATAGCCGCTGGATTGGCGAACTCTGGCAAAATTATCTCAATACGCTGGCGGCCAACCGGCAAATTCCTGCCTCGCAAGTCTTCCCGGGCGCGCAGGGGCTGCTGGCCGGGCTGCAAAAAGCAGGCGGCGACACGGCGAAATATGCGCTCGACAATAAGCTTGTGGATGCGCTTGCCTCCAGCGCCGAGGTGGAAAAAGCGCTGGTTAAGCAATTTGGCTGGAGCAAAAAGGATAAAGACTTCAGCGCGGTAAGCCTTTACGACTACCCGGTGAATAAGCCGACACAGCAGGGCGCGTCCGTCGCCGTGATTTTTGCTAACGGCGCGATTATGGACGGCGAAGAGACGCAAGGTAATGTCGGCGGCGATACCACCGCCTCGCAGATCCGCGACGCGCGCCTCGACCCGCAGGTAAAAGCGATCGTGCTACGCGTAAACAGCCCTGGCGGCAGCGTGACCGCGTCGGAAGTCATCCGCGCTGAACTGGCGGCCGCCAAAGCGGCGGGCAAACCGGTGGTGGTTTCAATGGGCGGCATGGCGGCTTCCGGCGGCTACTGGATTTCGACCCCTGCGAATTACATTGTGGCGAACCCCAGCACGCTGACGGGCTCTATCGGCATCTTCGGCGTGATCAACACCATGGAAAACAGCCTTGATGCTATTGGCGTACACACTGATGGCGTGGCAACGTCCCCGCTGGCGGACGTGTCCGTCACTAAGGCGCTGCCGCCGGAAGTGCAGCAAATGATGCAGCTCACCATCGAAAACGGCTATCAGCGCTTTATCAACCTGGTGGCGCAGTCACGCAGCAAAACGCCGCAGCAGATTGATGAAATTGCCCAGGGCCACGTCTGGACCGGTCAGGATGCGAAAAACAACGGTCTGGTGGACAGCCTCGGCGACTTCGACGACGCGGTGGCGAAGGCGGCGGAGCTTGCGAAACTGAAAAGCTGGCACGTCGACTATTACCAGGACGAGCCCACCTTTATGGATATGGTGCTCAGCGGCGTAAGCGGCTCGGTACAGGCGATGCTGCCGCAAGCGTTGCAGGCTTATCTGCCGGCGCCGCTCAGCGAGGCGGCCAAAACCGCGAAGGCGGAAAGCGATAAACTCGCCGCCTTTAACGACCCGCAAAACCGTTACGCCTTCTGCCTGACCTGCGGCAACGTGCGTTAACGCTATCCCGGCCCGGCTTTTGCCGGGCTGTTTTTTTCTCCCCGCGCCACTATACTGCGCCTATTTATGCACAACCTAAGCGATACCATGCAAAAGAAATCGATTTACGTTGCCTACACCGGTGGCACCATCGGTATGCAACGCTCTGAACAGGGTTACATTCCGGTC
The DNA here is from genome assembly GCF_014644275.1 of Franconibacter daqui. Classification (NCBI taxonomy): domain Bacteria; kingdom Pseudomonadati; phylum Pseudomonadota; class Gammaproteobacteria; order Enterobacterales; family Enterobacteriaceae; genus Franconibacter; species Franconibacter daqui. Next base: position 950,060 of record NZ_BMKJ01000001.1, on the reverse strand, counting down.
TCCGGCCATCTGCAGCGCCAGCTCTCCCTGATGCCGGAGTTTCACCGCCCCGAAATGCCGGATTTCACCATTCATGAATACGCCCCGCTGATGGATTCCTCGGATATGACGCCGCAGGACTGGCAGCATATCGCCGATGACATTAAAGCCCACTACGATGATTACGACGGCTTTGTTATCCTTCACGGCACCGACACCATGGCCTTCACCGCCTCGGCCCTCTCCTTCATGCTGGAGAACCTCAGTAAACCGGTTATTGTCACCGGCTCGCAGATCCCCCTTGCGGAACTGCGCTCGGATGGGCAAATCAATCTGCTGAACTCGCTTTACGTCGCGGCGAACTATCCCATTAACGAAGTCACGCTCTTTTTCAACAATCGTCTCTATCGCGGCAACCGCACCACCAAGGCGCACGCGGATGGTTTTGACGCCTTCGCCTCCCCTAACCTGCCGCCGCTGTTAGAAGCAGGCATTCATATACGTCGCCTGAATACGCCGCCTGCGCCTCACGGACACGGTGAATTGCAGGTGCACCCGATTACGCCGCAGCCTATCGGCGTCGTCACCATCTATCCGGGCATTTCCGCGGATGTGGTGCGAAACTTCCTGCGTCAGCCGGTGCGCGCGCTTATCCTGCGATCGTATGGCGTGGGCAACGCGCCGCAGAACGGCGAATTCCTCAAAGAGCTGGGTGAAGCGTGCGCGCGCGGTATTGTGGTGGTCAACCTGACCCAATGCATGTCCGGTAAAGTCAACATGGGCGGTTACGCCACCGGCAACGCGCTGGCGCATGCGGGCGTTATCAGCGGCTTCGATATGACAGTGGAAGCGACGCTGACTAAACTCCATTACTTACTGAGCCAGGGGCTGGACGCCAGCGAAATTCGCGACGCGATGATGCGCAACCTGCGCGGTGAGCTGACCCCGGACGAATAAGGAGGCTTTCATGACTGCACGCGCCCTGCTGCTGGTGGACTTGCAAAATGACTTCTGCGCCGGCGGCGCGCTCTCCGTCCCGGAAGGCGACAGCACGGTGGACGTAGCGAACGCGCTGATTGAGTGGTGTCAGGCCCGTGACATCCGGATTGTGGCAAGCCAGGACTGGCATCCGGCGAACCATGGTAGCTTCGCCTCGGTGCAGGGAACCGAGCCCTTTACCCAGGGCACGCTTGACGGTCTGCCGCAAACCTGGTGGCCAGACCATTGCGTGCAACATACCGAAGGGGCGGAACTGCACCCGCTGTTAAATAAAAAAGCCATTGAAGCGGTGTTCTACAAAGGCGAGAACCCTACTATTGACAGCTACAGCGCTTTTTTCGATAACGGCCACCGCCAGAAAACGGCGCTGGACAGTTGGCTTCGTGAGCGCGGCGTCAGCGAGCTGATAGTGATGGGGCTTGCAACGGACTATTGTGTGAAATTCACCACCCTGGATGCGCTGAAGCTTGGCTATGACGTAAACGTTATCACCGACGGCTGTCGCGGCGTTAACTTACAGCCGCAGGATAGCGCCCGCGCGTTTATGGAGATGGCGACGGAAGGCGCAACGCTCTACACGCTCGATGACTGGCGGGAAATGCAGGGTTAACGACCCGCGCCGTCGCGCTTCCTTTCAGGCCAGTAAAAAAGCCCTCCATACGGAGGGCTTTTTCGTTCAGCAACGCGTTCAGCTTTGCGTTCAGCTTACTCGGGCTTCATCCTGGCAATAGCAGGCGGCACAATGCCGAACTCTTCTTTAAGCTGCTGTTTGCTCTTCATGACGATAGCGCCGTCCGTGCCGATGGTCATATGCTGCGGCGCCGTGTTATTGCGCATTTGCCACATCATCACCAGCTGCAAACTGTTCTCTTTTTGCTCCGGCGTCAGCGCCACGCCGTCAGGCCATTTTCCCAATTCCACCGCCGTGGCGAGGCGCTGATAAACTTCCGGCGTCATGCTGCTGATGAGGTCATCCAGGTTCATAAAAGCAAGTCTCCAGGAATAATTTGCTGAATCGATTCTTCAGCCTTTAATTTGCTCGCCGCCGTCGTCATCAGAAAAGCTCAGTGAGGCGGAGTTGACGCAATAACGTTCGCCTGTCGGCTGTGGGCCATCCGGGAAAACGTGACCTAAATGCGCATCGCAGGTGCCGCAACGGATCTCAATACGCTGCATGCCGTGCGAGTAATCATTGAGATAGCGGATAGCATTTTCGCTTACCGGCTCATAAAAACTCGGCCAGCCGCAGCCAGAGTCATATTTGGATTGCGAGTTAAACAAAGGCGCATCGCACACCAGGCAGTGGTAGACGCCTTCCCGCTTGTTATGCAGCAGACGACCGGTGAACGGCGGCTCGGTGCCGTGGTTCTGGGTGACATAAAACTGCATTTCCGTCAGGGTTTTCTTCAGTTCATCCTGGGAGTTTTGATTGGCCATAATTCACATCTCGGGGCAGGGTTAAGCAGTCACATTATCTGGCAGATTCTAACAAAACATTAACAGTGACGTGTCATCTTTTAGACTAAACTTAGCGCTGAAAGAAAGCCCAGGGGCTAAATGTGATGGCGTTCACGTTTTTGGTTTAATGGGCCTTTAAAATTCACCGCAACGTCCCAATGTGGTGCTGTAGCTCAAAAGGAAGAGTGAGCGAGTCAGTCGAGCAAAGGTTGTGCACAGGATTGATTTGTCGCAATGATTGACACGATTCCGCTTGACGCTGCGTAAGGTTTTTGTAATTTTACAGCCAACCTTTTATTCACTAACAAATAGCTGGTGGAATATATGACTATCAAAGTAGGTATCAACGGTTTTGGCCGTATCGGTCGCATTGTTTTCCGTGCTGCTCAGAAACGTTCTGACGTGGAAATCGTTGCAATCAACGATCTGTTAGACGCTGACTACATGGCTTACATGCTGAAGTATGACTCCACTCACGGCCGTTTCGACGGTACCGTTGAAGTGCAGGACGGTCACCTGATCGTTAACGGTAAAAAAATCCGCGTTACCGCTGAAAAAGACCCGGCTAACCTGAAATGGGATGAAGTGGGTGTTGACGTAGTCGCTGAAGCAACCGGTATCTTCCTGACCGACGAAACCGCTCGTAAGCATATCACCGCTGGCGCGAAAAAAGTGGTAATGACTGGCCCGTCCAAAGACAACACCCCGATGTTCGTACGTGGTGCTAACTTTGATAAATACGCAGGCCAGGACATCGTTTCCAACGCATCCTGCACCACCAACTGCCTGGCGCCGCTGGCTAAAGTTATCAACGACAACTTCGGCATCATCGAAGGTCTGATGACTACCGTTCACGCTACCACCGCTACGCAGAAAACCGTTGACGGCCCGTCTCACAAAGACTGGCGCGGCGGCCGTGGCGCGGCTCAGAATATCATCCCGTCCTCTACCGGCGCAGCTAAAGCGGTAGGTAAAGTGCTGCCGGAACTGAACGGCAAACTGACTGGTATGGCGTTCCGCGTTCCGACCCCGAACGTATCCGTTGTAGACCTGACCGTTCGTCTGGAAAAAGCAGCCACTTACGAGCAGATCAAAGACGCGATTAAGAAAGCGGCTGAAGGCGAAATGAAAGGCGTGCTGGGCTACACCGAAGATGACGTGGTTTCCACCGACTTCAACGGCGAAATCTGCACTTCTGTATTCGATGCCAAAGCAGGTATCGCGCTGAACGACAACTTCGTGAAACTGGTTTCCTGGTACGACAACGAAACCGGCTACTCCAACAAAGTTCTGGACCTGATCGCTCACATCTCCAAATAAGACGAGATGAGAATCTGATCCTAAGGGCGACTTCGGTCGCCCTTTTTTATGGCTTCGAGACAGAGGATTGCCCGAAATGATGAATAAGATTTTTGCGCTGCCGGTAGTTGAACAGATTACGCCTGTCCTTTCCCGCCGCCAGCAGGATGAGCTGGAACTGATCGTGGTGGATCACCCTCAGGTTCGTGCCTCATTTGCGCTGCAGGGCGCGCATTTGCTCTCCTGGAAACCGGCCGGCGAAGAAGAAGTGCTGTGGCTGAGCGACATTACGCCATTCAAAACTGGCGTGGCGCTGCGCGGCGGCGTGCCTGTCTGCTGGCCGTGGTTTGGCCCGGCGGCGCAGAAAGAACTGCCTTCTCACGGCTTCGCCCGCAACCTGCCCTGGTCCTTAAGCGCTCATAATGAAGACGAAAACGGCGTCGTGCTGACGTTTGAACTGCACAGCAGCGATGCCAGCCGTCAGTACTGGCCGCACGATTTCACGCTCTACGCCCGTTTCAAAGTAGGCAAAACGTGTGAAATGGAACTGGAAGCGCACGGCGATTTCGAAACTACCTCTGCGCTGCACACCTACTTCAACGTAGGCGACATCAGCGCGGTTAAGGTCAGCGGCCTTGGCGACACCTATATTGATAAAGTGAACGGCGGGGAACAGGGCAAACTTAGCGATGGCGTCCAGACCTTCCCGGACCGCACCGACCGCGTTTATCTGAACGCCGAAGCGTGCAGCCTGATTCACGACGCTGCGCTCAAGCGCTGTATTGAAGTGGTGCATCACCACCACAGCAATGTGGTGGGCTGGAACCCGGGCCCGGCGCTCTCTGTCAGCATGGCGGACGTACCGGATGAGGGCTATAAGAGCTTTGTTTGCGTGGAGACCGCCTGCGTGACGACGCCGCAGAAAACACGCGTTGAGAAACCTTCCCGCCTGGCGCAGACGCTGCGCGTAGTGAAAAAAGGGTAAGCCTCGCTCCCCTCGCCTCCCGGCGAGGGGAAAACGCGCTTACACCACATCCAGCCGCGTTTTTCCTTTTGGCGCCGGAAATGCGTTATCCAGCCGGGCCAGTTCGTCGTCGCTTAAGCTTATCTCCAGCGCGGCCGCGTTTTCTTTCACATGCATTACGCTGCCCGCTTTAGGAATAGCCATTACCCCCTGATGGCTGATAACCCACGCCAGCAGCAGTTGCGCTACCGAAATGCCGCGCTCGCGGGCAATATCATTTACCACCGGGTCATGCATCAACCCTTCGCGCAGCCTGCCCGCCTGCGCCAGCGGACAGTAAGCCATGACCGGCACCTGATGCTGCTGGCACCAGGGTAGCAGGTCATGTTCTATGCCGCGGGAGGCGAGATGGTACAGCACCTGATCGGTAACGCACTCGCTGCCACCGCCGATGCGCCAGAGCGCCTGCATATCGTCGTAATCCAGATTAGAGACGCCCCAGCGGCGGATTTTCCCCTGCTGCATCAGCGTCTGCATGACGTCGACCGTCTCTTCCAGCGGGATATCGCCACGCCAGTGCAGCAGGTAGAGATCGAGATAATCGGTGCCGAGTCGCTTCAGGCTCGCTTCGCAGGCGGCAATGGCTTTCGCTCCGCCCGCATTCCACGGGTAGACTTTGGAAACCAGAAACACGTTGTCGCGCAGCCCGCGTATCGCCTCGCCCACCACTTTTTCAGCGCCGCCTTCGGCATACATCTCAGCGGTATCGATAAGCGTTAAACCGAGGTCGACGCCCGCGCGCAGTGCATCCGCCTCGCTCTTGCGCTGGCTCGCCTTTTCCCCCATGTACCAGGTTCCCTGGCCAATAGCGGGCAGCGCCAGCGCTTCAGGAAAGATAACCTCTTTTTTCGCCATCACATCCTCCGTAACCGTTGCCTGTAAACATTGCACCACGGAAATGCAAACGGGGCGCGAACGCCCCGTTATTAAGCAATATATGCACTACACAGGATCAGAAGGTGTATGTCACACCCGCTGATAACAGACCCGCCCAGGATTTATCCACCATCGGGCTGTCTTTGATCTCGTCGCTAAGACGGGTATAGCGCCCGGAGCCGTAAACTGTCCAGTTGTCCGACATACGATAGCTGGCGGTCAACTCAACATACGGGTTCCAGCCATCTTCCGGATCGTAATCGTCAAGGCCGCTGCGGCGAGACTCGTTGCGGCTCACGCCGAAGTAGTACTCGTTCATGTTATCGCTGTTCCACTCCGCGCCGATGCCAGGCGTCAGCGTCAGGTTGCCGTTGGTATAGCGATAAAGCCAGGCGATATCCCAGAGGATGCCGTTATTGTTATCCAGCGTGTCGCCTGCAAGAGAGGTGCGCAGGAAACCGTACTGCGTGAAGTGCGTGTAGGAAAGGCCCGCCATTAAGGTGGACTTGCGTTTATCCAGACGGCGAAGCTGTTCGTCATCGCTGTCCTTCGGCTTGAACTGGAACGGAAGATAATAGGCCATGATGGAGAGCTTATCCGTCTGGTCGTTCCAGACGTAATAGCCCGCGCCGAGGCCACGAACCCAGAAGTTATCCCCTTCGTAATTGATGACCGGAATAGGCACAACTTTCTGGTCATACTCTTTGTAGGGGGTGTCCGCCCAGCCCGCCCCTACGCCAATTGACAGCGGGCCTTCAGCCAGCGCCGCAGCGCTCATTGACGCCATCGCGACGCCTAATGCCAGAAATTTGAATTTGCTCACAATCCATTACGTCCTTTCATCAAATAATCAGCGAAGTGAAGTGTAACCGCGCAACCCCCTCATCCCAAAATTTTTCATCACTCTTTACATCACGCTAAACCTGGCAGGTTTACAAAACATCGTGACAAACGACTTGCAGTTTTATGACTCGTTGATGAATCAGCGCTTTGCCGCTTAAGTTGATAATGAAATGCTAAGGATGAGTTATTGATATGTATTTGAAAATCGCGTAAAGCGCCAGGCAAGTTTTATAAATGCCATCTACGCTTTAACTTAAGAAGGTGCATTACCCTGACCGCAGTAGCACAGCGCAACGCGCAAAAACGCATCAGTTGGCATAAGGGTTGCTGTACTCAGAATACGTCTTCCGGGAGCCTCCACTATTCATATGAACGGCTCTTAAACCTGTGCTAAAACGAAAGGACGGCATGCCATGAATATATTCGATCATTATCGCCAGCGTTATGAGGCTGCCAAGGACGAAGAGTTCACACTGCAGGAGTTTCTTACCGTTTGCCGGCAAGATCGCAGTGCTTATGCCAACGCGGCAGAAAGGCTACTGATGGCCATAGGTGAGCCAGTGATGGTGGATACTGCCCAGGAACCACGGCTGTCCCGTCTCTTTTCGAACCGGGTGATTGCACGTTACCCGGCGTTTGAGGAGTTTTACGGCATGGAAGACGCCATTGAGCAGATTGTTTCATACCTGAAACATGCCGCTCAGGGGCTTGAAGAGAAGAAACAGATCCTTTATCTGCTCGGCCCGGTGGGCGGCGGTAAGTCGTCGCTGGCGGAGCGTCTGAAAGCGCTGATGCAGCGCGTACCGATTTATGTGCTGAGCGCCAACGGCGAACGCAGCCCGGTCAACGATCATCCGCTGTGCCTGTTCAACCCGCAGGAAGATGCGCAGATCCTGGAAAAAGAGTATTCGATCCCGCGTCGTTACCTCGGCACTATCATGTCGCCCTGGGCGGCGAAACGGCTGCATGAGTTTGGCGGCGACATCACGAAATTCCGCGTGGTAAAAGTCTGGCCTTCCATCCTTGAGCAAATCGCGATTGCGAAAACTGAACCGGGCGATGAGAACAACCAGGATATCTCCGCGCTGGTGGGGAAAGTGGATATCCGTAAACTGGAAAACCACGCCCAGAACGATCCGGACGCCTACGGTTACTCCGGCGCGCTCTGCCGCGCCAACCAGGGCATTATGGAGTTCGTGGAGATGTTTAAAGCGCCTATCAAGGTGCTGCACCCTCTGCTGACCGCGACGCAGGAAGGCAACTACAACGGCACCGAAGGGATCTCCGCCCTGCCGTTTAACGGCATTATCCTGGCGCACTCCAACGAATCGGAATGGGTGCAGTTCCGTAACAACAAAAACAACGAGGCGTTCCTTGACCGCGTTTACATCGTTAAGGTGCCTTATTGCCTGCGCATCTCTGAAGAGATCAAAATTTACGAAAAGCTGCTTAACCACAGCGAGCTGACCCACGCGCCTTGCGCGCCGGGCACCCTGGAAACGCTGGCCCGCTTCTCGATTCTTTCGCGCCTGAAAGAGCCGGAAAACTCCAGCATCTATTCCAAAATGCGCGTCTATGACGGCGAGAGCCTGAAAGATACCGACCCGAAAGCGAAATCCTACCAGGAGTATCGCGACTATGCGGGTGTGGATGAAGGGATGAACGGCCTCTCGACCCGTTTCGCCTTTAAAATTCTCTCACGCGTCTTTAACTTCGACCATACCGAAGTGGCGGCCAACCCGGTCCACCTCTTCTATGTGCTGGAGCAGCAAATCGAGCGCGAGCAGTTCCCGCAGGAGCTGGCGGAGCGTTACCTGGAATATTTAAAAGGCTATCTGATCCCGAAATATGCCGAGTTCATCGGCAAAGAGATCCAGACCGCCTATCTGGAATCCTATTCCGAATACGGGCAGAACATCTTCGATCGTTATGTCACTTATGCGGATTTCTGGATCCAGGATCAGGAGTATCGCGACCCGGATACCGGCCAGCTGTTCGACCGTGAATCCCTGAACGCGGAACTGGAAAAAATTGAGAAACCGGCGGGCATCAGCAACCCGAAAGATTTCCGCAACGAAATCGTTAACTTCGTGCTGCGCGCCCGGGCGAATAACAGCGGCCGCAATCCGAACTGGACCAGCTACGAGAAGCTGCGCACGGTTATTGAGAAGAAAATGTTCTCGAATACCGAGGAGCTGCTGCCGGTAATTTCATTTAACGCTAAGACCTCGACCGACGAGCAGAAAAAACATGACGATTTTGTCGATCGTATGATGGAGAAAGGCTATACGCGTAAGCAGGTTCGCCTGCTGTGCGAATGGTATCTGCGCGTACGTAAATCGTCATAACCACAGCGGTCCGACACAGGCCGCAGGCGTGACCTGCGGCTTTGCTGCGCTGGCATATATGCAGTCTGGGGGAGATATGGCCTATTTTATTGACCGGCGGCTTAACGGTAAAAACAAGAGCATGGTGAATCGCCAGCGCTTCTTGCGCCGTTATAAAGCGCAAATCAAGCAGTCGATTTCCGAGGCCATCAACAAGCGTTCGGTAACCGACGTGGAGAGCGGCGAGTCCGTCTCCATTCCTACGGAAGATATCAGCGAACCGATGTTCCATCAGGGGCGCGGCGGCCTGCGCCACCGCGTTCATCCTGGTAATGACCACTTTGTGCAGAATGACCGCGTGGAACGCCCGCAGGGCGGCGGCGGCGGTTCAGGCAGCGGCCAGGGCCAGGCGAGCCCCGATGGCGAAGGCCAGGATGAGTTTGTCTTTCAGATTTCGAAAGATGAATACCTCGATCTGCTGTTCGAAGACCTTGCCCTGCCTAACCTGAAGAAAAACCAACACCGACAGCTTAACGAGTACAAAACCCACCGCGCGGGGTATACCTCTAACGGCGTGCCGGCCAACATCAGCGTGGTCCGTTCGCTGCAAAACTCGCTGGCGCGCCGCACAGCGATGACCGCAGGCAAGCGCCGCGAACTGCGCGAGCTTGAAGAAAGTCTGGATGAAGTGGCGAAGAGCGAACCCGCACAACTGCTGGAAGAGGAACGTCTGCGCAAAGAGATTGCCGAGCTACGGGCGAAAATCGAGCGGGTGCCGTTTATCGACACCTTCGATTTACGCTACAAAAACTATGAGAAACGACCGGAGCCTTCCAGCCAGGCGGTCATGTTCTGCCTGATGGACGTTTCCGGCTCGATGGACCAGGCCACCAAAGACATGGCCAAGCGCTTTTATATCCTGCTCTATCTCTTCCTGAGCCGGACCTATAAAAACGTCGAAGTGGTCTATATCCGTCATCATACCCAGGCGAAAGAGGTGGATGAGCATGAGTTCTTCTACTCGCAGGAGACGGGGGGCACCATCGTTTCCAGCGCCCTGAAGTTAATGGATGAGGTCGTTAAGGAGCGTTACGATCCGGCGCAGTGGAATATTTACGCCGCGCAAGCTTCGGATGGCGATAACTGGGCTGACGATTCGCCGCTGTGTCACGAAATTCTGGCGAAGAAAATCCTGCCGGTGGTGCGTTATTACAGCTACATAGAGATTACCCGCCGGGCGCATCAGACTCTGTGGCGCGAGTACGAACATTTGCAGGCGACGTTCGAGAATTTCGCTATGCAGCATATTCGCGACCAGGAAGATATTTACCCGGTATTCCGCGAACTGTTCCATAAACAATCGAGCGAAGCCTATAATTAACATCCAAAGCCAGCGCCAACCCGCTGGCTTTTATTTATCAGCCATTTAAGCGTTGCTCTCTGGCTTATTTAAGCATCGCTAAATAAATGGCAATAATTGGCGTTAAGTTCACCCTGATAATTAATGTTAGTTCAATAACCTGCATAAATAATTGCACCGGTCATTTCATTCGTTATAGTGCTAATTTTTCAGGCTCCATCACGCTGCGCTTCAGGATGATATGCTTCATGCTTCGCCGGATTAATCTCACCTTCAGTCATATGCTGGTTACGCTTTTAGCCATTTTATCCAGTCTGGCGTTGATTCTGGTCGTCGCCCAGACGATCGCATGGCGCCTTAGCGAAGCGAAAGTGGAAGCGTTCAGCACGACCGTGCTTGAGCGTAGCGTTTACCTGTTGCGCCAGGCGCAGGGCATCGCGCAGCAGAACGCCCGTAACGACAATACGCCGCCGTGCAGCGAGGCCGATCTCAGTCGTCTGCGTTCCCTGCTGTGGAATTACCAGTTAATTAAAGATGTGGGGCGGGTGAATCAGCAGGGCCTCATTTGTTCTGTTTTATGGGGACGGGTCACTCCACCGTTACCACTTATGCAGAAAGGGGAACCGACAAAACAGCTTGCCGGCGCCACGTTTTTGCATTTGCCCGTGGCGAACGGCGTTGAAGCCACGGCGCTGCGCCGTCACGGGCTTATCGTTTTTCTCTCCCCCTTCGCTTTTTCGCGCTTTGAAAGCGACCCCGACACCGCGTTATTCAGCGCGCTGACCATGAATAAAACGGGCACTGAACGCTATTTTTCCGTCGGCAGGGGCGCAGATGAATTAAGCCAGGCGCTTAACGGGCAAAGCCGCTGGAATTACATCGTCAAAAAAAGCTGCAGCCCGCATTATGATCTCTGCGCCATCGCAGGCTCCCATGCCGCCGGTTTTTTTAACGAGTCGCCGATTATTATTGGCTTTATTCTGTTTATGTCGGTCTTTACCGGCACCCTTATTTCACTGTGCTGGCATTTCTGGCGCAGTAAGAAAACGTCACTCTCCGCGAGGTTACAGCGCGCACTGGCGCAAGGTCGGCTAAGCCTGGTGTACCAGCCGGTTTTTGAAATACAAAGCGGCACGATGAGCGGCGTGGAAGCGCTGCTGCGCTGGGAAGATGACGATATGGGCGCGATATCGCCCGAGGTGTTTATCCCGCTGGCGGAAGAAACCGGGTTGATGCGCCAGATAACCGAGTACGTCACCGCCAGGGCATTCAGCGAGATGCGCGAGCTAATGCAGCGCCACCCTTTTACGTTAAGTATCAACATAAGCCTGATGGACCTGTTGGCCGATGACTATCTGCATTTTCTTAGCGAACAAGCCCGCCTGCAGGGCGTAACGCCTGGCCGGGTAATTCTGGAAATAACCGAACGCCAGGGCGGGGATCTGGAGAATATGTCCTGCGCTATCGCCCGCTTTAAACGCGCGGGTTTTCTTATCGCGCTGGATGACTTTGGCACAGGGTACTCGACTATTTCCTGGCTCTCACAACTGGACGTGGATGAGATAAAAATAGATAAAAGCCTTAGCGACTCTATTACCACCCACTCGCTGAATAAAACATTGCTGGTCAATTTGATCTTGCTGCTTAAATCGATGCCGCAGAAAGTTGTCTTCGAGGGGCTCGAAGAAGCGGAACAGGTTAATTATTTACGTTCACATTTCCCTCAAAGCTACGGCCAGGGTTGGTGGTATTCCCGGCCGCTCGATAAAAGCTCGCTGCAACAATTTCTTATATCTGATAAATAAAAACAGCAGCCTGAAAGGCTGCTGTTGTTTTCCCACGCTTGAGGATTTACTTACGGTCCTTATCGTGGCTATGCTGCCCCCCTTTCTTGCCCGCTTCGGAAGCGCGCTCAGGGTCGTTTTTAAAGTTGCCGCCGCTGCGCTGGCCGCCCTTGCGGCCCGCTTCAGAAGCTTTTTCGCGGTCTTCGGCAAAGTTGCCCGAACCGCCACGATGTTCTGCCATATCCTACCTCCGGAAACCCGATTTTGTTACCTGGACAGATGACGCATCGATGAAGTCAATAAAGCTTTATTAACCGTCAGGCTGAAGCGTGAAATAAAAGCGCTCGCCGCCGCTCCTTTTTATTGCCGTCCTGCGCCGCTTGCTATAAATAAGAGAGAAACCCTCCTGATTTATTCCGTTACCGTTTTGAATGGCATGCCCGGCCTGCAAAAATAATGTTTGCCCATAGCAAAAGCGTTATTTTCGCCAGCCATTCCACGATAATACAGTTCGCTCAGGTAAGCCAAACGTGTCAGGTCATTTTCTTACGCTCATTTCGCCATCTCTTTTATTTTGGAAGGTATTTTCTTTTGCCCGTTACGGGAATATTGCAAACCTCAGGCGCGCTGCGTATCGTAAACAGCACAATAATCAGTCAGCAACGGACGGAAAAATAATGACAGACAGAGGCGTGGCGGTGCATGAACAACTGGTGGAGTTGCTAAAAGATAACGAAGCGCGTTATCGGGTAATGGAACATGAGCCAATGGGCAAATGCGAAGCGGTCTCTCTGCTTCGCGGCACCGCCCTGGGCCAGGGCGCTAAGGCGCTGGTATGCAAGATCAAGGGCAACGGCGTAAAGCAGCACGTGCTGGCGATTCTGGCAGCAGACCAGCAGGCGGACCTGACCTTGCTGGCGCAACATGTCGGCGGGCTGAAAGCCTCCCTCGCAAGCCCGGCAGAGGTGGATGCGCTAACGGGCTGCGTCTTTGGCGCCATTCCACCCTTCAGCTTCCACCCGAACCTGAAGCTGGTCGCCGACCCGCTTATTTTCGAGCGGTTTGATGAAATCGCTTTTAACGCCGGTCTGCTGGAAAAATCCATTGTCATGGATACCGCCGACTACCTGCGTATCGCCCGCCCGGAGCTGGTGGCATTTCGCCGCAGCTAATCCCTTAACGCTGCAGCGCGAATCGATAAAAACCCCCGCTGCGGCTTTTCTGTGTTTCTCTTAAAAAGGCTCAGCAAGGAGCTGGTATGTTTGACAGCACGCTGCTGATTTTGCTGGCGCTGGCGGCGCTCGGCTTTATCAGCCATAACACCACGGTTGCGATTTCCGTTCTGGTGTTGATAGTCATCCGCATGACGCCGCTGCAGCAGGCGTTTCCGTGGATCGAAAAACAGGGGCTCACCCTGGGCATTATCATTCTCACCGTCGCCGTGCTGGCCCCCATCGCCAGCGGCACATTACCCACCTCCACGCTGTTTCACGCTTTCCTGAACTGGAAGTCGCTGGTGGCTATCGCGGTGGGGATTTTTGTCTCCTGGCTTGGCGGGCGCGGCATCACGCTGATGAGCGGCCAGCCCACCATTGTCGCGGGTCTGCTGGTGGGCACCGTATTAGGCGTGGCCCTGTTCCGGGGGGTGCCGGTCGGGCCACTTATCGCTGCGGGGTTAGTCTCTTTACTGATTGGTCGCCAGTGATCGGCGCGAAAAGCGTCGTGAAACCAGCAGGCCGAGCGCGCTGCACAGCAGGTAATAGACCACGCCGGTAAAGATAAATAGCGCCGCCGGGTAGACCTGCACGCGGTTATTAACCTGCCCGGCGACGGTGGTGAGCTCCGGCACGTTGACGATAAAGGCGAGCGACGTGTCTTTCAGCAGCGCGATAAGCAGCCCGATATACGACGGCAATACATTGCGCAGCCCCTGCGGCAGCAAAACAAACCGCAGCATCTGCCCGCTGCTGAACCCGCCCGCCAGCGCCGCTTCGCGCTGGCCTTTCGGCAAGGCTTCCAGCCCGGCGAGCGTGGTATGCATCACCGAAGCGGAAGTAAACCAGGCCAGCGCCAGCGTTACCGTCACCGCCCCCGGCATCTCTCCCCCCGTCAGCATCGGCAGCAGAAACCAGAGCCAGAAGATAACGAAGATGAGCGGAATGCCGCGGATTAACTCTGCCCACACGAACAAACCTCGCCGCACCGCGCCGCCGTAGCGCCAGGCCAGACAGGCAAGCGCGATGCCGCCAGGAAAGGCCAATAGCGCCGCGCCGAGGGTCATCAGCAGCGTCAGCAGCACACCGCCCGGCTCCCCTTGCGCCATCCGGCCCCACAGCAGGTAGTCCAGGTTATCGGCGATTACCGTGATGTTTTCCATTATGCCGCCCTCCCTTGCTTACGTTCGCCGCCTGACGGGCCAAACCAGGCAAAAAGCCAGCCCATCGCCAGCCCGAGCAGCAGGTAGAGCGCCGTGCCGATGGCGAACGCCTCCAGCGCGTGGGCGTTGTAGCTTTCAATCTGCCGCACCTGGTAAGTGAGCTCGGCAAAGCCGATGCCGGTTGCCAGCGAAGAGAGCTTCATCAGGTTGAGGTATTGCCCCACCACCGGCTGCCAGGCGTTGCGCAGCCCCTGCGCCAGCAAAATCCAGCGAAAAATCGCCTGTTCGCTAAACCCCTGCGAGCGCGCCGCTTCAACCTGCCCTTTTGCGACGGCCTGAAGCCCCGCGCGGATCTCCTCTACCAGAAAAGCCGCGCTAAAGAGCCCCAGCGCCCAGACCGTGCAGAGAAACTCCGGCGTAAACCACCAGACATCGCCGGGCAAAATGCTCCACGCATGCTCATCGTTAACCACCCCGCGAAACGCCTGCGGAAGAAAATTCCAGGCGGCGAAATACCAGAACAGCAGTTGCACCAGCAGCGGCGTATTACGAAACAGCGAGACCCATGCCGCCACCAGCCCGCGTCCTGCCGCCCCGCCAGCCAGCCGCAGCGCCAGCAACAGCACGGTAAGCAGGGTGGCGAGCAGCATGCCCGCAAGCGTAACCCAGAGGGTGGTAAGAAAACCGGAAATAAGCCACTGCAACGGTTGCCCGCTCAGCACGCCATGCCAGTCAAGGTGCAGATTCATGCGAGGTCCTTACGCTCCAGGTGCAGCGGGTCGAGCACTTTTTGCAGGAAGCGCTGCGCGCGAGGATGCGCGGGAGCGGTGAAAAACTGCTGCGGCGGCGCCTGCTCCAGGATCTCCCCGCCATCAATAAACACCACCCGGTCAGCGATTTCCCGCGCAAACTGCATCTCGTGCGTTACCACAATCATGGTGATGCCGCTGTGGGCCAGCGTTTTCATCACAAAGAGCACCTCGCCTATCATCTCCGGGTCGAGCGCTGAGGTCGGCTCGTCGAAGAGAATAATTTGCGGCTCGCTGGCGAGCGCCCGCGCGATGGCCACACGCTGCTGCTGTCCGCCGGAGAGCTGTGCGGGCAACTCGCCGGCTTTATCCTGCAAGCCTACCTGCGCCAGCAGGCCAAGCGCTCTCGCTGTCGCTGCCTGCGGCTTCCAGCCATGGACATGGGTCAGCGCCAGCGTGACGTTCTCCAGCGCCGTCAAATGCGCGTAAAGGTTGAACTGCTGAAAAACAAAGCCGACGCGGCTTCGCAGCGCGCGCAGCGCCCGTCCGCTCAGCCCGCGCGTGGGTTTGCCGTCGATATAAATCTCCCCTTCGCTTAGCGGCTCAAGCTGATTAATCAGCCGGATGAGGGTCGATTTGCCGGAGCCGGAAGGGCCAAGTATCGCCACCACTTCGCCCGGATTAACCCTGAGGTTGATGCCGTTCAGCACCCGGTTGTCGCCGTATCGTTTAGTCGCGTCGCGAAACTCAACGCTTGCCTGCTGCAAATGCGAAAAATCCGCGGCTCGGGCCGCGGACTGAGAAAAAAACGCCATATTACTTCGCTTCTATTTTGAAATTACGCGGTTGCGGCGTTTTGGTCGCAGGGCCGAACCAGGTATCGTAAATCTTCGCCGCTTCGCCGCTCTGTTCAAGCTTCACCAGCTCGTCATTCACCGCTTTCAGCAGCGCCGGCTCGCCTTTTTTCACCCCTACGCCGATATCCTCTTTGCTGAGCAAATCCGGCAGGATTTTAAACTGCGCCTTGTCCGGCGCTTGCGCCAGCAGCCCCGCCAGAATGGTGCTGTCCTGGGTGATGGCCTGCACGTTGCCGTTGCGCAGCGCCGTCAGCGCCAGCGGGATGTCGTCATAAGAGAGGACGCGCGACTGCGGGAAGCGCTGATGCAACGCCTGCTCGCCCGTGGTTCCCTTCACAGCGCCGATACGCGCTTTGCTGTAGGCATCAAGCTTATTGGGCGACCGCGCCGGCACCAGGAACTGCTGACCGGTCACAAAATAGGGCGTAGAGAAATCGACCACCTGCGCCCGTTCCGGGGTAATGGTGATATCCGCGACGATGAGATCCGCCTTGCCGGACTGCAGCAGCGGGATACGGTTCGCCGGGTTGGTTGCCACCAGCTCCAGCTTCACGCCGAGGCTTTTCGCCAGCGCGTTCGCGAAATCGACATCGTAACCAACGATGTTATGGGTTTTGGGGTCAATCGAGCCAAACGGCGGGTTGGCGTCAAAGGTCGCCACTTTTACCACGCCCGCTTTTTTAATTTCGGCGAGCTGGTCGGCCTGCGCTGCGCCGGTGAAGCCCGCCAGCGCCAGCAGGGCCAGCGCCACGATCTTTTTCTGTGTGTTAAGTACGGCTGCCATAGGTTTTCCTTGATATCCCTGTAGTTATTACGTCCTCTCTACGTTCCCACAGCGCGCGGTATCCTGGAAATTCCTTAATCGGCAATAGATATGCGCAAATGTTATTAAGCGCAACGGCTTAAAAGGAAACGCTTATGGCATGGCGCAAAGCAGCATAACCCACTGCCAGACGGAGAAAACTTCCCCGGCTGGCAGTCGTTTTTTATGAAAAAGAGGACAGCGCCTGCGTGTCGCGCAGATAACGCCCCGGCGTCTGGCCCAGCGCTTTTTTAAACATAGTGATAAACGCAGTGGTGGAGTCATAGCCCAACGCCTGCGCCACCTGAGTGACCTGTTGACCATTAATCAGCAACCGCAGCGCGACGATGAGCTGTAGCTGCTGGCGCCAGCGGCGAAAGTTTAACCCGGTCTCTTTCACCACCAGACGGGCCAGATTACGCTCGCTCATGGCGAACTGCGCCGCCCATGCGGCAAGCGTACGCCGGTCGTCCGGCCGCGCCGCCAGCGCTTCGACCATGACGCGAATTTTAGGGTGTCGGGAAACCGGCAACTGGAGTTGCTCAACCGGCTGGCGGGGAAGCTCATCGAACAGCACCTGCACCAGCCGTGCGGTCTCTCCGGTATCGCTCTGTGTTTTACGACGCTCTGCAAGCGTCAGGATAAGCTCGCGCACCAGCGGGGACACTTTCAGAGTGCAGCAGGTTTCAGGCAGCTTAACCGCGCCCGGTTCGATAAACAAAAAGCAGAGCCGGGCCTGCGCCGTAGCCCGGTTGCTGTGGGCAAGGCCGCCCGGCAGCCAGACCGCGTACTGCGGCGGCACCATCCAGACGCCCTGCTCCACTTCGCAGGCGATGCCGCCGTGCAGCGCCAGGATAAGCTGCCCTTTACGGTGCTGGTGAAAGGGGATCTCTTGCTCGCTTTCTCCTACGCGTATGCGAAACGCCACCGCCGGGTCGTGGTGGAGGTCCGGGTTATACCCCTCAAGTTCTAATCCCTGTTCCATTGCGCTTGTCCGAATTTAGCGATTATCTGGCATTTTAGCTTGATTCCATTCAGGCGAAGAAGCGCTATGCTCTGCATCTCGTTTTTTTGCTGAGAAAGCCTGATGACTTCCACGACGCTTGCCCGTCCCCGCGCCCTGCTTTTACTGGCGGGCATTTTGACTCTCGCCACCACGCTTCGCGTGACGTTTACCGGCGCGGCGCCGCTGCTGGACGCCATTCGCGACACGTTTACGCTCTCTACCGCCAGCACGGGCGTGCTGACCACGCTGCCGCTGCTCGCCTTCGCCGTGGTTTCGCCGCTGGCGGCAGGCCTGGCGCGCCGCTTTGGCATGGAGCGCAGTTTATTTGGCGCGATGCTGCTGATTTGTGCCGGCATCGCGCTGCGCTCAACGGGCGGCGCGGCCGGGTTATTCCTTGGCACCGCCGTCATCGGCTGCGGCATTGCGATTGGCAACGTCCTGCTGCCGGGCATGATCAAGCGCGATTTTCCAGGCCAGGTGGCGCGGCTCACCGGCGCCTACTCCCTGACGATGGGCGCGGCGGCGGCACTGGGTTCGGCGCTGGTGGTGCCGGTGGCCGCGCTCGGTTTTGGCTGGCGCGGCGCGTTACTGGCGCTGATGGTCTTTCCGCTACTGGCGATGCTGCTGTGGCTGCCGCAGCTGCGGCAAAAAAGCGCCTCGACGGTGCGCGGCCCGGCGCCGCGTGAACAGCGCGCGCTCTGGCGCTCGCCGCTCGCCTGGCAGGTAACGCTCTTTCTCGGCCTTAACTCGCTTATTTATTACGTGGTGATAGGGTGGCTGCCCAGCATGCTGATAAGCCAGGGCTACAGCGAGGCGCAGGCCGGTTCGCTGCACGGCGTGTTACAGCTGGCGACGGCGGCGCCCGGTATCGCGGTGCCGATTATCCTCTCGCGTTTGCGAGACCCGCGAGGCCTCGCCGTTGGCGTATCGCTGCTTTGCGCGGTAAGCGCACTGGGGCTGTGGTTAATGCCGGGTCATGCCAGCCTGTGGGTTGTGCTGTTCGGGTTTGGCTCCGGCGCGACCATGATCCTGGGCCTGACATTCATCGGCCTGCGCGCCAGTTCAGCGCATCAGGCGGCGGCGCTTTCGGGTATGGCGCAATCGGTGGGCTATCTGCTGGCGGCGGGCGGCCCGCCAGTCATGGGGAAACTGCATGATTTACTGGCAAGCTGGAGCCTGCCGCTTATCCTCTGCGCGCTGCTGTCGATAATCATGGCGATCTTTGGCGCGTTAGCCGGACGCGACAGAGAGATTCACGTCGGCTAACCGGGCCAGGGGCGCGCCCCTGGCTTTACCGTCTTAACGCTGGGCGGCGCGTAAAAAGGCCTGCACCAGCGGCGCGGGACGCCCGGCCAGTGCCGCGCGTTCGTGCTGAAACAGCGTGGCGACGAAGAACGGGTGCGTCACCAGCTCAACTGCGCGAATCTCCCCTTCGCTGTCCCAGCCGGTGACCTTCAGCGGCTGTTGTTCGAGCGCCCCGGCAAACAGCGGCGCAATGCCGTAGTTACAGTGGTAGCCCTCTTCAATTTCCAGTCTGCCGTAAGCTTTCGCGATGAGCGTATTGGGGCGAAGCTCAATAGTGTCGCTTTTTTCCACCAGCGCGCAGGTCAGCGGCGCGATCACCAGCCGCCCTTCGCTGTGCGTTTCCCCATGCGCGGCGTCGTCCCAGCCCATGACGTTACGAGCGTACTCGATAATGGCGTGCTGAAAACCGCCGCAGGTGCCAAGAAGCGGCACGCTGTTTTCGCGGGCGTAGCGGATAGCGTGAAAAGCCCCCTCTTCGTTCTTATAAGGGCTTGCTGGCACTACCCAGATGGCGTCATAGCCAACCAAGTCTTCCGTGCTTGCGATATCCGGCGTGGCGAGCCAGTCGTAGTCGGCGTTCACCTCCAGCACCGCGGCGGCGTCGTCTATCGCCAGCGGGATAGCCTGATGCGCCAGCACGTCGGGGTTATAGTCGCCAACCAGAGCGATACGCAGGGTGGATTTCAGGGGAGAGCTTTCCATGAGGAGTTCCTTATGCAGAGATCGGTGATGCACAACATAAGGAACCTCAGCATACAGATCTGCGCGCAAGCTAACAACACCAAAAAATAGCAGGCTTATCAGGCAGATTGCCGTTTGTGCCCTGACGATGGCGGGGAGTAACATGGCGTGATGAAAAGTCACATTCTGGTAAGCGCCTGCCTGATGGGGTTTTGTGTCCGCTATGACAGTCTCGATAAACCCGTTGTTCTCGACACGCTTTCGCGCAGGCAGGAGGCGCAGCGGAGAAAAGGTAAATGATCGTAACAAAGCGAGTGTATGAAGCGCCGGACCCGCAGGACGGCTACCGCGTGCTGGTAGACCGGCTCTGGCCGCGCGGCGTAAAGAAAGCGGCGCTGAAGTGCGATGAATGGTGCAAAACGATCGCCCCTTCAGCCGAACTGCGCAAGGCGTTTCACGCCGAAGCCATTGATTTCGCCGCTTTCCGCGAAGCGTATCGCCGCGAACTTGAGGCTTCGCCAGAGGCGGCCCGGCGGCTTGCCGCCCTCGCCCGCAAGCAGAGGCTGACATTGCTTTATAGCGCGCGGGACACAACGCAAAATCACGCCCGGGTGCTGGCAGATTTTTTACGCGAACTGGCTTAGTCGCTGCGACAAAAGAATTAGCCTCACGCCGTGTTGGCGCTGCCATACTGAGAAAGGTTCGATGGAGGAGAAAGAGATGGCGGCGCGTTGGTGGCAAACCGGACTGGTGGTGCTGGGCGGACTTGTCTGCCTGAATTTATTGCAGAATGGCGTCTCAGCGGGGCTGTTTTTCCTGCTGGCGATGGGATTGATTTTTCCGCTGGCGGTCTCGATACGCCTGCACCAGCTCACCGAATCGGGACTGGTGCTGATCCCGCTTGAATATCTGGGCAGCCAGAGCGCGCAGGACGGCTCCCGCCAGGCGCGGTTTCGCCGCAGCCTGACTAATCCCTGTTTTTTCAGCCCCGACCGTGCAAGGCAGTTTTTCGCCAGCGCGTTGAGCGTACGGCTCGCGCTTCAGGTGGGCATTATGGCGATGTTGCTGGTGCAGTCGCGCATGCTGACGCCGTCGCTCGCGCTGCTGAGCGTAGGGCTGGGCGCCGGCTGGCTGCTGTATGGCATGGTGCGCTCCTGCGTCAGTCTGCATGCGGTGCTGAACCGCAGCTGGAGCGTGGAGCAGCTGGTTTCCGACAGCCAGAGCGAATGGTATCGCGCCTACCTCTGGTGGCAGAACGCGCGAATGCCGGCGCTGGATACGCTGCTCGGCCTTAGCTGAGGGAAAGCGTCTCTTCTTTCGCCGGGGAAAAATCGCCCTCCAGCGGCATCAAATGTTCGGCGCGCACAAAGGCAAAGCCGTGCTGCCGGTCAAACGCCACCACGTCGCCGGTCACCAGCCACAGCGCCCGCCCGCCCTGTTGCGGCATCTGGGTTGTTACGCCGTTTACGGGATTGATAAAGCGCTCGCCAGGCTGGCACAGCGCAAAAAGCTCAACGGATTTACCGATATTCACCCGCCCGGCGGCGGTGCGCGCGCCAATAATCATGGCAAGCGAGCCCGGTTTTAACTGGAACATTGCTTCACTCACAAGAACAGAAAAAGAACGCGACGATCAGAACATTCCTAAAGGCTCTTGTAAATAATGCGTGCGCCGCAGGCCGCATTTTTTTCACGCCCGGCGACAAAATTCACTATTTCTCCATTTTTGCAGAGGGTGGCTGTTTTACGCTCAACGGGTTCTGTCGTTGAACCACAGGACGCCATTCTCAAATTTACTGAGTTAACGTTGCCCCGCGCACCCTGCGGGGCATTTTTTTGGCAAGCAGCGGAAAGCAACGTTGAGCTTTCAGGCTTTATCCCAGCCCAGCCGCTCACGGATGACGCGCCGGTATGGCGTTTCAAGCTGCGCCGGAACCTGCTCGACATAGGCGCGGGCGTGCTCCCGCACTTCGCCCTGCAGGCTATCAAGATACGCGACAGCCTGTTCCGCCGTCGGGATTTGCCCTTCGTTGTGCCCCACCCGCGGCGGCAGCGCCGTCCAGATAAGCGCATCGATATTGCGCTCGCGCGCCCAGCTGGCAAGCTCACCTGCGCCTTCGTGATGAATGAGCAGCAGACCGGTGCCATCTTTTCGCTCTGGCGGAATGGCCTCCCTTTCTCGCAGCGCGAGAATCGCCTCCTCCTGAGAATTCAACGCAAGCTGCGCCCAAAAAACCTGTACCTGCGGCGCATTCAGGCAGATAGCGGTAGCCAGTTCGCCGCCGTCGCTCATGCGCGAGAACTCCACCGGCAACAGCGGCCCGTCCTGCCGCCACGCTCCCGCCACCGGCAGCGGGCCCGGCTTCCAGATAAGCGATCCCCATCCCAGACAAGCAATATTCATCGGTACCGCTCCTTACGACAAGTCATTAGCGTTCTCTCTATTTATAGCCGCCAGGGCGAAGCGCAGAGTAAGAAATGATAAAACAGGCGACGGCGCGCGCTTTAAAAAAGAGGTTGCATTCCCATCTTTACCTTTGCGATGCGCGCGTTTATAGTGCATTCCCGCTGTATATAAACCCAGTACCAGAGGTTCCCTTAATGTTTGTTGAACTTGTCTATGACAAACGTAACGTTGCCGGTCTGCCCGGCGCCCAGGAGATTATCCTGAACGAGCTGACCCGCCGCGTTCACCGCATATTTCCTGACGCAGACGTGCGCGTAAAGCCGATGCAGACTAACGGCCTGAACTCCGACGCCAGCAAAAATGACCGCGAAAAGCTCAACCGCATGCTGGAAGAGATGTTCGAGGAAGCGGATATGTGGCTGGTGAGCGAGTAATCTGCGCGCTTCGGCTTCTCTTCGCTGATAATCCAGGGCGGGCCTCGCTTTGCTCCCGCCTTTGCTGTTTGCCTCTGTTGATTCGCTTCCTGCAATTGCTGTTTCCCCTGCTGATTTGTTTATCGCGCGGCGAAAAACGTGCGCGGCAAGGCTATTCCTGCCCTTACGGGTTGCAGGGGTTTGTTCTTTAATGGCATAAAAGCGCCTCCTTTGGGTAAACAGAACAAGGAAGCATAAGAATGAGAAAGACAACGCTGATTTTGATTGTGGTGGCGGCTATCGCCTGGGCGGGCGTAGGACTCGGCTGGTGGTAACGGCAGCCTGCCATTTATGGTGGGCAGACAATCCTCACCCGGGCGCTATACTCCAGAGACAAACAAAAAAGACCCCGTGTATTCTCCCGGCCTGGCCGGGTTTTTTTTCGCTGTTGTTGGCCAGGCGTTACGCCTTTTCAAGCGCCGCCTGAATGGCATCTGCAAGCGTCGCTATCTCTGTGGCGACCGACTGCAAATCATATTCGGTTCGCGCGCCGGAGATGCCGTTTCCCGCGCCCACCGAAGATTTAGCGATCTCCAGCGCCGCCGCGACAGCCAGCAGCCGTTTTCTTTGCTCATCAGTGGCTCGTTCGCCGTAATAGTTTTCCAGCATCGTTTTCTCCCGCAGTCTGACTACCCTGGGCATTAACTTACAGCGTCTCGATAAGCGCAAACCTTTCAAAAACCAACTCCATGGCAGGCGCAAACGTCCCTTCACGCTCAAAGAACGCCCGGTGCGCATCCTGCCAGTAACGCAGGCTTAAATCGCCCTCGCCTTCCTGTTGCGCCAGCTCAGCCGTAACATCGCAAAAGCGGATAAGCTGCATAGCGACCGTACGAATTACGCATGCCGGCTGCCGCGCGCCATTGAGCACAATGTGATAGCTTCCCACCCACGGACGAAGTTGCTCCTGCTCAAAGGCAGCCAGCGAGCAGCAGGTCGCCTTTTTCTTACCGGAGATTACCAGTGCTGCCAGCTCATCGGCCATGGTGGCGGAGTCGCCAAACGACCACCAGAAAGCGTGAGGGTATTTCTGGCGCAGCGCGTCCTCTGTCATCTTATTTGTCATTCCCTGTGCCTGAACAAAACGTAAAACGCTCATTAAACCGCAGGCTGGTTGACTATTCACCTACGAAATATAAGGGCGTGAGCTATCGGATGCAGGCGCTCGCCGTCACTCGCGCGGCCGTGGGTTTTAACCGGGTCCTGTTAAGGCACAACACATTCAGGGGCATAAAAAGGTTTACAACGAAAATGAGAATGATTATATTTTGCGTATCGAGTAGTTGAGTGTTTCACTCAGGTATTCGATACGACATTGCTCACATTGCTTCCAGTATTTCTGGCCCGCCTCGTTATCTGTGCGGGCTTTTTTTTAATCTGCCGCCTGAAAGATTGCGCTAAAGCGTTACCGTTAAAAAGGAATGGGGCCGCGCTGGTTCTACCCTTATTAATAACAGGGACAAATAATCACCTGGAGTAATTTAAGGCACAACGGTAAATCGCACTTTCGTCTGAATAAAAGGTCTAATAAAACGCAATCCGCCTTAGCGCATAGCCGTAAAAAACACTGACTTTTCCTGACAAATTTATCCGAAACCGGTTGCAGAATATTTAAGGTGGGTAATTAAGAGATTACGCTCGCAAAATTGCATGTGCGACACGGCAAATAACAACCTAACGCAAATTAACCGGCTTTTAGCCTGTTAAATTGGTTCAAATTCAGCCAGACTAAGAGTTCTGGAATACTTCCTGTATTCCTCCTGACTAAGGTCTCTATGAAATATCTTAATACCGAAACGGTATGCGCCATGACAGGCGTATTGCCGACTACGCTTAAAAACTGGAAGCGTGCAGGTTTAATCACGCGCGCTGAAGATCTTAAGCGCGGATATAGCTGGAGCCAGTACATCAGAATCAACCATATCCTTGTCCTGACTTCTCGCGGCGATACCTTACGCGAAATTTATAATCTGATTTATGCCCCTCGCCGTTATCACCACAGCGGCTGGAGTTATCGGCAGGAAGAGTTGCTGATGCTGCTCAGCTTTGCTGATGATGTCGCGCTGGATAAATATTTACGGCGAATGATGCGTGATTACAGCAGCGAGGATTGCGTAAATTATTTGTTGAAACCACTCAACGTTCTGCTGCATGAAGAGCATTCTCCCGGCAGCGCGTTAAGAAAAGCCTTGTTTCATCGTGCTGTTATGCAGCAGGCGCTGCGCGACATACAGGCAATTGGCAGACAAAAAGCGGCCCCGCTTTTTCTGGAGGCCGTAAGCGTCAACGATGAAAACGAAATCTGGCTGGAAGCCATCCGACTGACGGGGCTCGGCTTCCGTGTCGAAATATCGCCTCAGCCGGCGGCCATGCCTGCTGTCGCGACCCGTCGCTATGAACATCATTTTATGTGGTGCGGCGCCGGGATTAGCAAAACGATGAAGCGTTATTTTCAGCAACGCCTTGCAGAGGGCGAACCCATTATGCTTTGCGGCCCCGATAAATCCGAGCATGCGTAAAAAACGGGTTATTGCGATACATCGAATGAAAATCGCCTTTGGGCGGTTTCGTTTTTTGCAACCCGCCATTTCTTGTAATGCCCGCTTGCTGGACACCCCTGCGCGAAAAGCGTAACGTCACATTTTTTAAGATGGCGAGCGAAAGATGATTTCTAAAGCAACGGCGGAGCATTATCACTGGGGAGAACAATGCGACGGCTGGCATCTGCTCAAACGATCGGATATGAGCATTATTCACGAGCGTATGCCGCCCGTGACAAAAGAGGTTCGTCATTATCATTGCCAGTCGCGGCAATTTTTTCTGGTGCTGAGCGGTGAGTTAACCATGGAGCTGGAGGGGGAACTTCATACCCTTAGCGCGCATCAGGGCATTGAAATTCCGCCGCAGGCAAAGCATCAGGCGCAAAATCTCAGCCAACATGCAGTGGAGTTTGTGGTTATTTCCCACCCGACGACGCGTGGCGATCGTATTGATATTGCATAACGGCGCCTGATGGCGCGTCGGCAAATTTTCCTCTCGCCCACGCGCCTGCAAAAAAATACCAACAGGTGGAAGAGAGACAAAGCGCATAGCCGAAAAATTCCACGCCTTCTTCCACCATATTTTTGACCAACCGGTCATACCCTTCCTGCATCAGCTGCTGCCAGAGAAAATGCATGCCGAAAAGACGGGAAAAAACCAGAATGCAGAGCAAGCCGGAAAACATCATGCCGTAGGCGGGATGGCGCATAAAGCGAGCCAGCTGGCGCACCGTATCAACAGGCTTCCTGGCGCAGTAACCGATGCTCAGAAGCGCGGTGAGAAGCGCGAACCAAACCCATGCGCCGTGCCGGATTTGGTCAAAGAGAAAATCCATTTCGCGAATCAGCATACAGCCAAAAAAACCGGCGATCAGCACGGCGCCTTGTCTGATTTCACCTGGGCGGGATCCATAACGGAGAAACAGCATCACCGTAGCCGCCAGCATGAGTTCCTGCACAATTTCAGTGGCGGACATTTCTTTAATCCCATCCTGTAACCAGGCGATATCGATATACAACGCGCTGAGGGTGATAACGACAAGAAAAGCAGAGGCGAAAAACGCGAGAATATTTTTTAAAACAAATGCCATAACTATTCGCAATTAAGTAAATGCTTAATTGTACTGATGTTGCTGCTCAGAGGTTCGCGATAAGTGCGTAATATAGAGCATAACTTTAATAAAATGCTGCTTAATGCCGCTTTTTGCCAAATAATATTATCGTATCGCGGCCATTTTTAGACTCAGCATTAAGCGGTAGCGACAATGCGGGAGCAACCGGCTGGCTTACCTGTCTGCTGGCGGCATCAGCGGGCCGCTCAACACGGTGGCTTCCTGACGGGTGGCAATAAAATCGGAAGCGCCCATAAAATGCCAGACGCCCCTGATGCGCTCCCCGGTCAAATAATCCAGCGTTTCTTCATCAGCGTACCAGGCAATCAGCTTGGTCCCGGCGTAAAGCACCCAGTAAAATCCTTCTTCCATACTTACCTCCGTTAGCGCAGGTTCTTTTTATCGGCAGTATAGAACTGCGTACAAGCACCGGGACGTGAGCAGGATCGACTCCTGTTCCAGCCATCTAAAAAGGTTCATAAATCCTGGTTTCCCTGGCTGCGTCTGTCCCTCTGCTACACTTAAAACTTACCGAGTAACGTTTCAGGAGGGAAAGATGTTTGGTAAAGCCGACGATAAATTGAAAGAAGTTTCAGGTCTGGCCCAGGAAGCTTACGGGCGCGCAACCAACAGCCATCATGATGAAGCAAAAGGCGCCGCGCGCCGGTATGCAAACCAGGCAAGCTACGCCGTGCGCGATGCGGCTGACACCGTACGCGATCAGGTGACGTCTAACCCGTTAAGCGGCCTGGCCATTGCAGCCGCCGCAGGTGTCGTATTGGGTTACCTGTTGGCGCGTAAATAATTTCTCAGGGCCGCCATGCGGCCCTGCTTCTTTTCCCGTCCCGCTGTCTTCTCTTTTCTTTCTTCCCGTCAATTCATAAGTTTTTGTTATCTGACGTCTTTCATGAACCCATGCCCTCTTACGTCGTTTTTAAGCGCGAAAAAGATATATTCTACAGCCTGCACCATCACGGCTATCTATTTGTATTTAAAAGAAAAACAAGATAATGGCCGATGCAGATTATTCTTACTTCCCTAAGCGCAATCAGCTTCTATATTTAATCGTGTAGCAACGATGCAGTAGCATTTAACGCTACTTTTACTTTCCTGGAAGAAAAGAAAATCTGGAGGTTTATATGGCCGAACATCGTGGTGGTTCTGGTAACTTCGCAGAAGATCGTCAGAAAGCTTCTGAAGCAGGTAAAAAAGGTGGTCAGCACAGCGGCGGTAACTTCGCTAATGACCGCGAAAAAGCCTCTGAAGCAGGTAAGAAAGGTGGACAGAATAGCCATGGCGGCGGACGTAAGTCTGACTAAGTGCGCTAAATAGCTACCTTTCAGGGAAAGAAAGTGTATAAAGCCTCTTCCTGGATAAAACCTCCAGGGAGAGGCTTTAACGTTATGGCCGCCTGCTTGTTCGATCCCCCTCTTCTCGCCGCCTCATCCATAACTTAATTTGATGCTTGCCATCGTACCGTACGCAAGCGCAGCTATTGTCGCCGCGCCGCGCCGGTCGCTATTGCCGATTATTCGTCCTCTGTACGCTGCGGTTTGCGGTGGTCGTCATGGCTTAGCGTGTCGTCTTCCTCATAAGCGTTGCCTCCCTTCGGCGCCGCCTCGGGCAAGCCTTTGCTCGCCTCGCCTTCCTCTTTACGATGCGTATTGGAATCTTTGTCGACCATATAAACCTCCTGGCATGTTGGAGAAATAAGTGTAGCTGAGAAGCTCGTTTTGCCCGCTAACGGGGCCTGGTAAAAAAGCCAGGCATCGCCTGGCTTGCGCAGTTATTCTGGCGCGTCGCCGCCGCCCTGCTGCGAAGGCCACTTCCAGCCGCGCACCTCCGGCAAGTCTTCGCCATATTCCCGAACATAACGATGGTGAGCGGCTATCTTTTCCTGCAACTCATCCAGGATCTCATCCGCCTGCCCCTGTAATTTGTCAACGCGCAGAATTGCCGCCTGGGCCAGATGGAAGCGGTCGAGCTCGTTCATCACGGTCATATCGAAAGGCGTGGTGGTCGTGCCTTCCTCCATAAAACCGCGAACGTGGAAGCTGCGATGGTTATTACGCAGGTAAGTCAGGCGGTGGATAAGGCTCGGGTAGCCGTGAAAAGCGAAAATAACCGGTTTATCTTTGGTAAAGATGGCATCAAACGCTTCTTCACTCAGGCCGTGCGGATGCTGCTCCTGGGTCTGTAGCGCCATCAAATCCACCACGTTAACCACCCGTACGCTCAGGTCCGGCAGATAGTGGCGCAGCAAATCGACGGCGGCCAGCGTCTCCATGGTCGGCACATCGCCTGCGCAGGCCATCACCACGTCCGGCTCTTTGCCTTGCTGCTCATTGCCCGCCCAGGGCCAGACGCCAAGCCCCACTTCACAGTGCTTCACCGCCTCTTCCATGGTCAGCCACTGCGGCTCAGGCTGCTTGCCGGCCACGATGACGTTAATGCGGTCCCAGGTTTTCAGGCAGTGGTCCGCCACCCACAGCAGCGTGTTAGCGTCGGGCGGCAGATAAATGCGCACAATATCCGCTTTCTTATTCGCGACATGATCCATAAAGCCCGGATCCTGATGGCTATAGCCGTTATGGTCCTGTCGCCAGACATGGGAGGAGAGCAGATAGTTAAGGGAAGAGACGGGCTCACGCCACGGCAGCTTGCGGGTCACCTTCAGCCATTTGGCGTGCTGGTTGAACATCGAATCGACAATATGGATAAAGGCTTCGTAGCAGTTAAACAGGCCGTGACGGCCCGTTAACAGATAGCCTTCGAGCCAGCCCTGACACTGGTGCTCGCTCAAAATTTCCATGACGCGGCCATCCGGCGCCAGCTGCTCGTCGTAAGGCTCAACCGGCTCCTGCCAGGTGCGGTTGGTCACTTCAAACACGTTGCTGAGGCGGTTGGAGGCAGTTTCATCCGGGCCGAAGAGGCGGAAGTTATCCTGGTTGCGCGTGAAGATATCGCGCAGGTAACTGCCCAGCACTTCGGTAGACTGAACCTGCGGCTCGCCCCGGGTCGTCACCTCAACGGCATAATCGCTGATAGCCGGGGTTTGCAGCTCGCGCCGCAGCCTGCCGCCATTGGCATAGGGCGTTGCGCCCATGCGTTTATCGCCCTCCGGCGCCAGCGCCCGCAGCTCGGGCTTAAGCCTGCCCTGCTCGTCAAAAAGATCTTCGGGATGATAGCTGCGCATCCACGTTTCCAGGATCTGGCGATGTTCGTCGTTCTCCCGGCAGGAGGCGACAGGCACCTGATGCGCGCGCCAGAAACCCTCCACTTTTTTGCCATCGACCGTTTGCGGTCCCGTCCAGCCTTTAGGGCTGCGCAGAATGATCATCGGCCAGCGCGGGATAGCCTGCGCCTCGCCGCCGCTGCGCGCCTGTTGCTGATAGCGGCGGATGTTGTCCAGCGCCTGGTCCAGCGTCTGCGCCATCTGCTGATGCATTTTTTCCGGCTCGTTGCCGCTGACAAAAAACGGCTCGTAACCATAGCCGCTGAAGAGTTGTTGCAGGTCGTCGTCGCTGGCGCGTCCGAGCAGGGTGGGATTGGCTATTTTGTAACCATTAAGGTGCAAAATGGGCAGCACCGCGCCGTCGCGCGCGGCATTGAGGAACTTAATGCCATGCCAGCCTGAAGCCAGCGGCCCGGTCTCGGCTTCGCCGTCGCCGATAACACAGGCGGCAATCAGATCCGGATAGTCAAATACCGCGCCAAAGGCGTGCGAAAGCGAATAGCCTAATTCGCCGCCTTCATTAATGGAGCCCGGGGTTTCCGGCGCTGCGTGGCTTGGGATGCCGCCGGGAAAGGAGAATTGCTTAAAAAGCTTTTGCATGCCCGCGGCATCTTCGCTGATGTGCGGGTAGATCTCGCTATAACTGCCTTCAAGCCAGGTGTTCGCCACCATTCCCGGCCCGCCGTGACCGGGTCCGCAGATGTAAATCATATCAAGAGAGCGGTGGCGAATGACCCGGTTGAGGTGCGCATAGATAAAGTTAAGCCCCGGCGTAGTACCCCAGTGGCCGAGCAGGCGGGGCTTGATGTGCTCGGGACGCAGCGGCTCGCGCAGCAGGGGGTTATCCATCAGGTAGATTTGCCCAACGGACAGATAATTGGCGGCACGCCAGTAACGGTCTAGCAACTGCAGTTCTTCATTAGCGGCTGACGGTGAAGATGGTTGCGTCATGCTTTCCCTCCGGTAGTGGTTATGCAGACGAGGGGCGCTCGCCCCTGCGCATTTAAATACTGCTTTAACCCTACTAGAAGAATGGCGGACTGGCGAAAAAATGGCGGCGATTCAACGGAGCGGATAAAACGTTCTCTTTTGCACGCTGCTGCGCAAGGGCGTCTGCCTGCGTGGCGAAGCGTCGCTAAAGGGGTCCGCCGGCGAGGACTCGAACCTCGTACCCCCTGCTCAGTTGACAGTTACTCTTACCTGGTGAGCTACCGGCGGAATAAATTTACCATTTCGGAATTAAGCATCATTAATCGATTTAATCATCACGCAAATAATCAGCTAACCCACTGTCGTTATAACGTTAACAGGGGGCTGGTTAATGAACAGATTGACTTCATATCGATAAGCATGTCTTAAGAAACAGCAAAGCGCAAATAGCCGCACTACTTTTTATTTTACCCCTGCCTGAAACTGTACATGAAATTATAATGCGTACAGGATTGCGCTTATTTATTGGTCAACGGTAAAGAAAAGCAAAAAAAAACCCGCCTGAGCAGGCGGGCAATATCAGGAATAACTCTAAACAAGAGAGGAAAACCGACAAATTAAACATAGAGGGTTACGCCAGATATTCAATACTTAACTCAAATTAATGTGTCGAATATTAATTTAATTAACCATTTTTACATTTTATTGCTTTCTACTAATGCATTTCTACTCCTCAGGGAGTAGTTTTGCTGCTTCATGGCGTATCGCACCCGATCCTCTACAGCGCCAATCCCGCACCGTCATTTCTGGCTGGTTTGCCCGCAGGCGAAAACAGGCGGCGACCGGCAGATGGCGTAACGGGCAGGCAACGTCTGCTGTCAGGTGTATTTGCTGGCGGGCTACTCTTTTGTACCGCCTTTTATTTGTTTCTCTATTAATGCGCCGTTTAGGATATGTTGAAATAAATGCATGCTAAAAAGGGTATTATCGGCGCGGGGATGTCGCCGAAAATAAAAACGCCATCGCGAATGCGTTATTTTCATGCACGCCTTCATGCAAAACCACACGTAAAATCCGCCGCATTCACAATGAAACCTAAAATTTAGTAATCCATTGTTTTCGCTGACTTAAAAAAAGAAAATGATTTAATCATCTTTGCCTGCCCGACCATTATCGCTATTTCTAAATAAACCCTAAACGGCCCCGCGGATTATTTACGGCTTCTGTTAAGCTATTAAATGGCTGTCCTTATAATCATCGCAAACCCAGAACGAGATGATTATTTTGACTGACAGCAACCTGCCTTTTGCCTGCGCGCCGCAGCCGGGCGAGCACCTCATTACCGCGCTCGTCACCGGGAAATGTATCCCCGGCCCGGTATGGAGCAAATGGGATTACCGACTGAAATTCTTGCTTCGCTCCCTGCTCTTCTACCCCTCTACGCGCCGGATGCTTTCCGGCCTCGCGCAGCGGGCCGATTTTGGGCAACTGCTCCAGTCGCAAATTACGCTGCCTGGCAAAACACACCGTCTTTATCTTGTTCGCGGTTTGTCGGCGGGCCAGCGAGCTGATGCTATTGTCAGCCATTACCAGTTTCTCAGCACATTGCCGGCGTCTCTCGCCAGCGCGTTTACGGCAATGTCAGAGACACCGCTGCTGCAATTCCTGGGCAAAGAAGAAACCGCCTTCACTCTTAGCGCCTCCTGCGCCAGAAAGGCGGAGCGCGAAGGCGAATGCACGCTCTGGCTGCGCGATGCAAACCAGACCCTGCTTGCCAGCCTGACGTTCAGCGTCACGCGTCGGCAAAAGCAGTGGCAGCTGGTTATCGGCGGCTTACAAGGGCCGCGCCGCAACGTTGCACATGAAATGATTAAACAAGCGACGCGCGCCTGCTATGGTTTGTTTCCTAAACGGCTGCTGCTGGAATTTCTCTGGCAACTGGCGGCGCTTACGGATATCCGCGCCATCTATGGCGTCAGCAACAACGGGCATGTGTTTCGCGCGCTGCGTTACCGGTTCAGCAAAGGCCGCCATTTCCATGCCAGCTACGACGAATTCTGGGAATCGGTGGAAGGCGTGCGTGAAGGCGCGTTTCGCTGGCGTCTGCCGCTGCAACTGGAGCGAAAAACGCTGGAGAGCATTCCCAGCAAAAAACGCGCGGAGTACCGTCGCCGCTTCCAGTTGCTGGATAGTATGAGCGCGCAGTTAAGCGCGCGGTTTGTTTCACGCGCCTGATAACGACAAGGCGTTCTCCAGCTTTGTCCTTCAAACAACGGGCCAGTTTCAACGGCCTGCTTCAGGCGGCGCGTCTTCCTGGGCGCTTTCATAAAGTAAATACTGACGTAACCATCTTCCCGCCACCCCGGGCGGCGTTCGCTTGTTCCATAACAGGTCAATGGATAACGCCCGCGGCCAGCCTGGCACCGGCAGCGTGACCAGGCTACCAGGCGCGGCGAATTCCGCCACCAGCGCGCAGGGCAAGGTGCACCAGCCAAAGCCTTGTACCGCCATGCTGAGCAGCATCAGATAGTTTGGCGCCGACCATACCGGCCCGCGGCAAAGGTTGTCAGGCCTTTCGAGATAGGTATTCAGCTGCAGTTCGCGCCAGGCATGAAGTTCATCAAAGGTAATTTGCCTGCGCTGCGCCAGCGGATGGCGCGCAGCGACATAGATAGCCATATGGGTCTGGCGCGGCAGGCGGCTAAAGCCGATGTCGACCGGATAACTCTCCCTTGCCTCAATTAAGCCTGTTTGCGCGCGCCCTTTCTGCAGCAGATCGATAACGTCCTCATCTTCCCCAATCAGACACTCGAATTCGGTATGGGGAAAGGCGCTGTCGAAACGGGCGAGTAAGTTTTCCAGTACTTTTGGATCGAGGGTGTCGGAAAGCACGAACGACAGGCGCGGTTCCGTCTCGCCGGCTAAGGAGATAGCCAGCTCGTCCAGCCTTTCGCTGGCGGCAAGAATCGCCTGAACGTAGCCAAATACCTGATGGCCCTGCTCGGTCAGCACCGGTTGCCTGGCAGAACGGTCAAACAGCGTCACGCCAAGGTCTGCCTCCAGATTGGCGATGGCTGTACTGATAGTGGACTGACTTTTACGCAGCCTTCGCGCCGCCGCAGAAAACGACCCGGCGGCAACCGTTTCTACAAAGGCGGTCAGGGCTTCAGGGGAGTAACGCATGAAGTATCGCTTTTATCGATGGATTCTATCTTTAAGTTATCATCATCATCGATAAAATCGGAAACCTTGTTGATTAATCCTGCACGAAAAGGCGAACGAAAATGCAAACTTCCGAACCCGAAAAACGCACCCTTGCGGAGCGCGTATTCCATGCCGTCTGCTTTGAAGGCATCGCCACCATCATACTTGCGCCCACCGCCGCCTGGCTGATGGGACGCAAGGTTATGGAAATGGGCGGGCTGACCGTTTTGCTGGCTACCGCCGCCATGATCTGGAACGTTATTTACAACGCGATATTCGACAGACTCTGGCCGGCGCACCGGGTCGCCCGCACGGCAAAAGTGCGCGCGCTGCATGCGGCAGGCTTTGAGAGCGGGTTTATCGTGATTGGCGTATCCATCGCCGCCGGTTTCCTGGGTATTTCCCTGACAGAAGCGTTCCTGCTGGAGATAGGTTTCATTCTCTTCTTCCTGCCCTATACCATGCTTTATAACTGGGTATACGACATCCTGCGAGCGCGGCTGATGCAACATCGCAGAAACAGAAGCCGCAAAGACGCGACCGCATGACGAAAATGAAGCGCAGAAATGTCCTTTTTATTCACCGCAATCGTCCTTTGCAATCAGAACACAGCAGGTGAAAGGCAACGGGGTGAGCGATGTAAAGACAAGGATGTCAACCGGCGCCCAGGCTCCCCGCACAATCATTTCACTTATTTCACAGCCGGATTAATGAAAAGACTGCCGTTTCATTCAGGCGAAGGGTAAGTGCAGGATAAACAGGCACTGCGCAATGAGAGCGTTTCCTCTGCTTCATTTAAATGCAACGCGGATCCTGTTTAAGACTTACTGATATTGCCTCTGACATTGAAAGGGTTAGTATGTCTAAAAAACAGGAGGCAGTGATGAAAAATGTAATTATTAGTATGATTGCAAAGATCTCCAAAATGGATGCGGAAGCCAAATTACTCACAGCACAAGTTGAAGCTCAATCCCTGCTCCTCAGCGCCATGCTTTTAACGTTGGGAAAACAGGGCGGCACCGACGAGATGATTGAAAGCGTAAAAAAAGCAATTAACGCAGCCCTGGACTCCTCAGACAGCCCCCTTAAAACAGACGCAGAACTCCTGCTCACCCAGTTTAATGAATTGCTGTCCATAACCACGCTGCTGGATACAAAAGACACCGAAATAAACCTTGAAGCGCTGCAAGAAATTCCTTCCTTACCGGGTGACAATAAAAGCTCTTAAATAACTCGCCATGCCTTTAAATTACCTCTGCTGATTTATGCCGGATGTTTTATCGCTAAGCACGCTTGCTTATACTTACGCTTACAGCTAACACTCATCTCAGGGGCGCTCATAATTATGCCTGATGATGCATATTATCCCGCTGCCGTTAACGTTATGTCTGGAGGAACGGGATGCTGTGGCTTATCACTAAATATGCAATTACGGCAGGGCTTGTGGTTTTAATCTCTGAGGTTGCTAAACGCAGCGATCGCCTCGGCGGCCTCATCGCTGCGCTGCCGCTGGTCACGGTTCTGGTCCTTGTCTGGATGAAACTTGAAGGGCAAAGCCAGCTAAAAATTGCCAACCATGCCTGGTACACGTTCTGGTATGTGGTGCCCACCCTACCCATGTTTATTCTGTTTCCTTTTCTTTACCAGCGGCTTGGGTTTTGGCTTACCCTGGCGGCCAGTTGTGCGACGACCATGCTGGTATTTATCGGCTGGGCAGCCTTGCTGAAAAGGTTTGGCATACACTTGCTATAAGCGCTGAGTTTTTTTGCCTCTATTGATTGGAGACATACGAACTTATTTATCGTGACGGTCATAAAAAAACCGCCCGTAGGCGGTTGGTATCATTTTTTTTCCAGAGATTCTGCTATCCGTCGCAAGTACTCATTGTTTTTAAATGTCACCATGATGCACTCAAAAAAGATACGGGCGAAGACAGCCATAATCAGCAACATGATACCGGCGGCGTTAAATCCACGAGTAAAAAAGGTTAATACCGCTGCAATCACTAAGAATGCAAGCGTGATTATGTAAAGCGCGCTGATAATTCTTGGGGTTATTAACTTATCAAAACTAAACACTCTGAAATCATCCTGATTTTAAAAAGAAAACATCGTATTGCTTCACGCCTGATCCTACAACCCTCAATTCCGGGGATTCACAAACGCGGAATAATATGTTTTGCCCGGTCTTATTATCCATGCGTGGAAAAAATATAAATGCGCACAACACGTTGATACAAAAGCCTCCTAAAATAAATGTCCTGCGCTGAAGTAGCGTATAAGCCTGACCGGAAACCCTTTTTTAATGACGAATAATGGCTCCAGGCCTGTTCTGGCGTTCCGCCAGCGGCCCAACAAAAGGGCTAATTTTCGATAATTAATGCACCGTATGATACCCGGCTTGCCGACGGCACTGACTCAGCCTTAGCGCGTGATGAGAGTGGCAGGCAAGCAACACGGTCATAAAAAAAAGCCAGCCCGTTGAGAGCTGGCGATTAACACACATGCAGCTTTATTCCGTGCCGGAAACCATACGATAGACCACAGCTGGTTGTAGTGGTCCGCATGCAACAGGAGACAAACTCGTGTCGATGCGTTCTGATACACGGGGTTTACCAGATTGCAGAATTATTAGCCTGATTTGGCTAATGTCAATCCTCAGCAACGGCGAAAAAGCATCCTGGTGACGATTCGTTTATAAAGAATGCCCGCCTGCGGTCAACGATAAACGAAGGAGCAACGCTATCCCCGGGCCCTTTTTCGAATGCAAATAAAAAAACGGGAGCGCAGTGGCTCCCGTTCTTCTTTAACCCGCCAGGCGGATTACATGTTCGCGATGATCGCGTCGCCAAACTCTGAACATTTCAGCAGCTTAGCGCCTTCCATCAGGCGTTCGAAGTCATAGGTCACGGTCTTGTTGTTGATAGCGCCTTCCATACCTTTCACGATAAGGTCAGCCGCTTCGAACCACTCCATATGACGCAGCAGTAGTTCATAGGAAACTGTATTGCTCGTTGATATAAAAAGATATTCTTTAAAAAATTTTAATTTAGCTCACCCTTTCATCGATATCTTAAGTCACTGATTTCTCGTAACCTCTTCTGTGTTTTGATAACCGTTTTTCGGCTCTTTCCAGACGTAGCAATGATGGTAAAAACCCTGTCGTTTTGTCCTCCAAAGGACGCGCGCGAGACCCACGATTTAGAAGAACGTAGGTCTATTTTTAACGTACTGTAACTACACTGTTTTTCCGCGTTCGCTTCGATCACTGTGTCGCTAATTGTCGTTATTTGTCTTTCCGGATCCGTTCGCGGCGGCCGGTCACGACACATTTACGACACAAAAGCGACACAGCCTTTTCCCTAATTAGCCCGGGCTACCGGCACATCAGCAAGGTGCGTCGTGTAGCACGGCGACAACATTTCCCTCCGCATCTGCCAGGACTGCGTTATCCCCTGACCGGCAAAATACAGCGTGCCCTTTCCGTCTTTCATGTTCAGCGTGTCCATTACTGACATCAGCGCGGCGCTGTTTGGCTTCGGTGCGTTATCGTCGAAAAGGTTAAGCTGCGCCACACCCTGGCTGAAGAAGTCGCCAAGCATCACGCCTGCTTTCTGGTACCGAAAACCGTCGCGCCAGATATGGTCGAGGCAGCGAACGGCGGCATTGATAATATCGCGGGTGACCATCCGCGTTTCTGTGACGGTGACTGGTTCGCCGCTCTCGCCTGTGGTTTCGACCTCGTATTGCTCCTCGACCTCTTCATACTGGTCATAATCATCGAACACGGCGCCGATTGCTTCAGGAAGCACCGGCATTAATTCCTGGGCGATGACACCTGCCGCTGGCATGCCTGATTCTTTGAGAACGTAAGTAACTCCACGCAATTCTCTGATTTTCGCTCTGGCATCCGGTATCGTTTCTATCTGGTCTTTTTTGTCTGCATCAGATGTCTGGGTCAGCGAGACGCAACTGATATTTCCCTGGGTATTAAAATTACCGTTCTGGCGCATTGAGAAGTATTTTTCAGTACCCACTAACGTCCCGGCCTGAGCTCAGCGGCATCATGCCGCAGACACCATCGAGGCCGAAACCGCGAATATGCATCAGGTTCTTTTCAGGAATGACGCGCGGCTTACCAGCCTCAGTGTATGTGTACTCAAGCCGCCCGGTATCCAGCCGCTTCACCACCATATTCTGAGGCAGCAACGGCACCAGTGATACCAGCTTATTGCCGATAAACAGCTTTTCCACATAGGCATTTCCGCGCAGGCAGATGCTGGCCACCACCATCAGCATGAAGCGGGATGGCGTCATTTCGAGATTCGGGCGGCGGCACAGTACCTGGTAAACCGGGTGATTCTGCGCCAGCTTGCGAGATCCGTCTGCCTGCCGGGAATAAATCTTAATCGGCAGCGTGGATACCGACTCGCTCAGCAGCCGGACGCATGCCCAGACCGCTGAAAGCTGCATAGCCTTATCCGCCGTCACCACCTTCCCGCTGCTGCTTGTGCCGTACCAATCCTGCCAGAACGTCCCGGTAGTCAGGCTGATGGGCACGCCCAGCCAGTTGAGCAAGGCGCTTTTCACCCTGCCCGGCTGCTTATTTTTCTTCATCAGAAACCTACCATGATGGGATTATCGAAAAAGCCGCTCAAATCCTGCTGGTCATTGCCACCATTAACGAGCAGGCGGCTCATCGCGGTAAACAGCGCAGCCGGACCGTCAATTTTGGCTTCGGGTGTCGATTTGTTAGGGAAGATGTTGTCATTGCGATCCGGTCTGACCGTCACGTTCGACATCATCCAGTTCATCACCGGGTGATTGCTGTGATGGAACCGACCACCGTAAACCAGCGCCTCGACTTCCTTCATGGCCTCGGAGAAATTGCGGACCGTCTGCGGTACTTCCACCAGCGGTAACCCTTCCTCGGCGAGCGCCAAGCTGAACTGGGTGGCGCTCCATGGGTCGAAGCCAATCTCTTTAAGGCTTTCGCCGGTCACCCACTCCTGCAGTTCCTCTTTAATCTGGGCATGGTCGATCACATCACCATCAGTCAGGATGAGTTTGCCCAGCTCTGCCCATTTACGGTATAGCTCCGCCATCTGCCGCGAGCATTTGTCCAGCCGCCCTTCGGGCAACCAGAACTTAAAGTCGGCGTGAACATGGCCATCAGGAGATCGCCAGGCTTTTACGGCCGCGCAAATGTCGATTTTGTTCGCAAGGTCGACGCCGACCCACAGCGGGTACGTTTTCAGCTCATGCGCCGGCGCGATGAATTCGCACTTATCCCACTTCAGCATGTCCATCCAGGAAGACTCGGCAGTAACCCAGATATTCATATGTTTGGTGAAAAAGTTAACCCGGGCGGACACCTGCTCTTTTGCTTTCTTCGCCAGGCGGCGCAGATCATCCCAGCGCTTACAGATACCAAGCCCGGGGTTAGCCTTCTGCCATACCGTTTCGTCGAAAGGGTCGTCGCCTTCGTCCAGGGTGTAGATGATGGCGAAGAAGGTGTCGTCTTTGACCGCACCCTCCACGTCACTGTTGAAACCGCGTAGCACCTTAATGGCGTAATCTCGCAGCTCATAGCAGATGCCTTCTTTGTTGAAGCCGGCGGTGGTAATGCCGAACAGCAGCGACTGAAGGCGCGCGCCGGTTGCCGTCTCCAGAACGTCCCAAACGTCGCGGGTTTTGTGAGCGTGCAGCTCGTCGACAATCCCGCAGTGGATGTTCAGACCATCCAGGTTGTTCGCGTCGCTGGAAAGCGGCTCGAATTTCGAGGCGCTCTGCTCCTGGTAAATCGCCAGCTTATTGAACTCGAACAGGCGGCCAAGCGTCGCTTTTGCTTTTTTCACCATGTTTTTGGCATCTTCGAAAACGATGCGCGCCTGGTCGCGAGTGGTTGCCGCAGAGTAGACCTCAGCGCCGCCCTCGCCATCCGCCCCTGTCATGTACAGACCAACCCCGGAAGACAGCGTGGATTTCGCGTTCTTACGCGCCACCTCGTTGTAAGCGGTGCGGAAGCGCCGCACCATCACCGGGCGCCCGCTGCCATCATTACGCAGCACCACTCCGCCGCTTTCCTCATCCACCAGCGGAATGACGAAGCCGTAAATGTTGATGAGGATGAAAACATGCCAGTCCATCAGGTCAATGGGCTGTCCGGCCTGCGCGCCCTTAACATGAGGAATAAATTTGTAGAAGTTAAGGATGTGCTGCGCCCGGGGCTCGCTGAAGAAGATGCCGCGCGCTTCGCCGTTTTTCAGATCGTCCAGAAAACGCTGGCAGGCCAGCCGGACAAACTCGCAAGCAATAATCTCTCCCGCCACGACGCGCTCGGCGTAGCGGATACCATCGGCAACCTTAGCCATTAATCCCTCGCTTTCATAAACTCAGCCAGCGGATCAACCGCATCCGGCGATTTGGCGCTGACCTTCGACCGGCTGGCGGGCGTCATGCCGAACTCTGCCAGCATTGCGCGAAGCCGCTTCCAGGCGTCCGCCTTCATGATTGCTGCGGGATGCGCCTTAATCAGCACATCACCAGTCTGCGTTTCAGTCCGGTACGTATACCCCTCAATCTCCAGCGTGTCGCAGTGGTGCCGGTACTCGGTGTAAGCCTCGACCAGCAATTCGAGCGCGCGGACATCCAACTGAGAAATGACGCCGATGGCATCAAGCTCTTCAGCCATTCGCTTAAACCAGTACTTCGCCTGCTTGTCGAAATGCTTCGGGGTTGGGGGTACCCCTGCAGGAGGTTGCGGCTCATCTTTATTGATCGGGCGTTTTGATGGGTTGCCCCTCACCAAACGTAGATGGGTCGGGGTTTTCGGTGGTCCTGACATAATCGAAAACTCCTATCAGTCGTCTGTTGGGGGACCCCATAAAAAAGTTTTCTAACCTGCGGCGGTGTGAAAAAGGGTTAGGCGGCGGTCCTTAGCAGGAAAGACCCTGAACTTTCGACCCGCCCTCCCCCAGCGATGAGAAGTGATATCGCTCCAGATGAAATGATTGCATTTGAAATCATTTCATACGTCCATTCACGAATCATTCTCACTTAGGTTTATTCTGACCGGATTTTCATTCGTCTCGGCGTCCAGCTCAAAGACGGCTGTGATGCCTGGCACAGTTCCCGGCTCGGTATTTATCGACGTACTCAGTTGTTGGCTGAGCAGCATGCCATCGACCGCGACGCCATATCCCATGAAGCACAGCCCCCGATAGATGTGAGCCAGCTGCACTTTCTTCTGTTTCATCTGTATCTCTCCGTTGCGGTCTTGCGCTTATGACATGGCCAGCACAGCGCTTCGAGGTTGCTGTAGTCGTCAGTGCCGCCGTGAGCTTTCGGAATAATGTGGTCGACCGTCTCAGCAGGACGCGGCCTGCCGTTGCGAAGGCACGCCTGGCAGATGTGCCGATCACGTTTTAGGATGCGGGCGCGGATGATTTCCCACTTGTTGCCGTAGCCGCGCTGGTGGCGGTTCAGCCCTCGCTGGTGCTGCTGCCAGCCTTCATTGCGGTGCGCCTTGCAATAACCCGAGCGGTCCGTAGTAGTGCCTGGGCAGCCGCGCTTTCGGCAGGCCCGAGGAACTGCTTTAGGCACTAGTATTTTCTCCATGTATGCCCCATATATAGAAGGCGGCTTAGTAAAACTGCGAGCCGTTAGGCAGTGAAGGCTGATTTTTATTTAAATTCAATAAGTTAAGTAAAAATTGTTATTAGCATGCATTGCCAAGTTGATCTTGGCTCACTCCTCAATTAGGAAAATGCCATGACTGAAGACAATGTTGTAAGCTTCTTAAAAGTTAAACAGCAGCAAATAGATTCCAACCTCGACCAGCTTGAGGTAGTTAAAAAGTTTACTGAAAAGCATGTGAAGCCCAAGTCATTGGTTGGAATTGTAAAGAAACAACTTAAGTTAAGAGGTATTAGTTATCGGGTGAGCTTTCCTTCATGTGATCTGACGGGCTTTGATAAGAAAGCTGTCGTCATCTTCCCTGAAGAGAGGCTCATATTTGCGTTTGTATCTAAGCCGATGACAGGCAAAGGGGTTGAAGGCTGGACAGTGGAACAGTGCATCTGTTCAGAAAAGCATCAACCTATTGATTACACTGGTTTTATTATCAATAAAATTTCGGAGGCAAAACATAATGGCCAGAAGACAGCAAAAACCCAACCCGTTAGCTGACTCTGCTCTTGACGCAGCCAGGGAGCACATTAACGGTTTTGAGCGAGGTATTGACCGTTTCAATGAAATTGGTGCAGAGCAATTTCGTGAAGGTGATCCTCGCGTAATTAACGAAATTCGCCAAGGTCGCCGGGACATTCGCAATGCTCGTAATGAGCTAGGTTTTGACGAAGAATAAAGATAATTCAGGGCTTGGCTATCAAGCCCTTTTTTTTTAAAAGAGCTACGTAATCCCTTAGCATTCGGCGTCAGGCCGGGCAACAGCGCGGCAGGCCCACATGCAGGCTTCCTGCATTTTGGTCCGAGCGATAGATATGCAGCGACCAGCTTCATGCGCTTCAGCTGAATGGTTGCCTGTCACAGACAATTCGTCCTGTACCCAGGCCTTCTGCTTTTTCAGCAACTGACAGAATTCACGGCTTACTTTCTTCAGGTCGTTCATGTCTTCGATTTCTTTCGGTCCCAACGTGCGGTAGCCCTTAACGGTGCTGCCGTCCTGCGGTTTTGCTTCGCTCATTGCTTTACCTTATGCGTTAATGGTGCGCTGCGATGCGCTTTAAATGACGTCAATTAACGAACATCAATATCAGGGATGATCGCCGACGGCTTGAAGGTGACGCGGTAATGATTAACGCTGGCGTTCGTGCCACTCAGGTCTTCCATAAACCAGGTCACGTTATCCGACAGGCCCAGTATGTGCTTTTTGTACGTGTCCGGCCCGGTCTTGCAGATAACGCCCAGCGTTCGCTCGGTGCTGGTACTGTCCTTTGAGCAAAGCCCGGTAATTTCCAGCATGAACTCGCCGGTAATCCCGTTATAAAAAACAAAGCGCCGTTGCGCCTCGAAGTTATCAGCGGCCTTGCTTACGTTACGGCTGGCTACATCGGCATCATTAATATCTCAGGCAGCAAGCACCAGCACCGCCAGGCAGAGAAGCGTCTTTCTCATCACGTTTTACCAGAGTAATTGATTGTCTCGTTGCTCAGGGAGAGCAGTGGGCCGGAGTAGCGGCGCTTCACAGCGTGGCTAACCGTGTTGTTGTGCAGCGGAGAGAACATCATCAGGCGCTCTGCTGTGAAAGCACCTTGTGATACTCACAAAAAACCGCCCGGAGGCGGCTTCTGTTCATTCTGGCTCTTTATCACCAGATTCTGGTGCTGAGCCAGGATCATCTTTTTTGGTTGTTTCTGACTGCTCCGGCTTATCGTCATCTACATTGTCCGGGATGGGGCTAAAGTCAGGATGGTCACCATTAACTGGACGGTCAGTCATATGAACCTCTCTTTTCACTTAAAGGATCTTAAGTCTAGTCAATTCAGGAGCCATGCCAAAATATGTCGGTGTAATCAGCATCGGTACGTTTGAAAACGCAACTGGCGGTGCTAGCTATAAGCCAAGCCAATTAATAAGAAGTCGTAAACTAACAAAAGCACGGAATGCCAACACTAAAGATGCATTTGATTTGTAATTTATCAGAGAGCTGTTATTGTTGCCCCGCTGTTAAAGCAAGAAGCACATAAAAAAGATTGACTCATAATTGCCTCCGCACCGGAGGCTTTTTTTTTGCCTGTTTTTTATCAGTAATTTTGAATTCATTATTCTCAGTTAGTGCATAAGGCCCTTACTGTTAGTCAACGAATTATCTAATAGTCCTTATCTGAGAATTAGCTGAAGCCGTTGATAATGCTTATACATAAAACAAATTTATCCCTCTGGAAACACTTCAAAAGATAGCGAATAGTTATAACGTTAGACTATGTGTGGCCATTGGCCCCCTTCTGGTGTTTCAACAGAGGTTTCACCAGAAGGGCTGTTTTTCTGCAATTACTTCACCGCGTTATACCAGACCTGCCAGCGGTATTTATCGAGCCGTAACTGGCGCAGGCACTCCATCGTTTCAACATCCGACCGCAGGTCTTCATCGCTGTTCCTGCCAGCGTCACTTGCCTTGCACGGCTCCTGCATCAAATCCGCTGATGGAGTTGGCAGCGTCGATAGCTCGTTGGCGCAGCCGGACAGACTCATTATCAAAATCACAGCGGGTACGATTCGGATTCTGAACATATTTCACCACGTCGCGGGTTATGGTTCTGTAAATGACTTTGCCCTCACTGGTTGCCTGCGCTGCTTTCTGCTCGCCCGACTGGACTGCTTTAGCCGCCTTGTCTTTCTTTTTAGCCGCCTGCGCATTGATATGGTCAGCATGCGTACTCCAGCCGGAACGCCAGGACAGTAATCCAGTAACTGCACATAGTGCGGCGCAAAGTATAAGCACATAGCGAAGCTTCATTTCTGGCTCCACGTGCAGACTTCCCGCTCTATCTCGCGGCGATTTACCAGCCCCTTCCACTGTTTACCGCCTGCATACGTCCACCGACGCAGCTGATCGCACGCACCCTTGTTGTCACCCTTGTTGATGAGGGTAAGCAGGGTGGATGTACGAAAACTGGTAGCACCGACGTTATAAGCAAAAGAGTAAAGCGCTGCGCGCATCGTTTCGGGAATTGGGCGCTGGATATAGGGATTAATCTGCCGTGCCACCTTATTAAGGTCAGTGCTCAGCAGCGCCCGGCATTCTGCCTCGGAATAAGTCTTACCGAGCATAATGTCCTTGCCGGTGTGCCCGTAACATACCGTCCAGACGCCTACGACATCCTGGTATGGCTTATGGCGCGCACCTTCCAGCCCATCATTACCGGACAGCATGGCTGTTGCTATCGCAACAGCGCCTCCACCACCAGCAATCGCGCCGATAATGCGGTTTCTCAGCGTGGGAGACATTGCCATGCTATTTCTCCTGCGGCTGCATTACCGCGTTGATGTCCTGAACTATCTTCGCGGCTTCCGGAATGCTGTTTACATCGCCCCGGGCATAAGCGGTTTTGAGTATGTCGGTGCGCTTGCGCTCCTCCTCAATAACCG
Source organism: Franconibacter daqui (assembly GCF_014644275.1). Classification (NCBI taxonomy): domain Bacteria; kingdom Pseudomonadati; phylum Pseudomonadota; class Gammaproteobacteria; order Enterobacterales; family Enterobacteriaceae; genus Franconibacter; species Franconibacter daqui. Next base: position 905,322 of record NZ_BMKJ01000001.1, on the reverse strand, counting down.
CCAGGTTGCGCTTGTTGTTGGAGCGATACGTCAGCCAGGTAAATAACGCGGTGACAATTGCCCCCAGGGCGAAAAGCACATCCTGAAGAGTCAACATGGCGAAGAATCCTGTTATGGCTGACCAGAAATAAGACCAGAATCCGTTTTGGGTATTCATACGTAGCATTTCTCTCACCTCCGTTAAGGGTTCGGAAGTGCTGTGCGTAGTGGGGTATGGCCGCGAGGCATGCGGTTAAAGGGTGTCTGGTTGCTGATTGCCTGCGGCCAAAGAAAAGCCCGGATGAACCGGGCGGAAATCGGAAATAAAAAAAGCCAGCCCGGTCAGAGCTGGCGATTAACACACATGCAGTTTTTTTCCGTGCCGGAAACCATTCGATAACCACATCTGGCTTTAGTGGTTCGCATCAGATGCAATGAGTGAGTCTCTTGCTAACGCGTTCAGATACACGGGCTTTACCAGATGGCTAATTATTATCATGCAAATATTACCGTCAATAATACAAAGCCATTAAAAACGTAATGATTACTGCGCAGCGGATAAAAAAAGGCCAGTTCACAGAGAACTGGCCGAGTATCAGGATTAACTCAAGTAAGCTAATTATGACGTGGCGCCGGGGTTGGGCCGGGGAGATGTTGCCGCCACGGTTAAAATATAGATGCCCGGATAAGCGAAGGGGTGACTTCGCTCACAGAGCGAGTAAATCTTTATTCATGCTGGTGGCTGTAACGGGCCATCAAGAACCGAAGCCTCTTCTTTCATCGCTATCCAGCCGCTGGTTCCGGCAAAATGCCAGACGCCGTTAACCAGTTCACCTGTCTCATGGTGCCGCGTTTCTTCTTGCGAATAATACGCCACCAGCTTTTCGCCAGCGTAAAGCACCCAGTAAAAGCCCTCTTCCATCCCTGCCCCCTGTGATTGTTAAACTAAACAGCCAGACGGTGGAATTATAGAGCGGAGGGAAATCGGCACGCGGAAAGCGAATCGATTCTGTTGCCTGGTTCACATAGCCAGCAATGAAGCACTTGCAATACAAAGAACCTCCGAAGCGAGCCACTGAATCTTTTTGTGTCCCTAGTAGCCTGTCACATCGTCTGTTATCGTTGACTTGCAAATAACCATACAGACAAGGAGGCTAACATGTCTGAATACCACAACCTGTTGCATGTAATTAGATCGCGTGTGTGCGAAAACAGGAATATGTAACATTCAGCTTATTACCCGGGCAGCCAGCAGGACAATCAGATCAGGAACAGAACGGCACTGGTATATGTCCTCGAAATACTTCTCCATCAGCACAGACAAAAATATGCCACTATTTTCAATCCACTTGAGGGAAAAGCTGCTTTGCACCACCTCATCTTTATGAAAACAAAATGGCTGCCTTCAGAGATCAGGGATTTGAAACTGGAGGATGCTCTATTTGTTATTCAGGATGAACTGAGGGTAGAGAACATCAGCGACGAAGCTCGGGACGCTTTGAGCACGTTCAATCTGCCTTCTGTTGCTTTTCTGTTTGAGGATTTTCCAGAAGAGGACTGGAACTATAGGGAAAACTCAACATTCCTTCGAAGCCTGGCCCTGAAAGCAACTCAATAGTTTTACTGACTTCTTCCAGCCGTTCCTCCAGAGCGGCTTTTTCTTTCATCAAACGGTTGAAATGCGATACATGTAACCGCTGCTGATTAAGCCAGTCTTCAAGCTGCTCAGTTGTCAATCCAGGGTTGAAAAAATGGGGAACACTATCTTTAATGTTTTCCATACTGCCTCCGGAGATGAAAATACCGTCGAGCGGCCCTACTTCTCGTTTTGAATAATCGGCCAGAGCAGAGCAATCACCCCGGCCACCAGCACGCCATCCGCCAGGACAGACATCACTTTGCTGGTGAAGTCGATAGCGACAACCAGAAAGAGCAGCACCCCGGCGGCGGCGAAGCGGAGTTTTTTCATCAGAGGTGGTTTTCCAGACGCAGGCCCAGCGCGTTAGCAATCTCTTCCAGCACCTTGCGCTCTTCCGGCTCAACTTCACCGTCAGCTTCAGCAATGGCAACCGCCACATCGAGCACGTCTTCTGCTTCGCGGGTATCGTGCTTAACGTCTTCAATCTCGCGCAGCGCAGCACGGCGACCAATCTTGAAATTGGTATCGAGCTGGCCGACGATGGTCGCGCTGATGGAATTGATTTCAGAGGTGAACGCCGCCAGCGCAGGCTGGTTACGGAGTACCTGCTCAATCTTAGCCTTCTCTGACGCTTCACATTCACCATCGGCATCCCACACGTAGCCGGTTAACTTAGTGCTCATGCATCAACCCTTCTGAACTTCTCACGGAACCGCTCAACAGGCTGCATGCAGTCGTGCGGATAGCCGGCGCGCCGGAAGATAACCTTTCGTTTTTCACGGTCGTAACCAACGACGTGGACTTCAACGCCGCGCCAGTCGCGGTATCGTCTGTCGAGTTCTTGCACAGAAACGCCTCCGCCTGGCTGTTGAAATCGCCTACCACCCATTCAGCGAACTGGTAGCTGACACATTCACGCCCGCCAGGTATTCTCACTGCATACCGGTACTGCGCCGGACCGGCTCCACCCGGTACCGGCAGCGCAATAAGTTGCGACCTGCGGTACTGTGTTGTTAAACTGTTCATGCGTAGTTTCTCCACTATTGAAAAGACGCGCCCGACGCCTCGAGCTGCACACTCGGGGCGTCACCTTTTCTGGTGCTCATAAACACTTCTACTGCCTGGTCTGAAACCCCATACAGCGCCATAAATCCCATGAAGCCGTGAAACTGGTGTCGAATGGTTTTGCGAAACAGGTCGGAAAGCTTTTTCCGTTCGTGACGGTCAATCACCCCATCCCCTGCTGCTTCAATCTGCGCCTGCGCCAGCTGGCCTTTCGCCGCGTTCGCCTGCATATCGAGTGAAAACAGGTCCACGTTGTCGATTGATTCCGGCTTCGGTACATCCACCAGCAGTTTGCCGACACGCGCCGCGGCGTATTCCGCCAGCATCGAAACGCCGGACAGGTCTTCCATGCGCTCTAGTTCTGCCAGGGTAAAGAAGCGACTGCCGCACTTCTGGTACATGTGGTTGTGAAAGGTGTCGATGGACATGCCAAGATCGGCAGCCATACCAAGACGGCCTGCCGGGTGCGCTTTACACATGGCGCTGATTGCTGCTTTGATGCTGTCTACCATCTTGTTTTTCCTTTGGTAGTTACTGGTTAATTAATTTGCCGCTAAATTGGCGTTGCCTGGTTTAGCTGCTTCAGGTTCGGCTGACTGGTAACGACTGGGATAAAGAATCTGTAACTCGTCGATTTCCCCTTCGTAGAACTTCACCAGCCTTTCAGCTAACTCAACGGAAGGAACTTGTTCACAACGTTCGATGCGACTGAGGGTGGCTGGGTCAACCTGAACACCGCCAGCTACATGCGATAACGTATAGCCGTGCGAATTACGCAACTTTCTTAATGGTGATTGCATAACGCCTCCTGTATTTGCGTATTACGCATGTTATTGCATGTTATCAACTTGCGCAAGTTGCTTTGCATGACACGCAAAAAGGACATGTAATGTGCGCATGAACATAGGAAATCGAGTAAGACAGCTTCGCTTGGCGAAGAATATGAAAATTGCTGAATTAGCTGACGCCGTAGAGGTGGATGCAGCAAATATCTCTCGTCTTGAGACCGGTAAACAAAAGCAATTTACAGAACAGACACTTAACCGTTTAGCGCAAGCTTTAGGCGTTAATGTCGCAGACCTCTTTACCTCGACCGATAATGCGACTACTGTATGTAAAAACAGTAAAACAGATTCCGCAGTCGGAGAGGGTACCGATGTGTTTAGAGTCGAAGTTCTTGATGCCAGTGCAAGCGCTGGGATTGGTTATATACAAGGAAGTGATGTGATTGATGTCATACAGGCCATTGAATATAGCCATGAAAAAGCTTTAGCGATGTTTGGCGGCAGATCCGCTGGAAACGTTAAAGTAATTAATGTTCGTGGCGATAGCATGTCCCCCACCATTGAGCCTGGCGACTTGGTTTTCGTTGATGTCTCGGTTAACGAGTTTGACGGTGATGGCATCTACACTTTCGGGTTTGATGGAAAGATTTACGCCAAAAGACTCCAAATGATACCTGACCAGCTTCTTGTAATTTCCGACAATCCTAAGTATCGGGAATGGAGCATAGATAAGAGCAATGAGCATCGTTTTTACATCTATGGCAAGGTTTTGATTAGCCAATCGCAAGCCTTCAAACGGCATGGTTAACACGCAATAAAAAAACAGGTCGCTAGTGCGGCCTTTTTTTGGATTTGAAAATTGCGAATTGCGCAATTAATACTTGCGTTACTCGCAATTAGAGTATATTTTCAATTTATCGAAAGCGAACAGGCAGGACGCCCACGAAGTAGCCGCCGGTGGCGCATGAATGACCGGATGATTCGCTGAGACAAATTTAAGGAATGTTGGCGGGAGACATAAAAGCGCCATTACAACTCAGCGCCTTACTAAAGAATCGGATCAGGCCAGACGTTTTCAGTGCTTCTCTTGTTGAGAGTCACTTTGATCGGATTTCTGCAAATTCCGAAGATGCCTTTGCAGCTCTGAAATCAACGTTTCAACCATTTCTGGAGGAAACGCGAAAAATTGAGACCGGTGTTCAGTGTTAGTGCCGTCTGCGGAGTAAGTCAGGTAAGTGAGTTTGAGAGCAAGCGCTTGGTAACCGGGTAAAGGTCCAGCCTTCCAATCGGTAACCGGAAAGACAGATGTGCGATTCTTAATAGCCATGTGAAAACCTTGTATATGCAGAAGGAGAAACTAAATCCTTATAGTTAAAGCAACTACCGGATCATACAGCGGAACTAACAATTATTTAAGCTAGCAAAAACTGTAGGTAGTAAATCCTGTTTTGGTAGTTCGCCCTGTTACGTGCGGATACAGCTGCCAGCTTTTTCAGGGCTCAGCATTCTGGCTCCCTACGACCTGGTGCCAGAACCCTGAGGATGATGTTTGGTATCTTTCGGCGGTACAGGTTTCCCTTACTTTCCTGCTACCGCCACTTTTTTACGCAACATGTGAGCGCACCACCGGCCGGACGGCTCATAACCCAATCCGTGCCGGGCACCGTGATAGTCGGTAGCGCGTGCTGGTGCTCTCACATGTTGTGTGGAGAAACTAACTACCGGCGGTGGCAGCCGCCTTTCTGAGGGTAAAACCGATGAGTAATGAACGTTTGACCAAAGTGCCCGAATTCCTGGGCGAACTGGACGGCGGTGTGTTCGAAAACAAAGTCGCCGCTGCGCTGAGTGAAGTTGCGTTCGGCGTGCTGAACAACGGCACCAAGGGGAAAGTTACCGTGACCTTTGAGCTCGACCGCATGAGCAATTCCGTCGAAGAGAAGCGCGTAATGATTAAGCACAAGCTCGCTTATGTGCGCCCTACCCCGCGCGGCAAATCCTCGGAAGAGGACACCACCGAAACGCCGATGTATGTGAACCGCGGCGGCAAGCTTTCCATTCTGCAGGAAGACCAGGGGCAGCTCTTTACCCTGGCCGGCGATCCTGATGCGAAGCTGCGCGCCAAGCAGTAAACCCGACCATTCACCCAGTTAAGGAATAACCATGTCTCACTCTTTAGACGCAACCGCTATCGATAAAATTGCCGATCTGACCCTCTCCCGCTTCATGGAAGAAAAGCTTGAAGGCGTTGACTGCCCTGCCGCCGTTGTTCCGCAGAGCGCCCGAATCGACAGCCTCGAATCCCTTTGCCTGCAGCGCTTCCGTTTCCGCGGCAAAATGGTGACGGCCAGCATTGAAGACTTTGCCCGCTACTCTACCGGCTACGCTGCACAAGGCACCCGTTGCTTTATAAATGCCGATGATATGCGCGCCGTTGCGGTATTTAACCTCGGCACCCTGGATAAACCCGGCCACGCCGACAATACCGCGCTGCTGGCACTGAAGAAGACCGCACCCTTTTCCGCGCTGTTGTGCATCAATGGCGAACGGCATACACAAAAAGAGCTGGCCGAATGGCTGGAAGACTGGTCTGAAAACCTGCTCGGCTTTGACGCGGACGGCCAGCCGATTGATGCGAAGAAGTCGGCAGCGGCGATCCGCAAAATCTCCATCGAGTCTATTCAGAAAGCTGACTTTGAAGATGGCGACTTCAGCGGCAAGCGCTCGCTGATGGAAAGTGTGGAAGCCAGAACGCAGGACATCATGCCGGTAGCGTTTGAGTTTACCTGCGTGCCGTTCGAAGGTCTGGCTGAGCGTCGCTTTAAGCTGCGTCTGAGCATCATCGGCAGCGACCGCCCGGTTCTGGTGCTGCGCATCGTCCAGCTGGAAGCCCAACAGGAAGAAATGGCCGCCGAGTTCCGCGACCTGCTGGTTGAGAAATTCAAGGACAGCCAGGTAGAAACGTTTATCGGGCAGTTCTCAGCTTAATTCGCTGCCTTAAATGCCTCGCCTGAGGGGCATTTAGTGAAGCGTAATTCTTTTATTTATCCCCACCCGGCGAGGGATTCGCTCAACCAAAAATCAGCGCGGTGCAGCGCAAAGTTAAGTGGAGGAACACGCAGTGAATTACGAAATTACTCAGGAGCTAGCCGATGCCAAGCCCCAGGTGAAATACGTTTCATCAATCTGGCAGCGGTTGATTCCTGCCACCAGCAACGACATCTGATTTAATCCGGGTGCAGCCGGTAAAGTGGAGAATAAGCCATGAAGCAAATGCTCACGCTTGAGGAATGGGCAGCAGAGAAATACCGGAGCAGTCCACCAGCTTTGAATACTCTGCGCCGATACGCTAAGCAAAATATGTTTTCCCCACCAGCTATGAAACAGGGTCGCAAGTGGCGAGTAAGGGAAGATGCAGAACTTGTAGGCGAATTGGCTAAGCCGAATATCCGAAAGACTGACTCGCCAATACTTCAGAGGATTCTTGCTGATGGCAGCTCGACCACGTAAAAACAATGTTTTTGTTCCGAACCTTTACCCTCTCTACAGTAGAAAGGTGAACAAAGTTTACTGGCGCTATAAACATCCCGTCACAGGTAAGTTCCATGCGCTGGGTACCGATGAGGCAGAAGCTATAGCGATTGCTACAGAAGCTAACACGCGCCTGGCGGAACAGAGAACCCGGCAAATTCTGGCGATCAGCGACAGGATCGCCACCAGCAAAGGCAAAGCAATCACGGTTTCTACATGGCTGGATAGATACTGGAAGATTCAGGAAGAGCGGCTGGCGACGGGCGACATCAAACTGAACACATTCAAACAGAAAACCAAACCGGTTTCGTTATTGCGAGAGCGAGTCGGTATGAAGCTGCTCCCATCAGTGGATGTTCGCGATATTGCTCAGTTGCTCGATGAGTACGTCACTGCCGGTCAGCCGAGAATGGCTCAGGTCGTAAGAACTGTGCTGGTAGATATTTTTAAAGAAGCGCAGCATGCTGGTGAAGTTCCTCCGGGTTACGATCCAGCTTCAGCAACTAAAAAGCCCCGCCGAAAAATTACCCGCCAGCGCCTCAGCCTGGAGGAATGGCAGCGGATATTCGAAATTGCAGACGCCAACCACCAATATATGGGTAACGCTATGTTACTGGCTTTGGTAACTGGCCAGCGCCTGGGTGATATTTCGAGGATGAAGTTTAGCGATGTCTGGGATGATCAGTTACACGTTATTCAGGAGAAAACAGGAAGCAAAATAGCGATCCCATTATCGCTTCGCCTGAATGCCATTAACTGGAGTTTGCGAGATGTTATAGCGCGCTGTCGGGATTACGCGGTTAGCCCTTACCTCGTCCATTTTTTCAGGGCCACGTCGCAAGCAGAACGTGGCGCACAAGTTAAAGCGAACACGCTAACCATGAATTTTAGTAAGGCTCGGGATAAGGCAGAAATTGACTGGGGGGAAGGAACGCCAGCGACATTCCACGAGCAGCGCTCGCTATCTGAACGTCTTTATAAGGAGCAGGGGATTGACACTAAAAAGTTGCTCGGCCACAAGTCGCAGCAACAGACCGATCGTTACAACGACGACCGAGGGAAGGACTGGACGACGATTGCAATTTAGGTTTTTGGGGTGGGGTTTTGATAACTTGTTTTGATAAAATTTTGATAACCGTTCGAAAACTAATAATAAAAAACGGGAACCATCAGGCTCCCGTTCTTCTTTAACCCGCCAGGCGGATTACATGTTCGCGATGATCGCGTCGCCAAACTCTGAACATTTCAGCAGCTTAGCGCCTTCCATCAGGCGTTCGAAGTCATAGGTCACGGTCTTGTTGTTGATAGCGCCTTCCATACCTTTCACGATAAGGTCAGCCGCTTCGAACCACTCCATATGACGCAGCATCATTTCAGCGGAGAGAATGATGGAGCCCGGGTTCACTTTGTCCTGGCCTGCGTATTTCGGCGCGGTGCCATGGGTTGCTTCAAACAGCGCGCATTCGTCGCCGATGTTCGCGCCCGGCGCGATGCCGATGCCGCCAACCTGCGCCGCCAGGGCGTCGGAGATGTAGTCGCCGTTGAGGTTCATACAGGCGATAACGTCATACTCCGCCGGACGCAGCAGGATCTGCTGCAGGAAGGCGTCGGCGATAACGTCTTTCACCACAATCTCTTTGCCGGTGTTCGGGTTCTTGATTTTCACCCACGGGCCGCCGTCGATAAGCTCGCCGCCGAACTCTTCGCGAGCCAGCTGGTAGCCCCAGTCTTTGAAGGCGCCTTCGGTGAACTTCATGATGTTGCCTTTGTGCACCAGGGTAACGGAATCGCGATCGTTGGTGATAGCGTATTCAATCGCCGCGCGCACCAGGCGCTTGGTGCCTTCTTCGGAGCACGGCTTAATGCCGATGCCGCAATGTTCCGGGAAGCGAATTTTCTTCACGCCCATCTCATCACGCAGGAATTTGATAACTTTGTCCGCTTCAGCGCTGTCCGCTTTCCACTCGATGCCCGCGTAAATGTCTTCAGAGTTTTCACGGAAGATAACCATATCGGTCAGTTCCGGGTGTTTTACCGGGCTCGGGGTGCCCTGGTAGTAGCGCACCGGACGCAGGCAAACGTACAGATCCAGCTCCTGGCGCAGCGCCACGTTCAGAGAGCGGATGCCGCCACCGACCGGCGTGGTCAGCGGGCCTTTGATCGCTACGCGATATTCACGAATCAGATCGAGAGTTTCCTGCGGCAGCCAGACATCCTGGCCATAAACTTTGGTCGATTTCTCACCGGTGTAAATTTCCATCCAGGAAATTTTACGCTCGCCCTTGTAAGCCTTCTCAACCGCGGCGTCCACGACTTTCAGCATGGCCGGCGTCACGTCCACACCGATGCCATCCCCTTCGATAAAAGGAATAATCGGGTTATTGGGAACATTCAGCTTGCCGTTTTGCGCTGTGATCTTTTGACCTTCCGCCGGAACAACTACTTTGCTTTCCATTCACCTCTCCTTCGAGCGCTTCTGGTTGTGACTCATTTTGTTAATGATTTGTAATAGGCGTGTCAATACTAACTCAATGTCGTGCCCCATGCCACGCTATTGTGATTCAGCTATAATGCGGCAATCCATAACATCTGAAAATAGTATGCAAAAAACTTCTTCGAAAAATCACCAGCTTAAGCGTTTCAGCACACGTCAACGCGCCCGACAGCGCCCGTCTGAAGGGCCGAAGCGCCTGATTCTCTTTAACAAGCCCTACGATGTGCTGCCGCAGTTTACCGATGAGGCGGGCCGGCAAACGCTGAAAGATTTCATTCCCGTGCCAGGCGTATATGCCGCAGGCCGCCTCGATCGCGACAGCGAAGGGTTACTGGTGTTGACCAACGACGGTGCCCTGCAGGCAACGCTCACGCAGCCTGGCAAACGCACCGGCAAAATCTATTACGTGCAGGTGGAAGGCGAGCCGACCGATGAAGCGCTGAGCGCCCTCAGAAACGGCGTCACGCTCAACGATGGCCCTACCCTGCCCGCTGGCGTGGAGCTTGTCGACGCGCCACACTGGCTGTGGCCGCGCAACCCGCCGATACGCGAACGTAAGTCAATTCCCACATCGTGGCTTAAAATCACCCTTTATGAGGGGCGCAACCGGCAGGTCCGCCGGATGACCGCCCATGTCGGTTTTCCCACGCTGCGCCTGATCCGTTATGCGATGGGCGAATATACCCTGGATAACCTTGCCAACGGCGACTGGCGCGAAGTCGTGCTCTGAAAAATGGCGCTCTGAAAAAGGAAACGCGAATGTTTAAACCGCATGTTACGGTCGCCTGCATTGTGCACGCGAAGGGCAAATTTCTTGTTGTTGAGGAAACCATTAACGGCAAAGCGCTGTGGAACCAGCCGGCAGGCCATCTGGAAGCGGATGAAACGCTGCAGGAAGCGGCGCGCCGCGAACTGTGGGAAGAGACGGGCATTACAGCCGAACCGCAGCATTTTTTACGTCTGCATCAGTGGCTCGCGCCGGATAATACGCCGTTCCTGCGTTTTCTCTTCAGCATTGAGCTTGAGGATTGCGTGCCGACACAGCCGCACGACAGCGATATTGACTGCTGCCGCTGGGTCAGCGCCGATGAGATCCTGAACGCGGATAATCTGCGCTCGCCGCTGGTGGCGGAAAGCATCCGCACCTGGCAGCGCGGCGAGCGTTATCCGCTGTCGCTGATTGGCGCCTTTAACTGGCCGTTTCACTGAGCGCACATTATCCTTCCTCGCCCCGCCCGGGGCGTTAAACGCCGTTTCGTCCACTTTTTTATTTCTTTCCGAAATATTTAACGCCAGCTAAACGTGCTGCGTACCGGCGCTACAATCAGCACGTTCGTTCATCACGCGACCATCCCCTGTATTTGCCTGCTGCTTTGCCCGCTAAACGCCTCTTTATTACGCCACCCACCGCCGCTTTGCCGCTGCTAAAGGACAAAAAACAGCCGCCGATAGAACGGTAATAGGGAGGCGTTTATTGATAAGGAATGGCAATGACTTGATAAAGGTTTACCCTGAGGAGCCGTGATGGCCAGAGAATATGTTTCCAGGAAAATGAGTACCCGGGCGCAGATGTTGTTGACAGGCGCCTTAACCATCACGCTGGGCTTTGTGATGACTATCGGGGTACTGAGCTGGCAATCCAGTGCTGAGCAAAAATCGCTGGCGGAAAGTTATTTACAGCAGATAGCCCGCAGCGAAGCGCTCAAAATCCAGCAGGAGCTCAACTACGCCCGCGATGTGGCGCATAACCTCGGCCACAGCATCGCGGCGCTGCCCCGCGCCGGTATCACCGACCGCAACGTTGCCAACACACTGCTGGAATCCGCGCTGCGCGATAATCCTGACTACCTCTCCGTGTCAGTAATTTTTGAAGAAAACGCCTTTGACGGGCGCGATGCGGAATTCGCCGACAAGCCAGGTCAGGCGCCAAAAGGCCGCTACGCCTTCTTTGTGGATCACGACCAGGCGGGCCATTATCAGTTTCATCCTCTGCTCTCCTACTCAACGCCTGGCCAGGGGGATTATTACCTGATCCCGCAAAAAACGCAGAAGGATACCCTGATTGAACCCTACAGCTACGCCTATAACGGCGTGCCGACGCTGCTCACGTCGGTCGCGGCGCCGATTATGGTCGAAGGTAAATTACAGGCGGTGGTGACGTCCGATATTTCGCTGGCCTCGTTACAGCAACGAGTGAATCAGATTAAGCCGTGGGAAGGCGGCGGCTACGCCGTGCTGCTCTCAACTGCCGGTAAGGTTATCTCCTATCCCGATAAAAAGCTCACCAGCAAACCGTTTCCCGGCGATACCGCAGGTTTTAGCGCGAAAGTCGCCGAGCAGCGCGATCCTGTCCTTGGCGAAGATGCGTTAGTCACCTGGCAGCCGGTGAGCATCGGCAACAGCACCGATAACTGGTATCTGGGCGTCGTGGCGCCGGTAAGCCAGGTAATGGCCGCCGCCAATCAGCAGCTACGAAACGCCATTATCCTGATGGTGGTGAGCATTCTGCTGGTGAGCGCGCTGCTGGGGATAGTCTTCAGCCGCAAAGTGCTTAAACCGCTCGGCGGCGAACCGCGGGAAGCGGCCACCATCGCCCTGGCGGTGGCGGAAGGCAAACTTGATAACGCTATCGAAGTAAAAGCTGGCGATAGTGGCAGCCTGTTCTTCGCGCTGCACACCATGCAGGCGCAGCTGCGCCAGATGGTCGGGCAAATCAAAGCGGCCAGCAATTCAGTGCGTGAAGGCGCGGGCGAGATTGTCAGCGGCAACATTAACCTCTCCTCCCGCACCGAGCAGCAGGCGTCGGCGCTGGAGCAGACCGCCGCCAGCATGGAGCAGATCAGCGCCACCGTGAAGCACAACGCCGATAACGCGCATCAGGCTACGGCGTTGACAGCGAACGCCACCCAGATAGCCAGCCGGGGCGAAGCGCTGGTAGGTCAGGTCGTGCAGACCATGGCGCAGATAGACGACAGCGCGAAGAAAATCGGCGATATCACCACCATGATCAACAGCATCGCGTTTCAGACCAATATCCTCGCGCTTAACGCGGCGGTGGAAGCGGCGCGCGCCGGCGAACAGGGCCGCGGCTTCGCCGTGGTGGCCTCGGAAGTGCGCAATCTCGCGCAGCGCAGCGCCAGCGCGGTGAAAGAGATAGCCGCACTTATTGAAGAGTCCAGCCAGCGTGTGGAAAACGGCGTTCAGCTGGTTAACGACGCGGGCAAAACTATGCAGGAGATGACGCAGGCGGTGCATTCGGTGCAGACCATTATTGGCGAAATCGTCAGCGCCTCGGATGAGCAGTCTAAAGGCATAAGCCAGGTGACCATCGCCGTCAATGAAATGGATGGCGTCACCCAGCAAAACGCCGCGCTGGTGCAACAGATGGCGGCAGCGGCCAGCTCGCTTGAAGAACAGGCTCAGCAACTCGCGCAAACCGTCGAACAGTTCACGCTCGACGAACGCTTCGCGTAATACGACGCGGGGCCTTTTCAGGCCCCCGCCCCCTTCCCGTTCTCTTCACGCCTCTGCCGCCGCGCTATTCGCAATTATTGCCGCTAAGGGCTTTAATTTGGCCTGCGCGGGCACGGCGGTGCGCGCAGGGGGTGTCTGCGCGGTCAGTGCGTGCTAGAATACGCCGCCTTTGTTTTAAGTCGTGAGTGGTGCAATGTCTGATAACAGCCAGAAAAAAGTGATCGTCGGAATGTCCGGCGGCGTTGATTCCTCCGTTTCCGCCTACCTGTTGCAACAACAGGGCTATAAGGTGGAAGGCCTGTTCATGAAGAACTGGGAAGAGGATGATGGCGAGGAGTATTGCACCGCCGCCGCCGACCTGGCCGATGCGCAGGCGGTGTGCGACAAGCTCGGTATTGAACTGCACACGGTGAACTTCGCCGCAGAATACTGGGATAACGTGTTCGAACATTTCCTCGCGGAATATAAAGCGGGACGCACGCCGAACCCGGATATCCTCTGCAACAAAGAGATCAAATTCAAAGCGTTTCTGGAATTCGCCGCCGAAGATTTAGGCGCGGATTATATCGCCACCGGCCACTATGTGCGCCGGGCGGATGTTGACGGCAAAAGCCGCCTGCTGCGCGGTCTCGACGGCAACAAAGACCAGAGCTATTTCCTCTATACGCTGGGGCATGAACAAATTGCCCAAAGCCTGTTCCCGGTGGGCGAACTGGAAAAACCCGAAGTGCGCCAGATTGCCGAAGAGCTGGGTCTTGTAACGGCGAAGAAGAAAGACTCTACCGGCATCTGCTTTATCGGCGAACGTAAATTCCGCGAGTTCCTGGGCCGCTATCTGCCAGCGCAGCCGGGTAAAATCGTCAGCGTCGACGGCGATGAAATCGGCGAACATCAGGGACTGATGTATCACACCCTGGGCCAGCGTAAAGGGCTTGGCATTGGCGGTCTGAAAGATGGCGGCGAAGAGCCGTGGTACGTTGTAGATAAAGACGTTGAAAACAATATCCTGATCGTTGCGCAAGGCCATGACCACCCGCGCCTGATGTCGGTCGGGCTCATCGCCCAGCAACTGCACTGGGTGGACCGCGAGCCGCTGACGGCTGAGCTGAGCTGCACCGTGAAAACGCGCTACCGCCAGACGGATATTCCCTGCACTATTCGCCCGCTTGATGATGAGCGAATCGAAGTGCGCTTTGACGAACCGGTCGCCGCCGTGACGCCAGGCCAGTCCGCCGTCTTCTACCTGGGCGAAGTCTGCCTCGGCGGCGGCATCATCGAGCAGCGCCTGCCGCTGCCTGTGTAACGGGTAAACAGCGCACGTAAAGGAGGAAGTGTGGCGAAGAATTATTATGATATTACGCTGGCGCTGGCTGGCATCTGTCAGTCCGCCCGTCTGGTGCAACAGCTGGCGCATCAGGGACACTGCGACAGCGAAGCGATGCGTGTTTCGCTTAGCAGCGTTATCGATCTCAACCCCGCCTCCACGCTCGGCGTTTTTGGCGGCAACGAAGCGAACCTGCGCACTGGCCTCGAAACCCTTATCGGCGTGCTCAACGCCAGCAGCCGCCAGGGGCTCAGCGCCGAACTGACGCGCTACACCCTAAGCCTGATGGTGCTGGAACGTAAGCTTGAAAGCAGCAAAGGGGCGATGGAGACCCTTGGCGAACGCATCGCTGGCCTGCAGCGCCAGCTTGAACACTTCGACCTTGAATCCGAGACCCTGCTAAGCGCCATGGCGGGGATTTATGTTGATGTCGTAAGCCCGCTGGGCCCGCGTATTCAGGTGATGGGGTCGCCCGCCGTGCTGCAAAGCCCGCAGGTGCAGGCCAAAGTGCGCGCCTGCCTGCTGGCGGGCATTCGCGCCGCCGTGCTGTGGCGTCAGACAGGCGGTGGCCGCCTGCAGTTAATGTTTTCCCGTAATCGTCTGGTGACCCAGGCGAAACAGATTCTTGCTCATTGTTAACCTCCCGGAGTTGTGAATTATGGAATTATCCTCACTGACCGCCGTTTCCCCCGTTGATGGACGCTATGGCGATAAAGTCAGCGCGCTGCGCGCTATTTTCAGCGAATTTGGTTTGCTGAAATTTCGCGTACAGGTTGAAGTCCGCTGGCTGCAAAAGCTGGCCGCGCACGCAGCGATCAAGGAAGTTCCTGCTTTTGCCCGAGAAGCAAACGATTACCTTGATAAAATCGTTGCTCAATTCAGTGAAGAAGACGCCGCGCGCATCAAAACCATTGAGCGCACCACTAACCATGACGTTAAAGCGGTGGAATATTTTCTTAAAGAGAAAGTCGAGCAGGTGCCGGAGCTGCATGCGGTGTCGGAGTTTATTCACTTCGCCTGCACCTCAGAAGACATCAACAACCTCTCCCATGCGCTGATGCTGAAAACCGCCCGCGAAGAGGTAGTGCTGCCTTACTGGCGCAAAATCATCGATGCGGTGAAAGACCTGGCGCACCAGTATCGCGATATCCCGCTGCTTTCTCGCACTCACGGCCAGCCCGCCACCCCGTCCACCATGGGTAAAGAGATGGCGAACGTCGCTTACCGCATGGAACGCCAGTTCCGCCAGCTGGAACAGGTGGAGATCCTCGGTAAAATCAATGGCGCGGTAGGCAACTATAACGCCCATATCGCCGCTTACCCGGAAGTGGACTGGCATCAGTTCAGCGAAGAGTTTGTCACCTCGCTCGGCATTCAGTGGAACCCGTACACCACCCAGATTGAACCGCACGATTACATCGCCGAGCTGTTCGACTGCATCGCGCGCTTTAACACCATTCTTATCGATTTCGATCGCGACGTCTGGGGCTATATCGCGCTCAACCACTTTAAGCAGAAAACCATCGCGGGCGAGATAGGCTCTTCCACCATGCCGCACAAGGTTAACCCGATCGACTTCGAAAACTCTGAAGGCAACCTGGGGCTGGCCAACGCCGTGCTGCAACACCTGGCGAGCAAGCTGCCGGTTTCCCGCTGGCAGCGCGACCTCACGGACTCCACGGTGCTGCGCAACCTCGGCGTCGGCGTGGGTTACGCGCTCATCGCCTACCAGGCGACGCTCAAAGGCGTAAGCAAACTGGAAGTGAACCGCGATCGCCTGCTGGCAGAGCTGGATAGCAACTGGGAAGTGCTGGCGGAGCCTGTTCAGACCGTTATGCGCCGTTACGGCATCGAGAAGCCGTACGAGAAGCTTAAAGAGCTGACCCGCGGCAAACGCGTGGATGCCGAAGGTATGAAGCGGTTTATCGACAGCCTTGAGCTGCCGGAGGAAGAAAAAACCCGCCTGAAGGCGATGACCCCGGCCAACTATCTCGGCCGCGCCATTCAGATGGTGGACGACCTCAAGTAAGCCAGCATGCGCCACCTTCGCCACCTTCGGGTGGCGTTTTTTTTATCTGTCTGTCTAAAAGGAGAAGGATGATGAAACGCTATCTCGATCTCAGCGCCTCTGAACTGGCGAACATAGAAAAAGCAGAGCTGCTCTATGCTATTCGCGCCAGCGAGGGCCGCATTCTGGTCAGCGAGTGCATCGGGGCGACCCAGCCGCTGCTTAACACCATCACCAACGCCGAGCTGGCGGCGAGCCAGGGCGCCGATATTCTGCTGCTCAACCTTTTTGACGTACAGGCGCCGCATATCGCCGGGCTGCCGGAAGGCATCGCGCCGCAAGAGACGCTGCGCGAGCTTAAGCGCCTGACCGGCCGGGTGATTGGCGTTAACCTGGAAGCGGTAGACCCGGCTTACGCCACGGAGCATAACGATTTTTGGCAAATGACCGCCGGGCGCGCCGCAACGGTGGAAAACGCGCAAAAGCTGTATGAGATGGGCGCGCGCATCGTGGTGCTTACCGGCAACCCTAACAACGGCGTCAGCAACCAGGCCATCGCCGATGCGCTGAAAGCGATTCGCGATGCGGTGGGCGACAAGCTGGTGCTGATTACCGGGAAAATGCACGGCGCGGGGATTGTGCGCGAAAGCGGCAGCGCGCTTATCAGCGAGCGGGATATCGCGCTGTTTGTTGAAAATGGCGCCGACGTGGTGCTGCTTCCGGCTCCCGGCACGATCCCCGGCATGTCGCAGGAGAAAGTGGCGAAGCTCATTGATTTCACCCACCAGCAGGGGGCGCTGGCGATGACCGCCATCGGCACCTCGCAGGAAGGGGCCGAGCGCGAAACCATCCGCCAGATGGCGTTGATGAGCAAGATGGCAGGCGCGGATCTTCACCATATCGGCGATACCGGCTGGCTCGGACTCGCCCTGCCGGAAAACATTTTCACCTATAGCGTGGCAATACGCGGCGTACGCCACACTTACAGCCGTATCGCCCGCTCGGTGCTGCGCTAAGCCGCCCCGGCGGTTTAAAGAATGTTTATCACGCTGGCGGCATAATTAGCGTTACACTATTTATGCAATTGATATAAGAGGATTCACGATGCGCGTGCTGGTTGTGGAGGATAACGCCCTGCTGCGTCACCATCTTAAGGTGCAGCTGAGCGAACTGGGTCATCAGGTCGATGCCGCGGAAGACGCGAAAGAGGCGGATTATTTCCTCAACGAACACCTGCCCGATATCGCCATCGTGGATTTAGGGCTGCCTGACGAAGATGGCCTGAGCCTTATCAAACGCTGGCGCAACCACGATGTCACCCTGCCGGTGCTGGTGCTCACCGCCCGCGAAGGCTGGCAGGATAAAGTGGAGGTGCTGGGCGCCGGGGCGGATGATTACGTCACCAAACCGTTTCATATTGAAGAGGTGGTGGCGCGCATGCAGGCGCTGCTGCGCCGTAACAGCGGCCTTGCCTCGCAGATTATCTCCCTGCCGCCCTTTCAGCTCGATCTCTCCCGCCGTGAACTCGCCATCCATGATAACCCTGTCAAGCTCACTGCGTTTGAGTACACCATTATGGAAACGCTTATCCGCAACGTCGGCAAAGTGGTGAGCAAAGAGTCGCTGATGCTTCAGCTTTACCCGGACGCCGAGCTGCGTGAAAGCCATACTATCGACGTGCTGATGGGCCGCCTGCGTAAGAAGATTCAGGCAGAGCACGCCGGCGAGGTGATAACCACCGTACGCGGCCAAGGCTACCGCTTCGACCTGCTATAGATGAAAACGCTGCTGCGGCATATTCTGCCGCTCTCCTTGCGGGTCCGCTTTTTGCTGGCTACCGCCGCCGTGGTGCTGGTGCTCTCTCTTGCCTATGGCGCAGTAGCGCTGGTGGGCTACAGCGTGAGCTTCGACAAAACCACCTTTCGCCTGCTACGCGGCGAAAGCAACCTGTTCTATACCCTCGCCAGCTGGCAAAACAACCGGCTTAGCGTTGAGATCCCGGAAAATCTGGATATCCAGAGCCCGACGATAGCGCTGATTTACGATGAGAGAGGCCATCTGCTCTGGGCGCAGCGCAACCTGCCCTGGCTTATCAAGAAAATTCGCCCCGACTGGCTTACCGCCAACGGCTTCCACGAGCTGGAGGCCAACTTTCGCGCAAGTAGCGACCTGCTCGGCGCCAACCACTCCCTGCAAAAACAGCTCAGCGATTTTCGCCGCGAAGAAGATGATAACGAGATGACCCACTCGGTGGCGGTTAACCAGTACCCCGCTACGGCCAGAATGCCCGCGCTGACGGTGGTGGTGGTGGATACCATTCCGATGGAGCTCAAAGGCAGCTACACCGTCTGGAACTGGTTTATCTATGTGCTAATGGCCAACCTGCTGCTGGTGATTCCGCTGCTCTGGCTGGCGGCCTGGTGGAGCTTACGGCCTATCGAGGCGCTGGCGGGCGAGGTGCGCGAGCTGGAAGAGCATCACCGTGACCGACTCAACCCTGAAACGACGCGTGAACTGACAAGCCTTGTCAGCAACCTCAACCGGCTGCTGAAAAGCGAGCGCGAACGCTACGACAAATACCGTCATACGCTGACTGACCTGACGCACAGCCTGAAAACGCCGCTGGCGGTGCTGCAAAGCACGCTGCGTTCGCTGCGCACCGGCAAGCTGGATGTGGAAAAAGCGGAGCCGGTGATGCTTGAACAGATAAGCCGTATTTCACAGCAAATCGGTTATTACCTGCACCGCGCCAGTATGCGCAGCGACAGTCTGCTGCTGAGCCGCGAGCTGCATTCCGTCGCGCCGCTGCTGGACAACCTCACCTCCGCACTTAACAAGGTTTACCAGCGCAAAGGGGTCACTATCACGCTTGATATCTCGCCGGAGATAACCTTTATCGGCGAGCAGAACGACTTTATGGAAGTGATGGGCAATCTGCTGGATAACGCCTGCAAATACTGCCTGGAGTTCGTTGAAGTGAGCGCCCGTCAGAGCGATGACCAGCTGCGCCTGATAGTAGAGGATGACGGGCCGGGCATTCCGCACAGCAAACGGGCGCTGGTCTTTGACCGGGGACAACGCGTTGATACGCTGCGCCCAGGCCAGGGCGTGGGGCTGTCGGTCGCCCGCGAAATCGTTGAGCAGTACGACGGAGAGATCCTGACCGGCGACAGCGAGCTTGGCGGCGCGCGCATGGAGGTGATTTTCGCCCGTCAGCAGCCGATAGCTGGCGAAGCTTCCGCCAGTTCGCGAAAAAACAACCTAAACAGCCACGCAGAGTGAGCAGCGTCCGTTATAATCCGACTCATATTCTGAGCCTGCGGAACACAATATGGACTATCACGTAGAAATAAACTGGCCCGACTTTATTGAACGCTACTGGCAAAAACGCCCGGTAGTGCTCAAGCGCGGCATTAAAAACTTCATCGACCCCATTTCCCCGGACGAGCTGGCGGGGCTGGCGATGGAAAACGAAGTGGACAGCCGCCTGGTGAGCCATCTTGATGGCAAATGGCAGGTGAGCCACGGGCCGTTTGAAAGCTACGATCACTTAGGCGAAAACGACTGGTCGCTGCTGGTGCAGGCGGTGGATCACTGGCATGAACCCACGGCCGCGCTGATGCGCCCTTTCCGCGCCCTGCCCGACTGGCGCATCGATGATCTGATGATCTCTTTCTCTGTGCCGGGCGGCGGCGTCGGTCCGCATCTCGATCAGTACGACGTGTTTATCATTCAGGGCGCCGGCCGCCGCCGCTGGCGCGTGGGTGAAAAGACGCCGATGAAGCAGCATTGCCCGCACCCGGACCTGCTGCAGGTGGATCCGTTTGATGCAATCATCGATGAAGAGATGGAGCCAGGCGACATTCTTTATATTCCGCCGGGCTTTCCGCATGAAGGCTATTCGCTGGAAAACTCCCTCAACTACTCTGTTGGCTTTCGCGCGCCGAGCGGCCGGGAGCTTATCAGCGGCTTTGCGGATTACGTACTGCAGCGTGAACTGGGCGGCCAGCGTTACAGCGACCCGGATGTGCCGCTGCGCGCGCAGCCAGCGGATATCGTGCCGGCGGAGCTGGATAAACTGCGCGGCATGATGCTTGAGCTGATTGATCAGCCGGAGCATTTCAACGCCTGGTTTGGCGAGTTCATCACCCAGTCGCGTCACGAACTGGACGTTGCGCCGCCGGAACCGCCTTATCAGCCAGATGAGATTTACGATGCCCTGAAGCAGGGCGACAAGCTGGTGCGTCTGGGCGGCCTGCGCGTACTGCGCATCGGCGAAGAGGTGTTTGTTAACGGCGAGAAAATCGACAGCCCGCATCGCCCGGCGCTTAACGCGCTGGCAAACCATGTGGTGCTGAGCGACGCGCTGTTTGCCGACGCGCTGGAAGACCCATCCTTCCTCGCCACGCTGGCGGCGCTGGTTAACAGCGGCTACTGGTATTTCGAAGATTAAGCAGCTGGCTTTTGCCCCTTACCCTTTCCCGAAGATGTGAGGGGCACAGCCTTTACAGGGCGGTTAAGCAACGCGCCGCCCGTCGCGACTTCGGGAAACAGGTAAAGCTACGCGCGCTGCGCCGTTAACTCAGCAATGCGCACGATAACCGCTACCGCTTTCTCCATGCCTTCCAGCGACGCAAATTCATGCTTGCCGTGATAGTTATACCCACCGGTGAAAATATTCGGGCAGGGTAAGCCCATAAAAGAAAGCTGCGCGCCGTCGGTGCCGCCGCGAATCGGCTTCATTATCGGTTCAATATCGCAATCGCGCATCGCCTGCTCGGCAATGCTGATAATGTGCGGGTGTTCTGCGACCTTCTCGCGCATATTGTAGTAGCTGTCTTCTATCGCCAGTTCGATATAGCAATCCGGGTGCAACCCTTTGCCGACTTTTTTGGCGATCTCCATCATCTTGCGCTTACGCGCCTCGAAACCGCCACGCTCAAAGTCGCGAATGATGTAGTGCATCTCCGCCCGGTCGACGGTGCCTTTGATGCTCGTGAGATGATAAAAACCTTCATAGCCTTCAGTGCACTCAGGGCTTTCATCGGCAGGCACTTCGGCATGCAGGCGAGCGGCGAGCGACAACGCATTCACCATCACCCCTTTCGCGGTGCCGGGATGCACGTTGTTGCCGACAATTTTGATGGTAACCGAGGCGGCGTTAAAGTTTTCAAACTCCAGCTCGCCTATGCCACCGCCATCCATGGTGTAAGCCCAGCGGGCGTCAAACGCCTCAACGTCAAAATGTTTCGCCCCTTTACCCACCTCTTCATCCGGGGTGAACGCCACGCGGATATCGCCATGCGGCACATTTTTTTGCTTGAGGGTCGCCAGCGCGGTCATTATCTCCGCCACGCCCGCTTTATCATCCGCGCCCAGCAGCGTTTTGCCGTCGGTGGTAATCAGCGTATGCCCCAGCAGTTGATGAAGCACCGGGAACATCACCGGCGAGAGAATCTCTTCGCCTGTCCCTAACGCAATATCGCCGCCGCGGTAGTTTTCCACGATCTGCGGGTTAACGTTTTTGGCGGTGAAGTCAGGGGAGGTATCGACGTGGGAAATAAATCCAATCGGCGGCACCGGTTTCGCCACGTTGGAAGGCAGCGTTCCCATCACTGTGCCGTGCTCGCTGAGAGTGACGTTCACCAGTCCCAGCTCCTCAAGCTGGCTTTTCAGCAACCGCAGCAGCTTCCACTGCCCCTCTGTGCTCGGCACCTGACGCACGCCAGGCTTTGACTGGGTGTCCAGAGAGACATACTGCAGAAACCGCTCGAGTAATTTATCCATAGTGTCACCCTCTTGATTTTTGTGACCTCATTATCAATAACCCGCAACACAGAGTTATTGCGTCAGGTCACTTTTAGCAGGACGGCGGAGGAAATAATCCTCCGCTGAATCTGTTTCTCTTTAGCATCCAGAGCGGCGGCTACGCCACCTTTTTATTTCAGGCGGTTTCGCCTGCGGCTGCGCGCTCCTGCTCGCCAAAGCGCTGGCGCATCGCGGTTTCGATTTGCTCAAGGGATTTACCGCGGGTCTCCGGCAGCGCCATGGCGACAAAAATCAGCGAGCCGATATTAATCAGCGCAAAGATAAAGAAAGTGGTATTGCCCGCCACCGCCAGCAGTGGAGGAAAGGCGAAGGCCACAATGGCGTTGCAGATCCACTGGAAAGAGACCGCCGTGCCGGTGAGCGCGCCGCGGACCTTCATCGGGAATAGCTCAGACATCAGCAGCCAGTAAACCGGTGAGATACACATTTGCATAAAGAACAGGAAGACCAGGATGCAGCCGAGCGCCAGCAGGCTCTGCGTCATATCCTGCGGCATAAATACCAGTACGCAACCTAGCGCTATCTGCGCGCAGATAACGATTGTCAGACCAGTCATCAGCATGGGACGTCGGCCAAAACGGCTGACGCCCTTAATGCCCGCAATCGCCGCCAGCACTGAAACGATGCCATTGCCAATCGTCGCCGCGATGGATGCGCTGGTGCCCATGCCGGTGGTTTTAAGAATGATCGGCGTGTAATACATAAAGGCGTTGACGCCGGTGAACTGTAAAACAAACCCCATACCGGCGCCGGTCAACACCAGACGAAGCACCCATTTTTGTTTCAGCAATTCCTTTGTTGAAGGCCCCTGTTGCGATTCGCGGACCTGCTGCTTCATATCCGACATCTCTTTTTGCACTTCGCGCGGGTGTTCACGCAGGGTCTTTAATACGCGCAAGGCATCTTTGACCCGGCCTTCGGCAACCAGCCAGTGCGGCGAAGCAGGAACGAAAAAGGTGCCGATAAACAGTAACACGCCCGGCACCATCGCCAGCGCCAGCATATAGCGCCACAAATGCGGATCGTTTAAGAGATAGCTCATCAGCGCGCTAACGATATAGGCCACGAGCTGGCCTGAGACAATCATCAGTTCATTACGGCTGACCAGCGGCGCACGTTTGCGCGGCCCGGCTATCTCGGCGATAAAAACCGGTACGGTAGAGGAGCCGCCGCCTACCGCGACGCCAAGCAAAAAGCGCATCACGATCATGATATTGACCGTTGGCGCCAGCGCCGTGCCCAGCGCGCCTAACACAAAGAGCAGCGCAAGGCTGCGTAAGGTAATGCGTCTGCCGAAGCGGTCGGAGAGATAGCCGCTCAGAAACGCCCCCAGCGCGGCGCCGAAAATCAAAGAGGAGGTCACTAAACCTTCAGTAAACGGGTTCAGCCCCAGCCCGCCCTGCGGCGCCGGCAATGTCATAAACGGCAGCGCGCCGGAAATAATGCCCGTATCGTACCCGTATGCCAGCGAGCCCATTGTCGCCACCAGCACCACAAAAAAGAGGCGCTGGCGGACGCTGTCGCCTGAAGCCTGTTCAGGTGTTTCTTTGTCGTAATCGTTTTTTTCCATAGTATTCCTTCCCTGTTAAGGCTTTAGTCTGGCGAAACCCGAAGCGCAGGCGCCCGTATTATTTAACGTTCCTTATGAATTATAGGCAGCGCCTCGCTTTCAATAGATTTATGTGATGGATATCACTAAATCCCAGAATCCTCTTAGGTGCAGGACATACCAGACGAAAGCCGTTAAGCGTGCCAGGCTTTGAGCGAAAAGAAGAAGCGTAAGGGTGCTATCAGACGCTTTCTGGTTCTGTTTTTTGCGCCAGGCAAGCGTCGGGGAAAACGGAAAACGCCATTCTGTGCGGCGGCGCCCCGCTTTTGCGGCAGGTAACCGTCGCAAACCGTCACAACCATTGGCGATTTCAATGGTTTGCCGTAGAATGCCTGCCCTTAATTAAGTGCCAAACCCTAAGGTGGTTCATCACAAACCCCGCATCCGGTCAGCTTCCCGGTGCGTTCTTAACGGGACAGAGTTAAAAATTGAATACACAACCACGCGCGCTTTCCCCGCTGCTGCAACTGGCGGGCATTGAAAAAAGCTTTGATGGTAAGCACGTCATTTCTGATTTCTCCCTCACCATTAATCATGGCGAATTCCTGACACTCCTTGGGCCTTCCGGCTGCGGCAAAACCACCGTGTTACGGCTTATCGCCGGGCTGGAGAATGTCGACGCGGGCGAGATAACCCTCGAAGGCCAGTCCATTACTCAGGTGCCGGCGGAACACCGCCACGTCAATACCGTTTTCCAGAGCTACGCGCTCTTTCCGCATATGACGGTGTTTGAAAACGTCGCTTTCGGCCTGCGCATGCAGAAAACCCCGGCCAGCGAAATCGCCCCGCGCGTTACCGAAGCGCTGAAAATGGTGCAACTGGAAGCGTTCGCCGAACGTAAACCGCACCAGCTTTCCGGCGGCCAGCAGCAGCGCGTGGCGATTGCCCGCGCCGTGGTGAATAAACCTCGCCTGCTGCTGCTTGATGAATCGCTCTCCGCCCTCGACTATAAGCTGCGTAAACAGATGCAGAATGAGCTTAAGGCGCTGCAGCGTAAGCTCGGCATCACTTTTGTGTTCGTAACGCACGATCAGGAAGAGGCGCTGACCATGTCCGATCGCATCGTCGTGATGCGCGACGGGCGCATTGAGCAGGACGGCAGCCCGCGTGAAATTTACGAAGAGCCGAAGAACCTGTTCGTGGCGAGCTTTATCGGCGAGATTAATATCTTCGACGCCACCGTACTGGAGCCGCTCGCAGATCATCGCGTGCGGGCGGACGTGGAAGGGCGTGAATGTTTTATCACCGTGCCGTTCGCCGTCGAAAAAGGCCAGCGCCTGAAGGTGCTGCTGCGCCCGGAAGATTTGCGCGTTGAGGAGATTAACGGCGCCTGCGACGCGGAAGGGTTGATAGGTTACGTGCGCGAGCGCAACTACAAAGGCATGACGCTGGAATCCGTGCTGGAGCTGGAAAACGGCAAAATGGTGCAGGTGAGCGAATTCTTCAATGAAGACGACCCCGATGTTGACCATTCGCTAAACCAAAAAATGGCGGTCACCTGGGTCGAGAGCTGGGAGGTGGTGCTGGCCGATGAAGAGCTCGCGTAAATTCCAGAATGTGGTGATCGCCACGATCGTCGGCTGGCTGCTGCTGTTTGTTTTTCTGCCCAACCTGATGATCATCGCAACCAGTTTCCTGACCCGCGACGACGTGAATTTCGTCAAGCTGGTCTTTACGCTGGATAACTACGCGCGTCTGCTCGACCCGCTCTACTTTCAGGTGCTGCTGCACTCGCTGAATATGGCGCTGCTGGCAACGCTCGCCTGTCTGGCGCTCGGCTACCCCTTCGCCTGGTTTCTGGCGAAGCTGCCGGAAAAAGTGCGCCCGCTGCTGCTGTTTCTGCTGATTGTTCCTTTCTGGACGAACTCGCTTATTCGCATTTACGGGCTGAAGATATTTCTTAGCACCAAAGGCTATCTCAACACCTTTCTGCTCTGGCTCGGCGTGATTGATGAGCCGATGCGCATTATGTATACCCCCTCCGCCGTCATTATCGGCCTGGTCTATATTCTGCTGCCATTTATGGTGATGCCGCTCTACTCCAGCATTGAAAAGCTGGATAAGCCGCTGCTGGAGGCCGCGAGAGACCTCGGCGCCGGCAAGCTGCAAACTTTTATTCGCATCATCATTCCGTTGACCATGCCGGGCATTGTGGCCGGCTGCTTGCTGGTAATGCTCCCGGCAATGGGACTGTTTTACGTTTCGGACCTGATGGGCGGTGCGAAAAACTTGCTTATCGGCAACGTGATTAAGAGCCAGTTCCTGAATATCCGCGACTGGCCTTTTGGCTCGGCCACCAGCATTACGCTGACCGCAGTCATGGGGCTGATGCTGCTCTTTTACTGGCGCGCCGCGCGCCTGCTTAATAAGAAGGTGGAACTGGAATGATTGGCCGACTGCTCAAGGGCGGTTTTATGGCCGCCATTTATGCTTACCTTTATATCCCGATCATTATTCTGATCGTGAACTCATTCAACAGTTCGCGCTTCGGCATCAACTGGCAGGGGGTCACCACTCACTGGTACAGCCTGCTGATGAACAACGACAGCCTGCTGCAGGCGGCGCAACACTCATTCACCATGGCGGTGTTTTCGGCGACGTTCGCCACGCTTATCGGCTCGCTGACCGCTGTAGCGCTCTACCGCTACCGCTTTCGCGGCAAGCCGTTCGTCAGCGGCATGCTGTTTGTGGTGATGATGTCGCCGGATATCGTGATGGCAATTTCGCTGCTGGTGCTCTTTATGCTGCTGGGCGTTTCGCTGGGCTTCTGGTCCCTGCTCTTCTCGCACATCACCTTCTGTCTGCCTTTTGTGGTGGTGACGGTTTACTCGCGCCTGAAAGGGTTCGACGTGAAGATGCTGGAAGCGGCGAAAGATCTGGGCGCGAGCGAAGTGACTATTCTGCGCAAAATTATCCTGCCGCTGGCGATGCCCGCCGTGGCCGCAGGCTGGCTGCTGAGCTTTACCCTGTCGATGGACGACGTGGTGGTCTCCTCGTTCGTAACAGGTCCTGGCTATGAAATTTTACCGCTTAAGATCTATTCCATGGTGAAGGTTGGCGTGTCGCCGGAAGTCAACGCGCTCGCCACCATTTTGCTGGTACTCTCGCTGGCGCTTGTGCTTGCAAGCCAGCTCATCCTTCGTGATAAAACGAAAATTCAGGGGACGTTAAAATGATGAAATGGTCACGCCACCTGCTTGCGGCGGGCGCTCTGGCTCTCGGCATGAACGCCGCGCACGCTGATGACAGCAAAACGATTTATTTCTACAACTGGACCGAGTACGTGCCGCCGGGCCTGCTTGAACAGTTCACCAAAGAGACCGGCATTAAGGTTATCTATTCGACCTATGAATCGAATGAAACCATGTACGCCAAGCTGAAAACCTACAAAGAGGGTGCTTACGATCTGGTGGTGCCTTCCACCTATTTTGTCGACAAGATGCGCAAGGAAGGGATGATCCAGAAGATCGACAAAAGCAAACTCAGCAACTTCCATAACCTCGATCCGGCCATGCTGAACAAGCCGTTCGACCCGGCTAACGATTACTCTATCCCCTATATCTGGGGCGCGACGGCGATTGGCGTTAACAGCGACGCGGTCGATCCGAAAACCGTAACCAGCTGGGCTGATCTCTGGAAGCCGGAGTACAAAGGCAGCCTGCTTTTGACCGACGACGCCCGCGAAGTGTTCCAGATTGCGCTGCGCAAGCTGGGCCTTTCCGGCAACACGACCGACCCGAAAGAGATTGAAGCGGCTTACAAAGAGCTGCAAAAGCTGATGCCTAACGTGGCGGCGTTTAACTCCGATAACCCGGCCAACCCATACATGGAAGGCGAAGTCAACGTGGGGATGGTATGGAACGGCTCCGCCTTTGTGGCGCGCCAGGCCGGTACGCCGCTTGACGTTATCTGGCCGAAAGAAGGCGGCATCTTCTGGATGGACAGCCTCGCCATTCCCGCTAACGCGAAAAACGTCGACGGCGCGCTGAAGCTTATCAATTTCCTGCTGCGCCCGGACGTAGCGAAACAGGTAGCGGAAACCATCGGCTACCCGACGCCGAACCTGGAAGCGCGCAAGCTGCTGAATAAAGAGGTGGCGAACGATAAAACGCTCTATCCGGATGACGCGACTATCAAGAACGGCGAATGGCAGAATGACGTCGGCGACGCCAGCGCGATTTACGAATCGTATTACCAGAAGCTGAAGGCGGGTCGCTAAGCCTTAGCGGCGGCAACCGTGGCGGGTGGCGCGCTGCGCACCCGCCCTGCACTGCTGGCAACGCAGGATGTTTTGTCGGGTGGGCGCGCAGCGCCCCACCTTATTGCACGCCGCCGTTTAAAGCCCCTTTAGCAGCTTATCTACAAACTCCGGCACCACCTGGCTTGCCAGTCCGTAATGCTTCTCTTCAAACTCGCTGCCGACCTGGCTTGGCTCAAGGTTGAGTTCAACGGTATGCGCGCCCTGCAGCTTCGCTTCGTGAACAAAACCCGCCGCCGGGTAGACGTGGCCGGACGTGCCGATAGCGATAAAGACATCCGCCATCGCCAGCGCTTCATAAATGCGATCCATGCCGAGCGGCATTTCGCCAAACCAGACCACGTGCGGGCGCAGCGGCGAAGGAAACTGGCAGCAGTGACACTTATCCTGCGTCGTTACGTCGCCTGTCCACGCCAGCACCTGCCCGCTGCGCTCGCAGCGCACTTTCAGCAGCTCGCCGTGCATGTGCAGCACATTTTCGTTGCCCGCTCTTTCATGCAGGTTGTCGATATTCTGCGTTATCAGCAAAAAGCGGTCGCCCAGCGCCTGCTCAAGACGCGCCAGCGCCAGGTGCGCGGCGTTGGGCTGGACTTCCGCCTGCTGAAGCTGGCGGCGGCGCTCGTTGTAAAAGCGCTGAACCAGCGCCGGGTTACGGGCGAAACCTTCGGGCGTCGCCACATCCTCTACGTGATGCTCTTCCCACAGGCCATCCGCCGCACGGAAGGTTTTAATGCCCGATTCCGCTGAAATCCCCGCGCCTGTCAGCACCACCACTCTTGGTTTTTCCATCACTTCCGGCACCCCTGTGTCTCTGAAAAAAATACGCTGGCGCAACCGCTCGCGCAGCCGACGCTTATTCCTTCGAAACCGGCTGAGCCGGTGTTGACGACGCGATAGCATAACCACTCCGGATGTTAATCGGTCAGATGCAGGAAAGCCGCACCGCGCATGCCGCCGGCATCGCCGTGCCGGGCAGCTTCAATGCGCGGCGCTTTCGCCACCGGCAATAAATGCGGCGCCAGCCGTTGCGGCAGTTGCTCCACAAGGTAAGTAAAGTTCGACAGGCCGCCGCCCAGCACCAGCAGATCCGGGTCAATGGCGGTCAGCAGGTTGCCCAGGCAGACCGCCAGCAGGTCCACAAATCGCTCTACATGTTCGCGCGCCTGCGCATCGTGCTGTTGCCAGCGGTGGATAATGTCGGGCGCGCTTAATGATTGATGGTAGAAGTGTTGATGCAGCCATGCAAAGCCGCCGCCGGAAAGCAGCGTCTCCATGCAGCCGGTTTTACCGCAGCCGCAGCGTATAAGCGGCGTATCGCGCCCGATGACATCCAGCGCATCAACAGGCAACCGCATATGGCCAAACTCGCCGGTAATAAAGCGGCGTCCGCTTACCGCTTTGCCGTGATAAACAATGCCGCCGCCCACGCCGGTGCCGAGAATAAGCCCCATCACCAGCGGGTAGCGGCGGAATTCGTCGTCCCAGGCTTCCGACAGCGCAAAGCAGTTGGCGTCGTTCTCCATGCGTACTTCGCGCCCTAACAGCGAAGACAAATCTGCCTTCAGTGGCCTGCCGCTGGCGGCGGGGAGATTGGCGGCGTAGAGGGTGCCGTCATCGGTTACCGGCATGCCGGGAATGCCGATGCCGACGCGCCCGACAACAGCAAAGCGGCTGTCGGCCTCTGCCACCAGTTCCTGGAGAGCGGCGAGGAACTGCGCGTAGCCGTTATGCGGCGTGGCGACGCGCTTTTCCCACTGTAGCCGCCGGTTCTCGTCATAGACGCCAAGGGCTATTTTGCTGCCGCCTATATCGAAGCCGTAGTACATAGCCGCTCCTGAAAGTTATTGTCCGCTCAGCACGCGCGCCGGGTCGATGCGGCTTGCGCGCCGCGCCGGGTACCAGCTCGCCAGCAGGCTCAGCAAGAGCGCCGTCACCAGCACATAAACCACATCCAGCCAGTGCAGTTCCGACGGCAGGAAGTCGATAAAGTAAATATCGCCGGAGAGGAAATGATGGCCGAGCAACGTTTCAAGAAAACGAATAATGCCCGTGAGCTGCCAGGAGGCGAGCACGCCTACGACCACGCCGCTTACCGAGCCAAGCAGACCCGCCAGCAGTCCGTACCAGACGAAAATGGCGCGGATCAGGCCATCCTTTGCACCTAATGTACGCAGCACCGCAATATCGCTGCTCTTGTCTTTTACCGCCATCACCAGCGTAGAGACAATATTGAAGCAGGCGACGCCTATCACCAGCACCATCGCCAGATACATAATGGCGCGGATCATCTGGATGTCGCGGTACATATAGCCGTAGGTGCCAATCCAGCTTTTGATGTAAACGTAAGCGTTGGTCACTTCCCCTGCATCACGCACCAGCTTGTTAGCGTTAAACACATCGTTAACTTTAATGGCGATGCCCGTGACACTGTCACCCATTTCCCGATACTGCTGCGCGTCCTGCATCGGGATCATGGCGAAGCTGTGATCAAGCTGGCCGCTCAGTTGCAGAATGCCGGCCACGTGCAGGCGGACTCGCTTTGGCTGCAGAAGCTTATGCGCAGCGTCAGCGTTGGGAATCATGATGGAGATCCAGTCGCCCTGCTTCACCTTCAGCGCATCGGCGACGCCTTTGCCGAGAATTATCTGCTGCTCGCCCGCTTTAAAGCTCTGCCAGGCATTGTTCTGCACGAAATTCGGCAGCGCGCTAAGGCGCTTCTCCTGCTGCGGATCCACCCCTTTCACCTGGATAGCGCGCAGATTCACCCCGCTTTCCACCAGCCCGGTAAAGTTGATATAGGGCGCGGCGGCGGCGACGCCTTTTACCTTCTCGACCCGTTGCAGCACGTCGCCCCAGCCGTTCCACGGCTGATTCACCGGCTCAATCTCGCCATGCGGCACAACCGCCAGAATGCGGTTATTCAGCTCGCGCTCAAAGCCGTTCATGGCGCTCAGGCCCACTATCAGCACCGCCACGCCAAGCGCGATGCCGATAGTGGAGATAATGGAAATCAGCGACACCATGCCGCTACGACGGCGGCCGCGGCTAAAGCGCAGGCCGATTAACAGCGATAAGGGCGACATGCTTAATCCGCCCCCATCAGGGTCAGTTCTGTGTTCAGATGGCCGTCGCGCATCTCAAGACGGCGCGACATGCGTTTCGCCAGCTGAAGGTCATGGGTCACCACCAGAAAAGCGGTGCCCTGCGTTTTATTCAGCTCGCCGAGCAGGGCGAAAATGGCGTCCGCGTTGCGGGCGTCCAGGTTGCCCGTCGGCTCATCTGCCAGCACAAGGCGCGGGTTATTGACCAGCGCGCGCGCGATGGCCACACGCTGACGCTCGCCGCCGGAAAGTTCGGAAGGACGATGGCCGGCGCGGTGGTCGAGGCCGACGGCTTTTAGCATCTCAAGCGCCCGCGATTCGGTCTCCGCGCCTTTCTTTTTACCGATAAGCAGCGGCATGGCTACGTTTTCCAGGGCGGTGAAGTCCGGCAACAAATGGTGGAACTGGTAGATAAAGCCCAGCTCGCGATTGCGCAGTTCCGCTTTCGCCGCCGAAGAGAGCTTGCTCATCGACTGGCCGTTGAAAATCACATCGCCGGAGGTGGGCGTGTCGAGCCCGCCCAGCAGGTGCAACAGGGTGCTTTTGCCGGAGCCGGAGCTGCCGACAATCGCCATCGTCTCGCCCGCATTCATGCTGAAGCTGACATTGTGCAACACGTCCGTTTGCACTTTGCCTTCCTGGTAGCGTTTGCACAGATTGTCGCACTGTAACAGCACAGTCTTACTCATAACGTAAAGCCTCAGCGGGTTGGGTGGCGGCCGCGCGCCAGGAGGGGTAAAGCGTGGATAACAACGCAATCGCCATCGCCAGCAGAGCAATGCCAATCACCTGTAAAGGTTCGATAACGACAGGCAGCGCCGCGCCGTCAAGAAACGCGCCGATAATCGGCATTAAATTATTAAGCTGGCTGGCCAGTAGCGCGCCAAGCACGGCGCCGAGCAGCGCGCCGATAATCCCGGCGCTCGCCCCCTGCACCATAAACACCGCCATTATCTGGCGGCGCGTCAGCCCCTGGGTTTGCAGTATCGCGACTTCGCCCTGCTTTTCCATCACCATCAGGCCAAGCGACGTGATGATGTTAAACGCTGCGACGGCGACGATAAGACTCAGCAGCAGCCCCATCATGTTTTTTTCCATGCGTACCGCCTGGAAAAGCTCACCCTTACGTTCGCGCCAGTCTTTCCACGCCGTGCCCTGAGGCAGCGCCTGCTGGCTCAACTCGTCGACTTTCAGCGGTTCATCGAGCCACAAGCGCCAGCCGGTGATGTTGCCTGCCGGGTAGCGCATCAGTCTTGATGCGTCCTGAATGTTCGTCAGCATCTGGTAGCCGTCCACTTCACTGTTGGCGGCGAAGGTGCCGATAACGGTAAAGAGACGCTGGCTGGGCACGCGGCCCATCGGCGTAAACTGGCTGGCGGAAGGCACCATCACGCGAATCTGATCGCCGCGGTTAACGCCAAGCTGCCCGGCCAGCTGTTCACCCAGAATGACGTTATATTTGCCCGGCGCTAAGTCGCTTTGCTTAACGTTGACCAGCCAGGGCGTCAGCGGATCCTGCTGCTGCGGGTCGATGCCCAGCATGACGCCCACCGACACGCTGCGGGCGCTTTGCAGCACCACGTCGCCGGTGGTTAACGGCGCAACGCGATTGACGCCCTGCAGCTTCAGACCGTTCGCCGGAAGTTCGTCAGGCTTGATGGAGCCTTTTTGAGAGGTGATAAGCGCCTGCGGCATCAGCCCCAGGATGTTGTTTTGCAGCTCGCGCTCAAAGCCGTTCATCACGGAAAGCACCGTGACCAGCGCCAGCACGCCAAGCGTAATGCCGATGGTGGACAGCCAGGAGACAAAACGACCGAAACGGTCCGCTGCACGCCCGCGCATATACCGCAGGCCTATAAATAACGCGACAGGTTGATACATGAAATCCGTCTTGTACGGTTGCTAATGCAAAGTGATCAACGATAATAAAGCCCAGATCCGATTTATGGAACCACTAACCCACTCTGTCGCCGGGTTTTTATCCCGGCCTTACGG
Organism: Franconibacter daqui; assembly: GCF_014644275.1. Classification (NCBI taxonomy): domain Bacteria; kingdom Pseudomonadati; phylum Pseudomonadota; class Gammaproteobacteria; order Enterobacterales; family Enterobacteriaceae; genus Franconibacter; species Franconibacter daqui. Next base: position 872,234 of record NZ_BMKJ01000001.1, on the reverse strand, counting down.
CACAACCGGAGCGCGTTTCGTCTTCTATGCCTGAACAATATCGTTATTCTCTGCCCGCCAAAGCGGGCGAACAGCGTCAACTGGGTGAGCTGACCGGGTCAGCCGCCGCCTGCGAAGTGGCGGAAATCGCCGAGCGTCATACCGGGCCGGTCGTGCTTGTGGCGCCGGATATGCAAAGCGCCCTGCGTCTGCACGATGAAATTCAGCAGTTTACCGACAGTCTGGTGATGAATCTCGCCGACTGGGAAACCCTGCCTTACGACAGCTTCTCGCCCCATCAGGACATCATTTCCTCCCGGCTCTCCACGCTTTATCAGCTTCCCGCCATGCAGCGCGGCGTGCTGATTATGCCGGTGAATACGCTAATGCAGCGGGTCTGCCCGCACAGTTTTCTGCACGGCCATGCGCTGGTGATGCGCAAAGGCCAGGCGCTTTCGCGCGATACGCTGCGCAGCCAGCTTGATCAGGCGGGCTACCGCAACGTTGACCAGGTGATGGAACATGGCGAATACGCCACCCGCGGCGCACTGCTTGATCTTTACCCAATGGGCAGCACTCAGCCTTACCGTATCGATTTTTTTGATGACGAAATCGACAGCCTGCGCCTGTTTGATGTTGATACCCAGCGCACGCTGGAAGAGGTGGAAGCGATTAATCTACTGCCCGCGCATGAATTCCCCACGGATAAAGCGGCCATTGAACTGTTCCGCAGCCAGTGGCGCGACCGCTTTGAGGTAAAACGCGACGCCGAGCATATCTATCAGCAGGTGAGCAAAGGCACCCTGCCGGCAGGGATTGAATACTGGCAACCGCTCTTTTTCAATGAGCCGCTGCCGCCGCTGTTTAGTTATTTCCCGAAAAATACGCTGGTGATTAACACCGGCGAGCTGGAAAGCAGCGCCGACCGCTTCTGGGCCGATACGGTTGCGCGTTTTGAGAACCGCGGCGTCGATCCGATGCGCCCGCTGCTACCGCCGGAAACGCTATGGCTAAAAACTGACGAACTGTTTGGCGAGCTGAAACAGTGGCCGCGGGTGCAGTTGAAAAGCGATAAGCTCGCTGACAAAGCCGCGCATACGAATCTCGGCTATCAGGGGCTGCCGGATATCGCAGTCCAGGCGCAGCAGAAAGCGCCGCTCGATAGCCTTCGCCAGTTTCTGGAAAGTTTCGGCGGCCCGGTGGTGTTTTCGGTCGAGAGCGAAGGCCGCCGCGAGGCGCTGGGCGAACTGCTCGCCCGCATTAAAGTGGCGCCGAAGCGCATCTACCGGCTTGATGAAGCCGCGAATGCCGGACGTTATCTGATGATTGGCGCGGCGGAACGTGGTTTTATCGACACATTGCGTAACCGCGCGCTGATTTGCGAAGGCGACCTGCTGGGCGAGCGCGTTACCCGTCGGCGCCAGGATAACCGCCGCACCATCAACCCCGATACCCTTATCCGCAACCTGGCGGAGCTGCATCCGGGCCAGCCGGTGGTGCATTTCGAACATGGCGTTGGCCGCTATGCGGGCATGACCACCCTTGAAGCGGGCGGCATTAAGGGCGAATACCTGATGCTCACCTACGCTAATGACGCGAAGCTTTACGTGCCGGTTTCATCCCTGCACCTGATTAGCCGCTACGCCGGCGGCGCGGAAGAGAACGCGCCGCTGCATAAGCTTGGCGGCGACGCCTGGTCTAAAGCGCGGCAAAAAGCGGCGGAAAAAGTGCGCGACGTGGCGGCGGAGTTGCTCGATATTTACGCCCAGCGCGCGGCGAAGCAAGGTTTTGCGTTTAAACACGACCGCGAGCAGTATCAGCTTTTCTGCGAAGGCTTCCCGTTTGAAACCACCCCAGACCAGGCGCAGGCGATCAACGCCGTACTGAGCGACATGTGCCAGCCGCTGGCGATGGACCGTCTGGTGTGCGGCGACGTAGGCTTCGGCAAAACCGAAGTGGCGATGCGCGCAGCGTTTCTGGCGGTGGAAAACAACAAGCAGGTGGCAGTGCTGGTGCCCACTACCCTGCTTGCCCAGCAACATTATGATAATTTCCGCGACCGCTTCGCCAACTGGCCGGTGCGCATTGAAATGCTTTCTCGCTTTCGCAGCGCCAAAGAGCAAGCGCAGGTGCTGGAACAGGCCGCCGAAGGCAAAGTTGATATCCTCATCGGCACTCATAAACTGCTACAAAGCGATGTGAAGATGAAGGATCTCGGCCTGCTGATTGTCGATGAAGAGCACCGCTTCGGCGTTCGTCACAAAGAGCGCATTAAAGCGATGCGTGCGGATGTCGATATCCTGACGCTCACCGCCACGCCGATTCCGCGAACGCTAAATATGGCGATGAGCGGCATGCGCGATCTCTCTATCATCGCCACCCCGCCTGCCCGGCGCCTGGCGGTGAAAACGTTCGTTCGTGAGTACGACAACCTGGTGGTGCGCGAAGCCATCCTGCGTGAAATCCTGCGCGGCGGCCAGGTTTACTATCTCTACAACGATGTGGAAAACATCCAGAAGGCGGCGGAGCGGCTGGCGAACCTGGTGCCGGAAGCGCGTATTGCGGTAGGTCACGGCCAGATGCGCGAGCGCGAGCTTGAGCGGGTGATGAATGATTTCCATCATCAGCGCTTCAACGTGCTGGTCTGCACCACCATTATCGAAACCGGCATCGATATTCCAACGGCGAACACCATTATTATTGAGCGCGCCGACCATTTCGGCCTGGCGCAGCTGCACCAGCTTCGCGGCCGCGTTGGTCGTTCTCATCATCAGGCTTACGCCTGGCTGCTGACGCCGCATCCGAAAGCGATGACCACCGACGCGCAGAAGCGTCTGGAAGCTATCGCTTCGCTGGAAGATCTCGGCGCCGGTTTCGCACTCGCTACCCATGACCTTGAAATTCGCGGCGCGGGCGAACTGCTTGGCGAAGATCAGAGCGGACAGATGGAAAGCATTGGCTTCTCGCTTTATATGGAACTGTTGGAAAATGCCGTGGATGCGCTCAAGGCGGGCCGCGAGCCGTCGCTTGAGGATTTAACCAGCCAGCAGACGGAAGTGGAGCTTCGCATGCCATCGCTGTTGCCGGAGGACTTCATTCCGGATGTGAACACTCGCCTTTCGTTCTATAAGCGCATCGCCAGCGCGAAGAAAGAGCGCGAGCTGGAAGAGCTGAAGGTTGAATTGATAGACCGCTTCGGCCTGCTGCCGGACCCGGCGCGCAATTTGCTGGATATCGCAAGGTTGCGCCAGCAGGCGCAGAAGCTCGGCATCCGTAAGATTGAAGCCAACGACAAAGGCGGCATGCTGGAATTTGCCGAGAAAAACCATGTCGATCCGGGCTGGCTGATAGGTCTGCTGCAAAAGGAACCACAGCACTACCGGCTTGATGGTCCGACCCGGCTAAAATTCACCCGCGAGCTGGCGGAGCGCAAGATTCGCCTGGAATGGGTACAGAAGTTTATGCAGCAGCTGGCGGAAAACGCCCTCGTCTGATCGCCAAACCTTACGCGGCGCGTTTTCTCCTGACGCGCCGCGTAACTTTACACTCTTTTGCACTCGCCAGGATTTCCTACGCGCTATACCCGCCATACTTCCGGTTAACAACTTAATAATGCTGGATTTAACGCACAGGATAGCTGCGATGACACACTTTACCGCCTCGCTTTACCGCTGGATAACGCTTATACCCTTTGCTGCGCTCGCGCTTTATGCAAGCGAAGCCAGCGCCAATACCTACCCTTTACCTGCGCCGGACAGCCGCCTGGTGGGGGAGACGCTTTATCATACCGTTGCCGATGACGGCGGCTCGCTGGAGGCTATCGCCAAACGCTATAACGTCGGTTTCCTGGCGCTGTTGCAGGCGAACCCGGGCGTCGACCCTTACGTGCCGCGCGCAGGCAGCGTGCTGACCATCCCGCGGCAAATGCTGCTGCCGGATGCGCCGCGTGAAGGCATCATTATCAATCTTGCCGAGCTGCGGCTTTATTATTACGCGCCCGGGGAAAACAGCGTCACCGTTTATCCGGTAGGAATAGGCCAACTGGGCGGCGATACGCTGACGCCTACCATGGTGACGCGCATCTCTCAAAAACGTGAAAATCCGACATGGACTCCGACTGCGGCTATTCGCGCCCGTTATCTCGCTCAGGGCGTTGAACTGCCGCCTGTCGTCCCTGCCGGGCCGGAAAACCCGATGGGGCATCATGCCATTCGCCTCGCAGCGTATGGCGGGGTATACCTGCTGCATGGCACAAACGCGGATTTCGGCATCGGCATGCGCGTAAGCTCCGGCTGTATCCGCCTGCGGGATGACGACATCAAACACCTCTTCAGCACCGTGCCGGTGGGGACAAAAGTCACCATTATTAACGAACCGGTGAAAGCCTCGATAGAGCCGGATGGCCGTCGCTGGATTGAGGTGCATCAGCCGCTTTCTAAGCGCATTGATGACGATCCTAAAACGCAGCCTATTGTGCTGAATGACAAGCTCAAGGCTTTCGAAGCGGCGGCGCAAACGCACAACGAATTCGTCAATAAGGCGCTTACACTGCGCGCGGGCGTCCCTGTCGAGGTGAGCTCGCCGCCAGAAAATGGTGCTATCGACAAGACATAAAAAAAGGCCCTGCCAGAAAGCAGGGCCTTTTTCATTAGAGGGTACAGATTATTTATAAATTACTGCGGTGCCGTGCAGCGTGTTATCACCGGTTACAGAAGTGATGCGCCAGGATTTTGCGCCCATGGCTTCTGCTTTTTGCGATAACGCCTGTTCAACCGAGCCCAGGTTGCTGCCGCCCATGGCGGAGATTGAACCCGCTTTATGCTGATCGGCCGGGGCAGACTGCACCTGAACCGCAGCGACGCTTGCGAAAGAAAGTGAACTCAGTACGGCGATAGCGAGCAGGTTTTTCATATTTTTCATGGTTGTTGTCCTGAAATAGAGGAATAAGAGGTCGTTAAACTGATTAAGTTAACGATCGATAGTTAAATGTTAGGCGTGATCCTCATCACAGTCAACAAGATTTTATAATGATCATTAATTAATAATTAAACGCTATTATTTTCATATAGATAGATAAATAAAATTTAATCCCAACCTCTTATGGCACCTGAGAAGTTTTATTTTTATAATGGGTATTCAGAAAACAGACAGAGGTAAACGGCACCATGACAACTGATGCATCGGGTTGCGCAAAAAAAAGCCGTGGCCGACCAAAAGTGTTCGACAGGGAAGCGGCGCTGGATAAGGCCATGGCGCTGTTCTGGCAGCATGGTTATGAAGCGACCTCCCTCGCCCACCTCGTGGAAGCGACCGGAGCGAAAGCACCTACGCTGTATGCAGAATTTACAAATAAAGAGGGGCTATTCAGGGCGGTGCTGGACCGTTACATCTCGCGTTTTGCGGAAAAACAGGAAGCCCTCCTTTTTGACGACAGTAAGCGCGTTGAAGAGGCGTTAGAATCTTATTGCGCGGAAGTCGCCGCCTGTTTTACCAGCGCAGACACGCCAGCGGGCTGCTTTATCGTTACCACCTCCGCCGCACTAGCCGCCTCTTCGGAAGAGATTGCCAGCGCTATCAAAGCCCGGCACGCGCAACGTGAAGAAACGCTTTTGCGCTTTTTTGAGCAACGGCAGGCTCGGGGCGAAATCCCTGCGTCGTGTAATATTTCCATGCTGGTGCGTTTTGTTTCCTGCATGCTACATGGAATGTCCGTAAGCGCGCGCGAAGGCGCTAAGTGCAATGAACTGAAAGAGATTATTCAGACGCTAATGCGGCTATGGCCGCACCTGGTCAAAGCCTGAACGGAGCGGCGTCAGCGCCGCTCTTTGTCCCTTACCGCATCATCTCCTCTCATACGATAGGCTTAGCCTATCTCAACAATCGGCCGCACTTATCAGCCAAAAGTGTGAGATTGACTAAAATTTTAAGCACACGAATGATTGTTCGTACGCTAATGATTAGCACCATTCAGACTTTGTTCTGGGCGGTATTACACATCGTCATCAAGACGAGGTCAGGGATGGAAATTAAGTTTTTGCGAGAGTTACTACAAGGATAACAAGAGACGCAATTTGGCTATGCACATTCAGAAGGAAAATGAACATGATTTTGCTATTACCATTACTTAAGGTGTTAATAGTAATCACAGTGTTATTTAGCCTTTGGTTGTTGTGTGGTGGCTCTATTCTCTTTGCTTTTGTTTCGATATTGATCACAGGTTTTATGGTGATCAAGGAACATAACACCATTTAACGCCAAGGATTGCTCGCTTACTCGTTACGGGTAAGCGAGCAATATCGCTGCTTTCCTGGTTTCCTGCTGCAAAAAAAGAACCCCTCTGCCTGAGTACAAGAGGGGTTAAACGCAGAGATCTGCTTCTTACGCTTTATTGTTCAGTACCAGTTGCCCGTTACTGTCGAGCGGGATACGCGTTCCCGGGTCGTTATCCATACGGACTTTGCCCTGCTGGTCGCCTATTTTGTAGGTCACATCGTAGCCGAGCATTTTTTCTGATTTTTCATAAACCGTTTTGCAACGTTGCTGCGTAGTGGTGTAGGTGTCTCGCTCCTGCATGGCGCCCTGCACCTGATTGCCAGCATAACCACCGCCCAGCGCACCGACTACCGTGGCGACATCTTTACCGCGCCCGCCGCCAAACTGATGGCCGATGACGCCGCCTGCTACCGCGCCCAGTACTGAACCGGCTATACGGTTCTCATCCTGCACGGGACGACGATGGGTGACGGTGACATTGCGGCATTCCTGGCGCGGCGTTTTAACGGTTTCTTTAATAGGCGTGGCGGAGACCACCTGCGCGTATTCCGGCCCGCGATTAAAGACATTCATACTGGCAACCGCCGCGACGCCAAGTGCTGCGGCCATGCCAATCCCTATACCCGCTAACATTGATTTATTCACAGGAATATCCTCCCGGCTTTGTTACTGCTATCTATTTTGCAACCGGATGTGACGAAAGCCACCAGGAAAAAGGCTAAAAACCGCCAGTTTATTGGGTACTTTCAAGGGATTGAGAGAAGTCTGAAGGGAAAATTGTGATTAAGGTAAAATTTTTGACACGTCCCCCTTCACCTGAGCGAAGGGGGAGCTTTCGGTTATTAATGCAGCTTGAGGCGAGGTCGAATTACGCGGTTAATACTGCCTACCAGCATCATGAGCCCTGTTCTAAAGTAGCCGTGCAGCGCTATCTGATGCATACGATAAAGCGAAATATAAACAAAGCGCGCAATACGTCCTTCCACCATCATTGAGCCGCGCATCAGGTTGCCCATCAGGCTGCCTACGGTCGAGTAGTTGGAAAGCGAAACCAGCGAACCGTGATCTTTATAAACGTAGGCCTTGAGCGGTTTGCCTTTGATCTGCGCCAGAATGTTATCCAGCGCGCAGTCAGCCATCTGGTGGGCAGCCTGAGCGCGCGGCGGTACAAACCCGCCTTCCGGACGCGGGCAAGAAGCGCAGTCGCCAATAGCGAAAATATCCGCATCGCGCGTAGTCTGCAGGGTAGGCTCCACCACCAGCTGATTGATACGGTTTGTTTCCAGGCCGCCAATCTCTTTCATGAAGTCAGGGGCTTTAATACCTGCCGCCCAGACCATCAGATCCGCCTCAATGAACTCGCCGCTTTTGGTATGAAGACCATTCGCTTGCGCGCTGGTCACCATGGTATTGGTCAGCACGCGTACGCCCATTTTCGTCAGTTCGTTATGCGCCGCACCAGAAATACGCGGCGGCAGCGCAGGCAGGATGCGTTCGCCCGCTTCCACCAGCGTCACGTTCAGTGCTTCGTTGGTCAGACCCTTATAGCCGTAGCTGTGCAGCTGTTTTACTGCATTATGCAGCTCTGCGGAAAGTTCTACGCCCGTCGCGCCGCCGCCCACGATAGCGATGTTAACTTTGCCGCTGGCGCCCAGATTGGCAGAGTGCTTCAGGAACAGGTTGAGCATTTCCTGATGGAAACGGCGCGCCTGATGCGGATTATCAAGGAATATGCAGTTCTCTTTTACGCCCGGCGTATTGAAGTCGTTTGAAGTACTGCCCAGCGCCATCACCAGCGTGTCATAAGCCAGCTTGCGCTCTGGTACCAGAAGTTCGCCCTTCTCATCGCGAACTTCAGCAAGCGTAATGGTTTTCTGCTCGCGGTTGATATCCATAACCGAGCCCAACTGGAACTGGAAATGGTGATTGCGCGCGTGTGCCAGATAGCTCAACGCATCGACGCCTTCATCCAGTGAACCGGTAGCCACTTCGTGCAGCAGCGGTTTCCACAAGTGGCTGTGGTTGCGATCGACCAGGGTGATTTTGGCTTTTTTACTGCGGCCCAGTTTGTGACCGAGCTGCGTCGCCAGCTCAAGCCCACCAGCACCCCCGCCGACAATCACAATCTTTCTTAATGGCGTAGTCAACATGACCCCCTTAAAACATTAACCAATTGTTAAGTTAAAGTTATGAAAATAACTTTTAATTAACAACAGGTTAGCCGACTGAAACGTTACAACACGTCTGAGAATATCATGAACGGTGCATTGGTCATACCAAAATTGATATGCATCAATTTTTTCTGCCGAAATGATAAACAAAAGGGTCAGCCGAAGCTGACCCTTTCAGTATGGGATGATAATGACGCCTTAGCCTAAGGTTTTAAACGCCTTGATGCGCTGTAAGTGCGGAGAAATGTTTTTAAACTTGTGGGTTTGCTCTTCGTCCCAGACGATTTCGTAATAGTGGTGCAGCAAATCCGCCGAGCGCTGACTGTCCAGCGCCTCATCCTGACGGGAGAGGATAACCAGGCAGCGGTCGCGGTTTTTCTCCCGAAAGTTCTCTACGCATTTGGTGGCGATATCCACATACTCTTCCGGACGATCTATCTTGCCTTCCATATTTTCATAAGGAAACAGGTTCGGGTTGAAAATAACCTGCCGCATGTCGCACAGAAAACCAATCCGCTCGGCCCAGTAGCCACCAAGCCCTACGCCACAGATGAGCGGGCGGTCGTCGACGTTCAACTGCAGCATTTTATCGACTTCTTTGAGTAGATGTTGCATATCGTGTTTCGGATGACGCGTGCTGTAGCTAATCAAGCGTACGTCCGAATCGATAAACTGCAGTTGCAGCACTTTTTCATGATTGCCCGGGCTATTCGAATCAAAACCGTGTAAGTAGATAATCATCGCATCCTCACCACAGTAAGCGTAAGCGGCCAGCGGCGCGTTATTGCCCCGCTTTATGCGCCTGCCAGCGTGCGTTCAGCGCTTCAAGCTGATTGTGTATCGTTTTCCAGCGCGTTGACGACGTCAATTCCTGACGCGTAAATGAACCTTTATGATACAAATTCGTAACACGCTCTGCTTTGATCGGCGACAGGTTCTCCAGCACGCTCACTGCGCCTTTACGATTATTACAGACGAGGATCATATCGCAACCCGCATCCAGCGAGGCTTGCCCACGTTCGGCATAGCTGCCCATAATCGCTGCGCCTTCCATTGACAAATCGTCAGAGAAAATCACGCCGTCAAAGCCCAGTTCCTGCCGCAAAATCTTTTTCAGCCAGTAAGGCGAACCGCTGGCAGGCCTTGGGTCGATTTCGCTGTAGATAACGTGAGCCGGCATAATTGCGTCAAGCATGTTGTAACTAATTAGTTCACGGAAGATAGTCATGTCATGCTGGCGGATGACTTCCGCCGGACGCGTGTCGCGCGGCGTCTCTTTGTGTGAATCCGCCGTCACCGCGCCATGCCCCGGGAAATGCTTGCCTGTGCTCTTCATTCCCGCTTCCCGCATCCCTTCAATAAAGCGGGCGGCAAGCGCACGCGCTTTTTGCGGCTCGGCATGAAACGAGCGCTCGCCGATAGCCGCGCTGATATGGCCGATATCCAGCACCGGAGCGAAGCTGATATCAATATCCATCGCTATCATTTCGCACGCCATCAGCCATCCAGCCTCACGCGCCAGAGCGCCGCCCTCTTCCTGCCCAAGCAGCGCGCCGTAAGCTTGCGCAGCAGGAAGCGCGGTAAACCCTTCGCGAAAACGCTGCACGCGGCCGCCTTCCTGATCGACCGCCACAACCAGATGATTGCGCGAAGCGGCGCGAATTTGCCTGACCAGCTCGCGCAATTGCTCCGGATCGTGGTAGTTGCGCGTAAAGAGAATGAGCCCTCCTACCAGCGGATGCTGAAGAATCTCACGCTCCTCGCCATCCAGCTCAAAACCTGCCACATCCAACATTACCGGACCCACATTAACCTCTCTTTCTTCCTGATACACCGCACTGACGCCATGTGTCGTCCGCCAGTGCGATAAATTGTCGATTGTTCGTTTCCCGCCAGCGCCGTTCATACCAACCCGCCATCAGCAGACAGACCCAGGGCCGCCAGCGCTTTACCTGACGTTGCAGGGCTGTCACGCTGATGGCAGCCAGTTGTGCATAGCTGGCAACCAGCGCCTCTCGTTCTCGCTCCTCAAGCCAGACCGAAGCCAGCTCAAGGGCAATATCGCCGTCGCCTGCATATTCCCAGTCGATCAGTTTTATTCCCCCGGCCTGATGCACCAGGTTGCCCGGGTGAACATCCATATGCAACGGCGCAAGCCGCAGCGGCCGTGGCTCCCCCTGGCGACGCAACCTTTTTAGCAAGCGCAGCCAGCCTGCGGTTCTCCTCGCGGGATCGCACGCCTGCCAGTCATGTTCCAGCAAGGGAAGGAGTTGGACGCGCCAGCCGAAACGAGGCTGTTGATGCAAATGATACAGCAGAGAAGCAAGTTGTGGGACTGGCGGCATAACAGGGTTTATCGCGCCAGGCAGATAATCGGCGACCAGCCATCCTTCGGCTAAAAAATGGGGTTGCGGCGCAAGGCTTGCCGGCATCTGGCGCAGCACTCTGTACAGGCGGGAAAACGTTACGCCGTTTTGCTGAGCGTCGGATCGCGCACGCGCAATGAACTCGCGTTCGCCAAGCGTAACGCGCCAGGCGCCGCCGCTCAGTCCGTCAAGCTCAGATAAAACACCGGCGGCCGAAGCCGCCGGGAAATGTCGGGAAAGAAGCGACTGCAGCGTCGCTTTACTGGGTTTGCTGTACCGCACCTTTGCCTGACCAGATAATTTCGCCGGTTTGCACCAGCATCAACTGCATTTGCAATGTCGGCGCGCCGACGCTGCCGCTGGCATTGCTGTAAAGCACATACTGTGCGCCGACGTTACGGGCGATGCCAATCGCTTTGCTGCGCGAGCCAAGGCTGTCCTGCGGGGAAAGCCGCAGTTGCTGCTTCGCCATCGCCAGTTGTTGGGCGGAAACGAGAGTAAATTTATTGTTGTTGGCCAGCGCCCCGCGCAGCGCTTCGGTTGCCGCTGAAGTCTGCAGCGAGCCGTTGGTGCGGTTGTTAACGCTGTCCACCAGCAGCACGCTACCGGCATTCACACCCTGGGCCTGCAGCATTTTGCCGACCATCGGCTGCATCGCGCCGCTCCAGTCGTAAGTGCGCACTTTCGGCTCTGCCGGTGCAGTTTCCGCCGGATGTTCAATCGGGCCCGGCTGCGTGGGAACGCTCGGGACGGAAGGCACCGTCGGTACCGGCTGCGTTGGCGGCAGCGGTTGAGTCGGCTGCTGGGGCGTCGGCTGAGCCTCTTCCACCGGCGCGGGCTGCTGCTCGCCGCGCATAATACATCCAGAAAGCAGCATGGCTATGATGCCAGGCAGCACATAGCGATAAAATCTGATCAAGGTTCACCCCTTACAAATAAAGATACAGACGCACCTTACGCGCGCCGTAGAACGACGAAATGGCAGTGACGGTCACTTGCCCTTTCGCAGGCACAATAATGGTTTTAGGTACTTCCAGCGGCTGCACTTCCAGCCCCTTTTCGTCATACCAGTAGTAACGATAATGAACGGCGACAGCGCTGTCTCTTTCATTGTAAATCGTTGACGAAGCCGTGGGCCGCCCTTCTGGCAAAGAAAAGTCTGGTTTTTCGGCGGTTATACCGGCAGCCAACATGCTGGATTCCATTACCAGCGCCTGTTTTTCATTGACCGGAATGGCAGGACGCGAGCTGCACCCCGTCACCACTAAGGTTGCTGCAAGCATCCAGGCAAGGCGAGAAAACCGCATTTTATGCATCCCGGCGCGTAAGCATCGGCCCCAGCGGACGGCCCCCGAGCAGGTGCATATGAATGTGGTAAACCTCCTGCCCGCCATGACGATTACAATTCATGATCAGGCGATAGCCATCCTCGGCAATGCCTTCCTGACGGGCGATTTTCGCCGCTACGGTTACCATGCGTCCGAGCGCCTGCTCGTGCGCTTCCGTTACATCATTTACAGTAGGAATCAGGATATTAGGGATAATAAGAATGTGGGTAGGAGCTTGCGGTGAAATATCCCTGAAAGCGGTAACCAGCTCATCCTGCCAGACGATATCGGAGGGAATTTCCCGGCGAATAATTTTGCTGAAAATGGTTTCTTCGGCCATGACACTATCCTTCTACATTACCTGTGAAGGGAGTATGAGCGAGATATTCCTTATCTTTCAACCTCAACGGACGTTTTCTTTTTTAACTGCTGCCCTTTAAAACAAAAAAGGAGGCTTTCGCCTCCTTTTGTCTCCCCGGATTTTATTAGCTGTTGCGGATGTAATCATCCATTTCGGTTTTCAGGTTATCGGACTTGGTGCCGAAAATAGCCTGAACGCCGGAACCTGCAACAACTACGCCTGCCGCGCCCAATTTCTTCAGGCCAGCCTGGTCGACTTTCGCTACGTCGGCCACGCTAACACGCAGACGGGTAATACAAGCGTCCAGGTTAGTGATGTTCTCTTTACCACCGAAAGCCGCCACCAGCGCTGGCGCCATTTCGCTGGATGCGCCAGCTTTAGTTTCTTCAGTTGCGTCTTCACGACCCGGGGTTTTCAGGTCAAGCGCTTTGATCAACACGCGGAACACAGTGTAGTAAACCGCGGCATAACACAGGCCAACAATCGGGAACAGCCACAGCTTGCTACCGTTGCCGCTCAGTACGATAAAGTCGATCAGACCGTGCGAGAAGCTGGTGCCGTCACGCATACCCAGAAGGATACAGATCGGGAATGCCAGACCCGCCAGCACCGCGTGAATAGCGTACAGAATCGGCGCAACGAACATGAAGGAGAACTCGATCGGCTCGGTAATGCCCGTCAGGAACGAGGTCAGCGCAGCGGAGATCATGATGCCGCCCACTTTCGCGCGGTTTTCCGGCTTAGCGGAATGCCAGATAGCGATAGCAGCAGCCGGCAGACCATACATCTTGAACAGGAAGCCACCGGAGAGTTTGCCCGCCGTCGGGTCGCCCGCCATATAACGCGGAATATCGCCGTGGAATACCTGACCAGCAGCGTTGGTGAATTCGCCAATCTGCATCTGGAAAGGAACGTTCCAGATGTGATGCAGACCAAACGGCACCAGGCAGCGTTCAACGAAACCGTAGATGCCGAATGCGACAACCGGGTTCTGGTAAGCAGCCCATTGAGAGAAGGTCTGAATAGCAGAGCCAATCGGCGGCCAAATAAAGGAAAGGATCACGCCGAAGATAATCGCGGTCAGACCGGAGATAATCGGAACAAAACGCTTGCCGGCGAAGAAGCCCAGATACTCAGGAAGCTTGATACGATAGAAGCGGTTGAACATATAAGCTGCAATCGCACCTGCGATGATACCGCCAAGAACGCCGGTATCCGCGAGGTGTTGCGCCGCAATTTGTTCAGCAGGCAAGTGCAGCACCAGCGGCGCGACCACAGCCATGGTTTTAACCATGATGCCATACGCGACCACCGCAGCCAGACCCGATACGCCATCATTATTAGTGAAGCCCAGCGCCACACCGATAGCAAAAATAAGCGGCATGTTGGCGAAAACGGAACCACCCGCTTCAGCCATCACATGAGAAACCACTGCCGGCAGCCAGCTGAAGTTTGCGGAACCGACGCCCAGCAGGATACCTGCGATAGGCAGTACGGATACCGGCAGCATCAGCGATTTACCTACCTTTTGCAGGTTAGCAAATGCATTCTTAAACATAATTGAGAGTGCTCCTGAGTATTTGTGCTTTTATACGCGATTCACGCATCAGCCTGTGGGGAGAAACAGGCCATAAACAGGGCATCTGAGTGCCCTTTTATTTATTACACAGAGTAAAATAAATCCCTCTGTGGTTGTTTGACGGTTATCACGTTTCAGAAAATGACGAAGCGAAAACTTGCATATCTTTACAATAAGGGTATCTGAATGTTTCCAGACGAGCGCTCACCGCCTTTTTCGAGGCGGTGAACTTTACTCGTTTTGCTTATTAATTACGAGCTTTAAAATAACTGCTAATTTTCAGGCAGATTGCAGGCGGGCAGCGTCGATATGGAACAGTTGAGAAAAATTCTGTGTGGTGGCTTTCGCCAACTCATCGACGGAAACGCCTTTCAAAACAGCCATATATTCAGCGACGTCCCTGACGAGTGCGGGTTGATTTTCCTTACCACGATGCGGTACAGGCGCAAGATAAGGCGAATCCGTTTCAATCAATAAGCGATCCAACGGTACGTAACGTGCGGCTTCGCGCAACTGCTCCGCATTACGGAAAGTCACAATGCCGGAAAACGAAATATAGAAGCCAAGATCGAGTAGCTTACCCGCCGTTTCACGATCCTCTGTAAAACAGTGTAGTACGCCTGCGCAGTCCATCGCTTTTTCTTCACGCAAGATAGCTAATGTATCTTCGCGCGCATCGCGAGTGTGTACGATGACCGGCTTGTTGAGCTCGCGACCAATGCGGATATGGTTGCGAAATGATTCCTGCTGGCGTGCTTTAGTTTCCGGGGTGTAGTAGTAATCGAGACCAGTTTCCCCCATGGCCACGACACCCGGCTCAGCGGCCAGCGTCCGCAGCGTTTCTACATCGTACTCTTCATCCTGATTTAAAGGGTGAACGCCGCAGGAGAACACGACGTTGTCACGCTCTCCCACTAATTCCCGCATTGACTGGTAGCCCGGCAGCGTAGTGGCGACCGCAAGGAAAAACTTTACGTCCCGCGCTGCGGCTTTCGCCAGAACATCATCAACGTCTTTATGCAGGCTTTCATAATTCAGGCCATCAAGATGGCAATGGGAGTCGACTAAAAACATAACGTCTCTCAGATAGCAGATGAAGGGAGAAGCGCGCCGGGGCGCAAGTACCGCTCCCAGGTTAATAACATTTCACTCAACACCAGTTCGCGGTTAAGACCCGCTACGGTTGTCAGTTGCTCCCGACAGTGGAATATATCGCTCAGCATCGCCTGTAGCACGGCGGCAGAAAGTTGGCTGGAAAGTTGGGAAATGAGCGGCTGACAGTCGGTATTCGTTAACCATTGACCTGCTCCCTGCTGAATTTTGCGCGCATCCAACAGGAGCGCCGCCAGCCAGAACAGACGCTGGTTTGCTTGCTCATGATTCAGCACCGTCAGCAAGGCGAGCCAGTCGCGACTGTTCAGCGTCTGAGCCAGTTTCTCAATCAACGCATGGCGCTGTTGCCACTGTTCAGGCTGTAACAATGCCAGCGCGGCGGCGGGCGCGCCGCTGCTTAAGCGCAGCGCGGCATTTTGCTCTTCAACCGCGGCCGGAATTTCACGCGCAAGCCAGGCAAGGGCATAGCGCGTTTCAGGCGGTGCGAGATAATAGTAGAAGCAGCGGCTTCGCAGCGTGGCGAGAAGGCGTTCAGGCTCACGGCAACCGAGAAAGAACCAGGTATTCTCTGGCGGCTCTTCCAGCGTCTTGAGCAGCGCGTTAGCCGCCGCCTCGGTAAGTTGCGCCGCGTCTTTCAGCCAGACCACTTTTGCCCCGCCCTGCCGCGCCCGCTCATAAAGCTTTTCGGTGATGGCGCGCACGGCGTCAATACCGAGCGTGGTTTTGCCCTTTTCCGGCTCAGCCACGTAATAATCGGGATGGGTACCCGCCTGCATCAGTTGGCAACCGCGGCAGTGTCCGCAGCTTTTTTGTCCCTGCGGTTGCTGGCACAGCAGCCAGCGGTTAAGCGCATAGATCAGCGCATCTTCGCCCATACCGGGAAGCGCATGAATCAGCAGCGCATGGTGTCCCCGTCCGGCCTGATAAGCGGAAATTAATTGCTCAAAAGAGGGACGTAACCAGGGATACCATTTCATTACGCCTGCCCCTTCACCCACCGGGTTACGGTTTCACGTACGGCGGCGGTCACCTGTTCCAGCGGCTGGCTGGCGTTGATGGTTTTAATACGGCTGTCCGCCGCCGCCAGTTCAAGGTAACGGGCGCGCGTGCGGTTAAAGAAATCGACAGATTCCTGTTCGATACGATCCAGTTCGCCACGCGCTCTGGCTCGCTCAAGCCCAATTCGCGGATCAACATCCAGATAAAGCGTTAAATCGGGGGCAAAATCACCCAAAACCGCATCACGCAAGGTTGTCAGCAGGTGGCGATCGATGCAGCGCCCGCCTCCCTGGTAGGCCTGGGTGGAGAGATCGTGGCGGTCGCCAATCACCCATGCGCCACGAGCAAGCGCGGGTTTGATAACCGTCTCCACCAGCTGTACGCGCGCGGCATAAAACATCAGCAGTTCTGCTTTATCTGTAATCACTTCATCGCCGACCGATTTAATATCCAGAATCAGGCTGCGCAGTTTTTCAGCAAGCAGGGTGCCGCCGGGCTCGCGTGTAAAGACAATATCTGTTACGCCTGATTCGCCAAGGGCCTCCACAACGGTATTGCGGGCCGTGGTTTTGCCGGCCCCTTCCAGCCCTTCGATGACGATATATTTACTGCGCATTTTTATCCTTAAGTACTTTCAGGTAATCCTGCACGGCCTTGTTGTGGCTCGCGAGATTAGTCGTGAAGGTGTGGCCGCCTTTCCCGTCAGCGACAAAGTAAAGGTAAGGCGTTTTAGCTGGATGAGCCGCCGCTTTCAGGGAAGCCTCGCCAGGAATAGCGATAGGCCCTGGCGGTAATCCACTGATGACATACGTGTTATAGGGCGTCGGGGTTTCCAGGTCGTTACGCGTCAGTTTGCCGTTATAGCTCGCGCCCATACCGTAAATAACCGTTGGGTCGGTTTGCAAACGCATGCCAACGCGCAGACGGTTGATGAAAACCGAGGCCACCTGGTCGCGTTCGCTGGCGACCGCCGTCTCTTTTTCAATAATAGAAGCCATCGTAACGAGCTGATTAGGGTCTTTATAAGGCAAGTTCTCTACCCTGCCCTGCCAAATGGCGTCTACCGCTTTGGCCATTTTCTGATGGGCGCGTTTTAATATCGCCACGTCAGAGGTATTAGCCGTATAAAGCCAGGTATCAGGCCAGAACCACCCCTCCACCCACTGTGGATTTTCAAGCGCGACAGCCTTAGCAACCGTAGCGTAGTCATCATCTTTCAGCGTGTGTTTAACGTAAGGCGCGTCGCGCAGCTGTTTGAGCCAGTCGCTTAAACGCATGCCCTCGACAAACCGCAGCGGAAACTGCGCCTCTTTGCCGCTTGCCAGTAAGGCCAGCATCTCCCGCACGGTCATGCCCGGCGTAAAGCGGTACGTTCCTGCTTTAAAATGGGAAAGCTCGGGCTCTACGCGCAGAAGCCACTGAAAGACACGTGGACGATTGATAATGCGCTCATTATAAAGCTGCTGCCCCAGCGCCAGCCTGCCGGTGCCAGCTTTAAGCGTGAAAATTTTTTCTTCTTTGAGAGTAAGCGGGCTTCGCGCCAGCTGGCGCACTTTCCAGTACCCTACGCCAGCGGCTATCCCCAGAATAACCAGTAGCAGGATCACTAAGCGCAACAATTTTTTCATCGGATCAAATTACTCACAGTGGGGAGCCAAAAATTCATATAACTCACGTGAAGCATATTCAACGCCCTCTGCTCGCCGCACGGGCGCAACAGGCAACAACGCGTTGCAGATAAGAAGCTCATCGGCCTCTTTCAGCGCTTCGGGTGTTTCGCGCGCTTCCTTTACCTCCCAGCGGGAAGCATGCAACAGCGTCAGGATATGCTGGCGCATAATGCCATTAACGCCAGCCTGATCGACATAAGGCGTAAATACCCGATTTCCTTTACGCCAGAATAAATTAGCCGCACAGCATTCCGTAAGCCACCCTTCGCTGTCAAGCACCAGCGCCTCATGGGCAGGCGTCTGTTCAAGATGCGCGCGGATAAGTACCTGCTCCAGACGATTTAAGTGTTTAATGCCAGCGAGAGCAGGGTTTCGCCCAAGCCTGACGGGGCTAAGCGTAAGGTCGACTCCTTCCTCTCGCCACTGCGAATAAAAACCGGGAAAAGCGGAAAGGGAAAGTATGCGAGCAGGTTGCTGACAGCCGGCCGCGCTATAGCCGCGCCCGCCAGCGCCACGGGTAAGGATAACCTTCAGCACGCCCAGCGGACTCGTCTGAGCCAGCCTCTTCATCTCTCCGGCGAGACAAGACCAGTCGGGCTGAGTGAGCGCCAGTCTTTCACAGTCCTGACGCAATCGTTGCAGGTGCGCGTCGAGCATCTGAACCTGGCCATTAACAACGCGAGCGGTAGTGAAACAACCGTCACCAAATTGAATAGCGCGATCGTTTGCAGGCAATGAATCCTGCCAGGTTCCGTTAATTAAGAACATATCGGCTCCTTTATCGGGTCGCCGGGTAGTGTGGCAGGATGACCAGGGCGGGGCAAGCGGAGAACTCTCAGGAAAAAGGCCCGGATAACCGGGCCTTAAAAGCGGGATTAAATCTTTTTGAAGATCAAAGAACCGTTAGTACCGCCGAAGCCGAAGGAGTTACACAACGTGTATTCCATGCCGGAAACCTGACGCGCCTCATGAGGAACGAAGTCAAGGTCGCAACCCTCGTCAGGATTGTCCAGGTTGATGGTCGGCGGAATAGCCTGGTCGCGCAGTGCAAGGATGGAGTAGATGGATTCTACCGCCCCTGCCGCGCCTAACAGGTGGCCCGTCATCGATTTCGTGGAGCTAACCATAACGCTTTTCGCCGCATCGCCGAAGACCGATTTCACCGCCTGCGCTTCCGCTACGTCGCCTGCCGGAGTGGAGGTGCCGTGAGCATTCACGTAGCCAATCTGGCCTGGTTCGATGGCCGCGTCGCGCAGTGCGTTGGTCATCGCCAGCGCCGCCCCTGCGCCATTTTCTGGCGGTGAGGTCATATGGTAAGCATCGCTGCTCATACCAAAGCCGACGATTTCGCAGTAAATTTTCGCGCCGCGTTTTTTCGCGTGTTCGTACTCTTCGAGCACGATAATGCCAGCGCCGTCGCCCAGCACAAAACCGTCGCGGTCTTTATCCCATGGACGACTTGCAGCCTGCGGATTGTCGTTGCGCGTAGACAGCGCGCGCGCCGCGCCAAAACCACCCACGCCAAGCGGAGTGCTGGCTTTTTCCGCGCCACCTGCCAGCATCACGTCCGCATCGCCATAAGCGATGATACGCGCCGCGTGACCGATGTTGTGCACGCCAGAAGTACAGGCCGTGGCGATAGAGATGCTCGGGCCGCGCAGGCCATACATGATGGTCAAATGTCCGGCCACCATGTTAACAATGGTTGAAGGTACAAAGAACGGACTTATTTTGCGCGGACCGCCTTGCACCATCGAGCTGTGGTTCTCTTCGATAAGGCCAAGGCCACCGATACCGGAACCAATCGCTGCACCCATGCGGGTAGCATTTTCTTCCGTCACCACCAGACCAGAATCCTGCATGGCCTGTACGCCGGCAACAATTCCATATTGAATGAAGGCATCCATCTTGCGCTGTTCTTTGCGCGAGATAATGTCTTCGCAGTTAAAATCCTTTACTAAGCCAGCAAATTTCGTTGCATAGGCGCTAGTATCGAAATGGTCGATCAGGCTGATGCCACTCTGACCGGCAAGGAGAGCTTTCCAGGTAGACTCTACGGTATTGCCGACAGGAGACAACATGCCCAGTCCGGTCACAACTACACGACGCTTAGACACGTTTGTCCTCCAGGGAGGGAAAAAATAAGATACTTGTGGGACAAATAGATAAAACTCAGGCGGTCGAGTGACCGCCTGGAGATGTTCACTTACGCCTGGTGACCGTTGATGTAATCAATGGCAGCCTGAACGGTGGTGATTTTCTCAGCTTCTTCGTCCGGAATCTCAGTATCAAACTCTTCTTCCAGAGCCATTACCAGCTCAACGGTGTCAAGAGAATCAGCGCCCAGGTCTTCAACGAAGGAAGCATTGTTGGTAACTTCTTCCTGCTTAACGCCCAGCTGTTCGCCGATAATTTTCTTAACGCGTTCTTCGATAGTGCTCATACTCTTAAATTTCCTATCAAAACTCGCTTTCGCGATGGTTTTCGTAGTGTATAAAATGTTGAAAAAGATGCAACTAAATCCCGGCAGGTCTTACCACGATTTTACGCTATTTTGAGGGTTTTTGCCCTGATAACGCAAATAATTTTAATCGTGGTTAAACCATGTACATTCCGCCGTTGACGTGCAGGGTCTCACCAGTGATGTAACCTGCTTCGTCAGAGGCTAAAAATGCAACCGCGCTGGCGATTTCTTTTGCGTCGCCTAAACGACCCGCAGGAACCTGCGCCAGAATACCCGCACGCTGATCGTCAGACAGCGCACGCGTCATGTCCGTTTCAATAAAGCCCGGAGCAACAACGTTTACAGTAATACCGCGGGACGCGACTTCGCGCGCCAGCGATTTACTGAAACCGATAAGACCCGCTTTCGCCGCAGCGTAGTTGGCCTGACCGGCATTTCCCATGGTACCGACCACAGAACCGATAGTGATAATGCGACCGTGACGCTTCTTCATCATAGCTCGCATTACCGCTTTTGACAGACGGAAAACCGATGACAAGTTAGTTTCCAGAATATCGTCCCACTCGTCATCTTTCATGCGCATCAACAGGTTATCGCGAGTGATCCCGGCATTATTAACCAGGATGTCCACTTCGCCAAATTCTGCGCGAATATTTTCCAGAACGGATTCAATAGATGCCGGATCGGTCACATTCAACATCAGACCTTTACCCTGTGCGCCCAGATATTCGCTAATGGCTTTGGCTCCGCTCTCGCTGGTTGCGGTGCCGATAACTTTCGCGCCGCGAGCGACGAGTGTTTCAGCAATAGCGCGGCCGATACCGCGGCTTGCACCAGTGACCAGCGCGACTTTTCCTTCAAAACTCATGGTTTTCCTCGTTTTATTGCGCAAGTGCCGCTGACAGGCTTGCAGGCTCGTTAATCGCCGCCGCCGTCAGGGTGTCAACAATACGTTTCGTCAGACCGGTTAATACTTTACCCGGACCGACTTCATAAAGCTGCGTTACGCCCTGAGACGCCATAAATTCAACGCTCTTTGTCCACTGGACAGGGCTGTAAAGCTGGCGAATCAGCGCATCGCGAATCGCTTCCGGCGCCGTTTCACATTTCACGTCCACATTATTCACAACCGGAATCTGCGGCGCGTTAAACGTCATTTTTTCTAATTCAGCGGCAAGTTTCTCAGCCGCAGGCTTCATCAGCGCGCAGTGGGAAGGCACGCTTACCGGCAACGGCAGCGCGCGCTTGGCGCCTGCGGCTTTGCAGGCGGCGCCTGCACGTTCAACCGCCTCTTTTTGACCGGCGATAACCACCTGGCCTGGCGAGTTGAAGTTAACCGGAGAAACTACCTGCCCTTGCGCCGCTTCTTCGCACGCTTTAGCGATGGATTCGTCATCCAGACCGATAATCGCAGACATGGCGCCGGTGCCTTCCGGCACCGCTTCCTGCATGAATTTACCGCGCAGCTCTACCAGGCGAACCGCATCGGCAAAACCCAGCACGCCAGCGCATACCAGTGCTGAATATTCGCCAAGGCTGTGTCCCGCCATCATGGCAGGCGTTTTACCGCCCTGCTGCTGCCATACGCGCCAGAGCGCTACGGATGCAGTAAGCAACGCCGGCTGGGTCTGCCAGGTTTTGTTCAACTCTTCAGCCGGACCGTTTTGGGTCAGCGCCCATAAATCGTATCCCAGCGCGGCAGAGGCTTCACGAAAAGTCTCTTCAATGACCGGAAATTCAGCCGCCAGTTCAGAGAGCATGCCAACGGCCTGCGACCCCTGGCCTGGAAACACAAATGCAAATTGCGTCATGTTTTTAATCCTTATTAATCAAAAACGAACCAGCGCGGAACCCCACGTAAAGCCGCCGCCGAAGGCCTCAAGCAGCACCAGGTGGCCTGGTTTGATGCGCCCGTCGCGGACCGCTTCGTCCAGCGCGCTTGGCACAGAGGCGGCAGAAGTGTTGCCGTGTCTGTCGAGCGTAACCACAACGTTATCCATCGACATGCCAAGCTTTCTCGCGGTAGCGCTGATAATGCGCAGGTTCGCCTGGTGCGGCACCAGCCAGTCCAGCGCAGCGCGGTCGAGTTGGTTGGCTTCGAGCGTCTCATCCACAATGTGGGCAAGCTCAGTCACCGCAACTTTAAACACCTCGTTGCCCGCCATTGTCAGATAGGTAGCGCTGTCCGGGTTCAGACGATCCTGGTTTGGCAGCGTAAGCAGCTCACCGTAGCTGCCATCTGCATGAAGATGCGTGGACAGAATGCCCGGCTCTTCGGAGGCGCCGAGAACCACCGCGCCCGCGCCGTCGCCAAAAAGAATAATCGTACCGCGATCGTTAGGATCGAGCGTACGCGCCAGCACGTCAGAACCAATCACCAGCGCGTTTTTCGCAGCGCCTGATTTCACGTACTGATCGGCAATACTTAAGCCGTAAGTAAAACCTGCACAGGCCGCAGCGACGTCAAACGCCGGGCAGCCTTTAATGCCGAGCAGCGCCTGGACCTGACAGGCCGCGCTTGGAAAAGCGTGAGTCGCGGAAGTGGTGGCGACAATAATCAAGTCGATCTGATCTTTATCGATTTCCGCCATTTCCAGCGCTTTCAGTGCCGCCTGGGCACCCATGGTAGCAACCGTTTCGCCTGGCGCCGCAATGCGACGTTCACGGATACCCGTACGTGTGACGATCCATTCGTCAGAGGTATCCACCATTTTTTCCAGATCGGCGTTAGTCCGCACTTGTTGGGGCAGATAGCTGCCTGTACCAATAATCTTTGTATACATGTACGCTCAGTCACTCTTGGGTAATATACCCGCCTTGTTCAGGCCGTTTACGAAAAGCTGCGCCTGCCGGTATAGATAATTATTTCTTTTCCGGCGTAATTTCAGGCTTCTCGGCTTCCCGCAGCGCAAAACCGGCAGGGTATAAAGATTCCAGGCGAGCGGCAATCCGCTGAGGGACTTGTCGCTGCACCGCCTGCACTGCCTGTTCAATAGCGACAGCAAACGCTCGCTGATTGGCGGCTCCGTGGCTCTTAATTACGGTGCCGCGCAATCCTAACAGACAGGCGCCATTATACTGGTCGGGGTTGAGGTGACTGAATCGCCTGGAAAGGCTTTTTTGTAACCAATGCTTTAATAAAAGCCACCACCACGACCGTTTTTTCCCTTCGCCCTGCGATTTCAGCAGCGAAAGGAACATTCTTACCACCCCTTCCATCGTTTTAAGGGTGACGTTGCCGACAAAACCGTCGCACACCAGCACATCGGTTTTGCCGGTCAGTAATTCATTGGCCTCAAGATAGCCTATGTAATTAATTTCCGGCACTGATTTCAGCAACGTTGCCGCATCACGGATGCTGTCGAGCCCTTTGCTCTCTTCTTCGCCGATATTAAGCAGCGCGACGCGGGGCCGTTTAATGTCGAGCACTTCTTCCGCCATTACCGACCCCATGATAGCGAATTGCGCCAGCATCGTACTGTCACAATCCACATTGGCGCCCAGATCCAGCACCACCGTTTTACCTTGCTGCTGATGCGGCAGAACGGTCATGAGCGCGGGCCGCTCAATACCTTCAAGCGGTTTGAGCAACAGTTTTGCAAGCCCCATCAACGCGCCAGTATTCCCTGCGCTTATACAGGCCTGGGCGCGGCCCTCTTTAACCAGTTCCAGCGCAACGCGCATGGAAGTGCCGCGACTATTGCGCACGGCTTGCGAAGGACGGACATCACTGGCAATAACCGATTCCGCAGGGATAATCTGCAACCTTGAACGCTGCTCGAAATCAGCTTTGGCGAGTAATGGCGTGATGGCGTCGGGATGACCGACAAGAAGGAGGTGCAATTGCGAATTCGCGTCCAGTGCCTGCAATGCTGCAGGCACTGTCACGGAGGGACCGAAGTCCCCACCCATGGCATCTAACGCAAGGGTTAGACGTGTCAAGGTATCGCCTGGTGACGTTAATCCCCCGTTTGCACGGGGAACTGACACTAAGCAGAATCACGCTTGCGCGTGATTACTTAGCGATAACCTTGCGGCCGCGGTAGTAACCATCGGCGGTGACGTGGTGACGCAGATGGGTTTCACCAGAAGTCTTATCTACAGACAGGCTGGTAACAGCGGTCAGCGCGTCATGGGAACGACGCATGCCACGTTTGGAACGGGTTGGTTTATTCTGTTGTACGGCCATGGACCTTACTCCTCAATTACTTACGCTTTAAACTGGCTAATACGGCAAATGGATTTGGTTTTTGTGCCTCTTCAGGCAGTTCGCCAAAGACCATGTCCGCCTCGGACACTTCACAGTGTTCAGAATCATGCACCGGAACTACCGGCAGGGCGAGGATGATTTCATCTTCCACCATTGCCAGCAGGTCGATTTCACCGAATTCGTTAACCTCAATCGGCTCATACGCTTCCGGGAGTGCTTCAGCCTGTTCGTTTGTAGCGACCGGGCTGAAACAATACGTTGTATGGACATCGTGGCTAAACGGTTTACCGCAACGCTGACATTCGAGCGTTACCGTCACCTTCGCATCGCCTTTTAAAACAGCGAGACGTTGGTTATCGATAGCAAACGACATGACGCATTCCACATCGCTGTCCACACTGACCACAGATTCGGCGACACGCTCAACCTGTTCAGGAGTATAGATACCCTGGTAATCAAGGCGTTTTTGAGCCGTACGAACCGGATCAAGAGTCAGGGGTAATTTTACCTTTTGCATAGGGCGCGCATATTAACTTTGTAACGTCATAGAGTCAAAGAAAAAGGCAGCTTTCACTATCCTTTTGCCATTTATTCGCACACAGGGCGGTCCTCAGTTTAAAATAGCGAATCACGAACCGCTATTTTGGCCGTAAAACTATGCTCCCTGTCGTACTTGCATCCACCTCCCCTTTTCGCCGCCAGTTGCTCGAAAAGTTGGGCCTGCCGTTTGTCACCGCCGCCCCTGAAGTGGATGAAACACCATTGCCGGGAGAAAATGCCCGTCAATTAGTATTAAGACTTGCCAGCGCAAAAGCGCAAGCTTTGGCGAAACAATTTCCTGCACATTTGATCATCGGCTCCGATCAAGTTTGCGTGCTGGACGGGCAGATAACGGGTAAACCGCACAATGAAGACAACGCGATTGCCCAGCTTCGCAAAGCGCGCGGCAATATCATTTCTTTCTATACAGGGCTTGCCTTATACAACTCTGCTAACGGCCATCTGCAGCGCGAGTGCGAACCATTCGATGTGCATTTTCGCCATCTCAGCGATGCGGAGATTGCCGGTTATGTTCGCATTGAGCGCCCTTTCCAGTGCGCCGGAAGTTTTAAAAGCGAGGGGCTGGGCATTGCGCTGTTCGACCGGCTTGAAGGGCGCGATCCTAATACGCTGGTAGGGCTGCCGCTTATTGCGCTCTGCGCTATGCTGCGTCACGAAGGTTGCAACCCTTTGCTGTAAACAACTCCGCCGCTGCCCAGTTGGATTACATGGCTTCGCGTAACACCTTCAGGCAGTGGCGCAGTTGAGCATCCAGCGGCGCCTCGACCCGCATCGTTTCGCCGGTATGCGGATGTTCAAAGCGCAGCGCCGCCGCATGAAGGAACAGGCGGTTCAGTCCGGTGCCCGCCAGTTGACGGTCAAATTCGCGATCGCCATACCGATCGTCGAAAGCGATAGGATGCCCGGCATGCTGCGTGTGCACGCGAATTTGATGCGTGCGCCCTGTCACCGGACTGCAGCGCACCAGCGTAGCATTGGCGTAGCGTTCTTCAACTTTAAAGCGCGTTTCGGAGGGCTTACCCTCCTGACTGACGCGCACGATACGTTCGCCGCTCTGCAAAATATTTTTCAGCAATGGCGCTTGCACCACTTTGACATGAGACTGCCATTGCCCACGCACCAGCGCGAGATAGTCTTTCTGCATCCCTTTTTCACGCAGTTGCTCATGCAATGAGCGCAGCGCAGAACGTTTTTTGGCTACCAGCAACACGCCGGAAGTATCACGATCGAGGCGATGCACCAGTTCAAGAAAACGGGCTTCCGGGCGCAACGCGCGCAGCCCTTCGATAACGCCGAAGCTCAACCCGCTGCCGCCATGCACGGCCGTGCCGGAAGGCTTATTCAGCACCAGAATATAATCATCTTCATAAATAATGACGTCGCTTAACGCCGCCACTTTTTGCAAATGCGGCGACACCGCTTCTTCTTCGCGCTCGGCCACGCGCACAGGCGGAATACGCACCTCGTCGCCCGCTTCTAGCTTATATTCCGGCTTAATGCGCTTTTTATTCACACGCACTTCGCCTTTTCGCAAAATGCGATAAATCATGCTTTTTGGCACGCCTTTCAGCTGAGTGCGCAAAAAGTTATCGATACGTTGCCCGGCTTCGTCAGCCGAAACCGCAACAATTTTTACGGATGGAGTCTCTGTTTTCATGGGTGGCGATTCTAAATAGAGCACGCTGATAGCGCCACACATTTTTATGTGCTTATACTTACTGGCAAACCGATTCTCACAGCTTATGTTTTCCGTGCTGGCGGTTAAAACGCCAGCAGGAAATCAGAAAGTTAAAAAACTGTGAGTAACCCGGTGATAAATGGCAAAAGTCAGCTTGCTATAACAAGCCTGCCAATGGAATAATGTTGCCGTTTTCCGTGTTGAGACTTGTTAAGACAAGGAATTTTGCGGAATTACCAGTTTTGCCTGAATGTCCATCCACGCAGCAATGGCGTAAGACGTATTGAACTTTCAGGCAGTTAGCGGGCTGCGGGTTGCAGCCTGGCCGGTAAATGGAAGCTTCTCTGGAGAGTTACTCCCAGGCTGTTCCTTTTTGATAATTGCGCTGTATTTCCAGTTGAAATACAGGCTACCGACACTCTGCGCCTCCTAAGCGTACGACAGCCGTGAGGTTGACGGCGTGAACAGTCACGAGGCCATCGGTTCACTCCCGGTCAACGTCACCATGCCCGCAGCTTTATCGTCAATGTAAGAATAACGAGTAAGTTACGATGAAAAGAATGCTAATTAACGCAACTCAGCAGGAAGAGTTGCGTGTCGCCCTTGTTGATGGGCAACGCCTGTACGACCTGGATATCGAAAGCCCAGGACACGAACAGAAAAAAGCGAACATCTACAAAGGCAAAATCACCCGCATTGAACCCAGTCTGGAAGCCGCATTTGTTGATTACGGCGCTGAAAGACACGGTTTCCTCCCGTTAAAAGAAATCGCCCGCGAATATTTCCCTGCCAACTACTCCGCCCATGGCCGCCCTAACATCAAAGATGTACTGCGTGAAGGTCAGGAAGTTATTGTTCAGATCGATAAAGAAGAGCGCGGCAACAAAGGCGCGGCGCTGACCACCTTTATCAGCCTGGCGGGAAGTTATCTGGTGCTGATGCCGAACAACCCGCGCGCGGGCGGTATTTCACGCCGGATTGAAGGCGACGATCGCACCGAGCTGAAAGAAGCGCTCTCAAGCCTTGAACTGCCTGACGGCATGGGTCTTATCGTGCGCACCGCAGGCGTCGGTAAATCCGCCGAAGCGCTGCAGTGGGATTTAAGCTTCCGCCTGAAGCACTGGGAAGCGATTCAGAAAGCCGCGGAGAGCCGCCCGGCGCCTTTCCTTATCCATCAGGAAAGCAACGTTATCGTTCGCGCTTTCCGCGACTACCTGCGCCAGGACATCGGCGAAATCCTTATCGACAACCCGAAAGTGCTTGAGCTTGCGCGCCAGCATATCGCCGCGCTGGGTCGTCCGGATTTCAGCAGCAAAATTAAGCTCTACACCGGTGAAATTCCGCTGTTCAGCCATTACCAGATTGAGTCGCAGATTGAGTCCGCCTTCCAGCGCGAAGTGCGTCTGCCTTCCGGCGGTTCGATCGTTATCGACACCACCGAAGCGCTGACCGCCATCGATATCAACTCCGCCCGCGCCACCCGCGGCGGCGATATCGAAGAGACCGCGTTTAACACCAACCTTGAAGCGGCAGATGAGATTGCGCGCCAGCTGCGCCTGCGCGACCTCGGCGGTCTTATCGTTATCGACTTTATCGATATGACCCCGGTGCGCCATCAGCGCGCGGTGGAAAATCGCCTGCGTGAAGCGGTGCGCCAGGACCGTGCGCGCATCCAGATTAGCCACATCTCGCGCTTCGGCCTGCTGGAGATGTCCCGTCAGCGTCTGAGCCCGTCGCTTGGCGAATCCAGCCATCACGTTTGCCCGCGCTGTAGCGGCACCGGTACCATTCGCGACAATGAATCACTCTCGCTCTCCATTCTGCGCCTGATTGAAGAAGAAGCGCTGAAAGAGAACACCAAAGAGGTGCATGCCATTGTGCCTGTGCCTATCGCCTCTTACCTGCTGAACGAAAAACGCGAAGCGGTAAACGCGATTGAAAAACGCCAGGGCGGCGTACGCTGCGTGATTGTGCCTAACGATCAGATGGAAACTCCGCACTACTCTGTTTTGCGCGTACGTAAAGGCGAAGAGACGCCAACCCTGAGCTATCTGCTGCCGAAGCTGCATGAAGAAGCCATGGCGCTGCCTTCTGATGAAGAGTACGCCGAGCGTAAACGTCCTGAACAGCCAGCGCTTGCTACCTTTGTGATGCCGGATGTGCCGCCGATGCCGCAGGAAAGCGCCGCTGCCGAGAAACCTGTCGCGCCGGGCGTCGCCGTAGCCCAGCCGCCGGCGCAACCCGCGCAGCCTGGTTTTATGAGCCGTCTGATTGGCGCGTTTAAAAATCTGTTCGCCGGTGAGACCGCCAGCGAAACGCCTGTTCAGCCGCAAGAGCAGAAAGCGCCTGCGCAGGAGAAACCGCAGGAGCGTCGCAACAACCGCCGTCAGGGACCGCGTCGCGATCGCAAC
The DNA here is from genome assembly GCF_014644275.1 of Franconibacter daqui. Lineage (NCBI taxonomy): Bacteria > Pseudomonadati > Pseudomonadota > Gammaproteobacteria > Enterobacterales > Enterobacteriaceae > Franconibacter > Franconibacter daqui. The sequence goes on along the minus strand of NZ_BMKJ01000001.1, from coordinate 843,071 downwards.
GAGCGCCCCAACCGTGAAACCCGCGCTGAAAATGGCGAAGTGCGTGAAGCGGCTCGCGAAGAGAACCGCCGCAACCGCCGTCAGGCTCAGCAACAGAATGCCGAAGCGCGTGAAGCCCGGCAGCCGGTTGTGGAAGAGACGGAGAAAGCCAAACCGCGTGAGGAGCAGCAGCCGCGTCGCGAACGTAACCGTCGCCGTGCGGAAGAGAAACGTCAGGCGCAGCAGGAAGTGAAAGCGCTGACCCGCGAAGAAGCGCCGGAGCAGGAAGCCGCCGAGCAGGAAGAGCGCGTACAGGTGATGCCGCGTCGTAAACCGCGCCAGCTTACGCAGAAGATCCGCATTGAGTCCGCCGAATCCGCACCGGTTGTTGAAGAAGAAGCGGTTGAAGCGGCACCGTCCGCCAGCACCGAAGTCGCCACCATTCCTCTGCCAGCGGTCGTAGAAAACGCAGCCGAGCAGGAAGAAGCGGGCGAAGGCCGTGCGGATAACGCCGGTATGCCGCGTCGCTCCCGTCGTTCTCCGCGCCATCTGCGCGTGAGCGGCCAGCGCCGTCGCCGCTATCGTGACGAGCGTTACCCGACGCAGTCGCCAATGCCGCTGACCGTCGCCTGCGCCTCGCCAGAAATGGCCTCCGGCAAAGTCTGGATCCGCTATCCAGTCGCTCGTCCGCAGGATGAAGTGATGGAGGAGCAGTTCGAACAGGCTGCGCCGGACGTTGTTGAGACCCCGGCTGACGTCGCTGCCCCTGCCGCCGCCGCACAGCCAGCGCCGACGAGCGAGCCGGTGGTGGTTGAACCGGTTGCCGACGCGCAAGCCGAGGCACCGCAGGAACCTGCAATTGAAACGTCTCACCCGGAAGTTATCGAAAGCCCGGTTGATGCTCAACCGCAGCTTATCGAGCCGCGGGAAGAAGCCGTTGCAGAGCGCGTGATTGAAGAAGCGCAGCTGGCAAGCGAAGCAGAACACGTTCGCGAAGCCCAGGCGGCAGAAATGGCGGAAACCGCCCCAGTCGCCGAGCCGCAGGCGGAGCCGCAAGCAGAGGTGCAGCCGCGCGAAGCGAAGCCGCAAGAGCAGGCGAAGCCGGTTGAAGCAGCGCCTGTCGCGGCGAAACCGAGCGTAGCGGTTGAACGCAACCACGCCGCTGCGCCGATGACCCGCGCTCCGGCGCCGGAATACATCCCGGAGCCGCCGCGTCATAGCGACTGGGTTCGCCCGGCCTTCGACTTCAGCGGCAAAGGCGCTGCGGGCGGCCATAGCGCCACCCATCACGCCTCTGCGCCAGCGGGTCGTCCGCAGGCAGCGGAATAAGCCGTAAACCTGAAAAAGCCGGTCACTGACCGGCTTTTTTATTGCCTTCAATCCGCCGCATGCCTGCCAGTTCCGGCATCGCTTCGCGCATCAGCGACAGAAACTTTCGCAGCCTCGCCGGGTAATAGCGGGCATAGGGATAAACCAGATACATCGGCAGTGGCGAAACCTGCCATTCAGGCAGTAAATGCACCAGCCGCCCCTGCGCCAGATCCTCCAGCACAACCCAGGCCGACACAATCCCCGCGCCAATCCCGTTCAGCACCGTCCGGCGTACCGCATAAAGGCTGTCCGAACTCAAGCGCGGACTGATAGTAAAGGAGACGGGCTCACGGGTTTGTCCATGGGTCAGCGTCACTTCCCGCCGATAAAAAGTGCTTAGCGCAACCCACGGCAGCGAAGCAAGCTGGCTCGGGTGCGTCATGTCCGGATGGTGGTTCAGCAATTCCGGCGTGGCCACGACAATGCGCGGCACCTCAGCAAGCGGCACGGCGATGCAGGTCGGATCGATGTCTGGCCCCACATGAATGGCGCAGTCAATATTTTCACCAATAAAGTCTGGCGATTTATCATTGAGCGTCCACTCTATCGCCAGCTTCGGGTGATGGTTAAGAAAGCTAGTCAACGGCGCGATAAGCTGATCCTGGCCGAAGGCGTGAGGCGCTCGCACGCGTAAAATGCCGACAGGATCGTCCTCCGCATTTTTCAGCTCGTCCTCCAGCGCCGCCCAGTTGCCGATAATGCCCCTCGCATGCTGATAGCAGCGCTCGCCGTCGTCGGTCAGCTTCATAGCGTGGGTGGTACGCAGCAGCAGCCTGGCCCCCAGCAGATCCTCCAGCGTTTTCAGCCTGCGGCTCACGGTCGCCTGTGTTGTGCCAAGCTGCAAAGCCGCAGCGGAAAGCGATCCGCTCTCGATAATACGCACAAAAGTATGCATCAATTCCAGCCGATCTATACGTTCTGACGGCACATTTTTTCTCCTGGTCATACGGCTGACGTATAACTGTTTTATCATGCCCTGCTCTACCACGCTACCCGATACGGGCCGACAATAAGCATACATACCCCATGTTAAGGAACTCATTGTGAAACCTGCACACACCGCGCCGCAAACGGCCGCCGCTTCTCTGCCCGCCGGGCTTATCCTGGTGCTGGCGTTCGCCACAGGGTTAAGCGTGGCCTCTATTTATTACGCTCAGCCGATTCTGCCGCTGATGGGCGCCGCGCTTAAGCTTGACGTTAACGGGATGGGGCTTATCCCAACGCTTACGCAACTGGGTTACGCGCTGGGCATTTTCTTCTTGCTGCCGCTTGGCGACCGCTACGACCGCCGCCATCTTATTTTGCTGAAATGCGCCTTGCTTGCCGTGTTGCTGGCGCTCTATAGCTTTTCAGCAAGCCTTACAGGGCTGCTCGGCTTAAGCTTGCTGGTCGGTATGGCCGCCACGGTGGCGCAGGATATTGTCCCCGCCGCCGCTATCCTCGCTCCTGCCGGCAAACAGGGCAAAATGGTCGGCACGGTCATGACCGGCTTGCTGCTTGGCATTCTGCTCTCCCGCTCGGTCAGCGGTCTGGTGGGCGCGGCGTTTGGCTGGCGTGTCATGTATCAGCTGGCGGCCGTCAGCATCGCCTTCATCGGCCTGCTGCTCTGGCGCGTACTGCCGCGCTTCGCCGCGCATTCTGAACTTGGCTATCCGGCACTGATGAAATCGCTGGTAACGCTGTGGCGCCGCTACCCGGCGCTGCGTCAGGCGGCGTTTGCCCAGGGCTTTCTGTCGATTGGTTTTAGCGCGTTCTGGTCAATGCTGGCGGTCATGCTGCATAACAGTTACCACGTCGGCAGCGCCGCTGCGGGCGCCTTTGGTCTGGCGGGCGCGGCGGGCGCGCTGGCGGCTCCGCTCTCCGGTACGCTTTCAGACCGCTTCGGTCCGCAAAGAGTCACGCAGCTTGGCGCCGCGCTGGTAAGCCTCTCTTTCGCCCTGATGTTTACACTGCCGTTCTTTGGCCCTGGCATGCAGCTCGCCATTATTGCGATTGCCGCCATCGGTTTTGATTTAGGATTGCAGTCAACGCTGGTCGCGCACCAGACGCTGGTTTATAGCCTGGAGCCCGCCGCACGCGGTCGCCTTAACGCCCTGCTCTTTACGGTGGTGTTTATCGGTATGGCGCTGGGTTCAATACTTGGCAGTAAAGCCTATACGCTTGCAGGCTGGCCTGCTGTGGTCGCGCTCGCCACGGTGGTAAGCCTGATAAGCCTTGCGATTCGCCTTGCGGGAAAACACGCGCCGCTTAGCGCTGCGGCCACGCGCTGAAGATAAAAAAAGGCCCGCTCCGGGGTGCGGAAGCGGGCATATAAAGCATGCCCAGTTTCATGACATGCTCCAAACTTTTTATTTTTATTTATTTAACTGGAACAGCGACATGCCCTGCATGTCGCTGAACGTTTTATAGGAAGCCTGAAGCGCCGCCTGCTGCATGGTGTACGAAGAGATAACCGCGTTATAGTCAACGTTTACCAGATCGCTCATTTGTTGAGTCAGCGTCAGTGTTCGGTCATCGCCTGAAGCATCAAGCGCCGTCAGTTCAGTAAGTTGCGTTCCCAGTTCCGCGCGCACAGTCAACACATTATTGTAGGAATTTCGCATTCCGCGGTTAGCGCTATCGATTGCCGCTGTGAAGGCTTCACGCGCCGTATCGTCACCATCTTCAATAGGTGTTTTGAGCGCAGCAATTGCTTTATCAAGCGTTGCAAACATATCGCTCTGTACAGAACCATCTGGCTCTTTTACTGCGTTGCTGGTCACGGTTTGAAATACTTGCTTCCCGGTATGGCCGATGATCATGCTCCGCGCTGTATCGACAGTTTGCGTGATTGCCTCTTCCCCACCAGCATAAGTCACACCGCTTGCACCCTCGACAAAAGGCGCTGATTCGGTTTTATAGCCTGCAAAAATATAGCGACCATTGCCATCCGTACTGTTTGCCAGATTTAGCAGTTGATCCCGCAACCCTTGCAGGTCAGTCGCCAGTGAAGCGCGGTCGTCATTGCTTAGCGTACCGTTACCTGCATTAACCAGCTTTTCCTGTACGCCCTGAACTGCTGTAGTTACCTGCCCCAGAATATTCTCTTCTAACGAAACTTTCTGTGTAGCGAAAGTACGCGAAAGCTCATACTGACTGTTTTGCGCCTGCGCCTGTGAGACCACTACCGCCTGAGATGCAGCGATAGGATCGTCGGAAGGCCTGTTCACACGCTTGCCTGTGGACATCTGCTCGCCATAGCCAAGCCATGCGCTTTGGCTATCGGTAATGCCGCGCATGTTTTGCTGATACATCATCTGGGTGCTGATACGCATCGCGTTATTCTCCGTTAGCGAATCGACAGCAGAGCGTCGAACAGGGTGGAAGCGGTTTGTAACACTTGCGCATTAGCCAGGTAGTATTGCTGGAAACGCTGCAGGTTACCGTATTCTTCATCGAGGTTAACCCCCGAAATAGATTGCTGCTGGTTGCTAAGCTGCGTGACCACATTGCTTTGCGTTGTGCTGGTGATTTTCAGTGTGTTGGTCTTGTTTCCCACGTCACTGACCAGTGCGGCATAGGCGTCGTTAAACGTTTTATTGCCACCCACCGCTTTGCTGCTTTGCAGATTGAGTAATGCCTGGCCGTTACGATTATCGCTTTCGCCCGTGCCCGCCTCGCCTGCAAGAGCAATTTTTGACTCATCTTTAATAGCGACGCTCATATTCACAATGGCGTTAACAACCGGTTTCACCGTAAAGGTATCATTCGTCGCCGCGCTGCCGCTGATATCAACCTTCAGGCCATCAAACTCAAGGCCCGTAAAAGGACCGCCAGCCGGCGTCTGGGTTGCGGTTACGGTGGTATTGTCGGACAGACGCGTTACCTGCCAGTCGTTACCATCAAATACAACCTTGTAGTCGGTCGCCTGAACCTGGGAGCCGTCAGTGATGGAAGCCGTCAGCGTAGCGCCTGGCGTCTTGCTGTTTTTACTGTTGCTCAGTACCGCAGGGCTACCAATTTCAAAGAAATCACCGCCATCTGCACCGCTGGGATCAACACCTTTCTTATGCTGATTGTTAAACGCATCAGCAAAAGAGAGCGCCAGTTGGTTGAGAGAGTTACGCGTCTGATCGAGATCCTGAGAACGGAATGTCAGCATGCCGCCCAGCGTACCTGTGGTAAGTAATTTCTCTGGAATCTCAATGTTGCCTGCGGTTTTGTCGACATAAGCAACCGTAACGCGAGACGGATCGTTGCTGGAAGAGACGGCGGCAAGTTGATTCGCAGTGCTGCCCTGCACCAGTGAGTAGCCGTTACCGATAGAAATGTTATAAGTGCCGCTATCCTGCACGCTAACTTCTACGCCCACGACTTTATTGAGTTCGCTAACCAGTTGATCGCGCTGGTCAAGTAAAGCATTTGGCGAAGCGCCTGCTCCCGCTGCGGTCAGCTTAGAAATCTGATCGTTCAGATTCGCTATCTGTTTAGCGTAGCTATTCACCTGACTTACACTTGAGGAAACGGCTGTATTAACCTGGCTATTCTGATCGCGCAGATATTGATCTGCCACTTTAAACTGGTTAACGAGGCCTTCCGCTTTACCCAGCAGAGTTTGACGTGCAGCCGGGTCCTCAGCGTTGCTTACCAGCGTTTGTAAGCTGGTGAAAAAGCCCTGCAAAGAGGTTGAAACCGTATTGGTGCTGCCAGAGAACATATTGTCAATTTTTGACATCTGCTCATAACGTGACGTTAATCCGCTTCCCTGGTTTTCAGCACTGCGCAACTGATTAGTAATAAACGCATCGTACTCACGCTGAACACCGGAGACATAAACGCCATTGCCAGTATATCCCCCTGCACCCAGCGTACTGTTGGCCGACGCTAAAATGGTGTTCTGACGGGTGTATCCCGCCACGTTATAGCTGGAAATATTGTTGCTGACAGTATTCAGCGCAGCCTGGGCTGCGCCAAGGCCACTCATGGCGCTATTAATTAAGCTACTGGACATGGGGGTTCCTTATGAACATTCTGACTCAGGGTCCTGTCGAGAAGTATCGGCAGCCTGCGACATAACTTGAGCGTTTTCAGAAAAGCGTCGACAAATCGTTGTTGTAAGCTTTGCTCACTTTCTCGGACATCGATTTAAGCTGCTGAATCATCGACGTCAGCTTGCGCGCGTAGTTCGGATCGGTCGCGTAGCCAGCGTTCTGCAACGCCTGCGCGCCCTGCTCCGCCGTCGCGGCATTGGTCACCGCTTCGTAGCGCGGGTTGCGGGTCAGCAGCCCGACATAATCGGAAAGCGCTTCGAGATAAGAGCTGTAAACGCGAAACTTCGCTTTTACCTTTTTCGCTTCGCCGTTTTCATACTCGGTGGTCGTAATTTCCGTCACCGGCCCTTTCCAGCTCGACGTGGCTTTCACGCCAAAAAGGTTAAAGCTTGGCTCGCCGCTTTCGGTGCGAATTTGACGCTGGCCCCAGCCCGACTCCAGCGCCGCCTGGGCGAGGATAAGGTGATGGGGAATGCCGCTTTTCTCGGCGGCGAGACGCGCAGGCAGCGCGAGCTGGGCGAGGAAGTCTTTGCTGTCGCCGGAGAGCGGCTCGTCATTAGATGGCGCTTTCGGCACGGCGCTGCGCACGATTTGCGTCAGCGTCTGGTTGCGGTACGTATTTACGGTGTCGATATCAAACTTCATCGGCGCCGTCTGCACAGAGGCCTCTTCCGGCGCGCTTGCCTGCTGCTCGCCGCCCATCTGTTTCACCATCATGTCCGCAAGCCCAAGTCCTTTGCCCGACGTCATCTGTTGAGCAATCTGTTGGTCATACAGGCTGGTATAAAGCCGCGTCTGGTCGCTGCTGAACAACCCATCTTTCGGCAGTGCTTCACGCATGCTTTTTAGCATCATCTGCACGAACATCCCTTCCATCTGGCGGGCCACATCTTTGATATTGGCTTTTGGATCCTGGCCCGCTTTGGCTTTTAGTTCGTTTAATGACTGCGCGTCCCAGGCCGCGCTGGTCATCAGTCGGGTGTCGTTCAGCATGAGACTGTCCTTTAAAAGTTAACCCGCTCTCGCGCTTTTACTGCCGCTCAGGCGGGAAGAACATAAAACTGCGGCCTTCACCCCAGAGGCGAAGGCCGTTATATCGCTTAGATGATTTCCAGTTTGGCGCGCAGGCAGCCAGCGCTTTGCATCGACTGGAGAATCGACATCAGGTCGATAGGCGTCGCGCCCAGCGCATTAAGCGCCCGTACAACATTGTTGAGGCTCGCGCTCTCGCGTACCGTCTGCAGCGACCCGCCGCTCTGGCGCATATCGATTTGCGTCTGCGGCGTCACGACGGTCTGCCCGCCGCCAAACGGCGTATCCGGCTGGCTAACGTTCGCCTGACGGTTAACCGTGACGGAAAGATTGCCCTGCGCCACGGCGCAGGAATCGAGCATCACTTCGCGATTCATCACCACCGAGCCGGTGCGGGAGTTGATAATGACTTTCGCATCCTGCACCGCCACGTTCACTTCCAGGTTCTGGATATCCGCCAGCATGCGGACCTGCGAGCTGCCGCCCGTCGGCACGCGAACCTGCACGGTACGGGCATCCAGCGCAGTGGCGCTGCCGTAGCCGCGGGCGCGGTTGATGGTGTCGGAGATCTGCTGCGCCAGGGTGAAGTCTTCATTATTAAGCTGCAGGTTAATGGTGTTGCCATTACCGAACTGACTTGGCAGCTCGCGCTCAATGATAGCGCCGTTGGTGATGCGCCCGCCGTTGACCTGGTTGACCTGCACGCTGCTGCCGCCTGCGGAGGCGCTCGCGCCGCCGATCAGAATGTTGCCCTGCGCCAGCGCATAAACCTGGTTATCAACCCCTTTTAACGGGGTCATCAGCAGCGTACCGCCGCGCAGGCTTTTGGCGTTGCCCATCGAGGAAACCACCACATCGATGGTCTGCCCCTGGCGCGCAAAAGCCGGGAAGCTTGCGGTGACCATTACCGCCGCCACGTTTTTCAACTGCATGTTGGTGCCCGCCGGCACGGTGATGCCGAGCTGGGAGAGCATGTTGTTTAAGCTCTGGGTGGTGAACGGCGTCTGGGTCGTCTGGTCGCCCGTCCCGTCAAGGCCGACCACCAGGCCGTAGCCAATCAGGGAGTTTTCACGCACGCCCTGCACGCTTGTCAGGTCACGAATGCGGTCTGCCTGCGCAAGCGTCGCGACCAGCAGAAGCATGACCCCGAATAGGGATTTAACCATGTGTCACCTCGTTACATCGGCGATAAGTTGAGGAAGAAGCGCTGCAGCCAGCCCATATTCTGCGCTTCGTTGATATAGCCGTTGCCGACATATTCGATTCTTGCGTCCGCCACCTGCGTGGACGGTACGGTGTTGTTGCCGCTAATGGTGCGGGGGTTGACCACACCGGAGAAGCGGATAAATTCTGTGCCCTGGTTGATGGCTATCTGTTTCTCGCCCACCACGTGCAGGTTGCCGTTGGCCAGCACCTGATCGACCGTGACCGTCAGCGTGCCGCTGAAGGTGTTGCTGGCGTTGGCGCCGCCTTTGCCGTTAAAAGCGTTAGAGCCTGAGGAGTCGACGTCGGCGCGCGCATTGCCGAACAGGCCTTGCAGGTAGCGCGGAACGGTATCTAAACCAAAGCTGGTTTTGCCGTCGCGGCTGGCATTCGCCGACGAGCTTTTGCTGGCGCTGACGTTTTCCTGCAACTGGATAGTCAGCGTGTCGCCGATATTGCGCGGACGACGGTCTTCAAACAGCGGCTGGTAGCCGTAGTTAATCGGCTGAACGGACTGGAAAATCGACCCGTTAACCACCGGCGCGGGCGCGGGCGCGGGCTGCGCGGTGGTAGCCCCCTGAACCAACGGGGTGGAAGGCACCCAGGCGCAGCCTGAAAGGGTCAGCGCGAGCGCAATCGCGTAAGGATAAAGTGGCGCACCGGTTTTTTGCATGGCATTCATCTTGAGTTCGGGTATCCGGCGCGGCTTACGCCGCGCCGAAGGGACCTTAGAGTTGCGTCAGTTTTTGCAGCATCTGGTCGGTCGTGGAGACCGCTTTACTGTTGATCTCGTAAGCGCGCTGCACCTGGATCATGTTTACCAGCTCTTCCGCCACGTTCACGTTAGAGGTTTCAACATAACCCTGATACAGCAGACCGGCGCCGTTAAGGCCCGGGGTGCTCTCGTTCGGCGCGCCGGAAGCCTGAGTTTCGGTATAAAGGTTTTCACCGATGCTCTCGAGACCGCTGTCGTTCATAAAGGTGGTCAGGTTGAGCTGGCCTACCTGCACCGGGTTGGCCTGGCCCTGCTGAGTGGCGCTCACCACGCCATCACGACCAATGGTAATGCTCAGCGTATTCGCCGGAATGGTAATGGCAGGCTGAACCTGGAACCCCCCCGCCGTCACCAGCTGGCCGTTCTGGTCAACCTGGAAAGAACCATCGCGGGTGTAAGCCGACGTTCCGTCCGGTAACAGCACCTGGAAAAAGCCCTGGCCTTTAATTGCAACATCTTTGCTGTTGTTAGTCTGGGAAAGGTTGCCCTGGCTGTGCAGACGCTCGGTAGCCACCGGGCGTACGCCGGTGCCTATCTGCAGGCCGGAAGGCAGCGTAGTCTGCTCGGAAGACTGCGCGCCGGGCTGGCGAATCGTCTGGTAGAGCAAATCTTCAAAAACCGCGCGCTGGCGCTTAAAACCATTGGTGCTGACGTTCGCCAGGTTGTTGGCGATAACGTCCATATTGGTTTGCTGGGCGTCCAGACCGGTTTTGGCGATCCATAATGAACTGATCATAGTGGCGTCCTGTTTCTTAACTGTTTGACAGCAGCTGGTTAGCGCGCTGTTCGTTATCATTGACGCTGGAGATGACTTTCATCTGCATCTCGAAGCGGCGGGCGTTGGCTATCATGTCGGTCATCGCTTCAACCGGCTTGACGTTGCTGCCTTCCAGCACGCCAGGCATTACGCGTACCGTAGCGTCGGCCTGCAGCGCCGCGCCGCGCTGGGCCTGCGCCTGCGGGCTGACGCGAAACAGGCCGTCATCGCCGCGCACCACGTCACGCGCTTCGGCTTTCACCAGCTTCAGGCGGCCGACGGGCGCCACGGTATTCGCCGGATCGCCGGGGTTAAGCGCGGAAATCGTGCCGTCCGCCGCGATAGTGATTTGCGAGCCTTCCGGCACGGCAATCGGACCGCCCTCGCCCATGACCGGGTTGCCCTGAATGGTCAACTGCCCCGTCGGCCCAACCTGGATGTTGCCATTGCGGGTATAGGCTTCGCTGCCGTCAGCGGCCTGCACGGCAAGCCAGCCATCCTGCTGCACCGCCACGTCCAGCGGACGCGAGGTGTAGTTGAATTCGCCCTGGCTCATATTCGCGCCGGGCGTCGAGGCCGTCACAAGCGTTCGGGTATTGAGCGAAAGCCCTTCCACCGGCACGGCGCGCAGCGCGTTAAGCTGAGCGCGAAAGCCTGGCGTAGAGGCGTTGGCGAGGTTGCTCGCCGTTACCGCCTGTTGGTTCAGCGTCTGGCTTGCCGCGCCCATCGCGGTATAGATTGCGTGATCCATTAAGCCCTTCCTTCACTCACTTAGCGCAGGTTAACCAGCGTGTTGAGGATCTGATCCTGCGTTTTGATTGTCTGCGCGTTGGACTGGTAGTTACGCTGCGCAACGATCATATTGACCAGTTCTTTACTCAGATCGACGTTGGAAGCTTCCAGCGCGCCGTTGGTCAGAGAGCCGAAGTTGCCGGTGCCCGCCGTGCCGAGCAGCGCCACGCCAGAGGCGTTGGAAGAAGCCCAGACGTTATCGCCCTGCGAGGACAGCCCTTCCGGGTTCGCGAAGTTCGCCAGCACGATCTGACCCAGCAGCTGCTGCTGTTCGTTAGAGTAAGTGCCGACGAGGGTGCCGTCGTCGTTAATCTGGTAGCTCACCAGGTCGCCCGGCTTATAGCCGTTCTGGGTGGTGGAAACGATGCTGCTGGTGCCGGTGTTCTGCTGCATGGAACCAAAGAAGTTCAGCGCGAAAGTCGCAGGCGTCGCACCGTTGATGGGGCCAGTGGTGACGTTGAAAGACGGCGGATTGGTGACGGTGCCTGCGGCGGCGTCAGCGGCAGTCGCGGCAAGACCGGTCAGGGTGCCGTTCTCATCAAACTTCATGTAGGTGTTTGCCGGCGTGTTGGCAACCCACGGGGTGTTAACGCTGGAGTCCTGCGTGTAAACGGCCCAGGTGTTGGCGTCAGTTTTCACGTAGAAGACGTTCATGTCATGCGCGTTACCCTGGCTGTCGAATACGGTAACGGAACCTTTTTTGTTATAGGTATCGGAATCAGTCGGATTGAACGGGGTTTTGGTCGGCAGTTTGTCGGTGGAGTTCAGGTTAACGACCATTTCCGCCGTGGTGGTGGTTTTCGCCGCCATCAGGGTGTTCGGAACGGTCAGTCCTACCGGGTTTGCGCCCTGCTGAATGGTCGGCGGCGTGCCGGTTGCCGGGTAGCCGGTTAACTGCAGGCCCTGCATGTTCACCAGGTTACGGTTTTCGTCCATCTTGAACTGGCCGTTACGGCTGTAATAGACCGAACCGTTGCTGTCTACCAGACGGAAAAAGCCGTTCTGGCTGATAGCCACGTCCAGGGCGCGACCGGTATTGGTGGTCGTACCGTCGCTGAAATCCTGGGTAATGCCCGCCACTTTCACGCCGAGACCCGCTTTTGAGCCTGCGAACATGTCGGCGAAGGAGACAGAACCCGATTTAAAACCGTAGGTCGCGGAGTTGGCAATGTTGTTGCCAATTACGTCCAGGTTGGTGGCCGCGGCATTCAGGCCGCTGACCGCTTGAGAAAACGCCATGTCTTACTCCTGATAATGGTTGAATCAGATGATTTGTCTGACTTCGTCGAGGGTGGTGGTGCCGTAAGTACCTAAATCCAGCAGGCTGCCGTTGGCGCTCTTCGTTACGCCGTTGACCAGCGCGAAGTTGAGCGGCTGGGCGACCAGCTGCGTGCCGTTGCTGCTGGCGGAAATGGAGACGTTGTAAGCGTTATCCGGCGCGGTAGTGCCGTCGTTTAGCTTGCCGTCCCAGCTAAAGGTATGGACGCCCGCGCTCAGCCCGCCGAGTTCAATCGTGCGTACGACTACGCCGCTCTTATCCGTAATGGTGGCGGTCACTTTATCGGCAGCCTGCGCCAGCTCTACGCCAAACGGCGTAGTGGTTTGGTTACCGGCAAGAATGGTCGTGCCCGGAACCATGACGCCATGGCCGATAAGGGTGCTCGCCTGCAGCGACTGGTTGTTGTTAAGCTGACCGGAAACGGCGCCGAGCGTGGTGTTGAGTTTTTCAATACCGCTCACGGTGCTGATTTGCGCAAGCTGAGTGGTCAGCTCGTTGTTCTGCAGCGGGTTGGTCGGGTCCTGGTTTTTCAACTGGGCGACCAGCAGCGTCAGGAAGCTGCTCTGCAGGTCCGAGGCGCTGCTGCCGGAGAGACCGTTGGCGCTGCTGGTGCTGGTGCCGGTCGCGCTGCTGACGCCGCTGTTAGTCGGGTCGTTAACGTTTACGGAAATCGACATGCCCTTCTCCTTTATTGACCGAGGGTGAGCGTTTTGAGCATCAGGGATTTCGTGGCGTTAAGCACTTCCACGTTAGCCTGATAGCTGCGGGAGGCGGACATGGTGTTCACCATCTCGCCAACCACATCCACATTGGGCATGCGCACGTAACCCTTGGCGTCCGCCAGCGGATTGCCTGGCTCATAGACCAGTTTGTCCGGCGCCTGGCTTTCCAGGACGTTAGTCACCTTCACGCCGCCTGTCGGCGAGCCTGGCTGGGCATCAACCTGAAACACGACCTGTTTCGCGCGATACGGTTGACCATCCGGTCCGGTAACGCTGTCGGCGTTTGCCAGGTTACTGGCCGCCACGTTCAGGCGCTTGGACTGCGCGGTCATCGCGGAGCCGGCAATATCAAAAATATTCAGCAAAGCCATCCGTTATCCTCCCGATTGCAGCACTGACATCATGCTTTTGATTTGACCGCCCAGCACCTGCAGGTCGGACTGGTATTTCAGGCTATTGTCCGCAAACTGCGTGCGCTCGCGGTCCATATCCACGGTGTTGCCGTCCATTGCGGGCTGATCGGGGATACGGTAGAGCAAATCAACATTCGGCGCGGTATTCGTCTGGGCAGGGATATGACGGGCGGAGGTCATCGACAGTGCAATGGAACTTCCTTCCGTGCGGCCCCGCTCCATCACTTTTTTGAGTTCACTGGCGAAATCAATATCCCGCGCCTGATAACCTGGGGTGTCGGCGTTGGCGATATTGGAGGCCAGAATCTCCTGACGCTGGGCGCGCAAATTAAGCGCTTCTTGCTGAAAGCGCAGCGCGGCGTCGAGTTTGTCGAGCATGATTCCTCCGCATAGCATGGTGATGATGCACAGCTTACTGGGTGAGCGCCCTCCCTTATCGTTGGAATAAGCGCAAAATGCGTCGCTATTTGTTGCCTTGAAGGAAAACGAGTGCGGGTAAAATCATCGCCATTCCGCTAACGGAGACGCGCCATGAAACGCCTGAAACTCTGCTGCGCAGCGCTAATGTTGCTAAGCTCGCCCCTGTTCGCCGGGACGCTTGAAGCCCAGCTGATTCCCTTTTTCGCCGCAAGGCTTGCCGGGATAAGCGATGACGTCAGCGTAACGGTTAAAACCCCGGCCAATTTATGGCCTGCCTGCGAGCAGCCGCAGTTCAGCCTGCCGGGCAATGCGCGGCTGTGGGGCAACCTGAGCGTGCAGGCGCGCTGCGGCGGCGATAAACGGTATTTGCAGGTGTTGGTTCAGGCGACAGGCGAGTATGTAGTGGCGGCGCAGCCGGTGGCGCGCGGCAGTCGGCTCGACAGCACGTCAGTGCGTTTAATGCGCGGTCGCCTTGATCAACTCCCTCCCCGGGCGATGCTGGAGTTGAATCAGGCGCAGGATGCGGTTACGCTTCGCGACCTCGCGCCAGGACAACCGGTATTGCTTTCCATGGTGCGCCAGGCATGGCGAATCAAAGCGGGCCAGCGTGTGCAGGTTATCGCGCAAGGCGAAGGCTTTAGCATTAACAGTGAAGGTCAGGCGTTAAACAATGCGGCGGTTGCCCAGAATGCCCGGGTGCGTATGGCTTCGGGCCAGGTGGTGAGCGGCACGGTCGGCTCTGATGGGAATATTCTGATTAGTCTATAATCTTCATAAAGATTCGCTGTCCACTGCCGATAAATAAGCAACACCTAAATGACAGGCTCTGCGCCGCGAGCCACCTCAATGAGGACTTAACAATGAGCAGCATTGAACGCACTTCGCCTTCTAAACCGATCAGCGCCGTACAGGCACGTGAAACCAACGAGGCCGCGCCACAGAAAACCCGTACCGAAAAAGCGACTGCCGCTAACAGCGCCAGCGTAACCTTAAGCGATGCGCAGGCGGCGCTGACGCAGCCTGGCGCAAGCGACATCAACGTAGAGCGCGTGGAAGCGCTGAAAACCGCTATCCGTAACGGCGAGCTGAAAATGGACACCGGCAAAATCGCTGACGCGCTGATTCAGGAAGCGCGGAGTTACCTGCAGAGTAAGTAACGATATGAGTCGTCTGTCAGAAGTGTTAGACCAAATGACCGTTGTCCTGACCAGCCTTAAAGAGGTCATGGACGCGGAACAGCAGCAATTGTCAGCGGGCTATGTGAATGGCAGCGCGCTGCAGCGTATTACAGAAGAAAAAAGCTCCCTGCTCGCCACGCTCGACTATCTTGAGCAGCAGCGGCGCTTGCAGCAGGCTTCCGCTAATGACGCTGACGCTGACGCTCAACGCTGGCAGACGATTACGCAGAAAACGCGTCACCTGCGCGACCTTAATCAGCACAACGGCTGGTTGCTTGAAGGGCAACTGGCGCGCAATAGCCAGGCGCTGGCAATCCTGAAGCCACATCAGGAACCGGGCCTGTACGGTGCCAACGGCCAGACCGCCAGCGCCCAGCGCAGCGGCAAAAAGATTTCGATTTAACGTTGCTTATCAATGCGAAAGGCGCCTGAAAGGCGCCTTTTTTATTGGGCGAAACAGCGGGGGTGACGAAAAAAACCCGCGACGCTTACCCGCGCTGCGCAGCGCGGGTAAGAAAGCGTCATTCGCTGTCGGCGCGCCTTACGCCGTGCGCCGTGCGAAATCCCTCACCCGGAAGCCCAGCAGCCCCAGCGTGATGAAGTAGGCCGCCACCCCGGCTACCACCACTGCCATCAGCCGCAGCAGGCGCCAGGGCATCGAGCCCAGCGCCCAGTCCGGCATGAACTGCATCATGCCGAGCAGCGCTGCGGACATGACGAGCACGGCAATCACCAGCCGCGTCAAAAATGCGCCCCAGCCAGGCAGCGGCGTGAAGATGCTGCGCTTGCGCAGCTGCCAGTAAAGCAGCGACGCGTTCAGACAGGCCGCAAGGCCTATCGAGAGTGAAAGCCCGGCGTGCTTCAGCGGGCCGATAAACGCCAGGTTCATCAACTGCGTCATAATCAGCGTCACGATGGCGATTTTCACCGGCGTCTTAATGTCCTGACGCGAATAGAAGCCTGGCGCCAGCACTTTCACCACAATCAACCCAATCAGCCCTACAGAGTAGGCGATCAGCGCCCGCTGGGTCATGGCGGCGTCAAAAGCGGTGAATTTGCCGTACTGAAACAGTGAAACGGTGAGCGGTTTGGCGAGGATGCCCAGCGCCACGGCGCTTGGCAGCGCCAGCAGAAAGCAAAGCCGCAGGCCCCAGTCCATCAGGCGGTTATATTCGTCATGGTTGCCGCTGGCGAAGCTTTTCGACAGCGAAGGCAACAGGATAGTGCCGAGCGCCACGCCGAGCACGCCCGACGGAAACTCCATCAGACGGTCGGCGTAATACATCCAGGAGACGGAGCCGGAAACCAGAAACGAAGCGAAAATCGTATTGATAATAAGCGAGATCTGGCTGACGGAGACGCCGAGGATGGCGGGCCCCATCTGGCGCAGCACGCGGCGCGCGCCCGCGTCGCGCAGGTTAATGCGCGGCATCACCAGCATGCCGATTTTCTTCAGATGCGGCAGCTGATAGACCAGTTGTAACACGCCGCCGACGGTGACCGCCCAGGCCAGCGCCAGCACCGGCGGGTGAAAATATGGCGCGGCGAAAAGCGCAAAGCCTATCATGCTGACGTTCAGGAAGGTCGGCGCAAAGGCGGGTACCGAGAAGCGGTTCCAGGTGTTAAGGATGGCGCCGGCAAGCGAGGCCAGCGAAATCAGCAAAATATAGGGAAACGTAATGCGCAGCAGCTGCGAAGTCAGCGCGAATTTATCCGCCGTATCAGCAAAACCTGGCGCAGTGACCAGAATGACCCACGGGGCGGCCAGCATTCCTGCGACGGTCACGATGGCCAGCGCCAGCGTCAGCAACCCGCTGACGTAAGCGACAAACACCCGCGTGGCGTCTTCGCCCTGCTTGCTTTTGTACTCGGCGAGAATAGGCACAAAGGCCTGTGAAAACGCCCCTTCGGCAAAAATACGGCGCAACAGGTTAGGCAGCTTGAACGCCACAAAAAAGGCGTCGGTGGCCATACCGGCGCCAAACACCCTCGCCACAATGGCGTCGCGCGCAAAGCCAAGCACGCGGGAAAACATGGTCATTGAGCTGACGGCGGCCAGCGATTTTAATAAATTCATCGGGTTGGTGGTCCACAAACACTAACGCCTGCAAAGCAGGCGTCGGGGCGTTGAGCGAAGCGCTTAGTCTACTCAACTGCCGGGGAAATACTACCGGCAGTTGTTACGAGGGATTATTCGCTTATCGCCTCCCGCCAGAGTTTCTCAATGATCCGCTGGGCAAGTAGCGCCTGGTCGCCTGCCGTTTCCGGAACAGTCTGATTCGTCACGCAGTCGATGAAGTGACGCGCGCAGCCGGCAAACCCGCGCTGCTCCAGGGTGCTCTGCCAGCCCGGCACCGGGCTTGTCACGACGCCTGCGCCGCGCTCTTCGCGCCATTCACGCATATCGGTGACTTCATAAAGGCCGCCGTCGGTCACCGCCTGCACCCATTCGCGCTGGCTTCCGGCCCGCCGGTGCATGCTGGTGGTGATTTGCAGACGGTCCCGGGCGAAGTGATGTTCAGCATACAGCATTTCGCCCTGCTCATTGGCCATCAGCGCGCCGCTCTGAAGCGTTCCCTCGCCGCCTGCCAGCCACAGCGCGGTATCCACCACATGCAGATAGTCGTCAAGCAAAGTAAAACGCAAATCATGCGGGCCGACGCTGTCGGCGCGGTGTTTATCCATACGCAGCGAGGCGGCGTCTGTGAGGCGCGCTTTCAGCGCCTGATAGCGTGGGGCGAAGCGTCGGTTGAAGCCCACCATCAGCGTCAGCTTCTTACGGGCGGCCAGCGCCACCAGCCGTTCGGCGTCCGCCAGATTTTCCGCGAGCGGCTTATCCACGCAGACATGCACGCCCGCATTCAACAATTCGCTCACTACCTGATAGTGGCTGCTGGTGGCGCTGTGCACGAACACGGCGTCGCACTGCGCGGCGAGCGCCTGCAGCGAGTCGACATAAGGCAGGCGATACGCCTCGCAAACGGGCAGCGCTTTCGCTTTATTCGGCGAAAAAGCGCCGGTTAACCGCCACTCTGTGGCGTGAGAAAGCACCGGCAGCCACGCTTTTTGCGCAATGCCGCCAAGCCCTACCACGCCGATGCGAAGTTTGCTCATATCAGTCTCCCAGGTGGCCCAGCAGCGCTTCGAGGCGGGATTTCAACTCCGCCACTTCCGCTTCCAGCGCCTCGACGCGCTGCGTCAGATCGTCCGCAGGCGCGCTGACCGCCTCTACGGCCGCGGCCAGCGTTTCCGTTTCGCCGCTAAAAAGGTGCATATAGCGGCTTTCACGCTTGCCCGGCTCGCGCGGCAGACGCGCGACAAAGGGACCGTCTTCGCGGTTCGCCAGCCCGTCCAGCGCACTTTCCACTTCAGCCATGTCGGCGAACTCATACATGCGCCCTACCCGGCTGCGCAGTTCGCCCGGCGTTTGTGGTCCGCGCAGCATCAGCGTGGCGACCAGCGCCACCTCCGGCGGCGAAAGCTTCAGCGCGCCGAATTCAGAATTACAAAAGCGCTGCTCATATTTGGTGACGCGGTTGCCAAAACCGCTGACGGTGCGCAGATAATGACGCTTGACCAGCTCATCCAGCGCATCCTGCACCTCGCGCTCTGAAAGGTTCATTACCGGCTCGCGGTTGGTTTTTTGGTTGCAGGCGGTGACCACGCCGTTAACCGAAAGCGGATACTGCTCGGGCGTGGTGACCTGCTTTTCCAGCAGGCTGCCGATGACGCGAGCTTCCACCGCGCTTAACTGATGTTTCATCTTTGCTCCTTAACGACCCGGGGTCCATTCTCTGGCGGTAAGCGCGGTTAATACATGGTCGCGCCACACGCCGTCAATCAGCAGATAATCTTTGGCATAGCCCTCTTTTTCAAAGCCGAGGCGGGCGAGCAGATCGCCGCTGCGCTTATTGTGCGGCATGTAATTAGCCATAATGCGGTGCATATGCTGGGTGCGCTGCATGTAACGAATGGCGGAGGTGAGCGCTTCAAACATCAGCCCCTGTCCCTGCCACTTTTCCCCCAGCGAATACCCGAGGTAGCAGGCGTGAAACGAGCCGCGTACCACATTGGAAAAATTGGCCACGCCGCGGATCGCTTTTTCATCCGGATCGAGCAGCGCGAAATAAAAAGCGCTGCCTTGCTTGTGCAGTTCGTTGATCATGCCAAGGCGGGCCTGCCAGCCGGAGGGGTAGCAGTGGCTGTCGTCACGCACCGGCTCCCAGGGTTTTAAAAACTGGCGGTTTTCAGCGTAATAATCCGCGAGCCGCCAGGCGTCACGGTCATGCACCAGCCGCACCACCAGGCGATCGGTCGTTAATCGTACTTTCGGCACGTTACTGCGGTAGCCAAACATTTATCACCCACTCCTTCGTCCACAATAAGCCACACGGCGCGAGCGGCGATACGCCGCTGTCTCATGCGCGGTAAGTTAACTATACCTGTGCGAGACAAAACAGGGAAAACAACAACATACCATTTTCCGCACCCCGCGGCGCTATTTCGATTAACGTCATCAATTAAACATCTGGATCGATAAAAAAATATTGTTGTTTTGAATATAGGAAAGTCTGAGACGCGCCCGCAAAATAGAAGTTTATCTTTGCGTTTTCCCAGGAGGGGAAATGGCCAGCGTGTCGCAGGCAAGGAGCCTGGGTAAATATTTCCTGCTGATTGACAACATGCTCGTGGTGCTGGGCTTTTTTGTCGTCTTTCCCCTGATTTCTATTCGCTTTGTCGATCAACTGGGCTGGGCCGCGCTGATGGTCGGTATCGCCCTCGGCCTGCGTCAGTTTATTCAGCAGGGGCTTGGGATCTTCGGCGGCGCGATAGCCGACCGTCTTGGCGCCCGGCCGATGATCGTCACCGGCATGCTGATGCGTGCGGCGGGTTTTGCGACGATGGCGGTCGCTCAGGAGCCCTGGATGCTCTGGCTCTCCTGTATTCTCTCCGGCCTTGGCGGCACCCTGTTTGACCCGCCGCGCTCGGCGCTGGTGGTAAAATTGGTGCGTCCGCACCAGCGCGGGCGCTTTTTTTCTCTGCTGATGATGCAGGACAGCGCAGGCGCGGTGATTGGCGCACTGCTCGGCAGCTGGCTGCTGCAGTATGATTTTCGCCTCGTCTGCGGCGCAGGTGCGCTGCTGTTTGTGATTTGCGCAGGTTTCAACGCCTGGCTGTTGCCGGACTGGAAGCTTTCGACCATTCGCACCCCTATGCGCGAAGGGATGAGCCGCGTGCTGCGCGACAAGCGGTTTGTCACTTACGTGCTGACGCTTACCGGCTACTACATGCTGGCGGTGCAGGTCATGCTTATGTTGCCGATTATGGTCAATGACATCGCCGGCACGCCCGCCGCCGTGAAATGGATGTACGCCATCGAAGCGACGCTGTCGCTCACCCTGCTCTACCCTGTCGCTCGCTGGAGCGAAAAGCGCTATCGCCTGGAGCACCGCCTGATGGCGGGCCTGCTGCTGATGACGCTGAGCCTGCTGCCGATAGGCCTGGTGGGCACGTTGCAGCAGCTATTTACCCTGATTTGTCTGTTTTACATCGGCTCGATTATCGCGGAGCCGGCACGGGAGACGCTCAGCGCTTCGCTCGCCGATTCCCGCGCCCGCGGCAGCTATATGGGCTTCAGCCGCCTTGGCCTCGCCTTTGGCGGCGCGCTCGGCTATGCGGGCGGCGGCTGGCTGTTTGACGCCGGCAAAACGTTTCAGCAGCCAGAGCTGCCCTGGATGATGCTTGGCGTTATCGGCGTGGCGACATGCTTTGCTCTGTGGTGGCAGTTCAGCCAGAAGCGCCTCGAGCCGAGCATGCTTGAACCGGGCAGCTAATTTGCCCCGCCCTGGCTTCTCTTCCATACTGAAGGCACGGACGCCATAACAGGAGGAGAAACGTGAAGCTATATATTTACGATCACTGCCCGTTTTGCGTGAAAGCGCGCATGATATTTGGGCTGAAAAATATCCCGGTTGAGCTGAACGTGCTGCTCAACGATGATGAAGAAACGCCCACCCGGATGATTGGTCAGAAGATGGCCCCGATTCTGCAAAAAGATGACAGCCGCTATCTGCCGGAAAGCCTCGATATTGTCTACTACGTCGATAAGCTCGACGGCAAACCGCTGCTCACCGGGAAGCGTAATCCGGCCATTGAAACCTGGCTTCGCAAAGTAAACGGCTACGTCAACCGCCTGCTGCTGCCGCGCATCGCCAAAGCGCCTTTTGATGAATTCGCCACCCCGCAGGCGCGGGCTTACTTTGTGAAAAAGAAAGAGGCGGCGATTGGCGATTTCGACGAGCATCTTGCCCACTCGGCAGGGCTTATCAAGAACATCAACGATGATTTGCGCGATCTCGATAAGCTGATTAAGCAGCCTAACGCCGTCAATGGCGAGCTCTCAGAGGATGATATTCATCTCTTCCCGCTGCTGCGTAACCTGACGCTGGTGGCAGGCGTAGAGTACCCGACCCGCGTGGCGGATTACCGGGACAATATGGCCAAACAAACCCAGGTCAACCTTCTCTCCTCAATCTCTATTTAATCCTTATGCCGGTGGCCGCCACCGGCTTTTTCAGCCTTTTCCGCTGGCGACACTTACTCTGGCGCGACATGCTGCTTTGTGTCAGGATCCCCTGACACGGACTTTGTGCACATGTCGAGGAATGAGATGAAGAGCTTTATTGTCGCCGCCGCGCTGGTTGTCAGCGGTCTGCTGGCAGGGTGTAACCAGCTAACCCAGTACACGGTTACCGAGCAGGAAATTAACCAGGCGCTGCAAAAACGGAATAATTTCTCGCGTGATATCGGCGTGCCGGGCGTGGCGGATGCCCACATCGTGCTGAGCAATCTGGCAAGCCAGATTGGGCGTGAAGAGCCAAACAAAGTCACCCTGACCGGCGATGCCAGTCTGGATATGACCTCCCTTTTCGGCAATCAAAAAGCGAACATGAAGCTGACGCTGAAAGCGCTGCCGGTCTTTAACAAAGAGAAGGGGGCGATTTATCTTCAGGAAATGGAGGTGGTTAACGCGACGGTTCAGCCGCAAAAAATGCAGGCGTTGCTGGAAACCCTGACTCCTTACCTTAATCAGTCGCTGCGCAGCTATTTCAATCAGCACCCCGCTTATGTGCTGAGCGAAGATGGCAGCGAAGGCGAAAAGCTGGCCAAACGCTATGCCAAAGGGCTGGAAGTGAAGCCGGGTGAAATCGTGATCCCCTTTATAGACTGAGTTTCGGCGTCGGGGTGATAGCCCCGGCGCGAAGCACGAAAAGGGTGCAAACGAAAACGTTTCCGCTTATCCTTAGTGCCCGGCGCAAATCCAGCCATTTTTGTCCTTCTAGCCGGAGCATTTCATGACTGAACAACCCCAGGTGTTAACCATCCGCCGTCCTGACGACTGGCATCTCCATCTGCGCGATGGCGAGATGTTGCAAACCGTTCTGCCTTATACCAGCGAGACCTATGCGCGCGCCATCGTCATGCCGAACCTGGCTCCTCCGGTAACTACCGTGGCGGCGGCTGTCGCTTATCGCCAGCGTATTCTGGATGCCGTCCCCGCAGGCCATACGTTTGAACCGCTGATGACCTGCTACCTGACCGACACGCTGGATGCCGACGAGCTGGCGCGCGGCTTCGAGGAAGGGGTCTTTACGGCCGCCAAGCTCTATCCGGCGAACGCCACCACTAACTCAAGCCACGGCGTCACCAGCATTGACGCGATTATGCCCGTGCTGGAGCGTATGGAGCGTCTGGGCATGCCGCTGCTGGTGCATGGCGAAGTCACTCACGCAGATATCGATATTTTCGATCGCGAAGCGCGGTTTATCGAAACGGTAATGGAACCGCTGCGCCGCCGCCTGCCAGGGCTGAAAGTGGTGTTTGAACATATCACGACCAAAGACGCCGCCCAGTATGTGCGTGAAGGCAATGAGCTTCTTGCCGCCACCATTACGCCGCAGCATTTGATGTTCAACCGCAACCATATGCTGGTTGGCGGCGTGCGCCCTCACCTCTATTGCCTGCCCATCCTTAAACGCAGCGTTCACCAGCAGGCGCTGCGCGAACTGGTGGCGAGCGGCTTTGAGCGCGCTTTCCTGGGTACCGACTCTGCACCGCACGCTCGCCATCGCAAAGAAGCCAGCTGCGGCTGCGCCGGCTGTTTTAACGCCCCTTCCGCCCTGGGCGCTTACGCCACGGTGTTTGAAGAGATGAATGCACTGGCGCATTTTGAAGCGTTCTGTTCGCTCAACGGCCCGCGCTTCTACGGCCTGCCGGTAAACGAAGAGGTTATTGAGCTGGTGCGTGAAGAGGTAGAGATGCCGCAAAGCATCAGCCTTAGCGACGATAGCATCGTGCCGTTCCTGGCCGGTGAAAAAGTGCGCTGGTCCGTGAAACGCCAGGCATAAGCTGCAGCATTTACATTGCCCCCTGTTGCAAGCCACCGCAATTATCTGTATAAATATACAGTATCGTTAACAGGGGGTGTTTATGCGTGTAGAAGTGACTATCGCCAGAACCACAACGCTGCCGCCTGGCGCTATCGACGCCCTGGCCTGCGAGCTTAGCCGCCGAATTGAACAACAGTTCCCCGACTTTCCTAACCGCGTCCAGGTGCGCTATGCCGCCACCAATAATCTTTCGGTACTGGGCGCAGGCAAAGAAGCGAAAGATCGCGTCAGCGAAATTCTTCAGGAAACCTGGGAAAGCGCTGAGGATTGGTTTAGCGAACCCTGACTTAACCTAAATTTCTCTTATGGTGTCGTTTCCGGGCTTCGCCGCCCGGCTTTTTTTATTTCTGCTATTATTAATAAAATGCTTTTCAGCATATCCTTATTGATCCTTCTTTTTCGCGTCTGCTATTGAATAATTTGCCGTTTTATTGTTCAAATAAATCAATTATTTCAAAAAATGTGTTGCAGGGTATTTATTTTTGCCTCTTTTTAGCATATTGATTGATATACTTAGACAGCTTCAATAAAACACGCATTGAAACCTCATGAGCCGTTGTCTTTAAACACGTATTAAGGGGGTTATAATGGAAAAAATTAATGAAGTTATTCAGACACATCCCCTTGTTGGATGGGATATCAGCACCGTAGACAGCTACGATGCCATGATGCTAAGGCTGCATTACTTGACATCCAATCCGTCTGACCATGAAGAGACGGAAATAGGCCAGACGTTGTGGCTAACTACCGATGTAGCCAGACAATTTATTTCCATTTTAGAAGCTGGCATTGCAAAAATTGAATCCAGCGAATACCAGGAAAATGATTATCGCAAGCATTAGTCTGATGCTTCCCTTATAACCATCGGGCGCTCTTCGGAGCGCCATTATTATTTTTAGTCTTGTGCAACTTTCCCGCCTTAATTACTCTGCTAAGTAACAACCTATGCGGAGCACCTCCATGCAATACGATTTGATTATCATTGGCAGCGGTTCGGTTGGCGCAGCGGCAGGGTATTACGCCACCCGGGCAGGGCTGAATGTCCTGATGACGGACAGTGGTCATCCGCCGCACCAGCAAGGCAGCCATCATGGCGAAACACGGCTTATCCGCCACGCTTATGGCGAAGGTGAAATCTATGTCCCGCTGGTACTGCGCGCCCAGGCGTTATGGGATGAGCTTCAGTCCCTTACCGAAGCGCGTATTTTTCAGCGCAGCGGCGTCATTAACCTGGGCCCCGCCCATTCTGAATTTTTGCGCAACGTAGCGCAAAGCGCTCAGCGCTGGCAGTTGCCGCTTGAGACCTTCAATGCCGACCAACTCATGGCGCGCTGGCCGGAATTTCGCGTGCCGGATGATTATATCGGCTTGTTCGAACCCAATTCCGGCGTGCTCTACAGCGAAGTCGCTATCGCTAACTATATTCGCCTCGCTGAAGAAGCGGGCTGCGCCCAGCTCTTTAACTGCGCGGTCACCGCAATAGAGCCTCAGGCGCAGGGAGTGCGCGTGGTTACCGAGGATGGCGAATATGAAGGGCGCAAGGTGCTGATTAGCGCTGGTACGTGGGTTAAGCGTCTGGTGCCGCACCTGCCGATTACGCCGGTGCGCAAGGTGTTCGCCTGGTATCAGGCTGACGGGCGCTACAGCGTGAATAATCGCTTTCCCGCCTTTACTGGCGAGACGGCGAATGGCGACCAGTATTACGGCTTCCCGGCGGAAGATAACGCGCTGAAAATCGGCAAGCACAACGGCGGTCAGCCGATCAATTCCGCGCAAGAGCGCAAACCTTTCGGCGCAGTGGCGACCGACGGCGCCGAGGCGTTTCCTTTCCTGCGCCAGCATCTGCCTGGCATCGGCGGCTGTCTGCATGGCGCGTCCTGCACCTACGATAATTCCCCGGATGAAGATTTTATCGTCGATACCCTGCCTGATTTGCCGCAGGCGATGATAGTGACCGGCCTCAGCGGTCACGGCTTTAAATTCGCGTCGGTGTTGGGCGAGATAGCGAGCCAGTTTGCCGCTGATAAACCTGTTGAGTTTGATCTCGCCCCTTTTAGTCTGTCGCGCTTCAAATAAACGCAGCGGCCTGCGGGCCGCATAAGGTGCTACTGGTTAAAAGGACAGGTATGCAGCGGCTGATTCGTTTTCTGGTAAACAATGTTCGGGAACATCTGCTGGTTTATCTGGCGCTTTCTGCTCTGTTGGCGCTGCTGGATCTGTTCTGGATTTACGCCAGTTAGCGCCATTAACCATTCAAAATAACTGACACATGACTTACAAAAACTGACAACACACATGATTATTCTGCCGCTATTTTCTTTTTATTATATCTAAATAACCGTATTTTACTGTTATCAAACTCAGTTTCTGACCTTTTTTACCGTTATTCCGTCTTTCAATAGCCCAAACTTATCAATCAAATTTACTGAATAAGATTGTTGATTTTTTTGGTTTGCTTTTAGGACCTTCAACGGTCACTGTGGCTGCATCTTATTTATTAACGGATGCGTAACAATGCAGTGGCGTAACACACCGTCGCAATATGGACATTTCTCAGTACTGCTTCACTGGCTAATGGCGCTTGCCGTTTATGGCATGTTTGCGCTTGGGCTGTGGATGGTGACGCTTGGCTATTATGATGTCTGGTATCACCGGGCCCCGGAACTGCACAAAAGTATCGGCATCGTTATTTTTCTCTTTTTACTGATGCGGGTTATCTGGCGCTTTGTTTCGCCGCCGCCTCCCCCGCTCGCCTCTTATTCCCGCCTGACGCGTGTGAGCGCCGTTGCCGTTCATGTACTGCTCTATCTATTGCTGTTCGCGATTTTGCTGAGCGGTTATCTGATTTCGACCGCCGAAGGCAAACCCATCAGCGTGTTTGGGCTTGTTGAAATCCCGGCTATCTTCAGCGGCGCGGGCGAACAAGCCGATACGGCAGGCGATATTCATCTCTGGCTCGCCTGGAGCGTAGTGCTGCTCTCGGTGCTCCACGCTTTCGCCGCGCTGAAGCACCATTTCATCGATAAAGACGTTACCCTCAAGCGCATGCTCGGGAAATCGTCGCATTAACCAAGGAGTGATAAATGAAAAAAAGCCTGATGGGGTTAACGCTCGCCGCCCTGTTCTTTACTACCGGCTCCGCTGTCGCGGCCGATTATAAGATTGATAAAGAGGGCCAGCACGCCTTCGTTAACTTCCGGATTAAACACCTTGGCTACAGCTGGCTCTACGGCACCTTCCGCGATTTCGACGGCACCTTTACTTTTGATGAGAAAAACCCGTCAGCGGATAAAGTCAACGTCACTATCAACACGACCAGCATCGATACCAACCACGCCGAGCGTGATAAACATCTGCGCAGCGCGGAATTCCTGAACGTAGCCAAATTCCCGAAAGCGACCTTCACCTCCACGTCCGTGAAGCAGGATGGCGATGAGCTGGACATCACCGGTAACTTTACGCTTAACGGCGTGACCAAACCGCTGACGCTTGAAGCCAAACTGATTGGCCAGGGCGACGATCCGTGGGGCGGCGTTCGCGCAGGCTTTGAAGCGGAAGGGAAAATTAAACTCAAAGATTACAACATTACTACCGATCTCGGCCCCGCTTCTCAGGAAGTTGACCTGATTATTTCGGTCGAAGGCGTGCGCCAGAAGTAATCCCGTCTGGATTGCGCTAAAAAAAAGCCTCCCTGCGGAGGCTTTTTTTATTGCGGATCGGGAATGCCGAGCACGGTATTCAAGCGGCCACGGGATTTGTTAAAGATTTTATTGCCGTTTTCGCGGCCGGCGCGGCGGCGGCGCTGCTCTTCTTCCGGCAACGCGCTCTCGTCGCGGCAAAGCTCACTGCAGCAGCCCTGAAACTTCTCTGCGCAGGTCGGACACTGGATAAACAGCAGATGGCAGCCGTCATTCTTGCAATTGGTGTGGCTGTCGCAAGGCGCGCCGCACTGATGGCAATGCGCAATTACATCATCAGAGATGCGCTCGCCCATACGCTCGTCAAAAACAAAGTTTTTCCCAACGAAACGCACCGGCAGCCCCTGCTCGCGGGCTTTGCGGGCGTACTCAATGATGCCGCCTTCGATGTGCCAGACTTTATTAAAACCGTTGTGACGCATCCACGCGCTCGCTTTTTCGCAGCGAATACCGCCGGTGCAGTACATAACAATTTTCTTGTCTTTATGCTCCTGCATCATCTCCACCGCTTTCGGCAGCTGCTCGCGGAACGTGTCCGCCGGGATTTCCAGCGCGTTTTCGAAATGCCCCACTTCATATTCATAGTGGTTGCGCATATCGATAAACACCGCGTCCGGGTCATCCAGCATGGCGTTCACTTCCGCCGCCTTCAGGTACTCGCCAACGTCGCTGGCGTTGAAGGTTGGGTCATCGATGCCGTCCGCCACAATGCGGTCGCGCACTTTCATGCGCAGCACCCAGAACGATTTACCGTCATCGTCCAGCGCAATGTTCAATCGCAGGCCGTCCAGCGCCGGGTCAAAGCCGTACAGCAGCGTGCGAAACGCTTCTACCTTGCTTTGCGGCACGCTGATTTGGGCGTTGATCCCTTCATGGGCAAGATAGACGCGACCGAAAACGTTAAGTTCGGTAAACGCTTTATAGAGGTTATCGCGAGTCGCTTTCGGGTCGGCGATGGTGAAATATTTATAGAATGAGATAGTGGTGCGCGGCTCGGTTTCCGCCAGCATGCGCGCCCTCAGCTCCTCATTCGAAATGCGGTTGTGTAACACTGGCATGGTGTACGTATCCTGCAATCGTTAGGGGAATGAAAATCGGCGGGCATGATATAGCAATTACCGCTAATTTACATCCATGAATTTTGCGCTACATTTCCATCACTTTGTTTCTGCAGATTTCTCTAAACTGGCGTGAAAACCACCGCCTGTCGTCCATGAATTTTGGCAGGACGGAAAATAATGTCACAATGTCTGCGACAAGTGGACTTGCCTGCAACCTAATGGAATTTTCATGACGACCCATTTACCCCAATTCAACCGCGCTCTGCTGCATCCTCGCTACTGGCTGACATGGCTTGGCATTGGCCTGCTTTATCTCGTCGTGCTGCTGCCTTATCCGGTGATTTACCGCCTTGGCTGCGGCATGGGCCGTCTGGCGATGCGAGTAATGAAGCGCCGCGCCCGTATCGCCCACCGCAACCTTGAGCTTTGCTTTCCCGAAATGAGCGAAGCGGAACGCCAGAAGCTGGTGGAGAAGAATTTTGAATCCGTCGGCATGGGCCTGATGGAAACCGGCATGGCCTGGTTCTGGCCGAACTGGCGCGTGGAACGCTGGTTTGATGTCTCCGGCGTGGAGCCAGTGAAAGCGCTTCTGGCGCAGAAACAGGGGATTTTGCTCATCGGCGTGCACTTTCTGACGCTTGAACTCGGCGCGCGCATCTTTGGCATGCATACGCCAGGCATCGGCGTTTATCGTCCTAATGACAATCCGCTGCTTGACTGGCTGCAAACCTGGGGACGCCTGCGCTCCAATAAAACCATGCTCGATCGTAAAGATCTCAAAGGCATGATCAAGGCGCTGAAAAGCGGCGAAATTATCTGGTATGCGCCGGACCACGACTACGGCCCGCGCAACAGCGTTTTCGTTCCCCTTTTCGCTGTCGAACAAGCCGCCACTACGTCGGGCACCTGGATGCTGGCAAAGATGTCCAAAGCCTGCATTGTGCCTTTTGTACCGCGCCGCAAGCCTGGCGGCAAAGGTTACGAGCTGATAGCCCTTGAACCGGAATGCCAGCCGCCGCTGGGCGATGCTGAAGAAACGGCAGCCTGGATGAACAAAGTGGTGGAGAAATGTATTCTCATGGCGCCGGATCAGTACATGTGGCTGCATCGCCGTTTTAAAACCCGCCCGCAAGGGGTGCCTTCCCGCTATTAATTCCGCAGCCCCGGCCAAATCCAGGCCGGGGCTGCGTTTCCCCGCTCACGCGCAGCGTTTCTCTCTAAGACGCTGATGTTGCGCATGATATTTCCCCCCCTTTTTTTCGCTTTCTTATTTGCAATTATGGATCTTCGTCTATCCTTTCCTGAAACAACCATGTCTGTTCAGGGAGAAAATTATGTCCATGTTTGCAACGCTTGAAGAAGCCATCGACGCTGCACGCGAAGAGTTCCTCGCCGACAATCCGGGGATGGACGAAGAAGATGCGGTTGTCCAGCAACTCAATATCCAGAAATATGTTCTGCAGGACGGCGAGATAATGTGGCAGGTCGAGTTCTTCGCCACCGATGAAGAGCAAGGCGAGTGCCTGCCGGTACTGAGCGGGGAAGCGGCGCAGAGCGTCTTTGACGGCGACTACGACGAGATTGAGCTTCGTCAGGAGTGGCTGGAAGAGAACACGTTGCATGAATGGGATGAAGGGGAATTTCAGCTTGAACCGCCGCTGGATACGGAAGAAGGTCGCACCGCGGCGGATGAATGGGATGAACGCTAAGCGTTATTCATACGGGCCGTGATGCATGTCTATCGGCAGCAATAGCGTGTCGAAGACCAGCGAAAACGGCAGATCCAGTACCGTGACATAACGCCACGCGGAATCTCTTACGTCCCACTGCACGCCGGGGTAATACTGGTTGCCATGTCCCTGCCCCGGCACCGCGCGACTGATTATGCTGCCGCATCCGCTCAGCAGGCAGGCCGCCAGAACAAGCGCCACTGCTTTCAAACCACACCTCATCATTCTTCGTTTCCGCTAAGTATACGTCGTAACCCGTCAGGTGAAAAAAATGCCGGCCACTGAGGCCGGCATTTTCACACGAGGTTTTGCTTATCCGCGCGACTTCAGCGCATGCGGGTTAAGCTGTAACGCTTTGTAATGGCTCACCCAGGAGGAATAGCGTTCCGGCGCCGACCAGACGCGATAGTGCAGCCGCGCCATGGTCACCGGGTCGCTCAGCAGCACCAGGCGACGGTCACGGTTGAGTTTATCCGGCGTTTCATTCAGCGCCTGCTCAACATGACGGTCACGGGCAATTTCCAGCACATGGCTTGCACGGTGACGCGCGGTGGCCATCGCTGTCGCCAGCGCGTTGAAGGAAGGATGGAATACGGCGTGCATAAAGCCATCTTCCAGCGAACGACCGCGGTTCTGCTCCAGATACTTATCGGTATCCACCAGCACCTGCGGCGGCGAATACTCTTCCGGGATCAGGAACAGTTTCCAGCGTTTTGTACGCAGTCCCACCGTTGAACGGCTTGAAATAACCGACACAAACGGCGACAGGATCAGCGAGAAAACGATAGGCGCCAGCCAGAAGAGGAAGCGCAGATCGAGCCACGCCATCCCCACCGCCCAGACCAGGCCCAGCAGCAGTTGAGAACCATGTCGCATGAAGGCTTCGCCCCACGGAGTGGAGTCATCATCACGCTGCGGCGAGTTCCATACCACTTCCCAGCCAAGGAACGCGCTGACCACGAACACAGTGTGGAACAGCATGCGAACCGGCGCCAGCAGTACCGAGAAAAGCACTTCCAGCAGCAGCGAAAGCGTTACGCGCAAGAAGCCGCCATACTCTTTCGAGCCTTTGCACCAGATAAGCACCACGCTCAACAGCTTCGGCAGGAACAGCAGCACCATGGTCGAGGCAAACAGCGCAATCGCCAGTTCAGGACGCCATTGCGGCCAGACCGGAAAGAGCTGACGCGGCTGGAGGAAGTACTGCGGCTCAGTGAGCGCATGCACCACCTGAAGCGCCGTGGAAAGCGCCAGGAACAAGAACCAGAGCGGCGCTGAGAGATAAGACATGACGCCGGTCAGGAACACCGCACGGTGAACCGGGTGCATCCCTTTCACCAAAAACAGGCGGAAGTTCATCAGGTTGCCATGGCACCAGCGGCGGTCGCGTTTGAGCTCGTCGAGCAGGTTCGGCGGCAGCTCTTCATAGGAGCCTGGCAGGTCATAGGCAATCCAGACGCCCCAGCCTGCGCGGCGCATCAGCGCGGCTTCCACGAAGTCGTGCGACAGAATGGAACCGGCAAAGGAGCCCTCGCCCGGCAGTGGCGCCAGCGCGCAGTGCTCGATAAACGGCTTCACGCGGATAATGGCGTTGTGACCCCAGTAGTGCGATTCGCCAAGCTGCCAGAAATGAAGACCGGCGGTAAAGAGCGGGCCGTAAACGCGGGTCGCGAACTGCTGGCAGCGCGCATAGAGCGTGTCCATGCCGGAAGCCTTCGGCGAAGACTGGATGATCCCGGCGTTCGGGTTCGCTTCCATCAGGCGCACAAGGCCGGTCAGACAGTCGCCGGTCATCACCGAGTCCGCATCCAGCACGACCATGTAGCTGTACTGGCTGCCCCAGCGGCGGCAGAAGTCATCAATGTTGCCGCTTTTACGCTTCACACGACGACGACGGCGGCGATAGAAGATTTGCCCTTCGCCTTGCACTTCGGCAATCAACTCCATCCAGGCTTTTTGCTCAGCCACGCAAATATCGGGGTTGTAGCTGTCGCTCAGAATGTAAACGTCGAAGTGCTGCTGTTGACCTGTCGCTTTTACCGATTCCCACGTCGCGCGCAGCCCCGCGAAAACGCGATCCACGTCTTCGTTGCAGATAGGCATAATCAGCGCGGTGCGGTGCGCCGGGTTGATCGGCTCATCGCCCACCGTTGAGGCGGAGATGCTGTATTTATCGCGCCCAATCAGCAGTTGCAAAAAGCCCATCAGCGCGGTCCAGAAACCGGCGGAGACCCAGCAGAAAAGTATAGCGAAGAGGATAAGGATGCCGCTTTGCAGCACATAAGGCAGCAGCTGCATAAAAGAGACCCAGATATCCTGGCCAATCATATCCGCCGGATTGATGAGCGCCCAGCCCTGGTATGGAAGGATAGTCTTCATATACCAGGTGGCGACCACGGTCTGGGAGAGCGTCAGCAGCAGCAGGATGTAACGGCGGATGGTGCCGACGGTACGCCATTTCTGCTCAGCGACTTGCTCCTCTTTTGAGAGGCGCGACATGTAGCGCGGCAGCACTTCGCGTCCGCGCAGACGATCCCAGAAGCGTCCAATTGGGTTGGTGCGCCACGGATCGGGGAACATAGAAGAGCGTTTTGCTTTCGGCATCGCCTCCAGCTGAGTACGCCCCTCGTCATCCTTAATAAGCTGCCCTTGCGCCAGCGACTCGGGCCAGCTGTGCTCAAGGCGCGCCTTTACCGAACCCAGCGGCGTATCATCGTCCCGTTCGTAAACGCGACCTTCGCCGCCAAGCGCCTCGTGGACGCCGCGAAGGCTGGCGTCCGGCAGCGCCGCTTTCTCAGCGGCGGAAAGCGGCAGCAGGTTAATATACTCAGTCAACTTATTCATTGGCAGGTAGCTGATAGCTCCAGGTTTCACTCAGCGTCTGGTCGCCGTTCATCAGCGCAGCACGCATATCAGTGGTTTTCTTCGCGTCTTTGATCTTCACGCGCAGCGTCATGCGCCAGCCCTGAGTGACCGGGTTATAACGCACGTTGCTGTCAACGATCTCGCCGTTATCGCCAATGCTGGTCTGCGCGGCGACAGGGGTTTCCGGCGGCAACGCTTTCATATCTGCGCCTGCGAAATCCACAATAAACGCGATAGTGCCGTCCGGCTGGCGGATAAGGTTGGACTGCTTCACATCGCCCGTGGAGCGACGCGTCTGCAGAACATAAGCATTATCGGCGGCATGGAGTTTATCTTCATCGCGGCTGAAGGTGATGGTGTACTTAAAGTTCATCTCCTTGCCCGGTTCCGGCAGTTGATCCGGCGTCCAGTACGTCACGATGTTGTCGTTGGTTTCGTCGTTAGTGGGAATTTCCACCAGCTCGACTTTACCCTTGCCCCACTGCCCCTGCGGCGTGACCCAGGCGCTCGGGCGCTGATCGTAACGATCGTCCAGATCCTCAAAGCGGTTAAACTCACGGCCGCGCTGCAGCAAACCGAAGCCCTGCGGGTTTTCGGTGCTGTAGCTGCTCACCGCCAGATGACGCGGGTTGTTCAACGGACGCCAGATCCACTCATTATTGCCAGCATGAATGGAAAGACCGTTGGAATCATGCAGTTCCGGACGGAAATTGGTATTTGGCGACGGTTGGTTCGGCCCAAACAGGAACATGCTGGTCAGCGGCGCGACCCCAAGCTTGCCGACTTTGTCGCGCAGGTAGACTTTCGACTGCACGTCCACCACCGTATCGCGGCCAGGCTGAATAACAAAACGGTAGGCGCCGGTCGCGCGCGGAGAGTCCAGCAGCGCATAAATGGTCAGGCGCTTGTCGTTGGGTTTCGGACGCTCAATCCAGTACTCGCGAAAGCGCGGAAACTCTTCGCCAGAAGGCAAGGCGGTGTCGATAGCCAGACCGCGCGCGGAGAGGCCATAAACCTGGCCCTGCCCTATCACGCGGAAGTAGCTTGCACCAAGCATGCTGACAATCTCGTCGTTCTTATCTTTGCTGTTGATGGGATAAAGCACTTTAAAGCCCGCAAAGCCTAAATCTTTTACGGTCTCTTTATCATGCTGCACATTGCCGAAATTAAAATAATCCGGGCTGTACTTGATTTTGTGCACCGCGTTGGCGGTCACTTCGTTCAGAGTGACAGGCACGTCGAAGTACATACCCTGATGGTAGAATTCGAGTTTGAACGGAGTCTTTACCTTGCTCCAGTAGGCTTTGTCGTGATTGAACTGGATCTGTTGATAGTCCGCATACTTCATATCGCGGAAGACGGAGGGCAGGTTGCTTTTAGGTGCTTCGTAGCTTTTACCCGCTAATGATTTCGCTTGTTTTGCGACATCATCGATAGTGAAGGCCCAAACCGAAGTGGTATAAAGGGACAACATCACTGCCGCACCCAACCAGCGCATTTTCATCATTTGTGGTTTATGTTTCATATTAACCAGCACATCCCCCTTTGTGTGCTTCAATCAATCCGATCCATTTTAATGGAAACTTCAGCTTTCCGACAACACAATCACCGCTTTGTTCAGCCGCTGGCTCAGGTATTAAGCAAATGAAAGCGCGTGACTTTCGCTTTTGGATTTTGTCCTGGAGACAGGTTGTCGTCGTTGGTGTAGGGTTGCCGCCGAATCTAAACATAAACCGTCCCTGGGATAAGACGAATAGTCCGAGAATTACCGGAGTTATATGACTAACACATCCGCACAGCGCGAGTTTTTCCTCGATTCCATCCGCGCATGGTTAATGCTATTGGGGATCCCGTTTCATATCTCGCTTATCTATTCGAGTCACCAGTGGCACGTTAACAGCGTCGCGCCATCCGCCTGGCTGACGCTGTTTAATGATTTTATTCACGCCTTCCGCATGCAGGTTTTCTTTGTTATCTCAGGTTATTTTTCTTACATGCTGTTTTTACGCTATCCGCTTAAGCGCTGGTGGAAAGTCCGCGTAGAACGCGTTGGCATCCCGATGCTGACCGCCATCCCGCTTCTTACTCTTCCGCAGTTTCTTATGCTGCAGCATGTGAAGGGAACGGCGGGAAACTGGCATTCGCTGTCGTGGTATGAAAAATACAACACGCTGGTCTGGGATCTTATTTCCCACCTCTGGTTTTTACTGGTCTTGATAATATTGACCACGCTGGGGCTGGTGCTTTTTAAAACATTCAACAAACAGAAGGAAAAGCCGCAGAGCGATTTCTTTGCGCGGTTAACGTTAGGCAAGCTGTCGTTTATTTTTCTGCTGCTGGGCGTGCTCTACGCCGCGCTGCGCCGCACTATCTTTATGATTTATCCGCCGCTGCTGAGCGACGGGCTGTTTAATTTCGCGTTTATGCAAACCGTTTTTTACCTGCCTTTTTTCCTGCTTGGCGCGCTGGCGTTTAAGCATGAAAAAATCAAAGCGATGTTTACTACCCCTTCGCTGGGGTGCGCCATCGCGGCGGCCATCGCCTTCGGCGCTTATCTGCTGAATCAGCGCTTTGGTAACGGCGACGCCTGGCTGTATGAAACGGAAAGCGTGATTACAATGCTGATGGGCTTGTGGATGGTGAACGTCGTGTTCGCGCTGGGGCATCGGTTATTGAACTTTAAGTCCTCCCGCGTCACCTATTTCGTTAACGCTTCACTGTTTATTTATCTGGTGCATCATCCGCTGACGCTCTTTTTCGGCGCGTATATCACGCCGCATATCGCCTCAAACACGCTGGGCTTTATTACTGGCCTCATCTTCGTGATAGGCATTGCGCTCATCTTGTATGAACTGCATCTGCGGGTAACGCTGCTGCGTTTCCTCTTCTCCGGCAAACCGCAAAACAAAGCGGTGAGCCTTACTTCTGCCACAAGTGATTGATGTTCTGGCGGGCCTGTTAACGTTGCAGGCCCGCTTAAAGTAACCACTCCACCGGCAACCAGGAGGCCAGGCGCACCAGCAGACGCTGGCTGAAGCGGGTTTTCGGCTCCTTTTTCAGCACTTTTTCCTCTCCATCCTGTTGCTCAATCCAGTTAATGCGCCCCCAGCGGTCAAGGCGCAGCTGCCAGGCCGCCTCCCGCTGGTTGCGGATAAAACGCTGGTGAAACAGCTTCGCCAGCGGCTCGCTCTGGATGACAAAACCCATCTCGGTATTGAGCATGGCCGACCGGGGGTCGAAGTTAAAAGAGCCGATAAAAACGTGGTTATCGTCCACGCTGAAGGTTTTAGCGTGCAGACTGGCGCCGGAATTCCCGGTCAGCCCGCGGTCGCGCTGCACCGGTCCGGTTTCACGCGTAGGTTTAAGCTCATAAAGCTCAACGCCGTGGCGTAATAATTTTTTGCGCCAGCGGGCATAGCCGGCATGCACCACCGCCACGTCATTGGCGGCCAGCGAGTTGGTTAATACAGCGACTTTCACCCCCTTGCGCCGCAGCGTCAGCAGCAACGCCACGCCCGAACGGGTCGGGACAAAATAGGAGGAGATGATGTCGATCGATTTTTCCGGCTGGCCGATAAGATTCATCATGCGCTGCGGCAGCAACGTGTGTTCTCGGGCTTTGCCCTGCCCTTTGCGCGGATCGTCGCTGACCAGACGGGTTTTCGCCCAGATAAGCGGCAGCGTGCGCGATTCAAGATGCGTTGCGAAACGGGTGCTGGAGAGCCGGTCCAGGTAGCGTTTGGCAATGGGATCGGTTTTCCAGTCTTCCGGCAACTGAACCCGGGCGTCCAGCTGCTCGTCATTCACATCCAGCACTTTCTGCAACGTGGAGACGGAACCGCTGCGCCAGTAGCGCTCGAAATCCTGTTCCACATCGGCCACCACTGGCCCGATGGCCAGCACGTCGAGGTCGGAGAAAAGCGGCTGCTCCCCGGCGCCAAAATAGGCGTCCCCCACGTTGCGCCCGCCGATAATGGTCACTTCGCCATCCACCGTAAAGCTTTTATTATGCATACGGCGATTAAGCCGCGCGAAGTCGGTGATATAACCTAACGCGCGCAGCGTGCGGAATGAAAACGGGTTAAAGAGGCGCACTTCAATAAGCGGGTGCGCATCCAGCATGCGCAGCGTGCTGTCGAGGCCCAGCGTATTGTTATCATCCAGCAGGATGCGAACCTTTACGCCGCGCCGGGCGGCGGCAAGCAGCGCGCTGAAGAGCAGCCGTCCCGACATATCATCTTCCCAGATGTAGTACTGGACATTAATTGTCTGCTCCGCCATGCCCGCGAGCAGATAACGGGCGGCGAAAGCATCCAGGCTGTCATCAAGCGGATGCAAGCCGCTGTTATGGGGATGCTGCGCCGTCGCAGGCGCAATCGCACGCCCAAGGCGTGTGCCATGCGGCTCAGACCGGGAAGCGTTGGGTAAGTAACCTTTGGTAAAGTCGGGCGTTTTCTTCGTCATAGCAGACAAAGTATACCTGCTCCGGTAACGGGTGCCTGGTGAGATAATCCGAAACGGTGTCCATGGCGATTTGTGCAGCCGCCGCTTTCGGATAACCATAAATGCCTGTACTGATAGCCGGGAACGCCACGCTGCGATATCCATTTGCGCTTACCAGTTGCAGACTGTTTCGATAAGCATCGCCGAGCAGCTGCGCCTCGTTGTCGCTTCCGCCCCGCCATATTGGCCCGACGGTATGTATCACGGCTTTTGCGCGAAGCTGCCCCGCCTCGGTAATCACCGCGTGACCAGGCGCGCACTCGCCCTGCTGCTGGCGAACCACTTTACAGGCAGCGAGCAGCGCCGGCCCCGCTGCGCGGTGAATGGCGCCATCGACGCCGCCACCGCCCAGTAATGAAGGATTAGCGGCGTTGACAATGACGTCCACTTCCATTGCCGTAATGTCGCCTTCCTGTATATGTATGCGGTTTTGCATAGTGACCTCCTCACTTGAAGTGATGATGTTAGTGTAGATCACCCATTGGGCCTGCCGAAGTCGATAAGCGAAACCGTAAATTGTTACTGGTAGGTTATTTGCAACACGCCCAGACGGCGTGAAGCATCCAGCCATTTCATCCGCACAGAGGCATTAGCCTGTTTGAGGCTTGCCTCGGTCAACTGATGAAGCGCCAGCGTTTGCCGCTGCATTTTTCCATCCTTAAAGCAGCTAAATATCGCCTTCTGCGCCTGTTTTTCCACCTGACACCCCGCCTCGACGATGGCCCCTCTAAAATGAATAGTCCCATCATTTGCCGCAGCCGCAGTGACAACAGAAGAGAGGATAAGCAGCGCGCCAGAGGTATTTTTAACGAGAGATAACGTTTTCATTTGCAGGGCTCCACGTCGGTTTTGCCGTTTGGCTGTTTTACTTAACCGTAGACGTAAACTGGCTTTAACGCGTTGAGCTGATTTTTCATTTTCTGGCGCTGCGCGCATTTTCTGTTGATGAATTTAGCAAGGGCGACAGGCTTTTCGTCGTGATAAAGGTGTTCAGACTCTGCCTGGCGGCGACCACTGGCGAGAAAGGTGCAGCGCTTGCCCATCGGTGATTGTCACTGTCACCACGACCTCATCGCCCTGCCCGGCGGAAAAGCTAATCTGTGAAAGCGCGTAAGGTTCTCCGGCTCTGATATTCACCCAACTGTTTTGTCGAGTGGTGCTATTGCCTGCCGCACCGTGGCGGGATGTCTCCATCTGTACGCGGCACTGGCAATCCTGCGTGAGCGTAACCTGAGGTATGACAGTCCATGTGTCGCCCTGTTGATGGGCATCAAAGCCAATCTGGCTGGTAAGCGCAGCCAGGAGTATCAGCGTATGCATTTTCTTCCCCCGAAAAAAAACAGGGCGCAGGCCCTGTTTTTTTACATGTGTTTCTACAGGTACGATTAGTACTGCGAAGCGCTAGCCGAGTTGAAAGCGCCCACCTGAGTCACGTAAACCTGAGAAGAAGAAGCAGTCTGGTTGACGGTCGCGTTGTTGAAGTGGCCATCCTGGTTAACGGTGGTGGCAGAGTTACGGCTGCTCCACTGGTCAACCGTCGCGTTGTTGTGGAAACCATTCTGGGTGACGGTTACGCCGGAGTCAGAGCCGCCCCACTGGTCGATAGAGGCGTTCTGAGCATAGCCATTCTGGGTCAGCTTGATGTAGCTGTTGTCAGAACCCTGACCGGTTTCAGCGTTGTGGTTACCGCCGCGCTGTTTGATTTCAGTAGTTGAGTGATACGCGTCAGACTGCAGCGCATTAGCATGGTTGCTGGTGCCGTACTGATAAATTTTCAGGCTTGAATCTTCACCATACTGATGAAAAGGCACTGCCAGTGCGCTACCAGAAACTACCATTGCTGCCAGTGCTGCGACTTTGAAAAATTTCATGGTTTCTTCCCCATAGGATTGACGTTAAATAAGCCTAAAACGACATTCAGCGCTGAATTACGCGAACTGCCATTTGCGACTGCTTTTGCACTACAACTGCGGATTTTTGCGTACCTGACTGGATAATATCCGCACGGTTAGCCGTGCCTTTTTGAATAACCAACGCGGAATTATCGTAACCCTCTTGTTTAAGGTTCACTTCATTGCCGTAGCCCTGTTGTGAAACGTAAGCAAGATTGTAATACCCTGATTGATCAACCTTTGCGCGGTTGGCGACGCCGGTCTGGCTAATCACCGCCTGCAATTTATTGCCGTCCTGGCGAACCCAGGCGTCATTATTTCTGCCTGTCTGACCAATTATCGCGGCCTGATTTAACGAGCCTTTGCTTATTTCATTCACGGCAAAGTTATATTCCGAAGCTGCAAGATCAAAATGACTTGCATGAGCCAAACCAGGCACACCCAGTATTGTTAACATCGTAAACAGCAATTTGTTTTTCATGTCTCCACCCTGGACCTGGTTGTTTATTTCGCGA
This sequence comes from Franconibacter daqui, assembly GCF_014644275.1. NCBI lineage: Bacteria > Pseudomonadati > Pseudomonadota > Gammaproteobacteria > Enterobacterales > Enterobacteriaceae > Franconibacter > Franconibacter daqui. The sequence goes on along the minus strand of NZ_BMKJ01000001.1, from coordinate 803,406 downwards.
AATAAACAACATGCCAACGACTAATAAGTAATCACAACAATTCATTTGATATTGCTGCGCTACGGAAATGAGTATGTCCGCCGACGCGTTTTTTATATCTCACCTGCGAGTGGTATTTTTATCGCAGCCGTCATACCAAAGCATGAGATTGTTTTTTAAGCGGTTTCTTTCAGGCGCATCCATATAGAGCCAAACGCTGTTTTTGTTTTGTCACTTTGTCTTCATAAAGATGACAACTCCGTGGTGTTAGCAAACATCAGCAAAAATTAAAACAATTTTGGACAGTCACGTGACACACATCCTTTTTTTCTTAAGGTAAACTCCCTACAAAACCATCATAAGAATGAGGGGTATATTTTTTGAGAATTACCACTTTCATATAATTATTAAAACACATACAAATCAATAACTTAATAATATCCAATATGTTAACAAAGTGATGCAATCATTAAAAAATGTACAACTTTAACATCAAAAAACAATATCTGAACATTGCGCATTTTTACATTTTAATATCTTGGTTTACATTTGCTTACATCTTTAACACTTGCTTTAAGATTGGCAATGACTAGATTGAACTCATCAGAAGAACTTTCTTGGTTTTAAAATTTATCACGCCCTCCCAGGGCCTGACGTTTTGTTATTAACACACGCAGCAGTGCATTTTTCCAGTAACCTCTGGCGGATTGCTTTTATTTGCAATCTATTGCCGGGAACCAAATATAAAGCGCGGAGTTTTTATCATGTTTAATGAAGTCCATAGTTTACCTGTTCAGACTTTAATGCTGATCACTAAACCATCGTTACAGGCGACAGCCTTATTACAGCACCTTAAGACTTCTTTAATGCTTAATGGCAAGTTACATAATATTCAGCGTTCACTGGATGAAATACCAGTAAATAGTCTCATTCTGCTGGATATGATGGAAGCAGATAAGAAGTTGATTAACTACTGGCAGGAAAATCTGGGTCGCCGGAACAACGTTAAAGTGTTGCTGCTCAACACGCCGGAAGAATACCCCTTCCGCGATATTGAAAACTGGCCGCACATCAACGGGGTTTTCTACTCAAACGAAGATCAGACGCGCGTAATCGAAGGGATGCAGGGCGTGATGCGCGGCGAATGCTACTTTAGCCAGAAGCTGGCGAGCTATCTTATCACCCGCTCCGGCCATTATCGCTTTAAGAGCGCGGAGTCGGCGCTGTTGACGCACCGTGAAAAAGAGATCCTCAATAAATTGCGTGTCGGCGCCTCGAATAATGAGATAGCCCAGTCGCTGTTTATTAGCGAAAACACGGTCAAAACCCACCTCTACAATCTTTTCAAAAAGATTTCGGTGAAAAACCGCACCCAGGCCGTCTCCTGGGCCAATGACAATCTCAGACGCTAACATCATGAACAAGTTAACTGGCTGGTTATTGGCCGCAGGGATCCTGTGCGCCACCGGCGGCGCGCGGGCGCTTGAAGTGGAAGTGCCCGGTCTGTTAACCGATCACACCGTTTCGTCTGTCGGCCACGATTTTTATCGCGCTTTCAGCGATAAATGGGAAAGCAGTTACAGCGGGAACTTAACGATTAATGAGCGACCCAGCGCCCGGTGGGGCAGCTGGATCACTATTACCGTTGAGCAGGATGTAATTTACCAGGTTTTCTTATTCCCGACGAAGCGTGACTTTGACAAGAACGTTGACTTCGCACTGGACCAGACTCATGAAGCGTTGCAGCGTCGACAAATTGATAAAGCATTATTAAGCACCGGCGATTTAACAAAAGATGAATTCTAACGTTTCTTTCACTTCAGGAGGCTGTCATGCGGGTCGCATACGCGGTTATTACCTTGCTGTTAGTATCACCGCTGTCGTGGGGCGGGAATATGGTTTTTCAGTTTCGCAACCCTAATTTCGGTGGTAACCCCAATAACGGCGCTTTTCTTCTTAATGAAGCTCAGGCGCAAAACTCTTATAAAGATCCCAGCTATGACGATTATGCAATCGAAACGCCGTCAGCGCTGGACAACTTTACCTCAGCAATTCAGTCGCAGGTGTTGGGCGGCCTGTTAACCAATATTAATACCGGGCAGCCGGGAAGAATGGTGACTAACGATTACATCGTCGATATTGCTAACAGAGACGGACAGCTGCAGCTCAATGTCACCGATCGTAAAACAGGTAAAACCTCCACCATTCAAGTTTCGGGCCTGCAAACGGGAACCACTGATTTTTAGGCCCTGTTAATTTTTAAAGGATGACTATCATGCAGCGCTTATTATTACTTCTTGCCGTCATGTTGTTAAGTGGATGCCTGACCGCTCCGCCAAAAGAAGCGGCAAAGCCCACCTTAATGCCCCGGGCGCAAAGCTACCGTGACTTAACGAACTTACCCGACCCCAAAGGTAAGCTTTTTGTCTCGGTTTATAATATTCAGGACGAAACTGGCCAGTTTAAGCCTTATCCAGCCAGTAACTTTTCAACCGCCGTACCGCAAAGCGCCACATCTATGCTGGTTACGGCGTTGAAAGATTCCCGCTGGTTTATTCCGCTGGAGCGTCAGGGGTTACAAAACCTGCTTAACGAACGCAAAATTATCCGTGCAGCCCAGGAGAACGGCACCGTTGCGGAAAACAACCGCATGCCGCTGCAATCGCTGGTGGCCGCCAACGTCATGATCGAAGGCTCGATTATCGGTTATGAAAGCAATGTGAAATCGGGCGGCGTCGGCGCGCGTTATTTCGGCATTGGCGGCGACACGCAATATCAGCTTGATCAAATTGCCGTTAACCTGCGTGTGGTTAATGTCAGCACAGGCGAAGTGCTTTCGTCGGTGAATACCAGTAAAACCATTCTCTCTTATGAAGTGCAGGCGGGCGTATTCCGCTTCATCGATTACCAGCGGTTGCTGGAAGGAGAAATTGGTTATACCGCGAATGAACCCGTCATGCTCTGCCTGATGTCAGCGATTGAAACCGGGGTAATCCATTTGATAAACGACGGTATTAACCGCGGCCTGTGGGAGCTGAAAAATAAGGGCGATGCGAAAAATACCATTCTTGCGAAATACCGCAGCATGGCGGTGCCGCCAGAGTCCTGAAAACGTCCTGACAAAATTAAAAAACCAGCGCAAGCTGGTTTTTTTATGCCTTATACGGCTTGCGTGCTTTTAGCGGCAAGCCGCGCCGCCAGCCAGTTACCGCTGCTTTTCATTGCAAACCCAAACAGCAAACCCAGCAGTAAAGCGGGCGCCACGCTCTTCCATTCCCCCTGCGCGGCAAACGTGGCGCAGGCGCCAATGAAGGTTCCCGGCACAAAAGAGAGAAGCATGTGTCTTGCTTGCATGCACATTAAAAAAGCGACGATGCCCGTCATGGCGTAGCCGAACAGCTCCGCATGCGGCACCAGTGCGCCACCCTGAATAATGACCTGCGCCCAGGCAACACCGCTCAGTAAGGTGCAAAGCGTAGTGAAAAAGCCCGGGAGGCCGGGTTTCGGACAGGCAAACCATGCGGTGCAGCCAAGGAAGCCTGCCCAGCCGGGCAGACCAAAACTCACCGCCGCCCAGCCCCAGAGGGCGGAAAGCAGGCCGGTCGTCAATGCGAGAGGGAAGAGTCTGTTCATGGCGGCGTATACTAGCAGAAGGCCGCCGCACCAATGCGAAGCAACGCACAAAAATTGTAAATCGAAATTGTTAATTACATTTTATTTGTGACTTTAATCACAAAAACCGGGCATCCGCCCGGCTCTCTTATTCTTCCTCTTCCTGCAACTCTTCCCACATCGCCTGAATAGCATCGCGGGTTAACTGCGCGAAAGTTCGCCAGAACGCGCTGGCCGCATGCGCTTCCACCTTGCCCAGGAAAGCGCCGCACCAGGGCAGCAGATAGTTATCGAATAAGGTTTCCAGCGCCTCGCTTTCATCATCCTGCGCCTGATCTTCAAGCCAGGAAGCCGCCAGCAGCAGCATGCCAAAGTGGTCTGCCGGCGCGTCGGAAAGCGGCATGCCACGCTCGCGCAGAAACGCCCTCACCTCTTCTTCCTTCGCCCCCTCTTGCCATGCGGAACGCAGCGGCGATACGCGGCGATCATCACCGGTAAAGAGCGTACGGTAATCCGCCGCCACCTCTTGCGCGTTATAGCTTTTTTGTAGACGCGCCAGCAGCTCATCCTGCTCAAGCGGCCAGCTCTGGGCGAGCTTGCCTTCGGCAATCAGTGACCAGACCGGGGCAAGCACCGCGTCCTGCGGTTCACGGTACCAGAGGGAGCCAAGCAGGCGGCAGATAATTGAAAATTCATTCATGAAACAGATCCATTGGGTTTATTAAAAGGCGGCAAATTCGACGATGGGCGCCATACCGCGGGATTCGAGGAAATTAAGCAAACGGCGCGGCGTGACGTTAAGAATGCGATCTTCGGGAAACGCCACCTCGTCGAGGATTTTGCGGCACTCATGAAAATCGCCCAGCGTAAAGGCGGTATGAGAATCAGAACCCAGCGCCAGCCAGCCGCCTGCGTCGCGCACCGCTTCGGCAATGGCGCGGCAATTCGGTCCGCTACCCTTGCGCGAATGCGTAAAGGAGGAGTTATTCAGCTCCAGCGCCACCTGATATTTCGCGGCGGCGGCAGCTATCGCCGGAATATCGACCGGGAACTTCGGGTTGCCCGGGTGGCTGATGATATGCACATTGCCGCTCGCCATAGCGGCGATCATCGCCTCGGTGTGAGCGGCTTTATCCTGCGGTGGAAACACCGGCTCGTGGAAGCCCGCCACGATCAGATCAAGCGCATCCAGCATCGGGCCGGTGCAGTCTATCTCGCCTGCGGTATTTTTAATATTGGCTTCGATGCCGCGCAGAATGCCAACGCCATCCACCACGCGCGGCCAGATGCGCATGTTGATAAAGTGCCAGTAGTGCGGCGCGTCGGCCATATCAGGGCCGTGATCGGTAATAGCGAACAGCTGAATGTTTTTTTGCTTTGCCGCAGCGATATAGTCGTGAAGGTTACTGTAAGCGTGGGTACTGGCGACGGTATGCATGTGCAGGTCAACGGGATACATGGCGCTCTCCTTTCAGTTTTGCGCAAGGATAGCAGGTATCGGCGTTGAGGTTTAGCCTGAAAGCCCGGCAGGAAGGCCGGGCACGGGTTCAGTAGCCGCGTTGGAGGTCGACCTGGCCTGTGGGATGCTGGCCTTTATCAAGCTGAATAATCGTTGACGAAATAAACTCCACCGCCTGCGCCGGGCGGGTTACCGCCGCAACGTGCGGCGTGATCGCCACGCGCGGGTGACGCCACAGCGGGCTTTCGGCCGGCAGCGGTTCGCGGGAGAAAACATCCAGCATTGCGCCCTTAAGCTTGCCGCTATCCAGCGCCGTCAGCAGATCGTCTTCTACCAGATGGATGCCGCGGGCAAGGTTAAGTACGTAAGCGTTATCCGCCAGCTGGTTTACTAATTCGCTGTTGATAATGCCCACCGTTTCCGGCGTATTGGGCAGCAGGTTGATTAACACGCGCGTATTATTCGCAAACGCGCTCAGCTCTTCCCTTCCGGCAAAGCTTTTTACACCGGAATAATCTTTATGGCTGCGGCTCCAGCAGCGAACCGGGAAACCCCAACCGACCAGGCTTTCCGCAACCTTCCCTCCCAGCACGCCGGCGCCCAGAATGCCGATAGTGAAATCTTCACGTTCATAGTCAGCCAGCGGTTCCCATTTCGCCTGCAGCTTCAACGCCTGGTAATCATCAAAGCGGCGGAACCAGTGCAGCACCTGGCTTACTGCATATTCCTGCATTTGCTCCGCCATGCCGGTATCTTCGAGCCGGAACAGCGGCACGCCTGCGGGCAACAAGTCTGGATCCTTTTTTAATTTGCTGAGGATGGAGTCTACCCCGGCGCCCAGCGCAAAAACCGCTTTCAGCCCGGTGCGCCCGCGTAACATTTCTACCGGCGGATGCCAGACCAGCGCGTAATCTGCCGGGCCGTTATCGCCGGAGCGCCATTCACGTATCCGGGCCTGAGGAAGCTGTCGTTGCAGCAGAGATATCCAGTGGTTAGCGTCAAAAGTGGGATGGTAAAAAATGATGTCCATGGCTTCTCCTTTTTCTCCAGGATTACGCGAAAGCGTTGTAGTTGCAAGACTATTGCCATAAAAACAGGCAATTTGTCTTTTTAAGAAGCATGTTGCTGGAAGTTTGAGTAAACGCGCCGGAAATTCCGAAAAGTGTATTGACTGGCGTTAGCCTTTTCCCTACATTAGCGCCCGTCCCGAGCACATCGGGAAGACAATATGGTGAGGTGTCCGAGTGGCTGAAGGAGCACGCCTGGAAAGTGTGTATACGGCAACGTATCGGGGGTTCGAATCCCCCCCTCACCGCCATATTTAAAGAAGAAGCCTGGGTTAACGCCCAGGCTTCTTTGCTTTTATATCGCGCCAACCCGGGGGGATGAGAAAGGTTCACGGCCTGCCCTTAAATCTGTAGGCGATATGAAACGGTGTGAATCGTTCCGTTCGCTTATGCCCGGGCTTTTTATGGCACGCTTTCTCACGCGAACGTGCAAAGGGGGCGGCGGCGAGCCCCCTTAACACGTTCGCAGGATAGAAACTGACATATGAGCGCAGCGCGTTGGCGAACGGAACATACCGCGGTGCTCACATATGCCCCTCACCCCGCAGAAAGGGTAAAAACACCTGCGCAACGGAAGAGACTACGCTTAGCGCTGCGCGCCTGAGGTTTCCACAGGCACGGCGGCTTTCTCCATCGCAATCGGAATACTTTTATAAGCCGGAATACCGCTCCGGGTATCGTGGCTGTCCAGCGGCACCAGCACGTTCGCTTCCGGGTAGTAAGCGCCAACAGAGCCGGGAGCCATATCAATGACCACAATGGTAAGGTTCTGCATCCGGCGCGACGTAGGGTTGCCTTCAGGATCGAGAGCGACGATATTGACCTGATCGCCAACGCGTAGCTGCCGTTTCTCGGCTTCATCCGGGTTAATAAACAACACGTCCCGCCGCCCTGTCACACCGCGGTAGCGATCGTTGAGACCGTAAAGCGTTGTGTTGTATTGATCGTGACTACGAAGCGTCGTGAGCACCAGGTCATGGCACTTCAGCGAGCGCGGATCTTCATTAATCCCCTGCATCACTTTGAACTGCGCTTTCCCGGTTGGCGTATTCCAGACACGCTCCGAAGCGGCATTGCGCAGCCGGAAACCGCCTGGCTTTTTCACGCGTTCGTTATAGTTAGCGAACGCCGGGAACACCGCCTCTATCTTTTCGCGAATAAAGCTGTAATCCCCCACCAGCCTGTCCCAGTTGACCACGCTGTCAGGCAGCGTCGCTTTCGCAATACCCGCCACCAGCGCGGGTTCAGATTTCAGGTGCGGCGAAGCGGGCTTCAGCGAACCGCGCGACGCGTGCACCATCGACATGGAATCTTCTACCGTAATGCTCTGCGCGCCGGAGGCCTGCTCGTCAATCTCGGTGCGGCCAAGCACGGGCAGCAGATAGTTATGCTTACCGAGCAGCAAATGCGACCGATTAAGCTTAGTCGCCATATGTACGACCAGGTCAAGGTTGCGCATGGCGGGAAAGGTAACCTGCGGGTCAGAAATGGCTTCGGCAAGGTTGCCGCCCAGGCACAGTAACGCTTTGGCTTTGCCATCGCGCATCGCCTGGATAGCCGCTACCGCGCCGTGTCCATGTTTTTGGGGCGGCTTAAAGCCAAAGACGCGCTCAATGCTGTCGAGCAACTCTTGTGACGGAATTTCAGTGATCCCTACCGTGCGATCGCCCTGCACATTAGAGTGACCGCGCAGCGGACAAATGCCGGCGCCTTTTTTACCGATATTGCCGCGCAGCAGCAGTAAGTTAGCGATTTGCTGAACATTCTGGGTGCCATACTGATGCTGCGTTATCCCCATCCCGTAACAGACGATTGTGCGCTGGGCATTGGCATACAGACGAGCGACATGCTGGATCTCTTTACGCTCCATGCCGGAGACCTTCAGAATATGATCCCACTCGGTCGCATCGAGATCCGCCTTCAACGCCTCGAACCCTTCGGTGTGCTCGCGGATAAAGGTTTCATCCAGCACCCCCGGCTGGCCTTTTGCCAGGCGTTCTTCATGCATCGACAGCAAAATTTTCATTACGCCTTTCAGCATGGCTGCATCACCGCCGACGCGGACTTTGTAATAAGTCGAGGCGAGTTCCGTGGAGCTTAGCGACAGCATTTCGATAGGGCTTTGCGGCGAGGTAAAGCGCTCAAGGCCGCGTTCGCGAAGCGGGTTGATGGCGACGATAGTCGCGCCGCGTTTTGACACTTCACGCAGGGTGCCAAGCATGCGCGGATGATTGGTGCCCGGATTATGTCCGATGCAAAGCACTAAATCGCAGTGATTGAAATCTTCCAGCTCCACCGTGCCTTTACCCACGCCGATGGATTCCGGCAAACCGACGCTGGTCGGCTCGTGGCACATGTTCGAGCAGTCCGGGAAGTTATTAGTGCCGTACTCTCGGGCGAAGAGCTGCCAGAGAAAAGCCGCTTCGTTCGATGCGCGCCCGGATGTGTAAAACTCCACGCTGTCTGGATCGTCATAGCGTCGTAGATGTTCGCCAATCTCTGTGAAGGCGGTTTCCCACTCGATGGGCTGGTAGGTGTCGCTTGCCGGATCATATTTCATCGGGTGCGTCAGGCGTCCCTCGCCTTCCAGCTCAAAGGCGTTACGCTCCCACAGTTCGCTTACGGTGTGCGCGGCGAAAAATTCCGGGGTGGTGCGTTTACTGGTCGCTTCCCAGGTAACCGCCTTGGCGCCGTTTTCACAAAACTCAAATGAGGAGCCGTGTTGCGGGTCCGGCCAGGCGCAGCCGGGGCAGTCAAACCCCTGCGGCTGGTTAACCTTGAATAAGGCAATGACGTCTTGCTTCACCGACATCTGACCGCGTATGGCGTCAGCGACCGCCTTCAATGCTCCCCAACCGCCTGCTGAGCCGCCATAAGGCGCAATACCGATAGTGCGATTTTGCTCTTTCATAATGCTCCACATCGTCCGTCTAATAGTTTGGTCTTAAGCCTGGTACAGAAAACACGATAAGCGAAGCACAGGCTTGCTTATCCGCCGCTGATTTACGCAGGCTGACGTGAACAGGCGCGCTGCGCTTACTTGCTCTACGAGGATGTTTGTGAATGTTTCTGTCCGGCGCGCTCACGGGCATTGCTGGCAAAGGGCCATTTCGTTTAACCCTTAACCGAACGATTAGGAAAGAAAAAATTCTGCTTGACCGATTTTATGCTCCCCCCTATAGTAGCGCCCCGTTGCCCCCGACGAGTGGGCAGCAGACAATATGGTGAGGTGTCCGAGTGGCTGAAGGAGCACGCCTGGAAAGTGTGTATACGGCAACGTATCGGGGGTTCGAATCCCCCCCTCACCGCCATATTTAAAGAAGAAGCCTGGGTTAACGCCCAGGCTTCTTTGCTTTTATATCCCGCCGAGCCGGGGGGATGAGAAGCCCCGACCGGGGGTCGACAGGCGGTTTACCGCCTGGGCGGCAGGACCGCTTGCGGGCATGCCGCCCGTAGGGCGAGCGCCAGCGAGTCAATCCCCCCCTCACCGCCATATTTAAAGAAGAAGCCTGAGTTACGCCCAAGCTTCTTTGCTTTTATATCGGCCTCGGTTTTTTGGCGGTGACGCTGCGCTTACCCGCCTTGCCTGATGAGCATGCTGTATTGAACTTATCCCCTCACCGGCCGCTGAAACGAAAAAGGCCCAACAGCGTTGGGCCTTCATTTTCATTTTTCACCAGCAATGTTAATCGTAGGCGTTGAGCGTACGCTGGCAGAGTGCGGAGCGGACACAATCGTCTTTGGTGAAGCGCACCACGCCGATCATGTCATCCTCTTTGAAACGCGCCAGCGCATCGCTCAGGCCGGACTGCACGCCGGCGGGCAAATCGCACTGGGTAATATCGCCATTGACGATAACGGTCACGTTCTCCCCGAGGCGGGTCAAAAACATTTTCATCTGCGCAGCGGTAACGTTCTGAGCCTCGTCCAGAATCACTACCGCATTTTCAAATGTACGTCCGCGCATATAGGCGAACGGCGCAATCTCTACTTTGCCAATTTCCGGTCGCAGGCAGTACTGCATGAACGAGGCGCCAAGGCGGCGCACCAGAACATCGTAGACCGGACGGAAATAAGGCGCGAACTTCTCAGAAATATCGCCGGGCAGGAAGCCGAGGTCTTCATCGGCCTGCAGTACCGGGCGAGTAACAATGATCCTGTCGACATCCTTGTGAATCAGGGCCTCAGCCGCCTTCGCCGCGCTGATAAACGTTTTGCCGCAACCGGCTTCGCCGGTGGCGAATATCAGCTGTTTACTCTCAATAGCTTCGAGATACTGCGCCTGAGCTTCACTGCGCGCCGCTATTGGTGATGTATCGCGACTGTCCCTTGCCATGCCAATAGCTTCAACGCCGCTCATCTGCACAAGCGAAGTGACCGACTCCTCTTCACGCTGCTTGTGGCTGCGTGAATCCCGTCTTAACACCCGTTTTGCTTCACGACGAGCTTTGATCACTGCTTTCTGTCTTCCCATGGATGGCACCTTGTTAAGTAGGTTTACATTGCCCGCGTCGTCACTGCCGACGCGATTATGCGCACGAACAACGTAGGTTTGGCTTCCTTGTAAGCCATGATTGCCGGAAAAAGACGCAGTAGTACGGCTACGCGCACCGCTTACTGCGTCGGTTGAATGTGAGGAGGAAGTGGAATGTCTGGATGAAGAAGTGAAGACGATTTTGCCGGAGGTAGTATCTCCGCGCCGGGCTTTGCGGGGGGTTTTATGTTTTAGTCCATCACGGGACACTACCATTCGCGATCTCCATAGTGAAAAATCTGTTCACAACCGGGAACTACCGCATCTGCTCTAAGTACATCAAATTTTTTCATAAACGCAACATAGATTTTACTTATTTTTAACTTTTTAAGGCTTTTCTGACGATGCATTTTTTATGACACAGAAATATTACAGAAAAGTATCAATACTATAGTCATAGTAAAATTCTTATCCCGGCTGCGCCAGTAAAGTGTTAACAAATGAAACAGAAGATGTAAGAAGGTGTCCCCGCCTGACACGGCGGGGAGAAAGGTCAGGCCTGCAGCAGCCCTTCGGCAAGATAATGCGCGTTATTGCTCACGCCCGGAAGGGCAAAGAAATAACCGCCGCCGATGGGTTTCACATACTCTTCCAGCGCTTCGCCGTTTAGCCGTTTCTGGACGCTTAAAAAGCCTTTTTCCAGGTCATGCTGATAGCAGACAAACAGCAGCCCCATATCAAGCTGACCGGAATTGGTGACGCCGAGCGAGTAGCTGTAGCCCCGGCGCAGCATCAGGCTGGACTGGGTTTCCGGCGTGCGCGGGTTGGCCAGCCTGATATGGCTATCCAGCGCGATAACCTCGCCGTCCGGGTCGCTCGCGTAGTCCGGCACGTCGTGCTCATGCTGCATGCCAAGCGGCGCGCCGCTGTGCTTTTCGCGCCCAAAGATGGTTTGCTGCTCCTTAAGCGGCGTGCGGTCCCAGAACTCGACATGAAACTGAATGATGCGCACCGCCTGATAGCTGCCGCCTGTCGCCCAGGCGGGTTCGCCCTGTTCCGGCGTCACCCACAGGATGCTCTCCATCAGTCTGGCATTCTGCGTATCCGGATTGGCCGTGCCATCCTTGAAGCCGAGCAGATTAATTGGCGTTTCTTTACCCCGGCTGCGCGCCGCGTGATCGGAGATAAACCCTTCCCGCTTCCAGCGCACGCTCAGGAGATCCGGCGTGTGCTTGATAATATCGCGCAGCGCGTGAATAACCGTATCCTGCGTGTTGGCGCAAATTTGCAGCAGCAGATCGCCGTGGCACAGCGCCGCGTCCAGCGAATCGTTCGGAAAACGCGTCATCTTTTGCAGCTTTTTCGGCATCTGCGCCGCCAGCCCGAAGCGTTCGTCAAACAGAGAATGACCGACTGAAACGGTAATCGTCAGGTTATCCGGCGCGATAACATCGCCAAGAATACCGGAATCCATGGGCGGCATACGCGGGTTGGGCGTTTGCGGCGCCGGACCGCCTTCGGTTAAGAAAGCGATACGCTTCGTCAGCAGACGAAACAGGCGCTCCAGATCGGCCTTATCCGCGGCCAGCACATCGAAAGCCACCAGCATCATGGCGGCTTGCTGCGGCGTGACGATGCCCGCCTGATGCGGGCCGTAAAAAGGCTGCTTTTCCTGACGGCCATCCGGCGAGAGCGTGCCCGGCGGCGCTGAAGGCTTAGCGCCGTGTGCCACCGGGCAGCCGCCCGTAACGGCCAGCGCCCCGCCAAGCAGTCCGAGCCCTTTCAACAGTCGACGACGCGCCGGCTCTGGCGCGTTCGGGTGTTTTGTCGCTTCGCTCATGCTTTAGTCCAGACCGAGCACGCCACGCAGCAGAGAGAGGTCTTCAGCCAGCGCCGTCACCGGCCCTTTCAGCGCGTTACGATCGGCGTCGGTCAGCTTGTCGTAAGTTTCAAACCCTTCTTTGGTGCGGTACTTCGTAAGGATGGTATTGACCTTTTTAAAGTTGGCGTCCACTTTCGCCAGCAGTTCCGCGTTGTCTTTTTGCAACTGCGGACGCAGCAGCTCGACAATTTTCTGCGAACCTTCCACATTCGCCTGGAAGTCCCACAGATCGGTGTGGCTGTAACGATCTTCTTCGCCGCTGATTTTGCTCGCCGCCACTTCTTCAATCAGCCCGGCCGCGCCGCCTACGACTTTACCCGGTGGGAAAGCGAGCTCGCTGATGCGTTTTTGCAGATCCTGAACGTCGCGGTAAAGCTGGTCGGCGTAGGTATCCATTCCCTTCACGCTGTTATCGCCAAACAACGCTTTCTCCAGACGGTGGAAACCGGTGAATTTCGGGTCTGCCGCTTTCTGCTCATAATCGTCCTCACGGGCGTCGATGCTGCCGTCAAGGTCAGAGAAAAGCTCGGCGATGGGCTCAATGCGCTCGTAATGCTGGCGCGTCGGGGCATAAAGCGATTTCGCCTTTTCGATGTCGCCCGCTTTCACCGCGTCGGTAAAGGCTTTGGTGCCTTTTACCAGCGCGGCGGTTTCGGCGGTCACATACGCTTTATACTGGGTGATGGCGCCTTCAAGCGACATCAAATCGCTTTTCGCCGCCGGCTGCGCCCCGCCCGCCGCTTTCACGATGAGCTTGCCTTTAGGGTTGCTCAGCAGGCCGCAGGTCATGTCGTATTCGCCTGGCTCCAGGTTCGCCGTCATTTTCTGGCTGAAGCCTGGCGCAATGTTCTCGCGCTCTTCCACGACCATCACCCCTTTGAGGATCTCCCACTCCAGCGCTTTCTGGCTGTGGTTGAGGATCAGGAACTGGGTTTTGCCCGCGTTGACGGTAAGCGTCATCGGCTCGCACTGCTTGTCGTTTACCGTAACCTTAACCTGTGGAACATCAGCCGCGTTGGCGGCAAAGGCGGAAGATAAGAGCGCAAGCGTTGTTAACTGCAGCGCACTGCGGCGAAAGTGTCTCGTCATGACCATTCCCTATAAAAGTATGTTGTAACTAAAAAGGCGCGGCGCGCCTGTTATAATCAGTTTGCGCTGCCGGAAGGCTGCGCCACCACGCGGGTCGGCATAAAGAAAATAGCCAGTGCGGGCAGCAGGTAAATCAGCCAGACCGCCACTTCGCTCACCGTTGGCGCTTCCTGGTAGCCGAATACCGACTCCAGCAGCGTGCCGAAGAGCGAATGGGTGCTCAGCACCTGGCTTAAGTCGAAAGCCACCTCCTGAAAGCGGTTCCACAGCCCCGCCTCGTGAAACGCGCGAATGGCGCCCGCCGCCAGACCCGCCGCCACCAGCAGAATGAAGAGACTCGTCCACCTGAAAAAGGCGCCAAGATTGAGCCGGATGCCGCCCCAGTAAAGCAGAAAACCCAGCACCACTGCCGTCGCCAGCCCTAACATGGCGCCAAGCGGCGGCCAGACGCCGAGATCCTGGCCAAAGGCCGCCAGCAGAAAAAAGACCGACTCCAGCCCTTCGCGCGCGACGGCGAAAAAGACCATCAGGATCAGCGCCCAGCTTTGGTTGCCGCCGCGCTTGAGCGCCTTGTCTACCGCCTGCTCCAGCTCCCCTTTTACGTTGCGCGCCACTTTGCGCATCCAGAAAACCATATACGTGAGGATCAGTACCGCAATCACCGCCACGATGCCTTCAAACAGCTCCTGCTCTTTTTGCGGGAACTCGCCAGTGGTTTCGTTGATGAAAATACCCAGCCCAAGGCAGAGCGCGGCGGCAAGAAACACGCCTGTCCACATAACGCCAAGCCATTGCCCGCGCTGCGTGCGCTTCAGGTAACTGGCGATGAGGCTGACAATGAGCGCAGCTTCCAGCCCTTCGCGCAGCATAATTAGAAATGGAACAAACATCCCGGCACCCTTAAGTGTGAAATCAGGTCAACTGTTGCAAAGAAAGGTAAATGTGAGTGAAAGTGATTATCATTAGCAAAAGAAGAAATACAAGAAAAATGTGCCGGGAATTATGACGAAGTGTAAAAGTTGCGAAGTTGAGTAATCACTCTGCTTAACCATACGGCTGTCAGAAGGGTTTAACCTCGTACAAACCCTGTGCCGCCAGCGCGAATTTACCCTCCCGGATATGGCTATCTCTCGCCCCCTCTTATTCCGTTTGCCAGATAACGATGCGGGAAATTATGCTTAGCGCGCTGTTTACCGGCCGTTTTATCTGTGGCTAACTATTTTTCTTTCAATCACCTGCGTAATCATGACAACTCTACTGCACTTTATTTTCGCCGCGGCGGCTATCCTGGCGCTTGCCTGGCTTACAAGCTTTGACCGTAAAAACATCCGCGTTCGTTATATTCTTCAGCTTATGCTTATCGAAGCGGCATTCGCCTGGTTCTTTTTGCATGCACAAGCGGGGCTATGGCTGATCCAAAGCGTCGCGGGCGGCTTCTCTTCCCTGCTGCATTTTGCAGCTGAAGGCACCGATTTCGTCTTTGGCGGCATGAGCCAGAAAGGCCTCGCCTTTGTGTTTCTTGGCGTGCTCTGCCCTATCGTCTTTATCTCGGCGCTGATTGGCATTTTGCAACACTGGCGCATCCTGCCGGTGTTCATTCGCGTTATCGGCACCTTGCTTTCAAAAATCAACGGCATGGGCAAGCTGGAATCGTTCAATGCGGTGAGTTCGCTGGTGCTCGGCCAGTCGGAAAACTTTATCGCTTATAAAGGCGTACTGGCGGATCTCTCTTCACGCCGTCTGTTTACGATGGCGGCGACAGCCATGTCGACCGTTTCGCTCTCTATCGTTGGCGCCTACATGACGATGATCGAGGCGAAATATGTGGTCGCGGCATTGGTGCTTAACCTCTTTAGCACGTTTATTATTCTTTCCGTCATCAATCCGGCGCGCCCGCACGATGAACCGGAAGTGAGACTTGAGAAGCTGCATGAATCCCAGAGCTTTTTTGAAATGCTCGGCGAGTACATTCTGGCGGGCTTTAAGGTGGCGATGATTATTCTGGCGATGCTGATTGGTTTTATCGCCATTATCAGCGCCGTGAACGCGCTATTCCTGGCGCTGTTCGGCCAGAGCTTCCAGCAACTGCTTGGCTATGTGTTCTACCCGTTAGCCTGGCTCGTTGGCATTCCGGCGGCAGACGCCCTGAAGGCGGGCGGCATTATGGCCACCAAGCTTGTGGCGAATGAGTTTGTCGCCATGATTGAACTGCAAAAAATCGCCGCCACCCTGTCGGCGCGCGGTCTTGGCATTCTCTCGGTGTTTCTGGTGTCGTTTGCCAATTTTGCCTCTATCGGCATCGTCGCTGGCGCCATAAAAGGGCTAAACGAGCCGCAGGGCAACGTGGTTTCGCGCTTTGGCTTGCGCCTGGTGTATGGCGCAACGCTGGTCAGCCTGCTTTCCGCCGCGTTCGCAGGTCTGGTGCTATAAGCAAAAAGGCGGGCTCTCCCCGCCTTTATCTCAAAACTGAACGCAGACGTTCTGATCCACCCGCATAACGGACTCCTGCGCAAAACGGGTTTTATATATCGCGCGCAGGGCTTCTATCTCCCGCTCGCTTGTGTCGTTGCGGTCATGAATGAGCACCAGCGCCTTGCTCGGCTCGCGCGCCACGTTGCCATCGCTGCCCAGCCACTGGCCGCGCGCGTCAAACACCGTCAGGCCATCGCGAAAGCGCGGAGTGACGTCGGTATCGACAAAACCCTGCCACTCCTTGCTGGTGATAGCCGGGCCAGCGGGCCGGCTGAGGCCAAAATAGAGCGTGGTCTGTATCATGCGATTTTGCGCCGCGCACGCCTGCTCCGGCTCCGCTACGCCTGAATGCGCCGTGCAGCCTGTCAGCAACGCCGCAAGCGTAAGGCCCAACAACGCTTTGCCAGTCATCTTTTCCCTGCCTTTTAGTGATGGGTGGAAAACGGGATGAAATAACACTTTGCCGCGCCAGGCAAGGGATGCCTTAGACTATTTTTTTGATTACAAAGAAAAAACCCGCCTTTCGGCGGGTTTGCATGCGAAGGCTTAATCAGCCTGCAGTTTAGAAGGCGGCGCGGTGTGGTACTCCGCGTCCGCTTTTTCAAAGCGGGACTGCATTGTGGCGGACGGCGCTTTGTCCAGCAGACTAAAGACCACGATGCCAAGGCTTGCGAAAACAAAGCCCGGAATGATTTCATACAGGTTCAGCCAGGCGAACTGCTTCCAGACGATAACGGTCACCGCGCCGATAATCATGCCGGCCAGCGCGCCGTTGCGAGTCATGCGCGACCACATGACCGAGAACAGCACTACCGGACCGAATGCGGCGCCGAAGCCCGCCCAGGCGTAGCTCACCAGCCCAAGCACGCGGTTTTCCGGGTTCGCCGCCAGCGCAATGGCGACCAGCGCCACCACCAGCACCATCAGGCGCCCCACCCATACCAGCTCTTTTTGCGTCGCGTTTTTACGCAGGAAGGCTTTGTAGAGATCTTCGGTAATCGCGCTTGAGCAGACCAGCAGCTGGCAGCTCAGGGTGGACATCACCGCCGCGAGGATAGCGGAGAGCAGAATACCGGCGATCCACGGGTTAAAGAGAATTTGCGCCAGCTCGATAAAGACGCGCTCGCCGTTCTGGTTCACCGCCGCCGCCTGCTCCGGGTGGTTGTTAAAGTAGGCGATGCCGAAGAAGCCCACCGCTACGGCGCCTGCAAGGCAGAGGATCATCCAGGTCATGGAGATGCGACGCGCGTTAACAATGGTGTGATGAGAGTCCGCCGCCATAAAGCGCGCCAGAATGTGCGGCTGGCCGAAGTAGCCAAGCCCCCAGCCCATCAGCGAGATAATCGCCACCAGGTTTAAGCCCTTAAGCATATCGACGTTTTCGATGCTCTTTTGCTTGATAACCATCAGCGAGTCGTCCAGGCCGCCGACGGCGAGGATAACAAACACCGGAGTCAGGATCAGAGCGAAAATCATCAGGCTCGCCTGCACCGTGTCAGTCCAGCTTACCGCGAGGAAGCCGCCGATAAAGGTATAGAGAATGGTCGCCGCAGCGCCTGCCCACAGCGCGGTTTCATAGCTCATGCCGAAGGTGCTTTCAAACAGGCGCGCACCTGCCACGATGCCGGAGGCGCAGTAGATGGTGAAGAACAGCAGGATAACCAGCGCGGAAATGATGCGCAGCACGCGGCTTTTATCTTCGAAACGGCCAGTGAAATAATCCGGTAACGTTAGCGCGTTATTGTTCGCCTCGGTGTGCACGCGCAACCGCCCCGCCACCAGCTTCCAGTTGATCCAGGCGCCCAGCGTCAGGCCGATGGCAATCCAGCTTTCTGAAATCCCGGAGAGGAAAATGGCGCCAGGCAGGCCCATCAACAGCCAGCCGGACATATCAGACGCCCCTGCCGACAGCGCCGTCACCACGCTGCCAAGGCTGCGCCCGCCAAGGATGTAATCGTCAAAGTTTTTGGTCGAACGCCACGCAATAAACCCTATTAATATCATCCCAAAGATATAAACAAGGAAAGTCACCAGCATAGGTGTACTCGCTGTCATCTCACTTCTCCGTCTAATCTGGCCAGTTTCGGCTTGTCACCGCCGGAACGCAGCGGTGCTGTTATCGTCGTTTTCGTTTCGCGGCAGTATCCTGCCGGAAGCGGTTTTCATTCACAATCGATTTAACACACCATTTACAACAATTACATCTCTGCTAAAAATGCCATTTTGCAGGAGGTTGCACTCGCTCACGCTTTTAGCGGTTGCACCACGAAAAAATGTTAACCAGGCCCGGAATATCAGCTTATAGCGGGGTGACGTCTGAGCGGTCATAGCAATTTCATATTTAACATTTCATTCATTTTTGAGCTTGCTGGCGAAGTCACATTTAACATGGTTGCACAAAGTTGCAACATGATGGATAGTGCCGGATAACGTTAACCGCAGAGAAAAACGCGAAGAAAACAGGAGCTAAAGGCATGGGCACCACTACCATGGGGGTCAAGCTGGATGATGCCACCCGTGAGCGCATCAAAGCCGCCGCAACCAAAATAGACCGCACGCCGCACTGGCTGATTAAGCAGGCTATTTTCAATTATCTTGAACGACTCGAAAGCGACGATACGCTGCCGGAGCTGCCTGCCCTGCTGGCGGGGGCGGCCAATGAGAGCGAAGAAAACATCGTCCAACCGGAAGAGACGCATCAGCCCTTCCTGGAATTCGCCGAGCAGATCCTGCCGCAGTCGGTCAACCGCGCCGCCATCACCGGCGCTTACCGCCGTGCGGAAACGGACGCCGTGCCAATGCTGCTTGAACAAGCGCGCCTGCCTGCGCCGGTGGCGGAGCAAACGCATCAACTCGCTTATAAGCTTGCAGAGAAGCTGCGCAACCAGAAGACCGCTTCCGGGCGCGCGGGCATGGTGCAGAGCCTGCTGCAGGAGTTCTCGCTCTCTTCTCAGGAAGGGGTGGCGCTGATGTGCCTTGCCGAGGCGCTGCTGCGTATTCCTGATAAAGCGACCCGCGACGCGCTGATCCGCGACAAAATCAGCAACGGCAACTGGCAGTCTCACATTGGCCGCAGCCCTTCGCTGTTTGTTAACGCCGCCACCTGGGGGCTGCTCTTTACGGGTCGTCTGGTCTCCACCCATAACGAAGCCAGCCTGTCGCGCTCGCTCAACCGCATCATCGGCAAGAGCGGCGAGCCGCTTATCCGCAAAGGCGTGGACATGGCGATGCGCCTGATGGGCGAGCAGTTCGTGACCGGCGAAACCATCGCCGAGGCGCTGGCCAACGCCCGCAAGCTCGAAGAAAAAGGATTCCGCTACTCTTACGATATGCTCGGCGAAGCGGCGCTGACCGCCGCCGATGCGCAGGCTTACATGGTCTCTTACCAGCAGGCGATCCACGCCATCGGTAAAGCCTCTAACGGCCGCGGCATTTATGAAGGCCCGGGCATCTCCATTAAGCTTTCGGCGCTGCACCCGCGCTACAGCCGCGCGCAGTATGACCGCGTCATGGAAGAACTTTACCCGCGCCTGAAGTCGCTTACCCTGCTGGCGCGCCAGTATGACATCGGCATTAACATCGACGCCGAAGAGGCGGACCGCCTGGAGATCTCCCTCGACCTGCTGGAAAAACTCTGCTTCGAGCCGGAGCTGGCGGGCTGGAACGGCATCGGGTTCGTTATTCAGGCGTACCAGAAGCGCTGCCCGTTTGTGATTGATTACTTAATCGATCTCGCTACCCGCAGCCGCCGTCGCCTGATGATCCGTCTGGTGAAAGGCGCTTACTGGGACAGCGAAATCAAACGCGCCCAGATGGAAGGCCTTGAAGGCTACCCGGTTTACACCCGCAAGGTTTACACCGATATCTCCTACCTCGCCTGCGCGAAAAAGCTGCTGGCGGTGCCGAACCTTATTTATCCGCAGTTCGCGACCCATAATGCCCATACGCTGGCGGCGATTTATAACCTGGCGGGCCAGAACTACTACCCCGGCCAGTATGAATTCCAGTGCCTGCACGGCATGGGCGAGCCGCTCTACGAGCAGGTGGTGGGGAAAGTGGCGGACGGCAAGCTGAACCGGCCGTGCCGTATTTATGCTCCGGTAGGCACGCATGAAACCCTGCTCGCCTATCTGGTGCGTCGTCTGCTGGAAAACGGCGCCAACACTTCGTTCGTCAACCGCATCGCCGATACCACGCTGCCGCTGGATGAGCTGGTGGCGGACCCGGTCGCCGCGGTGGAAAAACTGGCAGCGCAGGAAGGGAAAGCGGGCCTGCCGCACCCGAAAATCCCGCTGCCGCACAATCTCTACGGCGAAGGCCGCATTAACTCGACGGGGCTTGATCTCTCAAACGAACACCGTCTGGCTTCGCTCTCCTCCGCGCTGCTTAACAGCGCCGCGCACAAATGGCAGGCGCTGCCGGTACTGGAAACCGCGGTGGAAGCAGGCGAACTGACGCCGGTGATTAACCCGGCGGAGCCGAAAGATATCGTCGGCTACGTGCGTGAAGCCACCGACGCGGAAGTCTCGCAGGCGCTGGACAACGCCGTGAACAGCGCGCCAATCTGGTTCGCCACCCCGCCGCAAGAGCGCGCCGCCATTCTTGAGCGCGCCGCCGTGCTGATGGAAGACCAGATGCAGACGCTTATCGGCATCCTGGTGCGCGAAGCGGGCAAAACCTTCAGCAACGCCATCGCGGAAGTGCGCGAGGCGGTGGATTTCCTCTATTACTACGCAGGCCAGGTGCGCGACGATTTCGATAACGAAACCCATCGCCCGCTCGGCCCGGTGGTCTGCATCAGCCCATGGAACTTCCCGCTCGCTATCTTTACCGGCCAGATTGCCGCCGCCCTCGCCGCTGGCAACAGCGTGCTGGCGAAACCGGCGGAGCAAACGCCGCTGATTGCCGCTCAGGGCGTGAATATCTTGCTGGAAGCGGGCGTACCGGCGGGCGTGCTGCAACTGCTGCCTGGGCGCGGCGAAACGGTCGGTGCGAAGCTGACTGGCGATGAGCGCGTGCGCGCCGTGATGTTTACCGGCTCAACGGAAGTGGCAACCCTTCTGCAACGCAACATCGCCACCCGCCTTGACCCGCAGGGCCGTCCGACGCCGCTGATTGCGGAAACCGGCGGACTGAACGCGATGATTGTCGACTCCTCCGCCCTGACCGAACAGGTGGTGGTGGATGTGGTCGCTTCCGCGTTCGACAGCGCCGGCCAGCGCTGCTCCGCCCTGCGCGTGCTCTGTCTGCAGGAAGATATTGCCGATCACACGCTGACGATGCTCAAAGGCGCCATGGCGGAGTGCCGCATGGGCAACCCAGGCCGCCTCTCCACCGACGTCGGCCCGGTTATCGACGCTGAAGCGAAAGCCAATATCGACCGCCATATCCAGGCGATGCGCGCCAAAGGCCGCAACGTCTTCCAGGCGGTGCGTGAAAACAGCGTTGATGCGCGCGAATGGCAGGCCGGCACGTTTGTTATGCCGACGCTTATCGAACTGGAAAGCTTTGACGAGCTGCAAAAAGAGATTTTCGGCCCGGTGCTGCACGTGGTGCGCTACAACCGCAACAATCTCGACGGGCTGATTGAGCAGATCAACCGCGCAGGTTACGGCCTGACGCTCGGCGTGCATACCCGCATTGATGAAACTATCGCCCAGGTGACGGGCGCGGCGAAAGTCGGCAACCTCTACGTTAACCGCAATATGGTTGGCGCGGTGGTGGGCGTGCAGCCGTTCGGCGGCGAGGGGCTTTCCGGCACCGGCCCGAAAGCGGGCGGTCCGCTTTACCTCTACCGCCTGCTGGCGAACCGTCCGCCGCACGCGGCGCTGACCACCTTCAACCGTCAGGATGCGGTGTATCCGGTAGATACACAGCTTAAAAACGCGCTGACGCAGCCGCATCAGGCGCTCACCCAGTGGGCGGCGGGACGCCCGGACTTTAAAGCACTGTGCGAGAAGTACGCCGAGCTTTCGCAGACCGGCGCGCAGCGCGTACTGCCGGGGCCGACAGGCGAGCGCAATACCTGGACGCTGTTGCCGCGCGAGCGCGTGCTGTGCGTGGCGGATAACGAGCAGGACGCGCTTGTCCAGCTGGCAGCGGCGACCAGCGCAGGCAGCCGTGCTCTGTGGCCGGACGACAAGCTGCATCGCGAACTCGCGAAACAGCTGCCCGGCGCGGTGCAGCAGGTTATCGACTTTGCGAAGCCGGACCAGCTGATGGGCCAGCGTTTCGACGCGGTTATCTACCATGGCGATTCCGACCAGCTGCGTACGCTGTGCGAACAGGTAGCGGGCCGCGAGGGGGCGATTGTGTCGGTGCAGGGCTTCGAGCGCGGGGAAACTAACCTGCTGCTGGAGCGGCTGTGGGTGGAACGCTCGCTTAGCGTCAACACCGCGGCGGCGGGCGGCAACGCCAGCCTGATGACAATCGGCTAAGAACTGGCTACGCTAGCAAGGCTCCTGTTTCAGGAGCCTTTTTTTATGGAGAGACCCCATGAAACGACTCCCGCTCTACCTGCTTGCCTTGCTGAGCGCCCCGGCGCTTGCCGACAATTGCGAAAAGGCGACCACCCAGACGGATCTCAACGTTTGCGCCGCTGCGGACTACCAGCAAGCGGATACCGCCATGAACGCCAGCTATAAGAAAGTGATGGACCGCGCAAGCGTTGCGCAGCGCGACTTGCTGAAAAAAGCGCAGAGCGCCTGGCTTAATGTGCGCGACGCCGACTGCGCCTTTGTCAGCTCGGGCGCCAATGGCGGCAACGTGCAGCCGATGATAGAGAGCCAGTGCCTGGCGGATAAAACCCGCGAGCGCGCCGCGTTTCTCGAGTCGTTAACCCAGTGCGAAGAAGGCGACGTGAGTTGCCCGCTGCCGCCAGCCCCTTAACGCGGACGGATGCCTTCTATCACCATTCGCTGTACGTTTTTCACGGTCTGGCGAAAGAAGGCCTCATCCTGTAACGTCTTTCCCGTCACCGCTTCCACCTGGGTGGCGAAATCGGCGTAGTGCTGCGTGCTGGCCCAGATCATAAAGATCAGATGATGCGGGTCCACCGGGCCGATTTTGCCGCTCGCCACCCAGCCTGCGATAATCGCCGATTTCTCATCCACCAGGCTTTTCAGGTCGCCGGAAAGCTCCGCCATTAAAAGCGGCGCGCCCTGCAGCATTTCCAGGCAAAACAGCTTCGAGGCCTGCGGGTGATCCCGGGAGACTTCAAGCTTCAGGCGAATGTACTCGCCTATCGCCGCCAGCGGTTGCAGGTCGGCGCGAAACGCCTTCAGCGGCGCCAGCCAGATATCCAGGATCTGTTTAAGCACCGCGACGTAGAGCGCCTCTTTCGACGGGTAGTAATAGAGAAGATTGGTTTTAGAAACGTCCGCTTTTTCAGCCACCTGCTCAAGGCTGGTGCCATGAATGCCGAACCGTGAGAAATAGTCGAGCCCTGCGGCCAGAATCGCCTGCTTTTTCGCCGCTACCGCTTTTGAGCGCCTGCCCACCTCTTTAACCGCGCCTTGCGCCATGCGCTCTCTCCTTTGCGTTTTGCCTCAAGCATAGCAAAAGCCCCCCGCCGCCTGCACCCTCATCGCGCAGCGCTGCCTGTTTTCTGTGCAGCCTTTTTGACCATTTAGTCCACTTTTTAGCGGTTAAATTTTCAACAAATGAGCAACGTATTGATAACAATGAAGCTTTTAAAGCTGGCATACCCCTTGCACTACCTCTTTCGAGCGAGGCTTAACGGAAAATGCAGGACGCAGCGCCGCGCGAGATCCCTTTCCGACTTTGATGAGGTTCGCGATGAAAATTGGTGTGTTTGTTCCTATCGGCAACAACGGCTGGCTGATTTCCACCCACGCTCCCCAGTACATGCCGACGTTTGAGTTAAACAAGGCGATTGTGCAAAAAGCGGAGCAGTACCATTTCGATTTCGCCTTGTCGATGATTAAGCTGCGCGGCTTTGGCGGCAAAACCGAGTTCTGGGATCATAACCTGGAGTCCTTCACCCTGATGGCCGGGCTTGCGGCGGTCACCTCGCGCATTGAGATTTACGCCACCGCCGCCACCCTTACCCTGCCGCCCGCCATCGTGGCGCGCATGGCCTCGACTATCGACTCTATCTCCGGCGGGCGCTTCGGCGTGAACCTCGTCACCGGCTGGCAAAAACCAGAGTATGAGCAAATGGGCCTCTGGCCGGGGGATGACTACTTCTCCCGCCGCTACGACTACCTCACCGAATATGTGCAGGTGCTTCGCGACCTGTGGGGCACGGGCAAAAGCGATTTCAAAGGCGATTTTTTCACCATGAACGACTGCCGCGTCAGCCCGCAGCCGCAAAAACCGATGAAGGTGATTTGCGCCGGTCAGAGCGATGCGGGCATGGCGTTCTCCGCTGCGCACGCCGATTACAACTTTTGCTTCGGCAAAGGGGTTAACACCCCCACCGCGTTCGCGCCAACGGCGGCGCGGATGAAAGCGGCGGCGGAAAAAGCCGGGCGCGAGGTCGGCTCTTACGTGCTGTTTATGGTGATTGCCGACGAAACCGACGAGGCGGCGCGCGCCAAATGGGAGCATTACAAAGCGGGCGCGGATGAAGAGGCGCTGGCGTGGCTTACCGAGCAGAGCCAGAAAGATACCCGCTCCGGCGCCGATACCAATGTGCGCCAGATGGCGGACCCGACGTCGGCCGTCAATATCAACATGGGCACGCTGGTGGGCTCTTACGCAACCGTAGCGCAGCTGCTGGATGAAGTGGCGACGGTGCCGGGCGCGCAAGGCGTGCTGCTGACGTTTGATGATTTCCTGACCGGCGTGGAGACCTTCGGCGAACGCATCCAGCCGCTGATGCAATGCCGCGCCCATATTCCGCAAATCACCAGGGAGGTGGCGTAATGAAAAGCCTGACGCTGAAAGCTCGCCCGGAAGCTATCGAATTCACGCCGGAACAGAGCGCGCTGATTGTGGTGGATATGCAAAACGCCTACGCAAGCCAGGGCGGTTATCTGGATCTCGCCGGGTTTGACGTTTCCGCCACGCAACCGGTTATCGAAAAAATCAACGTCGCGGTGGCCGCTGCGCGCAAGGCGGGCATGACCATCATCTGGTTCCAGAACGGCTGGGACAGCGACTATGTAGAAGCAGGCGGCCCCGGCTCGCCCAACTGGCACAAGTCTAACGCGCTGAAAACGATGCGCAGCCGCCCGGAACTGCAGGGCAAGCTGCTCGCAAAAGGCGGCTGGGATTATGAACTTGTGGACGAGCTGCAGCCGCAGCCGGGCGACATCGTGCTGCCGAAACCGCGCTACAGCGGCTTTTTCAACACGCCGCTCGACAGCATCCTGCGCAGCCGGGGGATCCGCCACCTGGTGTTTACCGGCATCGCCACCAACGTGTGCGTGGAATCGACGCTGCGCGACGGCTTTTTCCTGGAGTACTTCGGCGTGGTGCTGAGCGACGCCACCCACCAGGCGGGCCCGGCGTTCGCCCAGCAGGCGGCGCTGTTCAACATTGAAACGTTTTTTGGCTGGGTCAGCGACGTCGCTACCTTCTGCGACGCGCTCGCCCCCGCTGCCCTCGCCCGTATCGCATAAGGAGCCATCATGCCAAAACAGGTCATTATTCCGCCGGGCACGACAACGCCCATCGCCCCTTTTGTGCCAGGCACGCTGGCTGACGGCGTGGTTTATGTCTCCGGCACGCTGCCGTTCGACAAGCTCAATAACGTGGTTTATCCCGGCGACCCAAAGGCGCAAACCCGTCACGTGCTGGAGACGATACGGAGCGTTATCGAAACCGCGGGCGGGACGATGGAGGACGTGACATTCAACTCGATCTTTATTACCGACTGGAAAAACTACGCCGCGATTAACGAGGTTTACGCCGAGTTTTTCCCGGGCGATAAGCCTGCGCGCTTCTGCATTCAGTGCGGGCTGGTGAAACCCGACGCGCTGGTGGAGATAGCGACGGTTGCGCACATCGGTAAGCAGGGGTAAGCCATGAACCTGACCCTTACCCCGGCGCCTTATCCCGACGCGCCGGTGCTGGTTCTGATAGCGGGACTGGGCGGCGCGGGTGGCTACTGGCTGCCCCAGCGCGCCGCGCTTGAGCCGCACTATCAGCTGGTGCTGTACGATCAGCGCGGCACCGGCAATAACCCGGCAACACTACCGGAAGGCTACAGCATGGCGGATATGGCGCGCGAGCTGCATAACGCGCTGCTCGCCCATGGCATTACCCGCTTTGGGGTCATGGGCCATGCGCTTGGCGGGCATATTTGCATGCAGCTCGCCCTGGATTATCCGCAGGCCGTCACGACGCTTGTCATCATCAACGGCTGGCTGCGTCTTAATCCGCATACCCGCCGCTGTTTTGCGGTGCGTGAACGGCTTTTACGGGAGTGCGGCGCGGCGGCGTACCTTGAGGCGCAGCCGCTGTTTCTCTACCCGGCTGACTGGATGGCGGCCAACCAGCCGCGCCTGGAAGCGGAAGAAGCGCTGCATAACGCCCATTTTCAGGGCGCGGAAAACCTGCAACGCAGGCTGGCGGCGCTGAAAGCCGCCGACTTCAGCCAGACGGCGCAGGCGATTGCCCAGCCCGTGCTGCTTATCTGCGCCCGCGATGACCTGCTGGTGCCCTGGAACTGCTCGGCGGCGCTGCATGACGCGCTGCCCGACAGCCGCCTGGAGGTGCTGCCCTGGGGAGCGCACGCCTGCAACGTCACCGCCAGCGGCGCGTTTAACGAGCTGGTAAAAACCTTTCTGGCGGCGACCCTGACGATGCCGCCTGTCGCTAAGGAAACTGTATGAGTGAAGCCGTAAACCTGAGCGCGCTGGATACCCTGTTTACCGAGGCGCGTACCCATAACGCCTGGCTGGAGAGGCGGGTCAGCGACGAACAATTGCAGGAGATTTATGCGCTGGCGCGGATGGCGCCCACCTCCGCGAACTGCTCGCCGGGGCGGTTTCTGTTTATCCGTACCCCGGAAGGCAAGGCCCGGCTTAAGCCGGCGCTCTCTTCCGGCAACCTTGAGAAAACGCTGTCTGCTCCGGTCACCGTTGTGGTTGCCTGGGATACGCAGTTTTACGACAAACTGCCTGAGCTTTTCCCCCATGGCGACGCCCGCTCGTGGTTTACCTCAAGCACGGCGCTTGCCGAAGAGACGGCGTTTCGCAACAGCTCGCTGCAGGCGGCTTATCTGATAATGGCCTGCCGGGCGCTGGGGCTGGACTGCGGGCCAATGTCCGGCTTTGATCGCGATAAGGTAGACGCGGAGTTTTTCGCAGGCATGACCTGGAAAAGCAATCTGCTGATCAATATTGGCTACGGCGATGCCAGCCGGGTTTACCCGCGCCTGCCGCGCCTCGCTTTCAACGATGCCTGCGCGCTTTTATAGGAGAACGTCATGTCGGTGCCAAGCCAACAACAGTTTCGCGATGCCATGGCGCGCCTCGGCGCCGCCGTCAACATCATTACTACCGATGGTCCGGCGGGCATGGCGGGCTTTACCGCCTCCGCCGTTTGCAGCGTAACGGACAGCCCTCCGACGCTGCTGGTCTGCCTGAACCGCGCCGCCTCGGTATGGCCTGTCTTTAGCGAAAACCGCCAGCTTTGCGTTAATACCCTCGCCGCCGGACACGAGTCGCTCTCCAACCTTTTCGGCGGCAAAACGCCGATGGCGGAGCGCTTTACCGCCGCCGAGTGGCGCTATGGCGTCACCGGCTGCCCGCGGCTTGAAGGCGCCGTGGTCTCCTTTGACTGCCGGATAAGCCAGACCGTCAGCGTCGGCACACACGACATTCTGTTTTGCGAAGTGATGGAAATAGCACGTAACGACGACACCCACGGCCTGGTGTGGTTTGACCGGGGTTACCACCAACTGATGCGGCCCGCCTGTTAGCCGCCCTCTTCTGCGCAGGAGTTTCACATGTCACACACCTGGTTTCCTCAATGGCGTAAACATACAGCGGGTGAAGTGGTGGCCCCGGACGAAACGCTCCCACTCGGTCAGACGGTGGTCATGGGCGTTCAGCATGCGGTGGCGATGTTCGGCGCCACGGTGCTGATGCCGCTGCTGATGGGGCTTGACCCGAACCTCGCCATCCTGCTTTCCGGCATCGGCACGCTGCTTTTCTTTCTGGTGACCGGCGGTCGCGTGCCAAGCTACCTTGGTTCGAGCGCTGCGTTTGTCGGTGTGGTGATTGCCGTGACCGGCTTTAGCGGCCAGGGGCTGAACCCCAACCTCAGCGTGGCGCTGGGCGGGGTTATCGCCTGCGGCCTGCTTTATACGCTGATTGGTTTTGTGGTGATGAAATCGGGCACCCGCTGGATTGAACGGCTGATGCCGCCGGTGGTGACCGGCGCCGTGGTGATGGCGATTGGCTTAAATCTCGCCCCCATCGCGGTGAAAAGCGTCTCCGCCAGCAGCTTCGACAGTTGGATGGCGGTGATGACCGTGCTCTGTATTGGTCTGGTGGCGGTTTTTACCCGGGGCATGGTGCAACGTCTGCTGATTTTAATCGGCCTGATTCTGGCCTGGACCCTTTACGCCGTGCTGACCAACGGTCTCGGACTCGGCAAACCGGTGGATTTTTCACCGGTCGCGCAGGCCGCGTGGTTTGGCCTTCCGCATTTTACCGCCCCCACGTTTAGCGGCCAGGCGGTAATGCTTATCGCGCCCGTTGCCGTGATCCTGGTGGCGGAAAACCTCGGCCACCTGAAAGCGGTAGCGGGAATGACCGGGCGGAATATGGACCCGTACATTGGACGGGCGTTTGTCGGCGACGGGCTGGCGACAATGCTTTCCGGTGCAGTGGGCGGCAGCGGCGTGACCACCTATGCGGAAAATATCGGCGTGATGGCGGTGACAAAAGTTTACTCGACGCTGGTGTTTGTCGCCGCTTCCGTCATCGCCATGCTGCTGGGCTTTTCGCCTAAATTCGGCGCGCTGATTCATACCATTCCCGGTCCGGTGATTGGCGGCGCGTCGATAGTGGTGTTTGGGTTGATTGCCGTCGCGGGCGCGCGCATCTGGGTGCAGCATCGCGTGGATTTAAGCCAGAACGGCAATTTGATTATGGTGGCGGTCACGCTGGTGCTGGGCGCCGGGGATTTTGCGCTGAGGGTAGGCGACTTTACGCTTGGCGGCATTGGAACGGCGACGTTCGGGGCGATTTTACTTAACGCGATTTTAAGCCGGCGCCCGCCGACTGTCCTCGCAGCGGATATCACGCCGCAGGAACCCACCGTGAGCCAGACATTCCCAAAATAAGCGATAAATAAAAAAACAGCCGCCGGGCGAACCCGGCGGCGTTGGGGCAGCTATCAACCATTAATCGTCAGATATCGCGGCTAATTGCTTGAATAGTCATTAGCTGTTGCTGCTGCGGCCACCGCCATGACTATTTTTGCCCCCTTTTTTCCCAGCTTCAGATGCGCGCTGCGGGTCATTTTTGAAGTTCCCGCCGCTGTGCTGGCCACCTTTACGACCTGCTTCTGATGCTCTTTCACGATCTTCTGCGAAATTACCTGAACCACCACGATGGTTTGCCATTTCTGACCTCCAGATATGTGAAATCATTAGACATCATACTGCATTCAGTAAAAGAGGATCCTTTCACCTGGCGGCAACAGGTCGAAACCTTTTATCATTGCCGCGTGATCTGAAGCTTAGTGCAGCAGTCGCGTTTGGTCGGGAAACGGTAATATTCTGCAACATCAAATTGACCAAACGGCGGAATTTTTGCCGCTTCCATCTATAAGCCATTCTTATGATTAACAAAACGTAATTATTTTGACATGTTTCTAAATATAACAAAGCAAACAAACGTTATATTTTCTTAAAAATCAATTAATTGGTTTGCTACCTTGGCACTCCGCCCATCAGCGCTTATCTTTACTAGAGCGCAGCGATAACGCTGCTGACGGTTCCCCGTAAAAAAAGCCTTAAAACTTAAGGAGTCAGGTCAATGGTTAAAGTACTGGTGCTTTATTACTCAATGTACGGACACATTGAGACCATGGCGCATGCGGTAGCGGAAGGCGCAGAAAAAGTGGAAGGCGTGGAAGTGACCATCAAGCGCGTGCCGGAGACCATGCCGCCAGACCTGTTCGCGAAAGCGGGTGGGAAAGCGCAGAACGCACCGGTAGCCACGCCGCAGGAGCTGGCGGATTACGACGCCATTATCATCGGCACGCCTACCCGTTTCGGCAATATGTCCGGCCAGATGCGCACCTTCTTTGACCAGACCGGCGGGCTTTGGGCTTCTGGCGCGCTCTACGGCAAGGTAGCCAGCGTGTTTAGCTCCACCGGCACCGGCGGCGGCCAGGAACAGACGATTACCTCCACATGGACTACGCTTGCACATCATGGGATGGTAATTGTGCCCATCGGTTACGGGGCCCAGGAACTGTTTGATATTTCCGCGGTGCGCGGCGGCACGCCTTATGGCGCCACGACTATCGCAGGCGGCGACGGTTCGCGTCAGCCAAGCCCGGAAGAGCTGGCCATCGCCCGCTATCAGGGCGAGTATGTGGCCGGCGTTACCGTAAAACTGAAAAGCTGATTCAGCACAGGAGGAAACTATGCCAACACAAGAGTCGAAAGCTCACCACGTAGGAGAATGGGCCAGCCTGCGTAATACCTCCCCGGAAATCGCCGAGGCGATCTTTGAGGTAGCGGATTACGATGAAAAAATGGCCGAGAAAATCTGGGAAGAAGGCAGCGATGAAGTGCTGATTCGGGCTTTCAAAAAAACCGACGCCGACGCGCTCTTCTGGGGCGAACAGACTATCGAGCGTAAAAACGTGTAATGCGCCCTTTTGCTGGTATGGCAAAAGGTTAAGCCACACTATGCGCCGGATGCGACACGGCTGGCGCAGAGAAAAACGGGGCCCGACGGCCCCGTTTTCTGTTTTATAAACGCATTCCTTTCTTATTTTTAGCCAAACAGCGGCAATTTATAGGCGCGGAAACAGGTAATGTTGTAACGGTACATTGAGGGATCGTCCTCTCTGCGTCTGGCAAGGCCCGAGCCGATGGTTATCTCAAGCAAGACCTCGCCCTGCGCGGTAAGCTCGCGTAAAGGCAGCTTGCCTTCCGCGCTTCCATCCCAGCTCTGGTAATCGACATCGCTATAGCCCGGATCGCAGGTTAAGGTCAAACCGGTGGCGTCGAACGTCGCCCCGCCGTAACAAACGACCAGGTTGCCATTAGGCATCAGCTGTTTCGCGCCGCATAAGCTGCTGTAGCCTTCCGGACCGGAAAAATATTCGTTGAGCTTCTGAACCGTCATCTTTATTAAATCGATACGGTAATGCCCTACCCGGCTTTGGTTATTCCATGGCGCAATGCTCTGTGCATCATCTCTTGAAAGGTAATTGCCATTATTAAAAATGGAGATATCGATAATGCCAGGCGTGTCGTTAGGGATCTCCAGCACGTTGTGCTGTCCCCAGTTCCAGAATTCCAGATTCGCTTTTTTAATCTCTTCCGGCTGGCTGAAATCGTAAAGCGGCGCCCCTGATGCATCGACGGGCGTCAGCAAGTAAGGCTGATAATCCGCAGACCAGGCCTCATGGGTGGACATAATAAAACGCAGTTGACCGGTTTCCACTTCGACGCCAAAGATGGCGCTTTGATTACGTCCTGAGGTGACCAGAATATTGTTGGTCTCATTGATATAGCACTGATTCACATGCAGCCAGTCTACGCTTCCGTCCGCTGAAGGCGGGTTAGAAGGACGGCATGGACGGGTGCGATCGAGGACTTTCGTCATGTCGTAATAGTGTGTTTCAAGACCGGTGCGCAGATCGATTATCGACACGCCATCTTCAATAGTGGTATCGCCATCCGGCCGCGTGCCCGGGGCATATTCAGACGCGCCCACCAGCGAACCGTCAGACCGTTGCCATAATGAATGATGCAGCGCATTATCAAGCACATACATGGTATGCACGCGGCCCATCATATCGAACTCATACATTTGCAAATAGTTATCCTGCGCGATAGCGGAAGATAAAAAATTACCGTTAGCGATGCGCAGCAAATTATT
Source organism: Franconibacter daqui (assembly GCF_014644275.1). NCBI lineage: Bacteria > Pseudomonadati > Pseudomonadota > Gammaproteobacteria > Enterobacterales > Enterobacteriaceae > Franconibacter > Franconibacter daqui. The sequence goes on along the minus strand of NZ_BMKJ01000001.1, from coordinate 771,326 downwards.
TGACGGCATATCCTTGGTCGTAAACCAGCGAACATTCGCCTGGTAATCGAGTGCGATATTATTACGATCAAAACACGAAATAAAATACAGCCCCTGCGCAAGCGTGGCGGGATCGCTCGCCGGGACTTTCAGCGTAACCTGAGGAAAGAGGTTATGCCCGGCGGGATCCTGCGCATCTGTCGGCGGCAACGGTTCGGTAAGCACTCGCCATGTGGTGGAGCCAGCCGAAGAAACCAGCGTGATGAGATTAATGTTATCCGCCAGCAGACCGGCGACAGGGATAAGGTTCGCTCCCACCGCCACCTGCTGCGTAAAAGTCAGCACGGGCGCGCGCTCGTTTTGGTCAGTCACGGAAATATATAGCGTTTCTGCCTTTTCTGACCATAAGCCAATATAAAGGCTTAATGGCGCGGTGCCGTAGGGGTTCAGGGTGAGGATGGCATTACTCTGAGTATGGGTCGCGTTAATTTCAGTGAATAGCGAAGAATAAATTTCGTTATGCTTCATCACAATACTGTTAGTGGTATCAATGCCCTGATTAATGGGCGGGCGAGGAAGCGGCAAAGCGGTGCTGTGTAGCGTCATAATACGATCCTTAATAAAGAATATATACGGCATAGTTGTCTTTTCATAGAAACCAGACCAGCTGGCCCCGGTGTTGGCTTTTTATTTTCAACATGAGCGAATCAATATTTTTCCCTCTCCTCTCAACGCTTATTAAAAATTGCTTTTAAAAGCACCTGCAAAAATATTACGTCACCCAATAAGTCAAACTGTTAATCCCCCCGCAAAACGCACCGTCGAAGATGGCAAAATAAACCTCATTCGCGGCTATAAAATGCCCGCACGGTGAAAATTTAACGCTGATTTATATTTACTGTTCTTAATAACTCAATGAGATAGAAGTGGAATATCCACACTTTTTGTCACTCTGTCGCTTATACGTCGGCGCCCCTTTTAGCGTGTGATTATTATCACAAACGGAGCCAGAACCGCTCTATATTATCAACGCGGCCAGAACCACTATAATAAGGAAATTATCTATGAGTTTGACAAACGCGCAGTACAAGCGCGCCGGCGTTCTTTCGCTTATTACCTCTGCAGTGACTTTACTGTTCAGCGCGCAAACGCAGGCGCTGGATCTGGAGCTTAAAAATGCTTATGGCTCGGCGAATGCGGGATATGCGAACTGGAACAGCGGCTTTGAAAATACACACCGGGGCGAAGTCTGGAAATTAACCGCCGATTTCGGCGCTATCTTTAATAAAGGCGAATTTTATTCCTTTTACGAAAATAACGTCCTTAATCATAATATCGCCGGACAGAACTATGTTTTATCGGCGCAAACGCATATTCGTCTGTTCAATTCTGACTATAGCCTGATGGGGAAAGTTTACGGCCAGTTTGATAATACCTGGGGAGACGATCTCGACATGATGTACGGGCTGGGTTATCTGGGCTGGAGCGGCAAATGGGGGTTCTTTAAACCTTATATCGCTTTCCATAACCAGTCTTCAGATTATAAATCACAGCGGCTCGGCGGCCGCAGCGCCAGCGGCCGCAATGGCTACGTGGCAGGCTGGACCACCGCTTATTTTTTCAAACTCTGGGATCAATCTTTTGTTTTGTCTGACTGGCATGAATTTGAGTTCGATCGCAATGACGCCTATGCCGAACAGCAGCACGGCGCGAACGGCATTAACGGCGGCCTGACTCTGGCCTGGAAATTTTATCCGCACCTTAAGGCCAGCGTGACCTGGCGCTATTTCAAAAACAAATTGGGCTACGACGGTTTTGGCGATCAGATGATCTACATGCTGGGTTACGAGTTTTGATTTTTCCACAATAAGGACATCAACATGCAAAAGCGAATGCTGGCAAGCCTGGTCAGCCTGTTACTGGCGAGCAGCGCGATGGCGCAAACCTCTCCGGCCACGTTATCTGACAAACCGGCTAAACAACCTAACGTTATTATCATCATGGCGGACGACCTCGGTTATGGCGACCTGGGCGCTTATGGTCACCCCATCGTGAAAACGCCTAATATTGACAGGCTGGCGCAGGAAGGGATGCGCTTTACGGAATATTATGCTCCGGCGCCGCTCTGCTCCCCCTCGCGCGCGGGCTTATTAACAGGACGCACGCCGTTTCGTACCGGCATACGCTCCTGGATCCCCTCGGGCGGTAAAAACGTGGCGCTGGGCCGTAATGAAAAAACCATCGCCAGTTATTTAAAAGAGCAGGGTTACGACACGGCGATGATGGGCAAGCTCCATCTCAATGCGGGCGCCAACCGCACCGATCAGCCGCAGGCCAAAGATATGGGCTTTGATTATTCGCTGGTGAACGCCGCCGGTTTCGTCACAAGCGATCTGGATAAAGTAAAAGAGCGTCCGCGTTATGGCGTGGTTTATCCCAACGGTTTTTACCGTAATGGCAAACCCATCGGCACGGTAAACCAGATTAGCGGCGAGCTGGTCAGCAGCGAGGCCATTCACTGGCTCGACAACCGCAAAGAGAAGAAACCGTTTTTCTTATACGTCGCTTTTACCGAGGTGCATACCCCCCTCGCCTCGCCGCAAAAGTACCTTGATATGTATAAAGACTACATGTCGGATTATGAACGGCAGCACCAGGATCTGTTCTATGCCGACTGGGCGGATAAACCCTGGCGCGGCGCAGGCGAATATTACGCCAATATCAGTTACCTCGACGAACAGGTCGGCAAAGTGCTGGATAAAGTGAAAGCCATGGGCGAAGAGGACAACACCATTATTCTCTTTACCAGCGACAATGGCCCGGTCACCCGCGAAGCGCGTAAGTGGTATGAGCTGAATATGGCGGGCGAAACTAACGGACTGCGTGGTCGGAAAGATAATCTCTGGGAAGGCGGCATCCGGGTTCCGGCCATTATCAAATATGGCACTCATATCAAAGCGGGTGCGGTCTCAGATACGCCGGTAACCGGGCTGGATATTCTGCCGACGCTTGCGGATATGCTGCACTTCTCGCTGCCCACCGACCGCGCTATCGACGGGGAGTCCATCAAGCCGGTGCTGGAGGAGAAGCCGCTCACCCGTCACAAGCCGCTTATCTGGACCATCGACATGCCCTATCAGGATGACCCGACCGATATGTGGGCGATACGTGAAGGCGACTGGAAGATGATCTTCGACCGTAACGCTAAGCCCAAATATCTTTATAACCTGAAAGCCGATGCCGGTGAGGTAAACAACCAGCTTGGCAAACAGCCGGCGCTTGAGAAACAGCTGGTGGCTGACTTCACGCGCTATAAAAATGACATCGATAACGATTCGTTAATGCGCGCCCGTGGCGAAAAACCGGAACCCGTAGACTGGAACTGATACCCCATCTGTTCACGTAGCGCCTGCTCTGCGGCTTTATGGCTGTGGAAAAGGCGCTGATTATTTCTTGCGATGGATGAATATCGTGATAAAGAAAAGCTGTCATGTTATGGCCAAACCGACGGGCGCGGCCTGTAATCTTGGATGCGACTACTGCTTTTATCTGGAAAAGGCGCAGCTTTACCCTGGCCGTCAACAAAAGCGGATGGACGACGCTACGCTTGAAATATTTATCGAACAGCATATTAAAGCGCAGCAGACGGAAGAAGTCGTCTTTGCCTGGCAAGGCGGCGAACCGACGCTTGCCGGCATCGACTTCTATCAACGCGCCGTGGCCTTACAGGAAAAATACGCCTGCGGAAAGCGAATCATTAATACCCTGCAGACTAACGGCATGTTGATAAATGAAGCGTGGTGCCGTTTTTTACACAAACATCAATTTCTTATCGGTATTTCAATTGATGGCGATGCTGAACTGCACGACGCCTGGCGAAAAACCCGCGCAGGAAAACCGACGCATGAGCAGGTGGAAAACGCCATTCGCCTGCTGGCGAAACATGACATCGAATTTAATACTTTGACTGTCGTAAACAATATCAATGTGCATCATCCGCTGCGCGTTTATGACTACCTCAAACAGGTAGGCAGCCGCGATATGCAATTCATCCCCTTACTGGAGCGCCACTACCCCGCCGGGGAAGATGAGGGGCTGGTTCCGCCCGATTACCAGGGCGAAGCGGTTATCGCGCCCTGGTCGGTTCCCGGCGCTGAATTCGGCGTTTTTTTAAAAACGATCTTTTACAGCTGGATCCGTCGGGATATCGGCGAGATAAGCATTCAGCTTTTTGATCAGGCCTTCGCCGCCTGGTGCGGTCTGCCTGCGCAGATTTGCGTCTTTGCCGAGCGTTGCGGCAGCGCGCTGGCGATGGAAATGAACGGCGACGTTTATCAATGCGACCATTATGTCTGGCCGCGCTACAAGCTTGGCAATATCCACACCGCTTCCATAGCGGAAATGCGCGACAGTAGCGCGAATCAGGACTTTGCCCGCGCGAAAAGCCTGACTATGGCCAGCGGCTGCCGTGATTGCCCTTTCACGTTTGCCTGCTATGGCGGTTGCCCGAAACATCGCATCCTGCGCTCTGCTGCGGGCGAACAGAATATCAACTATTTCTGCGCCGGTTATAAAGCCTTTTTCCACTACATCACGCCCTATATGCTGATGCTGAAATCCCTGTGGGAAAACGGACGCTCGCCGGCTGAATTGAAAACGCTGATTACCTGAGTGAGTAAACGATGACCGCCGCCGCCGATATCTTTCGCTATACCGACGTTAACTCCTGCAAAACTTTTGGCTGTCGGAATTTTGGCGTACTGAACAGCCCCTCTTATGCGCAGCGCGGAGAGAATATTCTTTGTCAGGCCTGCGGATTTCATTTTCCTGTTATCAGCGCAGCGGCTTTTAATGCTTTTAAAGCCCAGACTAACCGGGGCTATCACGGCGTGGTATGGGCTTGTCCATACTGCGGTAAACGCGACGGATTAGCCCGCAACGGCTATGCGGGAAACGGTCAACAGCGCGTGCGCTGCGCAGGCTGCCGCAAAACCTTTGTCTTTTATGAACGCCTTCGCGTTGCGCCTCACCTTTCGCAACTCGCCGATATGATTCGCGCCGGTCAGCCGCTGCATGAACGCCCCGGGTTTAGCCCTAAAGCCACAGGACGGGATTTACAGCAGCTGGCTTTTACTGCCCGGGTCAGCCCCTTCCTGGCGCGCCCTTTTACGCTGGAGGCGACGTTTGCCACCGCGACCTTCAGCATTAATTTTAACGGCTCGCCAAATCGTCTTTACGTCATCGTGACCGTGGAGAAAAAAAGCGACAGAGTGATAGCCCTCACGACCAATTATGCGCTGCGCTCCGCCCCCATCCCTTTCGAGTACCGCTACAGCGCCAATGAGGAAGAGTTGCTGGTTTCGCAAGAGCCGGTTGCGAGGATCTTCGCAAAAGATCGTCTAATGGGCCGGCGCGCCCTTTTTTTCGATGCCCGCTATGGCGCTGCGCGGCTAAAAAGTAACGATGCGGGGGCTATCGTAAAACCCGTGCTGGCCGCTTATCGCCACTTTGAAATAGTAAAGTCGTTAACGCAAAACGCCGTTTTGTATGTTCAGCATTATATAGAGCATGAGTGTTTTCTTTATGGCGGCTGCCTGATGGCGAACCGGGATGACGTCACCAGCGGACATTGCCACATCGCTTTTGTGCATGAAAAGGGAACAAGAGCGCCGCAGCGGCCTTTTCGCTCCGACATCGTCACCTCCAGCATTATCTGGAACGATGTCTGGCGCTGCTTTTCCCAGCCCGATTATCAAATGGCGGTGTGTAGCCTGACAGGGCCGCAACGCATTAGCGAATTACGCGAAGCCACGCTACAACCCGCGCATCGCTTTATCGATTTTATTCGCCGCCACCCCTTTTATCCGCAGCTGCTTCGCCTGTCGCCAGCGAACGTCGGCGCGGTACTGGAGTTTCTGGCGACGGATTACAACTGCGGCGTGCTAAAACCTGAGGCGCGGCGCTGAGACAATTCTTAAAGATGATTTGCGCGCTAAGAGAAAAACTACACTCCTTTTGTGTACTTACTACTCCCGGTACGCATGACATAAGTGGATTCCCTGATAATGTTAACCTGCCTGCGGGCAGGTTTTTTTTCGCCCAGGGTTCTATAAGCCCTTTCCCGGTTTTATAATAAAACCATCATTTTTCCCCAGGGTCTGTTTATGAAACGTAAAAGCTTAGAGGACAGCCGGTGTCCGGTAGCGCGTTCGCTCGACATCATTGGCGACTGGTGGTCGTTGTTAATTGTTCGCGACGCCCTGCGCGGCCTGACCCGCTTTGGCGAATTTCAGAAAAGCCTCGGTATCGCGAAAAATATGCTGACGGTGCGCCTGCGCCAGCTTGTCGAGGAAGGCATACTTGAAATGCGCCCCGCTTCAGACGGCTCCGCCTGGCAAGAGTATGTGCTTACCGAAAGAGGCCGGGCGCTGCAAACCGTGCTGGTGGCGCTTTCGCAATGGGGCAATGAGTTTCTGTTTGAGGGGTGCGAAAAAGGCAGCGTACTGGTAGACAGCACTCACCAGCGCCCGCTGCGCCCCCTGCAACTGCTGGCCGAAGATGGCCGGGAGCTTACCCCCGACGAGGTGCAGCCGCTGCTTCCTGACGCCACGACCATCGCCTGAATTTTCAGGCGATACCTTTCCCCTGTCTCTCTTCAGGCAAAACACAAAAATATCGCTCAATTTGGTTGCATTATTAAACCTATTAAGCCAGGATGCATTTAGTTTTATAATGAAACCTATTTCAGGAGAGTATCATGACAGCATCCCGTCCCACCGCACTGATTACCGGCGCCTCTTCGGGCATTGGCGCCGTTTATGCCGACCGCCTTGCCGCCCGGGGTTATGATTTACTGCTGGTCGCACGTCGGGAAGAACGCCTGCACGAGCTGGCCGCGCGGCTACAGCAAACCTATGGCGTAGAGGTTAAAACGCTTCGCGCAGACCTGACGCAGGAAAGCGATATTCAAACGGTGGAAGCGACGCTGCGCGACACCCCGGCGATTTCTTTGCTGGTGAACAACGCCGGAACCGCGCAGATGGGCTCTTTTCTCGCCAGCAGCGCGCAGACGCACCAGGACATTATTACGCTGAATATTACTGCTCTGACCCGGCTGACGCTGGCGGCGCTGACGCGCTTTAACGCGCAGGATCGCGGCGCCATTATTAATATCGCCTCGGTGCTGGCGCTCCATGCTCGCGACACCAGCGCGCTTTACAGCGGCACCAAAGGTTATGTGCTTAATTTCACCCGTGGCTTGCAGGCTGAATTTGCAGGTACCGGCGTGCGCCTGCAGGCGGTGTTGCCTGCGGCTACGGCCACGGAAATCTGGGAGATTTCCGGCGTTTCGGTAGACCACCTGCCCGCGGGTTCGGTGATGAAAACAGAAGATCTGGTGGATGCGGCGCTGGCGGGGTTCGACGCTGGCGAAGCGATTACCATTCCGCCGCTGCATGACGAAGCGTTGTGGCAGCGTTACGAAGAAGCGCGCCTGGCGGTTTTTTCCGCCGTTGGTACCGGCATACCCGCGCCACGCTATGTACGTTAATCAGGACCGCCACCGGGATCACCGGTGGCGTAATTTTGGCGGTTAATCTTCTGCGGCGTGAACTGGCGTTTCCAGTTCATTCACCCAGATAACCAGCAAACGCCATGAAACCGCCAGCACCGCCGGGCCAATAAACAGACCAACGATGCCGAAAGTGAGCAACCCGCCAATAACGCCGCCGAGAATCAGCATCATCGGCACATCGGCGCCGCGACGAATCAACAGTGGACGCAAGATATTATCCATACTGCCTACCGCAAGGCTCCAGACCAGCAGTAGCGTCGCCCAGCCTGCTTCACCCTGCCAGTAGAGCCAGGCTGTTGCCGGCAGCATGATGATTATCGGGCCTAACTGCGCAAGGCAAAGAATAAAAATCACGACGGTGAATAGCAGCGCGCCAGGAATGCCGCACAGCGCCAGCCCGACGCCGCCAAGCACTGACTGGCAAACCGCCGTTACGACAATGCCGGAAGCCACCGCCCGAATGGTCTGCCCAGCCAGCGTCACCGCGATATCACCGCGCTGGCCTGCGAGGCGGCGGGCAAAACGGCTCATTGCTCCCGCCGCCGTCTCTCCATTCATATAAAGCAAGGCGCTGAGCGCCAGCATGATAATGCCGTTAATAATAAGTTGCCCGAGATGGCCCAGTTGCGTAAGCAATACGAGCGCCGCATGGCGCAGCCATGGCTGAAGCTGGGTAATAAGCGAATGTCCGCGATCGGCCACCACCGCCTGCCAGCGCGCGTAAAGCCTCGCGCCGATAAACGGCACGTTGTGCAGAAAATCGCCACTTATTAACAAGGGAAGCTTATCTGAGTCGAGCCACTGGCTGAGCCGGGCGCTGATATCCATCAGGCTGCTCGCCATAAACAGCAGCGGTATAACAAACAGCGCAACCAGCAGTAGCGACATCACCAGCACGGCAAGCGAACGACGACGCCCGAGCCATGCCTGAATACGAAGCATCACAGGCCAGGTAGCGATAACCACCAGCCCCGCCCAGACCAGGCTGATTAAAAAAGGGTGCAGCAGCCAGAGGCTGGCCGCCAGCATGCAAAGCACCGCAAGGCAGCCGAAAATAATGCGTGGGAGGTCGTACTTAGGTAATACCAGCGACATGTTAGTTCAATCCTTAATAAAAACGCGGCGCTGTAGGCCGTGAATTACCCTGCCAGACTGACAAGATTTAATAGCAGCGGATTAAATCACTTTACTAATGACAGAGGCTAAACATAACGGGCGAACCTGCCCTCAGCGAAGGGATTTATCGGAATAGGTTAATTATTTATTCGCTACACTTATGTTTATTTATTATTTATATAAATAATAAATCGTTCTCTTTTTTTATTACAAAAACAGAGTTTGTACACAGAGAAATAAGCGCTAGTATTCGCAGCGCCTGAAGACGACGAAGAGCGCTTCAGGTAAACCCACTGGCAAAATAGATATTTTCAGGGACGTCCATGAGTAATTTTATTCTATTCCCACAGATTCACGCCGCGCTGGAATGGCTTAAAGGCCACAGCAATGTACTTTTCCAGTTTGGCTGGAACATTATCGCTGCTTTTATTTTACTTTTTATCGGGAAAATGCTTTCCCGATTACTGGCCAGCGGGCTGGAAAAGCTATTAGTCCGCCGCCGGGTTGATATTACCGTCGTCCATTTTTTTACCGCGCTGGTTCGCTACATTACCCTCGCATTCGCGGTGGTGGCAGCGCTGGGCCGCCTGGGCATTGAAACCTCATCGATTATCGCCGTGATTGGCGCAGCTGGCCTGGCGGTGGGGCTAGCGCTTCAGGGGTCGCTTTCCAACTTTGCTGCCGGAGTGCTGCTGGTTTCGCTACGTCCCTTCCGCGCCGGCGAACATGTGCAGATTGGCTCGGTAGCAGGGGCGGTTGAAAAAGTGCATATTTTCTCCACCACGTTGCTGACTGCCGACAGTAAAGAAGTGGTCATCCCCAACGGCAAGATCATCGCTGACAGCATTGTTAACTATTCCCGGCATCCCTTCCGTCGTATCGATTTAGTCATTGGCGTGGGCTATCAGAATCGTATCGCCGATGTGAAGTCTGTTATTACGGCAGTGATTAAAGCCGATACGCGCGTGGATAAAAACCGGGATGTCACTGTGCGACTGGGTGAATTAGGCGCCTCGTCGCTAAACTTTTTTGTTCGCGTCTGGGTGCGGAACGGCGATTACTGGAGCACCTATTACGATTTGCTGGAAAACATTAAAGAAGCGCTGGACGAAAATAATATTGATATTCCGTACCCGCAGATGGATATCCGTATGGTTAACAGCGTGACAGAATCACAAACGTTAAGTCTGGTGAAACAGCAGGCCAGCTTATAAATCAAAATGATTTTCTGTTATGAATGCCGGTAACGCTCTCGCATAAGCTTACCGGCATTTTTACAGAGAGCTAAAAACATCGGGCTTTTGTTTATAAGGCCCGTTTTTAAGACGGCCGATTTGTCGCACGCAGCGCCAGCGCCACGGGAAACGACAATACAGCGGGGAGGCAATGGATACACAGTCTCCATAACGAAAAAGGGGATGCCTTTCGGCATCCCCTTAAATTTGATGGCGGAAGCGCAGAGATTCGAACTCTGGAACCCTTTCGGGTCGCCGGTTTTCAAGACCGGTGCCTTCAACCGCTCGGCCACACTTCCGCAATGACGCGAACTATAAACATCCCCATGCGGCCTGTAAAGCCCGAATGCGTTCGTTTGCCGCAAAAACAGACAAAAAAACCTTATTCGCCTGAAATAACAACAAAGTGAACAACTTTACAGCAAAAAAATCAGGCCCCGTGACGAGGCCTGCAGCCTTAATGCTTCAGGATGTACATGTCTTTGGTATAGAAATACCCAAGGTTGTTCGAGTAAAACCCACCGACCCAGGGTTTGACCAGATGCGTGCGCACATAGTGGTAGAGCGGAATGGCGGGCGCTTCCTCAGCCAGAATGGTTTCCGCCTGCTGATAGTATTTGCCGCGCTCTGCCGCATCGGCCGCTTTCGCCGCATTCGCGAGCGCGTTGTCATAATCCGCGTTGCTAAAGCGGGAGGTATTCTGACTATCGCCGGTGCGGAAGTTATTCAGAAAGGTGGAGGCATCATCGTAATCCGCGTTCCAGGAGTAGCGCACCACCTCAAAATTACCGGTGTGCTTGGTATCGAGCATGGTTTTCCACTCCTGGTTTTGCAGCTTCACCTTCACGCCCAGGTTTTTCTGCCACATAGAGCTTGCGGCGATGGCGATGCGCTGGTGCGATTCCATCGTGTTATAGAGCAGGTTGAACTGTAACGGGTGCTGAGCGTTGAAGCCCGCCGCCTCCAGCAGCTTTTTCGCCTCGGCAATGCGTTTCTCTCGCGGCCAACTGGCGTAGTCCGGCGGTGCGATTTTGGCGCCGCCGATCTCCGGCTGGCTCAGCACCCAGGCGGGACGCTGTCCCTGGGCCAGCACCTTATCGGCGATAATGTCTTTATCCAGCGCCATATTGAGCGCGCGGCGTACGCGGGCGTCGTTAAACGGCGGGCGCGAAGTGTTGAATTCGTAATAGTAGGTAGCGAGCAGCGGCGAGACGTGCACCTCTTCCGGCAGCGTTTTCTTTAGCTGGGCGAACTGGTTAATGGGAATGGTGTTGGTGATATCAATTTCACCCGCTTTATAGCGGTTAACGTCGGCGGTTTCCGAAGAGATGGGCAACCAGGTGACTTTATTGATGACGGTGTGGGCATCATCCCAGTAGCGCTTGTTACGCTCCCCTACCACTTTTTCATTGACGACCCAGTCAACCACTTTATAAGCGCCGCTGCCGACAAAATGCTCCGGCCGCGCCCATTTATCGCCGAAGCGCTGTACCGCAGTTTTATCAATCGGCACCAGCGAGGGGTGAGCAAGCATGGAAAGAAACGCCGCGGTGGGCTGGGTCAGCGTCACCTGCACGGTGTTATCATCCAGCGCCTTTACGCCAAGCGACGACGGAGGCTTTTTGCCATTAGCGATATCCGCCGCGTTTTCAATATTCATATTCGCCGGATAGCTGGCATAAGGAGAGACCGTTTTCGGGTCAACGAGTCGTTGCCAGCTCCAGACGATATCCTCCGCCGTCATCGGCTCACCGTCAGACCAGGTAATGCCTTTTCGCAGATGAAATGTCCAGACGGTGTTGTTCTGGTTGTCCCACTTTTCCGCTAGCCGCGGTTCAATAGAACCGTCGCGCTTTACCGCCACCAGCCCTTCAAATACATCGCTGATGATATTGAACTCCACATCGCTTTCCACTTTATGCGGATCCAGCGAGGCGGGTTCACTACCATTATTACGCACCAGCTCCTGCTTTTGCGCCAGCGCAGCGCCCTGCGGCACGGTGGCGGCATAAGCGCCGGAACAGGCAGCGGCGATCCCCGCCGCAAGTAAAGCCATCAATCGTGAGTGTTGATTCATTATCTTTTACGCACCTTTTGTTTGAATAAGGGGTCGTTAACACTCTTAGTTGCGCATAGCAGCGAAAGCAATAATTTTCAGTCACCTATAAGAGGGAGATCTGATTATTTATTGGTAGTTGACTTCCGCCAGGCGTAAGCGTTTTTGCGGCTGTAAAATGCTTGTTTTTATTCGGATAAAACTGAGTAAAGATGGGTAAAACCGCTTTTGCCGCCGGGCCTTCTGGCTCTATGCTCAACCACTGATTCCCTGCAATGTGAGAATGACTCATGGATCGCATAATTACCTCTGCTCGCGACAGACAGTCGCTGCTCAGTACTCATAAAGTGCTGCGCAATACTTATTTCCTTTTAAGCCTGACGCTGGCGTTCTCCGCCATTACCGCCACCGCCAGTACGGTGCTGATGCTGCCCTCGCCAGGGCTTATCCTGACGCTGGTCGGGATGTATGGTTTGATGTTCCTGACTTACCGCCTGGCGAATAAACCCACCGGCATTCTGGCCGCGTTCGCCTTCACCGGCTTCCTCGGTTATATCCTCGGTCCTGTGCTGAATACTTATCTTTCAGCAGGTATGGGGGATGTGATTGCCCTGGCGCTGGGCGGCACCGCGCTGGTGTTTTTCGCCTGCTCGGCTTACGTACTGACCACGCGCAAGGATATGTCCTTCCTCGGCGGCATGCTGATGGCGGGCGTGGTGGTGGTGCTTATCGGCATGCTGGCGAATATTTTCCTGCAGCTGCCGGCGCTGCATCTGGCTATCAGCGCGGTGTTTATTCTGATCTCATCTGGCGCCATCTTGTTTGAGACCAGCAATATCATTCATGGCGGCGAAACCAACTATATCCGCGCAACGGTCAGCCTGTACGTTTCGCTGTATAACATTTTCGTCAGCCTGCTCAGCATTCTGGGCTTCGCCAGCCGCGATTAAGCGTCACTGACTCTCTAACCTGGCCCCGCACTTCGCGGGGCTTTGTTTTTGGCGGGCGGAAAATTTGCTACACTGCACGCCGTTTGACGAACGGGTCCGGAATGTATGTTGACGTTTGAAGGCAAAGAAATAGAGACCGATAGCGAAGGCTATCTGAAAGAGACCAGTCACTGGAGCGAAGGGCTGGCGGAAGTCATCGCCGAAAAAGAGGGCATCGCCCTGTCGCCAGAGCACTGGGAAGTGGTGCGCTTCGTGCGCGAATTTTATCTGGAGTTTAATACTTCACCGGCTATCCGCATGCTGGTAAAGGCGATGGCCAATAAGTTTGGCGAAGAGAAAGGCAACAGCCGCTACCTTTACCGTCTGTTCCCGAAAGGCCCGGCTAAGCAGGCGACCAAAATCGCCGGCCTGCCTAAACCCGTGAAGTGTATTTAATAGCGAATGCCGAAGTTGGTCCATTCGCGGCCGGGCTGATGCGGCTCGGTCAACACTTTTTCCACCCGGGCGCTGCGCGGCCCGCCCGCCTTCAGCCAGGCGATGAGTTGTTCCACTTTTTCCGCTTCGCCGCAGGCGACCACCTCAACGGTGCCGTCGTCCAGATTACGGGCATAACCGGTCAACCCCAGCCGCTGCGCCTCATGCTGCGTGCTGTAGCGAAAGCCAACGCCCTGAACGAGGCCGTGAACCCAGGCAATAGTGCATACTGTCGACATATCCTCTCTCCTTAAACTGGCGGGCTTAATTGCATTTCCCGGCCAGAGTCAGGAGAATGTCGCCCATTTTCTTTACAGAGCAGCATAGCAAATTATGAGTGTACGTTTAGTGTTAGCCAAAGGGCGCGAGAAATCTCTGCTGCGCCGCCACCCCTGGGTCTTTTCCGGCGCCGTCGCGCGTCTTGAAGGCAAAGCCTCTGCCGGTGAAACGGTCGATATCGTCGACCATCAGGGTAAATGGCTGGCGCGCGGCGCCTTGTCCCCGGCTTCGCAGATCCGCGCCCGCGTCTGGACGTTCGATCGCGACGAAACTATCGATATCGCCTTCTTTACCCGTCGCCTTCAGCAGGCGCAGCAGTGGCGCGACTGGCTGGCGGAGCGCGATGGTCTCGACAGCTATCGCCTGATTGCCGGCGAATCGGACGGCATGCCAGGCGTCACTATTGACCGTTTTGGCAACTTCCTGGTGCTGCAGTTGCTTTCCGCCGGCGCCGAATATCAACGCCCGGCGCTGGTTTCCGCGCTGCAGGCGCTCTATCCTCAGTGTTCAATTTACGATCGCTCCGATGTGGCGGTACGTAAAAAAGAGGGGCTGGAATTAGCGCAAGGCCCGGTCAGCGGCGACCTGCCGCCAGCGCTGTTGCCGATTGAGGAGCATGGCATGAAGTTGCTGGTGGACATCCAGCGCGGACACAAGACGGGGTATTATCTTGACCAGCGCGACAGCCGCTTTGCGACCCGCCGCTACGTGGCCGATAAGCGCGTGCTGAACTGTTTCTCTTATACCGGCGGCTTTGCGGTGTCCGCGCTAATGGGCGGCTGCAGCCAGGTAATAAGCGTAGATACTTCGCAAGAGGCGCTGGATGTCGCCCGGCAAAACGTTGAACTGAATGGCCTTGACCTCAGCAAAGCGGAGTTCCAGCGTGACGATGTTTTCAAACTGCTGCGCAAATATCGCGACCAGGGCGAGAAATTCGACGTTATTGTTATGGACCCGCCTAAGTTTGTGGAAAACAAGAGCCAGCTGATGGGCGCCTGCCGCGGCTATAAAGATATTAATATGCTGGCTATTCAACTGCTTAACCCGGGTGGCGTGCTGCTGACTTTCTCTTGCTCAGGCCTGATGACCACCGATTTATTTCAGAAAATCATCGCCGATGCCGCAACAGATGCTGGTCGTGATGTACAATTTATAGAGCAGTTCCGTCAGGCCGCTGACCATCCCGTGTTGGCGAGCTACCCGGAAGGGCTTTATCTGAAAGGGTTTGCCTGTCGCGTCATGTAACTTGAAAGAGAAAAAGTTGCCCGCATATCTGTGCGGAGTAACGTTTTCCGGGAGGGGACTATGATAGCCAGCAAATTCGGTATCGGTCAGCAGGTCCGTCATTCTCTGCTGGGTTATCTCGGGGTAGTGGTGGATATTGATCCTGAATACTCTCTTGATGAACCCACAGCGGATGAACTGGCCGTTAACGCCGACCTTCGCGCCGCCCCCTGGTACCATGTGGTAATGGAAGATGATGACGGCCAGCCCGTTCATACTTATCTTGCCGAAGCCCAGTTAAGCAGCGAAACTCAGGCTGAACATCCCGAGCAGCCTTCGCTGGATGAACTGGCGCGAACCATACGCCAGCAGCTTCAGGCGCCGCGATTGCGCAACTAAGTAAAAACCCGGCAAAGCCGGGTTTTTTGTTATTTCGCCAGCCCCAGACGGGGAATTTCAATCGCCGGGCAGCGGTCCATCACGACATTAAGCCCGGCGTCGCGCGCCAGCACCGCCGCCTGTTCGTTAATCACGCCAAGCTGGAGCCAGAGGGTTTTCGCCCCTATCGCTATCGCCTCTTGCGCAACCCCCCATGCTGCTTCCGAATTACGGAATACGTCCACCATATCGACCTTTTCCGGGATCTCCGCCAGCGTGCCGTAGCCTTGCTGGCCCAGCAGCGTCTTGCCCGCCACTTTCGGCGAAACCGGGATGACGTGATAACCCTGGTCAAGCAGGTAGGCCATGACGCGATAGCTTGGACGGTCGGGTTTGTCGCTCGCCCCCACCAGCGCGATGGTCTGGGTGTTTTTCAAAATACCTGCAATATCAGCCTCTTTCATATTCCCCTCCCCCTCGGATAATAGAGCAAGTGTATGCCAAAGACGCCCTTCTCTCCATCATTCCCATACGGATGCATGAGGGCTTTTTCTCTTCAGGCTGTATAGGTTATGAAGCGTTATTTCTGTAAAAATTTGACACATCTTAAGGCAACAAAGGCACGGGTATGAACAGGAGTTAACCATGAGATTTGGCCTGATCGCGGCATTCCTTTTTACGGTGTGGATACCGGCTTCAGGCTATGCCACCACGCTTCACCTTTCAGGCGATGTGGATCTGCTGGTACTGGACGGCAAGAAAGTCTCAGGCTCGCTTTTGCGAGGCGCCGACAGCCTTGAACTGGATAACGGGCCGCACCAGCTGGTGTTTCGCCTGGAAAAAACGGTGCATACCTCTTCTCATGAACAGCGACTGTGGATTTCTCCCGCTCTGATTGTCAGTTTCGATACGCGCGACGTAAGCCAGGTTAACTTTAGCCTGCCGCGAATTGAAACCGAACGGGAGAGCCAGCGTTTTGATACAGCGCCGCAGCTGCAACTTCTGGACGGCTCGGCTAATGATATCCCCATTAAGCTTGATGTTCTGCCGGTTACCGATTCCGCTAACGGGCTCAATTATGAACGTGATGTCCGCCGTTATAACCGCTCCGGTAAAGCCGCCGCCATGCCGCGCTTCGTCAGTATGGTTGCGGACGACAGTACGCTGCTTTCAGGCGTCTCTGAGCTTGACGCGCCGGTTTCGCATTCGCAAACGCTGACCGAGCAGCGCCTGAAATACTGGTATCAGCAGGCGGACGCGACCACCCGCTCCCGCTTTATGGAGTGGGCGAAACAGCAACCCTCCTCCTGATTTCCTCATATAGCAGCGGCTTTTTGCTGCGCTTCGCTTGCAGCCCTGGCCACTTTCAGTAAGCTGTAGCCATTCTTACTTTCTGGAAACTGCTATGGAATTAACCACACGCACTATTGCCGCCGAGAAGCACATTGCGCTGGTGGCGCACGATCACTGTAAATCGACGCTGATGAAGTGGGTTGAGCAACACAAAGCGATCCTCGAACATCACACGCTCTATGCGACAGGCACTACCGGCAACCTTATCCAGCGCGCTACCGCGCTTAATGTGAACGCCATGTTGAGCGGCCCGATGGGCGGCGACCAGCAGGTCGGGGCCATGATTTCCGAAGGGAAAATCGACGTACTGATTTTCTTCTGGGACCCGCTTAACGCCGTACCGCACGACCCGGACGTCAAAGCGCTGCTGCGGCTGGCCACCGTCTGGAATATCCCGGTCGCCACTAACGTCTCTACGGCCGATTTTATTATTCAGTCGCCCGACTTTCGCAATAGCGTGGCGATCCAGATTCCGGATTACGCGCGCTACCTCGCCGAGCGCCTGAAATAAATTACGGTTTTCGCGCCATCGGTACGCCGAGCTGATGCAATTCGTCGACGAAACAAGATGGCGCCTCTTTATCATAAAGCAGCCAGACGCGATGACGCGCCCGGGTTAACGCAACATAAAGCAGGCGCCGCTCCTCGGCATCAGGGAAATCTTCCGGCTGCGGCAACAACGCCTGTTCCATGACTGATTCGCGCGCAGGCGCCGGGAACCCCTCTCGCCCTTCCTGCAAACCAACGATAATCACGTAATCCGCCTGTTGGCCTTTGCTGGCGTGAATCGTCATAAACTCAAGCGGCAGCTTAGGCCAGCGCGTCGCCGCTTTATCCAGCTCCGCCGGGCGCAGATGGTGATAGCGCGCCAGCACCAGCACCCGCTCGTGCGGTTTCACAAAACCGCTCAGCTTATCCAGCAGCGCTTCGAGCATATTTTGCGCCAGTAGCGTTACCGCTTTTTTATCTCCCGGGGTCAGGCTGTTCAGTGGTTTCGCCAGTTGATGTGGGTTTTGCTGCACAAAACGATTGGCGATTTCGCCAATACGCTGGTTGAAGCGATAGGTGGTGTCGAGAGCGCAATTGTCCCCTTCGCCAAAATGATGAGCGAAAGATGTCGTCAGCAGCAACTCCGCTCCGCTGAAGCGGTAAATAGCCTGCCAGTCATCGCCTACGGCGAAAAGCGAGGTGCCGGAATTTTGACGACGCAACGCCGCCAGCAGCGCCGCACGCTGGGGAGAGATATCCTGAAACTCATCCACCAGGATGTGCTTCCATGGGCTAATAAAGCGGCCTTTCTCCAGCACGTTGATAGCCTGATGAACCAGCCCTGAGAAGTCGACTGCGCCCTCGGCTTTCAGCGCGGCTTTCCACGCCTTTAGCAGTGGCGCCATCAGTTTTACGCGCTTCTGGAAGCCATCGCGCACCGCTTCGTCGGCATCTGCGATCATTTCCGCCTGCGAGCCGCCATGCATACGCATTAACCCAAGCCAACGATCAAGCCTGCCCGCGAGCCGCCTTGCGAGACGATCGTCCTGCCAGAAATCGCCCTCCGGCAGTTCCCACTCCAGCTCCTCTTCAAGCCATAGCCGCCAGCCTTTCGCCTGCGCTTTTTTCTGCTGGCACTGCTCACGCCAGGCGTCAATCAACAGCGCATGACGCGCTTCAGCGTCATTCTCAAGCTCGCTGACCTTTGGCGCTTTTTTACTCCCCTGCTGAATAATGTGCAACGCCAGCGCGTGGAAGGTACGGGCGCTAATCTCTTCGGTATGCAGCCGCTCCCGGATGCGCTCATCCATCTCCTGCGCCGCTTTACGCCCGAACGCCAGCAGCAAAATCTGCTCAGGCAGCGCTTCGCCGCGCGCCATCAGCCAGCCTGCCCGGGCCACCAGCACCGAAGTTTTACCGCTGCCAGCGCCTGCCAGCACAAGCAGCGACGTTTCGCCATTCACTACCGCGCGCGCCTGTGAAGGGTTAAGCGGCGCGCTTTCGACGCTTGCGAAGAAATCAGCGTATTTTTCAAGCATCTTTTCCGTATAAGACTGGTTATGCGCCAGCCGCGCGGCGTCTATATTTGTTAACCAGGCCTGGCACTGACGCCAGAGATCGCGGCAGTTATCGAACTCTTCCAGACGCGACAGCGGCAATGGCAAAGCGCTAAAAGCGTCGCGAATGCGTTGTTGCACGCCTTCCAGTTCCTTGCGCCGCAGCCATTTTTCTTCACCCGTCTGCGCTGCGATGCGCGTAAGCTCTGCCTGAAGCACGCCCGCCGCCACTTCGCTCATCTCGTCGCTCCACTGTTGCCAGAGCGCTTGTAAATGATGATAAAAGCGCTGCGTATCGCTCCACTCGGTGCCATGCAATCGCACCACTTTATTGTCCGGCAATACGAACTCCAGCTCGCCCCATACCAGACCGCGCTTGCAGTTAATGGCTAATAGCTGGTTAAAAGGCAGCAAGTATTCATGCCGATCGCCGGAAACTTTGACCCCTGCGGAGAGAATTTCCACCCGATCGTAAGGGTGCTGAGCGAGACGTTTTCCCAGAGAAGTTGCTTTCAGTTCCATGAGGCTGCCAGAGAGACTTTTAGAGTGCATGCAGTTTACCCTCCGCGGATATGACGCTCCAGACCCAAAACGCGTTACAATTGCTGTGGTTATTGATTTTCTTTCGGCACGCACACAGAGGTCCTATGCGTACTGTTCTTAATATTCTTAATTTTGTATTGGGTGGTTTTCTCACAACGCTCTCCTGGCTGCTGGCGACGGTGGTAAGCATGGTGCTGGTTATTACGCTGCCGCTTACTCGCTCCTGTTGGGAAATAACCAAGCTGTCGCTGGTGCCTTACGGTAATGAAGCGATTCATGTGGATGAACTGCGTCCGGAGGGTAAAAGCGCCGTGCTGAATGCAGGTGGTACGCTGCTGAACGTTGTCTGGCTGGTGCTGTTTGGCTGGTGGCTCTGCCTGCTGCATATCACGACCGGCATCGCCCAGTGCCTTACGGTGATTGGCATTCCGGTGGGCATTGCGAATTTCAAAATTGCCGCCATTGCGCTCTGGCCGGTCGGGCGTCGCGTGGTTTCCGTAGAAACGGCTCAGGCGGCCCGTGAAACTAACGCTTATCGCCATTTTCAGTCGAAGTAAGGATCGGTTGCCATTATGTTGAGCCCCCTGCTTCGCCGCTATACCTGGAATAGCGTCTGGCTTTATAACATGCGCATCTTTATTGCGCTTAGCGGTACGGCGGCCCTGCCGTGGTGGCTGGGCGAGGTTAAGCTGACGATTCCGCTAACGCTTGGCGTGGTGGCCGCTGCGCTCACCGATCTCGACGATCGGCTGACCGGTCGCTTGCGCAATTTGATTATTACGCTGATTAGCTTTTTTATCGCCTCCGCTTCAGTGGAACTGCTTTTTCCCTGGCCATGGCTGTTCGCGTTGGGGCTAACGCTCTCTACCAGTGGTTTTATTTTGCTGGGGGGCCTTGGTCAACGCTACGCCACTATCGCTTTTGGGGCACTGCTTACCGCCGTTTATACCATGCTCGGCGTTTCGCTTTATGAGCACTGGTACCAACAGCCGCTGCTGCTGTTGGCCGGAGCAGTCTGGTATAACCTGTTAACGCTGGCAGGCCATCTGATTTTCCCTATCCGTCCCCTGCAGGATAACCTTGCGCGTTGCTATGAACAGCTGGCGCACTATCTGGATATCAAATCCCGCTTCTTTGATCCGGATATTGAAAATGAAAGCCAGGTGCCGATGCTTGACCTCGCCATGGCGAATAGCCAGCTTGTGGGTACGCTGAACCAGACCAAAGCCTCGCTGCTTACCCGCCTGCGAGGCGATCGCGGACAACGTGGAACGCGCCGCACGCTTCATTACTATTTTGCGGCGCAGGATATCCACGAACGGGCCAGCTCATCTCATATTCAGTATCAGGCGCTGCGTGATAAGTTTCGTTACAGCGATATCATGTTTCGCTTCCAGCGTTTGCTTTCAATGCAGTCCCGCGCCTGCCAGCAACTGGCGCAATCCATTCTGTTGCGTACCCATTATCAGCACGACGTTCGCTTTGAGCGGGCTTTTACTCATCTGGAGGCAGCGCTTGACCGCGTCCAGGCGTCCGGGACTTCTGCCGCTGAAATGAAGGCGCTGGGTTTTCTTCTCACTAACCTCAGGGCTATCGATGCGCAACTTGCCTCTATTGAATCGGAGCAGTGGCTGGAAACACCTGGTAGCGAGAATGAAAACCGTCTGGCGGATGACAGTCTGCACGGGTTCAGCGATATTCGCGAACGCCTGAGCCGCAACCTTACGCCGGAATCGGCGCTGTTTCGACACGCAGTGCGTATGTCTGTTGTGCTCTGCGTGGGTTACGCCTTTATTCAACTGACCGGTCTGCACCATGGCTACTGGATCCTCCTTACCAGTCTGTTTGTTTGCCAGCCCAACTACAACGCCACCCGGCACCGTCTGGCATTACGCGTCATCGGTACGTTGATTGGCGTCGCCCTGGGCCTGCCCATTCTCTATTTTGTGCCTTCGCTTGAAGGACAATTAGTGCTGATTGTGGTGACAGGGGTGCTGTTTTTTGTTTTCCGCACCGTGCAATACGCTCATGCCACCATGTTTATTACGCTGCTGGTGCTGCTCTGTTTTAACCTGCTCGGTGAGGGATTCGAGGTCGCGCTTCCGCGTATTGTAGATACATTGATCGGCTGCGCTATCGCCTGGGCGGCAGTGACGTTTATCTGGCCTGACTGGCGCTTCCGCCGTCTCCCGCTGGTGCTGGAGCGCGCCCTGAATGCTAACTGCCGTTACCTGGACGCCATTCTTGAACAATATCACCAGGGACGTGACAACCGCCTGGAATACCGTATCGCACGCCGTGATGCGCACAACCGCGATGCTGAACTGGCTTCGGTGGTATCAAACATGTCGAGCGAACCGAAAGCGACTCCTGAACTCCGGGATGCCGCGTTTCGTTTACTCTGTCTGAACCATACCTTTACCAGTTATATTTCAGCCCTCGGGGCGCATCGTGAGAAGCTTGAACGGACGGAAGTCCTGACCCTGATTGATGATGCCGTTTGCTATGTGGATGATGCGCTGCACCATCAGCCTGCCGATGAAGTAAAAGTCCAGCACGCGCTTAATGACCTGGCGCAGCGCATCAATCAGATTGAACCCCGTCCAGACAGCAAAGAACCGCTGGTATTGCAGCAAATAGGTCTGCTTATTTCACTGCTGCCGGAAATAAGCCGACTTCAGCAGCAGATACCTCAGGAGTGAAGCGGTTTCGAGTAACGCTGAAACCACTCGTTAAGTTCCCGGCGAATATCCGCCGGGAGCGCCGCTTCATGCGTTTCGGATAGGGCGCCTTCAAGCGCATACAGTATTTTCAGTCCCAGGTTCTTATTAATTTTCCGTAGCCTTAACCAGCTCTCTTTAGCTCCGCAGGCGCGCAGCATTTCAACGTTTTTGATGCCAGCCTCCCACAGCAGCGTTTCCATTTGCAGCGTGAGATTAGGTAAATCCTTCAATCGCCTCTCTGTCTCTCGCTGCGCCCGTTCATGCTGTGCTCCTACAAGAGAAATCCAGGCTTGTTCTCGCAGTTGGATGGGGTTATTCCATAACGTGTCCCCGACAAGATAATAATTTAATGCTATTGAACGGCCGCGACGCGTGAATGTCAGCTGTTCAGCATTGCGCATCCAGCTTTGTTCTGCACAAAGGACACTCATTCTTAGGTAAAAGCCCCCATCGGCTACCATGCCAAACATGGTGTTTTCGATCGATAAGCCATAGCCGCCAAACAAGGCACGGCTGCGGATCTGGCCCAGAGATGAAAGCGCACGCTGTACGTTACAGATAGTATCTTTAGAAATTTTATTCATGATTATCCCTTTCATATCAAACACTAATGAAAAAATTCCCTCTTAGTTCTTCCGCTAACTGGAACATATGCAACTTATCTCTCTTCGGCAATCCTAAAGTCACCATTACATTCGATTGCAAATCAAAATTGCGAGGCGCTTTCAGAAATTTAGGTTGATCTTTGTCCCTTCCGGCAGTACTGTATATGCATACAGTAACCTGCGGAGCTGGATCTCTTATGTACTTTTCTCAACATCAACATCGCGCAGTAAATGGTCGCCAGATGGCTGCTAACACGGCAAACACAACGGCAGACGTAGAAATGAAAGGGTTGATAAGTGAAGTGATGTATCGAGAAGACCAGCCGTGGATGACACAACTGGTTTTATTGCCGCTGCTTCAGCAGTTAGGCCAGCAGTCTCGCTGGCAGTTGTGGCTGACGCCGCAACAGCGCCTGAGCCGTCAGTGGGTTCAGGCATCGGGTTTGCCTTTAACAAAAGTAATGCAGGTCAGCCAGATGGATCCCCATTTGACGATTAGTTCGATGATTCGCGCGCTCGAAACGGGAAACTATAGCGTGGTGATAGGCTGGCTATCACGCGATCTTAGCGATGATGAATATCGCCGCCTGACAGAAGCGGCGGAAAAGGGAAACGCAATGGGCTTTCTGATGCGCCCTACCCTGGCGACT
This sequence comes from Franconibacter daqui, assembly GCF_014644275.1. Classification (NCBI taxonomy): domain Bacteria; kingdom Pseudomonadati; phylum Pseudomonadota; class Gammaproteobacteria; order Enterobacterales; family Enterobacteriaceae; genus Franconibacter; species Franconibacter daqui. Next base: position 748,143 of record NZ_BMKJ01000001.1, on the reverse strand, counting down.
CACGAGGGTCATCGACCTCGCTCAGGGTTAAAAATTCACTCAAGTTTGTATCATTAAGTTAATTTAAGACTAATCTTAGCATCATTTTTTGCCCCTTACAGAGGCCTTGCCAGGTCATTAGCATGAAGCGAAATTAGCGGGCTGGACGGGTTTTAGCCGTGTTTTCAACGGCTAAATAAGTTCCTAAAATGTTAAAAAATGTGTTCGCAAGCGCTTTTTTTCATGTGTCTGACGGAGTTCACACTTGTAAGTTTTCAACTACGTTGTAGACTTTACCTCGCCAGGGTTGCTCTCATAAACCGAAAATATCGGTAGAGTTACATATTGAGCAATAACCCCGGTGAAGGATTTAACCGTGAACTTTTCGATCTGTTCATGGCCTGCACCGAAAGATAACACCTGGTATGCGGGTGGTAAGCTGGGTTGGTCCCAGTTCCACGATACCGGTTGGTATAACAGCTCCCTGAACAACGACGGCCCGACTCATGAGAGCCAGCTCGGTGCAGGTGCGTTCGGTGGTTACCAGGTTAACCCGTACGTTGGTTTCGAAATGGGTTACGACTGGCTGGGCCGTATGCCGTACAAAGGCGACACCATCAACGGCGCATTCAAAGCTCAGGGCGTACAGCTGACCGCGAAACTGGGTTACCCGGTAGCTGATAACCTGGACGTATACACTCGTCTGGGCGGCATGGTATGGCGCGCTGACTCCAGCAACAGCATTGCTGGCGACGACCACGACACCGGCGTTTCTCCGGTCTTCGCTGGCGGCGTAGAATGGGCGATGACCCGCGATATCGCTACCCGTCTGGAATACCAGTGGGTTAACAACATCGGCGACGGCAACACCGTTGGCGTTCGTCCGGACAACGGCATGCTGAGCGTAGGTGTTTCCTACCGTTTCGGCCAGCAGGAAGAAGCTGCTCCGGTAGTTGCTCCGGCTCCGGCTCCGGCTCCGGAAGTACAGACCAAACACTTCACCCTGAAGTCTGACGTTCTGTTCAACTTCAACAAATCTACTCTGAAACCGGAAGGTCAGCAGGCGCTGGATCAGCTGTACAGCCAGCTGAGCAACCTGGATCCGAAAGACGGTTCTGTAGTGGTTCTGGGCTTCACCGACCGTATCGGTTCTGACGCTTACAACCAGGGTCTGTCCGAGAAACGTGCTCAGTCTGTTGTTGACTACCTGATCTCTAAAGGTATCCCGTCCAACAAGATCTCCGCACGTGGTATGGGCGAATCCAACCCGGTTACCGGCAACACCTGTGACAACGTGAAAGCGCGTGCAGCTCTGATCGACTGCCTGGCGCCAGATCGTCGCGTTGAAATCGAAGTTAAAGGTATCAAAGACGTTGTAACTCAGCCGCAGGCTTAAGTTATACGTTAAAAAAACCCCGCTCCGGCGGGGTTTTTTATTATCAGCACTCGGCTTTTTTTAATCTTCCGATTTCTTACCTAACAACGCCTGTAAGTCTTGCTTCAGATTCGACATCTGACTTTCATATTTTTCTTTGCGTTCTGCATCTTCAATTAGCTGTACGATGGTTTCAGAAAGCGTAATGCCGCGACGCTGCGCAAGGCCTGCCAGACGTTGCCAGACCATAAACTCCAGATCGATTGATTTCTTACGGGTGTGCTGATGTTCGGCATTAAAATGACGCTTACGGCGTGCGCGTATAGTCTGCTTCATTCGGTTAAGCAGCGCCGGATTAATATGTTCATCTATCCAGCCAAGGACGCGCACAGGGTCGTTTTCCATCGCCAGTAAAAGGTTTACCGCTTCTTGAGCCGCGCTGGCTTCCTGGTAACGAGTGATAAGTTCCCCTTCCCGGTGTTTCTTTACCAGGTATTTCCACTTCCAGCCGCTTTCAAGATTTTCCAGTTGTTGATATTTCATTGCGATCTCAGGGTGACCGTGTAACTTGTTTCAGGATAACAGTTTTTCTTCGTTTCGCTGAAATGAATTGAACTACCGTGAACCTGTCACCGTTTATGGTGAGGCAGTGGGGGATTAACCGTGTGCAGGCGGAGCCATTGCGGTATAATCGCGCTTTTGACCATCAACCCAAAAAAGTAAACTTTGACCATAAATCGACTTTCATGGCGTGCGCTGGTTCCTGATACTGAACAATATCAGACACTATTTGCACAGCCCTTATCCGACACGGAAAATACACTGGAATTCGACACCCTACAGTCTCGTCTCTGTTATGGCCTGTCGCAACTCTGTCATCCTCGTTCTGCTTCTTCTTTTATGCTGGTTAAAGCGCCGGAAGAGCATGATTACCTTAAAATTATCGCCGCTGCGGCACGTAGTCAGTTTACCTTGCCGGAACAGCACTTTGGCGGTCATTATCAGATTGAAAGCAATAAGATTGCCTTTCTGCCAGCCAATAACCAGACAGGTGACTTTTGTACCACCGGCGAAGTGATAACTGCCGATTGGGTCGAAACCGAACAGCTGTTTGGTTGCGTCCGCCTGTTTAATGGCGAGATTACGCTGGAACCGGGGCTTGTCCATAAGGCGAACGGCGGCATTCTGGTTATTTCGCTTAAGACTCTGCTGTTACAGCCCCTTCTCTGGCTTCGTCTTAAGCAGATAGTCACCCACTCGCGCTTTGACTGGCTCTCGCCGGATGAGACACGCCCGTTGCCTGTTTCAGTGCCTTCGCTGCCGCTGCAGTTAAAAGTCATTCTGGTAGGCGAGCGCGACTCCCTTGCTGATTTTCAGGAGATGGAGCCCGAACTCGCCTCTCTGGCCGTTTATAGCGAGTTCGAAGAGAACCTGCAACTTACTGATGAAGAGTGCATGGCGAACTGGTGTCAATGGGTGCGCAGCGTAGCGCACGACGCCGCTCTTCCTTCGCCAGCGCCTGATGCATGGGAAGCGCTTATCCGTGAAGCGGTTCGCTATACAGGCGATCAGGAGACGTTGCCGCTCTGTCCTCTATGGCTTACCCGTCAATTGAAAGAAGTTGCGCCCTATTGCGAAGGCGACCAATTCTCCGGCGATGAGATGGTGCAAATGCTTGAGCAACGCGCCTGGCGTGAAGGCTTCCTGCCGGAGCGTATGCAGGATGAGCTCCTGCTTGAGCAAATTCTGGTTGAAACGGAAGGCGAGCGGGTTGGTCAGATTAACGCGCTCCGGGGAATTTATTGATGTGGAGCGCAAGGCGGAGCTTGGCGGCAACATCCACGCCAAGGGTATGATGATCATGCAGGCGTTTTTAATGGCGGAGCTGCAGCTTGAACAGCAAATGCCCTTCTCCGCCTCTTTGACCTTCGAACAGTCCTACAATGAAGTAGATGGCGACAGTGCCTCTATGGCTGAACTCTGTGCGCTGATAAGCGCGCTGGCGGACGTTCCGTTACATCAGCATATCGCGATTACCGGCTCGGTAGATCAGTTTGGTCGCGCGCAGCCTGTTGGCGGGTTAAATGAAAAGATTGAAGGTTTCTTTAATCTGTGCCAGCAGCGTGGGCTTACCGGCAAGCAGGGCGCTATTATTCCGCTTGCCAACGTACGTCACCTTTGCCTCAACAGTGAAGTGCTGGAAGCGGTCAAGAACGAGCAATTTTCGCTATGGGCTATTGATGATGTTACTGATGCGCTGCCGCTGCTTACCACCCTGCCGTGGGACGGTGAAGGTAAGACGACATTAATACAGACGATTCAGGAGCGGATTGCTCAGGCTACACAACTGGAAGCACGCCACCGTTTTCCGTGGCCGCTGCGCTGGTTAGGCTGGTTCAGCCGTAACTGATCGGACTTGTTCAGCGTACACATGTTAGCTAACCTGCGTCCCTCACTAAAATAAGGCTGATTTAAGACATGGTAGACAAACGCGATTCCTATACGAAAGAAGATCTTCTTGCCTCTGGTCGCGGTGAACTGTTTGGCGCTAAAGGCCCGCAGTTGCCGGCTCCGAATATGCTGATGATGGACCGCGTGGTCAAAATGACCGAAACCGGTGGCAACTATGATAAAGGCTATGTTGAAGCCGAACTCGATATCAATCCGGATATGTGGTTCTTCGGTTGCCATTTCATCGGCGATCCGGTGATGCCAGGCTGCCTCGGTCTCGACGCGATGTGGCAGTTAGTCGGTTTCTATCTGGGCTGGCTCGGCGGCGAAGGTAAAGGTCGCGCGCTGGGCGTGGGTGAAGTGAAATTTACCGGTCAGGTACTGCCTAGTGCGAAAAAAGTTACCTACCGCATCCACTTCAAACGCGTTGTAAACCGCCGTCTGGTAATGGGTATTGCTGATGGCGAAGTGCTGGTTGATGGTCATCTGATCTACAACGCAACCGATCTGAAAGTCGGTCTGTTCCAGGATACTTCTTCGTTCTGATAATCCCCCAGAACAGCGAAACCTCCGCAATGCGGAGGTTTCTTCCTTCTAAAGAGACAGGATCAGGCAATTACGGCCCTGTCCTCCATGGCTTCTCGCCAGCCTCCCAGCCAATGAGACTTTTGATTCAAAGCCTGATAAGGACACATTTCTTTTGATCGTCCGGTCATACCGGCTTGATAACCGCGTTGATGAGCCCGTTCCAGGCGATCTCGTTTTTGTCTCTTCATGCCTCGTTTCCCTCATTTTCAGTCTGGTGGAAAGAAAACAGTGATTACAAAATGTGCAACCACCCCTTACCAATACCTGCAAAAGCATGAGTCGTCAACGCGCAAAATTCACGCCAATGTCATATTTGTGAGCTATCAGAAAAATGCTTTGTACAAAGCGCGGCGGGATGTTCAGGTATCCTGTTAAGGGCAAAAGAAAAGCCGCTGCCAGATAAGTCGTTCCCGCAGCGGCTTGAGACCAGATTAAATATTCTTATGGCAGGCGAGATACTTCGCTGGCAATACTTTGTGCTGCCTGTTGCCAGCCGACCCCCAGTGCTTTAACCATAGCGTCATACCCGTCCTGTTGCTGCTTGAGCTCAATATGGAAAGGCCGCTTCAGCAGTTGCCCCTGATGGTTGAGCAACCATTCGCCGCTAACGATAACGCGTCCGTCGTAACGTCCATGGAAGCCCGTCACATTGACGTTAAGCGTATCCTGTTCGCTGCCGAGCGGTTGAGCGGAGACTACCCAGCCAGGCAGCTGCCCGGTCAGGTTAGTCACCAGCGTGTTGCGCAGTTGCTGGTCGAGCGGGCTGGCCCAAAGATTGCTGTTGGCAATATTATATTGAACCTCGGTCGTCTGGTACGCTACGCCGTTACCAGCCAGGTAATCAGGAACGGCGACCTGTTCTACCCACAGCAGACGATTACTGTCGGTTGCGGCGCGCTGCGTGACCGTCTGCGAGGCGGCAGGCAGTTGATACCAGATCGTTTCATCCGTGCTGCTGCACGCACTCAGCGCAACAGCCATGATGACCGGGAGCCACTTTTTCATTCTTTTGCCCTCTTCGGCTGCGGATCTTTTTTATTCTTCGCTTCAAATACCAGCGCGTTGCTCTTCTCATTAAGGGTTCGCAGAACCGGCTGCAGCTCGCGCAATACCTGATCGAGGCGCTGCATATCGGCCACCATCTTGTTATAGGCAGCAGAACCCGGCTGGAAGCCCTGCATGCTGCGGTTAAGCTCGCGCAGAGTACGTTGCATATCCGCAGGCAGATTCTGCGTCGATTCGCTGGCGGTCAGCTTGTTGAGGTTATCAAGCGTAGTCTGGAGGCGACGCATGGTACGCTGGCTTTCACTTAGCGTATTGGTAGCCTGTTGGATCATTGGATTGAGCGGCAGATTGTTAATCTTGTCCAGCGTATCCATCAGGCGCTGCTGGATTTGCGCCAGCCCACCGCTGACGGTTGGAATAACCAGATAATTGTTAAACGACGGCATCTGGGTTACTGGCGGCGCTTTCGGATAGAAATCCAGATCGATATAAAGCTGTCCCGTTACGAGGTTGCCGGTTTTCAGCGAGGCGCGCAGACCGTTTTTAACCACGTCCGGCAGATGCTTGCCAATTTCTGGATCTTCACCAAATTGATTAGCCAGCCGCTCCGGCTCAATGCGGATTAAGACAGGAATACGATAATCTTTCCTGACAGCTTGTTTCATACCGGGAACAAAGTAGGGCACCTGGGCGACCGTCCCCAGACGAATGCCGCGGAACTCGACCGGCGCCCCGGCCTGCAGACCACGTATGCTGTCGTCAAAGAACAACAGGTAGTCGATATGATCGGTATAGAGCGACTCCTGGATGCTTCGCTGATCGTCGAATAATTTGAACTCTGACTTCTCAGCCACCACCTGACCAGGCTCCCATCCCTCCGGCACGTCGAAGCTGACGCCGCCGCCAAAGAGTGTTGTCAGGGAACCCATCTCAACACGCATACCTGAAGCGCTGAGATCAACCGCAATGCCGCTGTCTTTCCAGAAACGCACGTTGCTGGTCACCAGCCGATCGTTTGGCGCATTGATGAACAACTGATAGCTAATGCTGCGCTTTTGCGGATCAAAGGTGCTGGTTTCTACTGAACCTACACGATAACCGCGGAACAGTACCGGGTCCCCGGGCGTTAATTGTCCCGCTTTGTTGCTGTCGAGAATGACACGGATCCCTTTTGCATCTGGCGGCGCCAACGGCGGCGAGTCCAGCAGCTGATAATTATCCGGCTGCGCGCCCTTAGTGCCAGGCTGCAGTTCGATATAGGCGCCTGAAAGCAGCGTCCCAAGCCCACTGATGCCCTCACGGCCTACTTGCGGTTTTACTACCCAAAAGACAGAGTCTTTATGCAGCAGCTTTTCCATATCAGGGTTCAGGCGCGCTTTGATTTCCACATGGTGAAGGTCATCGGTCAGCACGGCGCTTTCCACTATCCCAACATCCACGCTGCGGCTCTTAATCGCCGTTTTTCCGCCTTCGATCCCTTCCGCGTTGGTGGTAATAAGTGTGACTTCCGGCCCCTGATGGCTGTAGTGATAGAACAGAATCCAGGCGCCAATCAACGCCGTTACGATGGGGAATATCCAGACCGGCGACCAGTTTTTCACCTTCTGCACTTTGGCTTCCCCGCTAGTTTTTTCCATGTTCCGAAGACTCCTCATGGTTTACATCTGGTTCGCGATCCCAGGACAGACGCGGATCGAAGGTCATGGCGGCAAACATCGTGATGATAACCACCATAGCGAACAACACTGCGCCCCAGGCAGGATAGATATTCATTAGCGCACCCATGCGCACCAGCGCAGAAAGCACGGCGATAACAAACACGTCTATCATTGACCAGCGACCAACGAATTCGACAATTTCATAAATCAAATGCATTCTCTCGCTATCGCGCCGCTTGCCATGCCCTTTGGCATCCCAGCATAGCCAGGCGATGGCGATCATCTTTAAAGTAGGCACCATGATGCTGGCGATGAAAATCACCAGCGCGACGGGATAGGAGCCATCGCTCCAGAGCAATATTACCCCGGCCATAATGGTGGATGGCATTTCATCGCCCAGCAGGCTGGTTATCATAATCGGCAGGATATTGGCAGGCAGATAGAGCAAAATGGCGGTGATAAGCAGCGCCATTGTCCATTGCAGACTGTTTTTACGACGCACATAGCCTACCGTATGGCAGCGCGGGCAGCGCTTTTGCTCAGCAGGCAGAATGGCGGTACAGCAAGGGCAAGAGCGCAGCCCCTGACGAATACCGGGCACGCCAGTCTGAAACGCTCGTTCAATACGCGGCGCCGGCGCGATGTCGTCCCACAGCCATCGCCGGTCAACGCACTGAAAAGCGCGTAATTGCAGCAGGCAAAAGAAGCACCAGGCAGGGAAACTTGTGCCGACACCGATATCGCCATAAGCCATGAGTTTAACGAAACTCACCAGCACGCCTGCCAGAAAAATTTCCGCCATGCCCCAGCTTTTTAAGTCGAATAAGACTCGCGCCATGCCGCGCTTCAGCGCGGCAGGAAGCGGCACCCGGTTCACCAGCAGCAGAACAGCTATCAGGCAAAATGTCGGCACGCATTGCACAAACACCAGAAAAAACGTGCCGAGGCTTGCGTAATCTTCAGAGAACATGACGCCGGGGATTTCCAGCAAGTCCACTTCACTGGTCACCCCCGCCACTTTCATATTAACGAACGGAAAAAGGTTGGAGAGCAGCAGCATAAAGAGCGCGACCAACGCATAGGCTGAAGGGCGCTGGCGCGGCTCATCCCATTGCGTGGTGAGCGTTGTGCCGCAGCGCGGACACGCCGCCTTGCGTCCATTCTCCAGCGTCGGTATCTTCACCAGAAGATCGCACTGTGGGCAGAGTATATGCGCTGAAGCGTGATGGTGCTCATGCATGCCGGGGCTTCCTTATTTACTCACCGTTTTTCAGAGACTCCAGGTATTCCCAGCGTTCAAACGCTTCCTCCAGCGCTTTTTCCGCCGCCGCCAGCTCCTCCAGCACGCGCTGCGTGACATCGTGCGGCTGGTTAAAGAACGCCGCGTCGCTAACCTGCGCCTGCAGAGCTTCCATCTCCGCCTCCAGCTTTTCCAGCCGCTCAGGCAATTGTTCCAGTTCACGCTGCAAGTTATAGCTTAGTTTGTTAGCGGCGCGTTTGACAGTTTCCGGCTTTGCGGCGGGCGCTGGCGTTGTTTTTTTCTGCGTCGGCTCACGCAGTGCAGCGCTTGCAGCCTGCTGACCACGCGCATCATGATAGCCGCCGACATACTGGCCGATGCGGCCTTCACCCTCAAAAATCCAGCATTCAGTCACCGTATTGTCGACAAACTGGCGGTCATGGCTAACCAGCAGCACGGTGCCCTGATAACTGTCGATGAGCTCTTCAAGCAGCTCCAGCGTTTCCACGTCGAGATCGTTGGTGGGTTCGTCGAGGATAAGCAGGTTGCTGGGCTTGAGGAACAGGCGCGCCAGCAGCAGGCGGTTACGCTCGCCGCCAGAGAGCGCCCGGACCGGCGTCATGGCGCGTTTCGGGTGGAACAGAAAGTCCTGCAGGTAGCCCAGTACATGACGCGGCTTGCCGTTGACCATGACTTCCTGTTTGCCTTCAGCCAGGTTGTCCATCACGGTTCTTTCCGGGTCCAGCTCTGCGCGATGCTGGTCGAAATAGGCGACTTCAAGTTTGGTGCCCACGTGCACGCGGCCGCTGTCCGCGTTAAGCTGGCCGAGCATCAGCTTAAGCAGCGTGGTTTTGCCGCAGCCGTTAGGGCCAATCAGCGCGATTTTGTCGCTGCGCTGCACCTGGGCGCTGAAATCTTTCACCAGCACCCGGTCGGCCAGGCGGTAGCTGACCTCTTCCAGTTCGAAAACAATTTTGCCTGAACGGGTCGCCTCTTCCACCTGCATCTTCGCGCTGCCCATCACGTCGCGGCGTTCGCTGCGTTCACGGCGCATCGCTTTTAGCGCACGGACGCGCCCTTCGTTACGGGTGCGGCGAGCTTTAATGCCCTGGCGGATCCACACCTCTTCCTGCGCCAGCTTGCGATCGAATTCTGCGTTTTGCAGCTCTTCCACCCGCAGCGCTTCTTCTTTAGCGAGCAGATATTTATCGTAATCGCCAGGATAAGAGACCAGCTTGCCGCGATCCAGGTCAACGATGCGCGTCGCCATGTTGCGAATAAAGGAGCGGTCGTGAGAGATGAAAACAATGCTGCCGGAGAAGGTTTTCAGGAATCCCTCCAGCCAGTCGATAGTTTCAATATCCAGATGGTTAGTCGGTTCGTCGAGCAGCAGCACGCGCGGCCCGCTGACCAGCGCGCGACCAAGCGCGGCTTTGCGCAGCCAGCCGCCGGAAAGCGAGGCGAGCGGCGCATCGGCGTCCAGACCAAGCTGCGCCAGCACTTCGGTGATGCGGCTGTCTAGCTGCCACAGGCCGTGATGATCGAGCATTTCCTGCACCTGTGCCAGTTCAGCCAGGTTTTTCTCGCTTGGATCGCTCATCACTTTATGGGAGAGCTCGTGGTAGCGCTTGAGGTATTCCGCCTGCGCTTCCACCCCTTCGGCAACAAAGTCGTATACGCTGCCGACGACATCGCGCGGAGGATCTTGTTGCAGACGAGCCACAATCAGATCCTGTTCGTAGATAATTCGGCCATCGTCCAGCGGCACTTCACGGTTCAAAATTTTCATCAGGGTCGATTTGCCGGCCCCGTTGCGCCCGACCAGACAGACACGTTCATTTTCCTCGATATGCAGTTCAGCGTTATCGAGAAGCGGCGCATCGCTGAAGGAGAGCCAGGCGCCATGCATACTGATTAAAGACATACTTCGTTATTCCTTACCGGCGTGGGTGACCAGCCAGCAATTGTGAATGTGACGGTTACGGGCAAAATCCTGCGACTGGGTTTTCTGCGTAATTTCCTGCGCCTGAAGTCCCAGCGCCGCTATACCCTCGTGGTCCATGCGAAAGCCGCGCTTATTGTTGGAGAACATAATGGTGCCGCCTTTTCTTAACATCCGCTTGAGATCCTTCATCAGTTGCAGATGGTCGCGCTGCACGTCAAATGCCTCATCCATACGTTTTGAGTTAGAAAACGTCGGCGGGTCGATAAAAATCAGATCGAACTGTTCATTCGCTTCGCGCAGCCAGCTCAGGCAATCTGCCTGAATAAGCCGGTGAGCCCGCCCGCTTAACCCATTAAGGCGCAAGTTTCGCTCTGCCCACTCCAGATAAGTGCGCGACATATCGACTGTAGTCGTAGACCGGGCGCCGCCCAGGCCCGCATGAACGCTGGCGCTGCCGGTATAAGAAAAAAGATTCAGGAAATCTTTGCCTTTGCTCATCTCACCCAGCATACGGCGGGCAATGCGATGGTCGAGAAACAGGCCCGTATCGAGATAATCCGTCAGGTTTACCCACAGGCGCGCGTTATATTCCCGCACCTCCATAAATTCGCCCTTCTCCGCCATCTTCTGATACTGGTTCTTGCCTTTCTGACGCTCGCGGGTTTTCAGCACCAGTTTATTCGGCGCCAGGCCCAGCACGGAAATTGTCGCGGCGATCACGTCGAACAGGCGCTGGCGCGCTTTCGCCGGGTCGATGGTCTTTGGCGGCGCATACTCCTGAATCACCACCCAGTCGGCATAGCGGTCTACCGCCACGTTGTAGTCCGGCAGGTCGGCATCATAAATGCGATAGCACTCGATTCCCTCCTGCTTTGCCCATTTATCCAGCTTTTTAAGATTTTTGCGTAGGCGATTGGCATAATCCTCGGCCAGTTGCGCAGGCTCCGCGCCTGCCGCTGTTTCCGCCAGCTGATAGTTTTTCTGTACGCAGTCGAGCGGGCCGTTTTTCGCTTTAAACTGGCGGTCGGCACGCAATTGCAGGCAACTTAATAACTCCGGCGAGGCGCTGAAGAGGGAAAGCTTCCAGCCGCCGAACTGACTTTTCATGGTTCGGCCAAGCAGGCTGTGCAGCGCGATCAGCGCGGGTTCGCTTTCCAGGCGTTCGCCGTAAGGCGGGTTGCTGATAACGGCGCCGTGCGGCCCCTCCGGCTGCGGGTTTTTCAACTGCGCGACATCCTGCACGGAGAAAGCAATAAGATCCGCAAGACCGGCGCGACGGGCGTTAGTGCGGGCGCGCTCAATGACGCGCGGGTCGTTATCCGATCCATAAAAGCGCGACGCGTATTCGCTAAGCCCGCGGCGGGCGCGGACTTGCGCTTCGGTTTTTACCGCTTTCCACGTGTTTTCGTCGTGCTGCGACCAGCCGGTAAAGCCCCAGCGGGTGCGATGCAGGCCCGGCGCGCGATCGGTGGCGATCATGGCCGCCTCAATCAGCAACGTGCCGGAACCGCACATCGGGTCCAGCAGCGGCGTGCCCGGCTGCCAGCCGGAACGCATGACGATGGCCGCCGCCAGGTTTTCTTTAATCGGCGCCTGGCCTGTGCGATCGCGGTAGCCGCGCTGATGCAGCCCTTCGCCGCTAAGGTCGATGGCGATGCTGGCGGTTTCTTTATTCAACCAGACGTTAATGCGCAGGTCCGGCGCTTCGCGATCGACCGTCGGGCGCGGCAGATTTTTACGGGTAAAGGCATCGACGATGGCGTCTTTTACCTTCATCGCCCCGTACTGGCTGTTGCGGATGGTGTCATTCAGACCGCTGAAGTGAACGGCGAAGGTCGCATCCGGCGCCAGAAGCGAGGTCCAGTCGATAGCCTGAACGCCGAGATAAAGGTCCAGGTCGCTGTAAACTTTGCATTCGCCGAGCGGCAGCAAAATACGTGAAGCGAGACGGCTCCACATCAGGCTCTGGTAAAGCAGCGTAGTGTCGCCTTCAAAATGCACGCCACCCTGAACCACCTGACAGCGCTCGGCGCCGAGGCTCTCCAGTTCAGTTTTTAGCAGCTCTTCCAGACCACGCGCCGTACTGGCAAACAAAGAATTCATATCGTCACTTCGGTAAAAAGAAAATTGTTGCGCATTATAGCTAATCCACCACGCATGTCATAAAGTTGCCCTTTTATTTGTTCAGGCATGGAGGGCGCAATGATCGCACTGTCACGGCTTTATATTCACCCGGTAAAATCGATGCGCGGTATTCAGCTGTCGCACGCGCTGGCGGATGTCAGCGGCCTCGCTTTCGACCGCATTTTTATGGTGACCGAGACGGATGGCACCTTTATTACCGCACGCCAGCATCCGCAAATGGTATTGTTCACGCCCGCCATGCTGCATGACGGCCTCTACCTCGCCGCGCCGGACGGCAGTTCCGCGACGATTCGCTTTGCCGACTTTGCGCCTGAACCGTCGCCTACCGAAGTGTGGGGCAACCACTTCACTGCGCTGATCGCGCCTGCCGCCATTAATCGCTGGCTGAGCGGATTTTTCGGGCGTGACGTGCAGCTGCGCTGGGTCGGCCCGGCGCTTACCCGTCGGGTGAAGCGTCACCAGGAAGTGCCGCTCTCCTTCGCCGACGGTTATCCCTACCTGCTCACCAACGAAGCTTCGCTGCGCGACCTGCAAAACCGCTGTAAGGCAAGCGTCGCCATGAACCAGTTTCGCCCAAACCTGGTGGTCAGCGGTGCCAGCGCCTGGGAAGAAGATAGCTGGAAAGTCGTGCGCATCGGCGAGGTGGTCTTTGATGTCGCCAAGCCCTGCAGCCGCTGCATTTTTACGACCGTCAGCCCTGAAAAAGGACGTAAACATCCCGCTGGCGAACCGCTGGCGACGCTGCAAACCTTCCGTACCGCCCAGGATAATGGCGATGTCGATTTTGGCCAAAACCTGATTGCCCGCAACAGCGGCATCGTGCGCGTAGGCGATGAAGTAGAGATCCTTGAGCGTAAACCGGCAAAAGGGTATGGCGCCGGTGAAGTAGCGGAAAGCATCGCGACGCAAAGCGTACCCGAAGGCGTGGTAGAGATTGAATGGCAGGGACAAACCTTTCGCGGCAATAACCAGCAGATACTGCTGGAACAGCTTGAGCAGCAGGGCATCCGCGTCCCCTACTCCTGTCGGGCGGGCATTTGCGGCAGTTGCCGCATTACGCTTGTCGAAGGTGAAGTGCAGCCGCTTAAGCAGAACGCCGTTCGCGACGACGGCACCATTTTATGCTGTAGCTGCGTGCCGCGGGGCCCGGTAAAGCTTGCGGGTTAAACGGCTTGATCGAGGCTGAGGCTTTCCGGCGCCGCCTGAAGCTTCAGCCTGTCGTTCATGATTTTGATCGCATCGCCAAGCTGCATAGCGCGCCCGGCGAGATTCAGCGCAGGCTGCGCCAGCAGGCAAAGCGTCGCGTTCTCGCCCGGCTCCACCACCAGCAGGTTTACCGGCTCTGAGGTATCGCTCAGCCAGACACAAGCGGCGTCGCCACAGCGCGGCGTATCGCTATCGCCATGAGAAATAAAGTGCCAGCTTTTCGGCATTTGCGGCTTAAGAAAGCGGATAGCGACCAGCGCGTTAAGCACCAGCTCCGCACGCTGCTCGGCGCTAAGCAGCAGGTCGCGGCATTTTTCTTCAAAGGAGAAATAGAGGGCGGCGTCATCAACGCAAAAGCCAGCGGGTGAAAAGGCATCCGGCGTGAGCATTTTACGGGCGAAGCGTGAGCGAAAGATCATGCCATTGGCCAGATCGAGCATCATCCGATCGTGCTCTTCATCAAAATACCAACGCCAGTTATCGTCCGGCTTAATCCGCATAATTTGCCCCCAACCGCTTAAATGCCAACGAATATCTCTCTTTTTGCCGCTGCGTTTATTCTCTGAAAAAACAAAATAGTACAAAAGTATAAATAAGCAACATCTGGCGGACTATAAAACAACCAGGGCTGAAAATAAAGCCCTGGTCGGTCTGAAAAAGAGATGTTCAGAGGTGGGTGACAATCTCTTTAATCAGCGGCGGGCCTTTAAAAATAAAACCGGAATAAATTTGCACAAGCGTAGCGCCTGCGGCCATTTTCTCGCGTGCGGCAACAACCGAATCAATCCCGCCGACGCCGATAATCGGCAGCGCGCCTTTTAATTCCAGACTCAGGCGACGAATAATTTCCGTACTTTTTAACTGCAGCGGACGACCGCTCAACCCGCCGGTTTCATCACAATGTTTCATTCCCTGAACGAGGCTTCGGTCGAGCGTCGTATTTGTGGCAATAACCCCATCGATATTATGGCGAACCAGACTGTCAGCCACCTGAATTAATTCTTCTTCGGTCAAATCCGGGGCAATTTTCACCGCCAGCGGCACATATTTATGATGACGGTTTTGCAGGTCGCGCTGCTTTTCTTTAATCGCCGAGAGTAAATCATCCAGCGCTTCGCCATATTGCAGCGTGCGTAACCCGGGCGTATTAGGTGAAGAGATATTGATCGCGATATAACCGGCATAGGGATAAACTTTCTCCATGCAAATCAGGTAGTCATCTTTGCCCTGCTCAACCGGCGTGTCTTTATTCTTGCCGATATTAATCCCCAGCACGCCGTCGAAATGCGCCTTTTTGACATTCTCGACCAGATTATCCACGCCGAGATTATTAAAACCCATGCGGTTAATCAGCCCTTCCGCTTCCACCAGACGGAAGATACGCGGCTTGTCGTTGCCCGGCTGCGGGCGCGGCGTGACGGTGCCAATTTCGATGGAACCAAACCCCATCGCGCCGAATGCATCAATGCACTCGCCATTTTTATCAAGCCCGGCGGCAAGACCCAGCGGATTTTTAAACGTTAATCCCATGCAGGTAACCGGCTTTGCTGGCACAGACTGATGCACCAGCTTTTCCAGCGGCGTACCCGTTACGCGACGTAACTGTTGAAAGGTAAATTCATGAGCGCGCTCGGGGTCGAGCTGAAAAAGGGCTTTTCGAACGAAGGGGTAGTACATGAACTCTCCTGGATTCCCGGTGTGCAAACCGGGGCGCTATTATCCGCGATCGCTTTTATAAAGTGAATTGACCTGCGGCAAAAAAGCGCCCCGCCAGGCAAACGTTTTCCTTTTTTCCGCCGCTTTATGCGTTTTTTGGCATAGCGTCGCCGGAAATTTTAGTTAGTGACGCCTGCGGCTTCTGACACTATCTCATCAATTGTTATTAATGTTACCTAAAAGCAAACAATTGGTTATAAGGAGCCGTTATGCGAGTCATTACTCTGGCCGGAAGCCCACGCTTCCCCTCTCGCTCCAGCGCTTTACTGGAGTATGCCCGGGATAAGCTGAACACATCGGGCGTGGAAGTGTGCCACTGGCATCTGCAAAACTTCGCTCCGGAGGATTTGCTCTACGCTCGCTTCGACAGCCCTGCGCTGCGCACGTTGATTGAACAGCTGGAAGGCGCAGATGGGTTGATCATCGCCACGCCCGTCTACAAAGCCTCTTTCTCCGGCGCATTGAAAACGCTGCTGGATCTGCTGCCCGAACGGGCGCTGGAGAAAAAGGTGGTATTGCCGCTCGCCACCGGCGGCACCGTCGCTCATCTGCTCGCGGTGGACTATGCGTTAAAGCCTGTTTTGAGCGCGTTAAAAGCGCAGGAGATCCTGCATGGCGTGTTCGCCGACGACAGTCAGATAAAGGATTACCAGCATAAGCCCGCTTTTTCGCCCAACCTGCACCAGCGTCTGGATGCCGCGCTGGAAACGTTCTGGCAAGCGCTGCACCGCCGCGAAGTCAACGTTGCTTTCCCTTTTGCTGAACAAGGAGCGATTCATGCTTAATTTTCTTCGCCGCGCGCCGCTGCTGACGCTGGTTGGGCTGCTGGCGCTGCCTTTAATGCTTAACGCCGCTGAAACGGCGCCGCAGGCGCTGAGGATTGGTTATCAGAAAGGCTCGGTCAGCATGGTGCTGGCGAAAAGCCACCAGTTTTTAGAAACGCGCTATCCACATACCCGAATCAGTTGGGTCGAATTCCCGGCCGGGCCGCAGCTGCTTGAAGCGCTGAACGTCGGCAGCATCGATTTAGGCAGCACGGGGGATATTCCGCCTATCTTTGCCCAGGCGGCGGGTGCAGATCTGGTCTACATCGGTTCCGAACCGCCGAAACCGAAAGCCGAGGTGATCCTGGTGCCGGAAAACAGCCCGTTGAAAAGCGTGGCGGATCTGAAAGGCCATAAGGTGGCGTTTCAGAAAGGCTCCAGCTCACACAATCTGCTGTTGAGGGCGCTGCAAAAAGCGGGACTCTCATTTAACGATATCCAGCCAGCCTTCCTTACTCCTGCCGATGCCCGCGCCGCTTTTCAGCAGGGCAACGTAGACGCCTGGGCTATCTGGGACCCGTACTATTCCGCCGCGCTGCTGCAGGGCGGCGTGCGCGTGCTGACTGATGGCAGCGACCTGAATCTGACCGGTTCGTTTTACCTCGCTGCTCGCCCGTATGCTGAGAAAAACGGCGCTTTCCTGCAAAGCGTATTGCAAACCTTCAGCGAGGCGGACGCGCTGACGCGCAGCCAGCGCGATGAAAGCGTAAAGCTGCTGGCGCAAAGCATGGGGCTGCCGGAGCCGGTTATCGCCAGTTATCTTGATCATCGCCCGCCTACGGCCATTACGCCGGTAAATGAAGAGACTGCCGTGCGTCAGCAACACACCGCCGACCTGTTTTATGACAACCACCTGGTGCCAAAAAAAGTGGATATCCGCACCCGCATCTGGCAACCCGCAGAGACAAAAGGAGCTAAATCATGAGCCTGAACCTGTTCTGGTTTCTACCCACCCATGGCGACGGTCACTACCTCGGCAGCGATGAAGGCGCGCGCCCGGTGGACTACGGCTACCTGCAACAAATAGCGCAGGCGGCGGACCGACTGGGCTTTACCGGCGTGTTGATCCCGACTGGCCGCTCCTGCGAGGATGCGTGGTTGGTGGCGGCATCGATGATCCCGGTGACTCAGCGGCTGAAGTTTCTGGTGGCGCTGCGCCCAGGCGTGATATCACCGACTGTCGCAGCGCGTCAGGCGGCCACGCTCGACCGGCTTTCCAACGGACGAGCGCTCTTTAACCTGGTGACAGGCAGCGACCCGCAGGAGCTCGCCGCCGATGGCGTTTTCCTCGATCATACTGCGCGCTATGAAGCGTCGGCCGAGTTTACTCGCGTCTGGCGCATGCTGCTGGAGGGGGAAACGGTGGATTATGAAGGCAAGCATATTCGCGTACGCGGCGCAAAGCTGCTTTTCCCGCCCGTCCAGCAGCCGCGACCGCCGCTCTACTTCGGTGGCTCGTCCGACGTGGCGCAGGACCTGGCCGCTGAACAGGTCGACCTCTATTTGACCTGGGGCGAGCCGCCGGAGCAGGTAAAAGAGAAAATCGCGCAGGTGCGCGCAAAGGCGGCGTTGCACGGGCGCAGCGTGCGTTTTGGCATTCGTTTACACGTGATTGTGCGTGAAACCAACGAAGAGGCCTGGCGGGCGGCCGATCGGCTGATTGAAAAAGTGGATGACGAAACCATCAGCAAGGCGCAGGCGGCGTTAGCCCGCACTGATTCCGTCGGCCAGCACCGTATGGCGGCGCTGCACAACGGCAAACGCGACAACCTTGAAATCAGCCCTAACCTCTGGGCGGGCGTCGGGCTGGTGCGCGGCGGCGCAGGCACGGCGCTGGTGGGCGACGGCCCCACGGTGGCGGCGCGCATCAATGAGTATGCCGCGCTGGGTATCGACAGCTTTATTCTTTCCGGTTATCCGCATCTGGAAGAGGCTTACCGCGTAGGCGAACTGCTCTTCCCGCATCTGGATATCGCTATCCCGCAAGTGCCGCAGCCGCAGAGGTTGCAGCAACAAGGCGAAGCCGTTGCCAACGAATTTCTGCCGCGACGGGTAGCGCAAAGCTAAGGAGGACGGCATGACGACGACTTCACGCAGGTGGCTCTATCGGGCCGCGCCCTGGCTGCTGCCGGTGGGCATCATTGTTATCTGGCAATTCGCTTCGCAAACGGGCTGGCTCTCCACACGCATTTTACCCTCCCCGGAAGGGGTGGTGGAGGCGTTCTGGAACCTGTCGGCGAGCGGCGAGCTCTGGCATCACCTCGCCATTAGCGCCTGGCGGGCGCTGATTGGTTTCTCGATTGGCGGCGCGCTCGGCCTGATGCTCGGTCTTATCAGCGGCCTTTCACGCTGGGGAGAACGGCTGCTTGATACCTCTATCCAGATGCTGCGCAACGTGCCGCATCTGGCGCTTATCCCGCTGGTTATCCTCTGGTTCGGCATTGATGAGAGCGCCAAAATTTTCCTGGTAGCGCTCGGAACGCTTTTTCCGATTTATATCAATACCTGGCACGGGATCCGTAACATCGACCAGGGGTTGCTGGAAATGGCCCGCAGCTATGGTCTTTCGGGCTTCAGCCTGTTTGCGCAGGTGATCCTGCCGGGAGCCCTTCCCTCCATTATGGTCGGCGTACGCTTCGCGCTGGGGTTGATGTGGCTGACGCTTATCGTGGCGGAAACCATTTCGGCGAATGCCGGCATCGGCTATCTGGCGATGAATGCGCGCGAATTTCTGCAAACCGACGTGGTGGTAGTCGCCATCGTTCTTTACGCCCTGCTCGGCAAGCTAGCCGACGTAAGCGCCCAGCAGCTTGAGCGCCTCTGGCTGCGCTGGCATCCGGCCTACAGGCAACAGGAGAAAACCGCATGAATACGGCAAGGCTGAATCAGGGTACGCCGCTGCTGCTGGATGGCGTAACCAAACGCTACGGCGACAAAACTATTCTTGATGGACTGAACCTGCATATTCCCGCCGGGCAATTTGTGGCGGTGGTCGGGCGCAGCGGCGGCGGGAAGAGCACGCTGCTGCGCCTGCTCGCAGGGCTTGAAGAGCCGGACGGCGGCGTTTTGCGGGCAGGCAATGCGTTGCTCAGCGAAGCGCAGGAGGAGACGCGCCTGATGTTCCAGGATGCGCGCCTGCTGCCCTGGAAAAAGGTAATTGATAACGTTGGGCTGGGGCTAAAGGGCGACTGGCGGCCCAGGGCGCGTGAGGCGCTGGCGGCCGTCGGGCTTGAAAGCCGCGCCAGTGAATGGCCGGCTGCGCTCTCAGGCGGACAAAAACAGCGCGTGGCGCTTGCCCGGGCGTTGATTCATCGCCCTGGCCTTCTGTTGCTGGATGAACCCCTTGGCGCGCTTGATGCGCTTACCCGACTCGAAATGCAGGCGCTCATTACCGAACTCTGGCAGCAGCATGGTTTCACCGTTCTGCTGGTAACGCATGATGTGAGTGAAGCGGTGGCGATGGCGGACCGGGTGCTGCTGATTGAAGACGGGAAAATTGGTCTCGATCTCCCGGTCGAACTCGCGCGTCCCCGGCGCACCGGCTCGCCGCGGCTGGCGGAGCTGGAAGCAGAGGTGCTGGAGCGGGTAATGCGCAAAAGCGAACAGAAATTTGTGGCGCGGCGCGTCAGCCACGGGTAAGAAAAGCCCTGCGATATGCAGGGCTTTTTGTATTACGCCAGCGCCTTACTGATTTTCTCGTAGAGATCGCCAGAAAGGTTCGGCAACGCCCTGAGCGTTTCCAGTGCGGCGCGCATCAGCGCCTGACGGTTGGCATCATAGCGCTTCAGGCGGATAAGCGGCTCTATCAGGCGGGAGGCCACTTGCGGGTTGCGGCTGTTGAGCTCGGTGAGCATCTCCACCATAAACTGATAGCCGCTGCCGTCCTCGGCATGGAACGCCGCCGGGTTGCTGCCTGCGAATGCGCCAATCAGCGAGCGCACGCGGTTCGGGTTGCCGAGGCTGAACGAACGGTGATTAAGCAACTCGCGCACTTTTTGCAGTGCATTTTGCGCCGGGCTGGTCGCCTGCAGGATGAACCATTTATCCATCACCAGGCCATCCTGATGCCATTTCTCGTCGTACTCCGCCAGCAGCGTGTCACGGCAAGGCAACTGCGCCCCGACCGCAGCGGCCAGCGCGGCCAGCGCATCGGTCATATTGTCGGCGGAGTGATACTGCTGGCTGACCAGCTTGTCAGCCAGCTGGACATCGCCAAACGCCAGATAGTGCAGGCAGATGTTACGCAGCGCGCGCTTGCCGATGTCAGCATGATCGACGCGGTAGCCTTCAAGCTTCGTGGCGTTGTACACCGCAAGGAATTCATCCGCCAGTTCGGTCGCCAGCGTGCGGGTCAGCGCCTGATGCACCGCCGCGATAGCCAGCGGGTCGATAGTCTGGAACAGCTCGGCCATCTCATTTTGCGACGGCAGCGTGAGGATTTCCGCCGCCAGCGCCGGGTCGATGGTGTCATCCAGCAAAATAGCGCGGAAAGCGTCCGCCACATGCAACGGCAGCGAAAGCGGCTGCTGTTGCTGGAAGCGAGCCACGTTCAGCTTGATATATGTCGCAAGCAGGCTTTGCGCCGCATCCCAGCGGGAGAAATCGTTACGCGCGTGGCGCATCAGGAACGTGAGCTGCTGATCGCTCCACTTGTATTCAAGCTTCACGGGCGCGGAGAATTCGCGCAGCAGCGAAGGCACCGGCTGGCACGGCACATTGTCAAAGACAAAAGTCTGCTCCGCCTGGGTCAGGTTCAGCACGTTCGATACCGGGTGGCCTTCACGCTGCAGAGCGATAACCTTGCCTTCGTGATCGTAGAGTTCGATGTCGAACGGGATATGCAGCGGCAGTTTCTCCTGCTGATCCGGCGTCGGCGGCGTGTGTTGCGTCAGCTTCAGGGTATATTGCTCGGCTTGCGGATCGTAATCGTCCTGCGCCGTGACAACCGGCGTGCCGGACTGGCTGTACCAGCGGCGGAAGTGTGAAAGGTCAACATTTGACGCGTCCTCCATCGCCTGCACAAAATCGTCGCAGGTGGCGGCGCTGCCGTCATGGCGCTCAAAATAGAGCTGCATCCCTCTCTGGAAATTCTCTTCGCCGAGCAGAGTATGCATCATGCGAATCACTTCCGACCCTTTTTCATAAACGGTCAGGGTGTAGAAGTTATTCATTTCGATGACCATATCCGGGCGGATCGGGTGCGCCATCGGGCTTGCGTCTTCAGCAAATTGTAAACCGCGCATGGTGCGCACGTTGCTGATGCGGTTAACGGCGCGGGAGCCGAGATCTGAACTGAATTCCTGGTCGCGGAAAACGGTCAGCCCCTCTTTCAGGCTGAGCTGGAACCAGTCGCGGCAGGTGACGCGGTTGCCGGTCCAGTTATGGAAATATTCGTGGCCGATAACGCGCTCAATGTTCAGGTAATCTTTATCAGTTGCCGTTTCGGCGCGAGCCAGCACGAATTTGGAGTTAAAGACGTTAAGGCCTTTGTTCTCCATCGCGCCCATATTAAAGAAGTCCACCGCGACTATCATATAAATGTCGAGATCGTACTCCAGGCCAAAGCGCTGCTCGTCCCACTTCATGGAGTTTTTCAGCGAAGTCATCGCCCAACTGGCGCGATCGAGATTGCCGCGATCGACGAAGAGTTCCAGCGCGACGTCCCGACCGGAACGGGTAGTAAAGGTGTCGCGCAGCACGTCGAAATCTCCCGCCACCAGCGCAAACAAATAGCACGGTTTAGGGAACGGGTCCTGCCACTGCGTCCAGTGGCGACCGCCTTCCAGCTCGCCCTGGCCTACACGGTTGCCGTTAGAAAGCAGGAAGGGGTATTTGGTTTTATCGGCGATGATTTTCGTTGTGAAACGGGCCAGCACGTCCGGACGGTCCAGATACCAGGTAATATGACGAAAGCCTTCCGCTTCGCACTGAGTGCAGATCGCTTCGCCCGACTGATAAAGCCCTTCCAGCGCGGTATTGGTCGCCGGGCTGATGGTATTGACGATTTTAAGGGTAAAGCGCTCCGGCAGATTCTCAAGGACTAACGCGCCCTCTTCCAGTCGATAATCCTGCCAGGGAGCATCATTAATATGTAAAGAAACCAGAGTAAGGTCTTCGCCGTCGAGACGCAGCGGCGCCGCGGCGGCGGCGTTACGGCTAATCTGGCTTACCGCAGTGACCACGGTTTGGGCGGCATCCAGTTCAAAGGTCAAGTCAATATCGCTGATGAAATAGTCCGGCGCACGGTAGTCGTGGCGGTATTTGGCTTGTGGCTGTTGAGTCATATAAAACCTTATGCATGGTCCGTATGGTTACGCCTCAGTCTATTCCTGTTGCGATAATGTTGCCACGCAGAATCTTTATCTTTTCCGTGCACTCATGCAGCTTTGCTACATTTAGATAACATAGGCACAAAATGCCCTCGACCTGCGACAGGGGTTGTGTTGTGATCCTGCTTCAATAAACCGATAATCAGGGTATACTCCTGCGTCTTTATCTGCTTAGCCCTTGATGGAAACGCTCCTGTGAGAGGATGCCATTTCGCACCATGACACAATTCGCTTCCCCCATACTGCAAACGCTGCTGGACACCGATGCCTATAAACTGCATATGCAGCAGGCGGTTTTCCACCACTATTATGATGTGCATGTCGCAGCGGAATTTCGCTGTCGTGGTGACGACCTGCTGGGCATTTATGCTGAGGCTATTCGCGAACAGGTGAACGCTATGCAGCATCTCGCGCTTAGCGAAGAGGAGTTCCAGTGGCTCTCCGGCCTGCCTTTCTTTAAAGCTGACTACCTCGCCTGGCTTAAAACATTCCGCTTTGACCCTTCGCAGGTCGATATCAGCAACGACAATGGTAAGCTGAATATCCGCTTAAGCGGGCCATGGCGTGAAGTCATTCTGTGGGAAGTGCCGCTGCTGGCGGTTATCAGCGAACTGGTGCACCGCTTCCGCTCTCCTGAAGCGAACGTTCAACTGGCGCTTGCGCACCTTGAAAGCAAACTCGCTGATTTTCGTACTCTAACCGCAGACCTCGACCTCAGCGCATTCCGTCTGATGGACTTCGGCACCCGTCGCCGCTTCTCCCGCGACGTTCAGCAGGCCATTGTCGAACGTTTGCAGCAGGAACCCTGGTTTATCGGCACCAGCAACTACGATCTCGCCCGCCGTCTTTCGCTCACGCCAATGGGCACCCAGGCGCACGAATGGTTCCAGGCGCACCAGCAGATTAGCCCGGTTCTCGCTAACAGCCAGATTGCGGCGCTGCGGGCATGGCTTGATGAGTATCCGAACCAGCTTGGCATCGCGCTGACGGACTGCATTACTATGGATGCATTCCTGCGCGATTTCGGTCCTGATTTCGCTACCCGTTATCAGGGCTTGCGTCATGACTCGGGAGACCCGGTGCAATGGGGCGAAAAGGCTATCGCGCACTACGAGCGCCTTGGTATCGACCCGCTCAGCAAAACGCTGGTGTTCTCCGATAACCTCGATTTGCCGAAAGCGCTCTTGCTCTATCGCCACTTCGCTTCACGCGTTCAGCTCGGTTTTGGCATCGGCACCCGGCTGACCTGCGATATTCCCGGCGTTAAACCGCTCAACATCGTGATTAAGCTTGTGGAATGCAACGGCAAACCGGTGGCGAAGCTCTCCGACAGTCCTGGCAAAACCATTTGCCACGATAAAGCGTTTGTACGCGCGCTGCGCAAGGCTTTCGACCTGCCGCAGGTGAAAATCGCCAGCTAACCCCTTCCGGGAGCGGCTTCGCTCCCGAATCCCCCCTCTCCTTTCCGATTTCTTTGTTTCACGCCGCGAATTCTGCTTGTCTGATGGCGCGCGCCAGGTAACATAGATAACCCCCCTCGTTGGGGCTAAAGGATTTTATGTTTGACCATTAACCAGAGAGAAAATTATGAGCGTTGTGCCTGTAGCCGACGTACTCCAGGGCCGCGTAGCCGTTGACCAAGAAGTCACCGTGCGCGGGTGGGTGCGTACCCGTAGAGATTCAAAAGCTGGCCTCTCCTTCCTCGCCGTCTATGACGGTTCCTGCTTTGATCCCGTACAGGCTGTCATTAATCATTCTCTGCCCAATTACAATGATGAAGTGCTGCGCCTGACCACCGGCTGCTCCGTGATTGTGACCGGCGTGGTGGTGGAATCGCCAGGCCAGGGCCAGAGCTTTGAGCTGCAGGCGACGCGCGTTGAAGTCACCGGCTGGGTCGATGACCCGGATACCTATCCGATGGCGGCAAAACGCCACAGCATCGAATATCTGCGTGAAGTGGCGCATCTGCGCCCGCGCACCAATATGATTGGCGCGGTTGCCCGCGTGCGTCACACGCTGGCGCAGGCGCTGCACCGTTTCTTCCACGAGCAGGGTTTCTTCTGGGTTTCAACGCCGCTGATTACCGCCTCCGATACAGAAGGCGCCGGTGAGATGTTCCGCGTTTCAACGCTGGATCTGGAGAACCTGCCGCGTACTGGCGAAGGCAAAGTCGATTTCGATAAAGATTTCTTCGGTAAAGAAGCGTTCCTCACCGTTTCCGGCCAGCTCAATGGCGAAACTTACGCCTGCGCGCTGTCCAAAATCTATACCTTCGGGCCGACTTTCCGTGCGGAAAACTCGAACACCAGCCGTCACCTTGCGGAGTTCTGGATGCTGGAGCCGGAAGTGGCGTTTGCCGATCTGAACGATGTGGCAAGCCTCGCCGAAGCGATGCTGAAGTATGTGTTCAAAGCTGTGCTGGACGAGCGCATGGACGACATGAAATTCTTCGCCGAGCGCGTGGATAAAGATGCCGTTGAACGCCTGCAGCGCTTCATTTCCGCCGATTTCGCCCAGGTAGATTACACCGACGCGGTGGCCATTCTTGAGAAATGCGGCGAGAAGTTCGAAAACCCGGTTTACTGGGGCGTGGATCTGGCTTCCGAGCATGAACGTTATCTGGCCGAGAAACACTTCAAAGCGCCAGTGGTAGTGAAAAACTACCCGAAAGATATTAAGGCTTTCTACATGCGACTTAATGAAGATGGCAAAACCGTGGCGGCGATGGACGTGCTTGCGCCAGGCATCGGTGAAATCATCGGCGGCTCCCAGCGTGAAGAGCGTCTGGATGTGCTGGACGCCCGCATGGAAGAGATGGGCCTTAATAAAGAAGATTACTGGTGGTATCGCGATCTGCGCCGTTACGGCACCGTACCCCACTCCGGTTTCGGCCTTGGCTTTGAGCGCTTAATCGCTTACGTCACCGGCGTACAGAACGTGCGTGACGTTATCCCCTTCCCGCGCACCCCGCGTAACGCTAACTTCTGATTTTTTCTAAGGGCCAGCTCGCTGGCCCTTTTCATTCCTGCATCCACTCGCTTCACACAGAAATATTTTTCAACAAAATTTTATCCACACAGATATTGCGACTTTAAAAAACCGCACGCTATAGCATATTTGCTCATCTTTTACACAGCCATCCAGCCATCTAAAGGTCAGAGATAAGAAAAGGTGAGATGAGTATCATTCTTGCATAAGCAAAGGCTTTTGCTTTATTAACTATAAGCAATTCATATATATAGATAATGAATGCACAAAAACCATTCACCTAAAGAATGAAATTTGAGGTGGTTCACAAAGTTCCCAAAAATACACAAATTCTTACACAATATTTCTTTTTGTTACTGATTTTAGATATTTGTAGCACTTTCAGGCTAGCGAAACGTGAATATGAATGGAAAGATGCCTTCAGACACAGAAAGACACCAAACTCTCATCAATAGTTCCGTACAGAATTATTGACGGCAGTGGCAGGTGTTCATAAAAACCAATGAGGGTAATAAATAATGATGAAGCGCAATATTCTGGCAGTGGTAATCCCTGCCCTGCTGGTAGCCGGTGCAGCTAACGCTGCAGAAATCTACAACAAAAACGGCAACAAACTGGATCTGTACGGCAAAGTAGTTGGTGAGCACGATTTCACAACGACAGGTGAAACAAACAATGCTGACGCCACGTATGCACAGATCGGTTTTAAAGGCGAAACTCAAATCAATGACCAACTGACCGGTTACGGCCAGTGGGAATACCGCGTAACGGCGAACAACCCGGAAACCACCAACACCACCAAACAGCGTCTGGCGTTTGCTGGTCTGAAAATGGGCGATGCTGGTTCCATCGATTACGGTCGTAACTACGGTATCGTTTACGATGTTGAAGCTATCACCGACATGGCACCGATTTGGTCCGGTATGACCACTCTGGGTGGTTCTGATAACTTCATGACTGGTCGCTCCACTGGCCTGCTGACTTACCGCAACAGCAACTTCTTCGGTCTGGCTGATGGCCTGAACTTCGGCGTACAGTACCAGGGTAAAAACGATCGCACTGATTATGCTCAGGCGAACGGCGACGGCGTAGGTTACTCTTTGGGCTACGATTTTGGCGAAGGTTTCTCTGTAATCGGTGCTTACAGCAACTCTAACCGTACCACAACTCCGGCTGGCGGTCAGAAAGCTGATGGCCGTGGCGATAATGCTGAAGCCTGGGCAGTGGGCACCAAATATGATGCCAACAACATTTACCTGGCTGCTACCTATGCAGAAACCCGCAACATGACCGATCAGGGTGATGTTCTGGGTATCGCTAATAAAACTCAGAACATCGAACTGGTTGCCCAATACCAGTTTGACTTCGGACTGCGCCCGGCAGTGTCTTACGTTCAGACCAAAGGTAAAGACCTGACAGCAGCTGGCACCTTTGGCGGTGGAGATGCTGACATGGCTAAATTTGTTCAGGTTGGCGCAACTTATTACTTCAACAAGAACTTCAACATCTACGTTGACTACCTGATCAACCTGCTCGATAAAGATGATGCTTACGTGCAGAATGGCGGTGGCCTGGGCGGCGTTGGCGCTGATGACCAGGTTGGCGTAGCGGTAACTTATCAGTTCTAATTGCCGAACAACTTATTGTTCAGTGCATAAAAACAGGGCTTCGGCCCTGTTTTTTTATGGGCGAAAGCAAAAACGTTCATCTTTTGCGATCCCGCTAACTTTTCAGGGCAAACGGTTGGCATTTTGTAAATCTCCCGTTAACCTGATAGCGAATTTCCCTTCTGACATCACAATGGAATCCGTCATGTTTGAGAATATTACCGCCGCCCCTGCCGACCCTATTCTGGGCCTGGCCGACCTGTTTCGTGCCGACGATCGTCCCAGCAAAATCAACTTAGGGATCGGCGTTTATAAAGATGAAACCGGCAAGACGCCGGTGCTGACCAGCGTTAAGAAAGCAGAGCAGTATCTGCTGGAAAACGAAACCACGAAAAACTATCTCGGCATCGACGGTATTCCTGAATTCGGCCGCTGCACCCAGGAGTTGCTGTTCGGCAAAGGCAGCGCCATTATCAATGATAAACGCGCTCGTACGGCGCAAACGCCAGGCGGCACCGGCGCGCTTCGCGTAGCAGCGGATTTTCTTGCTAAAAACACCAGCGTAAAACGCGTATGGGTAAGCAACCCGAGCTGGCCGAACCATAAAGGCGTATTTAATTCCGCCGGCCTGGAAGTGCGTGAATACGCTTACTACGATGCGCAGAACCACGCGCTGGACTTCGAAGGGCTGATCAATAGCCTGCAGGAAGCACAGGCGGGCGATGTTGTGCTGTTCCACGGCTGCTGTCATAACCCGACCGGTATCGACCCGACGCTGGATCAGTGGGAACAGCTGGCGAAGCTTTCTGTTGAGAAAGGCTGGCTGCCGCTGTTCGACTTCGCTTATCAGGGCTTTGCCCGCGGTCTGGAAGAAGATGCGGAAGGCCTGCGCGCGTTTGCAGCGCTGCACAAAGAGCTTATCGTGGCGAGCTCCTTCTCGAAAAACTTTGGCCTGTACAACGAGCGCGTAGGCGCCTGCACGCTGGTTACTGCAGATGCGGAAACCGCCGACCGCGCATTCAGCCAGATGAAATCTTGTATTCGCGCTAACTATTCCAACCCGCCAGCACACGGCGCGGCGGTAGTCGCAACTATCCTCAGCAACGACGCGCTGCGCGCTATCTGGGAGCAGGAACTGACCGACATGCGTCAGCGCATTCACCGTATGCGTCAGCTGTTCGTTAACACGCTGGCCGAGAAAGGCGCCGACCGCGATTTCAGCTTCATCACCAAACAGAACGGCATGTTCTCATTCAGCGGCCTGACCAAAGAGCAGGTGCTGCGTCTGCGCGAAGAGTTTGGCGTTTACGCTGTGGCGTCGGGTCGTGTGAACGTGGCAGGGATGACGCCGGATAACATGGCGCCGCTATGCGAAGCGATTGTCGCTGTACTGTAAGAGAGCACGCATAAAAAAGGCCGCATTACGCGGCCTTTTTTGTATTACCAGACGGGCTGTTCATCCTGCAAAAACGGATTGTGCAGACGCTCGTAGCCGAGTGTGGACACTGGGCCATGTCCAGGAATAAAGGTGACATCATCGCCCAGCGGCAACAGTTTACGCTTGATAGCGTCAATCAACTGACCGTGGTCGCCGCGCGGAAAATCGCTGCGGCCTACTCCGCCTTTGAAAATCACATCACCGGAAACCAGCAGACGCGATTTCTCGTCGAAAAAGACAATATGGCCAGGCGTGTGGCCCGGGCAATGCAGCACCTGTAACGTGATGTTGCCAACATTAACCGTATCCTTTTCGCTAAGCCAACGGTCCGGCGTCAACGGCTGGCACTCATCCAGACCGAACATTCGGCTTTGCTGCGGCAAGCCTTGCAGCCAGAACTCATCTTCTTTTTCCGGGCCGACAATCGGTACGCCGTAATGCGAAGCGAGCTCCGCCGCCGCGCCGACATGGTCGAGATGGCCGTGAGTTAACAGGATTTGCTTGACGGTGACGTTACAGGAAGCCACCTCCACCTTAATGCGCGCCGCGTCGCCGCCTGGGTCTACCAGCGCCGCCTCGCCTGTTTCCTCACACCAGATTAACGAGCAGTTCTGCGCGAACGCCGTTACCGGAATAATATGATGGTTCATACCGCTCCTTTACCCGGCTCGCGCCGGAACCGTTTTATTTACCAGTGCCTTACCGGCCCGGTATCAATATGCACAAAGTTACTGCTGGGGTAATATCCTACACCACCTGAGCGCAGAGATAACGCGGCTTTGCGAATATTGCTGAGCGAAATGCCTTCAATATGGAAGTCCATCGCCTGGCCTTTCGTGTGGTAACTGTTTTTTGCCACACCGCGGCTGTGGGCGCGCAATTCATTGTTGGTATCACGTGAGCGATAACCGGAAATTAGCTGTACCGGTCGACGAGTGCCAAGCAATCCCTGCAGGCGATAAAGCTGGTCAAACAGAGCGGGGTCAATGGCTTTTACTTTATTCGCGCGGAAATCACGGAAGAAATGATTAAGCTTTGCTAATTCATCCTGAATATAGCCCCGGCCATCGAAAAACTCGGCCTTGATCGACTCCCCGGTGTGGAGATTATTCAGCGTTAAAATACGCGGACGTGGCGTCGAGAGGGTTGCAAAAGCGGGCGTCGGCAGGATAGCGGCCGCGCCCAGCGCAGCGCCACCTAACGCCAGCAATTTGCGGCGATTAGCGTCAATATTATCCATGATAAAGGTCTACAAGTCTGGGTGATCGTTTAATGCACTTCTGGCGCAAGAGAGCGCACCATAACTGTCGTAGAAGAACTCGTCAAGACAGGCGAAACCCAGTAAAAACGGGCCTTGCAGCGATGCAGGCCCGTTTTTTTCTCGTTATTCTGACGCTTAACTTTTTGACGTCACTGAAGTTAGCGGATCAATTTTTCAGCTTTTGACAAGATTTGTGCGCCCGATCGCGCGGTCTGATCATAATTGTAAATATCTGTACGATACTGGGTACGGCCATCTTCACCAACAAAGGCGGTCAGATAATAGAGGTTGACCGGGATAGATTGCCGGATATTGACGTAGCGCGTATTGCCCTCCTTAAGCGCCGTGGAAATCCGCGTGTCGTTCCAGCCCGCATCCTGCAAGAGCATGTTAGCTAACTCAGATGCCTTATTAACGCGCACGCAGCCGGAGCTCAGCGCCCGCACATCCTTCTGGAAGAGATTATGGTTCGGCGTATCGTGCAGGTAAATCGCATCGGAACTGGGCATATTGAACTTATAGCGCCCCAGCGAGTTGTGATCGCCCGGCGCCTGCTGGAAGCGGAAAGGCAGGTTGCCCGGCGTAATGGTGCCCCAGTCGACCATATAGGGGTCTATAACTTCAGCATTACTGCTCCAGCCTCGCAGCACCGTGTAGTTATGACGCGCCAGATAGCCCGGGTCATTCCACACCTTCGGCAGGATATCCTTGCGGGCAAGCGTTGGCGGCACGTTCCATGGCGGGTTGACCACCACGTTGTTAAGCGCGCTGCTCATTAATGGCGTTTTCCGGTCCGGCCTGCCGACAATCACTTTTGAAGCCAGCACCTCTGTGCCGTTCTGGTAATAAACCAGCGAGAATTCTGGAATATTGACCATGATGCCGGTGTTGAGTTTGCCAGGCAGCAAACGCAGACGTTGGATATTAAGCGCCAGCAACCCGGCGCGCTGCGCGGGGCTGACGTTGAGCCAGTCGCGGGTAGACTGACCAATCACGCCGTCAGCGCCCAGTCCCTGCCACTTCTGGAACCGTTTTACCGCCGCCACAAGTTCACTATCGTAAATGCCGCGGGTTTGCGCCGCTTTCGACTTCGCACCGCGCGGTGTTTCGCTAACAGCGGAAGGGCTAACTACCGCGTTATCGGCGCTGGCGTCCCCTGGCAGCACGATTTCCGGCCCGCCATCAAGCATGCCGTTACGCTGGAGAATTTCACGCAGCGCGCCGATATCATTGCTCCACTGGCCCGGGCTTAGTTTAGCTTTGCTTACCAGTTGCGGCCATGGGCGGTTGTCCGCTACCAGACGCAGCAGGGATTCATGCATAGCGGCATATTGCGGATGCTGCGGAGCAAGCGAGGCGACAAAAGCTTGCAACGAGCCATTATCCAGCGCCGTTTGCCACTGGTTAATAACGGAAAGCGGCGGCGTTTCCGCCTTATAAGGTTTGCTGCTGTACAGCCAGCGGTTACCCTGGGTAGGAATGCCTGCGACGAACTGTAAATACCCCATCATGGCGTCTGACAGCACAATATCGCGCGCCATACCCGTGACGGCGGGATCGGTAAGTTGCTCAATCCAGGCAGTGAATTGCGGCTGGAATCCCGCGATGGCCACTTCCGCCAGCTGTTGCTGAAAAGCCTGTACCGCATCGCGATTTTCCCACATGGGTTTCATTTCACGCGCGGCATAGAGCGCGGAGAGCGCGTTCAAATAAACCGGCTTATACCCCGCCGGCAATTGCGATTCGATTTGTGAACGGCTTTGCGCAGCGGACATGCCCTCATTGAGAGGTTGAATGCCAGCCATCATTGCCGTTGAGGCAGCCTGGGCGAGCGGTTGCGCAAGCGCTGCCGGCTGTACGCCCGTGGTCGCCGTACTGTCACTCGGCACGACTTCAGGCTCGTCGGCCTGAACACTAAACAGCGGAGCGAAACCGAGGGCCACGCACAAGCTAAGCGTCGACCATCGTAACCGTTGCATATTGTTAAGCACCATCCCTTGCCCCCTGTTTAATCACATCATTGGGTTTGCGAGCCAGCCCGCAAACTTATTTTCAGTATATAAAGAGAAAAAACCATTTGCCTGACCAAATGTAAAGATAATTAAAGATTTTACGCTACAAAAAAAGCGGGCCGTAGCCCGCTTTTCCGATTATGACTTATCAGGAAACATCGGCCGTTCCAGCCAGCGCTTCGCCAGGTTCGTTTTGCTGTAAGGCAAAACCACGCAGACCCACCACATGAACATGTTCGTGATTCTGGAACACTTTACGCACCAGTTTATAGGTGGTCCCTTTTTCCGGGCTGATGTTCTCTGGCGCCGCGATAATAAGCTGCATTTCCAGACGCTCGCACAGTTCAAACAGCGTGGCGATAGAACGGGCATCGAGACGCGCCGCTTCATCCAGGAAAAGCAACCGGCAAGGCGAGATATCTTTGCCGCGCAGGCGGCGCGCTTCATCTTCCCAGCTCTGCACCACCATCACCAGAATCGACATACCGGTACCGATAGCCTCGCCGGTGGAAAGCGCCCCGCTCTCCGCACGCAGCCAACCGTCGGAACCACGGTTAACTTCGACTTCCATCTCAAGATAGTTACGGTAATCGAGCAGTTCCTCGCCGATGGTTTGCGCCGTGCGCTGCCCCATATCGATTTGCGGATTCAGGCGTTGATAAAGCTTCGCCAGCGCTTCGGAGAAGGTCAGGCGGCTGCTGTTGAACAGGTCCTGATGCTGCTCGTGCTGCTCGGAAAGCACATCCAGCAGCGTGGCATGCGTCTCACGCACGTTCACGTTCAGCCTTACGCTGTTTACCTGTCCGAAGGAGACGCTCTGCAGCCCCTGGTTCAGCATGCGGATACGGTTCTGTTCACGCTGAATGGTTTTACGAATAATGTTCGCCGCGCTGCGGGAGCTGATCGCCAGTTTCTGCTCGCGCGAAGTCAGCTCTTCGGTCAGGCGGCTCAGCTCAATCTCCATCTGCTCAATAGCTTCCACCGGGTCGTCGGTGCGAATAATATCCTGGCGGATACGCTCGCGCAGATGCTGGTAAACGGCCACGAAGAACTGGATTTTACGCTCCGGACGTTTCGGGTCTTCGGACATGCGCAGCACGTCGCGCAAATGCTCGTTATCCGCCACCGCCAGACGCAGCGCGCCAAGCGCTTTATCCGACATGGAACGCAGCTCATCGCCGGAAAGATAAGCCAGCTCCCGGCGATGCAGACGGCGTTCAACGCCGTTATCTTTCACCAGACGCATCACTGCGCACCAGCCCGCTTTAGCGCTTACCACCTGTTCGCGCATTTCAAGGTAGTCGCGCTCCAGACGTTTGAGTTTGCGGGTCAGGTTATCCATTTCCGCTTCACACAGCGTCAGTTGTTTTTCCAGCTGATTGCGGCGCGAACGGTTATTGCTGAGCTGCATATGCAGTTCGTCGCGACGCAGGCGCGCTCGCTCTTCCGCGCCGGGATCGGCGCGTACGCCGATATCCTGCAGCTCTTTGTGCAAGTCGCCCAGCAGCTCTTTTTTGGTGTCGAAGGAGCTTTTGAGCGATGCCAATACCTGATGATACTGGCTGAGCTGGGCGGCGTGGGTACGCAGCGCGTCGCGCGCACGGGCGCGCTCCGCCTCCGCCTGTTCCAGCCGCTGGCGCAGCTTCTCGTTAAGATCGCTGTTGCCGCTTAGCATCTCCGCCGAATCGCTGTAGCTAAAATGCGCGCGTCGCTGCACCACTTCGCTCAGGGCAAACGCCTGCTGGCGGGCGTCACGCTGCACCTGGCGCGCGTATTCATAATCCTCTTTAAGCTGCTCAAACTGCTCCGGGTCGCTTTGCAGCACGGAAAGCAGCGGCTCAAGCTTCGCCAGCTGATTGCCATGCTGCTGAATAAAGCGGGCCGCTTCCTGCGCTTCGTCCAGACGCTCATGAATTTCGTCCACGCGGTCCGCCAGCGTCTCGTCGCCCAGCAGGTTCAGACGCGGCAGCAGGCGGTTAAGCTGGGCCACGCCCTCTTTCGCTTGCTCGAACTGCGCGCGCTGTTGCTGATTGTCATTTTCATGCTGGCTGATGGCGCGTTCGATTTCATTACGTCGCGTGTTAAGCGCGCGGACTTCCGCTTCCGGGTCCGCCTCGAAGGCGACCGCCAGATGCTGCCCGACAAAGCGGCTGAAGGCCTGATGCAGGCGCTGGGTTTTCTGCACGTCAAAAGAGAGCGTGGCGTAGCGTTCCGCCAGCGACTCGCGTTCGGCATGCAGGCTTTCAATACGGCTCTCACGCGCGGCGCGGCCAAAGAGCGGCAGCTGCGGGAAACGAGAGTAACGCCACTGGCGATCCGCCACTTTCACGACGACGGCTTTTTCCAGCTCTTCAACGCTGAATACGCTGTCGTCAAAAGACTGCGGATCCCCTTCGATCAGGTAGAGATCTTCCGGGCAGTCCGCCAGTCCGTCGAGCTGCTCTCGCACCAGAGAAAGGTCCGGCACCACGATAGCGTGGCGTGAAGGACCATAGAGCGCAGAGAAGTACGGCGCATCGTCGAGCGACACATCGTCATAAATTTCTGAAAGCAGCACGCCGCCGAAGCGTTCCGCCAGCGTATTCAGACGCGCGTCATCGGCGCCGCCGGGCTGGCTCAGGCGTTCAATTTCCTCATCGACCGCACGCTTGCGGGCGCCGACTTCATCACGCTCAACGATGGCTTCACGCTCACGCTCCAGCAGTTGCTGAAGATATTCGGTGACCTGCTGGCCCGATTCGAAAATTTCGCCGCTCTGCTCGCTAATCTGATTAAGGCTGTTTTGCGCCGCCAGCCAGACTGGCGCGCGGCTGTTCAGGCTCTTGATGCGCGCCTGCAGTTGCTCCAGCTCCTGACGTAACGTCAAACGCTGTTCACTGGCCTGCGAAACGCTGTCTGACAGCGCGGCGATCTGCGCTTCCAGCTCCTGATGCAGCGCTTCAAGCTCGTCCGGCTCATAATGTCTGCCCTGACGCTTGCAAAACTCCGCCAGCAAACGCTCAGCCTCCTGCTGTTCGCGCAGGCGCTGTTCCAGTTCCGAAAGGCGCATGCGCAGCGGCTGCACCTGTTCGGTAAGGTGGCGCTGCTGGCTGGCGTCGCGCAGCAGCTCGCGGGCCACGCTCCAGGCATCGGCGCGGCTGACCGGCCCGTTAATAGCCGTCACCAGCTGATACGCCTGCTCAAACTGGTTATGCGCCGCCTGCACGACGCTCATTTTCTGCTCAAGCGTCAGCAGTTTTTCCGTTGCCTCCTGCTCTTTCGCCTGGAAAGTCTCCAGCCATTCGGCGGCGCTGTCGGCGTTAAGGTCAGGCAGATGGCACAGTTCGCGCGCGCGGTTAAGCGCCGTCAGCGCCTGTTGATACTGTATAGCGCGAGTCTGCTGAACATCGAGCGCCTGCTGATAGTCGGCAAGCTGGCTCTTGAGTTCATCCACCTCAAGCTCGGCGGCTTCGGCGCGGGCTTCGTTCTCTTCCTGCTGCTCGGCGGCTTCCGCCACCACTTCGTTCTGCTCTTCCAGACGCATCTGCAGTTCGTCGAGATCCGCTTCGTAACGCTCGATTTTCTCCTGCTGGCGCAGCGCGGTCTGCACCAGATTCAGATGGTCGCTCGCCGCCTGGTAATCGGTCTCAAGGTCCCCTTCCGCACCGGCGTGTTCCGCCAGCTCGCGCGCCATATCGACATGCTTATACTGCTCGGCCACCAGTTGCTTACGACTGGTGAAAAGTTCGCGGCGGTACTCAATCGCCTTGTCGAGATGAATGCGGCGCTCGTTGGCGTGACGCATATAGTCCGCCGCCACGTAGTTGGTGGCTTCAGAAATCAGGTGCTTGAAGAGGTCGCGGTCAGACTGGGTGACGCGAATGGCTTCCAGCGTCAGGCGGTTCTCACGCAGCGCCGCCTCCATATCCTGGAAGGCTTTACGCACGCCGCTGTTTTCCGGCAGCAGGTAGTCGCGCAGCGAGCGGGTAATGGCGCTGGAGATGCCGCCATAGAGCGAGGCTTCAATCAGGCGGTAATATTTGCTGCGGTCTGAAGCAGAACGCAGGCGACGCGCCACGATGCCTAAGTCGAACATCAAAGAGTGATAATCGGTAATGGAGTTGAACTGCTTAAACTGCACTCCCTCCATCGCGTCGATTTTCTCTTTCAGCTCGTTTAGCGAGAGCACGCGCGCCTGACGTTCATTCAGCGTTTCGGTCAGCAACTGCGTCGGCAGCAGGCTGCTCGGCAACCCCTGAATAGCAAAAGGTTTAATATCCACTTTCCGGTCGCGCCCGGCCACCTGTTGCAGGCGAACGCCCACCAGCACGCGCTGGTGACGCGAATTGATAACGTCCAGCACCGAATAGCAGACGCCCGCTTTAAGCTTGCCGTGCAGGCCCTTATCACGAGAGCCGGATGTCGCGCCT
This sequence comes from Franconibacter daqui, assembly GCF_014644275.1. Taxonomy (NCBI): domain Bacteria; kingdom Pseudomonadati; phylum Pseudomonadota; class Gammaproteobacteria; order Enterobacterales; family Enterobacteriaceae; genus Franconibacter; species Franconibacter daqui. The sequence continues at coordinate 711,967 of NZ_BMKJ01000001.1, read as the reverse complement.
GCTTCGGTGGTATTACGGAAGTGAAGCAGCGTCAGGTCCGGGATCAGCGCGGTGACAAATGCCGCCATCGTGGTGGATTTCCCGGCGCCGTTGCCGCCAGAAAGCGTGGTCACCAGTTCATCGAGATCAAACGTACGGGCGAAAAAGCCGTTCCAGTTGATAAGCGTCAGTGAGCGAAATTTACCGCGTTCAATCATTCTCTTCCTCTCCGCGTTCCGTCTGGTTGTCGTCATTCTCGTCGTTGAGTTGCAGACTGCTCTCGACCGGCATCGCTTCGCCGTCGCGGATCATGCGCAGCTGCGCTTCGCGCGGATCGTCGCCGCTGCGCACATCGGCGCCAAAGCGGAAGACCGATTCGGTAATGCGGAATTTACTGCTGTCATGGCCCATAAACCAGACCATCCCCAGACGGCGCAGGCGGTTGAGCGAAGAGCGCACCTTTTCCTGCAGCTTCTGCCTGTCGAGATCGGAGCCAGTAGAGCGGTTATTTACTAACTTCAGCAGCTTACTTTCATCCGCCAGTGCCAGCAGCTCGTCATAGAGTTCCTGCTGGGTGAAGATGCCTTCGTTGGCGAGGCGCTCCGGGCTCAGATAGAGGTAGCAAAGAATTTTGCCGACCATCATGTCGAGTTCGGAAAGCACCGAACGGGGAATCAGTGTCGTGGAGCGAGGGCGCAAATAGAAAAAACCTTCCGGCGCGCGCACCAGCTCTACATTGTAGCGGCCATAAAACTCTTCCAGCTCGTGCTGGAAGTCCATCAAGAAAGCGTGATTATCCAGCTCTTCCAGGCCAACGTGACGCCCGGCGCGAAGCTGGCTGTCGAGCGCCGGAAACAGCGGGTTCGCCAGCGCCTGCGCCAGCTTAACCGGCATCACTTGTTCAATATTTGTCAATGACATGCGCCTGTACCTTGGCTCCGTAATCATTAATGAGCTGCCATTTCGCCGGCAGCCCGGTAAAGTCAGCTTCCGCCACCCCAAGCCGCACGGCCTGGTCGACGACGATACGCGCCACATCAAAATGGCGCGCGCGTGGGAATTGCGCCAGATAGTCGCGCATCACTACGCCGAGATCCAGCGGTTGCTGTCTGGATTTAAAGACCTCAAGCTGCGCTTCTATCATCGCCGCCAGCTGTTCGCGGATCTCGTTAAACTCTTCAAACTCCAGATCCGGCGGCAGCTCGCCGGTGACTTCGTCATCGCGCAGCGCCATCTCTTCATCGCGCATATCAAGCAGACGCTCGGCGTTGGCGTAGGTCAGCGCCCACGGCGCGTCGAAATAGCTCTGCACCGACTGACGCAAACGCTGGGCGAAGACGCGGTTTTTGTCCATATCGATGGCGGTGCGGATAAACTTATGCACGTGACGGTCATAGCCAATCCAGAGGTCGATGGCCTGCTGACCCCAGCTAATAATGCGGTCGAGTTTGCTTTGCAGATCGAAAACCAGCCGGTCGATAAAATGCAAATCGTCGCGGCCTAATGTCGCTTCCTGAATCATCAGCAGGTTTGCCTGCAGCTTATCGCCAGCCGCTTCCAGCGTATCCTGCAGTTCACGCAAGGTGCCGGAGGTTTCGGACAGCAGCAGTTCACAGCTGGAGATAGCCGCGCGCCAGTCTTTATTAAGCAACTGCGCGATATCGTCCTTCACCAGCTGTTGCTGCTCATCCATGATGCGCTGGGTTAAATCGATGCTATCGAAAATTTCCGCGACGGAATATTTGAGCGGCGCATAAACGTTGCGATGCCAGTGAAACTCATCGCCGTTTTCCTGCGCGGCATCCGCGGCGCGTTTCAGCTCGCCGGCTACGATGGAAAGCTGCATGGAAAGACGCAGCGTGGAAAACTCGCGCTGGCGGATGTAGTAGTCGGTAATACCGATACCGAGTGGCGTCAGGCGGTAAATCGCGTTTCCTTCCGCCTGTTCGCTGGTGAAACGGTTGAGCAAGCGCTGGCGCACCATATCGTTGATGGCGTTGTTCGCGCGCTGGGCCACCGTTTCCGTGGTCTGTTCAAACGCGTCGCTGACGTGACGAAACGCGTCCACCAGCTCCCCTTCGCTCATTTCGCCATCCAGACGTTCGCCGTTAAGCGTGGCCACCGCCAGCAGAAAAGCCAGTCGGTCAACCGGAAGCTGGATGGAAAAATCATTTTTCCTGGCCCAGGCAACCAGTTCGGGGACTGTCTGGGAAAAAGTACTCATAGTTTATCCTTGGATCTCCGGCTTAAACGCAGTGACGTGGATATAGCGGCCCAGGCTAACCCAGGGCTCCTGTCGGCAGTAACGCGTTTCAAGCTCAAGCAGCGTGTCGTACTCGTCGCGCTGCTGATGTTTTTCACGCAGGTAGTCATGGAAAACCCGTACGCCGGTTTTGCCGGTAATCTGCCAGCCAATCTCTTCAAGCCAGCGATAGACCTGCTGCGGCTCACGCGGATAATCCGGTGAAAGGGAGCGTTTTTTCTTTTTGGGCATCCCTTGTTGCACATAGGCGAAATTGCCCGCCACCATGTTATGCATCAGCAAGCCATGCGCGTTATAGAACATCAAAGAGAGCGCGCCGCCGGGGGCGAGACAATGCCACAGGCGCTCCAGCGCCACTTTCGGCTCCGCCACCCATTCGAGCACAGCGTGAAACAATATCAGATCAACCGGGCATTCTAAATGTTCAGCCACATCCTGAGCGGCGCATTGTACAAAATGCATGTTCTCGCTCACACCTTGCTGCTGCGCATGCAGGCGCGCGCGGGCAAGCATTTCAGCGGAGAGATCGCAAAGCACAACCTGGTGGCCCCGCGCCGCCACGCGGCAGGCAGTCTGCCCTTCTCCGCCGCCGGCATCAAGGACGCGCAGCGGGCGTTGCGGCAGGCGGTCAAACAGCGCGTCAAGATCCTGCCAGAGGATCGCCTGGCGCAGTTGCCCTTTTGTTGTACCGTATATGTTGCGCGAAAATTTTTCGGCAATGTCATCAAAATTGCGATCCCGCATAGGTACAACTCCACCCAAAAAAGGTTTTCGACAAAGGCGCTATTTTGTCATAGCCGTGAGGAGAATGAACCCATTCGGTGTAAGATCGCGGGCGTTTGCCTGCCGTATGGTTAAAAAAGGAACCGCACCCATGCTGTTTATGCTGAAAAAATATCTTGGCGGCCTGATGCTGCCCCTTCCCTTCTTATTGCTGGTCATGGCGCTGGCGTTAGCGCTGCTGTGGTGGAGCCGCTGGCAGAGAACCGCTAAGGGTTTGCTGACCGTAAGCTGGCTTGCGCTGTTTCTGCTTAGCCTGCAACCGGTCGCGGACGGCCTGCTTAAGCCGATTGAAAGCGCCTACCCTACCTGGCGTGGCAAAGAAAAAGTGGATTATGTGGTCGTACTGGGCGGCGGTTATACCTGGAACCCGCATTGGGCGCCCAGCTCAAATCTGATTAATAACAGCCTGCCGCGCGTAACCGAAGGGGTGCGGCTGTGGCATGCCAACCCTGGCGCGAAGCTGGTGTTTACCGGCGCGCCGGCGGTGACTAACCCGGTCAGCACTGCCGAAGCAGGCGCTCGCGTTGCCGAAAGCCTCGGTGTTCCCCGCAGCGATATCATTACGCTTGATACGCCAAGGGATACGGAAGACGAAGCGGCCGCCGTGGCGAAAGCTATCGGCCAGCAGCCTTTCTTGCTGGTGACCTCCGCCTCGCATCTGCCGAGAGCGATGCGCTTTTTCCAGCATCAGGGGCTGAAGCCGATCCCTGCGCCAGCAAACCAGATGGCGGTGGAATCGCCGCTCAATCCCTGGGAGAAGGCGCTTCCCTCGCCGCTATGGCTGATGCATAGCGACCGGGTAGGTTACGAGACGCTTGGCAGGATCTGGCAATGGCTTAAAGGGGCGTCAGGCGACCCAGGGGAGCAGTGATTTCGAGGCGGTATCGAAGGCGGCGCGGTTCATGCGGCCCGTTTGCAGCAGCTGCGCCACTTCGTCCCACAGCACATAAAGCCAGCGCCGCCAGAGAAAAGATTCCGCCACCGGCGCCCGTTGCAGATAATGCCAGAAAAGACTTTCCGCCAGCGGCGTGTCGAACAGGCGAAATAGCTCATATTCGCGCGGCGCCCACAAGACAACGCCCGGGCTGACCATCGCCAGCAGTTGATCGCTTCTCGCATCTTTGAGCATGCTGCGCAGGCTGAAATGACCATGTATTAGCACGCAGTTATCGCTAAAACCGGCGAACATCTCGTCCAGACATTCGCGGGTGCGAAAAAGCATACGGCGATCCTGCATCGTCAGTCCCGTGTTTTTATATTGATTCAGGGTGCTCCAGAGCACTTCGACGCGCTGACGATACCATGAAGGCCAGATGTTCTCCTGCGTGCTGTCGACGTTGCCCACGCAGCCGTGGCTGTCGACCCGGTGCCAGGCAAGCAGCGCCTCGACAATCTGATCTTTGAGTTGCTCCCAGCGTTCCGGCGTGCGCGAAGGCGCTTCTACCGGCACGCCGCGCAGCCTTTCCATTAGCAGCACATCCGGCCCGGGGTGTTCTTCATGCGTCATGACGCCATAAACTACCGGCATGCGCACCGTGCCGGAGCGCGCCAGCATAGAGATTTTCCAGGCCAGTTGCCTTGCAAGCCCGGGCGTAGTGAAGCTTCTTGCCAACAGCGGCATTGGATGGCCGTGACTGTCATACAGCGACCAGAGCGCCGTATCCGGTTTCTCGGTTATGCACTCCAGGCGGCTTAGCTTCTCGCCCAGCAGATGGCTCAGTTCCGCGCGCAGTTGCTCCATTTTCCGTTACCCTTATAAAGACTGGTACTTTTTATAATGGGCGTCCTTTAGGCGGATGTCATCTGATGAGATCAAGAACCTGGCAGATTAGCGCTTAAACGATACAGCGGCAGGTGGCCAGTGAGCTTATTGATCTTCTTTTTGGGGCCAAGCAAGCCCACCGCCGCAAGGTCAATGGATTCGCTCCGCGCCTGGGCAATTCGCTCACCATACTCTTCGTATGTTTTGCAAGACTGCGCTAACGTGCTGAAAGGCATAACCAGAATATCGGGGTCAGCTAAAGCGCGGGAAAGCGTAGTGGTGAGCGACTCCTCCTGCGTCAGCAAAATGGGCAATGGGGCATAAATCACGCCCGGATAAACCACGCCATCTTTGCTCTGCATTTCCGGCCCGACAAGATTTTCCACCCGTCTGCCAAGGCTCACGCCTATAACGCTTGCCGCATTGATAGCAAGTCCAGGGCTTAACGTTTTTTCTACGATGATGGCGCATTTGTGCAGGCTTGCATCGAATTTCATCTCGTTATCCTTAAGGTCGTTTTATCGCGTTCAGTAAAGAGACAGTGTGCCGCAGAAAGCTGGGTAAAACTGACCTTAAATTGTTATCTTTTGCTTTATTAAGGTAAAAACATCCCGTAAAAGCCGATAAAGAGAAATATATGTCCGAACCCGATTTAACGCCGACTGACATCGCGCTGCTGACGCTACTACAAAAAGACGCCCGTATGACCAACCAGACGCTGGCCGAGGCGGTAAATCTTTCCGCTTCGCCTTGCTGGCGTAAGGTACGCAAGCTTGAAGAAGAGAAAGTGATTCAGGGTTATCACGCCGCGCTGGACAGACGCAAAATCGGCCTTGGGGTAATGGTCTTTGTTCGCGTCAGCATCGACAGCCACAGCGAAGCGCAGGCGCGCAAATTCGAACAGGAGGTCCTGGAGCTGGAAAATGTGGTGGCATGCTACAGCATCGGCGGCGACGCCGATTTTCTGCTGCAGGTGGTAGCGCAAAACCTGGACGCCTATTCCGATTTCGCCATGTCGGTGCTGCGCCGTCTGCCGGGTATTAAAGCGATGCAAAGCATGTTCGTATTAAAAGAGATTAAGCCTTTTACGACATTGCCGGTCGCCTCGCCCCGACGATAAAAAACCGGCCCTGTGGCCGGTTTATTTATCGCATCTCTTTACGAACGCGTTCGAGGTCTTCTGGTGTATCGACGCCCGTGCCCGGCACTTCCTGCGCGACGTCCACATGAATTTTTTCGCCGTACCAGAGCACGCGCAGTTGCTCAAGCATCTCAATGCGCTCAAGCTGGCTTGGCTGCCAGGTAACATAGCGGCGAATGAACCCGGCGCGGTAACCATAGATACCAATGTGGCGCAGCAGCGTATCGCCAATACTCTCCCGCGATTGCGCGAAGCGGTCGCGATCCCAGGGAATAGTGGCGCGTGAGAAGTAGAGCGCATAGCCTTCAGCATCGCGCACAACTTTCACCGCGTTCGGGTTGAATGCTTCTTCTGCGGAGTCGATGGGAACGGCAAGCGTCGCCATGCCGGCCGCGCTTTTGGTCAGGTTATCAGCCAACTGGCGGATGATAGCTGGCGGAATCGCCGGCTCGTCGCCTTGTACGTTAACAATGACGGTATCATCCGCAAAGCCGCATTTCTCCACCACTTCAGCCAGCCGTTCGGTGCCAGACTGGTGATCGACGCGCGTCATGCACACCTCGCCGCCAGCGGCTTGCACTGCGCGAGCCACCTCTTCATGATCGGTGGCCACGATAATGCGTTCAGCGCCAGATTCGCGAGCGCGTTCCAGCACATGCACAATCATCGGCTTGCCGTTAATATCCACCAGCGGCTTGCCCGGCAAACGCGTGGAGGCGTAGCGGGCAGGTATGATAACGACGAAACTCATGGGTTTGTCTCTTCAGCAGTCAGCGAGCGGGCTTCATTTTCCAGCAAAACAGGAATGCCGTCGCGCAGCGGAAAAGCCAGGCTGTCCACTTTACAGATGAGCTCCTGTTTTTCCTGGTTAAAATAGAGTTTGCCGTTACAAACCGGGCAAGCGATGATTTCCAGTAAACGATGATCCATAGTTCCTCCTGATAACGCGGAATATTAATGCCCAGAGGATATCACAAGCGTTTTATCCGCCGCGTCAATTTCCCATTCCTTATTCCAGCGTGACGCCAGCGCCGCAGGCAGCGAACCGCAGATAACCTGCTTCGCCCCCTGCCAGCGGGCAAAATCGCCGATCGCATTTTCTAACCCAGCCAGTAGCCCGGCGGAAGGTTTAACGCCCTCTTCCAGATAAAGGCTAATGATCTCAAGCTGCTGGCGCTGGCGATGCATTTTGGCATCCATTCGCCCTACCAGCGCTCCCTGATGCAGCAACGGCAGGACAAAATAACCATACTGGCGTTTCTCCGCCGGGGTATAACACTCCAGGCGGTAAGAGAAATCAAAAAACTGCTCGGCGCGTTTGCGGTCCCAGACGACCGGATCAAAAGGGGACAACACTGCGCTGTGTGTAGCGTTGAGTTTATTCTCCTGCGCCTGCGGCAATAGCGGCATGAGCGACTGATGCAGCCACATTGCGCCAAGCCGCTCGACTTCTACCTCAACAATGCGCCCTTCCCGCTGCCACGCTTGCAGAAGCGGTCGGATATTAACGTTGCGCAGGCGATAATAGTCCGCTAACCAGTCGGCGCGAAAAATACCGAGGCTACGGGCGCTGTTTTCCAACATTTTTACCTCGGCCTGCGCTTGTTCAATCAGATGCAGTGCATCATCCCAGTGCGGCAGGACCCGGGAAGTCAGATCGTAAACCCGCTGAAAGTTGCGCCGCTCCACGACCATGACTTTACCGGCAGTGAATAAGCCTTCCAGATGTTTTTTATGGGGTTTCCAGGCCCACCAGCCGCTTTCGCCTTTCCGCGGATGCTCAAAATCCGCTGAGCGAACGGGACCGTTCTGCTCGATATGCTCCATCAACTGCGCAATCTCCTGCGCATGCGCCTCCATCCATTCCGGACGATATTTCCAGCCCATCTTTTCCGGGTTCAGCATGCGGTGACGCACCAGCGCAAAATCGCTGCGCGGCAAGAAGCAGGCTTCATGCGCCCAGTACTCCATCAGTTCACCGCGCGCCAGCGCCTCGTCAAGCCACACATTCGGGAAGCTGCCAAGGCGACTGAAAAGCACCAGATAAGGACTGCGCGCGACGATATTAATCGTGTCTATTTGCAACAGCGACATGCGGGAAACGGTGGCGAGAATGTCATCAGGCCGGGCGCGACGACGGGGCTTTTTTAATAGCCCTTGCGCTGCCAGGTGTAGATGCCGCGCCGCGCGCAGCGAAAGATTTATTCGGGTCATAGCATCGGCTTCCTGTCAGAAAAGGTGCGAAGCCGATATTCAGGCTAGCGCACCAGAGAGAGCAGAGAATCCACGAGTTTATCAGCCTGCGGACGGGCGAGCGCGGCGTCAACCGGTAAATACCACCAGTCTGGATGCGCGAACGCACGGCACTTTACCGCATCTTTTTCCGTCATCACCAGCGTCTGCCCTTCGTTAATAAACGAAGCGACCTGCGCTTCGTTCAGTGGCTGATGATCGGCAAGGCTGATGGTTTTTACGGGTTGCACGCCCGCCTGCTCAAGCGTTGCGAAAAAACGCGGCGGATGACCGATACCCGCCATCGCAACGACTTGCGGCAGACTATCGACTGGACGCTTTTCACCCGTCAGCAGATTAATGGCAAGGCCTGGCTTAAGCGTCATCGCAATTTCGCTTTGATGCGCCTCACCGCCATTTGTAATAACCGCATCCACGCTGCGAAGCCTTCCTGCTCGCTCGCGCATCGGGCCTGCCGGCAACCACCAGCCATTGCCAAAGCGACGCACGCCATCAATTACGACAATCTCTTTGTCGCGGGCTAAAGCGTAGTGCTGGAGCCCATCATCCGTAATAATGAGTTGCAGCGGATGCTCGGCCAGGAGCGCTTTTACTGCATCGGCCCGTACCGGAGAAACTGCGACAGGCGCCCCCGTGCGCTGAAAGATAAGCACCGGTTCGTCGCCCGCTTCGGCGGTAGAGGTATGCGTGGTTAACAGCAGGGGATACTGTGCCGCTTTACCGCCATAGCCGCGCGACACCACGCCAACGCGCACGCCGCGCTGCTGTAACTGTTCCACCAGCCAGACGACGACCGGGGTTTTGCCATTGCCGCCCGCCGTCAGATTCCCCACTACCACTACCGGTACCGGCGCACGCCAGACGGTGCGTAGACCCAGCCGGTAACTTAACCGGATGAGGCCGCTCACCAGGCCATAGAGCAAGGAGAGCGGCAATAACAGCAGCCAGAGCGGCGACTGACCGGACCAGATACGTTCAATCATTCGCCGAACTGCATTTTGTGAAGTTGAGCGTAAACGCCGCCGTGAGACAGCAACGCCGCATGGTTGCCGCGTTCAACAATACGTCCATCTTCCACCACCACAATTTCATCAGCTTGTTCAATGGTAGAGAGGCGGTGCGCGATAACCAGCGAAGTACGGTTCTTTTGCAGTTCATCCAGCGCCGCCTGGATGGCGCGCTCAGACTCAGTATCCAGCGCGGAAGTCGCCTCATCCAGGATAAGGATTGGGCTATCGCGCAAAAGCGCCCGGGCAATCGCGATACGCTGGCGCTGCCCGCCAGACAGCAGTACGCCATTCTCACCGATAATTGTATCCAGGCCATTATCCATCTTATTGATGAAATCCATCGCATAGGCCATACGCGCCGCTTTTTCGATATCTTCACGGCTGTACGCTTCCGTACGGGCGTAAGCGATATTATTTGCAATGGTATCGTTGAACAGATGCACGTTTTGCGAGACCAGCGCCACCTGATTACGTAATGAGGAGAGCGTATATTCACGCAGGTCATGCCCGTCCATCAGTATTTCGCCGTCATCAATATCGTAAAAACGGGTGATGAGACTGGCAATGGTGGATTTGCCAGAGCCGGAACGGCCAACGAGCGCCACGGTTTTCCCAGCCGGGATAGTCAGGTTGATATCGCGAAGCGCGGGGGTATCACGTCCAGGATAAGTGAAAGTGACATGGCGAAACTCCAGATCGCCTTTTGCACGCTCAATGACGCGCGTACCTTCATCTTTTTCTTGCTCGCTATCCAGAATGGCAAACAGCGTCTGGCAGGCAGCCATGCCGCGCTGGAACTGCGCGTTAACGTTCGTTAGCGATTTCAGCGGACGCATGAGCGCGATCATGGATGAGAAGACAACGGTGATGGTCCCTGCAGTCAACGTCTCCATCACGCTTGGGAAACTGGCGGCGTAAAGCACAAAGGCTAGCGCCAGCGAAGCGATAAGCTGGATCAGGGGGTCGGAAATGGAAGAGGCGGAAACCATTTTCATCCCCTGCAGGCGCATTTTGTTGCTGACTTTGGCGAAACGATCGGCCTCTACCTCCTGACCGCCAAAAATCAGCACCTCTTTATGCCCTTTCAGCATCTGTTCAGCGCTGGTGGTGACTTGTCCCATCGTGTTCTGCATGTTTTTACTGATGCTGCGAAAACGCTTTGAAACAACGCGAATAGCAAAAGAAACGATAGGCGCCAGCACAATAAGGATGAGAGAAAGCTGCCAGCTGTAATAAAACATCATGATAAACAGGCCGATAATCGATGCGCCTTCACGCACTACGGTAATCAGCGCGCTGGATGATGAAGAGGCAACCTGTTCGGAATCGTAAGTAATGCGGGAGAGAAGCGTACCGGTAGACTGTTTATCGAAGAAAGCGACAGGCATACCCATCATGTGATTGAACAGGCGGCGGCGCATGGTCATTACCACTTTTCCCGACACCCATGAAATGCAATAGCTTGAAATATAACTGGTTATACCCCGCAGGAGCATTAATCCTATCACAACCAGCGGCATCCATAGCAGCACAGAGCGGTCTGTTTTGCCAAAACCTTCATCCAGCAACGGCTTGAGAAGCGACAGCATATAAGTATCGCTGGCGGCGTTGAGGATCAACGCCACCGCCGCCACTATCAACCCCGCTTTAAAAGGCGCGATAATGGGCCAGAGACGGCGGAAGGTCTGCCACGTGGAAAGATCTTTATCGTTATGCATTCATAAAACCAGCATTTGTTGAAATAGCCGCATATTCTACCTGTTATCCGCAGGTGCGCCAAACCACTGATGATACCAGCGGGGCAAAATTTGCTCACGTAACCCTTTTATTTGCCAGCCTTCTGGTGAAAAAATCACCGTTACCTGACCCGATTGCGCCGTATCGTGCCATCGGTAGCCATGCCGGGCATAACGACGTGTTACTTTCACTGACGGCAGACGCCAGGCGTTATAACGCGATACAGAGGCCAGCGCCGCTTTCCCGTCAACCATAGACAACAGCGTGTCGCTGGAAGAGGTCCTGCTGCCATGATGAGGCACTACCAGCACTTCCGAACGCAGCGCCTGACGGTAGTTTTTTAGCATAGCCCACTCCGCCGGAGCTTCGATGTCCCCTGTCAGCAATACGCTGTTGCGCCCGTCGTCTATCTTCACGACGCAAGAGCCGTTATTACCCGCCTGAACAGCCCCAGCCTGTGGCCAGTGCGCCGTAAAATGCAATCCTTCCCAGCGCCACGTTTCGCCGCGCCAGCAGGGCTGATGGCGGGCCCAACCCAGCGCGCTGCGAACCATGAGCTTAGGCCAGACGCGTAATACGCTTTCCAGCCCGCCGCGGTGATCAAGGTGTTCATGACTAAGAATAACGCCGTCGGGTTGGAGATTATGCCAGCGCAGCCAGGGAATGATGATCTGCTGGCCGCTGTCCCCGCCTGGCCAGCCGTTTCCCGTGTCATAGAGCATTGCTCTACCGTTGCGCTCAATGACAACTGCCAGGCCATGGCCTACGTCAAGCATGTGCAACGACCAGTCCGGCTTTTTTTGCACGCACCAGAGCGGCGCTGCGAGTAGCGCGATCGCGGCGACTGCGAGCAGCGGCGAGAAAAAATGAAAGCGCAAGCGCCAGAGTACAATGCAAAGCCACGGCGTCAACGCCAGCCAACGGTAGCGCTCATCCACATCAAGCCATCCTTCGGGCAGCCAGCGCAAAAAGTTGAACAGTGCTTGTAATAGCGTATCGGTAAGCCGCCATATCCCCTGCTCAGCCCATTGCCAGCCGGTAAGATTTATCGCCATTCCCGTCAGGATAAGCGGTACGGCGATAAAGGTAATAACAGGGACAGCGACCAGGTTTGCAGCCAGCGACGTCAGGCTGATACCGTGAAAAAGTACAAGCTGAATGGGCATTAGCAGTAACGTAATGCCCACTTGCAAATGCGCCAGTTCCAGCAGGAAACGCAACCAGGATCTGACTGGTTTTAGCGTGAAAGGCATCCACTGATACCAAAAGATAAGCGCAGCGACCGCAAAAGCCGATAACCACAGGCTTTCTGAAAGTATGGCGGTTGGTTCAATAAATAAAATGCCCGCCACACAACATAACCAAACTTGCCATGCGTTCCAGTTACGGCCGCTGAGGCGCAGCAGGCTCCAGATGAAAATGGCGACCAGCGTCCGTACGGCTGGTGGATTACTGCCTGCCAGCCATGTATAAACCGAAGCGCTGACCAGCAGCATGAGTAGCGGAAACCGATAGCCTATCCGATGCGCCGGTAAAAAAAGTTGCAGCAAACGCGCCAGTAACCAACCGAGCGACCCGGCAAGACCGATATGCAACCCCGATATCGCCATCAAATGTGCGGTTCCGGTATTACGCAGCAGTATTTTAACTTCCGGGCCGAGCGTGAGGCGCTCGCCAAACCCCAGCGCGAGGATAACGTCCCGCCATACATACGAAGTAAGCGAAGCGCTTACGGAAGCGATATATCTCGCTCGTAAACTACAGTCCCCACTGATAATTTGCGCATCAATGATGCGGCCAGTAAGTGGTAAACGTTGCGCCAGCGCGTAGCGTTGATTATCAAAGCCGCCTTCGTTTAACTGACCGTGCACCGGGCGCAACCGCAACGTCATCCGCATCCGCTGCCCGGCGCAGGCTTGTTCAGGCAGATAACTTCCGCGCAGCATTACGCCTACAGATGGAAAAATCCATCGGTTATTCAGTTTGTTAATAGCTACCTGATGCTCTGTTGCGCCATCGGTACGGATAACAACAGCCTCTACACGCTGGTTGCCAGCCAAAAGCGAACTGAAAGGCCAGACGAGTTCTCTGGCAGACAGAACCGCCCAACAGAAAAACAGCGTGATAAAGGCGGTGAATTTCATTCTGCCGGGCAACCAGCGACAGCCGATGCATGCCAGTAACGCCCCGGTAATAGCTATCCCTTCGGCAGGTAGCGCAGGAAGAAACAGTAACGGTAGCGTTCCAAGTATCACGCACACGCACAGTGCAGGAAGAGCAATCATGACGACCTCCTTATCTGCAGGCAGTCTGATTGAGTGGTGAGAAAATGTCAGCGAGCAAAAAGCAAGTCTGCGTGATATCGCGAGAGGTTATGGCGCTGTTGCAATGGTTGCGTTAAAAGCTGCGGCTTCGCTCCTGTATAAGCGCAGCGCAAAAAAAAATCGGCACCCTGAGGTGCCGATTCTTATTGTTTAAGCCTTAGGCTTAACCATAAATATTGGCGCGGTCACGCAACTCTTTGCCTGGTTTAAAGTGCGGAACGTACTTACCTTCCAGTTCCACTTTATCGCCAGTTTTTGGGTTACGCCCGGTGCGAGGAGCGCGATAGTGTAAGGAGAAGCTGCCGAAACCCCGGATTTCAATACGCTCGCCCTGTGCGAGAGTAGAGGCCATATGTTCCAGCATCTCTTTTACTGCATCTTCCACCGCTTTCGCCGGGATATGGGAGTGCTGGCTTGCAAGTCTTTCTATGAGTTCTGACTTGGTCATGTTTCCTCCGGTTTTCTTCCATTACGGAAAATTATTACAGCTATCATCGAACAAGGGCGGCCGAAGCCGCCCTGATTTAGCGCCCGGACGATTACTCGCCTTTAGCTGCTTTGAACGCTTCAGCCATAGCGTTGGAGAAGTTGCCGTCTTCCTGCTTGTTAACAGAAGCGATTGCATCTTTCTCTTCAGCTTCGTCTTTCGCACGAACAGACAGGCTTACTACGCGGTTCTTACGGTCAACGCCAGTGAATTTAGCTTCCACTTCGTCGCCTACGTTCAGAACCAGAGTAGCGTCTTCTACGCGATCGCGGGAAGCTTCAGAAGCGCGCAGGTAACCTTCAACGCCGTCTGCTAATTCAACTGTAGCACCTTTCGCGTCAACTGCCGTTACTTTACCAGTAACGATAGCGCCTTTCTTGTTCAGCGCAACGTAGTTGTTGAACGGATCTTCAGCGAGCTGTTTAACGCCCAGGGAGATACGCTCACGCTCTGCGTCAACCTGCAGAACAACGGCTGCGATTTCGTCGCCTTTTTTGTATTCACGAACTGCTTCTTCGCCTGCAACGTTCCAGGAGATGTCAGACAGGTGAACCAGGCCGTCGATACCGCCGTCCAGGCCGATGAAGATACCGAAGTCAGTGATAGACTTGATTTTACCTTCAACGCGGTCGCCTTTGTTGTGGGTCTCAGCGAACTGCTGCCACGGGTTAGCTTTGCACTGCTTCAGGCCCAGGGAGATACGACGACGTTCTTCGTCGATATCCAGAACCATAACTTCCACTACATCGCCCACGTTAACAACTTTGGACGGATGGATGTTTTTGTTGGTCCAGTCCATTTCGGAAACGTGTACCAGGCCTTCAACGCCTTCTTCGATCTCAACGAAGCAGCCGTAGTCGGTCAGGTTGGTTACGCGACCAGTCAGGCGGGTGCCTTCCGGGTAACGCTTAGCGATAGCAACCCACGGATCTTCGCCCAGCTGCTTCAGGCCCAGGGAAACACGGGTACGCTCGCGGTCGAACTTCAGCACTTTAACAGTGATTTCGTCGCCCACGTTGACGATTTCGCTCGGATGCTTAACGCGTTTCCAGGCCATATCAGTGATGTGCAGCAGGCCGTCAACGCCGCCCAGATCAACGAATGCACCGTAGTCAGTGAGGTTCTTAACGATACCTTTAACTTCCATGCCTTCCTGCAGGTTTTCCAGCAGCTGATCGCGCTCTGCGCTGTTTTCAGATTCGATAACGGCACGACGGGAAACCACAACGTTGTTGCGCTTCTGGTCCAGCTTGATAACTTTGAACTCAAGCTCTTTGCCTTCGAGGTGCAGGGTGTCACGAACCGGACGCACGTCTACCAGGGAACCCGGCAGGAACGCACGAATACCGTTCAGCTCAACAGTGAAGCCGCCCTTGACTTTGCCATTGATAACACCAGTAACGGTTGCAGCTTCTTCGTAAGCTTTTTCCAGCATCAGCCATGCTTCGTGACGTTTTGCTTTTTCACGAGACAGCAGGGTTTCGCCGAAACCGTCTTCTACTGCATCCAGAGCAACGTCAACTTCGTCACCAACCTGGATTTCAATTTCGCCCTGAGCGTTTTTGAACTGCTCTGCCGGAATGGCGGACTCAGATTTCAGACCAGCGTCAACCAGTACTACATCTTTGTCGATAGCAACAACAACGCCGCGAACGATAGAACCCGGGCGGGTTTCGATTTCTTTCAGGGATTCTTCAAAAAGTTGAGCAAAAGATTCAGTCATGTTTAATCTTCAGAGTTTAAATTAACGTCCACCTGGCTTCATGCTGGATGGGGTTGTTTCACATACCCGCTGTCAGTCCATTGCAACGGGGGTACTGCAAATTCTGTCGCTTTACTTCGCGAGCGCCAGCTTTTCGCGGGCGTAATCAAGCGCCTTTTCAATGACTTGCTCAATGCTCAGGCGGGTAGAATCCAGCACTAACGCATCTTCAGCAGGCACCAACGGCGCCACCGGCCGGTTACGATCGCGTTCATCGCGCTCTTTTATCTCGGCCAAAAGGCGTTCAAAGTTAACACTAAACCCCTTTTCCTGCAACTGCAGCATACGGCGGTGCGCGCGCTCTTCCGAAGAGGCGTCGAGGAAAATTTTTACTGGCGCATCAGGGAATACCACCGTTCCCATGTCGCGTCCGTCGGCGATAAGGCCAGGGTTTTCACGAAAAGCGCGCTGGCGCCGCAACAGCGCTTCGCGTACGCGTGGGAAAGCGGCGACTTGCGAAGCGGCGTTCGCCACTTCCTGAGTGCGAATTTCGCCACTAACGTCTTCTCCCTCGAGGATAACTTCCAGCTCGCCGTCTTGCGCGATAAAACGCACATCCAGATGGGCAGCCAGCGGAACCAGAGCCTCTTCGGAAGTGACATCGACATGATGGTGCAATGCCGCCAGCGCCAGAACGCGATAAATCGCGCCTGAATCCAGCAGATGCCACTGCAAGGCTTCAGCCATAGCTTTACACAGCGTGCCCTTACCAGCGCCACTTGGGCCATCAATGGTGATTACCGGGGCGGATGCCGTCATCTTTTTCTCCTTCAATAAATGGCAGGCCTGCAACGTGAACGGCGCGCATTATACGCCGCTGCGCAACAGACTGTTATCTTTGCGACAAAATATCGTCGTTAGTGAGGCTGAGTGTAGAAGAATTGGACAATGGCGATGTAAGGATATGTTATGAAAAAACCGCATCGCAGGATGCGGTTTTTATACTGTTAGCCTGTTCAGGCTGGCGTGCTGATGCGAGCAAGCTGATCGAAATAATCGGGGAACGTTTTCGCCGTGCATTTCGGGTCGAGAATAGTCACAGGCGTGTCTGAGAGCGCCACCAGCGAAAAACACATCGCCATACGATGATCGTTATAAGTGCCGATTTCCGCAGCCTGAAGCGTTGCCGGCGGAGTGACGCTGATGTAATCATGCCCCTCCTCCACCACTGCGCCCACTTTACGCAACTCAGTCGCCATGGCCGCCAGGCGGTCCGTCTCTTTGACGCGCCAGTTATAAATGTTGCGCAGCGTTGTGGTACCTTTAGCGAACAGCGCGGCCGTGGCAATGGTCATCGCCGCATCCGGAATGTGGTTCATATCCATATCGATAGCATTCAGTTCGCCGCGACTGCAGGCGATGTAATCGTCGCCCCAGGTAATTTTAGCGCCCATCTTTTCCAGCACGTCGGCAAAACGAATATCACCCTGCACGCTGTTGCGCCCAATGCCGGTCACCTTCACCGTGCCGCCTTTAATCGCCGCTGCCGCAAGGAAATAAGAGGCCGAAGACGCATCGCCCTCTACCAGATAATCGCCCGGCGACTGATAGTGCTGGCTGCCGCGCACAACAAAGCGCTGATAGCCCTGGTTTTCAACCTCGACGCCGAAAGTTTTCATCAGGTGCAGCGTAATGTCGATGTAAGGTTTCGAAACCAGATCGCCTTTAATAGTGATAGTGGTGTCATTCGTCGCCAGCGGAGCCGTCATTAAAAGCGCAGTCAGGAACTGGCTGGAAACAGAGCCGTCCACCTCCACCTGCCCGCCATCGAATCCGCCGCGCAGTCGCAGCGGAGGATAATTTTCTTGCTCCAGATACTCAATTTGCGCGCCGCCCTGACGCAGCGCGTCGACTAAATGGCCAATCGGACGCTCTTTCATGCGAGGCTCGCCAGTCAACACGACGTTATTGGCGCCCAGGCAAAGCGCAGCGGCAAGAGGACGCATGGCGGTCCCGGCGTTCCCAAGAAACAGCTCAAGCTCCCCTTCAGCCTTCAGTACGCCGCCCTGCCCCGTCACTTCACAGCGAGTACGATCCTCAGAGAGGGTATAAGCCACACCCAGCGCGTTGAGCGCATTGAGCATATGACGGACGTCATCGCTGTCCAGCAGATTGGTTAACACTGTAGTGCCCTGCGCCAGCGCCGCCAGCAACAAAGCGCGGTTGGAGACGCTCTTCGAGCCGGGAAGATTGATAGCGCCATCCACCAGCGCGATGGGTTGTAAGGTCAGGGATTCCTGCATGCGTTGCAAACTCTCACTAAAATCAGAATAAAAACCCCGCGATTAGCCGCGGGGAAGAGGTAAAAGGCAAGGATTAACCGTGACGGCGTTCGAAATCAACCATGAAATCCGTCAGAGCCTGAACGCCTGCCAGCGGCATGGCGTTATAGATAGAGGCGCGCATCCCCCCCACCACGCGATGACCTTTAAGCGCGTGCAGACCGGCTGCGAAAGACTCTTCGAGGAAGACTTTATCCAGCGCACTGTCGGCAAGCTGGAACGGCACGTTCATGCGAGAGCGGTTAGCAGGCGACACATCGTTGCGATAGAAATCGCTCTTATCAATCACGCCATAGAGCAGATCTGCTTTCTGCTGATTAATCTGGTCGATAGCCGCTACGCCGCCCTGTTTCTTCAGCCATTTAAATACCAGGCCCGCCAGATACCAGGCGAAAGTCGGCGGCGTATTGAACATGGAGTCATTGTCGTTCAGCACGGTGTAATCAAGGATTGACGGGCAGGCATTATGCGCTTTACCCAGCAAGTCCTCACGCACCACCACCAGCGTAAGGCCCGCCGGGCCAATATTTTTCTGCGCGCCCGCGTAAATAACGCCATAACGGCTGACATCCAGCGGACGAGAAAGGATAGTAGAGGAGAAATCCGCCGCCACGATCGCATCGCCAAAATCGGGCGTTTCTTCAATGGCGATGCCGTCAATGGTTTCGTTCGGACAGTAATGCAGGTAGGCCGCATTGTCAGAAAGCTGCCATTCACGCATCGGCTTAATAGCGCGCAAACCGTCAACGGTGACTTTGGCGTCAATCACGTTCGGCGTGCAATATTTTTTCGCTTCTTTGACCGCGCTCGCCGCCCAATAACCGCCGTCAACGTAATCCGCCGAGGTTTTGTCGCCAAGCAAGTTTAACGGCACGCCGGCAAACTGACCGCGACCGCCGCCATGGCAGAATAAAACTTTATAGTTAGAGGGAATTTGCAGCAGATCGCGAAAATCTTGCTCCGCCTCTTCCGCCACTCCGATAAACTCTTTACCACGGTGGCTGATTTCCATCACCGACGTACCTAAACCCTGCCAGTCGACCAGCTCCTGTTGAGCCTGTTTAAGCACTTCAGCCGGTAACATTGCCGGACCAGAACTAAAATTGTAGACCTGACTCATTTTCCCTCACCACATATAAAGCAATACGTTTTTCCTGTGGATATCGGTTTTATCATTCAGGCGCTGGCGCTGCAATGGGTAATCCTGGGCGGTCGATGAATGTGCGCTAAATCACACAACAGATTCCTCCGGCGCAGTGAAGGATAACGGATAAATCCGCTGTCAGGTCACGCGTGTAGCGGTGCTCGCTTTAACCCACGCGTGATGATTACAACGCGGGCAAGGCTTGCGGTCACCAGCACTGAATTCCATGACCTCACTGCAATTCATGCAAGCGTAATAGCCCGCCTCCGGGATAACGACAAACCGCTCGCGACAATAACTCGGAAGAATAGAGAGTCCAGGGCGCACCTCTTCATCGGGGTAGAAATAAACGCTTATCTGGCCGTTGGTTTCAAGAATAGCGAGCCGGACCTGACCTAAATGTTCAACGCCCCGCAGGCGCAACTCCATAAAAAACTCAAATTCCGTCATGTTTTCATGTTTGAGCTTTTCCCAGGCCAGCTCCCCCTCTTCGATGATGTTGCGCGGTTTTCCCTCAAGCAAATCTTCCATTTTTTCGCTGTGCGCCATCAGCCACATCGCCAGGCGATAAAGCAGGGCCAACGTGACGAAGACCACAAAAACCGGCACCATCGGCACATCATCATAAAACGCCACGTCGCCTGCCGCCGAGCCAAGCGTCAGGATGATTAACACTTCGAACAGCGACATCTGGCGCACGCCGCGCCGTCCGGTAAGCTTGAGAAAGATAAAAACCAATATAAAGGTATAGAGGCTGCGCAGCGCTACCTCGCCTAAAAATTCCAGCGGGGCTTTGTCCAGCGCCATTCGATGCAAGTCAAAAGCTTTCATATTTTATTGCCATAACAGTAAGTTACTTTAACCAAGCATAGCGCGAAGATTTATTTTTGCCTGCCTGCGGCCTGCGATAGCGCAAGTAAGGTAAAACCCGTATCATTGCGCGCTTTGCGTACGATAAAAGTGGATCCCATGACTCAAACCTTCATTCCCGGCAAAGACGCCGCTCTGGAAGACTCCATCGCTCGCTTCCAGCAAAAACTCACCGATCTCGGTTTTAATATCGAAGAAGCTTCGTGGCTCAATCCGGTGCCGAACGTCTGGTCTGTGCATATTCGCGATAAAGATTGCGCGCTGTGCTTCACCAACGGTAAAGGTGCGACAAAAAAAGCGGCGCTCGCTTCCGCGCTTGGCGAGTACTTCGAACGCCTCTCCACTAACTACTTTTTTGCGGACTTTTGGCTGGGCGACACTATCGCCAACGGCCCGTTCGTGCATTACCCGAACGAAAAATGGTTCGCCATTCCGCAGGACGACAGTCTGCCAGATGGAATACTGGACGCGCGCCTGCGTGATTTTTACGATCCGGAGAACGAACTGACCGCCAGCATGTTGGTGGATTTGCAGTCGGGTAATGAAGAGCGCGGGATTTGCGCCCTGCCTTTTACGCGCCAGTCCGATGAAGAGACCGTCTATATTCCGATGAATATCGTGGGCAATCTTTATGTGTCTAACGGTATGTCGGCAGGCAACACGCGTAACGAAGCGCGCGTACAGGGACTTTCAGAAGTCTTCGAACGCCATATCAAAAACCGCATTATCGCCGAGAGCATCAGCCTGCCGGAAATTCCCGCCGAGGTGCTGGCGCGCTATCCAGGCGTGGTTGCAGCGATAGAAAAATTAGAAGCTGAAGGCTTCCCGATTTTCGCCTACGACGGCTCGCTGGGCGGCCAGTATCCGGTTATCTGCGTCGTGCTGTTTAACCCGGCTAACGGTACTTGTTTCGCCTCTTTCGGCGCGCATCCTGATTTCGGCGTGGCGCTTGAGCGTACCGTAACCGAGCTGCTGCAAGGCCGCAGCCTCAAGGATCTGGATGTCTTTACACCGCCGACATTTGATGATGAAGAAGTCGCTGAACACGCTAACCTCGAGACGCACTTCATCGACTCCAGCGGCCTGATTTCCTGGGATATGTTCAAGCAGGATGCCGATTATCGGTTCGTTGACTGGAGCTTCGCCGGCACCACTGAAGAAGAATTCGCCACCCTGATGGCCATTTTCCAGGCGGAAGACAAAGAAGTTTATATTGCCGATTACGAGCACCTTGACGTTTACGCTTGTCGTATCCTCGTACCGGGCATGTCTGACATCTACCCTGCGGAAGATTTGCTGCTCGCTAATAACAGCATGGGCGCTCACTTGCGCGAAACATTGCTCGCCCTGCCAGGCAGCGAGTGGGATAAAGAAGACTATCTGAACCTGATTGCGCAGCTTGATGAAGAAGGCCATGACGATTTTACTCGCGTGCGTGAGCTGCTGGGTCTGGCGACCGGCAAAGACAACGGGTGGTACACGTTGCGTATCGGGGAACTGAAAGCGATGCTGGCGCTGGCGGGCGGCGATATGGATCAGGCGCTGATCTGGACTGAGTGGACTATGGAGTTCAACGCCTCTGTCTTTACCGCCGAGCGCGCTAACTACTATCGTTGCCTGCAAACTCTGTTGCTGTTGACGCAGGAAGAAGAGCGTGAGCCGCTTCAGTATCTGCATGCCTTTGAACGTATGTACGGCAAAGAGGCTGTCGAAGCGGCCAGCGCGGCGATAAGCGGCGAAGCGCCTTTTTATGGCCTGCAGCCTGTTGACGCCGATTTGCAGGCTTTCCCTGCGCATCAGGCGCTGCTCGCCGCTTATGAAAAATTACAGCGCGCTAAAGCCTCTTACTGGAACGTTAATTGATATAACGCATATCTATAATGCTTTCATAAGCGTATGTTTAATTAATAAGACGGGGCAATTTTATTGCCCCGTTTTTTATTCTTATTGAAATTAATCCCAATGTAATTGTTAAGTTAAATTAAGGTAAAAAATTAATTTAACTCAAGTGCTCCTTGTTACCTTTTTTCGTCAATACTACATATTGATTAACGATTCCAAAGGAGGCTGCAGGATATAATTCAACACTTATAATAATTTTTAAAATATATTTTTATCAGGATAATCAATTAGTTAAGCTGAAAATAGCCTATTCCCATGCTGTTTTCAGGCCTATAAACCTGGCGAGTTATGATCCACATCAAATTTTACTCTATAATGCTTTGTTAGTATCTCCTCGCCGACTGAATAAAGAGAGAGTTAGTGTGAAAGCTGACAACCCTTTTGATCTATTACTTCCAGCTGCGATGGCGAAAGTTGCCGAGGAGGCTGGTGTCTATAAAGCAACGAAACATCCGCTGAAAACCTTTTATCTGGCGATAACGGCAGGTGTCTTCATCTCTATCGCTTTTGTTTTCTATATCACCGCTACGACAGGCGCCGCCACGATGCCCTTTGGCATGGCGAAACTTATCGGCGGCATTTGTTTCTCACTTGGCTTAATTCTTTGTGTTATTTGCGGCGCCGATCTCTTTACCTCGACCGTTTTAATCGTGGTAGCGAAAGCCAGCGGCCGCATTACCTGGGGTCAACTGGCGCGCAACTGGTTAAACGTCTATATCGGCAACCTGATCGGAGCGCTTCTCTTTGTTCTTCTTATGTGGCTGTCGGGCGAATACATGACCGCTAACGGCGCGTGGGGACTTAATGTCCTGCAGACGGCAGACCATAAATTGCATCACACTTTTATTGAGGCTGTGAGCCTCGGTATCCTGGCGAACCTGATGGTCTGCCTGGCGGTCTGGATGAGCTATTCCGGTCGCAGCCTCGTGGATAAAGCTTTCATTATGATTTTGCCGGTTGCCATGTTTGTTGCCAGCGGCTTCGAACACAGTATCGCGAATATGTTTATGATCCCGATGGGCATCATTATTCGTGATTTCGCCAGCCCGGAATTCTGGACCGCCGTCGGTTCGTCTCCGGACCAATTTTCTCATCTGACTATTGTAAATTTCATCGTTGATAACCTGATTCCGGTGACAATCGGTAATATTATCGGTGGTGGTTTATTAGTCGGATTGACGTACTGGGTCATTTATCTGCGTGGCGACGACCATCATTAATAGTCATTCCAGGCAGTAAATAAAAAATCCACTTAAGAAGGTAGGTGTAACATGTCCGAGCTTAATGAAAAGTTAGCCACAGCCTGGGAAGGTTTTGCTAAAGGCGACTGGCAGAATGAAGTTAACGTACGTGACTTCATCCAGAAAAACTACACTCCGTACGAGGGTGATGAATCCTTCCTGGCAGGTGCAACTGATGCAACTACCAAGCTGTGGGACAGCGTAATGGAAGGCGTCAAACTGGAAAACCGCACTCACGCGCCAGTTGACTTCGATACCTCTGTCGCCTCCACCATCACTTCTCATGACGCGGGCTATATCAACAAAGCCCTCGAGAAAATTGTCGGTTTGCAGACCGAAGCGCCGCTTAAACGCGCCATCATTCCGTTCGGCGGTATCAAAATGGTGGAAGGTTCCTGCAAAGCGTACAACCGCGAGTTGGATCCGGCACTGAAGAAAATTTTCACCGAATACCGTAAAACCCATAACCAGGGCGTATTCGACGTTTACACACCGGATATCCTGCGCTGCCGTAAATCTGGCGTGCTGACCGGTCTGCCGGATGCTTATGGCCGCGGCCGCATCATCGGCGACTACCGTCGCGTTGCGCTGTACGGTATCGACTACCTGATGAAAGACAAATTCGCACAATTTGCTTCTCTGCAGCAGGATCTGGAAAACGGTGTAAACCTTGAAGCCACCATTCGTCTGCGTGAAGAAATTGCTGAACAGCATCGCGCTCTGGGCCAGATCAAAGAGATGGCGGCGAAATATGGTTGCGATATCTCCGGTCCGGCAACTAACGCGCAAGAAGCAGTACAGTGGACTTACTTCGGCTATCTGGCGGCGGTAAAATCTCAGAACGGTGCGGCAATGTCCTTTGGTCGTGTCTCCACCTTCCTGGACGTTTACATTGAGCGCGACCTGAAAGCAGGCAAAATCACCGAGCAAGACGCTCAGGAAATGATTGACCACCTGGTCATGAAACTGCGTATGGTTCGCTTCCTGCGTACTCCGGAATATGACGAGCTGTTCTCAGGCGACCCGATCTGGGCTACGGAATCTATCGGCGGTATGGGCGTTGATGGCCGTACTCTGGTAACAAAAAACAGCTTCCGCTTCCTGAACACCCTTTACACCATGGGGCCGTCTCCGGAACCGAACATCACTATCCTGTGGTCTGAAAAACTGCCGCTGAATTTCAAAAAATTCGCTGCGAAAGTCTCCATCGACACCTCTTCTCTGCAGTATGAGAACGATGATCTGATGCGTCCGGACTTCAACAACGATGACTACGCTATCGCTTGCTGCGTAAGCCCGATGGTGGTTGGTAAGCAAATGCAGTTCTTCGGCGCACGTGCAAACCTCGCTAAAACTATGCTCTATGCCATTAACGGCGGCGTGGATGAAAAACTGAAAATGCAGGTTGGCCCGAAATCAGAACCGATCAAAGGCGATGTGCTGAACTTCGACGAAGTGATGGAGCGTATGGATCACTTCATGGACTGGCTGGCTAAACAGTACGTTACTGCGCTGAACATCATTCACTACATGCATGATAAGTACAGCTACGAAGCATCGCTGATGGCTCTGCATGACCGTGATGTTATCCGCACCATGGCTTGTGGCATCGCAGGTCTGTCGGTTGCGGCTGACTCCCTGTCCGCTATCAAATATGCGAAAGTGAAACCGGTTCGCGACGCCGATGGCCTGGCTGTGGACTTTGAGATCGAAGGCGAATACCCGCAGTTCGGTAACAACGACGCTCGCGTGGATGACCTGGCGGTTGACCTGGTAGAACGTTTCATGAAGAAAATTCAGAAACTTAATACTTACCGCAACGCTATCCCGACTCAGTCTGTTCTGACCATCACCTCTAACGTGGTATATGGTAAGAAAACCGGTAACACCCCGGATGGCCGCCGCGCCGGGGCGCCGTTTGGACCGGGTGCGAACCCGATGCACGGCCGTGACCAGAAAGGTGCTGTCGCCTCTCTGACATCCGTTGCGAAACTGCCGTTCGCTTACGCGAAAGATGGTATTTCTTACACCTTCTCAATCGTGCCGAATGCGCTGGGTAAAGATGATGAAGTGCGTAAGACTAACCTGGCGGGCCTGATGGATGGTTACTTCCACCATGAGTCCTCTATCGAAGGTGGTCAGCACCTCAACGTTAACGTCATGAACCGCGATATGCTGCTGGATGCGATGGAGCACCCGGAAAAATATCCGCAGCTCACTATCCGCGTATCCGGTTATGCTGTGCGCTTTAACTCTCTGACTAAAGAGCAGCAGCAGGACGTTATTACCCGCACTTTCACTCAGACTATGTAATTTAAGGTTTGACTGAAAAAGCGTACAATGAAGGCTCCACCTTTGTGGGGCCTTTCTTATACCTCCCCCGCTCCCTGCGAGCCGTTTTTGCAGATCGCTATTCTATAATTTAGTTATCTGGCAAAAGAGACTCGACGCGGCAACGAGACCGCGATCACAAGGCCCGTAATCGGGGCCAGAACTGGAGAAACACCGCAATGTCAGTAAATGGTCGCATTCACTCCTTTGAATCCTGTGGCACCGTCGACGGCCCGGGCATCCGCTTTATTACCTTCTTTCAGGGCTGTCTGATGCGTTGCCTTTACTGTCACAACCGGGATACCTGGGACACCCATGGCGGTAAAGAAGTGACAGTTGAAGAACTGATGAAAGAGGTTGTGACTTATCGTCATTTTATGAACGCATCTGGCGGCGGCGTTACTGCATCCGGCGGTGAAGCGATTTTACAGGCGGAGTTTGTACGCGACTGGTTCCGTGCCTGCAAGCAGGAAGGCATTCATACTTGCCTTGATACTAACGGGTTTGTTCGTCGTTACGATCCGGTAATAGACGAGCTGCTTGAAGTTACCGATCTGGTGATGCTCGATCTCAAACAAATGAACGATGAGATCCACCAGAACCTCGTAGGCGTTTCCAATCACCGTACCCTGGAATTTGCCCGCTATATTGCCAACAAAGGGATTAAAACCTGGATTCGCTACGTCGTGGTGCCGGGCTGGTCAGATGATGATGATTCAGCGCATCGCCTTGGCGAGTTTACCCGTGATATGGGCAATATTGAAAAAATTGAGCTGTTGCCCTATCACGAATTAGGTAAACACAAGTGGGTCGCTATGGGGGAAGAATACAAGCTGGATGGCGTTAAGCCGCCCAAAAAAGAGACCATGGAGCGTGTCAAAGGCATCCTTGAGCAGTACGGGCATAAGGTCATGTACTAAGCTTGTTAACAGTAAAACGCCCGCGATTGCGGGCGTTTTTGTTATCAGGCATGCGCCACCGGCGTCGGATGTTCGCCCGCTTTGCGCAGGAGCATCATCAAATAGATGAACGACACGCTGGCAATCATCACAAACAGCAGACTGTCAGAGTAGCTCTGCATCAGCGAGGCCGTTAGCGTCGGCCCCAGCAAGCTACCGATGGTATAACTCAGCAACAGCGCCTGGTTCATAGCCACCAGCTGATGTGGCGCCACCTTTTCACAAGCCCAGGCCATTGCAACCGGGTAAAGCGTAAAACCGGCGGCGCCAAGCACAAACAGGGTCGGCCCCATGGCGGCATTGCTCAGCATTGCCATGCAGCCCATGATGACCACAAACACTTGTACGCGCAGAACCAGCAGACGGCCGAAACGGTCCGCCAGCTTACCTATCGGCCATTGACCAACAATGCCGGCGCTGACCATTACCGCCATCCAGAAACCGATACCGGAATCGCTTACGCCTTGATGGTTAAGGTAGAGAGGCATCAGGCCATAGAGCGAACCCAACACAATTCCGGAAATAATACAGCCATTAACGCCCAGACGCGCATGACGCAGGCGCAGCATAGGCCAGACATGGGTCGTTTCCTGCTGCTCGCCATGATGATTTACGATGCGGGTAAAGATAAGCGGCAGAATACCCGTAATAACTATTCCGGTAACCCATGGCAGCACATTCATCAGCTCAGTTGAAACCTTGCTGACCAATAACTGTCCAGCAACAGTGCCGACGTAATAAACCATCATATACGCTGCGAGCAGTCGCCCCCGGTTGCGCGACGTTCCGCTGCACATCAGCGCGCTTTCCACCACGACCCAAATCATGGCGCATCCTACCCCGGCGATGAAGCGCCAGGCGAACCAGCTCCAGAAACCCACCATTAATCCAAGACCAGCACACCCGGCAGCAAAAATAATCGAGGCGATATAATAGCTGCGGTTAAAACCCAGCTTTTTAATCAGCGCGCCCGTAATAAGCGTGCCGAGTAAATTGCCGGTGAAATAAGAGGAGCTGACCATACCCACCTGCCAGGTAGGCAGATTTTCATGGGCGAGCCAAAGCGGCACCAGCGTATTTAAAACCGCTATCGCCAGGGTCAACAAAAGCAGG
This sequence comes from Franconibacter daqui, assembly GCF_014644275.1. Taxonomy (NCBI): domain Bacteria; kingdom Pseudomonadati; phylum Pseudomonadota; class Gammaproteobacteria; order Enterobacterales; family Enterobacteriaceae; genus Franconibacter; species Franconibacter daqui. The sequence goes on along the minus strand of NZ_BMKJ01000001.1, from coordinate 684,624 downwards.
CCACAGAGCAGAAGCAGCACTGGCCGGGTATAGATAGACATTGGAGCTAAACCGTGAGGATTAAAGAAAATTCGTGCGCATCATGCCACTGGCGCAACTAAAGTCAATGTGCCGCTGCGCCCCATTAACACGATTTGTTTACTAACGATGAAGAGTATTGATTCTGCGCCGGGCTTTAGCGAAGCACTGACTATTTAACTCGTTGTTATAGAAATCTTTATCAGAAAATAACAGTGAAAAATCAGAAGAAAAAAATTCATCGAACGCAGCGCTGTTTTTCACAAGCAAAAATCATAAAAAAAGCGCCCGCAGGCGCTTTTTATTAACCGGTAAGATTAACCGATAAATTCGAGACCCTTCATATACGGACGCAGCACTTCCGGGATTTCGATGCGGCCATCCGCCTGCTGGTAATTTTCCAGCAGCGCAACCAGCGTACGGCCTACCGCCAGGCCAGAGCCGTTAAGGGTATGCACCAGACGCGTTTTCTTGTCAGACTTGCTGCGACAGCGCGCCTGCATACGACGAGCCTGGAAATCCCAGACGTTGGAGCAAGAAGAAATTTCACGGTAGGTGTTCTGCGCCGGCACCCAGACTTCGAGGTCATAGGTTTTGCAAGCGCCAAAACCCATATCGCCCGTACAGAGCAGCACCTTCCGGTACGGCAGACCAAGCAGTTGCAGCACCTTTTCCGCATGCCCGGTCATCTCTTCCAGCGCGTCCATGGAATCTTCCGGACGAACAATCTGCACCATTTCGACTTTATCGAACTGATGCATGCGAATAAGGCCACGGGTATCACGACCATAAGAGCCCGCTTCTGAGCGGAAGCACGGCGTGTGCGCGGTCATTTTTACAGGCAGCGACTCTTCTTCCAGGATCTCATCGCGCACCAGATTAGTCAGCGGCACTTCCGCAGTCGGGATCAACGCATAATTGCTGCTGTCTGCCTCTTCTTCCAGCGGACGAGTATGGAAGAGATCGCCCGCAAATTTCGGCAGTTGCCCCGTACCATATAGCGTGTCGTGGTTAACCAGATAAGGTACGTAGTTTTCGCTGTAACCATGCTGTTCGGTGTGCAGATCCAGCATGAATTGCGCCAGCGCGCGGTGAAGACGTGCAATCTGCCCTTTCATCACCACAAAACGGGAGCCTGTCAGCTTAACCGCGCTGGCGAAGTCCAGCCCGCCGTGCATTTCGCCCAGCGTAACGTGATCGCGTACGTCGAAATCGAACTCGCGAGGCGTGCCCCAGCGGCTGACTTCTACGTTGTCGTTTTCATCTTTGCCAACCGGCACGCTATCGTCTGGCAAGTTCGGGATAGTCAGCGCGATGTCGCGGATTTCCGCCTGCAGCGCGTCAAGCTCGGTTTTGGCTGTATCCAGCTCTTCGCCCAGCTTGTTGACTTCAAGACGCAATGGCTCAATATCTTCTCCGCGCGCTTTCGCCTGGCCGATGGATTTCGATCGCGAGTTACGCTCAGCCTGCAGGTTTTCAGTTTTAACCTGTAAAACCTTACGACGCTCTTCAAGAGCGCGCAGCTTATCTACGTCCAGCTTAAAGCCCCGGCGTGCCAGTTTTTCAGCGACTGCGTCTGGCTCGGTACGCAGCAGATTGGGATCGAGCATGCTTATCCTGTGCTTATCGAATTGAAATGGAAGGCGACCGCAGCCTGCGGACGCGAAAAAATACAGAGATAACCTTACCGCAACGCCCGCGCTAGCGGTAGCGTTTTGTGGGGCTTTTCTGATCCTGTTCAGCAAGCCAGGCGAGCTTTTCGCCAATCTTGCCCTCAAGGCCTCTGTTTGTCGGGTGATAATAGCGAGTTTGTGCCATTTCGCTTGGGAAATACTCTTCACCAGCGGCATAAGCGTTGGGTTCGTCATGGGCGTAACGGTATTCCTGCCCATATCCCATTTCTTTCATCAATTTGGTAGGCGCATTGCGTAAATGCACAGGCACATCGTAATCGGGGCGCTCGCGGGCATCGCGTAACGCCGCCTTAAAGGCGGTATAGACGGCATTACTCTTCGGCGCGCAGGCGAGATAAACAATCGCCTGCGCGATTGCACGCTCCCCTTCCGCAGGGCCAACGCGAGTAAAACAATCCCAGGCGGAAATCGCCACCTGCATGGCGCGCGGGTCGGCATTGCCGACATCTTCCGACGCGATAGCCAGACAGCGGCGCGCCACATAAAGCGGATCGCCGCCTGCGCTAATTATTCTTGCGTACCAGTAAAGCGCGGCATCAGGGGCGGAGCCGCGCACCGACTTGTGCAGGGCTGAAATCAGATCGTAAAAGCGATCGCCTTTATTATCAAAGCGCGCGCTGCGTTCGCCAGCGATTTCAGTCAATAGCTCAGGCTTCAGCACACGCTTGCCCGCATCGTCCGCTTCCGCCATGTCAGCCATCATTTCCAGCGTATTAAGGGCGCGTCGGGCGTCGCCGTTAACCAGTTCGGCTATTGCCCGGCGGGTCTCTTCAGGCAGAACGATATCTTGCCCGCCATAACCGCGATGGCTATCGTTCATGGCTTGCTCGAGCACCTGCTCGATATCGTCAGCTGTCAGCGATTTCAGCAAATAGACACGGGCCCGGGAGAGCAGCGCCGAGTTAAGCTCAAAGGAAGGGTTTTCTGTGGTAGCGCCAATAAACGTAATGGTGCCGTCTTCAATATGCGGCAGAAAAGCATCCTGCTGACTTTTATTAAAGCGATGGACCTCATCCACAAACAGAATTGTACGCCGACCCGCGTTACGGTTCTGACGCGCGCGCTCAATAGCTTCGCGGATCTCTTTTACCCCGGAAGTGACTGCAGAGATGCGCTCCACATCCGCATTAGCATAGCGGGCGATCACTTCCGCAAGCGTTGTTTTGCCGGTGCCTGGCGGCCCCCAAAGTATCATGGAATGCAGGTGCCCGGCCTCGATAGCTCTGGGCAACGGTTTGCCCGCCGCCAGCAAATGCTGCTGACCGATATATTGCGCTAAGTTTTCTGGCCGCATGCGAGCGGCCAGAGGCTGAAAAGCGTTATCGGAAAAATCGAGCGACAGATTGCTCACCCGCACCTCTGTTTACTTACGCTGATCGTCAACGGTTACGCCCTGCGGCGGCGTGAAGGTAAACTTACTCATTTCCACCGCGCCGTTCTGCTGAGCTTTCAGCTGATAACTGCTGCGCTGGTCATCCTGTTCGACCGCGCTGAATTGATGGATGGTGCCATCACGCCCAACATTGATGGTGAATTGCTTCAGATTGCCGCTGGCGTTCTTTGGCGTGAGCACAAAGTCATCACCGTTCTGTTTAATATTATACTGCTGCCAGTCGGCGGTCTGGTTACGGGCAATCAACATAAACGGCGTATTGCTGGTTGCGTCCTTAAGCCAGGTCGCGCTGGCCTGCTCTACAAACGGATTATAGAACCAAAGCGTTTTTCCGTCTGAAACCAGCACGCTTTCGTCGGGCTGGGTCATATGCCAGTTAAACAAATTAGGACGTTTTACCCATAAATCGCCCTGGCCTTCCTGTACTGCCGCGCCGCTGCCGTCGGTCACTTTCTGAGTGAAGGTGGCGTGGAAGCTGCTCACCTTATCGAGACGGGATTTCAAATCGCTGGCGGCATCCGCCCAGACGCTACTTACGGTAAAGGCAGAAAGTAAAGCACAGGTAATGGCGATTTTTTTCATTGTTATTCCTCAGATTCACGAGTTCCCGATACGGGAAAACTTTCTGTCGGTAACTGTAGCCAGATAAGCGCGACGGCCGACAGAAGAAAATGCTGATTTTTTGCTTGCTTACCTAACTTTGCAAAAAACCTTATCAAGAGTTAAACAGGAAGCGCCTCGCATTGGTAAAGGATGACGAGGCGCACCGGCGTTATTCAAAAGGTGGAGGCGCGAGCACTTCACGGTTGCCATTATGGCCCTGTTCGCTGACGATGCCCTGCATTTCCATCTGCTCAATAATCCTCGCCGCACGGTTGTAACCGATACGGAATTGACGCTGAACGCCGGAGATGGAGGCCTTGCGTTTTTCCACTACAAAGGCGACAGCCTGGTCGAACAGCGGGTCGAGTTCTTCGCCGCCATCAAAACCGCCGCCACCGCCTTCGCTGTCGCCGTCGGAGGTAATGCCTTCGACATACTGCGGACGACCGCGCGCCTTCCAGTCCTGTACGACTGCGTGAACTTCCTGGTCTCGTACAAATGCGCCATGCACACGTACCGGGATAGAAGAGTTCGGGCCGGAATAAAGCATGTCGCCCATGCCAAGCAGCGATTCTGCACCGCCCTGGTCGAGAATAGTACGTGAGTCAATTTTGCTGGATACGGTAAAGGCGATACGCGTCGGAATGTTAGCCTTGATAAGGCCGGTAATCACATCCACAGAAGGACGCTGGGTCGCCAGCACCAGGTGGATCCCCGCCGCACGCGCTTTCTGCGCGAGACGTGCGATCAGCTCTTCCACTTTCTTGCCTACCGTCATCATCAGATCGGCGAACTCATCCACCATCACCACGATATAAGGCAGTTTTTCGAGTACCGGATGCGTGGCGTCCATACTGTCGCCCGGCTTCCAGTAAGGATCCGGGATTGGACGGCCCATGCGTTCCGCTTCCATGATCTTCTCGTTGTAACCGGCAAGGTTACGCACGCCAAGCGCCGACATCAGCTTGTAGCGGCGTTCCATCTCATTAACGCTCCAGCGCAGAGCATTGGCGGCGTCTTTCATGTCGGTGACTACTTCCGTCAGAAGGTGCGGAATACCTTCATAAACGGAAAGCTCCAGCATCTTCGGATCGATCATGATAAAGCGCACCTCTTCCGGGGTCGCTTTATAGAGCATGCTGAGGATCATAGCGTTAACACCGACCGATTTACCTGAGCCGGTGGTGCCCGCCACCAGCAGGTGCGGCATTTTCGCCAGGTCAGCCACGACTGGCTCACCCGCAATATCTTTACCCAGTACAACCGAGAGCGGTGAAGGGTTATCGCGGAACTTATCGCAATCCAGGACTTCACGCAGATAAACCGTCTGGCGTTTTTTGTTAGGTAACTCAAGCCCGACATACGGTTTGCCGGGAATGACCTCGACTACACGGACAGCAACCGTCGAGAGGGAACGAGCCAAATCGCGCGAAAGGTTAGAAATACGAGCGGCTTTAACGCCTGGCGCCAGATTCAACTCAAAGCGCGTGATAACCGGGCCTGGCGAGTAGTTCACCACGTCGGCTTTAATACGGAAATCCGCCAGACGCGCTTCCACTAAACGTGCCATCTGTTCCAGCGCGAACGTATCCACAGGCTCCACCTCAGCAGGCGGAGAGGAGAGCAGATCCAGCGAAGGAAGCGGGGTGGTAGGTTTATGCGTTGGTCGCGCTTCGCCGTTACGCATCAGCAACGGATGGATAAGCCCGCCAGATGAGGAAGGCGCAGACTGTTGCGAATGAGATACCGGCTGCTGCGGCTGAGTCTGGTAAGCAGGCTGCTGAACCGGCTGCTGCGGCTGAGCCTGATAAGCAGGCTGCTGAACCGGCTGCGGCTGAGCCTGGTAAGCAGGTTGCTGTACCGGCTGCTGCGGCTGAGCCTGATAAGCAGGCTGCTGAACCGGCTGCGGCTGAGCCTGGTAAGCAGGTTGCTGTACCGGCTGCTGCGGCTGAGCCTGATAAGCAGGCTGTTGTACCGGCTGTGATGGGTTTTGCTGAACAGGCTGTGCAGGCGGTTCAACAAAACCCGGCGTAAATAAGGGTTCGCTCGGGCCATCGTCTACCAGTGCTTTCGTCGGTGAGAAATCAAAATCATCCAACGAAAAAGACGCTGCGCCCGGCGGCTGTTGCGCAGCATAGCGTTGCTGCTGCGATGAGGCGAACTGGCGCGCCAGCTCCGCCTGTTCAGCAGCATCGTCATCATCCTGCATCTGCTCAGCAGCAAAAGTCTCACCGTAACGCTGCTCTTGTGAAGAAGCGAACTGGCGCGCCAGTTCATCCTGCTGCAGCGCTTCCGCTTCTTCATCAGTCATGTGCGCCTGTTCGGTCTGACGTCGCTCAGCTTCACGCGCCTGCTCTTCCGCCATGCGCTGTGAAGGCAGCTTAATGCCATAAGAAGCAAGCTCGCGGCGAGTAGGAACGCGTACGCGATTCGGGCGAGGCAACTGCGGGCCAATGCCCTCTTTTACTTGTGGGCGAGGCGCATCGCTGGCGATGCTAAAGAGAGGCGCGGCGGCCGTAGCAACGGCTGCGGCTTTCGCCACTTCTTTTACAACCGGTGCGGCAGAGGAAACAGGCAAATCGATCGATTGGGCCTCATCCATACCGAATGGCACGGACGAAGAAACGGACGGCGCAGTAAAAGCAGGTTTGGCGGCAGGCGCTGGCGCGGCTTCCGGCTGAACCGGATCCGGCACAGGCTGATACCAGGCTGCCAGTTGCTCACGCTCGCGAGCGCGTTGCGCTTCTACCTCTTCAAAATGGTAGAGCGGCGGCCGGACAGGTTTGGCTTCCTGCGGCTCGGCGACAGGCTCGTGTACTGGCGCAACAGGTTCTTCCCAGGCGTGGTGAACTTGCTCCTGCGCAGGTGCTTCCCAGGCATGTTGAGTCACCTGAGCGTGAACAGGCTCATCCCAGGAGTGAGAAGAAGGCGCTGATTCAGGTTGTGCAGGCGCGACAGACGGCTGCCACTGTTGCGTGGAAGCGTAATCCCGCACGGGTTCGTTCCAGGGCTGATGCTGTTGCGGCGTTTGCGGCTGCATGGCGCCCGGCTGGGTGAGATAGTTTTCCGGCGCGGGCGCGATAACCGGCTCCGGACCCTGTACCGTCGGCGCATGCTGCCACGCCACAGGAGACGCCTCCATAGTGCTTTGCGGCGCAGCGGTAGCAACAGGCGCAGCGGGCGTTACCGCCTCTTCGGGCACGGCCCAGGCCTGCGCAGCGGTAGTTGCAGCCGCGGCGGCGGCGACAGGCTCGGTTACCGGGTAGCCATTAAGCAGCGGATCGCTTTCATCGACATAATCCTGCGTCACGCGATGACCGGAAAAGAGCACGTCGTCCGGATCGGCGGCAATGCCGCGCGCGCTGTAATGCACTTCGTCTTCATCATCCATGCGTTTGCCGGAAAAAAGCGCCGCATCGGTTTTACGCCCGACAGGGTTCGCGAATTTCTCAGCGAGGCGTTGACGACGGGCTAATGCGCCACGAAGAATACGGGCGCGGCGGGATTCGCCTTTCGCTTTAACAGGCGCACGCTCGTCCTCTTCATCATGCTCTTCGTCTTCATCTTCGTATTCGTAATCATCATCCTGCCAGGTGTCATCGCGACGGGTACGGTTACTGGCAAAAGTCAGTACGCTTAACACGACGCTGCCGATTTTTTCCGCGATGCTGACCCACGACCAGCCGGTAAAAAGTGTCAGACCTGCGCCCCAGACGCATAAAAGCGCGATAGTGCCGCCGCTGCTGTTAAGCAGCGGCATCATGGCGGTGCTGAGGAGACTGCCGATTACGCCGCCAGAAGCGAAATACCAGATATCGTCGACGTTAATCGCCGCCAGGCCGCAGGAGGTGAGGATAAGCGCAATCACGCCGATTAAACGCAGCGAAACGGCGAAATAGTCAATGTAATCATCATTGCTGCGATGACGCCAGGCGAACCAGCAGCCGCCGACGATAATCACCGGGATGGTGTATGCCATTACGCCAAAGACGAAAAACAGCGTATCGGCAAGCCAGGCCCCAGGCGCGCCGCCCAGATTATGGATGGGTTCATGCCAGGCGGTTTGCGACCAGCTTGGGTCGGAAGGATTGAAGCTCAGGAGCGCGGCCATCAGCCAGACGGCAAACAGCACGACGAGAATTAGCATCGCCTCGAGCAAACGGCGACCGCTGCTTAACTTTGTCAGTGTGACTTCTTTGTCTTCGGTGTATTCCTGGCTCAAGAAAGGCTCTCCAGGTCCTTATTACTAAAACGGACAACAGTGCCGGGTTACCCCGACACTGTCGCTGTATGGATTAACAGGAGTGTACTCAAACTGCGCCCGGTTTGCACCACTTGCGCATTAACGAGTCTTGATAACCAGACGATTGCTCTGTTTAACCTCTTCCATTACTACGTATGTGCGCGTGTCGTTCACGCCAGGCAGACGCAGCAAGGTTTCACCGAGTAATTTACGGTACGCGGACATATCCGGCACACGCGTTTTCAACAGGTAGTCGAAATCGCCAGATACCAGATGACACTCCTGAATTTCTTCAAGTTTTTGCACTGCGGCGTTAAATTGCTCAAACACATCCGGCGCGCCGCGATTCAGAGTAATCTCAACAAAAACCAGCAGTGATGCATCCAGATAATGCGGGTTCAACAGCGCCGTGTAGCCCTGAATAAAACCCTGTCTTTCCAGACGACGAACGCGCTCAAGGCACGGCGTCGGTGAAAGTCCCACTCTTTTTGAAAGCTCGACGTTAGAAATACGCCCATCCTTTTGCAGCTCATTAAGAATGTTACGATCGATACGGTCGAGATCTTTGCCAGGGCGCTTCTTGCTATCTACCATTATTATTGTCTCTCTGTATTCCTTCCCTACACCTGCCACTACCCTGTTCACTTCACTGTTCAGGGTCTAATGTAAGAAGACCGTTGCCCACAGGCAGCCGCTGACATCACGCATGGCGTCTGTCCACACCATGCGTAGATTTCAATGACCCGGATAAATTGCACGCCTCTCGATGCGCTAATGCGCTTAAACCAGAGCAAATGCTATTTTCTTCCTCGAATGTTTTCGCAAAAGCGCAGGGGATTGTCAAAGCAAAACATCTTTTTTTAGTAGAACGTGCCAGATACTGATAACGACCAGCGATTATTCCTCATTTTATCACCTGATAGCGTGGCGATTATTAGAAGTAAATTTAATAATCAAAACGGGTGATATTTACGCATTCATCGGTCCGTTCTATTACACATATCGTTAACAAAATTGTTGCGCCCTTTTTTTACCCCGCCAAATTCCCTACAATCCAGCCCATTGTCTGCCAACAACAATGAGGATCTCATGGGCACGGCTAAACACAGTAAGCTGCTTATTCTTGGCTCTGGCCCTGCGGGTTATACCGCTGCGGTCTATGCTGCGCGCGCCAACCTGAACCCGGTTCTGATTACCGGTATGGAAAAAGGCGGCCAGCTCACTACTACCACAGAAGTGGAAAACTGGCCGGGCGACCCGCACGATCTCACCGGGCCGTTGCTGATGGAGCGTATGCATGAGCATGCGGCAAAGTTCGAGACGGAAATTCTCTTCGACCATATCAATAAAGTGGATCTGCAAAACCGTCCGTTCCGCCTGACGGGCGACAGCGGCGAATACACCTGCGACGCGCTGATTATTGCCACTGGCGCCTCGGCCCGTTATCTGGGTCTGCCTTCAGAAGAAGCATTCAAAGGCCGCGGCGTTTCCGCCTGCGCTACCTGTGACGGCTTCTTCTACCGCAACCAGAAAGTCGCGGTTATCGGCGGCGGCAACACAGCAGTGGAAGAAGCGCTTTACCTGGCGAATATTGCTTCGGAGGTGCATCTGATCCACCGCCGCGACACCTTCCGCGCGGAAAAAATCCTTATCAAGCGTCTGATGGATAAAGTGGAAAGCGGCAACATCGTGCTGCACACCAACCGTACGCTCGAGGAAGTTACCGGCGATCAGATGGGCGTGAGCGGTCTGCGCATTCGCGATACCCAAAATACCGATACCGTCGAGTCGCTGGAAGTGGCGGGCCTTTTTGTGGCTATCGGCCATAGCCCGAACACCGCTATCTTTGAAGGCCAACTGGAACTGGAAAACGGCTATATCAAAGTGCAGTCCGGTATTCATGGCAATGCGACTCAGACCAGCGTGCCTGGCGTTTTCGCGGCAGGCGACGTGATGGATCATATCTATCGTCAGGCGATTACCTCCGCCGGCACAGGCTGTATGGCCGCGCTGGATGCAGAACGCTATCTTGACGGCCTGGCCGAAAACAACAGCTAATTCTGCATGTTGAACAAGGCGACTAATCAGTCGCCTTTCTTTTGCCCCCGTTGTAACATTGCGTGCACCTCCGCCGCCCGGCGGACTTAATAGACTTTCACCTGCTTATTGCACGCCATGAATAAAACCCGTCAACAAGAACTGACACGCTGGTTAAAACAGCAAAGTGTGATTTCCCGCCGCTGGCTTAATCTGTCTCGCCTGACAGGCGTTATTAGCGGCGTGCTGATTGTCGCTCAAGCCTGGCTGCTGGCTTATCTGCTCAACAGCATGATCATGCAGGCCATCCCACGTGAGGCGCTGCTATTGCCATTTGCGCTGCTGATTATCGTTTTTATTCTGCGTGCCTGGGTAGTCTGGGTGCGAGAGAAAATCGGCTTTCGCGCGGGTCAGCACATTCGCGCGCATATCCGACGCCTTGTGCTGGACCGTCTGCAGCAGGCGGGACCTGCCTGGATTCAGGGGAAACCCGCAGGCAGTTGGGCCACGCTTATCCTTGAACAAGTAGAGGATATGCATGACTTTTATGCGCGCTATTTGCCGCAAATGGCGCTGGCGGCCAGCGTACCGTTGTTGATTGTGCTGGCGATTTTTCCGTCTAACTGGGCGGCGGCGTTAATTCTGCTTGCCACCGCGCCGCTTATTCCGCTCTTTATGGCGATGGTGGGAATGGGCGCGGCGGACGCCAACCGTCGTAATTTTCAGGCGCTGGCCCGTCTTAGCGGCAACTTCCTGGACCGGCTTCGGGGTATGGAAACGCTGCGCCTTTTCAACCGGGGGGCGGCGGAAACCGAGCAAATCCGTCGCGCTTCTCAGGACTTTCGTCAGCGGACAATGGAAGTGTTGCGTCTCGCCTTTCTTTCATCCGGCGTACTGGAATTTTTTACCTCGCTTTCTATCGCGCTGGTCGCGGTTTACTTTGGTTTCTCTTATCTCGGCGAGCTGAATTTCGGCCACTATGGCGCAGGCGTTACGCTGGCCTCCGGCTTTCTGGCTTTGATTTTAGCGCCGGAGTTTTTCCAGCCGTTACGCGATCTTGGCACGTTTTACCACGCCAAAGCCCAGGCCACAGGCGCGGCCGACAGCCTGAAGACGTTTCTGGACACGCCGCTACAGCATCCGGAACGCGGTACGGTTGAGTTGCCTGCCACAGGCGCCGTCGCGCTTGAGGCAAAAAACGTCGTGATTTTGTCAGCGGAAGGGAAGCGTCTGGCAGGTCCGCTGACTTTTTCTTTGTCTGCGGGGCAGCGAGCCGTCCTGGTAGGCCAGAGCGGCGCGGGAAAAAGTTCGTTGTTCAATCTGCTGTCCGGTTTTTTGCCTTATGAAGGTTCTGTTCTCGTTAACGGCACGGAACTGCGCGAACTGACGCCTGAAAGCTGGCGTCGCCAGCTGAGCTGGGTGGGCCAGAACCCGCAATTGCCCGCCGCCACGATCAGGGAAAACGTGCTGCTCTCTAATCCGCAGGCCAGCAATGCCGCGCTGGATGCGGCGCTGGAAAAAGCCTGGGTGAAAGAATTCCTGCCGCTGCTGCCTGAAGGAGTGGATACGCCGCTCGGCGATCAGGCCTCGCGTCTCTCGGTAGGTCAGGCGCAGCGGGTTGCCGTTGCGCGCGCCCTGCTCTCGCCCTGCGGCCTGCTGCTGCTTGACGAGCCGGCCGCAAGTCTGGATGCCCATAGCGAGCGGCGTGTAATGCAGGCGCTGGACGCCGCATCAACGCAACAAACCACGCTCATGGTAACGCATCAGCTTGATTACCTCACGGCCTGGGACACCATCTGGGTAATGCGCGACGGCCAGATTATCGAGCAAGGCGATTTTGCAACGCTTGCCGCGGCGCAGGGTCCTTTCGCCGCGCTGCTGGCTCATCGTCAGGAGGAGATTTAAATGCGCGCTTTGTTACCGTACCTTGCGCTCTATAAACGCCATAAATGGCTGCTGATGCTGGGCATTATATTGGCTATCGTCACGCTGCTGGCGAGTATTGGTTTGCTGACGCTCTCCGGCTGGTTTCTTTCCGCCTCAGCGGTGGCCGGCGTGGCGGGCGTATACAGCTTCAACTATATGTTGCCTGCCGCAGGTGTGCGCGGCGCCGCGATAATCCGTACCGCCGGCCGCTACTTCGAGCGGCTGGTAAGCCACGATGCCACCTTCCGTGTGCTGGAACATTTGCGAGTATTTACTTTCAGCAAGCTGCTGCCCCTTTCCCCCGCCGGGCTGGCGCGCTTTCGTCAGGGCGAATTGCTGAACCGGCTGGTGGCGGACGTCGATACGCTCGATCATCTCTACTTGCGGGTTATCTCGCCCTTAGTGGGCGCCATGGTGGTAACGGGGGTAGTCACGCTGGGTTTGAGCCTGCTGGATACCACTCTCGCGCTGACGCTGGGCGGCATTATGCTGGCTACGCTGCTGCTCTTGCCTCCCCTTTTCTATCGCGCGGGTAAACCGACAGGCGAAGCGCTGACCCATTACCGCGCCAGCTATCGCCAGATGCTTACCGCCTGGCTCCAGGGCCAGGCGGAGTTAACTATTTTCGGCGCCAGCAACCGCTATCGTGATGAGATGGAACATAACGAACTTGTCTGGCATGAGGCGCAACGTCGCCAGGCGGGCCTGACGGCGTTATCTCAAGCAGTGATGCTGCTTATCAGCGGCGTAGCGGTCGTGCTGATGCTCTGGATGGCTGCAGGCGGCGTAGGGGGTAACGATTCGCCAGGCGCCCTGATCGCCCTTTTTGTTTTCTGCGCGCTGGCGGCATTCGAAGCCCTTGCGCCCGTTACCGGCGCTTTCCAGCATTTAGGCCAGGTTATCGCCTCAGCGCGACGCGTTACGCAGGTTATTGAGCAGGAGCCGGATGTTATTTTTCCAGACGGCGCTCAGTCTGTTCCTGAGCAGGTAGCGCTGACGTTGGATGGCGTCTCTTTCAGCTACCCAAACCAAACGCAGCCTGCGCTTCGCGGCGTTACGCTCGATATTGAAGCGGGCGAACATCTCGCCCTGCTGGGCCGTACAGGCTGTGGAAAGTCAACGTTGCTGCAACTGCTCACCCGCGCATGGGATGTCTCGTCCGGGGCCATTAAGCTTAATGGCGAGCGGATTGAAACGCTCAGCGAAGCCACCCTTCGCGCCGCCATCAGCGTAGTGCCGCAACGCGTCCATCTCTTCAGCGCAACGCTTCGCGAAAACTTGCTGCTCGCCTCTCCCGCTGCGAGCGACGAAGCGCTGCGCGCCGTACTTAAACGGGTGGGTCTGGAAAAGCTGCTGGAAGAGAACGGTTTAAATGCCTGGCTTGGCGATGGCGGCCGCCAGCTTTCCGGCGGCGAGCTGCGCCGTCTGGCTATTGCGCGCGCGCTATTGCATGATGCGCCCCTGCTGTTGCTGGATGAGCCGACTGAAGGGCTGGATGCCGAAACGGAAAGCCAGATCCTTGATTTGCTTGCTGACGTATTAAAAGCAAAAACAGTGCTGATGGTGACGCATCGTTTGCGAGGTTTAGCTCGTTTTAACCGAATAATTGTGATGGACAACGGCGAAATTATTGAGCAAGGTAATCACGCTGAATTAATGGCGTCAAAGGGGCGTTATTACCAGTTTCGCCAACGCCTGTAGACTATGATTGAACGATTACTTGCCGCGTAGTATGGAGACACGAAGTCATGCGTCTGGTGCAGCTTTCTCGTCATTCTATCGCCTTCCCTTCGCCTGAAGGCGCGCTGCGCGAGCCCAACGGGCTGCTGGCGCTGGGCGGCGATTTAAGTCCGGCGCGTCTGCTTATGGCTTACCAGCACGGCATCTTTCCCTGGTTTTCGCCGGGCGATCCTATTCTCTGGTGGTCGCCCGACCCGAGAGCGGTGCTTTTCCCTGACCGGTTCCACTTAAGCCGAAGCATGAGGCGTTTTCACCGTCAGTCCCCTTACCGCGTAACGCTGAATTATGCGTTTGAACGGGTGATTGAGGGCTGTGCGGAAGATCGCAGCGACGGCACCTGGATTACCCCGGAAGTGGTTATCGCCTGGCAAAGGCTACATGAACTGGGGCATGCGCACTCTATTGAGGTCTGGCAGGGAAACGAACTGGTGGGCGGTATGTATGGCGTCGCTCAGGGCGCGCTGTTTTGCGGCGAATCGATGTTCAGCCGTCGGGAAAACGGTTCTAAAACGGCGTTGCTGGTCTTTTGCGAGTACTTTATGCAACAAGGCGGCCAGCTTATTGATTGTCAGGTGCTCAACGCTCACACCGCCTCGCTTGGCGCGACGGAGATTTCCCGGCGCAGTTACCTGAACTGGCTTGATGAATTGCGTTTGCTGTCCTTGCCAGGCGCGTGCTGGGTGCCTAAAACCCTCTTTACCGGCATGCGCTGAAGGCTAAGCAATGTTTTCGGCACATTTTTTGTCAGGGTGTTATACTACAGCACGCAGAATTAATCAGCGCATTTTCCCTCCGCCGCTTGGGACTGGCAGGCATCAGGTAACGCCCTCACCGTTTATCTCATCGCTCCCGTTTATGCCAGCGCCGCCCGTGCGAGGGAGCTTCGCGCAACACATACAGAATTAACCTTGCGGTGAATTTGCCCGCAAAATCTTTACTTAACAGGTGAACTTCGGCATTATCTTGCCGGTTCAAAACTACGGTAGTGATACCCCAGAGGATTAGATGGCCAAAGAAGACAATATTGAAATGCAGGGTACCGTTCTGGAAACGTTACCGAACACCATGTTCCGCGTTGAGCTGGAAAACGGTCATGTGGTAACGGCCCATATCTCCGGTAAAATGCGCAAAAACTACATCCGCATTCTGACGGGCGACAAAGTGACTGTTGAACTGACCCCGTACGACCTGAGCAAAGGCCGCATTGTCTTCCGTAGTCGCTAAGCATTTCCGCGCGCCGCTGCGGCGGTGACGCCAGAAAACAAAAAGGCCGGGATAATCCCGGCCTTTTTTATCAGCTTGCGCTATCAGTGCGCCGTTTCCGGCTTGTGTTTCTGCGCGCCATGGAAATTGTAGGTTAACTGGTCTTTCTCTTTATCCAGCGCCACAATCACCTGGCCGCCATCCACCAACGTACCGAACAACAACTCGTTCGCCAGCGGTTTCTTCAGGTTGTCCTGGATGACGCGAGACATTGGGCGCGCGCCCATCGCACGGTCATAGCCTTTATCCGCCAGCCAGTCGCGCGCTTCCTGACTCACCTCAAGCGACACGCCTTTCTGGTCCAGCTGCGCCTGGAGTTCGACAATAAACTTGTCGACCACCTGATGAATCACCTCGGTTGAGAGATGGTTGAACCAGATGATGTTGTCCAGACGGTTGCGGAACTCCGGCGTAAACACTTTCTTGATCTCTTCCATCGCATCGGTGCTGTTATCCTGATGGATAAGACCAATCGATTTACGCTCGGTTTCACGCACGCCGGCGTTAGTTGTCATCACCAGAATAACGTTGCGGAAGTCCGCTTTGCGGCCGTTATTGTCGGTCAGCGTGCCATTGTCCATGACCTGCAGCAGCAGGTTAAAGACATCCGGATGCGCTTTTTCAATCTCATCAAGCAGCAGTACCGCGTGCGGATGTTTGATTACCGCATCGGTCAACAGCCCGCCCTGATCAAAACCAACGTAACCCGGAGGCGCGCCGATCAGACGGCTCACCGTATGACGCTCCATATACTCGGACATATCAAAGCGCAGCAGTTCAATGCCCAGGGCTTTAGAAAGCTGCACCGTCACCTCGGTTTTCCCAACCCCGGTCGGACCGGCGAAGAGGAATGAACCAACGGGTTTACGATCGTGTCCCAGCCCTGCGCGGCTCATCTTAATGGCTTCGGTTAACGCCTCGATGGCTTTATCCTGACCAAACACCAGCATTTTCAGGCGATCGCCCAGGCTCTTGAGCGTATCGCGGTCGCTTGCCGAAACGCTTTTTTCAGGGATTCGGGCAATACGTGCGACGACTGATTCGATGTCCGCCACGTTGATGGTTTTCTTACGTTTGCTGACTGGCATCAGACGCGCGCGCGCGCCCGCTTCATCAATAACGTCAATCGCCTTGTCAGGCAGATGGCGATCGTTGATATATTTCACCGCCAGCTCCACCGCTGCACGTACCGCTTTAGCGGTGTAACGTACGTCATGGTGCGCTTCATACTTCGGCTTCAGGCCATTAATTATCTGTACCGTTTCATCCACGCTTGGTTCAGTAATGTCAATTTTCTGGAAGCGACGCGCCAGGGCGCGGTCTTTTTCGAAAATGTTGCTGAACTCCTGATAGGTAGTGGAACCCATCACGCGAATTTTACCGCTTGAGAGCAACGGCTTAATCAGGTTGGCGGCATCCACTTGCCCGCCGGACGCGGCGCCCGCGCCGATGATGGTGTGGATCTCGTCAATAAACAGAATGCTGTTGCTATCCTGTTCCAGCTGTTTAAGCAGCGCCTTAAAGCGTTTTTCAAAATCGCCGCGATATTTCGTTCCCGCCAGCAGCGAGCCGATATCCAGCGCGTAGATGGTGCAGTCAGCCATCACTTCCGGCACGTCACCTTGTACGATGCGCCAGGCAAGCCCTTCAGCAATAGCGGTTTTACCTACGCCCGACTCGCCCACAAGCAGCGGGTTATTTTTACGGCGACGGCAGAGCACCTGAATGGTCCGCTCCAGCTCTTTATCACGCCCAATCAGCGGGTCAATGCCGCCGACGCGAGCAAGCTGGTTAAGATTGGTGGTGAAGTTTTCCATACGCTCCTCCCCGCCTGCTTGCTCTTCGCTAACTGGATTAGTGTGATCGGACGACGGGTTAGGTTCGTCCTTACGGGTGCCGTGGGAGATAAAATTCACCACGTCCAGCCGGCTCACTTCGTGCTTACGCAACAGGTAAGCCGCCTGGGACTCCTGCTCGCTGAAAATCGCCACTAAGACGTTTGCTCCCGTCACTTCGCTGCGACCGGAAGACTGGACATGGAACACCGCGCGCTGCAGCACGCGCTGGAAGCTAAGCGTCGGTTGCGTATCGCGCTCTTCTTCACTGACGGGCAGTACGGGTGTGGTTTGTTCGATGAAGGCCTCAAGTTCCTGACGAAGCGCCACCAGATCCACCGAGCACGCTTCCAGCGCCTCGCGAGCCGATGGGTTACTGAGCAAAGCCAGTAACAGATGCTCGACGGTCATAAACTCATGTCGGTGCTCGCGCGCTCTGGCGAAAGCCATATTTAAACTGAGTTCCAGTTCTTGGTTGAGCATAGGCACCCCCCTCAATTGTCTGCCTTATTCAGGCTTTTTCCAGCGTACACAACAACGGATGCTCGTTTTCCCTCGCGTATTCGTTCACCATGGCCACTTTCGTCTCCGCGACCTCTGCGGTGAAAACGCCGCAGATGGCTTTTCCCTGATAGTGAACTGTCAGCATCAGTTGCGTTGCACGTTCTACATCATAAGAAAAGAACTTTTGTAGCACGTCAATAACAAATTCCATCGGCGTGTAATCATCGTTCATTAATATAACTTTATACATAGATGGCGGTTTTAGCGCTTCGCGCAATTCATCTTCCGCCAACTGGTCAAAATCTAACCAACCTTTCGCTTTACCCATTGCCAGTCGTCATGATGTGGTTAACGGTTTTGCCAGGCATCGCCTGACGGTTCTGGTTGAGTGAATACGCACCCTGAATCTACCTTAGCAGCCCGATAACAATCCCCTATCACTGCCATTCGCGAGCTCTGTCACATTAACGAAAATAGCGTTAACTGCTTCAAATTTTTGATTCATTTTTGCCCGACTCACCCCTGTGTACGCTTGACGCAAAGCTTGATTTATCTAAATTGTACAAGCGTGAGTTGGCGAGGTTTTGAACAGCCCGCCCTTACCCACCGGTTCATTCCATCTTACTCAATAAGACTTATGAAGGATGTCGAAGCATGGAGACGGGTACTGTTAAATGGTTCAATAACGCCAAAGGCTTTGGTTTCATCTGTCCTGAAGGCGGCGGCGAAGATATCTTCGCGCACTACTCCACCATTCAAATGGATGGTTACAGAACGCTAAAAGCCGGACAAATGGTCAGGTTTGATGTACATCAGGGCCCAAAAGGCAACCATGCCAGTGTCATCGTGCCCTACGAAGCAGAATCGGTTGCGTAACTCTTCTGTTTCATTGTGTACATCCCGCACTTAAAATGCCAGTCCAGATGACTGGCATTTTTCTTCACTCACGCGCCAGCGCGTCGACAGGGTTAAGCCGGGCGGCGTTGCGCGCCGGCAGCCAACCGAATATCACGCCTGTCGCCGTAGAGCAAAGAAACGCAGTCGCCAGCGCCAACGGCGAAAAACCGATTTCCCAACCTGGCAGGAAGATCTGAAGCAGGAAGGCTATCAGCAGCGAGAGCGTAATGCCGAGCGCGCCGCCAACGAGGCAGACCAGCACCGCTTCTATCAAGAATTGCTGCAATACATCGCCCGCTCTGGCGCCTACCGCCATACGAATACCGATTTCCCGCGTACGCTCGGTCACTGATACCAGCATGATATTCATCACCCCAATACCGCCTACCAGCAAAGAGATGACCGCCACCAGAGTCAGGAAGAGCTGAAGAGTACGTGTGGTCTTTTCCGCCGTTTTCAACAGGCCATCCATATTCATAGTGAAAAAATCTTTCTTGCCGTGGCGTAACGTTAACAAGCGGGTTAATTGCTGCTCCGCTTGCGCACTGTCATAACCTTCATTGACGCGCACCGTAATGGAGTTAAGCCACGATTGCCCCATCATCCGCCCGGCCATGGTGTCATAAGGCAGCCAGGCGCGCAGGATTTTGCTGCTGCCGAACATCGATTGCTTCTCTTCGGCGACGCCAATGACCGTCGCAGGCATATTGCCGACCAGGACGATTTCTCCTGTCACGCTCGCTTTATTGGGGAACAGCTGGCGGCGGGCGTTCTGGTCCAGCACCACGACCTGGGCGCGCCCTTTTAATTGTTCCTCATTAAAGGTATTGCCTTCGCTGAAGGTCATTCCATAGACGTTGAAATACTGCCCGCTCACGCCGTTGGCGCTGGCGGCCACATCCACATTGCCATAGCGCAGACGCACGTTTTGCGAAAGCGCAGGCGTCGCGGAGCGCACCCAGGGCTGCTTCGCTATGGCCGTCAAATCGTCATATTTCAGCGCCTGCTGATACTGCGGATCGTCGTCGCCAAAATCTTTTCCAGGGTAGATATCAATCGTGTTCGTTCCTATCGAACGGATATCCTGCAGCACCAGCTGTTTCGCCGCATCGCCCACCACCACAATGGAAACCACCGAAGCGATGCCGATGATAATGCCGAGCATGGTAAGCAGCGTGCGCATCTTATTAGCCGCCATCGCAAGCCAGGCCATGGTCAGGGCCTCGCGAAAGCTGCTGACAAACTGCTGCCATGCGCCGGATGACCGCGACGCTTCATTCAGCGCCTTCGCTCGCGCCTCAGGCTTGCGAGGCGAAGGATTACTGATAATCTCCCCGTCGCGAATTTCAATGACGCGTTCCGCCTGCGCCGCCACGGTCGGATCGTGGGTAACGATAATCACCGTATGACCGCGATCGCGCAGTTGCTTGAGCGTTGCCATCACCTCTTCGCCGGAGTGGCTGTCGAGCGCGCCAGTGGGTTCATCCGCCAGAATAACCTGACCGCCGTTCATCAGCGCGCGGGCGATACTGACGCGCTGCTGCTGACCGCCGGAAAGCTGCGAAGGCTGATAGTCGACGCGCTCAGCCAGCCCCAGCCGGGCAAGCAGTTCGCGAGCGCGCTGCTGACGCAGCTTACGACCAAGCCCGGCGTAAATGGCGGGCACCTCTACGTTTTGCGTCGCCGTCAGATGCGAAAGCAAATGGTAGCGTTGAAAGATAAAACCAAAGTGCTCGCGCCGCAGCCGCGCCAGTTCATCGCTGCTTAACGTCGAGACATCAACGCCTGCAACCCGGTAGCTGCCGCTGGTCGGGTTATCAAGGCAGCCGAGAATATTCATTAGTGTCGACTTGCCAGAGCCGGAAGCGCCGACAATCGCCACCATCTCGCCGGCTTCAATGGAAAGCGAGATCCCCTTTAGCACTTCGACCTGTTCTTCCCCGGAGGGATAGCTGCGGCGGATCGCTTTTAGCTCAAGCAACGCGCTCATGGCGCGCTCCCTTCGGCGGCGCGTCCGATAACAACCTCATCGCCCTCCTCAAGCCCCTTCACCACTTCGACCTGCGTATCGTTGCGCGCGCCGAGGGTGACTTCACGCTCGCGGGTTTCGCCGTTACGCAACAGCGTCACTTTATAGCGGTTATCGCCCACCGGGTCGCCCAGCGCGGCCAGCGGAATGGTCAGAACATTTTTCACGCCGCTCAGTTGAATATGCACCTGCGCGGTCATCTCCAGGCGCAGCACGCCCTGCGGGTTCGGCACTTCAAAGCGAGCGTAATAGAAAATAGCGTCGTTAATTTTCTCCGGGGTCGGCAGAATGTCTTTCAGCGTACCCTCATATCGCGTCAGCGGGTCGCCCAGTACCGTAAACCAGGCTTTCTGACCGGGTTTGAGATGAATAACATCCGCTTCTGAAACCTGCGCCTTGACCAACATGGTGCTGAGATCGGCAAGAGTAAGAATATTCGGCGCCTGTTGCGCCGCGATGACCGTTTGTCCCTGCAGGGTGGTTATCTGCGTCACTTCGCCCGTGATGGGAGCCGTAATGCGCGTATAGTCGAGATTGGTTTTCGCGGTATCCAGCGAGGCCTGGTTACGCTTAATCTGCGCATCGATGGTGCCGACCTGCGCCTCTTTTACCGCCAGCTCGGTTGCCGCAGTATCTAAATCCTGGCGTGAAATCGCCTGTGTCTGCGCCAGTTGGCGCTGGCGGGCGAGCGTGACTTCAGCAAGCTTCAGCTCCGCCGCCGCCTGGCGACGCTGCGCGCGCAGCTCCATCAGCGTGGCTTCCACCTCTTTGATCTGGTTTTCCGCCTGCTCAGGATCGATAACGCCCAGCAGCTGATCTTTCTTTACTTTATCGCCAATGCTGACCGACAGCGTTTTTAGCTGCCCGCTGACCTGCGCGCCCACATCCACTTTTCGCAGAGCGTCGAGCTTACCGGTGGCGAGCACGCTTTGCGCCAGGTCGCCTTTGCGCACAATCATGGTCTGGTACTGCGGCAGCGGCGCATTAAGCGCTCGCCAGAGCCAGATGCCTGCAATCAGCACCGCCAGCGCCAGCAACAGATAGCGTTTTTTAATTTTTCCCTTAATTTTCATAATGGTCCTGATTATCTGAACGGGCTATCTCACTTTGCCGCTTAATTTTAAACAGAATCTCAACGAAACCCTACCTGCTTAATCAGGTCGCTGACGCATTGACATTACGTTGAAGGAGGGGGCGGTGAAATAAGGGCTATGTCACTCAGGGGCCTTTATTATGTCCACTCTCGCTGAATTTACCGCACAAGCCCGGCCGCGCAGCGCCTGGCAACTTTTCCTGCAGCTTGCTCGCGGTCGCTGGGCGCCAGGCCGCGCCTGGGAAAACCCGCATTATCGCCGGAAGTTTACGGCACGTTCGCTTGCTACGCCATTTCGAACCTGGCAACTGCTGAACAGGCTGGCGCGCCAGCCGATGCTCGAAACGCTGCTATGCGCGCAGCCGGGATTGCCCTGCCGCCTGCACCGGCCATATATAACGCCCGCGTTTTCCCGTCGCGCCGCGTTGCAGGCGATTACCTTCCATTATGAAACCATTGCCACGCTGCTAACGCCTGCCTGCTTCGCGGCGTACCTCTCGCGCTCAGGCGCCTTGCTGGCAACCCTGACCGCTAAGAATGAGGCGCGTTACCGCATTCACCTGAGCGCAGTCGCGGATCTTGATAAAGAAGGTGAAGCCACACTGCTGTTTCGTGATGAGCAAGGCGTGACGCTTGCTGAGCTCACCTTCACCCTTTGCTCGCTGAACAATAAAACTACGCTGTTTATCGGCGGATTGCAGGGCGCTAAAGCCTGGGTAGAGCACGACGCTATCCAGCAGGCGACCAAGGCCTGTCATGGACTCTTTCCTAAACGTCTGCTGCTGGAGAGCGTTTGTCAGCTGGCGCAAAAATGGCATGTCGAGCAAATACTCGCGGTAGGCAACAGCACGCATATTTACCGCAGCTGGCGCTATGAGAAAAAGAAAAAAGAGAAGCTGCACGCCGATTACGACAGCTTCTGGCTTTCACTGGGCGCGCAGCAAGAGAGCGGAGGCTTTTTTAAACTGCCCGGCCAGATCCCTCGCAAGCCCATGGAAGAGATAGCGAGTAAGAAACGCGCCGAGTATCGCCGCCGCTATGAGCTGCTCGACAGCCTGGAAATGCAGCTCCAGGCTTAATCAGCCCGGCCGCGGGCCAGCCAGATGACGCGCGAGAACATCTTGCGCAGCAAGGGCGGAATGGATTCCACCCCGCGTTTTCCCGCCTCCATCGCGACCTCTATCGCCAGATCGGGCTTAGAGGCGCGATGGATGGCTTTCACAATCACACGCCGGGGTTTGATGTGGATATTCTCGGGTATTTGCGCGATGCGGTGATAAACATCGGCAAACCCTTCGCGGTACATGAAATGTTCCATATCCAGCGCAGGCAATGCGGTTAAATGTTCCCGCTCCTCAGCGGCATCGTTATTCACTAAGCTTCGGACCGTGGCGGCGTATTTCTTACCCGCTTCGTCGCCATCCACCAGCACGTGCCATTCAATGCCCATGCGCCTTGCGAATTTGACCAGCGGTTTTAAGCCCGACTGCGCGAATTCAATCACTTTTATCCCTTCGGCATCGAAATGGTGACCACACTGGCGCGCCAGTTCGTTCATCACCCAGACTTCCGTTTCCCCTTCCACCAGTAGCCAACAGCGGGCGAACAGCGAGGAAGGCCGATTGAAACGAATATGAAACGCGATGCGGCGGCTATCTTCCGCATTCATACCAGACGGCCCTAACCGCCAGGCGACAACCTTACCGCCGTCGCGCACCAGACGGCAAACTTGCTCAACAGGAGTAAGCGAAAGCAGTTCACCGGAATTAGTCGTGGTCACCTTCTGCAGCGGCAGCAAATTCAGCAAATTCCAGGCGACGGAGAGCATAATCGGGTGCAGCCGCGTCTCGGGGTCTTCCACCAGCAGCAGCGGGCGGGCGTCACGGTCGAGCGCCGCGCTGCCCTTGGCCTGCAACAGCGTTGAAAACAGCCCGAGCAGGATGATTCTGTAAGAGCGCGTCCCGGGACGGTCAATCATGCGGTTGATAAGATCCAGATAACGCCAGCTGCGCTGTTCATCATGAGAACGGCGGCGCATCAGCCGCTGACGCGCCTGCACGCTGCTCTGCTCGGAAAAATAGTGCTCCAACAGTTGCACCATAGCCGAAAGTCCCTGCCGCAGTTGCGAATCGGTCAGGTTTTGCGGATGGGCGACAAGCTCCCGGGCCATAAAATCAAGCTGCCTTGCGGTGGCTTCCACTTCAGGCTGCGAAGGGATGCCATTGTCATGAATACGGCGCATAAAGCGGGCGTCGCGCAGCCGCAGCACTGGGTTTAACAGCGTCAGCCGATGCGCCAGCTCATCAATATTCTCAAGCCCCAGCTCCTGTCCCTGCTCATTCAGGAAACTGCGCAGCGTAATGACGGAGCCTTCTTCGGTAAGCCCGCCTTCCAGGCGGTAGAAAATACGCTGGTAACCGTCGTCGCTTTTCACCCAGACGGCATTCAGCGGCCTGTAGCGTCGCCCCTGGTAATGCCCTGGCGCGCTTTCGCGGAAGGTCAGGATAATATGCAGATGGCGTTCGCGGCCGTTGATGTCGCCGGGCGGAAACCAGAAGTCATGGCGGGTAAAAGAATAAAGAGAGGGTTCGGGCGAAAGAATAAGGGTTAATGCGTCAAGCAGGCTCGATTTCCCCCAGGCATTTTCACCGATCAGCACATTATTGTGTTCAAGCATCAATGAAAGCCGGTTAATACCACGAAAACCGACGATTTCTACCCGCTCAAGAAACATAGCCCCTCCAGGTTCTTTTTTCTTCCGTCACGCTACCGGCAGTATAGCGGCTATCCCGAGGGCGAACACACCGGCGGTTTCCACGCTTGCGAAACGCACCGCAAAAAAAGAATTCTAATGAAAAATCGTGTAGCGAGAACCAGCAATGTTTTCCGACCTTAAAATTAAATAATGGTGATATTTACACAGACCCGGCTTTAAATTAAGCAAAGTAAATAATGTCTTTTTCTTAAAGTAATTTATTAAAAAAAGCGCATCTGGTTTCTCGTGATAAATATTTCTAGAATGACGCGCTTTTTAAAGTCCTGCTCGCACGAACAGGAATCTTTTCGCCATATATAAAGTTAGCTATCCATTTACATAGAGGGAATTATGCATAAAAAATTAGCGGCCGAATTTTTCGGTACCTTCTGGCTGGTCTTTGGGGGTTGCGGCAGCGCGGTGCTGGCGGCAGGCTTCCCTGAACTGGGAATTGGTTTCGTCGGCGTCTCGCTGGCGTTCGGTTTAACCGTTCTTACTATGGCTTATGCCGTGGGCCATATTTCCGGCGGTCATTTTAACCCGGCCGTTACGCTGGGCCTGTGGGCTGGCGGACGTTTTCCCGCAAAAGATATCGTAAGTTATATCGTGGCGCAGGTTATCGGCGGTATCGTCGCCGCGGCGGCGCTTTATGCTATCGCCAGCGGCAATATGGGATTTGATGCGGCGGCCAGCGGCTTCGCCTCTAACGGGTACGGCGAACATTCGCCGGACGGCTATTCCCTGCTCTCCGCCGCATTAATCGAAATTATCCTCACCTGCTTCTTCCTGTTAATTATTCACGGCGCAACGGATAAAAACGCCGCGGCGGGTTTTGCTCCCATCGCGATTGGCCTGGCGCTGACATTAATTCATCTCATCAGCATTCCGGTGACCAATACTTCCGTGAACCCGGCTCGCAGCACCGCTGTGGCGATTTTCCAGGGCGACTGGGCATTGCAGCAGCTTTGGTTATTCTGGTTGATGCCGATTATCGGCGGCGTACTTGGCGGTTTTATCTATCGCACGCTGCTGGAAAAACGCAGTTAATCTTTTTAGGCCTGAAAGCCTTCGGGCCTGTTACGTTTTTTTCCTGCTACCTCTTTGGCGGTAGCCTTCTACCGCCAAAATTGCGCTAAATCAATCTCCCTGCAAGTTGCCTCAGAAAGCGCTTTTCTCCCTGTTACGACACGCCTAACCTTAAACATGCATATTAAATATAACTTTAAGGTGTGAACCATGTTTTGCGTGCAATGTGAACAAACCATACGTACTCCGGCAGGCAACGGCTGCGCTTATGCGCAGGGCGTCTGTGGGAAAACCGCCCAGACTTCCGACTTACAGGATCTGCTTATCGCCGCCCTGCAGGGGCTGTCGGCGTGGGCGGTAAAAGCGCGGGAGCTTGGCCTCATCGATCATCACGTGGACAGCTTCGCGCCGCGTGCTTTCTTCTCTACCCTGACCAACGTTAACTTCGATTCGCCGCGTATCGTCGGCTATGCTCGCGAAGCGATCGCCCTGCGCGAAGCGCTGAAACAACAGTGTCTGGAACTGGACGCCAGCGCCCGGGTGGCGAACCCGATGGCGGAAGTCCAGCTTATCAGCGACGATCTGGGCGAGCTTCAGCGCCAGGCGGCGGCATTCGCGCCAAACATCGATAAAGCGGTCATTGGCGAAAACATTCTCGGCCTGCGCCTGCTCTGCCTCTACGGTCTGAAAGGCGCGGCGGCCTATATGGAACACGCGCATGTGCTCGGCCAGTACGACAACGACATCTACGGCCAGTACCACAAAATCATGGCGTGGCTTGGCACCTGGCCTGCGGAGATGAACGCGCTGCTGGAATGCGCGATGGAAATCGGCCAGATGAACTTTAAAGTGATGAGCATCCTGGACGCGGGCGAAACCGGCAAATATGGTCACCCGACCCCGACGCAGGTGAACGTGAAAGCGGTCGCGGGCAAATGTATTCTGATCTCCGGGCACGATCTGCAAGATCTTTATAATCTGCTGGAGCAGACCGAAGGCACCGGCGTTAATGTTTACACGCACGGCGAAATGCTGCCTGCGCATGGCTATCCGGAACTGCGCAAGTTTAAGCACCTGGTCGGCAACTACGGCAGCGGCTGGCAGAACCAGCAGGTAGAATTTGCCCGCTTCCCGGGCCCGATTGTGATGACTTCCAACTGCATTATCGACCCGACAGTCGGCAGCTACGATGACCGTATCTGGACCCGCAGTATCGTCGGCTGGCCGGGCGTGAGCCATTTAGAAGGCGACAACTTCGCGCCGGTGATTGCCCAGGCGCAGCAGATGGCGGGCTTCCCTTACAGCGAAATTGAGCACCTTATCACCGTTGGTTTTGGCCGTCAGACGCTGCTCGGCGCCGCCGACACGCTGATTGACCTGGTAAGCCGTGAAAAGCTGCGCCACATCTTCCTCGTTGGCGGCTGCGACGGTGCGCGCGGCGAACGCAGCTACTTTACCGACTTCGCCGCCAGCGTGCCGCAGGATTGCCTTATCCTGACGCTTGCCTGCGGTAAGTACCGCTTTAACAAGCTCGATTTCGGCGATATTGAAGGGCTGCCGCGTCTGGTGGACGCAGGCCAGTGTAACGATGCTTATTCAGCCATTATTCTCGCCGTGACGCTTGCGGAAAAACTGGGCTGCGGCGTGAACGACCTGCCGCTTTCGCTGGTGCTCTCCTGGTTTGAACAAAAGGCCATCGTTATTCTGCTGACGCTGCTGTCGCTTGGCGTAACGAATATCGTCACCGGACCTACCGCGCCAGGCTTCCTGACGCCGGACCTGCTGGCGGTGCTGAATGAGAAGTTTGGCCTGCGCTCGGTCACGACCGTAGAGCAGGATATGCGCGAGCTGCTGGGCGCGTAAGGAGAAAATACGATGACGATGCCGACTCCTCAATGCCCCTGGCGCATGCAGGTGCACCATATTCGCCAGGAGACGCCCGACGTCTGGACGCTGTCGCTGCTGTGCCACGATTTTTACCCTTACCAGGCCGGTCAGTATGCGCTGGTGAGCATTCGCAACCGTGCGGACGTGCTGCGCGCTTATACGATATCGTCCACGCCTGGGGTAAGCCCGTTTATTACGCTGACGGTGCGCCGCATTCATGAAGGCGAAGGCTCCAACTGGCTGACGCGGGAAGTGAAGCGCGGCGATTACCTGTGGCTTTCTGACGCGCAGGGGGAGTTTATCTGCGCCGATAAAGCGACCGAGCGTTTTCTGCTGCTGGCGGGCGGCTGCGGCGTAACGCCGATTATGTCGATGCGCCGCTGGCTGGCGAAATATCGTCCGCAAGCTGACGTCCGGGTGATTTACAACGTGCGTACGCCGCAGGATGTGATTTTCGCTGAAGAATGGCGGGATTACCCGGTCACGCTGATTGCGGAAAGCGCAGGCGTGCCCGGCTTTACCGAAGGACGGCTGACCCGCGAAATACTTCAGCAGGTGCCGGATCTTGCTGCCCGTACGGTGATGACCTGCGGCCCGGCGCCCTATATGGCGTTCATCGAGCAGGAAGTGAAAGCGCTCGGCGTCACGCGCTTTTATAAAGAGAAGTTCTTTACGCCGGTTGCCGAGGCCGCCGCCAGCGGGCTTAAGTTCACGACAATTACGCCTGCCCGCGAGTTTTACGGCCCGGTCGGCACGACGCTGCTTGAAGCGATGGAAAGCAATAAGGTGCCGGTGAATGCCGCCTGCCGCGCCGGCGTTTGCGGCTGCTGCAAAACCCGGGTGCTTTCCGGCGAGTACAGCGTGACGAGCACGATGACGCTGACCGAGGCGGAAATGGCTGAAGGGTATGTGCTGGCCTGCTCCTGCCACCCTGAGAGCGATCTGGTGCTGGCCTGAGGTTTAGCACTTATGGCGAGTGGCGCTCGGCCTCCGCAACGATGAGAAAATAAAGGCTCCTTACGGAGCCTTTTCTTTACCGCCAGCCAGAATTCCCCGCCAGCGAATACCGCCCTGCCCCCAGGCAGGCCACCGCCAGCGCGCCGATAAAGAAATAGACAATGTTCTCTATCGCCCAGGCGCCGGTTTTATCCAGCATCCAGGTTTTATCAAACCCCACCAGCAGCCAGGCGACAATCATGGTGAACGCCACCAGCAACGCCGCCGGGCGGGTCAGAATTCCCAGCACAATCAGCAGCGGGGCCGCCACCTCGCCTGCCAGCGTGCCATAAGCGATAAATTCCGGTAGCCCGTGCGCCGTCAGCAAACTCTGTATGCCGTCTACTCCGTCAAACAACTTATGCAGCCCGTGAAACAACATTAACCCGCCTACCGCCAGGCGCAGCAGCAGTTTTCCGGCATCGTTCTTATCCAGGGCCCGGTTAAAGGCCGTGAGTGCTGAAGTCATGTTTCCCCCTGATTTCATTCATCATTATTTTATTAACCGCTACGGTTAAACCTTACCAAAATTAAGGCTTTTCATCCGGGGTTGCCAGCGAAATGAACTAAGCTTTCAGGCGGTATCACATTCACTTCAGGGAGTAACGATGAAACAGACAGTGGCTGCATACATTGCAAAAACGCTTGAACAGGCAGGTGTAAAACGCATCTGGGGGGTGACCGGCGACTCGCTGAACGGCTTAAGCGACAGCCTTAACCGCATGAAAACTATCGAATGGATGTCTACGCGCCATGAAGAGGTGGCGGCTTTCGCCGCTGGCGCCGAAGCGCAGTTGACGGGCGAGCTGGCGGTTTGCGCTGGCTCCTGCGGCCCTGGCAACCTGCATTTAATCAACGGCCTGTTCGACTGCCAGCGCAACCATGTGCCGGTGCTGGCTATCGCCGCCCATATTCCTTCCAGCGAAATCGGCAGCGGCTATTTCCAGGAGACGCACCCGCAGGAGCTATTCCGTGAATGCAGCCATTACTGTGAACTGGTGAGCACGCCGGAACAGATCCCCCAGGTGCTCGCTATCGCCATGCGCAAAGCAATTATCAACCGGGGCGTGTCCGTTGTGGTATTACCGGGGGATATCGCGCTGCGCCCCGCGCCGGAAGGCGCGAGCACCCACTGGTACAGCGCGCCGCAGCCGGTTATCACGCCGCAAGAGGCTGAACTTAAGAAGCTCGCGCAACTGCTGCGCTATTCCAGCAATATCGCGCTGATGTGCGGCAGCGGCTGCGCTGGCGCCCATGAAGAGTTGGTGCAGTTCGCCGCAACGCTCAAAGCGCCCATTGTGCACGCCCTGCGTGGTAAAGAGCATGTGGAGTATGACAACCCTTATGATGTCGGCATGACCGGGCTTATCGGCTTCTCATCCGGCTTTCACACCATGATGAACGCCGACACGCTGGTGCTGCTCGGCACGCAGTTCCCCTATCGCGCCTTCTACCCCACGGATGCGAAAATCATCCAGATAGACATCAACCCCGGCAGCATCGGCGCCCACAGTAAGGTGGACATGGCGCTGGTGGGGGATGTGAAAGCCACGCTGCAGGCGCTGCTGCCGTTGCTTGAAGAGAAAACCGATCGCAGTTTTCTCGACAAAGCGCTGGAGGATTACCGCAAGGCGCGTGAAGGGCTTGACGATCTGGCGAAGCCGGGCGACAAAGCGATTCATCCGCAATATCTGGCGCAGCAGATAAGCCATTACGCGGCGGACGACGCCATTTTTACCTGCGATGTCGGCACGCCCACCGTCTGGGCAGCGCGCTACCTGAAAATGAACGGCAAACGCCGCCTGCTCGGCTCGTTTAACCATGGCTCCATGGCCAACGCCATGCCGCAGTCTATCGGCGCCCAGGCCGCCGCGCCGGGCCGCCAGGTGGTCGCCATGTGCGGCGACGGCGGCTTCAGCATGCTGATGGGCGATTTCCTCACCCTTGCGCAGCTCAATCTGCCGGTGAAGATCGTAGTCTTCAATAACAGCGTGCTCGGCTTTGTCGCGATGGAGATGAAGGCGGGCGGCTACCTGACGGACGGCACCGAACTGCACAGCACCCACTTTGCGCGCATCGCCGAGGCATGCGGCATAACAGGCATTCGCGTAGAGAAAGCGGCGGAAGTGGACGAAGCCTTGCAGCGCGCTTTTTCCATCGACGGCCCCGTTCTGGTCGATGTGGTGGTCGCGAAAGAGGAGCTGGCGATGCCGCCGCAGATCAAACTGGAGCAGGCCAAAGGCTTCAGCCTTTATATGCTGCGCGCCATTATTAACGGTCGCGGCGACGAAGTTATCGAACTGGCGAAAACCAACTGGTTCCGGTAAAAAAGAGGCATCTCCCTTCCCTGAAAAAGGAAATGCCGTGATTGATTTACGCAGCGATACCGTCACCCGCCCGGGCCGCGCCATGCTGGAGCGCATGCTGGCCGCCCCGGTCGGGGACGACGTTTATGGCGACGATCCTACCGTTAATGAACTTCAGAATTATGCCGCACGCTTAAGCGGAAAAGAGGCGGCGCTGTTTCTGCCTACTGGCACCCAGGCCAATCTGGTGGCGTTGCTGAGCCACTGCGAGCGCGGCGAAGAGTATATCGTCGGCCAGCTTGCCCATAATTACCTGTATGAAGCCGGCGGCGCGGCGGTGCTCGGCAGCATCCAGCCGCAGCCTATTGAGGCCGATCCGGACGGCACGCTGCCGCTTGATAAAGTGGCGATGAAAATCAAGCCGGACGATATTCACTTCGCCCGCACGAGGCTTTTAAGCCTTGAAAATACTCACAACGGCAAAGTGCTGCCGCGCGACTACCTGCAGAAGGCATGGGAATTTACCCGCGAGCGCAACCTGGCGCTGCACGTCGATGGCGCGCGTATTTTCAACGCGGTGGTGGATTACGGCTGCACGCTGGAAGAAGTGACCCGCTACTGCGACACTTTTACTATCTGTTTGTCAAAAGGGCTCGGCGCGCCGGTGGGCTCGCTATTGCTCGGCAACCGCGACTACATCAAGCGCGCGACCCGCTGGCGCAAAATGACCGGCGGCGGCATGCGCCAGGCGGGCATTCTGGCGGCGGCAGGCCTCTATGCGCTGGAGCATAACGTGGCGCGCCTGAAAGAAGACCATGACAACGCCGCCTGGCTTGCCGGCGCGCTGCGCGAAGCGGGCGCCGATGTCCGTCGTCAGGATACGAACATGCTTTTCGTGCGCGTCCCGCAAGAGCGCGTGGCGGAGCTGGGCGAGTATATGAAGGCGCATGACGTGCTTATCAGCGCGGCGCCCGTCACCCGCCTCGTAACCCATCTGGACATTAACCGGGACCAGCTCGGCGAAGTGGTCCGCCTCTGGCAGGCTTTTTTCAGCCGCTAAGGAAACGCTATGCACGAGCCGCAGCCTGTGCTGGTGCTGGGCGCCAGCGGCTATGTCGGCCAGCACCTCACCCGTCGTCTGAGCGCGGCGGGTTATCCGGTGCGCGCTGCGGCCCGGCATATCGAACCGCTGGAGAGACTCGCTCTCCCGGGCGTTGTCTGCCACACGCTGGATCTACAATGGCCGGAAGGGCTTCCCGCCCTGCTCGCTGGCGTAGATACGCTCTATTACCTGGTGCACAGCATGGGCGAAGGCGAGGCGTTTATCGCCCATGAACGCCAGGCGGCGCTCAACGTGCGCGACGCGCTACGCGAAACGCCGGTGCGCCAGATAATCTACCTCAGCTCGCTGCAAACGCCGCCGGGCGAAACGCCCTCCGATCACCTTCGCGCCCGTCAGATGACGGCGGATATTCTGCGCGACGCGGGCGTCCCGGTGACAGAACTGCGCGCCGGAATCATCGTCGGCGCCGGTTCAGCCGCTTTTGAAGTGATGCGCGATATGGTGCACAACCTGCCGGTATTAACGCCGCCGCGCTGGGTGCGTTCACGCACCACGCCGATTGCGCTGGAGAATTTGCTCCATTACCTGCTTGAACTATTACATCGTCCCGCCGCCGTCCATCGGGTTTTCGAAGCCGCCGGGCCGGAGATACTGAGTTATCAGCAACAGTTTGAACGCTTTATGGCGATAAGCGGACAGCGCCGCCCGCTTATTCCTTTGCCGCTGCCGACAAGCTGGATCTCCGTCTGGTTTTTGAACGCTATCACGTCCGTACCGCCCTACATCGCCCGGGCGCTAATCCAGGGGTTAAAGCATGACCTGCTGGCGGATGATCGGGCGCTGCGTGAGCTCATCCCCCAGCGGTTGATAAGCTTTGACGAGGCCGTGCGCGCCACGCTCGAAAAAGAGACGCAGCTGGCTAATCGCGACGACTGGGGCGACGATCCGCTGGCTTGCGCCCGCTGGCGCGCTGACTACGGTTATTATCCAAAACAGGCGGGTCATACGGTGCATACCCGCGCAAGCCTCGGCGCGTTATGGGAGGTGGTTAACCGCATCGGCGGGCGGGAGGGTTATTTCTTTGCTAATGTTCTCTGGCGAATCCGGGGCGCGCTTGACCTGCTTGCGGGCCACCGGCTTCCTCGCGGCCGCCCTGCTCGCCCTTATCTGCAAACCGGCGACGCCGTGGACAGCTGGCGCGTGCTGGTGGCCGAGCCGCAGGCCCAGCTGACGCTGCTTTTTGGGATGAAAGCGCCAGGGCTGGGGCGGCTGGTTTTTACGCTGCGTGATAAGGGAAGCTACCGCACGCTCGACGTACGCGCCTGGTGGCATCCGCACGGCATGGCCGGGCTGCTTTACTGGCTGGCGATGTTTCCGGCGCACCTGTTTATCTTTCGCGGCATGGCGCAGCAGATTGCGCGGCGAGCGGAACGAATAACTTCTGAAACATAGGCCTGCACGTGGATTCTTACGCTTATCCCATTGCATAGCGGCGGATTTAACGGAAGAATGCGCGGCACAATCTTTTCTGCACAGTGAGTCGACATGAAGGTACTGGTCACGGGCGCCACCAGCGGTTTAGGCCGAAACGCGGTCGAGTTTTTACGTCGTAAAGGCCTTACCGTTCGGGCTACCGGCAACAACGAAGCGATGGGCAAGCTGCTGACCAAAATGGGCGCGGAGTTTGTCCATGCTGACCTGACGGATCTGGTCTCTTCGCAGGCCAAAGTGATGCTGGCCGATATCGACACGCTGTGGCACTGTTCCAGCTTTACCGCGCCCTGGGGCACCCAGGAGGTTTTCGATCTCGCGAATGTGCGCGCCACCCGCCGTCTGGGCGAGTGGGCGGTCGCCTGGGGCGTGCGCAACTTTGTGCATCTTTCTTCTCCGGCGCTCTATTTTGACTATCACCACCACCTGGACATTCAGGAAGATTTTCGTCCGGCGCGCTATGCCAACGAGTTCGCTCGCAGCAAGGCGGCAAGCGAGGAGGTGATTCAACTGCTGGCGCAGGCCAACCCGCAAACGCGCTTCACCATTTTGCGTCCGCAAAGCCTGTTCGGACCGCACGATACTGTTTTCTTTCCCCGTCTGGTGCAGATGATGCGCCATTATGGCAGCGTACTGCTGCCGCGCGGCGGCGAAGCGCTGGTGGACATGACCTACTATGAAAACGCGGTGCATGCGATGTGGCTCGCCAGCAGCAGCGAATGCGATACGCTCGCCTCCGGCCGGGCCTATAACATCGCCAACGGCGAACCACGCCCGCTGCGGGTTATCGTACAAAAGCTTATCGACGCGCTGGGGATAAGCTGCCGCATTCGCTCGGTGCCCTACCCGATGCTCGATTTGGTTGCGCGAAGCCTGGAGCGCATGGGCAACAAAGCGGCCAAAGAGCCGGTGCTGACCCACTACGGCGTATCGAAGCTGAATTTTGACTTTACGCTGGATATCCGCCGCGCCGAAACGGAGCTTGGCTATCAGCCGGTGGTGTCGCTGGATGAAGGGATTGAACGCACCGCCTTCTGGCTGCGGGATCACGGGAAGCTGCACCGGGGATAAGCAATACAGCGCAGCGCCTGGCGGGTGCTGCGCTTACCCACCCGACAAAATACAAAGCTTATTTCTGTCTTTGCCGCATCATCACCCTAACTTTCTTATTCAACCAGTCAGCAATGTTGTTCATCCGGCCTCTAAATCGCCTCCGCTTTTTCAGGGCGGATGGCACGCACCGGGTGTTCAAAAATGCCGGGCGCCATTATCCGTAAAGAGGCGAGGCCCATGGATAGGGCGGTTAAGCGGCATGAACCGAGCTGGTTAAGGGGGCGGCGGGCCCCCTTAACACCTTTGCGTGAAGAAAGCGGACATAAGTAACCTGCACTCTGGTGTACATAACCCTTCCCCTCACCCGAATATCTGCCGCTAACAGGTAAGGCGGATAAGCGCAGCGGCGAACGTCGCCTTCAAGAACGCTCACCCCTGCCCATATTTTTCCAGCAGCGCCTGCGCTATCGCTTCGGTTTCGGCATCCGCCAGGCCATCGTACCGCGCCGGGCGAAAATGCATCTGGAACGCGGTAATCACCCGCTTGCGCTGCGCGTCAGTCAGCTCCGGCTTCACCTCGTAGCCATAGCGGTCGAGCAGCGTCAGCAGTTCGGCTTCGTCCACCGGCTCATAAGGCGCGCGGCCCGCCAGGTAAAAAGCGACGCGGTCTGAATTCGGCCATGCGCCGATGCCCTGAGCGGCGAGCTGGCGCCAGGGGAAAAGCGGGCCCGGGTCGTCTTTACGCTGCGGCGCGACATCAGAGTGCGCCACCACGTTGGCGGGGTTAATCTGGTAGCGCTGGATAATATCGCGGGCGAGTTTCGCCAGCACCGCTATCTGCGGCGCGCTGAAAGGGGCGAAGTGTTTCTGCCCCGCCACGTTCCGCCAGCCGCGGTTTTCAAGCTCGATGCCGACAGAGGTATCGTTAATCCGCGTCGCCCCTCGCCAGTAGCTAATGCCCGCATGCCAGGCGAGATCCCGCTCCGGCACCAGTTGCCAGATAACCGGCTTACCGCCTTTTTCCGGTGGAATGGCGGGAATAAGGTAATGCGAGCTTACGTTGCGGTCGGTAAGCGTGGCGAGCGAGCTGTCGAAATCATCCGCCGTATAGTGAATAACCAGCACTTTTACGCGCGGATACGCCG
The DNA here is from genome assembly GCF_014644275.1 of Franconibacter daqui. Taxonomy (NCBI): domain Bacteria; kingdom Pseudomonadati; phylum Pseudomonadota; class Gammaproteobacteria; order Enterobacterales; family Enterobacteriaceae; genus Franconibacter; species Franconibacter daqui. The sequence goes on along the minus strand of NZ_BMKJ01000001.1, from coordinate 649,627 downwards.
CCTGCGCCTGCCGCCGGACATCTACTTGATAATCGCCGCGATCGAGTATTCCCTTTTCGCCCGCACACCCTGCGAGCAGCGCCGCCACAATAAGCGGCCAACAAAAACGCTTCATCGACGGGTTTTCACCGCCGTGCCGGTGACGCTCACCATCAGCATGCTGCTCTCTTTGCCCACGGTTTCGTAGTCGATATCAATACCGACCACTGCGTCTGCGCCAAGGGCCGCCGCCTGCTCGCCCAGTTCGCGAAAGGCGATTTCCCGCGCCTTGCGCAGCTCTTTTTCATAGGCGCCGGAGCGGCCGCCGACGATATCGCGAATGCCAGCGAAAAAGTCGCGAAAGATGTTGGCGCCGAGGATCGCCTCCCCGGTGACCACGCCGCAATACTCAACGATGACCTGTCCTTCAAGCGTAGGGGTGGTGGAAAATTGCATGGGTTTCTCCTTTTGGCTATCAATGCGTTAGCAGACAATACCAGACGCAAACTGGCGACGATACGCTATGCTAAAAATGTCCTGTGACAAGAAACGTAGTCCTGCTTACGAGAATAAGGAAATGAAAATGCGCCATTCCGCTCTGTTTTTAGCGCTGCCTTGCGCTCTGATGCTCAGCGCCTGCACCACTCCCGTCACTCCGGCGTTCAAGGATATTGGCTCGCGCAGCGGACCCTGTGTGGAAGGCGGCCCTGACGCCGTCGCGCAGCAATTTTACGACTATCGCATCGCGCATCGCAGCCAGGGATTAAACGATCTTAGCGCCCTGCGCCCTTACTTAAGCGATTCGCTTTATGAACAGTTGCAGAGCGCAAGCCGTGAGAACCAACCGCAAAATGCTTTCCTGCGCAGCGACCCTTTCACCAGCCGCACCGACGCCGCGCAAACCGCGAAGGTCGACAGCGCTTCCCGCATCCCGAATACCGATGCGCGTAATATTCCGCTGCGCGTGGTTTTCAACCAGGGGAGCCAGCAATGGCGGGATGAAGTGCTGATGATCCGCGAAGGCCAGTGCTGGGCGGTAGATGATGTTCGCTACCTGGGCGGCGCCGTCCATGCCCCCTCCGGCACGCTGCGCCAGTCGCTGGAGCATCGTTAAACGGCCTGCGGGAGGCGGACAGAGGTTCAAGTAAATAGTCTGGCTTAGCGCCGTTACGCCGACATTTATCCTTGCCTCCTACCCGCCCCGCTATTTTGTGCTAAGTTTAAAGCGGTTATCTGGATGATTTTAAGTTTTAACGCACAAATATTGCATAACTATTCTGCTGGCGATACTATTCGCGGTCTCAATTGCTATTCAACTGCTACGCATGAGTATTCAACTAAACGGCATTAATTGTTATTACGGCGCTCATCAGGCGCTGTTTGATATCACCCTCGATTGTCCACAGGGCGAAACGCTGGTGCTGCTTGGTCCAAGCGGCGCGGGCAAAAGCTCGCTGCTGCGCGTACTCAACCTGCTTGAGATGCCGCGTTCCGGCCAACTCAGCATTGCGGGCAACCGGTTCGACTTCTCAAAAGCGCCTGGCGATAAAGCGATTCGCGAGCTGCGCCAGAATGTGGGCATGGTTTTCCAGCAATATAACCTCTGGCCGCATCTCACCGTGTTGCAGAACCTCATCGAAGCGCCCTGCCGCGTATTGGGCTTAAGCAAAGACGAGGCGCGCAAGCGTGCCGACAAGCTGCTTGAGCGGTTGCGCCTGACGCCATACGCTGATCGCTATCCTCTGCACCTCTCCGGCGGTCAGCAGCAACGCGTGGCCATTGCCCGCGCGCTGATGATGGAGCCGCAGGTTTTACTGTTTGACGAACCTACCGCGGCGCTGGACCCGGAGATCACCGCGCAAATCGTCAGTATTATTCGCGAGCTGTCGCAAACCGGCATTACTCAGGTGATTGTGACGCACGAAGTGGAAGTGGCGCGCAAAACCGCCAGCCGCGTGGTCTATATGGAAAATGGCCATATCATTGAACAGGGGGATGCGAGTTGCTTCACCCACCCGCAGACCGATGCGTTTAAACATTACTTATCTCACTGATGCAGATCGGGAAAATGACAATGAAAAAAGTATTACTTGCCGCGCTGCTTGCCAGCGTCAGCCTTTCCGCCACCGCAGCACAGACCATTCGTTTCGCGACCGAAGCTTCCTATCCTCCGTTTGAGTCGATGGACGCCAGCAATAAAATCGTCGGTTTCGACGTGGATCTGGCAAACGCGCTCTGCAAAGAGATTGACGCCACCTGCACTTTCACCAACCAGGCATTCGACAGCCTGATCCCAAGCCTGAAGTTTAAACGCTTCGACGCGGTGATGGCGGGGATGGATATTACGCCGGAGCGCCAGAAGCAGGTGCTGTTCACCACCCCGTATTATGACAACTCTGCGCTGTTCATCGGTCAGCAGGGTAAATTTACAAGCCTCGAACAGCTGAAAGGCAAGCGCGTGGGCGTGCAGAACGGCACGACTCACCAGAAATACATCAACGACAAACACCCGGAAATTACTACCGTGCCGTATGACAGCTACCAGAACGCGAAGCTGGATTTGCAAAACGGTCGTATCGACGCGGTGTTTGGCGACACGGCCGTCGTTACCGAATGGCTGAAAGCGAACCCGAAACTGGCCGCCGTGGGCGACAAAGTGACGGATAAAGCTTATTTCGGCACCGGTCTTGGCATCGCGGTTCGTCAGGGCAACACCGACCTGCAGCAGAAATTCAATACTGCGCTGGAAAAGGTGAAGAAAGACGGCACCTACGACACCATCTACAAAAAATGGTTCCAGAAGTAATCGCCTGAATGAACGATATGTTTCCTTTAGCAAGCGCCGCCGGGATGACCGTCGGCCTTGCCGTTTGCGCGCTTATCATCGGCCTCGTGCTGGCGATGATTTTCGCCGTCTGGGAGTCGGCGAAATGGCGGCCCGTGGCGTGGATAGCCACCGCGCTGGTGACTATTTTGCGCGGCCTGCCGGAAATTCTGGTGGTGCTGTTTATCTATTTCGGCTCCTCGCAACTGCTGCTCCTGCTCTCCGATGGTTTCAACATTAACCTCGGATTTGCGCAAATTCCGGTGCAGATGCAGATTGAGAATTTCGACGTCAGCCCGTTCCTGTGCGGCGTTATCGCCCTCTCCCTGCTCTATTCGGCTTATGCTTCGCAGACCCTGCGCGGCGCGCTTAAAGCGGTGCCGGTCGGCCAGTGGGAATCGGGGCAGGCGCTGGGATTGTCCAAAACCGCGATTTTCTTTCGCCTGGTGATGCCACAGATGTGGCGCCACGCGCTGCCTGGCCTCGGCAACCAGTGGCTGGTGCTGCTGAAAGATACCGCGCTGGTGTCGCTGATTAGCGTTAACGACCTGATGCTGCAAACAAAAAGCATCGCCACCCGCACCCAGGAGCCTTTTACCTGGTACATTATCGCGGCGGCGATTTACCTGGTTATCACGCTTATCAGCCAGTATGTGCTCAACCATATCGATCGTCGCGCTACGCGTTTTGAACGGAGACCAGGCTAATGCTGGATTATTTACCTGAGCTCCTTAAAGGGCTGCATACCAGCCTGACGCTGACCGCGGCTTCTATTGTCGTCGCGCTGCTGCTTTCGCTTATCTTCACCATCATCCTGACGTTGAAAACGCCGGTACTGGTGTGGATTGTGCGCGGCTATATTACGCTTTTTACCGGCACGCCGCTGCTGGTGCAGATCTTCCTGATTTACTACGGACCGGGGCAATTCCCTTCATTGCAGAATTACCCGGCGCTGTGGCATTTGCTCTCCGAACCCTGGCTGTGCGCGCTGATTGCGCTTTCGCTCAACTCGGCGGCCTATACCACGCAGCTGTTTTACGGAGCGATCCGCGCCATTCCCGAAGGCCAGTGGCAATCCTGCGGGGCGCTGGGCATGAGCAAGAAAGATACGCTCGCTATTTTGCTGCCCTATGCGTTCAAACGCGCGCTCTCGTCTTATTCCAACGAAGTGGTGCTGGTGTTTAAGAGCACCTCGCTCGCTTACACCATCACGTTGATGGAAGTGATGGGCCACGGGCAACTGCTGTACGGACGCACCTACGACGTGATGGTGTTCGGCGCGGCGGGTGTTATCTACCTCATCGTCAACGGCCTGCTGACGCTGCTGATGCGCCTGGTTGAACGCCGCGCGCTGGCGTTTGAGCGCCGCAGTTAACCCCCTTCCAGGAGAAGGGGCGCTGCGCCGTTGGTTGCCCAGTGTTCTTGCCTGACGTTCTGGCGGGTAGCGATTCGCTTACCCGCCCCTCAAAGCACGTTTATCTGCAGACCCGCCTTACCGAAGCCCCAGCCCTCCCCCCGTCCGGGAAGAGGTTTACATGCAAATAATTATACATTTTATTGCATATAAATTCATTAAATGGCATGGTGTTTTCACGCCGGGCAAACGGTGAAATAAAACAAGATTGACAGACGGGAGCTTCACGATGAAAAAACTCATTCTGGCCGCCATACTCGCTGGCGCCGCTTTCCACGCCGCTGCGGCAGAAAAAATCAGCTTCGGTTCTTCCGCGACATATCCTCCTTTTGAGTCGCTGGATGCGAACAACCAGATTGTCGGATTTGATATCGATCTGGCGAAAGCATTATGCAAACAAATGCAGGCAGAATGCACTTTTACCAACCACGCTTTCGACAGCCTGATCCCGTCGCTGAAATTTAAAAAATATGACGCTGTGATTTCGGGTATGGATATCACGCCGGAGCGCCAGAAGCAGGTCGCGTTTACCGCCCCTTATTACGCTAACTCCGCCGTGGTTATCGCCAAAAAAGGCGCCTATAAGTCTTTTGCCGACCTGAAAGGCAAACGCATTGGCATGGAAAACGGCACCACGCACCAGAAATACCTGCAGGATAAGCACCCGGAAGTGAAAACCGTGGCGTATGACAGCTACCAGAATGCGATTATCGACCTGAAAAACGGTCGTCTGGATGGAGTGTTTGGCGATACCGCTGTGGTAAACGAATGGCTGAAGAGCAACCCGCAGCTCGGCACCGCGACCGAGAAAGTGACCGACCCGCAATATTTCGGCACCGGCCTTGGCATTGCAGTACGCCCGGATAACGTGGCGCTGCTGAAGAAACTGAACGACGCGCTGGCCGCCATTAAAGCGGACGGCACGTATCAGAAAATCAGCGACCAGTGGTTCCCGCAGTAACAATAAACACGCATGGTAAGGCCCGCGCTACGCGGGCCTTTATTTTTCCTGCAGAAATAACATCAGCGCTTGCGCCAACGCTTCGGGGGCTTCCTCCGCCATATGGTGCCCGCTCGGGATAGCCCCGCCCCGCACGTTGTCAGCCCAGTTTCGCCAGATAGCCAGCACATCGCCATAGAGATCGACCAGATCGTCTTTTTCCGACCACAGGCAGAGCGTCGGACAGCGGATTTTAAGCCCCGCTGCGCGGTCCGCCGCCTCATGCTCGCGGTCAACCGTTAAACCGGCGCGGTAATCCTCAAGCATGCCGTGCACCGTTGCCGGGTCATGAATGGCGCGGTGAAAATCGGCGTACTCGTCGTCATTCATTTGCGCTGTCCGCCCGCCGTACCAGGCGTCCGGGTCGGCCAGAATCGCCCGCTCCGGTTTCTCCTTTTGCGCGAAGAAAAACCAGTGATACCACTGTCGGGCGAACTTTTCGTTGCAGCGCTCCAGCGCCTCCAGAATCGGCACGCTGTCCAGCACCGCAAGGCGCGTGATGAGGTGGGGGAAATCGAGCGCCGCGCGGTAAGCGGTGTAGCTGCCCCGGTCATGGCCGACAATGGCGAAACGCGGGAAGCCCAGCGCTTGCATCAGTTCAACGCAGTCCTGCGCTTTCGCTCGTTTCGCGGAACCGGCGTGATCGGGCGTATCAACAGGCACAGAAGACTGCCCGAAGCCGCGCAGATCGGGGCAAATAACGGTGAACTGCTTCGCCAGCAGCGGTGCCACCTTCGACCAGGTCATATGGGTGCGCGGATGCCCGTGCAGCAGCAATACCGGCGGGCCGTTGCCGCCGTAGCGTACGTTCAGCGTGGCGTGGGTAACCGTGATTTTCTCATGAGTGAAGTCGTTAAACATCGCGTCTCTCTGCCAGGTTGGCCTGCAGAGAGTATAGGCCGCAACGGCAATCAGCGACGGCTGAGACTTATTGTCGCACCAGCAGCGTTAACACTTCGTAATGCGCGGTATGCGGAAACATATCGAACAACTGCACGCGCAGGATGCGATAGCCTGTAAGCAGGCTGATATCTTTCGCCATCGTCTGCGCGTTACAGCTCGAGTACAGAATAAACGGCGGCGCCATGCGGCTTAAGTAGTCGCAAAGTTCCTGGCCGATACCGCGCCGCGGCGGGTTCACCACCACCAGATCGGGAACGTTGCCCTGCTCTGTCGCAAACCGGGTGGAATCCAGCGCCTGGAAGCGCACATCCTTCAGCCCGAGCATCTCGGCGGAGCGTGTGGCGCAGGCGATAGCCTCAGGGGCTATCTCAATCCCCGTAAGCGTCATCGCGGGCGTCGCGCAGTGCAGGCCAAAACCGCCCACGCCGCAAAAGAGATCCCACATATGCCGTACCGGCAACGCCCGCACCCAGTCGCGGGCGGTAGCATAGAGCTTACCGGCGACGTCCGGGTTGGTCTGGAAAAAGCTCTGCGGGCGGATCCAGAGCGGCACGCCATTGAAGTTTTCCGCCAGCGCCTGCTGCTCCGTCAGCCAAATCTCTTTCTCCCCTTCCATTATCGCCATATGCACCGGCTGAATATTCACAGAGATAACCTTAAGCTGCGGCAGTTGCGCCTGCAGCCAGGGCAGCGCGGCGCGCAGTTGCTCAAGCCGGGCTTCCGAACGCAGCACAAAGCGCAGCATCATGCCGCCGTCCAGCGTGCTTTGCGTGAGCAGCAGATACTTTAATTCGCCACGTTTACGCGCCACGTTATAAGGAGTTAACCCGGCGCGGGCGATAAAGGGCTTCAGCACGGCGAAAACGGCATAAAACGACGCGGGATAAAGCGCACAAGAGGTAAGATCCTCCGGCGTGCCGTCGCGGTGCAGCATGCCGAGCAGCGGTTTTTCCACGCTGCCGCTCACCACCATTTTGGCTTTATTGCGAAACGCCTCTTGCGGCCCGCTGACCGGCTCTGCCCATTCGCCAACGTGATGCTCCGCCAGCAGCTGGCGTAAATCATTCATTTTGGCGGTAAGCTGAGTCGCCATCGGCTGTTCAATCCAGGCGCAGGATCGGCAGCGCCCGGCATCAAAGAGTGCGCAGTGCATAGCAAAAAACCTTAAGGAAAACGCGGACCGGCGATTCTATCACGCCTGGCGAATTACTGTAGCTGGAAAAATCGTCGGCTGGGAGAGGGAACAAAGAGCAGAAAGAGCACCAGCAGGTCCGGCAATTTTTGCATCACCAGGGAGCGGAAAATTTCCCGTTTCGACTCGCCGGCGATGCTGAAAAGCTCCGGATAGCCCCAGCCCAGAGAGGCAGCCCAGAGATAGCTGACGGCGACAATCTGGGTTAACAAATAAACCCAGCGTCCCCAACTTCGTCCTTTAAGAATGACGAACGCGCAGCGGAATTCCACGCAGAGCATCAGCAGACTGCCAAGGAAAATCAGGGTCAGGCTCCAGGTCTGCACGCTGCGGTGGATAAAATCCATCGTGCCGCGCAGGCCGAGCAGGTTAAAAAGCAAAAGGAGATCGACACACCGGGTGGTGATAATCGCTATTGCCGCCACCTGCACCAGCGTCGGGGCGTTCATTCTGGCATGTGAATTTCGCGGTTTGCTGAAAATGTCCAAATCTCGCCTTCCCTGTGATACAGCGCCGCGGCTCGCGCGGCGCTGAAGGCACATGATTGCAGATTTTAGGTCGCTCAGCTATGCCTTGCACGCTGGATATCGCGCAGTCGCTGCTTTTCTGCCCGGGCCATAAAGAACCAGGCGATAAGTCCGATTATTCCGACCACGCCGAGGATAATCGACGCCAGGGCGTTGATCTCCGGATTCACCCCCATGCGGACGCTGGAGAAAACCAGCATCGGCAGCGTGGTGGCGCCGGGGCCGGAGACAAAGCTTGCGATAACCAGATCGTCCAGCGAAAGCGTAAAGGCCAGCAGCCAGCCGGAAACAATCGCCGGCATGATCATCGGCAGCGTGATGACGAAAAAAACCTTCAGCGGCGTAGCGCCAAGATCCATCGCCGCTTCCTCAATGGAACGATCCAGTTCGCGCAGGCGGGAGCTAATCACCACCGAAACATAGGCGGTACAGAACGTGACATGCGCCAGCCAGATGGTGAGCATGCCGCGATCCGAAGGCCAGCCGATGGCGTGGCCCATCGCCACAAACAGCAGCAGCAGCGACAGACCGGTAATGACATCGGGCATCACCAGCGGCGCCGTCAGCATAAAAGCGAAACCGTTTGAGCCGCGAAAGCGGCCAAACCGCACCATCACCACCGCCGCGATAGTCCCCAGCACCACCGCCATCGTCGCTGCGCAGGCGGCGATGGTCAGGCTCAGCGTCACGGCGCTTATCATCGCCGAGTCCTGGAACAGCTCGCTGTACCAGCGCGTCGACCACCCCGCCCAGACCGTGACCAGCTTCGAGCTGTTAAAGGAGTAAACCACCAGCATCAGCATCGGCGCATACAGGAATGTAAAGCCGATGATAAGGATCAGGATGCGCCAGGGAGAACGCACAACAGGCAGATTATTCATGCGTGGTCCCCCATGGTTTTGTTCTGATACTTATGGAACCACATGATAGGCACGATCAGCACCACCAGCATGGTTATCGCTACCGCCGACGCCACCGGCCAGTCGCGGTTATTAAAGAACTCCTGCCAGAGGACCCGGCCAATCATAATGCTGTCCGGACCGCCCAGCAGTTCCGGGATAACAAATTCGCCTACCGCCGGAATAAACACCAGCATGGAGCCGGCGATAATCCCGCCTTTGGTCAGCGGCACAATCACGCTGAAGAATGTTTTCAGCGGACGGGCGCCGAGATCCAGCGAAGCTTCCACCAGCGAGTAGTCGATACGCGTCAGCGCGGTGTAAATCGGCAGCACCATAAACGGCAGATAGGCGTAAACGATACCGATATAAACCGCGAGGTTGGTGTGCAGGATGGTTAACGGCTGATCGATAACGCCGAGCCACAGCAGCACGTTATTCAGAATGCCGTTCTCTTTGAGAATGCCCATCCAGGCGTAGACGCGAATAAGAAACGACGTCCACGACGGCAGGATAACCAGCAGCAGCAGGATGTTGCGCGTGGAAGGCTTGCTGTGGGCCACGGCCCAGGCGAGCGGGTAACCGAGCAGCAGACAGCAAATTGTCGAAACCGCCGCCACCTGCAACGACTGCAGGTACGCCTCATAATAAAGCGGATCGTCCGTTAGCTGCAGGAAGTTGGCGAAGTTGAGCAGAATCGAAGCCTGCCCCTCTTCCCAACTCACCAGATCCGTATAGGGCGGAATAGCACGCGCCATCTCCGCCAGGCTGATTTTAAATACAATCAGAAACGGCAGCAGAAAGAGCAAAATTAACCACAGGTAAGGCAGCGCGATAACCAGCTTACGGCCATGGGCCATCTGCAGGCGAGCGAGCCAGAGCTTAGCGCCGCCGGGCTTCACGTCGGCGACAGGTTCGCCGTGGCGTTCAAACGTACTACTCATTTCGCCTCCTTAAACCGTCAGAACCACGCAGCTGTCCGCATCCCAGCAGAGGCGAACTTCATCGCCCCAGGTCGGCGCGCCTTTGCGATAGCGGTGATCGTTCTGAAGCTGGGCGCTAATCATCTGCCCGCTTTTGAGCCGTACATGATAAATAGAGAGGTCGCCGAGGTAGGCGATGTGCACCACTTCGCCCACCGCGAAGTTGTAGCCATCCGCAGGCGGTTCGTCGCAGAGCATCACTTTTTCCGGACGCAGCGCGACATAAACCGGCACGCCGTCCACGACCGACGCGTCCGGGTCCACTTTCAGCGGGTGAAGCAGGCCGGGCGAATCGATCACCAGACCATCTTCCTGGCGCGCTTTCAGCAGCCCCTCGAAGACGTTGACCGAGCCGATAAATTCCGCGCTGTAGCGGGTGGTGGGATGTTCATAGATCTCTTCCGGCTCGCCGATTTGCACAAACTTGCCGCGGTTCATGATGGCGATGCGGCCCGCCATGGTCATCGCCTCTTCCTGATCGTGGGTCACCATTACGCAGGTCACGCCCACGCGCTCGAGAATATCCACCACTTCGAGCTGCATGCGGTCGCGCAGCTTCTTATCCAGCGCGCCCATAGGTTCATCAAGCAGCAGCAGTTTCGGGCGTTTCGCCAGGCTGCGGGCGAGCGCCACGCGCTGGCGCTGGCCGCCAGAGAGCTGGTGCGGCTTGCGTTTGGCGAACTCCTGCATATGCACGAGGCTTAACATCTCCTGCACGCGGCTGGCGATTTCCGCTTTCGGCAGTTTGTCCTGCTTAAGGCCGAAGGCGATGTTTTGCTCCACGGTCATATGCGGGAAGAGCGCGTACGACTGGAACATCATGTTAATGGGCCGCTGATAGGGCGGCACATGGGAGAGGTCGACGCCATCCAGCATGATCTGCCCGGTGGTCGGTTGCTCAAAACCCGCCAGCATGCGCAGCAGCGTGGATTTGCCGCAGCCGGAGGCGCCAAGCAGAGCGAAAATTTCGCCTTTATAAATGGTGAGGCTGACATCGTCTACGGCGTGCTGGCCGTCGAAGGATTTGGTCAGGTTGCGGATTTCCAGCAGCGGGGTAAGCGCCTTGCGGGTTTTCGCCTGGGGGCGAGGGGTAGCATCAGTCACGATTTGCTCTCCGGCAAAACAATAAAACGGTGCGGGCAATGCCGCACAAACGTCTGGACAGAGGCTTGCGACCTCTGTCCAGAAGGGGCGTTAACGCCCGGAGCGGTACCGTTACGCAAAAGCTGGTTTATTTATTTACCACTTTTCACTTTAGTCCACGCGCGGGTTCTTACGCGGTCAATCTTCGGCTCCTGCACCTTAAGTGTGAAGAGCTTGGCAAATACATCGGCAGGCGGGTAGATACCCGGGTTGTCGCGCACCTCTTTGCTCACAAGCGGCGTGGCGGCCTTGTTGCCGCTGGCGTAATAAACGTGGTCGCTGATGTGAGCCATTACATCCGGGCGCATCAGATAGTTGAGGAACTGATAGGCTTCATCGGTGTTTTTGGCGTCTTTCGGCATGGCGAAAACGTCAAAGAAGGCGAGCGCCCCCTCTTTCGGGATGGTGTAGGAGATATTCACGCCATTCTTCGCTTCTTTGGCGCGGTTAGCAGCTTGCCATACGTCCCCTGCCCAGCCGATAGCGACGCAAATGTCGCCATTCGCCAGATCGTTGATGTATTGAGAGGAATGGAAGTAGCGAATGTTCGGGCGCAGCTTCAGCAGCAGATCGGTAGCAGGACCGGTATAGTCATCCGCTTTGGTGCTGTTCGGGTCTTTGCCCAGGTAGTTCAGCACGGTGGCGAAAATTTCTTCCGGGGCGTCCAGGAAAGAGACGCCGCAGCTTTTCAGCTTAGCGAGATTTTCCGGCTTCAGCACCAGATCCCAGCTGTTCAACGGCACGTCGGCGCCAAGCGCCGCTTTGACTTTATCGACGTTATAACCAATACCGGTGGTCGCCCAGAGGTAAGGCATGGCGTATTTGTTATCCGGGTCGTGTTTCGCGACCAGCTTGAGAATCTCCGGATCGAGGTTTTTCCAGTTCGGCAGCTTGCTCTTATCGAGCGGCTGGAAGACGCCTGCCGTAAGCTGGCGCTCCAGGAAGCTTGCGGAAGGGACGACGAGGTCAAAGCCGGTGCTGCCCGCCATCAGTTTTCCTTCAAGCACCTCGTTGGAATCGAACACGTCGTAAACCACTTTTATACCGGTCTCTTTGGTGAAGTTTTCGACCGTATCCGGTGCAATATAATCAGACCAGTTATATACATGCAGCGTCTTTTGTTCAGCCGCCATGGCGGTGGCGGAACATGCCATCAGCACACCGGCAACCACACCCGACAACCATTTTTTACCTTGGGTGGACATATCTGTTTCCTTCTGAATAAAGGGTAAAAGCCCGTTGAGCGAGCTAAATTTACGCATTTAGACATATGCAAAAATCATGCATATCTGTTCACCTGCACAGAAAAAGGACCGGAGGACCTTCGGCAGACGTTGCACGCTTTTCAAGCCAGCGCAAGGATAACTGTAGCCCGGTCCCGAGGCTATAGCCCGGTATAAAAAACGCCTTTTATCAATTTTTTAGGCTGAATCGCTCTATGTGATAAGCCAAACTGGCGGTTGAAGCGGTGAAAAATGCTTTAAGAAGAGGCTGAGGACAGAATAAAAAGTCAAATTTAGCAGCCGCCCTGGTGGCGACTGCGCTAATAAGAGGCGGGCTCAGTGAAGAAAATGGTTATTCACTACGCGGTCGCTTTTTTCCTCTTCTTCCGGTGTGTAAAGCAACTGCTGCGCGCGGGCTTCCAGAATCACCATGGAGATCTGCTGTTCGCTCTGGCGGAAGAAAGCGGCGAACTGCTCTTCGCTGACGCCCACCTGGGCATGCAACGCCTGGCAGACGACGAGTTTGGGCAGGTTATCATCCTGAATATCGAGAAACGCTTTTAGCGTCAGCGAACCGGCGTTAATGGCGGAGAGATCCGCAGCCACCGCCAGCAGCGCCGAAGGCTTGACTTCCGCCATGGCGGAAAAGAGCACCACGTTATCGAGCAGATCGATCTTCGCGTCGAAAACACCGTCGAAATCCTGCATGTGAGGAAGGTGCAGCGCCTGACAGGTATCGCACTCGAAGAAGCTCACGCCGAGACGATCGAGCCAGCGGCGCAGGGTGTCCAGAGTCGGGACGACGAGTGAATGCATAAAACCGGATACCTCTTTCAGTAACGATAAAATCAAAAGAGGATAGCTTACGCAAATTCCTCCTTCCATACCATGATTAGCCGCTTATCCGCCCATTTTCAGGCAAAAGTCGGAATTCGCATGCCGCTCTACCCACTCAATCATCCTGGATGCGACATCAATGCCGGTGGTGTTTTCAATGCCCTCCAGCCCCGGCGAGGCGTTGACCTCCATCACCAGCGGCCCGCGCTCGGCGCGAAGAATATCGACGCCCGCCACATCCAGCCCCAGCGTGCGCGCCGCCCTCAGGGCGATTTCACGCTCTTCAGGCGAGATATCGGCAATGCGCGCCACCCCGCCGCGGTGCAGGTTGGAGCGAAAATCGCCCTCTTTCGCCTGCCGCTCAATGGCCGCTACCACGCTGTCGCCCACCACCAGACAGCGTATATCCCGCCCTTTCGCTTCCTTTATATATTCCTGCACCAGAATATGGGCGTTCAACCCGCGGAAGGCGTCAATCACACTTTCCGCCGCCTGGCGCGTTTCCGCCAGCACCACGCCGATGCCCTGTGTGCCTTCCACCAGCTTGACCACCAGCGGCGCGCCGCCCACCATGTCTATCAGGTCGCTGGTGTCATCCGGCGAATGCGCAATGCCGGTCAAAGGCAGGTCGATACCCTGACGCGCCAGCAGTTGCAATGAGCGCAGCTTATCGCGCGCGCGAGTGATAGCCACCGATTCGTTCAGCGGGTAGCTGCCGAGCATTTCAAACTGGCGAAGCACGGCGGTGCCGTAGAAGGTGATGGCGGAACCGATGCGGGGAATGACTGCATCATAATGGGGCAACTGGCGCCCTTTGTAGTGCATGGCCGAGGCCGCCGGGTTAATAGTCATATAGCATGACAGCGGGTCGAGGATCTCAACCTGATGGCCGCGGCGCATGGCCGCTTCACGCAGGCGTTTACACGAATAGAGCGTACCATCCCGGGACAAAATGGCGATTTTCACCCTGCACCTCTCTGAACAAACGTAAATGCCCGCGTATCATACACCCCCCGCGTTTCGCAACGAAGGGGGACGCGTCAAAAGGGTTAACGTGTTGCCCAGCCCTGCTTATGCAGGTAATCGAGAATAAAAGGACGGCTCTCTTTGATAATGGTGCGACGGATATGATCGCTCCAGGTATCGCGACGGGTATTGCTGCCGCGGCTAAGGTAGTAGTGCGCCAGTTCCTCGTCATAGCGGGCAAGCGTCGCCTCGTCTACCGGCTGATAGTGGTTTTCATGCACCACCAGCGAGGCGGGCAGACGCGGCTTCACCTGCGGGTCATCCGCCGGCCAGCCGAGGCACAGGCCGAACAGCGGCAGCACATGCTTTGGCAGCTTAAGCAGCTCGGTTACCGCCTCGATGCTGTTGCGAATGCCGCCGATATAAACGCCGCCTAACCCTAAAGACTCGGCCGCCGTCAGGGCGTTTTGTCCCATCATCGCGGTATCCACCACGCCCAGCAGCAGCTGTTCGGCAAGCCCGAGCTGCGCGTCCGGGCAAATTTGCAGATGGCGATTGAAGTCAGCGCAGAAGACCCAGAACTCCGCCGCCTGAGCCACATGCTGCTGGCCGCCGGTCAGCGTCACCAGCTTTTCACGCAGCGCCGTATCGGTAACGCGAATAATTGAGCTGCACTGCAGGAAGCTCGAGCTTGATGCAGCCTGGGCGCTGGCGATAATCGCTTCACGCTGGGCTTCGGTGATCGGTTCGTCGGTGTAGTGGCGAATGGAACGGTGGGCGCGTAAAAGATCAATGGTCGGCGTCATCGCGTTTTTCCTTATCCTGGTGAGCGGAAGGACCGGAGCCCGCGTTCATCAGCCGCGGCGCCAGCTGGCGCGCCAGCGCAATCATCAGCGCCACTGCCGCAGGCAATATCAAAGCCACGCCCGCGAAAAGCATTCCCACTCTCGCTGCACCGCCGTTAAACGGCGCGGGCAGCGTCACGTACTGGTTAAATGAGAGTAAAGCCAGCAGCAGCAGCGCCATCCCCACCGCTTCCAGCAGCAGCAAGGATTTGGGAATGACAGGTGAACGCATGGGGAACTCCGGTCGTCAAAGCTCGAAAGTATAACCTGATATTCTGCCGTTGCTTTTAGCCTGAAGAAGCGTTATCAGCGCGTTTCGTAAAGCGCTGCGATAAAAAACCGGCTTCAGAGCCGGTTTTTCGCCGCATCGTAATGCTTAATCAACGTCAGTAATAAGAGATAGCACAACGCGCCCAGCGTGCACCAGAAGACCGCGCCGAAGGTCCACGCCAGTTCCTGCCAGAACGAGCGTTCGCTTTCGCGCCACATCAGAAACAGCAAAAGACAGAGCGGCGAAGCGAGGATGGCGCCGAGCATCGGTTTCACAACCCGGGCGTTGCGGCAAAACACGCTCGCCACGATGCCTGGCAAAATAAAGAAAAGCATGCCCAAATCCATTCTTCCCTCTATAGGGGAACCACGGGTTAAAAGCCATTTATGGAAAATGAACACCACAATAAACAGGACGAAACAACAAATGGTCCCCGCCCAGCTTTGTCTTCGCATCAACAGATATCCCCTTGATAATGCCTGTATCGGATTTACTGAAAGCCGCCTTTCAGGGCGCCCAGTCTGATAAAGCGTGGTAGCTATCCTTGCCAAAAAAACGTACTCTATAAGTACACTATTCTTACTAGCCGTTGATCTTCATTGCGATTAAACTAGCCGCTGCGTAATGTTCCGCAGGTGATTTCAGGGCATGTGAAAATAAGAAAAAACCCTGTCGTTATTGGTGGAAACCTTAGCGCAAAACCCCACCCCTTTCAACAACTTACTAGTAAACAAGAAGTTATCCTCAGTGAATATAAACGTCGCAGATTTGTTAAATGGGAATTACATCCTGTTATTATTTGTGGTGCTCACACTCGGCTTGTGCCTTGGGAAAATACGCCTTGGCTCGGTGCAACTGGGTAATTCCATTGGCGTTTTAGTGGTCTCTTTATTATTAGGCCAACAGCACTTCGCGATTAACACAAACGCGCTTAATCTCGGCTTTATGCTGTTTATTTTTTGCGTAGGGGTTGAAGCCGGACCCAACTTTTTTTCCATTTTTTTTCGCGACGGTAAGAATTATCTGATGCTGGCGCTGGTTATGGTCGGCAGCGCCCTGCTGATTGCGCTGGGCCTTGGCAAACTTTTTGGCTGGGATATCGGCCTGACCGCCGGGATGCTGGCGGGTTCAATGACCTCAACGCCAGTGCTGGTAGGCGCGGGCGATACGCTAAGGCATTCGGGCATGAGCAACGACCAGCTGGCGGCGGCGCTCGATCACTTAAGCCTCGGCTACGCCCTGACCTATCTTATCGGTCTGGTCAGCCTGATTTTCGGCGCGCGCTATATGCCGAAGCTTCAACATCAGGATTTACAGACCAGCGCCCAGCAGATAGCGCGCGAGCGCGGGCTGGATACCGACGCTAACCGCAAGGTTTACCTGCCCGTCATTCGCGCCTACCGCGTCGGGCCGGAGCTTGTCGCCTGGGCGGACGGCAAAAACCTGCGCGAACTCGGCATTTATCGCCAGACCGGCTGTTACATCGAGCGCATCCGCCGCAACGGTATTCTGGCGAACCCGGATGGCGACGCGGTGCTGCAGATGGGCGATGAAATAGCGCTGGTGGGCTACCCGGACGCGCACGCTCGCCTGGACCCAAGCTTTCGCAACGGCAAAGAGGTGTTCGATCGCGATCTGCTCGACATGCGCATCGTCACCGAAGAGATTGTGGTGAAAAACCACAACGTCGTCGGTCGCCGTCTGGGGCAGATTAAGCTTACCGATCACGGCTGCTTCTTAAACCGCGTGATCCGCAGCCAGATAGAGATGCCTATCGACGACAACATCGTGCTGAACAAAGGCGACGTGTTGCAGGTAAGCGGCGACGCGCGACGGGTAAAAACCATCGCCGACCGCATCGGCTTTATCTCCATTCACAGCCAGGTGACCGACCTGCTGGCTTTCTGCGCCTTCTTTATTGTCGGCCTGATGATAGGGATGATCACTTTCCAGTTCAGCTCGTTCAGCTTTGGCATCGGCAATGCCGCGGGCCTGCTGTTTGCCGGCATCATGCTCGGCTTTCTGCGCGCCAACCATCCAACCTTCGGTTATATCCCGCAGGGCGCGCTGGTGATGGTGAAGGAGTTCGGCCTGATGGTCTTTATGGCGGGCGTGGGCTTAAGCGCGGGCAGCGGCATCGGCCGCGGGCTTGGCGATGTGGGCGGACAGATGCTGGTGGCGGGCCTGCTGGTGAGCCTGCTGCCGGTGGCTATCTGCTTCCTGTTTGGCGCTTACGTGCTGCGCATGAACCGCGCGCTGCTGTTTGGCGCGATGATGGGCGCGCGCACCTGCGCGCCGGCGATGGAAATCATTAGCGACACTGCACGCAGCAATATTCCGGCGCTCGGTTATGCCGGCACCTATGCCATAGCCAACGTGCTGCTGACGCTTGCGGGGACGCTGATTGTGATAATCTGGCCGGGTCTTGGCCTCTGAGAAAGAAAAATAAGAAAATTTTTATGAACGGCAGAACTTTTCGCTTTAGCGTCAGTCTCAATTAGTGCCACTGCTTTTCTTTGATGTCCCCATATTGTGGAGCCCATCAACCCCGCCATCTTGGTTCAAGGTTGATGGGTTTTTTCTTGCCTGAAATCTCCCAAAAGCGCAGAACAGTCAGCCCTGATAACCTTCTCGTAGCCCTACGCTTACCCTTTAACTTTGTCTACAGCCCAGGCGATGAGATACGCCAGTACAAAAAAACCGATAAATCCGGTGAGCTTCCCTCCCCACCCCTCCAGCACAAAAAGGCTGGCAAACGCGGCAACGGAGCAGATGCCGGTTGATAACGCTTCAACCAGGTTAGCTGACGCGATGCCAATGCGTTTAAACAGCTTAGCGAGCGAGGAGTCGGCAGAGTTCATTTTCTATCCCTTTGCACCGTAGAGGGTGGCTGTTGATAAATAATAGGTATGGTTCCAGTTGAACTTCGACAAGAAAGTACACCATATCCAAATTCATGGGAGACACTTTCATATACGTTACAGGGTACTTTATTCTCATTCTTCGGGATGCTCTGGCAGCCTCCTCAATGACTCCCTGCAATAACAGTATGTTAAGCGTAAAGCCAGAGGCGACACGGATCAGGCGGCTCATAGCTTTACTTGTTCTTAAGACTGTAATTATTCTTGTCGCTACATATTGTGATAAGGCGAATTGCGCCCCCATGCGGCTTCCAGCTTTTGCTTCTGCGTAGCCTATCTTTTCGCTTATCGCTTTTTTACCGTTTTCATCTAATTTCGAATAAAAGTCAGTTATGACTATCGATATTAGCTGTCGAAGCGGTTCTTGATTAGTTGCTATGCTTTTTAGCATTCTCATAAACCGCTCGGTTTCAAATGCATTACGAATTTTAAGATCTCTACCGGCAATTCCAGATCCTTCTATTGTCCTGACAGCAGACAATAAGACACCTTCAGGGATTGAAGCTAAGCCATCAATAATCCCTTTAGCTATTTGTTTTACGTCCATACAGTCATAATCCTTTATCTCAAGAGCGCATAGTTTAATCAATACGCTCTGCGCCCTCAAGCAGCAGATCAAGCTTTGTCAAAATTTTTTCATTTAAAATCTTATAGTTAGATGATTGTGTAACAGCTTGAGCGAAACATAACAGATCAAAGCTGGCAGAATAAAGCCATTTGAAAAATCTGGGCCACATTTTGCATTACTGCTTGCCGATTTATGTAAAGCGGCAATATTTTGACCAACGGATGTATTTCGTACTCGCTTAACGGGAAAAGGACGGGATTCAGATTATCCCGTTGTCAGAGCTTGTGGCTAAGGATGTGTTTCTGAATATTAAGAACGTGAGCCGGGATAACATGATGGCTGTGCACCGTGTGCCGACGTAGATGATGGGGATTATGGTAGCAATGTAGGGGTTGGGAGTGAAGTTCATGCCAACTCGTTCTGCCAGTTTAGCTATGTTATGAGGCAAAGCGAAGGTCAGCTAAACTTCATTAAAATGAGGATGTATTGAAAGGCGATAATCAAACATAGCTATCTACTCCGCAAGGTCTCAGAATAGAACTAGTTAATAGTAACATTACAATCAGAGAGAACATCCACGGTCAGTGCAATGATGTTAATCATCACCTTCTCGTGCGCAGGCTGTGCCGCGGAAAGCAACCATCGGCAAGCATGTCGTTAATCGTATCCACTGGCAGGCCCGTTAGTTCGCTGTAGCGTTCAATTATGACGTGAGGTGTATTCAGAGTGATTGAAATGTTTGGGGTCATGATGCAACAATCTCCTATTGGCTTGTGGCGAGCTGTTTGTAATCGAGATAAAGACCCAATTGGGAACTGAAAAGATACCAGGATTGCATTAGAGATATGCCAACATCAATGTATCCAAATGAGATCAAAATAAAGCCCAATCAGGGTGGAAAGGCTGCGATTGAACGACTGGTCGAGGCTTATGGCTTTACGACACGACAAGCCCTTGCTGACCATTTGGGTGTTTCGAAAAGCATGTTAGCTAATCGATATATGAGAGATACCTTTCCAGCCGACTGGATAATCCAATGTGCATTAGAAAAAGGAATACCTCTTCGTTGGCTGTGGACATTTGAAGGCCCGATGTGGTTAGATACAAAAGCTCAAATCATAAGGCTTGTAAAAAAATCAGTGGCGGAAAGTCCGTGAAAGTGTGTATCTGTTATTCAAACTAATGTTATTGCAAAAAGATGTTGAAAGCATTTCATCTATTGATGACAGAGTACGCAACCTATCTGGTAAAATATAATCCAAATGAAATAAACGATGGTTTATGGTTAACTTCTATCGATTGCATTCATTCTACTGGCGAACCAGTCAGGTGACTTAGTAATCGCATCATGCTGGAGTCCAAGTCGAGTGAAATAAAATGTAACATTACTGGTCTCCATATCATTGCTAAGGTAATCATGACCTGCAAATAATCAACTCTTTTAATGGATGAAAAAATGATTGTTGGTGTAATTTTAAGAAACTTTAAAAATTTTAGAAATCAGCATTACATTCCATTAACTATCAATGGAAATTCTTCATGGTTGATTGGTGAAAATGGGGTAGGCAAGAGTTCAACCTTACAGGCCCTTGATACCGTGCTGAATAGAGCGGATATTAATAGACTGGACATTAATAATGATGCTCGCAGTCAAGGGTTTGACACAAGAGAGCCTTTCATTGTCCCAGTTTTTCTTATCCGCAAAGAAAGAGTTAAAGGTAACACATCAAATTTTAGAACATTAGAAGCTATAAGTGATATAACATGGCAAGTAGAAAGCGAAGATTTTCATTCCTCACAAAGAGCATTAGCCGACAAATTCGTTAACCATAGGACTTATCTCGAATCTCAATACGAAGTTAAAGATTATTTCCTTGTTCCTATTGGGATAATAAAAAAAGGTGCAGGCGACGCTCCGGTGCCATTCATGTCAATTTTCGAATCCATAGAAGATTATAAAAATGAAATTGAAGATTTAATCCCTGATTCAACTGCAACCAATTCTGCGCAAAGAAAGAATTTTTTCCAAACTACACAATACAAATTACTCGAATATGTGAGAGAGAATTATAATTATATTTACTTGCCAGCAGAAATAACTACGTCAGAATATTCTAAAATCGAGAGTGAACTATTGCAATCTCTACTTGGTGAAAATCTACAGCAGAGAATTAGTAAAATCATCAAGAAAAAAGATATTAGCGAAATTAATGATTATTTGAATGATTTTGTTGAACAATTATCTAGAAAACTTAACGGACAATATCATTTCAAAAGACCAACACAGCGGCAAAATTCGTTTACGCAGCGCCACATGATTGCAAAAATCATTGAGTCATATTTTAGTGATAAAATTTTGCATTACATAGATAGCATAAACAGAGATACCCCTGTACACAATCTAAGTTCTGGTGAAAAAAGAAAAGCCTTACTCGATTTATCTATGGGCTTTTTGAAAGGAAATCCCAAAAAAAATCAGCAATCAACCATTCTTGCCGTAGACGAACCAGAACTATCTTTACATGCAACATCTTGCTTCAAGCAGTTTGAGAAAATTAGAGAGATAAGTGAGTTAGGCATACAGACGATTTGCACCACGCACTGGTATGGTTTTCTTCCGGCGGCGATGAGTGGAAGTGCAACTTATGTATCCCCAAATCAAGCATTTATCAAGTGTATAAATCTTGAATACTATAGAGACGAATTATCTGCTCTTGTAAAAGAATCTCGTGGTTCATATCTGGATACTTTAGAAGTAAAAAGCAACCATGACCTGGTGCAATCAATAATAACATCCATAACCTCTTCCAATAATTATAACTGGATACTATGTGAAGGGCGAACTGACAAGAAATATATTGAATCCCATTTACAATTTGAACAATTGGAGGAAAAAAATATAATAATCTTGAGTGTCGGGGGTTCATTTGCACTAAAAGACATTTATTCATATCTAGTTTTAGCTCTAAAAGACAGAAGGCCAGCACTTAAAGGTAAAGTATTCTGTTTATTAGACACTGATTTAGCATATGATAAATTTGAATCTGTAGATAGCATCCCACAAATAAAAATAAGACGATTACTCCTACGCGAAGACTTTACTGATGTAGACTTGCTAAAAACAACGGATAATAGAGTATCTCCACCAACTGAGATCGAGGATGCATTAGACGGACTATGTTTCTACGAAACAATCTATCGTCTTTATAAAAATGGAGAGAAAAGATTTTCATTCATAGAGGATGTGGAAACACTTTCCTCAAACGTTGCAGCTGGAATATTAGATCTAACCACAAGCCAAAAACAAATCATTAAAAAATATTTTGATGAGCCAGGTAAAAAAAATATTTTCTGTGACGAATACATAGATGTACTCCATGAAAATGATGAGATCCATACTCCAACATGGCTACTTGACATAATTAATTTTTTTGGTGAGGAGTAAACGTATTTTTGATAAAAATGATACTCTACTCTCTGTTCAAATACATAATTCAATTTAGCCTTCAAATACGAGAGCTTATTTATGGTAGTACGAAAATTTGATACAGGAAAATGGATTTATGACTACTACCGGGCCCGGCTTAGTGGACGATGCGTACGCAAGCAGTTTGCCACTAAAGGCGAAGCATTGACTTTTGAAAATCACTCGATGAAAGAGGCGAAGGTCGTAACATATTCGAAATATCATTGATAAAAGGTTATGCTACATGCTCACATTCCTTAACAAGCCTGGACATGTTCCTATACATGACTTTGGTTTTAATATCATGTTATTACATGGCTTTATCAACCAAACTGAAGCTTCAATTAGAGATAGCATAGCTAAATACGAAGCCGAGGGACCTGATACTTTTGTTGTTGCAGAATATCCCGAAGATGATATTTATATAACCATCGACAGCTACATGGGAATTGATGACCACTCTGTAAATCTTGATGACATATTCAAAAGATACTATCCAAGCATTCTAAGACGTTCTGCTTTATTAACAATTATTGGTCTATTAGAGCACGAAGTCGAAAAGTTCTGTATCAGTTATTCGAAAAGACATACAACGAGCATCAGCCTTAACGACTTAAAAGGAATGGGCTTTGAAAGAGGACATAGGTTTATTAAGAAGGTTGTTGGCTTACGTAATTCTAAAACCTTTCCAGAAATAACTAAAATTATAAAATTAAGGAATTCCTGTGCTCATAATGACGCTCGTTTAGTTAGTAATGACAACCAAGAGATTCAAGAAATCGTAAGACTTCTCGATCAGCACCCTGATGTTATTGAGAGAGATGGGAACCAAGTACTTTTCAAAGAAGGTGCCCTTGTGACATTTTTAAAGGTTTTCGAAGATTACATCAAAGAAATAGAAACGCTCATTAATCCGCCTCGCCAAGCAGCAAAGCTTTTTCCTTAGTGCTGACACAGTGGCGACAGCGGTTGGCATTGCCCCGTAATCGCCACTCCTTACCACCAGTCTAACTTATTGATTATATTTAAATCCTTTGTTTCCATTAACCCGTTTACATAAATGTTTTTTTTCTTGCCTGAAATTCCCAAAAACGCATCATAGCAAGCCTTGATAACGTTCTGGGCTTACCCTTTAACTTTGTCTACAGCCCAGGCGATGAGATACGCCAGTACAAAAAAAACGATAAATCCGGTGAGCTTCCCTCCCCACCCCTCCAGCACAAAAAGGCTGGCAAACGCGGCAACGGAGCAGATGCCGGTTGATAACGCTTCTACCAGGTTAGCTGACGCGATGCCAATGCGTTTAAGCAGCTTAGCGAGCGAGGAGTCGGCAGAGTTCATTTTGCGCATTATCATTTACCCACATGTTCTTGTAGCGCTTCGCTATCAAAGTAAACCTGACCAAATGCTTTCGCTACGTCGGAAAGATATTACCCAACACAGTTTCGCTGATTTATTGTTATCGCTTTGAATAATAACCATGGTTTTATTTTTTAGCTCTTGCTAAACCGCTTATGCATGATAAAAAATCCAGACAGCGGGAGCCGGTGAACAAAGCGAAAACAGGGGCAAAGGATGAGTTCAATTACAGAAATGATTAATACGGAGTTTTCTAACGCCCCTGTGGCGACGTTTATCGCCCTGCTCACTTTTGTCGGCGCAGCATTTAAGCTCATCATCAAAATAAAAAATACGCTCTCAAAAACCGAAGAAGAAAATACCCGAACATTAACGCTTGCCGGAATCCCTCCCTTTTGGTTGCGCTTTTTCCTTATTTCTCTTTCCACCAGGAAAACGCCTGAAGTTAAAAAACTCGACAAAGCAATGGGTTACATTGCATTTTTGCTCTTCCTCGGATCGTTTTTATTTACCGGCCCTATTCTTGTTCGCACGGTTAAAACGCCAGAAAACCACACATTGCTAATCTGGAAAGCCACCGGAGAACTTTTTTATATCTCTGACGCCAAAGCGCAGGAATCCACGCTTTTCTCACCCCCTGCATGGCAGATTAAAAAATCGGATTGCCCGGCGAGCGATGCCCCCGCGTTAAGCCAACACGCCTCGCCGTCGCCGGAGGTCGCAAAGGGGATTTGCGACCTGTTTATAACGCAGGAAGGCCGGGAGTATTTAACCCGCTCGATAAAAACGTATCCGAAGGGCAAACGGTTTGTTTATGTCATGCTGCCTTTCACTGAGCTTGTATTATTATGGATGGCAGCAGGCTGCGCGTTGCACCTTTATTACAGTGCAAAACTAAGAAAATATATTTTAGACGAACAGGAAAAAGCGTTGAGCTATGTAAGGTAAGCGCCGGCCTCCTTTTTCAGAGAAGCGCTTGCTCCGTTATCTTTCCCCTGCGGCTATAAAAACAGCCTATTCCACCCGGGCGAGCCTTAACACCATCTCCCGAATCTCCGCCTCGCTCAGCGGTTTTCTGTCGACCACATAATGCAGCGTCATTCCCTCGATGAACGCGTCCAGTGCGCGCGCGGTGATGGGGTCGAACCAGACTTCGAGGATCTGCTGGCTGCGCTGCATCCACGCCTGCATGATGGCCTTTAGCGCCGGGCGGCGGTTGGCATAGGCGTAAAGCTGGTACATCAGCTCCATATTTTCCGGCGTGGTGATTTGCGCGCCGCAAATCACCTGCGTCAACGCCTCGCACGCTTCCTGCGGGCTGGCGGCCTTCGCCAGGTAAGCCTGGTAGGTTTGCGACATGTCGCGGGCGAAGCCGCTCAGCGCTTCCTCCAGCAGGGCGTCGATACCGGTGAAGTAGTAGGTCATTGAGCCGAGCGGCACTTCCGCCCGCTGGGCGATTTTGCGATGCGTAACGCCGCTGATGCCATATTCCGCAATGGCTTCAAGCGTGGCGCGTAAAATGCGCTCGCGGCGCGGCGGTTCCCCGATGGCGGATAAATTCATCACTTTCACTCGCTAAGTCGTCATGTACAAATGTACACTTCGTTGCTACTGTTGTCTTACCTTTTCTGTCGTCAGGGATGCTTATGTCGCCACTCTCAACTCGCCAGGCGCTGCGTCGCCGCACCTGGGCGCTGTTTATCTTCTTCTTTCTGCCTGGTCTTATCATGGCGTCATGGGCCACGCGTACTCCCGCCATCCGCGATGTGCTGGCCGTTTCCACAGCGGAGATGGGCGTGGTGCTGTTTGGCCTCTCCGTGGGCTCCATGAGCGGCATTCTCTGCTCGGCCTGGCTGGTAAAGCGGTTTGGCACGCGCAAGGTCATTCGCACCGCCATGCTGATGGGGGTGGCCGGCATTATTATCATGAGCAGCGCGCTCTGGTTCGGCGTCGCGCTGCTCTTCTCCTTAGGGCTGGCGGTGCTCGGCGGGGGGCTGGGCTCGGCAGAGGTGGCGCTGAACGTCGAAGGGGCGATTGTTGAGCGCGAGCTGGGTAAAACCGTGCTGCCGATGATGCATGGCTTTTTCAGCCTCGGCACGCTGGTGGGCGCAGGCATTGGCATGACGCTGACGGCGTTAAATTTTCGCGCCGACTTCCATATTCTGCTGGCGGGGCTTGTCACTATCGTGCCGGTTTTCATCGCGCTGCGCGCCATTCCTGAAGGGGTCGGCAAAGAGAGCGCCGAAGAGAAAAAACAAAACGCGATTAATCGCCGCCCCTTTTATAAAGACATCCAGCTGCTGCTGATTGGCGTGGTGGTGCTGGCGATGGCGTTTGCTGAAGGGTCGGCCAATGACTGGCTGCCGCTATTGATGGTGGACGGCCACGGCTTTAGCCCCACTTCCGGCTCGCTTATCTACGCAGGCTTTACGCTTGGCATGACGCTGGGCCGCTTTTTCGGCGGCTGGTTTATCGACCGCTACAGCCGAGTGGCGGTGGTTCGCGCCAGCGCCCTGATGGGCGGGCTTGGCATTGCGCTGATTATTTTTGTCGACAGCGCCTGGGTTGCGGGCGCATCGGTGATCTTGTGGGGGCTTGGCGCCTCGCTCGGCTTCCCGCTGACCATTTCGGCGGCAAGCGACACCGGTCCGGATGCGCCAACGCGCGTAAGCGTGGTTGCCACCACCGGCTATATCGCTTTCCTGGTGGGGCCACCGCTGCTCGGCTTCCTCGGCGAACACTATGGCCTGCGCAGCGCGATGCTGGTGGTGCTGAGCCTGATTGCCATCGCCTTCCTGGTTTCCCGGGCGGTGGCGAAACCCGAGCGCGCCGAATGGCAGGAAGAGGAAAACGCCGCGTGCCGCTAGCGGCAGCGCTATCCTTTCAGCAGCGCCAGAATGGTTTCTGGCGCTTGCCTGGCCTGCGCCATCAGCGCGCTGCCCGCCTGTTGCAGGATTTGCGCCCGGGTCATGTTGCTCATCTCCTGGGCGTAATCCGCATCTTCAATGCGGCTGCGCGCCGCTTCGGTCGCCACCTTCCCTTCCAGCACCGTGCTCTTCGCGCTGGCAAATGCATTAGTAAGGCTGCCGTAAGTGCCCCGGTAGCCGTTTACCTTCTCCAGCGCCGCGTCGAGTTTGCCCATCGCCTGGCTGGCGTTTTGCTGATTATCAAACCTCAGGTCGCTGATGCCGAGCGTGACAGTATCAGAAGGTGTGCCGGGAATCGTCTTGGTTTCAAGCGGTTGACCAAAATCGGCGCTGACCACAATTTGCGTCTCGCTGCTGGTGGGTCTGCTGTCCGGCGCCTGCGTAGGTGTCGGAAGTTGGCTCCATGTCATGCTGCCAGTAAAAGAACCGGTGCCCACCACCATTATAATCAGGTCTTCGGTCACGCTATCAATAGCGATTCGCTCTTTGTAATGACCCGGCGAGACGGTGCCATTGTTAGGCCAGCCGGTCGCTGGGGTTTCATACCGGTCTCCGTCGCCGCTGTAAGTAATATTCATCCCGTTCAGCGATGCGGTCACGCTGCCGTTAAGGTTATAAACCGCGCCGCCCTGGGTCAGGTGCGCATCGCTGTAAATCGCGCCGGCAGTAAAGCCGTTCTCTTCGGTAATGATTTTCATACTGGCATCGGCGGAATTATTTACGCCATTGCTTCGCCAGGTAAAATCGCGAGTGGCGCCATTCCCATTAATGGGCGTGCCTATCAAATGGCTACCATCACGGCTAAAAAGCTGCAAATCGTCATCCATCCAGCCGGAATCGATTTCGAGCACGATATCTTTCGCCCCGGCGGGGATATAAGCGAAAGGCACACGTCCCGAAGTAAAAACATAGCCTTGTCCTGCTACAGGCAGGCGTTGGTTAACAGTCGGAACTTCACCCAACTGTACCGGTGGCGGCGCTGGATGGCTTGCCGCCGCCAGCGGGTATTTACCGAACACCGTTGTACCGTATGCAATTTGGTCGATGGTTTCGCTTATCTTCTGAAATTCATTCTGAATACTGGCGCTGTCTTGCGGCGAGAGCGTGCCGTTTGCCGCCTGCACCGCCAGCGTTCTGGCGCGGATGAGCAAATTATTAATCTCATCCAGTCCGCCCTCCGCCGTTTGCATCAGGCTGACACCATCGTCGATATTGCGCGCCACTGCGCCGCTGGCGTTAATATTGGCGCTCATGCGGTTAGCGATAGCGAGACCTGCGGCGTCATCCCTGGCGCTATTAATGCGCATACCGGAAGCGAGCCGGGTGATAGCCTCACTCAGCGCCGACTCGCTGCTGCGCTGTTGTGTCGCCGTAAAAGGGGACATCAGGGAATAAAGGGTCGTCATGCTCTTTTAGAAAACACACTATAGTTGCCGTCATGGCTACTATCGGCCCGCCAGGGGCGACGCTTTAACGAAAAATTTGCATTAAGTGAAAACTTGTTAGTTAACCAGCGCTTATGAAATAGCGATCCGAAGGACAGGGAAGCCTGCCCAATCCGCCAAACCGTTAAGGAGTCTTTATGGGTGTAAAAATGATCGCCGTCGACATGGATGGCACCTTTCTCAGCGACGCCAAAACCTATCACCGCGAGCGCTTTCTTGCGCAATACGCCCGCATGAAGGAACAGGGGATCCGCTTTGTCGTCGCGAGCGGCAACCAGTATTACCAGCTCGCGTCGTTTTTCCCGGAGATAGCCGAAGAGATTGCTTTTGTAGCGGAAAACGGCGCCTGGGTGGTGTGCGAAGGCGAAGATCTGTTTAACGGCAAGCTCACCAAAGGGCAGTATGACCAGGTTATCGACCATCTGCTGACGCTGCCGAAGGTAGAAACTATCGCCTGCGGCAAGCGCAGCGGCTATACCCTAAAACATTATGACGACGCGTTTAAGCGTATGGCCGCCACCTATTATCACCGGCTGGAATTCGTCGACAGTTTTTATGGTCTGGACGACACCTTCTTTAAGTTCGCGCTTAACCTGCCGGATGACGATTTATTAAAAACCATGGACGCGCTGACGGTAGCGTTTGAAGGCATCGTAACGCCGGTTTCCAGCGGTCACGGCTCTATCGACCTGATTATCCCCGGCCTGCATAAAGCCAACGGCCTGCAAATGCTGCAAAAACGCTGGGGAATAAAAGACAGCGACGTGGTTGCTTTTGGCGACGGCGGCAATGATATCGAGATGCTGCGCCACGCGGGTTTTGGCTTCGCCATGGAAAACGCGCCGGAGAAAATCAAAGCGATAGCGCCCTACCGCGCGCCACATAATAACGAACAGGGCGTGCTAGAAATTATCGACAAGGTGCTGAATAACGAAGCGCCTTTCCAGTAACGCAAAGGCCCTCGCTGGAGGGCCTTTTTTATGGCGATTTATTGCGGCTGGAGCGAATTCCCGACCGTTTTGTCCTTCAGGAAAATGACCATCATCCCCAGCCACAGCAGGCCATTCAGCAGATTGAAAAGGCTGAACAGGCCATTGCCGCCCGCCAGATAGGCATGCTTGCTGACCTCGATGCCGACGGTGAAAATCAGCATCTGCAACATGCCCATCGCCGCGGAAACCGTGCCCTTACTGATGTCGCTGGCAAAAAGCGTCAGGCGCACCAGGCCTGCGTTGGCGAGGCCGATGCCGAAGGCGTAAACGCTAAGTCCCGCCGTCATCCACAGATAAGCGTGGGAGGAGAGCAGGGTCGCCAGCGCTGCTATCACCAGACCAAGAGTGATGGGCCAGCCGCCAAGAATAATCAGCGAACGCACGGTGCGTCGTGAAGTGAGTTTCGCCAGCACCAGATTGCCTGCGATCAGCGCGCCGAAAATCGGCACCTGCAACAGGCCGTATTCATAGCTGCTGAGCTGCTCGCCGCTGATGATGATAACCGGCGACTGGGCAATCCACGCCAGCAGCGGCAGGCTCACAAAGCCTGTCGCCAGCGCGCCCGCCACAAAGCGGGCGTTGTTCATCACGGCTTTATAATCTCGCCCGAGCTCCTTGAGCGAGAGCTTTTCGCCAAGGCGGGTGGCGGTTTCCGGCATGGCGCGCCACAGGCCGTAATAGGCGATGGCGGCAAGCACCGCGAAAAGCACGAACATCATCTCCCACGGCGCCATGTGCACCCAGGCGGCGCCCACCAGCGGGCCGAGCAGCGGGGCTATCAGCGCCACGTTCGCCATCAGCGCAGTGATTTTGATGCACACCGCCTCTTCAAACGACTCCTGAATCGCGGCGTAGCCGACCGCGCCGATAAAGCAGAGGCTGATGCCCTGTAAAAAGCGCAGCGCGGTGAACTGCTCAATACTTTGCGCAAGCAGCGTGGCAAGGCAGGTCACGATAAACCAGACCACGCCGGTGAGCATCACCGGGCGGCGGCCGATGCGGTCCGACAGCGGCCCCAGCAGCCATTGTAAGAACATCCCGCCCGCCAGATAGGCGGTCATGGATGTCGGCACCCACTCCATGCCAGCCTGGTATTGCTCCACTACGGCGAGCATACCCGGCTGGATCATGTCGTTGCCGATATACGTTGAAAATTCATACAACACCAGGCACAGCGGGAACAGCAGCGCCTGACGTCCAAGGCGCTTTTTCGTCATCGTTTTACTTTGCATTAGCGATCCATCCAGAGAAATCGCGCTGAGTGTAATGAAACGACCGCAGCAGTCATAGTGAATTGTGTGCGACGTTAGTCGATAACGCACAGCGTTACCGTCATTTAAGTTTATTTTAAGGTGCGCCGCGTATTCTTATGCCAGGCGCGGGTAACGGCTGTATGACAGAAATAAGACAATACCGCTTTACCCTTCGCCGGTCGGTTTCTAAGGTTATTCGCTTTACCGGCGGCCTGTTTTTGCGCCGCGTTTGCCGCCCTGCTTTGGGCCTCTTTTTTGGGTTGATAAGGAACCAAAACCGCGATGATGGAAGACCTCAACCACCAGCTCTTTCTGGCGATTAACGCCACTCCCGCCTCCCCCGCCCGGCTGCTTGCCCTGGCGACGTTTATCGCCCGGGAGCTGATTTACGGCGTGCCGCTGCTTTCAGCGGCGCTCTGGCTCTGGGGGCCTGGACAAAAGCTTAGCGCACAGCGCCAGCTGGTGGTAAAGATTGCGCTGGCGCTCGCCATCAGCGTCTTTCTCTCCTGGCTGATGGGCCATCTATTCCCGCACCCGCGTCCGTTTGCCGAAGGGGTCGGCCACCAGTTCCTGCACCATTCGCCGGATGACTCTTACCCAAGCAACCACGGCACCGTGAGCTTTACCTTTGCACTGGCGTTTCTCTGCTGGCACCGGGTGTGGTCAGGGCTGGTGCTGCTGGCGGTTGCTTGCGCTATCGCCTGGTCGCGCATCTATCTGGGCGTGCACTGGCCGCTGGATATGGTAGGCGGTTTGCTGCTCGGCATGCTCGCCTGCCTGGCGGCGCAAATGGTCTGGAACGGCTGCGGTGAGGCGCTCTATCGCCTGCTGCGCCAGCTTTACCGCCGCTGCTTCGCCCTGCCCATCCGCAAAGGCTGGGTGCGTGACTAACGCCTCTGCGACGGGTAAAATCGCCCGATTCACTGGCGAAGCGTGGTTCACGCCTCGCCAGTTTTGGTTAAGCAGAGGACGAAATGGAAACACGGCGCGACGAGCGGATAGGGCAACTGCTGCAGGCGTTAAAACGCAGCGATAAGCTTCACCTGAAAGAGGCGGCCACGCTGCTTGGCGTTTCAGAGATGACCATTCGCCGCGACCTGCAGCGCAACGACGCGCCTGTCGTGCTGCTTGGCGGTTATATCGTGCTGGAACCGCGCAGCGCAGCGGTCAGCCATTATCTGCTAAGCGATCAGAAAACCCGTCTGGTGGACGAAAAGCGTCGCGCCGGCCGCCGGGCGGCGGAGCTGGTCAGCCCGCATCAAACACTCTTTTTTGACTGCGGCACCACCACGCCCTGGATAATCGACGCGCTGGACAACGACCTGCCCTTCACCGGCGTCTGCTATTCGCTTAACACGTTTCTGGCGCTGCAGGAAAAACCCGCCTGCCGCGTGATTCTCTGCGGCGGCGAGTTCCATGCCAGCAACGCTATCTTCAAACCGCTTAATTTTCGCGAAACGCTGCGCAACATTTGCCCCGACATCGCCTTTTTCTCCGCCGCCGGTCTGCACCTGCACCACGGCGCCACCTGTTTTAATCTGGACGAACTGCCGGTAAAACAGTGGGCGCTGGAGATGGCGCAGCGGCACGTGCTGGTGGCGGACAGCAGTAAATTTGGCAAAGTAAGACCCGCCTGCATGGGGCCGCTGGAGGCCTTCGACACGCTGGTGACAGACGCGAAACCGGAAGCGAAATTTATCGACTGGGCGAGAGAATCTGGCGTGACGCTGCTCTGGTAAACGCCTCCCGCCAGACGGGAGGCGACATGCTTAAGAGAACCAGCTGCCGAACCACTTGTGGAATTGCATCAGCACGCGATCCCACAGGCGGCTTAAGAAGCCTCCCTCTTCCACCGCCTCCATCACCACCAGCGGACGCTGTTCAATGTTCTGGCCATTAAGCTGGAAGTCAATCGTGCCTACCACCTGGCCTTTTTTCAGCGGTGCGGTGAGCTGCGGCTGCGTGAGTTTCCAGGTCGCTTTCAGGTTTTTAAGCTGGCCTTTCGGAATGGTTATCGACCCCGCTTCGCCTGCGCCCAGTTTGGCTTCACTCTTGTCGCCAAACCAGACCCGCTGGCTGACGAACGTCGCATCAGGTTTGATGGGCGTTACGGTTTCATAGAAACGAAAACCCCAGGTCAGCAGCTTTTCCGACTCGCGAAAGCGAATGCCGTCGGTTTTGGTGCCCAGCACGACCGAAATCAGGCGCATATCGCCCTGCGTGGCCGAAGCCACCAGATTATAACCAGCTCCCGCCGTGGTGCCGGTTTTCATCCCATCCACGTTCAGATTGGTGCTCCAGAGCAGCCGGTTGCGGTTAGCCTGGCGGATATTATTGAACGTAAACTCTTTTTCTTTATGAATGGCATATTCATCCGGCACGTCGTGAATTAGCGCCTTGCCCAGCAAAGCCATATCGCGCGCAGTGCTGAATTGCCCTGGCGCATCTAACCCGTGTACGGTTTTGAAGGTGGTGTTCGTCAGTCCCAGCCGCTGCGCATAACCGTTCATCAGGCCGACGAACGCATCCTGGCTGCCCGCGACATAGTCGGCGATGGCAATGCTGGCGTCATTCCCGGACTGGATGATCACCCCTTTATTCAGCTCGGAAACCGGCACCTGGTCGCCTGGCTTTAAAAACATCAGCGACGAGCCGCGCAGCGCCGGATTGCCGGTCGCCCAGGCGTCTTTGCCGATGGTGACTTTATCATCAAGATGAATTTTGCCTGCCTTCAGCGCCTGGCCTACCACATAGCTGGTCATCAGCTTGGTCAGGCTTGCAGGGTCGAGCTTTTCATCGGCGTTGCCTTCCGCCAGCACCTTGCCGCTGGCGTAATCCATCAGGATCCAGGCCCTGGCTTCCATCGCCGGCGCGGCAGGCGCCTGCGTTTGCTCGGCCTTTACGGCAGGAACCAGAGCGAGTAACAGAACGGAGCCCGCCATCACAGCGCGCGCTAAAGGGGGGAGAGAGAAAGGGTTGGTAAGTGCCATCCGAGTATCCATTCCAGAAATCACGTCAAAATAAACGCATCGAGTGAAGTTGTGAGTAATAACGCACATTAGCTCGTAATGAAACAGTAAGCGGGTAAAGTTTTTTCAAGTGTAAGTGAGATCGGGTTGTTACTGACCGGTTTTTGCGAAGGTTGCGAAAAAGTGGGCTTTATCTCACCATAGGTATTTCCCACTCTGTGACCTACCCTCTTCATAAGGAGCGAACCATGATTACCGTCTGGGGCAGAGAAAACTCCACTAACGTCAAAAAAGTCCTCTGGTGTCTGGAAGAGCTGGAGCTGCCCTACAACCGTATCCCCGCCGGCATGCAGTATGGGATTAACCACGATCCCGATTATCTGGAAATGAACCCTAACGGCCTGGTGCCCTGCCTGCGCGATGATGAAACGGGGCTGGTGCTCTGGGAATCGAACGCCATCGTGCGTTATCTCGCCGCGCAGTACGGCCAGCGCCGTCTGTGGCTGGACAACCCGGTGGAACGCGCGCAAGGCGATAAATGGATGGACTGGGCGGCCACGATGCTGCCGCCGCCGCACCGTGGCCTGGTGTTTAGCCTTGTGCGCACGCCGCCGGAAAAGCGCGACCCGAAGCTGATTGAAGAGAGCACTCATAAGTGTGACGAACTGCTTGGCATTCTCGACGCGGAGCTGGCGAAAACGCCCTGGCTTTCGGGCGCAGCGTTCGGGCTCGGCGATATTTCACCCGCGCCCTATATCTACAATCTGAAAAACGTCGGCGTTGAGTTTACGCCGCGCCCGCACCTGGACCGCTGGTATCAGCAATTGAGCGAACGCCCGGCGTTTCGCAAAATTGTGATGATCCCGGTAAGCTGAGATCACGAAGCGGGGCTGATTTTCAGCAGTTGCCCGTCCGTTTCGTCCGTCAGCACATACACATAGCCATCTGGCCCAACGCGCACATCGCGAATGCGCGCGTTGCGCTCGCCCAGCAGGCGACCATCCTCCTTGACGTTATTGCCGTTCACGCTCATCTGAATCAGGTTTTTATCTTTCAGCGCGCCGATGAACAGCTTGTTTTGCCACTGCGGGAAAGTGCTGGCGTTGTAAAACGCCATGCCGCTGACGGCAGGCGAATCTTTCCAGTAGAAAATAGGTTGCTCCGTGCCAGGCGCGGTGCCGCCTTTTGCTTCAGGTATCGGCAGGCCGCTGTAGTTTATGCCCCAGGTGGCGATGGGCCAGCCGTAATTTTTACCCGCTTGCGGAATGTTAATTTCATCGCCGCCGCGCGGGCCGTGCTCGTTCAGCCAGAGCGCATGGCTCCAGGGGTTGAACGCCATCCCCTGCGGGTTGCGAATGCCGTAAGACCAAATCTCCGGGCGGGCGCCCGCTTTGCCAACGAACGGGTTATCCTGGGGCACTTTGCCCTCTTCGGTCAGGCGCACCAGTTTGCCCTGCAATTTGTCGAGCTCCTGCGCGGTAGGCCGCTGGTTGTTCTCCCCGAGCGCGATAAAAAGATAACCTTTGCCGTCAAACACCATGCGCCCGCCGAAGTGGTTGCCGACAGAGAGCTTCGGCTGCTGACGAAAGACCACGGTGAAATGTTCAAGCCGCTGCATATCATCGCTCAGGCGCCCATAACCGACCGCGGTGCCCGCTTTGCCATCCTCGCCAGCTTCGGCATAGCTCAGCCACACTTTGCGGCTTTGCGCGAAATCGGGCGCCAGTACCACGTCAAGCAGGCCGCCCTGCCCCTGCGCCCAGACTTTCGGCACGCCGGTAACAGGAGCGGAAAGGCCTTTACCTGGTTGCCAGCGCTTCAGCTCGCCGCCTTTCAGTGTTATCAACATGCCCTGTTCCTGCGGCAGGAAAGCCAGCGCCCAGGGATGTTCGAGCCGGTTTTGCAGCACCTCCACGTTAACTTCAGCGGCATGGAGCTGCGAAGCGCCAAGCAGCGCCGCAGCGGCGAGCCAGGTTCGGGGCGAGAGCAGCGGCATAGCAATCTCCTTTATCGGTTGTCCCGATAAGGGTAGCCAGCAGCGACAACGACGGGTTTACTTTTACAAAAACTTAAGCAGGACGGGGGAGTCGCCTCCCCCGGATTTCAGGCTTCAGCCGGTTTTCTGAGGTCGCTCAAAAGATGTGTGCAACGCTGTAGCGTGATAATGGCGCGTTCAAGCTTCTCGGCGTCGACGGTGATATAAAGCGGACAATCATGCTGCCCTGTCATCAAACATACCGCAGCGCCGGAAAGCGCATCCAGGCACTGGGTAAACGCGGCCAGCTCCGTGCTTTTTTGCGTCTGCTTCAGGAGCGCGTAATGACGACGGTATTCCTTACAGAGATCAAAAAGGTTATCCCTTAAGTAGTGACTTTCAGCGACCGACATATACCCTTTTGCTTTCCTCAGTTGTAGATAAGCCATGAGGTCAACTTTTGCGATGATCGTCTTTTTCAAGAGATCATGCCGGACTCTGTCAGAGATCATACATATTCCTCCCTGTGGCACATCGGTGGATCAAGGCAAGCATATGGTCACTTTTTGTGCGGAATTATGCGCTGGGTCAATATTTCGACACCTATTAACTTTCTTTACATTTCGATAACCTGACGGCAGAAACGCGGAGCGGCGTCATTTTTTGCTAAGCGAGACATAAGCCAGGCGGAATAAAAAGGGCAAGCGAACCGTTAATTTTGCGCTCCGTTTGAGGTTTTCAAAACGGGTTTCAGGAGGTGGCGATGCGCTTAAAAACGCGGCATGAACGAAAAAGCAAAACGGCACGCTAATGATGAAAAAAATGAACCCCGGGAAAAAGGTCATTTATTTTGGCTACTTTCAAACTTTACCAAAAATAAAGGCGCCGAAGATATAAAAGCAGGTCAGCAATAGCGTGGGCATTTCTGTTGAAAGAATATTCCCCTGCCTTATTAGTTTTACTCACTTACTTTCCGGCACGTTGACCTCGCGACAATAAGTTATTTAGCCAGTCAGACCGCAGCGTTTAAGACTACGACTTTTTCATGATTTTATCACTGGAGAACATCATGAAATGCAGAATTACATAAATACACATCTTTACTGAAGGCCCTGTACTACTGTGAAATTATCGAGCCGGAAAGGAGATATGCTATGTATCAAAAAATTTTATTATGTTCTGGTCTGGCTATACTGGGATGCCAGCATCATCCTCAGTCTGATAATACCCACACGATTGCCACGTTTAACGAGCAGCAAATGATTGACGTCAGCGGCGAGGCCTTCCTGCGTTTATACAATACCAAATCCATGGATGAAGGACGGGTGTCGCCCTTTATTAATCTGGAGGAATTATGTTCGCGATACGCTCCCGACCTTGCCCCATCAAAAAACAAAAACAGGTTTATCGACGCCATGCGCGAAGGCTTTTATTCCCGGTTTAAGCCGATGATGAAAACAGAATATGATAAAGAGGCGTATATGAATATGTCTGTAAGCTTCGTGAGCGTAGCTTTTGATATTTGCGAAAGCGCTTATCAGCGAAGCCGGGTGTGATAACCCCATATTGTTGATATGAATCAAAATTCATTCTTAAACTTATTTTATTGACGCGATCATTTCAGCTAAAAGCTGAGTGAAATTGTCGAATTCTCCATAGACAGATTCGCTAGCCGCACTGTCTCTGATTTCAAAAAGATCTTTTTTAGCATCGTATGTAAATAATGACATACCGTCTTCCCCTATAACTAAACGCTCTTGCAAGACAGGGTCCCTGTAAATGTCATTGTTTCTATAGTATTCATTGATAAGGAATATGTTTTTAATAGCAGGTTCAGGATTAGAAATACTAAACAGCCGCAGGCCGTTATACTCGAAACCATCCATATGCTTTAAAAAATCACCGTAGTCGGGTTGCTTTATTAACAGAAAATAGAACTCCCT
Organism: Franconibacter daqui; assembly: GCF_014644275.1. Lineage (NCBI taxonomy): Bacteria > Pseudomonadati > Pseudomonadota > Gammaproteobacteria > Enterobacterales > Enterobacteriaceae > Franconibacter > Franconibacter daqui. Next base: position 612,803 of record NZ_BMKJ01000001.1, on the reverse strand, counting down.
TGCTATTTGATTGAGAATTAATGAGGGTGTGGAATGAACAGGCTTATTTAATATGCTATCGAAGAACTCTTTTTTTACAGGAGGTTCTATTTGATATGCTGAATTAATCATAAGCGTTTTTAATTCTATTACCATCTTGTTAAGATCTAATTTCACTGTTATACCTGTAAATCTATTTTAGCCGATAAATTGAAGTTGCTGGCATAACCCAGGGAATAATTCTACTTTCTCCCGGCACCATTCCTTTGGTTGCCTGGCGTTGCATGCCAGTCAAAACCTTGTGAAAAGGCTCATTTTCTATCAACGCAAGATTATCAAAACTATTATCGCCACTATCGTCTAATGGTAGTTTATGATGCACATTCCAGCCATCAGGAACAGCGCCTTGACGCATTTTCAAAATATCAGATGAGTTAAAAACCGCGGCTGCCTCAGAAGAGCTTGCCATCTGATGGAGAAAACTTTTTCTGACCGTGTTGTTAAACTCTTTCCTCATTAGTGCGGTTTCTGCTGACTCACGCTTCACATAATTGATTTTCTTTACTTCAAGGTTATGTAAGAATTTTGATTCGCCTCTAATTTTGCCTAAATAACCGTATATTTCCTCAAAATTAGCAGGCCGTTTCACCAACAGCATGGAGGCTGCGGCCATAACCGCGCCTGCCGTCTGCTCATTCAATACCTGCTCATAACCTTTTAAAGCATCGCCGCCTAACCGCTCTGCTGTCTCCCTGAACGCGTCAACATTGTTGTTGTAAACACCGCCAGCGGCAAGTAGGCGGCCTGCCGCTTTACTGTTAATCGTCTGGTATGCCGGTTTCTTGCCAGAGCCTGAAACGCCTTCAAAAACTGAACGAGCAAAACGGGTGGTGCGGGGCCTGCTGCTGCCGCATCGACATTTTACCGAATGGGTGAATGCCCTGATGATGTTTTCCGCCCCATTCCTTTCAAAGGCCCAAGGATTCGTACAGATAAGCTCGCCTTGTTCATCTATATAAAACAGCTGCCCGGGTGGACCAATGCGATCTAACATTACAATATTCCCGTTGAAAACAAGCTCCCTCATTCTTCTGTGTGTATTCAGGCCGTAAGTATAATTACTCTGATGGGCATAATTACGTGAACACTGCGGATGGGGCCGTAACCCTTCAATGTAATAATGTCCACGGTATCGATCGTCAAATTCATATTCTTGCTGAATATAATGCCAGGTGGCATATGGCTGAGCTATCAATTCATAATATTCTGGTTCAAGACTATCTCTTAATAAGTAGAAGAGATTGCAGCCAGGAAGGCTAAAGCTCATTACCAACTCCTTTGGTAACAAAAAATCCCGGTAATATTACCCCTCCTTACAAGCTGGTTAAAAAAGCATTTTATAGAGACCGCTATTTTAATGTTGAAGATCATAAAAGTAAGCGAATCTATGCTTTTTTATTACAGTTGGCTTGCAAAGCGAACAGCAATAAATTAATGACACAGGTTTTTCTCAGAGAGATTAATAATGGTTAACGTAAAGAGATCCTTTAATTACCTGTACCAACATAGCTAATCATCCCGGCAGGAATAATACAGAAATAATTAGCGGATTGGTTTACGTTTTTTTAATACGACAGTGTTGCGAAAAGCAACGGTAATAAACAAAAGGCCAGATCTTCTCCTCGTTTTATCCTCTGATGCTGAACCACGGCGGCGGCCTGCGTTAGCAAGAATTCCGTCACATATAGCTGTAGCGTTTGCGCATGATGTATACTCCGCGTTTTCCCGAGCAATGTATTGTATAAAAAATGTCCAAGATTGGTTTCATCTCGTTAGGCTGCCCGAAAAACCTGGTGGATTCTGAGCGCATCCTGACCGAACTGCGTACCGAAGGCTACGATGTCGTGCCGAGCTATGACGATGCCGACATGGTTATCGTTAACACCTGCGGTTTTATCGACAGCGCCGTTCAGGAGTCGCTGGAAGTGATCGGCGAAGCGTTAAACGAAAACGGCAAGGTGATTGTGACCGGCTGCCTCGGCGCGAAGGAAGATCAGATCCGTGAAGTGCATCCGAAAGTGCTGGAAATCACCGGACCGCACAGCTATGAGCAGGTGCTCAAGCACGTTCACCACTATGTGCCGAAGCCTAAGCACAATCCTTTCTTAAGCCTGGTGCCGGAACAGGGCGTGAAGCTGACGCCGCGCCACTATGCTTATCTGAAAATTTCTGAAGGCTGCAACCACCGCTGCACCTTCTGCATCATCCCGTCCATGCGCGGCGACCTCGACAGCCGCCCGATTGGCGATGTGCTGGCGGAAGCGAAGCGCCTTGTGGAAGCAGGCGTGAAAGAGCTGCTGGTAATCTCGCAGGATACCTCCGCTTACGGCGTGGATGTAAAACACCGCACCGGCTTCTGGAACGGCGAGCCGGTGAAAACCAGCATGGTCAGCCTGTGCGAGCAACTGGCGAAGCTCGGCGTCTGGGTGCGCCTGCATTATGTTTACCCTTACCCGCATGTGGATGAGGTGATCCCGCTGATGGCGGAAGGCAAAATCCTCCCCTATCTCGATATTCCGCTGCAGCACGCCAGCCCGCGTATTCTGAAACTGATGAAGCGCCCGGGTTCGGTAGACCGCCAGCTTGCGCGCATTAAACAGTGGCGTGAAATCTGCCCTGAGCTGACGCTGCGTTCCACCTTTATCGTGGGCTTCCCGGGTGAAACCGAAGAAGATTTCCAGATGCTGCTCGATTTCCTGAAAGAAGCGCGTCTCGACCGCGTCGGCTGCTTTAAATACAGCCCGGTCGAGGGCGCCACCGCCAACGATCTGCCGGATCAGGTGCCGGAAGAGGTGAAAGAAGAGCGCTGGAACCGCTTCATGCAGCTTCAGCAGCAGATCTCCGCCGAGCGTCTGCAGGAGAAAGTGGGCCGCGAGATCCTGGTTATCGTCGATGAAGTGGACGACGAAGGCGCCATTGGCCGCAGCATGGCGGACGCGCCGGAAATCGACGGCGCGGTCTACCTTAACGGCGAAACCAACGTGAAGCCGGGCGACGTGGTTCGCGTGAAGGTGGAAAACGCCGACGAATATGACCTGTGGGGCAGCCGCGTTTAAGGCTTGCCGCTGAAAAAAAGGCTGCCATCCGGCAGCCTTTTTTATTAGCCCTTAAGTCTGGGATCGAGCGCGTCGCGAAGGCCGTCGCCCAGCAGGTTAAACGCCAGCACCGTCAGGAAAATAGCGAGGCTTGGGAAAATAGCCACATGCGGCGCTATCACCATATCCGCGCGCGCCTCGTTCAGCATCGCGCCCCACTCCGGCGTTGGCGGCTGTGCCCCAAGGCCGAGGAACGAGAGGCTTGCCGCCGAGATAATCGAGGTGCCGATGCGCATGGTGAAATAGACCACAATGGACGACACCGTGCCCGGCAGAATGTGGCGAAACAGAATAGTCGCGTCGGAAGCGCCGATGCTGCGCGCCGACTCGATAAACGTCTGGTGCTTCAGCACCAGCGTGTTGCCGCGCACCAGGCGCGCAAAAGCCGGGATGCTGAAAATCGCCACCGCGATAATGACGTTCGCCATACCGCTGCCCATCACCGCCACCACCGCAATGGCGAGCAAAATGCCCGGAAACGCGAACAGCACATCGCAGATGCGCATAATAATGCGGTCCCACCAGCCTTCGTAATAGCCCGCCAGCAGCCCGAGCACCGTACCGATAAGCGCGCCGATAAGCACTGCGAACACCCCGGCCGCGAGCGAAATCTGCGCGCCGACCAGCACGCGGCTGAAAATATCGCGCCCGAGCGAATCGACGCCGAACCAGTGCAGCATCGACGGCCCTTCGTTGAGCCTGTCGTAGTCAAAATAGTTTTCCGCATCGAACGGCGCTATCCAGGGCGCGACTATCGCAAGGACAATCAGCAGCAACACAAACGCGCCGGCGATAAGCGCCACCGGCTGGCGTTTAAATCGTCGCCAGAATTCATGCCAGGGCGTGCGCACCTGCTGCGGGCGTATTGTCGGCATGGCGTTGAGAATGGCCTGTCGGCGCCAGTTGAAAAGTCGCATCCTTACTTGTACCTGATAGCCGGGTTAATGGCGGCGTAGAGCACATCCACCACTAAGTTGATAAGAATGAATTCCAGCGAGAAGAGCAAAACTTCCGCCTGAATCACGGGGTAATCGCGCATCTCGACGGAGTCCACCAGCAGACGACCAAGCCCCGGCCAGTTGAACACCTTCTCCACCACAATCGAGCCGCCCAGCAGAAAACCAAACTGCAGCCCCATCATGGTGATAACTGGGATCATGGCGTTGCGCAGGCCGTGTTTCAGAATTACCCATTTCTCGCTCACCCCTTTGGCGCGCGCGGTGCGCATATAATCCTCGCCCAGCACGTCCACGAACGAGGCGCGGGTGAAGCGCGCCATCACCGCCGCGACCGCCGCGCCAAGGGTAATGGAGGGCAGAATGTAGTGGCGCCAGCTGTCGGCGCCGACAGTCGGCAGCCAGCCCAGCTCTACGGAAAATACCTGCATCAGCAACATGCCGAGCGCGAAGGCAGGGAAAGAGATGCCAGAGACGGCGAGCGTCATGCTGATTCTGTCCGGCCAGCGGTTACGCCAGACGGCGGCGATAATGCCGGCGAACAGTCCGAACAGCACCGCCCAGACCATACTGGCGACGGTGAGCCAGAGCGTCGGCATAAAGCGGCTGGCTATCTCTTCCGATACCGGACGGCGTGACACCAGCGAGTTGCCAAAATCTCCCTGCGCAACGTGGCTAATGTAGTGCCAGAACTGCTGCCACAGCGGCTGATCCAGCCCTAGTTGCGCGCGCACCAGCGCGATAACCTCAGCATCGGCTTCGGGCCCGGCGATTAAGCGCGCCGGGTCGCCTGGCAGCATATGGACAAATAAAAACACCAGCACCGCCACGATAAGCAGCGTCGGGATAAGCCCCAGCAGGCGTTTTACGATGTAGTTAAACATGCGCAGCCCTGTCTCTGTCCTTCATAGTGTCTCCTGAAACTAAGTTTACCCGTAACATAGATAAATACGTATTTATAACGGTCCGCCGCAGCGGGTGACGCTTCGCTTACCGGGCTTATAAGGCGGTGCGGATAAGCGGTATTGTCCCTGTGATGCCCCGCTGCCCCTGCCAGGGAGAGAGGGGAAAAAAGCGCGCATGCCCGCTCGCCGACTGGTCCCCTCTCCCTGTTGGGGAAAGGGGGACGCGCTCTCTTATTTCAGATCCGCATTCTCGAAGCTAAACCCGGTATCCGGCATGACGTAGAAGTCGGTCAGAGATTTACTGTGGGCAGAAACCAGTTTCTCTACCACCAACGGCACCCAGGGCGACTCTTGCCAGATAATCTGCTGGGCATCTTTGTAGAGCTTCGCTTTCTGAGCGTTATCGGTGGTTTTCAGCGCGTCAGCGAGGTCGCTGTCCACCTGCTTGTTGCTGTAGAAGGCGGTGTTAAACAGCGTCGGCGGCCAGTTCTGGCTTGCGAAAAGCGGAGAAAGCGCCCAGTCCGCTTCGCCCGTTGACGCGGTCCAGCCGGTGTAGAACATCCGCACCCCGCTCTCTTTCTGGCCCTTGCCTTCTACTTCCGCCGCGCGCTGCCCGGCGTCCATCGCCGTGACTTTCGCCTTGATGCCCACCTGCGCCAACTGCTGCTGTGTAAACTGCAGCACTTTTTGCGCGGTGCTGTGGTTGTGAGACGACCAGAGCGTGGTGCTAAAGCCGTTCGGGAAACCCGCTTCCTTTAACAACTGACGCGCTTTAGCCGGGTCGTACGGCCAGGGTTGAAATTCCGCGGCGTAAGCGATGGAAGGCGGCACCACGCCCGTGGCGGGGGTGGCGTAACCGGCGAACGCCACTTTCACCAGCGCCTGGCGGTTAATGGCGTAGTTAATCGCTTCGCGCACTTTCGGGTTGTCGAACGGCTTTTGCGTCACATTCATGCTGATATAGCGCTGCATGATGGAAGGCGAAGCGACCAGCTCGAGCTTGTCGTTTTTCTCCAGCACCTTCGCCTGCTCATAAGGGATCGGGAAGGCGAACTGCGCCTCGCCGGTTTGTAGCATCGCCGCGCGGGTGTTGTTGTCCACCACCGGGCGCCAGGTGATGGAGTCGAGTTTCGGCAGCCCCTGCTGCCAGTAGCCGGCGAATTTCTTCACCTTCACGAAATCCGTCTGGTTCCAGGTCACCAGCTCATACGGGCCGGTTCCTACCGGGTGAAAACCAATCTCCTTGCCATATTTTTGCAGTGCGGCGGGCGAGATCATCGCCGTGGCCGGATGCGCCAGAATATTGATAAAGGCGGAGAACGGCTGTTTTAAGGTGATTTTTACGGTACTCGGGTCCAGCGCCTCGGTGCTGGCGATGTTTTTATAAAGGTTGTAGCGCTTAAGGTGGTTATCCGGGTTGCTGGCGCGGTCGAGATTCGCCTTCACCGCCGCAGCATCAAACGCGCTACCGTCCTGGAACTTCACGCCGGAACGCAGCTTGATGGTATAAACGAGGCCATCGTCAGAGACGGTATAACTTTCCGCCAGCACGTTCTGCAGCTTCATGTCTTTATCAAGACCAAATAACCCCTGGTAGAACGACTTTGCCACCGCCTGCGACAGCGTATCGTTCGCGTCGTACGGGTCGAGCGTTGTGAAGTTCGAAGCGACCGCCACCACCACATCTTTAGCGGCGAAGGCGGGCGCGGCGGCCAGCGCAGAAGCGACACCCACGGCGGCGAGCCATTTACGCGTTGTGTGTTGAGTCATATTGTTATTCTCCTTATTGTCCCTGCCTTGATGAATTAATAGTGGTGCGAAGCGCCGCCAATCGCGTGACGCGCCACAAAATGGCCCGGCCCTACCGCCACCAGCGGCGCGACGAACGGCTCATCGCCGCGCTTGCGGGTGGCGCTAGGGATCTCATCGGACAGCAGCACCGGCTGGCGGCGCGGATGATCCGGGTCGGCGACGGGCACCGCCGCCATCAACTTGCGGGTGTAGGGGTGCTGTGGGTTTTCAAACACCGCCCGACGCGGCCCTATCTCCACAATTTGCCCAAGGTACATCACCGCTACCCGATGGCTGATGCGCTCAACAACAGCCATATCGTGCGAAATAAATAAAAAGGCGATGCCGAATTCCCGCTGTAAGTCGAGCAGCAGATTGATAATCTGCGCGCGGATAGAGACATCGAGCGCGGAAACGGACTCGTCGGCGATCACCACTTTCGGGTTCAGCGCCAGCGCCCGGGCGATACAAATACGCTGCCGCTGACCGCCGGAAAATTCGTGCGGATAGCGCCAGGCGTGCTCGGGCTTCAGGCCAACGCGCTCCAGCAGCCAGGCCACGCGCTGCTGCGCCGCCTCGTTGCCCATCATCTTGTGCACCAGCAGCGGCTCCATAATGGAATAGCCCACAGTCAGGCGCGGGTCGAGCGAAGCGTAAGGATCCTGAAAGATAATCTGGATATCGCGACGCACCGGCTGCAGGGCGCTCTGGGGCAGCGTATCGATACGCTTGCCGGCAAAGGTGACGCTGCCGCCCTGGGTTTCCACCAGCCGCAGCAGCGCGCGCCCGGTAGTGGATTTACCGCAGCCCGACTCCCCCACCAGCGAGAGCGTTTCGCCCGGCCAGAGATCAAAGCTGACTTTTTCCACCGCATGCACTTCGCTTTTCACGCGGTTGAGAATGCCGCTGCGCACCGGGAAGCGGGCCACCAGCTCCCGCACCTGCAGAATGGGGCCGCTGTCGGGCAATACCGTATCCTGCGCGCTTTCAGGCAGCGCAATGCCTGCGCGCTCGCGAAAATCCTGTGGGAATTTTTGCGGCAGGTCGGTGCCATTCATGGCGCCAAGGCGCGGCACCGCCGCCAGCAGCTTTTTGGTATAGGGGTGCTGGGGGGCGCTGAAAATCTCCCGTACGCTGCCGGTTTCCACCGCTTCGCCCTGATACATAACCAGCACGCGGTCGGCCATATTCGCCACCACGCCCATATCGTGGGTGATAAAAATCACCCCCATCGCCATCTCTTCCTGCAAAACCCGAATAAGCTGGAGGATTTGCGCCTGGATAGTGACATCCAGCGCCGTGGTCGGCTCATCGGCTATCAGCACCGCCGGGCGGCAGGAGAGCGCCATGGCTATCATGACCCGCTGGCGCATGCCGCCTGAAAGCTGATGCGGGTAGCGCTCAAGAATGCTTTCCGCTTCGGGAATGCGCACCAGCTCCAGCATGCGTTTCGCCTCCCGCAGCGCTTTCTCGCGGCTGAATCCCTGATGCAGGCGGATAGACTCGGCTATTTGCTCGCCCACCGGAAAAACCGGGTTTAACGAGGTCATCGGCTCCTGAAAAATCATCGCCATGTCAGCGCCGCGCACCGAGCGCATTTGCGACTGGCTCATTTCGCGCAGATCGATAACCTGTTTATTACGACGGCGCAGCAGTAAGCGCTCGCTCTGCGTCTCTCCGCCTGCCTGTTCGATAAGGCGCATCAGCGAAAGCGCGGTAACCGATTTGCCGGAGCCGGATTCGCCAACGATGGCGAGCGTTTCGCCGCGCCGCAGGTCGAAAGAGAGCTGGCGCACCGCGTCGGTAACCTGCTCCTGCTGGCGAAAACGTACCGTTAAACCGGTAACCGAGAGCACCTGATCTTCAGGCAATGCGTGACTGTATGGCACCGGAACTCCTTATTCGCGATAGATCCCAACGCAGGGCGCATCGCCCACGTAACCAAAACCGCGATACATCCCTTCGCTATTGAAGGGCATCGCCACGTTGCCTTCCCGGTCGATAGCAATAATGCCGCCGCTGCCGCCAAGGGCGGGCAGCTTCTCCATCACCACCCGCTCGCTCGCCTGTTGCAGGCTCAGCCCGGCGTACTCCATTAGCGCGGCAATATCGTAAGCCGCAAGCGTTCGGATGAAGGTTTCACCCGTACCGGTGGCGGAAACCGCGACGCTGGCGTTATTGGCGTAACAGCCCGCGCCAGGCAGCGGAGAGTCGCCTACCCGGCCTGGCAGTTTATTCGTCATGCCGCCAGTGGAGGTGGCCGCCGCCAGATTGCCATGCTCATCGAGCGCCACGGCGCCGACGGTGCCGAACTTCTGCTCTTCATCCAGCGGACCGCCATCGTGATCGAGCAGCGTCTGGTCCTGCGCTTTGGCGCGCTCAAGCTGCTCCCGACGTTCAGGGGTGGAGAAAATCGAAGGCGAGACGGGCGTAACGCCATGGTCAAAGGCAAACTGCTCCGCGCCCTCGCCAATCAGCAAAACGTGAGGGCTTTGCTCCATCACCAGGCGAGCGGCCAGCACCGGATTGCGCAGGCGGCTTACGCCCGCCACCGCGCCCGCTTTCAGGGTATGACCGTCCATGACGCAGGCGTCCAGCTCATGCGTCCCTGCGCGGGTAAAGACCGCACCGATACCCGCGTTAAACAGCGGGCACTCTTCGAGCAGCCGTACCGCTTCGGTCACCGCATCCAGCGCACTGCCGCCTTGCGCCAGTATCGCCTGCCCCGCCTCGATGACGCCTGAGAGCGCCTCAATATACCGTTGCTCTTGCCCTGGGCTCATTTGCGCCCGGGCAAGGGCCCCTGCCCCGCCATGTATGGCGATTACCGCTTTAGCCATTGATCCATCGCTCTGATTTTGTGACACGGCCGTACTTTTTTTATAAATATCATTATCGTTGCCGCGACTTAATATGAAATTTGAATATAGAAAGAGGCCAATGTGATGTAAAGCCCGCGCGCGGCTCACAACGCGACACCTGCCTATCTCTTACCCTTTCTGCCATAATGGGCGCTTTCCTTTTTCCCGCGCAGGAGTAATAAGATGGAACCTACCGCCGGACTGATGGCGCTCGACGTCGCCCTTGAAAAGATGCTGTCGCGTCTTTCCCCTCTTACCGAATCCGAAACGTTGCCGCTGCTGCACTGCTTCGGCCGCGTGCTGGCGCGCGATATTACTTCGCCCCTCGACGTGCCGGGGTTTGATAACTCCGCCATGGACGGCTACGCCGTGCGCTTAGCCGATCTTGCGCTGGAAAAACCGCTGCCCGTGGCGGGCAAGGCGTTCGCCGGCCAGCCGTTTCGCGGCGAATGGCCCGCAGGCAGCGTTATCCGCATCATGACCGGCGCGCCTGTGCCTGCGGGATGCGAGGCGGTAGTGATGCAGGAAGACGCCGAGGTTACGGAGGCGGGCGTGCGCTTCAGCGCAGCGGTTCGCGCCGGACAGAATATCCGTCTGCGCGGGGAAGACATCGCGAAAAATGCGGTGGTGTTAAAAGCGGGCCAGAAAATGAGCGTAGCGCAGGTGCCCATTCTCGCCTCGCTGGGTATCGCCGCCGTAGAGGTCGTGCGAAAAATTCGCGTGGCGGTCTTCTCCACCGGCGACGAGCTGCGTCTGCCGGGTGAACCGCTGGGTGAAGGAGAGATTTACGATACCAACCGCCTGGCGGTGCATCTGATGCTCGAACAGCTCGGCTGCGAGGTGATTAACCTTGGCATTATCCGCGACGACCCGGCGGCGCTTCGCGAAGCGTTTATCGAGGCGGACCGTCAGGCGGATGTGGTGATAAGTTCCGGCGGCGTTTCGGTGGGCGAAGCGGATTACACCAAAACCCTGCTGGAGGAACTGGGCGAAATCGGCTTCTGGAAGCTTGCCATCAAGCCGGGCAAGCCCTTCGCCTTTGGCCGTCTGCCGCACAGCTGGTTCTGCGGCCTGCCGGGCAATCCGGTTTCCGCCGCCCTCACCTTTTATCAGCTGGTGCAGCCGCTGCTGCTGACGCTGTCCGGCGCAGAGCCGGTTGCGCCGCGTCGTCTGAAGGTGCGCGCAGGCGGTCGCTTTAAAAAATCGCCAGGCCGCCTCGACTTTCAGCGCGGCGTGCTGCGCACCGGCAAGGACGGCCAGCCGGAAGTGGTGACCACCGGCCATCAGGGCTCGCACATTTTTAGCTCTTTCAGCCAGGGCAACTGTTTTGTGGTGCTGGAGCGCGAGCGCGGCAACGTCGAGCCCGGCGAGTGGGTGGATGTCGAGCTCTTCAATCACCTGTTCGGAGGCTAACCGTGGAAGCGCTGACCGACGCTGAAATGCTGCGCTATAACCGGCAGATTATCCTGCGCGGCTTCGACTTTGACGGCCAGGAGCGGCTGAAGGCGGCGCGGGTGCTGGTGGTGGGGCTGGGCGGGCTCGGCTGCGCCGCCGCGCCTTACCTTGCCGCGGCGGGCGTGGGCCATCTCACGCTGCTGGATTTCGACACCGTGGCGCTCTCCAATTTGCAGCGCCAGATTTTGCACCGCGACGCCGCTGTCGGTACGCCGAAAGTGGATTCTGCCCGCGCCATGCTGGAAGCTATCAATCCGCACGTCGCCATTGAAACGGTTAACGCCATGCTGGATGACGCGGCGCTCGGCGAGCTTATCGCCCGCCACGATTTGGTGCTCGACTGCACCGACAACGTGGCGGTGCGCAATCAGCTAAACCAGGGTTGCTTTACCCATAAGGTGCCGCTGGTTTCGGGCGCAGCTATCCGCATGGAGGGGCAGATAAGCGTTTTCACTTATCAGCCTGATGAGCCCTGCTATCGCTGCCTGAGCCGCCTGTTTGGCGAAAACGCCCTGACTTGCGTGGAAGCGGGCGTCATGGCGCCGCTGGTGGGGATTATCGGCTCGTTGCAGGCGATGGAAGCCATTAAAGTACTGGCGCAGTACGGCGAGCCGTGCCGGGGAAAAATGGTGATGTACGATGCCCTGCGCTGCCAGTTCCGGGAGATGAAGCTGCCCCGCAACCCCGCCTGCGAGGTGTGCGGCGGGAAGTAAAAGAGTATCAGGCATGCTTATCGCGCGCCTGGCCGAAGCGCTTATCCGGCCAGGCGCGAAAACCGCCCCCGTGGCGGTTTTTTTATGGGCTTAATCATAGAGGCCGTCGCGTTGCACTGCGGTGTGGCCCTTGCCGGGGCGGATGCGGCGAACCGAGTCGCGCACCACCAGCGTGCCGTTCAGCAACAGCGTGCCGCAGGCCGCCTGCGGGCGAACCAGCCGATGCTGCAACATTCGCACCGCTTCTTCTCCCAGTTCGTCGCGCGGCACATGCACCGCCGTCAGCGGCACATCCTGAATCGCCGCGAGGTTAAAACCGTCAATGCTCATCACTGAGATGTCCTGCGGCACCCGCAGCCCCGCTTTTTGCAGGGCGTTCACCGCTCCCTGCGCCATAAAATCGCCCCCCACCAGCAGCGCGCTGGGCAACGGCCCGGCAAGGGTCGAGAGATACTCCGCCACCAGCGCTTCGCTCTCTTTGGCGCTGAAGCTTTGCGCGGCAATGAGGTTCCGCTCTTCATCGAAGCGCAGATTGTGCGCCTCCCAGGCATCCCGGATGCCCGCCAGGCGAAGCTCCATGGTGTAACGGCGCAGGCAAAGCAGATTCACCACCTCCCGGTGGCCCATTTCAAACAGATAACGCGCGGCGAATTCGCCAATCAGACGGTGATCCGGCGCCACCGCGGGCAGGCGCATCCGGCTGTCGCGGCTGTTAATTAACACGCAGGGCTTCCCAAGGTCGGCGGCCAGATCGTGAATATGCGGATCGTCAATGCCCAGCAGGATAGCCGCCTCGGTTTCCGCTTCGTTCATGCGGGCCAGAAACAGGTTGGCGTCGCTGTCATTCTCCTCCAGAGCGCAGTAGCGCAGCCGGACTTCATACGCGTCCAGCGCGCTGCTGATGCGCTGGATAACGCGGTGGTAAAAGATGTCGGAGCGTTCATCAAAAGCGCGCTGCGGCGCGAACACCACCAGGCTGTTGAGCAACATTCTGCCTGCGGCCATGTCGTCCATCACCCCAAGCTGCGCCGCGCAGGCGCGCACCTTGAGCCGCGCTTTTTCACTGGTGTTGGCTTTGCCTGCCAGCACGCGCGAAACGGTGCTGACAGAAAGCCCGGTTTGCGCCGCGATTTCGGCGATTTTTAACTTTTTACTCATTTTGTGATCCATCTCCAGTTGTGAAATGAATAAATTCTCATGAGCGAAAAAGCCTGTGATAGTGGGCCATAAAGTCACTCATTTCAGCGACAGAAAGAGTTTATGAGAATTTTTGCATAAATTACACTACTACCATTCCAGCCCTTCCCCTACTCTCAAATCGTGACCCGCTTTTTGTCGCGCCACTTTTCGTTTAACCCTACATAAAAACGCGTTGATTCAAAGAGATAACTAAATCTCTGCCGCCTTTGCCGCCAGGGCGAAGGCGCACAATCCGAACAGGTACGCCAACGCCAACCGAACGTGGAGAGAGAAATGAGTCAAGGTATAAATCAGGAGATGACGGCGGTGAAAAGCAAACGCGTCATCCGCAACCTGCGCTGGTGGGTGTTGGTGCTGTTTTTAATGGGCGTTACCGTTAACTACATTACCCGCAACTCGCTGGGCATTCTGGCGCCGGAGCTGAAAACCAGCCTTGGCATTACTACCGAACAATATTCCTGGATAGTCGGCGCGTTCCAGCTTGCCTATACCGTTTTCCAACCGCTGTGCGGCTGGCTTATCGACGTTATCGGCCTCAAGCTCGGCTTTCTGATTTGCGCCTCGCTCTGGGCGCTGATGTGCATTCTTCACGCCGGCGCGGGAAGCTGGCTGCATCTGGCCATTCTGCGCTTTTTGATGGGCGGCGCGGAAGCCGCAGCCACCCCGGCTAACGCCAAAACGCTGGGCGAATGGTTCCCGAAAAAAGAGCGTCCGGTGGCGGCTGGCTGGGCTGGCGTCGGCTTTTCCATCGGCGCGATGCTCGCGCCGCCGATTATCTACTTCGCGCACGCCACCTTCGGCTGGCAGGGCGCGTTCCTTTTCACCGGCATTCTGGCGCTGGGCTGGGTGATTTTGTGGTGGCTCTTTTACCACAACCCCGAGCAGCACCCCCGTCTTGGCAAAGAAGAGCTGGCCTTTATTAAGCAGGACAACGAGCCGCCGGCGGTGAAACTGCCGTTCTTCACCGCGCTGAAAACCGTGTCGAAAAACAAGCGCTTCTACGGCATCGCTATCCCGGCGTTTATGGCTGAACCCGCCTGGGCGGTGATGAGCTTCTGGGTACCGCTTTATCTTGCCAAAGAGCACGGCATGGATCTCAAGCAAATCGCCATGTTCGCCTGGCTGCCCTTCCTCGCCGCCGACCTGGGCTCTGTCGCCAGCGGCTATCTGACGAAGCTTTACGTACGCTGGTTTGGCTGCACCCGGGTTAACTCGGTAGTGGCAAGCTCCGTGACGGGCGCGTTCCTGATGATCTCGCTGGCAATTGTCACCCTCACCCGCGACCCGTATATCACCATTGTGCTTATCTCCATCGGCGGTTTCGGCCACCAGATTATCTCCTGCATGCTGAGCGCGCTGGTGGTGGAGTCGTTCGATAAGGGCCAGATGGCGACGGTGAACGGCATGCGCGGCTCCTGCGCGTGGATAGCCAGCTTTATTTTCTCGCTGATTATCGGCGTTACCGCCGACAAAATCGGCTTTAACCCGCTCTTTATCGCCATGGGCTTCTTCGACCTGATTGGCGCCTTCTTCCTTATCGCTTTTATTGCTGAACGCCGCGCAAAACGCGCCTGAAATGGATAGTTAAGATGAAAACGCTCAAACACTGGACATTAACGCAGTCAGACAAGCACCACGTCGAGTTAACGGTGGATGGAGAACATCGGCTTTGCCTCTATGTGCTGGAGCACGGAATGTTCCGCGTGCTGGTCAAACGCCGCGGCGAACTCGCCCTTAACCGCACCTGGAGCATCGCCCCGCAAAATGATGTGCCCTGGGAAGGACGCGAACGGGAAAGCGTTGCGGGCTTCAGCCTGCCTGGCTTTACGCTGGAAGAGACGCCGGAGCGATTGGTTATCGCTACCGATAAGCTTCGCGTGACGGTGCATCAGCCGCTGTGGCTTGAGTGGCACTACCGCGACGAGGCGGGTGACTGGCAATTCCTGACCGCCGACCGGCGCACCAGCGCCTACCTGCTGAACGCGCATGGCGACGGTGTGGCGCACTACCAGCATCGTCAAAAAACGGACCGCTTTTACGGGCTTGGCGAAAAGGCCGGGCCGCTTGAGCGCACCGGCAAGCGTTACGAAATGCGTAATCTGGATGCGATGGGCTACAACGCGGCGAGCACCGACCCGCTCTATAAGCACATTCCCTTCACCATTACGCGCCGCGATGACGTCAGCTTCGGCCTCTTTTATGACAACCTGAGCAGCTGCTGGCTTGATCTCGGCAATGAAATTGATAACTACCACCAGCCCTATCGCCGCTGGCAGGCGGAAGCGGGCGATATCGACTATTACCTGTTCGTCGGCCCGCGCGTGCTGGATGTGACGAAAACGTTCGTCCGCCTCACCGGCAAAACCTTCTTCGGGCCAAAATGGAGCCTTGGCTACAGCGGCTCAACGATGCACTACACCGACGCGCCGGATGCGCAGAACCAGCTGATGAACTTCATTCGCCTGTGCGAGGAGCATGCAATTCCGTGCGATTCATTCCAGCTCTCCTCAGGCTATACCTCCATCAACAACAAGCGTTACGTCTTTAACTGGAACTATGACAAAGTGCCGCAGCCGAAAGCGATGAGCGGCGCGTTTCACGAAGCGGGGCTAAAGCTTGCCGCCAATATCAAGCCATGCCTGTTACAGGACCATCCGCGCTATCACGAGGTGGCGAACAAGGGGCTGTTTATTCGCGATTCCGAAAGCGACGCGCCGGAGCGCTCAAGCTTCTGGGACGATGAAGGTTCGCACCTCGATTTCACTAACCCGGCGGCGATCGCCTGGTGGCAGGAAGGGGTAACGACCCAACTGCTCGAGATGGGCATTGATTCAACCTGGAACGATAACAACGAATATGAAGTGTGGGACGGCGAAGCGCGCTGCCATGGCTTTGGCTCTCCCCTCGCCATTAAGCATATTCGTCCGGTAATGCCGCTGTTGATGATGCGCGCCTCGATGGAAGCGCAGCAGCGTTTCGCGCCGGAAAAACGCCCCTATCTGATTTCCCGCTCCGGCTGTGCGGGCATGCAGCGCTATGTGCAGACCTGGAGCGGCGACAACCGCACCAACTGGGACACGCTGCGCTATAACATCCGCATGGGCGTAGGGATGAGCCTTTCGGGGCTGTACAACGTAGGTCACGACGTGGGCGGTTTTTCAGGCGATAAGCCGGACGCGGAGCTGTTCGTGCGCTGGGTGCAAAACGGTGTTATGCACCCGCGTTTCACCATTCACTCCTGGAACGACGACCAGACGGTTAACGAGCCGTGGATGTACCCGGCGGCGACGCCTGCCATCCGCGCGGCGATTGAGCTGCGCTACCGGCTGCTGCCTTACCTTTATACGCTGCTGTGGCAGGCGCACGCCGACGACGAGCCGATGCTGCGCCCGACGTTCCTCGATCACGAGCATGACCCGCAAACCTTCGCTGAATGCGACGAGTTTATGCTGGGGCGCGATTTGCTGGTGGCAAGCGTGGTGGAACCCGGTCAGCGCGAGCGTAAGCTCTGGCTGCCGGATAACGCCGCGGGCTGGTATGACTTTTACACCGGCGCCTGGTATTCCGGCGGTCAGTGGGTGACGCTTAACGCGCCGCTGGAAACTCTGCCGCTGCTGGTGCGTGCAGGCGCGGGCCTGCCGCTCTCTTCCCGCCTGCATCATGTCGATGCGCAGCGCGACGACCAGCGTGCGTTAACCCTTTTCCCGCTGAAAGGCGCAGGCGAAGCAAGCGGCCAGCTGTTTGAAGACGACGGCGAATCCTGGGGATATAAAGAAGGCAATGCGCTGTGGGTGAACTGGCGGATGAAATGCAGCGCCGATGAAATTCATCTGACGCTCTCCGCCACCGGCGACTACCGCCCGGCGTGGCGCGAACTTCACGTCACGCTGCCGCCCGGCGAAACGCGCCGCCTGGTGATTAACGGCGAAGAGACGGATGCCTGGGCGCTCTGACGGGGCGTAACGAGAAAAGGCGGGCCAATGGCCCACCTTTTTACGGCGTGGAGCGTATCGCGGGTGGCGCTTCGCTTACCCGCTCTGCGAAATTTTTTTCTGGTTTTTCCCTCAGCCAGCCCTTTCCTGCCGCTTAGCCTATGGATTTCGCGTTGCGGCAAGGCGGCAAGCCTGCAAATCCCCGGGAGCTTACTCTGGTAAGTGACCGGGGTGCGCAGGCGCTGCCAATGCCGCTGCGGCGCGAAAGACGACGGGAAAGTTATTCGATGCCTTTGCTGCGCAGGTAATCTTCGTACCCACCGGAGAAATCCACTACGCGCTCTGGCGTAATTTCCAGTACGCGGGTGGCCAGCGAGCTGACAAACTCGCGGTCGTGAGAGACGAAGATCAGCGTGCCCTGATACATTTCCAGCGCGGCGTTGAGCGACTCGATAGATTCCATATCGAGGTGGTTGGTCGGTTCGTCCATGATCAGGATGTTCGGTTTTTGCATCATGAGCTTGCCGAACAGCATACGGCCTTTCTCGCCGCCGGAGAGCACTTTCGCCGGCTTTTTAATGTCGTCCTGGCTGAAGAGCAAACGTCCCAGAATGCTGCGCACCGCTTGCTCGTCGTCCCCTTCCTGCTTCCACTGGCTCATCCAGTCGAATACGGTGAGGTCATTTTCGAACTCATATTCATGATCCTGGGCGTAGTAGCCAATCTGCGCGTTTTCAGACCATTTTACGGCGCCGTTGTCCGGCTGCAGTTCGCCTACCAGCGTTTTTAGCAGGGTTGATTTACCCACGCCGTTAGCGCCCAGAATGGCCATTTTCTCGCCCACTTCCAGCAGCAGGCCGACATGTTTAAACAGCGGGCCGTTGTCGAAGCCTTTGGTCAGCGCTTCCACTTCCAGCGCGTTACGGAACAGCTTCTTGTCTTGCTCGAAGCGAATAAACGGGTTCTGACGGCTGGAGGCTTTTACCTCTTCCAGCTTGATTTTATCAATCTGACGGGCGCGGGAGGTCGCCTGACGGGACTTGGAGGCGTTGGCGCTAAAGCGGCTAACGAAGGATTGCAGGTCGGCAATCTGCGCTTTCTTCTTGGCATTATCCGCCAGCAGACGTTCGCGCGCCTGGGTCGCCGCCGTCATGTATTCGTCGTAGTTGCCCGGGTAAACACGCAGCTCGCCGTAATCGAGATCCGCCATATGGGTGCAGACCATGTTCAGGAAGTGACGGTCGTGCGAAATGATTATCATGGTGCTTTCACGCTCGTTCAGCGTCTGCTCCAGCCAACGGATGGTGTCGATGTCCAGGTTGTTGGTCGGTTCGTCAAGCAGCAGGATATCGGGGTTGGAGAAGAGCGCCTGCGCCAGCAGCACGCGCAGCTTCCAGCCTGGCGCCACTTCGCTCATCGGCCCGTAATGCTGCTCCAGCGGAATGCCCACGCCAAGCAGCAGTTCGCCCGCGCGGGCTTCTGCGGAGTAACCGTCCATCTCGCCATACTGCACTTCAAGGTCGGCCACTTTGTAGCCATCTTCCTCGCTCATTTCCGCAAGGCCGTAAATGCGGTCGCGCTCCTGCTTCACTTCCCACAGCTCGGCGTGGCCCATTATCACGGTATCCAGCACGGTGTACTGCTCAAAGGCGAACTGATCCTGGCGCAGCTTACCGATGCGCTCGTTTGGGTCGAGGGAAACATTACCGGCGGAAGGCTGGAGATCGCCGCCGAGAATTTTCATAAAGGTGGACTTGCCGCTCCCGTTAGCGCCAATCAGGCCGTAACGGTTGCCGCCGCCAAATTTGACGGAAATGTTTTCAAACAGCGGCTTACTGCCGAACTGCATGGTGACGTTGCTGGTAACTAACACGGGATTGTCCTGCGAAAAAGTGTGATAAACCCCGCAGTATGCCACAACTCCTAATTTAATTCGCCCGGTGAATGAGGCGGCTAAAATGTAAACGAGGGAAAAAAATGTGATTTCATACACATCTGAATTCCCAGGGGGGGAGAATGCACATATAATGCGCTCCCGTATCGGTTTGTCCCTTTAATACACGGCCAGTCTGGCACACAACTTCGCATAAGATGAATATGAAATTACGTACGCTTTTAGTGGCAGCTTTTGCTGTTGTCGGTTTTTGCAAAACCGCCGCTGCCGTGACTTATCCTTTACCAACGGACGGCAGCCGCCTGGTTGGTCAAAACCAGATTATTACCATTCCTGAAGGCAATACGCTGCCGCTCGAAGATTTCGCGGCGCAGTATCAGTTGGGCCTCTCCAACATGCTGGAAGCCAACCCGGGCGTGGACCCGTACCTGCCGAAAGCCGGTACTATCCTTAATATTCCGCAGCAGCTGATCCTGCCGGATACCCCGCACGAAGGCATTGTGATTAACAGCGCCGAGATGCGCCTCTACTACTATCCGAAAGATACGAATACGGTCATCGTCCTGCCAATCGGTATCGGCCAGCTGGGTAAAGATACCCCGATGAACTGGGTGACCAAGGTGGAGCGCAAGAAAGCGGGCCCGACCTGGACGCCGACGGCCAAAATGCATGCGGAATACGCCGCCGCGGGCGAACCGCTGCCAGCCGTCGTACCGGCGGGTCCGGATAACCCGATGGGCCTGTACGCGCTTTACATCGGCCGCCTGTACGCGATTCACGGCACTAACGCCAACTTTGGCATCGGCCTGCGCGTGAGCCACGGCTGCGTGCGTCTGCGTAACGACGACATCAAGTTCCTGTTTGAAAACGTGCCGGTCGGCACCCGCGTGCAGTTTATCAACGAGCCGGTAAAAGCAACCACCGAGCCGGACGGCAGCCGTTACATTGAGGTGCACAATCCGCTCTCCACCAGCGAAGATCAGATCAACAACAACGAAGTTGTGCCTGTTACGCTGACCAGCGCGGTGCAAAACGTCGCCAGCCAGTCTGACGTCGATCAGAACGTCGTTGAGCAGGCTATCCAGAACCGCTCCGGTATGCCGGTGCGTCTGAACTAAGCTTACCGATACGCATTAATGAAAACGGCGGGTGCATAACCCGCCGTTTTTTTATCCGTGGTTCACCACAATAATGCCGCCGTGATCGTAGCGGTAATGGCAGTGCGCATATTCCAGCGGCGTGCCGTCATCCAGATAGACCACCTGCTCAACCTCCAGCACCGGGTCGCCGGGTTCGCAATTGAGGTAGCGCTGATCCTGTTCATTGGGTTTTAACGCCCGCACCACCCGCCAGGAGCCCATCAGCTTCAGATCCAGCGTCTCCTGTACATAGCGGAACACCGAGCTTTCGAGATGGCTTTTGTTAAGTCCTGGCACTAGCTGCACCGGCATCAGCGTGAACTCCAGCGACACCGGCTCGCCATCCAGCAGGCGCAGGCGGATAAAGTCATAGACCGGCGCGTCGGCGTCAATCAGCAGCGACGCCTGCTCTTTTTCGTCCGGAAAGCGCAGCTCGAACTTAATCACCTGGCTTGTAACGGTACCGACATTCTCCCAGGTTTTGGTGGCGCCGAAATAGTCGCTGCCCGGCAGATCCCATTGCGAGAGTTGCAGAAAATTCTTGCGGATAAAGGTGCCGAGCCCCTGGCGCGTATAGACCAGACCTTCGACGATTAACTGGCGCATCGCCTGTTGAATGGTCATCCGGCTGGTGTTGAACTCCTGCGCCAGCGCGAACTGGTCAGGCAGCGGCAGGTGGGCTGGGTACTGCTGGCTCATGATGCGCTTTTTGATTTCCCGCGCGATAGTGATGTATTTCGCCGCCATCCGCCGTTCCTTCTGTTATGCTGATTATTCCGCTATCCCACTGTTTTTTAAAGCCACTCGCTCGGCAACTTTGAGGAAAGGCAGGTAGAAGAATACACCAAAGACGATGATGATCAACTGAACCACCACCGCCCGCCAGTCCCCGGCGGTCGCGAGCCAGGCGCTGAGCACCGGCGGCGTGGTCCAGGGGATCATCACCACGCAACGCGACATCAGACCGAGGCTGGTGCAAGCCCAGGCGAAGAAAATACCGATGGCGGGCAGCAGCACGAACGGGATCATCAGCGGCAGGTTGAAGACAATCGGCAGGCCGAAAATGACCGGTTCGTTGATATTGAACAGTCCGGGCGAAATGGCAAGCCGCGCCACCTGCTTCGACGATTTCTGCCGGGCGAAGATAAAGATGGCGATAAGCAGCGACAGCGTGCTGCCGGTGCCGCCAATCATGCCGAATGTCGGCACAAAGATGTTGTTGATGATATGCGGAATGGGCTGCCCGTTGGCGAAGGCCAGCATATTCTCGTTGGTGTTGATGAGCAGAAACGGCTCCAGCACCACGCTGTTAACCACCGACTGGTGAATGCCAAGCGTAAACAGGAAATTGCCGAAGCTGTAAATAAAGAGCGTGCCGGGCAGGCTGGTGTTCACCAGCCGCAGCGGCTGCTGGATAAGCGTGGTGATGAGATGAATGAGATCGGTATGCAGCACGGCGGCCAGCAGCGCTGCGATAACGGCGAAGCTCGACAGCGTGAGGATAGTGGGCAGCAGCGCCGAAAACGATTTGCTCACCGCGGGCGGCACGTTCTCTCCCAGCGAAATATCCAGCGCTTTGATACCTGAGATGCGGATAAACAGCTCGGTAGCCACCAGGCCAATCAACACCCCGGCGAAAATGCCGGTTGAGCCGATGTTGGCGTAGGAGAGCGCCTGAGTCACGCGCACCGCGCGCTCGCCGCCCTCCGGCACCAGCTCCAGCCGCATGGGCATCATGATAATAAAGCTGCACAGGGCGATCACCACTGCCGAAACCGGGTTATCGAAATTGCGGTTGCGCGCCAGCGCCCAGGCGATCATTGGCGCTATCAGCAGCGCGGCGATATTCAGCGTGCCATTGATAATTGCTTCGCCCCAGATTTTAAAGCGCGCCAGCGTTTCGCCCTCCATCACCCAGGGAAAGACCACGTTATTGATAAGCACCGCCAGGCCGGCCAGGATAAAGACCGGCATCACCATGGCGAAGGCGTCCCGCAGCGAACGCAAATGCACCTGTCCGGCGAGGCGGGCGGAATAGTCGACGAACCTGTCGACAAAGGACTGCATCTTCGGTGTTATGTTTGCTTCAGACATTATCAAGCTCCCCCTGTTAATCAGCCGCTTACCGCCCGCTCGCCCGTTACAACGCCTCGCCGTTGCTGCGAATCGCCTGTTTCAGCCACGCGTAGCTCTTTTTTGGCACCCGTTTAAGATCTTTGAGGTCGTGGTTTTCCCGGTTCACATAGACCACGCCGTAGCGCTTGCGCATATCGCCCTGCGAACTAAGGATGTCGATAAGCCCCCATCCGAGATAGCCCAGCACCTGCGCGCCATCGCTGAAAATGGCCTCTTTCATCGCCTGAATATGGTCGCGGTGGTAGGCGATGCGGTAGCTGTCTTCGACAGGGTTGACGCCATCCCATGATTCAATGACGCCAATGCCATTTTCGATAGGGAAGACCGGCAGCCGCCAGTCGTTGTAATAGCGGGTGATGATGGTGCGAAAGCCGAGCGGGTCTATCTGCCAGTTCCATTCCGTCGCCTTCAGATAGGGGTTCGGCTTATCGCCGTACAGCAGGTAGTCGTTAACCGGCGCGTCGTGCGGAATGGCGTCGCTGTCGAGGGTTTTGCTGGCATAGTAGCTGAAGGCCATAAAGTCGTTTTTCATCTGCTCCAGCCGCGCCAGATCCTCTTCGCGGAAGATATCCTGAAACCCTTCCCGCGCCGCTACCGCCATGACCGCCGGGCTGTAGCCCTGGCCTGCAAAGGCGCGCAGCAGGTTCTGATTGAGAAATTCGTCATACTGCTGGGCGCAGAAAACATCCCGCGGTTTGCAGGTCGCCGGGTAGACAAGCTGGTGCGCCAGCATGCCGCCCATGAGCTTGCCTGGATAGTTCTCGTGCAGATAATGGGTGAGATGGCAATGCGCCATCATCACGTGATGCTGAATTTGATAGAGCTCGCGCAGCGTCTTTTCGCCGCTTAAATAGCCCGCCACCTTAAACGCCTCGGGCATGTGATAGATATTCTGTTCGTTGAAGGTAAGCCAGTAGGTCACCCGGTCGCCGAAGCAGTCGATCATCTTGCGCCCGTAGCGCACAAAGGCCTCCATAACCTTGCGGTCGGTAAAGCCGTTGTATTTGCGCGCCAGCGCCAGCGGCATATCAAAGTGATAGAGGCAGATCATCGGTTCGATGCCGCGCGCCAGCAGGCCGTCAATAAAACGTTCATAAAAGGCAATGCCCTGCGGGTTGAACTCGCCGTCGCCCTCCGGGCAGACCCGGCTCCAGGCTATCTGAAAGCGGTAGCAGTTCATGCCCAGATCCTGCATCAGGTCGAAGTCCTCTTCGTAGCGATGATAGGAATCGGTGGCGACTTTCCAGTCAGACGCGAATTCGCTGGCTTCACGGATGTCGTACACCGACATCCCCTTTCCTTCTTCATCCCATGCGCCTTCGGTCTGCATACTGGAAACGGAATTTCCCCACAAAAAGCCTTCTGGCAGTTTCTGCGTCATGCTCGCTCTCCTCGATAGTCATGTAAAGTCATTAAAAGTATATGACTAGTCATATAGACGATGACGATAAGTCAAACAAAAAGCACGTGGCTATTTTGTGAACAGAGTCGAAAAAGCGCAGCATAAAAAAGGCGGCGAGGTTGCCCTCGCCGCCTGAGCGGGTGTGGTGAAAAATCAGGAAGGTGTTAGCTGATTGCGGCGGTATTCCCCCTGCCGCTCCAGCATCCAGCCGGGATATTCAGGCGGCAGCGCGCTGACGGCGTTGAGCTGGTTAAGCTCGTCTTCGTTCAGATGAATCTCCGTGGCGGCGATATTGTCGCTGAGCTGTTCCGGCCGTTTGGCGCCAATGATCACGCTGCTGACCACCTGCTGGTGCAGCAGCCAGGCCAGCGCGATTTGCGCCACCGATACGCCTCGCGCGTCGGCGATAGCGCGCATCACGTCCACACAGTCGAAAGCGCGGTCTTTATTGACCGGCGGGAAGTCGAAATTCAGGCGGCGCGACCCGGCTTCGCCCTCGCCTTCACGGCTGTATTTGCCGCTCAGCAAACCGCCCGCCAGCGGGCTCCAGACCATTAATCCCAGCCCTTCGCTTTGCAGCATCGGCGCCAGTTCGCGCTCAAGGTCGCGCCCGGCTATGGTGTAGTAAGCCTGAAGCGAGGCGAAGCGCTCAAGCCCGAGACGCTGCGAAATGCCCAGCGCCTTCATGATTTGCCAGGCTGCCCAGTTGGAAACGCCGATATAGCGAACGTGGCCGTGCCTCACCAGGTTATCCAGCGCGTAAAGCGTCTCCTCGATGGGCGTGGCCGGGTCGAAGCCGTGCAGTTGATAGAGATCGATATGATCAAGCTGCAGGCGCTGAAGGCTCTCTTTCACGCTGTTCATAATGTGATAGCGCGACGAACCGCGTGAATTAACTCCTGCGGTGCCGGTTTCACCAAAGACTTTGGTGGCGACCACCACGTTTTCCCGCGGCACCTGAAGATTTTTCAGCGCCTGGCCGGTAATGATTTCCGAGCGTCCTTCCGAATAGACATTCGCGGTGTCGATGAAGTTAATGCCCGCATCCAGCGCGCTGCCGACCAGCTTATCCGCCTCGCTCTGCCCCAGCTGGCCGATTTTGGCCCACATACTTTCACCTTCGCCGCCGAACGTCATGGTGCCAAGACAGAGTTCAGAGACAAACAGCCCGGTATTACCCAGTTTGTTATAACGCATAGAACAGCCCTCGTCGGTTAATCGATGTCAGGAACTCTTATCGTTATACACGCCCTGGTGAAAACAGAGGGAGTGAATTTCTGCTCATCTCTTGCCTAATCCTCTGAACTTAGCCGCGCGGCGCTTCGCCAAAGACAGCATAGTCAGGCAACCGCACATTCTGGTAAGGCTCCCAGCCGCCGCCAAGCGCTTTGTAGAGCGCCACTAAATCAAGGCTGCTCTGCACCCGCGCCTGGGCGCGCTGCTCTTCAGCCTGCGCCAGCTGGCGCTGGGCGTCGAGCACGTCAAGGAAGGTCGCAATGCCCTTGCGATAGCTGTCGTTGGCCAGATCAAAAGCGGTTTGCAACGCTTCGATGGTGTTATTCAGCCCCGCTTCACGCTGCTGGTCGGTGCGATAACTCACCAGCGCGTTTTCCACATCGGAAAGCGCGGTCAGCACCGTCTGGCGATACTGCAGCACGGCGGCGCCCTGCTCGGCGCGGGCGACCTTCACGCTGGAGACCAGCCGTCCGCCCTGGAAAATGGGAATGGAAATCTGCGGGCCGAAACTGTAGAAATGGCTGCTCCAGTCAGTCAGATAATCCGCTTCGCTGTTGCGCAGGCCAAACTGCCCGGTAAGGGAAAGGCTCGGGAAAAGCTGCGCTACCGACACGCCGATCTGCGCGGTGGCGGCGTGCAGGTTCGCCTCAGCTTCACGCACGTCGGGGCGACGGCGCGCAAGCGTGGAGGGCACGCCGACCGGCACAATCTCTGGCAGTTTTGGCAGCGGCTGCACATTTTGCAGCTCGCTGTCGAGCGCGCCCGGCGGCTTGCCGAGCAGCACCGCCAGGCCGTTCATCGCCTGGCGCGCCTGCGCCTGATACTGCGGCAGCTGCGCCTGCAGATTGCCGAGCTGGGCGCGGGCGTTCTCCACGTCCAGCTGCGGGGAAAGCCCGCCGCGCTGGCGGCTTTCGGTCAGCTCCAGCGTCTGCTGCGCCGAGGCGATCTGCGCGTTCAATGTGTTGATGATGCTTTGCGCGCCGCGCAGCTGTAGCCAGGCGCGGGCCACTTCCGCTTCAAGCGAGACCAGCGCGTCGTTGCGCTGTTCAATCGCCGCCTGCTGTTGCGCCTGCGCCGCCTCCACCTGACGCCGCACCCGGCCCCAGAGGTCAATCTCCCACTGGGCGTCGAAGCTGCCCTGATAAAGGTTGATGGGCTGGGTCAGCGGCCCCAGCGCGCCGGCGATTTGCGGGTCGACATCATCGAGTTGGCCGTAAACATCATGCGATTTCAGCTCTCCCTTCAGCCCCAGTTGCTGGCGTGTGGCGCGAAGGTTGCCGTTGACCGCCGGGAAAAATGCGCCGCCCGCCTGGGTAATTTGTTCACGCGCGCCGGCGATGCGCAGCACCGTTTGCTGCAGCGACAGGTTGCCGGCAATCGCGCGCTCAATCAGGCTGTCCAACTGCGGCGAGTTAAACGCGCGCCACCAGCGGGGATCGGGGGCTGTGGACTGCGCTCGGGAGGCGACGCCCGCTTGATTCTGGCGGGTGGTTTCACCAAACGCGCCGGGGGTGACGGGCTTTGCGCCCTGATAATCCGGCCCTACGGCGCAGCCCGCCGCCAGCAAGGCAAGCGCGATGGCGGGTTGAAAAATCACTCTCCTGGACATGTTAATGTGCTCCTGCGGCGCCTTCGCTCTTGATGGGCGAAAGCAGTAAACAAAAAGGAATCAACAGCAGCGCCACGACGCTTAAAATCGTAAAGACGTCGATGTAGGCGAGAATGCGCGACTGGGCAATCATCGTCTTATACATCTGACCGGTAGCAATGCCCGCCGGATCGCCCGCCAGGCTGGTAAAATTACGTATCGCCTCTGCCGAATGGCGTATCGCCTGCTGAAACTGCTCGTTAAAGGACGACGTGTGGTAGCTCAGATAGGCGCTGTGCGCCTGCGAACGCTCCGTAATCGCCGCAGTGGAAAGCGATATGCCGACGGAGCCTGCCACGTTACGAAACATCGTAAACAGCGCGGCGGAATCGGCGTTCAGCTGCCGGGGAATGGTGATAAACGCAATGGTCGTCAGCGGCACGAACAGAAAGCCAAGCCCGATTGACTGGGCGCTGCGAAAAAGCACCAGCGTTTCAAAATCGATATCCGGCGTGAGCGTGCGCGACCAGAAAAACGATGCGGCAAGGCAGGCAAAACCGAAGGCGATGATATACCGCGTCTGCACTATCGGCATGAGCTTCAGCACAAGGGGAATCGTTAACACAATGAGCACCGCCCCAGGCGAAAGCACCATCCCGGACCAGGTGGCGGTATAGCCCAGATCCTGCTGCGCCAGCTGCGGAATAACGACCGAGCTGCCGTAGAGGATCATCGCCATGCCCGCCATCAGCAGGCTGGAGACGGCGAAGTTTTTATCCTTCATGCAGTGCAGGTCAACCACCGGCTTTTTGGCATAGATAAGCCAGAAAATCGCCCCGATGATGCCAATAAGCGTCAGCACCGCGAAAGTGCGAATGAAATTCGAGAGAAACCAGTCTTCATCTTCGCCGCGGTCAAGCATCACCTGCAGGCAGCCGAGGCCCAGGGCTATCAAGCCGATCCCGGTCCAGTCAATGGTCAGTTTCTCTTCGGATTTACGCTCCCAGGGCGGATCTTCCAGCAGCTGATAGATAGCCAGCACGGTAATAATGCCGACCGGGATATTAATAAAGAAGACCCAGCGCCAGGAGTAGTTGTCCGTTATCCAGCCGCCAAGGGTCGGCCCCAGCACCGGGGCGACGATAATGGCGATGGACGAGAGGCCGAACGCCTTGCCGCGATCTTCAGGCTTAAAGTAGTCGAGCAGCACTGACTGCTGGGTAGGCTGCAGCCCGCCGCCGAAAAACCCCTGCAATATACGAAACAGGATAATTTCCCAGAGCTCAGTAGCGATACCGCAGAGAAATGAACAGACAGTGAACATCACAATGCAGATAAGGAAAAACTGCTTGCGGCCAAACAGGCGGCTTAAAAACGCCGAAATCGGCAGCACGATGCCGTTCGCCACCAGATAGCTGGTGAGCACCCACGTCGATTCGTCATAGCTTGAAGAGAGTGAACCCGCCACGTGCGGCAACGCCACGTTCACGATGGTGGTGTCGAGAATCTCCATAAACACCGCGAGGGTGACGACTATCGCCACCGCCCACGGGTTGCTGGCGGGTTTCCAGTTCTCGTGGCCGTGCTCGCTCATTCCACCGTCACCTTAGGTTCCACGGAAAGCCCGAGCGGCAGCGGCCTGTCGGCGCTGAGCCCTTTATCGATAACGATTTTTACCGGCACGCGCTGGACGATTTTTACAAAGTTGCCGGTGGCGTTTTCCGCCGGGAACGCAGAGAAGCGAGAGCCGCTGCCCTGCTGGATACTGTCGACATGCCCTTCCAGTTCCATATCCGGGAAGGCATCCACCGACAGCGTCACTTTATTGCCAGGGCGCATGCGCTCAAGCTGCGACTCTTTAAAGTTCGCCACCACCCAGATATTGGGGGAAACCACCGAGAAGAGTGAACTGCCCGCCTGCACCAGCGTGCCGAGTTGCACGTTACGCTTTGTGACGTAGCCGTCAAACGGGGCGCGCACTTCGGTATAAGAGAGGTTAAGCTCCGCCGTCTGCAACTGGGCGCGCGCCTGCTCGACCTGTCGCTGACGAGCCTCGACATTGGTCTCCTGCTGACGGATTTGCAGTTTAACCTGCTCGGCGACTTCCAGCTGCGCTTTGGCGTTGGCCAGGCCCGCTTCGGCGCTGCGCAATTGCGCGCTGGCGGTATCGATATTTTGCTGCGACGTGGCGCGGGGGTCGACGCCGCGCTGGCGTTTATATTCGGCGCGGGCGTTAGCGAGATCGGCCTCGGCCTTCAGTACTTGCGCCTGCGCCTGATCCCGCTGGGCGGGATATTGCACTTTAGCCAGCGCCAGCTGCGCCTGAGCCTGATGGAGTTGGGATTCGGCAAGGCCAACCTGCGCCCGGGCCTGATCGCGCTGGGCCAGCGCGTCGCGCGGGTCGATAACCACCAGTAAATCGCCTTTCTTCACCAGCTGGTTGTCTTTTACACGCAGATCCGTCACATAGCCCGCCACTTTTGGCGCTACGGTCACGGCGTCGCCTTCCGTGAAAGCGTCATCGGTGGTCTCTTCGTTGCGGGTCATAAACCACCAGACCAGCGCCACGATAACCATCACGATAACCACGATGCCAAGAATGATTAACGGCTTTTTACCGGGCCGTTTGCGCCCGTTGTCGCCGTTTTTTCCCTCTTCGCCCTGTTTGTTCTCTTTTTTCTCTTCGTCCTGACGAGATGCGTCGTCAGGCTTCTTGTTGTTCTCAGCCATATGCCAGCAACAGTCCTGTCAGTTAACTACGTCACAAAAGCGTCGTTAACTAAACGTAGGACGTAGCTATACATTTTCCAGGAAAAACTGACAAATTAGCACTATCTGAGAAAAAGCAGGTTTATCAACCCGTATCCCACCAGTGCCGACCAGACGAGCAACGGGATAGAGAAGAGATGGAAGCGCCACCAGATGCGACGGTTATTCGCCATGCGCAGCGCAATAATATTGGCGAGCGACCCCGGCAGCAGGCCAAACCCGCCGATGTTCACCGCCCAGGCGAGCAGCGCTGAGGGCGGCACATAGTTAAGCAATAAAATGGTGCCCGGCACATTGCTGATTACCTGCGACAGGCCAATGCCGAGCAGATACAGCCCGCCGTGGGAAAGCGTCGACACATTCTGCATTCCCTGCAGCAGAGGAAGCTGGGTGAGCATATGCACGTCGATAAACATCACCATGAAAACCAGCAGCAGGCTCCAGTCGATGCTGACCAGCACCCGACGCGCCAGCAATGCAAAACCGGCGGCCACCAGCAGAACGCCCCACAATTCGAGTTTAAGCTCAAGCGCAACCAGGAAAACAACATAAAAGGCCAGGCAGCCCCAGACCAGACGCGGCTGCCAGGCGGGGCTTTTCTCCCGCGCCTGATAGTCGAGCTTTTTGGCCGGGAAACAGAACCAGCAAAGAAGCAACAGGCTGGTTACGAGCGCCAGCGCCAGCGGCGCCATCTGCCAGACAAACGCGGCGAACGATTGTCCGGAACGTCCCCAGAGTAATATGTTTTGCGGATTGCCTATCGGCGTCAGCAGCGACCCGGCGTTAACCGCCAGCGCTTCAAAGATAATCAGCCGGTTAACCGGAATATTGCACAGCTTCTTTAAGGTGAGCGTCAGCGGCACAATGATGAAGAGCGCCACGTCGTTAGTTAAAAAGGTAGAAAGCAACGCGGCGGCGCAGACCAGAAAGAGCGCGAGCTGTCGTTCACTGGCGAAGCGGCGCACCATGCGACGGCCGAGCACATCAAAATAGCCGCTCAGTTCCACCCCTTTGGTGAGCATCATTAAACCCGCCAGCGTCAGGATAGTATGCCAGTCGATAGCGGAGGCCCACTGCCGCGGCGCGAAGGGCGTGGCGACAAGCAGCGCGGCGCCAACGATAAGCAGCAGTTGTAAGAAACGATCGTGCAGGAAAGGACGCGCCAGCGTTTTAATCATTCGTGACCGAATCCATGTTGTTCGCTGAAGCGGCGAAAGATCTCAAGCGTCTCTTCGCTGACGTGATGTTCCATCCCTTCCGCGTCGCGACGGGCCGTGTCAGGGTTTACGCCCAGCGCCAGCAAGAAGTTTTCTACTATCTGGTGGCGCTCGCGGCTCTGCTGGGCCAGCTTTTCGCCCTCGGCCGTTAAGAAAACGCCCCGCCAGGGGATCTGCTCGATAAGCCCCACGGTGGCCAGCCTTTTGAGCATTTTCGCGACGGTAGGCTGCGAGACGCCGAGCCGCGCCGCCATATCGACCTGACGGGCCTCGCCCACTTCCCGGATAAGATCGGAAATCAGCTCGACATAATCATCAATAAGCTCTCGCCGGTGGGCTTCTCGCACCTGGCGAAAGCCTTCAACATGCTCTTCAACATTAACCAGTTGCGTCACTTTTGTGCTGCTGTGCTTACCTGCCCGACGGCTCATTCTACTTCCTCATTTCAGTGGCGCATTGTTGGGATGCTCTACGGTGCGCCCATTGTAAACCACACCTTCGCCAGCACAAAAAATTAACGAGTTAGCCGTAGCTATAGAATATAGCCTGTGCTATATCTGTATGTAATGCAAACAGCCGAGCAAGGATGGTTGGGCTGGCTGTTTACACGAGGAGGCGTGTTATGGACGAATTTAAGAGGTGTATGCGCGTGTTTAGTCACTCCCCTTTTCAGGTGCGGCTGCTGCTGCTGAATTTACTGTGCGATTATCTGGGCGGAAAACCGCAGCCGGCGCAAACGCCGCCTCGTCAGAAGTAAGCGCGCGCAAGAAGGTTTTCTGATGACCCCGTCATCGTTTTGTCATTTGTCTGGCTTATTTTTTCTGGTTTTCTCTCGTCACGTTGGCCCTTTTCCCGCTTTTTCGCCGTTTTTGTAATCTCCCTCGCAAAACAGTTTGTTAGCGCCAGTTGATCTTCTTATTCTTCGGCTTTATCTTCTTGCAGCCTTGTCAGCACAGCGGCTCCCGGATGTGAATTTCTTCCTTTCCTTTTTCCGACCGCAAAGCACGACAGACCCTCTACGCCAGGGTTAGCGCATGGCGTCTCGTTGAACCTGAATATGAATTTAACCGTTAAAGATACGCTGGCTGCGCGCGGCATCGCGCTCGATCCGTGGGTGGGTTTCTACTTTCTGCAATCCTTGCTTATTAACACTGCGCTGGGTTATGAATTCAGCCTGCTTTACGCCGTGGCTTTCAGCTGCGTGCTGTTGCTGCTCTGGCGCATTGCGCCGCGCGTGCAAAAAAATATGCTGGCGCTCTGTTCGCTGACGGCGGCTTTCTATTTTCCCTTTGGTCAGGCTTACGGCGCGCCGAACTTCAATACGCTGCTGGCGCTGCATTCCACCAATATGGAAGAGTCCACCGAGCTCCTGACCATCTTCCCGTGGTACAGCTACCTGGTGTCGCTGTTTATCTTCGCGCTCGGCGTTATCGCTTTTCGGCGCAAGCCCGCCGCAAAACAGCCGTGGCGTTTTACCGACCATCTTTGCCTTGCGGTGAGCGTGGCGGCTTTTTTTGTCGCGCCCCTGCAAAACCTTGCTTATGGCGGCGTCTTTAAGCTCAAAGACACCGGCTATCCGGTGTTCCGCTTTGTTAAAGATGTGGTGGTTAATAATGCAGAGGTGATCGACGAGCAGCAGCGTATGGCTGCGCTGTCGCAGGTGAAAGACTCCTGGAACGTGCTGGCGGCGAAGCCGAAATACCACACTTATGTAGTGGTTATTGGCGAAAGCGTGCGTCGCGACGCGGTCGGCGCGTTTGGCGGCCACTGGGACAACACCCCTTTCGCCAGCCACGCCAATGGCTATTTTTTTACGGATTACGTCGCCGCAAGCGGCTCCACACAAAAATCGCTGGGGCTGACGCTCAATCGCGTGCTCGACAATAAGCCGCAGTATCAGGATAACTTCGTTACGCTTGCCAATCGCGCCGGTTTTCAGACCTGGTGGTTCTCTAATCAGGGCCAGATTGGCGAGTACGACACCGCCATCGCCAGCATCGCTAAGCGCGCCGATGAAGTGCAGTTTCTGAAAAGCGGCGATTTCGAAGCGGATAAAAATACCCGTGACGAAGCGCTGTTAAAGATGACATCGCAGGTTTTTGCCACGCCGCGTACGCAGCCGCAGCTTATCGTGCTGCATCTGATGGGCTCGCATCCTCAGGCCTGCGACCGCACGCAAGGCAAATATGAGGTGTTCGTTCAGTCGAAGGAGACCTCTTGCTACCTTTACAGCATCACGCAGACCGATCATCTGCTGGAGCAGCTTTATCAGCAGTTGCAGAACACCGGGCAAAGTTTCTCCATGGTCTATTTTTCCGACCACGGTCTGGCCTTTAAAGAGCGGGGTAAAGAGGTGCAGTACCTGGCGCATGACGATAAGTTTCAGCAAAATTTCCAGGTGCCCTTTATGGTGCTTTCAAGCGACGACACCGCGCATCGCCTTATTAAAGCGCGCCGCTCAGCCAATGATTTTCTGAGCTTTTTTGCGCAGTGGACGGGGATTAAAGCAAAAGAAATTACGTCGAAATATAAGTTTGTCTCGTCGCAAAAAGCGGGGCCGGTTTGGGTGACTAACTTTAAACTGCATAAGGTGAGCTATGATCACCTGGGCAGCGATATTTTTGAGACGAAAACACGCTAGCGTTTTGCGCATACGTTGCAGGCAAAAAAAATCCGCCCGGTGAGGCGGATTTTTTATCTTCGCAAAGCGAATTAGAAGCGGTAGCCCACGCCTGCGATCCAGGTGCCAACATCGGTGTTGCGGATGCGGCTCTGCTCGTAGGAGAAGTCCAGAGCAACGTTTTCAACCGGGTTGAACTGCAGACCGGCGCCGTAAGAGAAACCGTAGTCGCTGGTGTCGCTGGTTTTGGTCGGGTAGTCGGTGCTCTGGAATTTACCATAGCCAACACCCACTACGCCGTAGATGCTTGCCCAGTCATTGATGCGGAAAGCCGGACCGGCAGTCAGGCCGTAGTACTGGCCTTTGTTGTACAGGCCGTTATCGGTACGATCTTTTTCGGTATAGGTGAAGGAACCGATTACGCCCAGCGGGTTGCTGTCATCGAACTCATAGCGGTATTTCAGGTTGAAACCGTTCATTTTGTTCATTACGCCCTGCGCGTCGCTCTGAGCATAGCCACCGGAAACGGTAGCAGTACCGGCAACAGCGGAACCCGCGGAAACGGCCAGAACACAAGCCAGTGCTGAAAGACATGCAATTTTTTTCATAACCACCTCAAATGTGCTTCAAGTAAGTCCTAAGTTTTTAATATACCAAAGACGGGTGAGAAACTCTTTGTGAATCGCGTTGTCTAACGCGTCTTTTGGTGTAACAGAACATTTCCATATGCTCCTATCTTGTTCAATATCCAGCGTTTTAACACGTGGGCCTCATTATGGATGCCCGTAGCGTTAACCATCATCCAGATTATTCCTAAATGGGAATGGAGAAATAATGAGCGATACGGCGGCCATGGTAGCGATTTTCCCGGCGTGATTTTTCAATAAAAGTTCAACCGGCACCGTTTTATTTCGCTTAAACTCAGGCTTTTACTTATCACTGACAAAAATTGACAGGAACAGGATGCCTACGTTGCCCCGCAAAATGCCCGTCTGGATGCCCATAGTAGTAATACTGGTCGCTATGATTTCAATTCAGAGCGGCGCCTCACTTGCTAAATCGCTTTTTCCGCTGGTCGGTGCGCCCGGCGTTACCGCGCTGCGTCTCGCGCTGGGCACCCTTATTCTGGTTATCGTCTTCAAGCCGTGGCGCCTGCGCTTTACGAAATCGCAGCGTTTGCCTTTGCTCTGCTACGGTCTGTCGCTGGGCGCGATGAACTACCTGTTCTATCTGGCGATTAATACGGTGCCGCTTGGCATTGCGGTGGCGCTGGAGTTTACCGGGCCGCTGGCGGTCGCGCTGTTTGGCTCGCGCAGACCCATCGATTTTGTCTGGGTCATTCTGGCGGTGCTGGGGCTGTGGTTTCTGCTGCCGCTCGGTAAAGATGTCGCCCATGTCGACCTGTTTGGCGCCGCCTGCGCCCTGGGCGCAGGCGCTTGTTGGGCGCTTTATATTCTGACCGGCCAGCGCGCCGGCGCGGATCATGGCCCGGCGACCGTGGCGTTAGGCTCGCTTATCGCCGCAGTGATTTTTGTGCCTGTTGGCGCTTTGCAGGCGGGCGAGGCGCTGTGGCACTGGTCGCTGCTGCCTTTGGGGCTTGGCGTTGCGGTGCTTTCCACCGCGCTGCCCTACTCTCTTGAAATGATTGCGCTAACGCGTTTACCCACCCGCACTTTCGGTACGCTAATGAGTATGGAGCCAGGGCTTGCGGCGCTCTCTGGTATGGTGTTTCTGGGCGAAAGCCTGACGTTGACGCAGTGGCTGGCGCTATTGTCGATAATCGTCGCCTCCGTTGGCTCGACGCTTACCCTTCGCCGCGAAACGCAGCTCAAAGAGGTTGATATCAATTAACCTTTCTTATTTATTTTCGCCCGCCTCGCTGACGGGCGAAAATAATTCCCCCCCGCTTAAGCAACTTATATTTCCTGCCAGGTTTGTTGTAGATCAATAAATAATAAAAA
The DNA here is from genome assembly GCF_014644275.1 of Franconibacter daqui. Taxonomy (NCBI): domain Bacteria; kingdom Pseudomonadati; phylum Pseudomonadota; class Gammaproteobacteria; order Enterobacterales; family Enterobacteriaceae; genus Franconibacter; species Franconibacter daqui. The sequence goes on along the minus strand of NZ_BMKJ01000001.1, from coordinate 577,894 downwards.
TATGAACTTATGTTGCTGACGGAATTAAGATTCATCTGCAAAAAACATGATAACCATTTGATTATAAATAAAATTAAAAGCAACTTAGCTTCTGCTATTTAACCAATAGGTATATCCAAACCTGCAGGTCGGGGAACCGATGCTATACTTATTTCCGGTAAATTGATTGGGACACCAACATCAAGAGGATATGATTATGAGTACCGCTAAACTGGTTAAATCTAAAGGTTCTGATCTGCTCTACACCCGTAACGATGTAGCAGATGAAGACAAGAAAGCCACCATCGAGCTGCTCAATCGTCAGGTTGTTCAGTTTATCGATCTGTCGCTGATCACCAAACAGGCTCACTGGAATATGCGCGGTGCTAACTTCATCGGCGTTCATGAAATGCTGGACGGTTTCCGCACCACGCTGACCGAACACCTGGATACCATCGCTGAACGTGCCGTACAGCTGGGCGGCGTCGCCCTGGGCACCACGCAGGTCGTGAACAGCAAGACTCCGCTGCAAAGCTACCCGCTTGATATCCACACCGTGCAGGAGCACCTGAAAGCGCTGGCCGACCGCTACGCTATTGTGGCGAACGATGTTCGTAAAGCGATTAGCGAAGCGAAAGACGAAGATACTGCAGATATTTTCACCGCGGCCTCCCGCGACCTGGATAAATTCCTGTGGTTTATTGAATCCAACATCGAATAAGCCAGACGCTCTGCTTATGCCCTTTCCCGTTCGGGAAGGGGCTTTTTTTTACCTTTGCACTAACTAAGTGCAGGCTTTTGTTTCACATTCCCCCTATCCGTTATTTTTTTGTAACTAATCCCTCACACAATCGTTAAGTAACGATTGTTTTCAAACCGTAATCTGCGCTAATAATGCTCAACCCTTGCGACCTGACCGTCGCGCACTATTTTGGTGCCTCATTGTGGTGCAAAAGGTCGTTCCAGTTCTGTTCCTGGTGCAATGATTGTTTTTCTTACAGCTGGAAAAACAGTGGGTTGTAAAACTGGCACGATTTTTTCATACTGCACCCGTCTCGCAGGGGATCGCCCCGTGGATTAAAAAAGGAAATGCTATGAAGTCTGTTTTTAAAGTTTCACTGGCTGCACTTACCCTGGCTTTCGCGGTCTCTTCCCAGGCTGCGGATAAACTGGTCGTGGCGACCGATACGGCGTTCGTTCCGTTTGAATTCAAACAGGGCGACAAATATGTCGGCTTCGACGTGGACCTGTGGGCCGCTATCGCGAAAGAATTGAAGCTTGACTACACCTTAAAGCCGATGGATTTCAGCGGCATTATCCCGGCGCTGCAAACCAAAAACGTAGACCTGGCGCTGGCGGGCATCACCATCACTGAAGAGCGCAAAAAAGCGATCGACTTCTCTGATGGCTACTACAACAGCGGCCTGCTGGTGATGGTCAAAGCGAACAATAACGACGTAAAAAGCGTTAAAGATCTCGACGGCAAAGTGGTGGCGGTGAAGAGCGGCACCGGTTCCGTTGACTACGCGAAAGCGAATATTAAAACTAAAGATCTGCGTCAGTTCCCGAACATCGACAACGCATATATGGAGCTTGGCACCAACCGTGCTGACGCCGTGCTGCACGATACGCCGAACATCCTTTACTTCATCAAAACGGCTGGCAATGGTCAGTTTAAAGCGGTAGGCGACTCTCTGGCGGGCCAGCAGTACGGCATCGCTTTCCCGAAAGGCAGCGATGACCTGCGTACCAAAGTTAACGGCGCACTGAAAACGCTGAAAGAGAACGGCACCTATAACGAAATCTATAAAAAATGGTTCGGCACTGAACCGAAATAATTATTCTTAAAGCCATAAGCACTCAGTCAGGGGCGGCTTTCGCCCCTGCTGTTTTTGAACCACGGTAACACAGGAAATCATCATGCAGTTTGACTGGAGCGCCATCTGGCCTGCCATTCCCCTCTTGCTTGAAGGCGCCAAAATGACCTTGTGGATTTCGGTCCTCGGTCTGGTCGGCGGTCTGATAATCGGTCTGGTGGCCGGTTTCGCCCGCAGCTTTGGCGGCTGGATAGCCAACCATATCGCCCTGGTATTTATCGAAGTGATCCGCGGCACGCCGATTGTCGTGCAGGTGATGTTTATCTACTTCGCCCTGCCGATGGCGTTCAACGATCTGCGCATCGATCCGTTCACGGCGGCGGTAGTGACTATCATGATCAACTCCGGGGCGTATATTGCGGAAATCACCCGCGGCGCGGTGCTCTCTATCCATAAGGGCTTTCGCGAGGCGGGCCTGGCGCTGGGTCTCTCCCGCCGGGAGACGATTCGCCATGTGATCCTCCCCCTGGCGCTGCGCCGTATGCTGCCGCCGCTCGGCAACCAGTGGATTATCAGCATTAAAGATACGTCGCTGTTTATTGTTATCGGCGTCGCCGAACTGACCCGTCAGGGCCAGGAGATTATCGCCGGCAACTTCCGCGCCCTGGAAATCTGGAGCGCCGTTGCGGTTATCTACCTGATTATCACCCTGGTACTGAGCTTTATTCTGCGTCGTCTGGAAAGAAGGATGAAAATCCTGTGATTGAATTTAAGAATGTCTCGAAGCACTTTGGCCAAACCCAGGTGCTGCACAATATCGATTTGAACATTAAGCAGGGCGAAGTGGTGGTCATTATCGGGCCGTCCGGCTCCGGTAAATCCACGCTGCTGCGCTGCATTAATAAGCTGGAAGAGATAACCAGCGGCGACCTGATCGTCGATGGCCTGAAAGTGAACGACCCGAAAGTGGACGAGCGCTTGATCCGTCAGGAAGCGGGCATGGTGTTCCAGCAGTTTTATCTCTTCCCGCACCTGACGGCGCTGGAGAACGTGATGTTCGGCCCGGTTCGCGTGCGTGGCGCGTCTAAAGCAGAGGCGGAAAAGCTGGCGAAAGAGCTGCTGGCGAAAGTGGGACTCGCCGAGCGCGCGCACCACTACCCTTCCGAACTTTCCGGCGGCCAGCAGCAGCGCGTGGCGATTGCCCGTGCGCTGGCGGTGAAGCCGAAGATGATGCTGTTCGATGAGCCGACCTCGGCGCTCGACCCGGAACTGCGCCATGAAGTGCTGAAAGTGATGCAGGATCTGGCGGAAGAAGGCATGACAATGGTTATCGTGACCCACGAAATCGGCTTTGCCGAGAAGGTGGCCTCGCGCCTCATCTTTATTGATAAAGGCCGCATTGCCGAAGACGGCAACCCGCAGGCGCTTATCGAGAACCCGCCCAGCGCGCGTTTGCAGGAGTTCCTGCAGCACGTTTCGTAAGGTTTTCTGCTAAGGCAAACCCTCTCATCCGAGAGGGTTTTTTATTTCTGATGCTGGCCTTACGCGTTTACCCGGTTTCGCTTGCTTTGTGTAATAACGGCGGGCGACGCTTCGCTTATCCCCCCGCAGAAGCGCAATCTCAGGGCCGCGCAGAGTTCATAAATTTTGGCGTCGGTACGCAGTGTTTCGCGCCAGAAAACTCCCCATTTCCTCGGCTCGTTTGCCGGAACACTATACTTATCTTCTTTGCTTCCTAACTTTCTCATCCGGAGTATGCCGTGCCGTGGATTGTGTTGCTGCTCGTCAGCGTCTTTAGCTTTTCTGCTCAGGCGGTTAGCCTGCCTGCTGCTGCCGTTGCCGCTTCCTCTACGCACACCAGCCAGGCCGCATCGCCGGAGCCGGACGCGGAGAAAAAGAAAGCCGCTTACGCTGCGCTTGCGGACGTGCTGGAGAATGAAAAATCCCGTAACGAATTAATCAGCCAGCTCCGGCAGGCCTCGACAACGCCTGCAAACAAAGCCACGCCAGCCATCACGCCGCCGGTTGAGGAGGAAGAGGAGAAAACGGTGCTGGAGAACGTAACGGAAGTGAGCCGTCACTACGGCGGCGAATTCTCCAGCCGCTTCGCCCAGCTCTACCGCAACATCACCGGCGCGCCGCACAAGGCTTTTAATCAGAAAACCTTTCTCAACGCCCTCACCCATTTCACCATGCTGGCGGTCTCGGTCTTTGCTTTTTACTGGACGCTTCGCGCCTGCGCCATACCGCTTTATCGCAAAATGGGCGAGTGGGGAAGGCGTAAGAACAAGAACCGCGCCAACTGGCTTCAACTGCCGGTCATGATTGTGCTGGCGTTCATCATCGACCTGGCGCTCCTGGCGCTGACGCTCTTTTTAGGGCAACTGTTTATCGACCTGATGAACGCCGGCAGCCGCACCATTGCCCGTCAGCAGGGGCTTTTTCTTAACGCGTTCGCGCTTATTGAGTTTTTTAAAGCCATCCTGCGACTTATCTTTTGCCCGCGCGTGCCGACCCTGCGGCCCTTTGGCATTAGCGACGCCAGCGCCCGCTACTGGAACACGCGCTTAAGCGGCCTGAGCAGCCTGATTGGTTACGGGCTGCTGGTGGCGGTGCCGATTATCTCGGCGCAGATCAACGTGCAGACAGGGGCGCTGGCGAACGTGGTCATTATGCTGACCATTACGCTCTGGGCGCTGTGGCTCATTTTCCATAATAAGCGCGAAATCCAGCATGATTTGATCCAGTTGGCGGACCGCTCCCTCGCCTTCTTCAGCCTGTTTATCAGCGCCTTTGCGCTGGTCTGGCACTGGATCGCCAGCGCTTATTTCATTGTGCTCTTCTTCTTCTCGCTGTTTGACCCGGGCAACAGCCTGAAATTTATGATGGGCGCTTCACTGAAAAGTCTCGCCATCATCAGCGTGGCGGCGTTCATCTCCGGCGTGCTGTCGCGCTGGCTGCAAAAAACCATCACATTGTCGCCAGAAGTGCAGCGCAACTACCCGATGCTGCAAAAGAGGATCAACGGCTGGCTATCCGTATCGCTGAAGCTGGCGCGTATTCTGACCGTCTGCGTGGCCGTCATGCTGCTGTTAAACGCGTGGGGGTTGTTCGATTTCTGGCAGTGGATCACGCGCGGCGCGGGCGAGAAAACGGTGGATATTCTCATCCGCATCCTGCTGATTCTCTTCTTCTCCGCCGTAGGCTGGACGCTGCTGGCGAGCCTGATTGAGAGCCGGCTGGCGTCGGACATTCATGGCCGCCCGATGCCAAGCGCCCGCACCCGCACGCTGCTGACGCTGTTTCGCAACGCGCTGGCGGTGATCATCAGCACCATTACGGTGATGATTGTGCTTTCAGAAATCGGCGTGAATATCGCCCCGCTGCTGGCAGGCGCAGGGGCGCTCGGCCTGGCGGTGTCGTTTGGTTCGCAAACGCTGGTAAAAGACATCATTACCGGCATATTCATTCAGTTTGAAAACGGCATGAATACCGGCGACCTGGTGACCATCGGGCCGCTCACCGGTACGGTCGAGCGGATGTCGATTCGCTCGGTCGGGGTACGCCAGGATACCGGCGCTTACCACATCATTCCGTGGTCCTCTATCACCACGTTCGCTAACTTCGTGCGCGGTATTGGCTCTTTTGTGGCGAACTACGATGTCGACAGGCATGAAGACACGGAGAAAGCCAACCGGGCGCTGCATGCCGCCGTGGAAGAGTTGATGGAAAGGGAAGACATTCGCATGCTGGTGATTGGCGAGCCGAATTTTGCCGGCATCGTGGGCCTGACCAATACCGCGTTTACCATTCGCGTCACCTTCACCACACAGCCGCTTAAGCAGTGGACGGTGCGCTTCGCGCTGGACGGCATGGTGAAGAAACACTTCGATCTCGCAGGCGTGCGCCCGCCGGTACAAACGGTGCAGATGGTTCAGCCTGCGCCCGATGCAGCCCAGGCGGCGAGAGCGCAGGATGCGGCCATGGGCGGCAACGGCGGCGTGCTGCCGCCTGCCGACCCGAAAGTGTGATTAACGAAAACGGCTCTGGGCCCAGCGTTCGCGCTGGGCGTCGTTCTGGAAACTCCAGGCGATAAAGCGGCTCTGCTTCTGACCCTGCGCCATCTCTTTCTTCACGACTTTGACGGCTCCCGCCTGCTGTAACGCGCGATAGAGCGCGGGCAGGTTATCGCCTTTCGAAACCAGCGAGGTAAACCACAGCACCTGACGGGCGACGCGTTGGCTCTCGGCAATCATTTTGCTGATGAAGGCCACTTCGCCGCCTTCGCACCACAGCTCCTGCTGCTGGCCGCCGAAATTCAGGTCGGCGCCCGTAAGCCCAAGATTGCGGCGTTTGCGTTCGCTGCCCGCCTGCGCGCTTTGCGCCGAATCGTGGAACGGGGGGTTGCAGAGCGTGGCATCATACAGTTCGTTTTTATGAATAATGCCTTCAAAGATGGCGTCCGGTTGTTTTTGACGGCGCAGGCGGATGGCCCGGCTCAGCCCTGGGTTCGCCGCAATAATCGCCTGCGCGCTGCGAAACGCCTCGTCGTGCGTTTCGCTGCCGGTAAAACGCCAGCCATACTCATGCTGGCCGATAAGCGGGTAAATGCAGTTCGCGCCAACGCCGACATCCAGCACGCTCGCCTGCGCAGGCACCGCCCCGCCGTTACCTTCAGCGAGCAGATCCGCCAGGTGGTGGATGTAATCCGCCCGGCCCGGTACAGGCGGACAGAGAAAGCCTTCAGGAATATCCCAGTTCTGCACGCCGTAAAAGTGGGCCAGCAGCGCCTTGTTAAGCGTCTTTACCGCCTGCGGATCGGCAAAATCGACCGTCTCTTCGCCCAGCGGCGAGAGGCGCACATAATTAGCAAGCGCCGGGCAGCTCTGCTTAAGCGCGGCGAAGTCATAGCGGTTGTGGTGACGGTTGCGGGGGTGCAGGCCCGGTTTACGGTTCATCGGCTTTCTCCTGTGTGGGCGCGTAAGATACCTGCTGCGGCCAGGGCGGTAAATAAGTGGGGGAAAATTTGCCTCTCCGGCTATGATAGTTTTTTTGTTTACAGGAGCGCGCTATGTCGGAAAAACGTTATTACTATGAACCTGCTCGCGGCCACGGCCTGCCGCACGACCCGCTGAATGCCATCGTCGGCCCTCGCCCCATCGGCTGGATTGCCTCGCTTAACGCCGACGGGCAACGTAACCTGGCCCCGTACAGCTTTTTTAACTGTTTTAATTACCGTCCGCCGATCATCGGCTTCGCCAGCAGCGGCTGGAAAGACAGCGTGCAGAATATCGTGGAGACCAAAGAGTTTGTCTGGAACCTGACCACCCGCGCGCTGGCGGTGCCGATGAACGAAACCTCCGCCACCCTGCCCCGGGGCGAGGATGAGTTTGCGCGAGCGGGCTTAACCGCTGCGCCGTCGCGTCTGGTGAAAGCGCCGCGCGTGGCGGAAAGCCCGGTGAATTTCGAGTGCCGGCTTTCGCAGTGCATCCAGCTGACCTCCGCCAATGGCGAGCCCATAGATTCGTGGCTGGTGCTGGGCGAAGTGGTGGCGGTTCACATTGACGAAACGCTGCTGGAAAACGGCATCTACCAGACCGCAAAAGCGCAACCGGTTTTACGCGCCGGCGGCCCCAGCGCCTACTACGCCATTGACGAAGCGCAGCGCTTCGACCTCGTGCGCCCGGACGCCCGCTAACCGCGCTAAAGCCCGCCGCGGCGGGCTTTTCTCAGCAGATCCCTCCTCGTTTTGCTATAATTAGTGTTCTGCTTAACGATTCAGGAGGTCTTATGGCTTCAGGTTGGGCAAACGACGGCGCAGTGCAGGATCAAATCGACAGCACCATAGATGATGCTGTGGCGCGGGCGCGGCGCGATCTGCCGAAGGGCGAAAGCCTGGAATTTTGTGAGATGTGCGATGAGCCGATCCCCGAGGCCCGGCGTAAAGCCATCCCCGGCGTTCACTTGTGCGTTAACTGCCAGCAAAAGCAGGACGAACACCGTCAGCGCTTTTCACCGTATAACCGCCGCGGTTCGAAAGACAGCCAGCTGCGTTAGCGCGCTATCTAGAACGGCGCCCTTTCTTAAACCTACCCTTTCTTTTTACGTCTCAACACAGGCCCTGCTCTCAGGAGTAAGGTAAATGCCTGTAAACCCTTTTACAGCGCACGCCCGGGCCTGCTGTTGTTCTTTTACCGGTTCAGATAAAAGCCTGACAATAAAATCACCTGTATGTGGTTGATTTGTAAAACTGCCTAAAGATATATCGTTCAAAAAATAAGCATAAGTCCATCAATTTTTTGCGCCGATGGCTATGCAAGCCCCTCCTACACTTAGAAAGCTACGTTGTGTTCTCATCTCTCCCGGGAGGAGGTCAAAATGAAAACATTGCTATCGCTCTGCGCCGGTCTGGCTTTCGCCACGCTCTCTTTTTCCGCGTTCTCCGCGCCGCAAATGCTGGACAATACTAACCAGCAGCTGCGCCCGGCGGGCACCGTTTCCGCACAAGGCGCCCTGTCGCTGGACGATCTGGAAGATAAACTGGCGGAAAAAGCGCGCCAGGAAGGCGCCAGAGCCTATAAAGTGGAATCGGCTGGCGGCGAAAATCAGATGTACGGCACTGCCACCATTTATAAATAATCGTTACGTTCCAGGCCCGCCTCAAGGCGGGCTTCGTCTGTCTGGCATAAGCTACCGCTGACACATTGGGTTAACAAAAGAGAGGGCGAAGCGTGCTGTTACGCTTTGCGAGACGCAGAGGTGAAAAAATCCTGCTTTCTTGCGGGGTAGATAATTGATTAACAACGATATTAAAGATAATTCAAATTTTTAGAACAACCCTGTCAATTCTCTTCGATTTAATATTTCGCCTTCAACGTCAATAATAAACACATCGACGGAACAACGCCCACATAACAGAATAAACTTCGAGAAAAATAGTATGAAAACCGTAAAATATGCTGCTGCCGCCCTCCTCCTGACCACCGTTTCCAGCGCTTTTGCCGCCCAGGCCGTTAACCCTGCCGACGCACAGAACTTGCACAAAACCGGCGTGGTCTCGGCAACCGGCGCGACGACCCTTGATGGTCTGGAAGCCCGTCTGGCTGCCAAAGCCGAAGCGGCAGGCGCGAAGGCTTACAGCATCACCTCAGCCAACAACAACAATAAACTCAGCGGCACGGCGGTTATCTACAACTGATTTACCCTCAACTCTGACTCTGTATTACCCCTGTTGTTACCCTTTTGCCCGCTGCTTCTGCCGCGGGCTTTTTTATGCGTATCAGAACGTCTCGTTGATTTTTACCCGCGCCGCATCCATATCCGCCGCCTCTCCCGTCGCCACAAGGCAGCAGGCAAGCTGGGTTTTAATCGCTTCCGGCACCGGCTCAAGCCCGGCGGCGCAGCGCTCGGTCCAGCGCGCGGTCACCTCCGCCTCTTTCGACGCGGGTAAGGCTTCTGCGCTGGTCTGGGTGTGACGTTCGCACAGCACCCGCTCACCCGCCTCATCAATCCACGTTATCTGCGGGCAACGCTGCGGATTCGCATAAACTTCGCCTTCCGTGCCGTGCATCAGTAACGCGCGCCCGCCGATATCGGCAAAAAAGGCGGCGACCCGGCCAACATATTCCGGGTGTGAAACGCTGGAAAGCCGCAGCGCGCTGGCTTCAGCAAACGGCGTGGCGAGTTTCGCCAGCGTATGGGCGCTGTTGCGCACCCCCAGCCGCCAGCGCATGCCAAGCTGTTTTTCCAGCGGCGGACAGAGCGCGCTTACCGGAATATAGACAGGACGATGGCTCTCAAGCTTCGCCTGCGCCTGGCCTGCATGATGCGTTGCTTCAATGCCCATCAGGTTAAAGATGGTTTCCGTCAGCACCCGTGTCGGATCTTCGCTTACGCCATGCACCACGACCGGAAAGCCAAGCCGGCTTAGCAGCATCGCCAGCAATGGCGTCAGGTTCGCCTGCTTTCGCGCGCCGTTATAGCTTGGGATGACGACAGGCATAGGACGCGCTACCGGCGGCGTCAGGCGCCAGGTGTGCTGCTGCATCGCTTCATAAAAGCCGCGCATTTCAGCTTCGCCCTCGCCTTTAATGCGCAGCGCAATCAGGATGCCGCCCATTTCCAGGTCCGGCACCTCGCCGTTGAGCATATGGTTATAGAGAGCACGTGCGCTTTCGTAGTCCAGGTCACGTGCGTGGTTCTTTCCCCGGCCGATCTCTTTGATAATCGCACGGTAGTCCATTTTTCTCTCCTCTCTCATCGCCTAAATATAAATACGGTGAATTATTCCGGCGTAACCCATTGCTGTTTATGCTCTGACGCGTGCTTGTCTGCCTCTGCGCACAATACAGGGTAAAAACCTTATATTACAAGCGCCTGATACTCACTTTATTTTATCGCCGTAGCACCAAATCAATAAAATTAACAAGTTAATTACACGTTACTTATTCACTAAAAGAATAGTTTAGAGTTCATAAATTGAACAACTAATACACCAATAGCATATTTAATGGCGAAATAATTCATGCCTTAGATATTTAAGGCGCTGCTTACTTCTTAATTCAGGATTGATGATGAAAAATATTGTGTTAAGTACAGTCATTGCCGGGATAGCAAGCTGCTCAGTCTCTGCATTCGCCGTCTCTACAGGCGAAGGCCAGGTGAACTTTACCGGTGAAATCCTTGATTCCGCTTGTGAGGTGGTGAATACCCTGAGCAGCCCACTGCAGGTGAACTTAGGGAAAATTTCCAAAACTGTGTTTACCGGCGTTGGCTCGGCGGCAACGCCTACAAGCTTCGCTCTGCAGCTGAAAAACTGCCCGGCAACGGCGACTGCGGCTTCAATTACCTTTGGCGGTACCGCAAACAGCGACAACGATAAAGTGCTGGCGCTAACCAGCGGCACCGGAGTGGCAAGCGGTGTAGGCATTCAGTTGCTTGACTCTTCCGGTTCGCCGCTTGATCTTTATACCGCCTCTGCGGATTACACGCTGAAGTCTGGCTCCGAAACCAACGATTTGGCGTTTGGCGCGCGCTATATTCAGACCGCCGCCTCCGTTACTGCTGGAAAAGCGGATTCCACCTCGACCTTTACCGTTACTTATAACTGATCTCACCGCCGGATATTAGTCACCACCCGGTGGCTAATATCCTTATTTTAATAACTGGAGTTCACCATGCGTAAGTTATTTATCGTTTCAGCGTTATTAATGGCCGCCACCGCAGCTCAGGCAGGCGTGGTAGTCGGCGGCACCCGCCTGATTTATCCAGGTGATAAAAAAGAAAGCTCGCTCACCGTCTCTAACTCTGATGATATTAATTATTTAATCCAGACCTCGATTGATTCTACCGATGGCGCCCGGGCGCCTTTTCTGGTGACGCCACCGCTTTTTCGCCTCAATGCAAAGCAGGATAACGTTCTGCGTGTCATTTATACTGGCACAAATTTGCCGCAGGATCGTGAATCGCTTTACTGGCTGAACGTAAAATCGATTCCGTCAACAGTGAAGCAACAAGAACAGAATACATTGCAGATCGCCATAAAAACCCGAATTAAATTAATCTACCGCCCTGCAGCTATAAACGGCAAACCAGAAGAGGTGGCAAAAGATTTAAAATGGCGCAGAAGCGGCAATGCTCTGATAGTCAACAACGACACGCCTTATTATATGAATTTTCAGTCCATCACCTTAGGCGGAAAAAATTTGCCGAAAATTGGCTATGCGGCGCCAAAAAGCGAAACGCGATTCGATATCCCCGCCAATATTAACAGCAACACAGTCGCCTGGAAAATTATTAATGACTACGGCAACATCAGTAAAGAATGGAAAACCGCTTTCTGAATCCACTACCTTAGTTAATTTTCTTCACAAGAAATAGTTTTTATTTCAGGAATAATCATGTCACACAACAAAGGCAGACGGATGAACAAAATACGCATTCGCCATCTGGCCTTGTTGATCTCCTTACAGTGCCTGGCACTGGGAGTATCATCAGGGCAGGCCTGGGGTGACGATTATTTCAACCCGGCGCTGCTTGATGATGGCGAGCATAGCCAGGAAAGACCTGACCTCTCTCTTTATGAAAAAGGGCCTGGCCTCTCACCCGGGAAATATAAGGTCGATATTCTGGTGAATAACCAAAAAATAGCGAGCCGGGACGTCGATTTTTTTCTGGCTAACGATGCCAGCGGCAATGCTATTCTCGCGCCATGTCTGAGCATAAGCGCGCTGAAAAGCTTTGGCGTGGCGACGGATAAATTCAGCGAATTGACTGAGCAGAATGGCTGCGCCACGCTCAACGTTATTCCCGCTGCCAACGCTACCTTTATCGCTAACCGCCAGCAACTTCTGCTCAGTATTCCGCAAAGCGCAATGGAGCAGACGGCGCGCGATGCCATCGCCCCGGACGAGCTTGATGAGGGAATAACGGCGCTGCTGCTCAATTACAGCTATTCCAGCAGCCTCATCCATTCGCTGGAAAAAGGCAGACCGGACAGCGAGAGCGCTTATCTGAACCTGCGCCCTGGCTTTAACGTTGGCCCCTGGCGACTGCGTAACTACTCCACCTGGAATCGTAACAGCAGCGGTGCGGATACCCAGTCCGACTTTTCGTCCGTTTATACCTATTTGCAGCGCGACCTACGCAAGCTCGGCAGCGAACTGGTGCTGGGCCAGAGCAGTTCGCCTGCCGATGTGTTTGACAGCATTCCTTTCACCGGCGCCCAGGTTGCCTCGGATGATGACATGCTGCCGGACAGCCTGCGCGGCTACGCCCCTGTGGTACGCGGCATAGCCAACAGCAATGCGCAGGTAACGATTCGCCAGAACGGTTACGTGATTTATCAGAACACCGTAGCGCCCGGTGCGTTTGAAATAGATGACCTTTATCCGTCCGGCAGCAGCGGCGATCTTAGCGTTACCGTCAAAGAAACCGACGGCAGCGAGCAGCATTTCGTCGTGCCCTACGCATCCGTACCGGTATTGCAGCGTGAAGGCCATCTGAAATACAGCCTGACGGGGGGCAAATATCGCTCTTATGACGAGGAGGTTGCCGAAACGCCGTTTGTGCAAGGGGCAACCATCTATGGATTGCCGCGTGGTTTTACCGCCTATGGTGGCATTCAGTACAGCAAATATTATCGGGCGCTGGCGCTGGGCGTGGGTAAAAACCTGGGGGACTGGGGTGCGTTTTCCGTCGATCTCATCTCGGCGCAGTCGCAGCCCTTCCATGATGAAGCGCAGAACGGACGCTCATGGCGCATGCGCTATAGCAAAGATATCGCCAGCACTGGCACGTCTCTGGCTGTCGCGGGTTATCGCTACAATACCTCAGGATTTTATACGCTTCAGGAGACCCTGGATTCCTACCGCAGCGACGACCAGTGGAATACGCCTGACAGACGGCGAAGCCGCCAGGAGATAACGCTTAATCAGGAGCTCGGCGAAACGCTGGGGTCGCTGAATCTGAGCCTGGTGAAAGAACAATACTGGGACCAGCAGACGCAAACCTCGCTCGGGGCTGGCTACAGCAACAGCTGGCACGGCATCAGCTTCGGCTTCAACTATAGCCTCAGCCAGAATACGCAGCTGCTCAATGATGACAGCACGGCCAAAAACAATGAGCAAATCATCTCTGAATGTATCGGTCCCGTTAGATGGCTGGATGAGCAATACCTGGGCCAGCTATAGCCTGAACAGCAGTAAAGAAGGCAGCGCGCAAACGTTGGGGCTGAACGGCTCGGCGCTTGCCGATAATAACCTGAACTGGGGCGTTCAGCAGAGTATAAGCCATGACGGCAGCAGCAACGCCACCAGCCTGAACGCCGACTATCGCGGAACTTACGGCGAACTGAACGCCGGCTACTCCCAGGATCAAACCCAGCGGCAGATCAACTACGGCGTGAGCGGCGGTCTCGTCGCCCATCGCCATGGCGTCACGCTCGGGCAGCCGCTGGGGGAAACCTTCGCCCTGGTGGAAGCGCCAGGCGCCAGCGGCACCGCGATTGCTAACCAGAGCGGCGTCAAAACGGATTATCGCGGTTATGCCATTGTGCCCTACGCCAGCCCCTAGCGGCGCAACACCATTGCGCTGAATACCGAGACGCTGCCTGACGGGGCGGACGTCACCCATGCCGCGCAAACCGTAACCCCCACAAGGGGAGCGGTGGTGCGCGCCAGCTTCGATACGCGTGTAGGCAACCGGGTGCTGATGACGCTGCTGCGCGCCGACGGTCATCCCGTGCCGTTTGGCGCTTCCGTGGCGAACGGCGAGCAAAACGAAGCTGCTATTGTTGGCGATGAAGGCCAGGTTTACCTGACCGGGATTAAACCAGACGCGTTGTTAACCGCCTCATGGGGCACCGCGGACAACCAGCATTGCAGCGCACATTATCATCTGCCGGAGAAAACTCAGGGCAGCCCTGTTATTACCGTCACTGCGCAATGTTCTTAATTAACGGCGCCGGAGAGTCATGATGAAATTTATCCGCTACTTTTTCTCCCTGTGTTTACTGGCGAGCTCACTATTATTTATTCCGCACGCCAACGCGGCCTGCAGCACCAGGCAACTGCCTATGTCCCAGGGTATCTATAATTTAACAATCTCAACTTCTACCGAAATTGGGGATGTCATAGCGGGGACGGAAAGAGCAGTAAATTTTAACGTGAGTTGCACAACCGACCGCAGCGGTGAAATTCTTATCGCCTGTTTTAACGGCTCAGGCGAAGAGGTGCCCGGAATGCCGGGTGTTTATGCCACGGGCATTGCCGGTATTGGCGTTACTCTTTATAACGATCAATGGAAACGCGTTACAGGGAAAGGCGAAAACTGCGACTCGAGAAACACCCCTATTTATAAACTCGACAGTAATAAATCTTTTATGGCAACAACCAATCTGGCGCTGGTAAAAACCGCAGAACAAATAGGCGAAGGCAATTTAAACAGCGCCAACAGCAGCTTTGTCTTTAAAATTTACAACGCGGAAAAAATTGCCAATAACAGTACAGCTTATTACAACGTTTATTTGTCTCCGAATACGGTTTCCTGTTCCGTTGATCCCAAAAGCTTAGTAGTAAATTTAGGCGACATCCCTGCTTCACAATTTACCGGACCAGGCACTGCGACGCCATGGCATAACTTTGACGTGAATATTAGCTGTGATAGGGACACCATGATTCAGTATCGCATTACAGGCGCAGAAGGGATTATGAATGGCCAGCAGGATGTGATGAAACTCGACGATACGCCTGACAGCGCCACAGGTATAGGTATCCAAATGCAGGTTAATAACGCGACGATAAATTATTTTAGTGGCTACTATCCGCCGCTGTCGCTTACCGATAAAAGGCTGACCCTGCCGGCCGGCATTCGTTATTACCAGACGTTTCACGATGTCACGCCAGGCAGCGCCAATGCGGCAGTGATTATTACCATCGCGTATCAATAGGTTTGAGCATACATGAAAAAATTATTACTTCTTTTTTTATTGCCTTGCGCCGCCCATTACGCCTGCGCCGATTCGGTAGCAATCAGAGTGACCGGCAATATTCTAGGTTCAACCTGCGTGGTGGACAGCGGCAGCCAAAACGCCAGTGTGAATATGGGCAAGGCAACGTCAGGACAATTTCGCCAGGTGGGCGCAACGGGAGAATGGGTCGATTTTCAGATGTCGCTTTCAAATTGTCCGGCATCCATAACCCAGGTCACCAGTACCTTTAACGGCGTAGCGGATGCGGATGCGCCGAACTATTTCGCCAGTACCGGCACGGGTACGGGCGTGGGCCTTGAGCTCAGTACGGGTGACCACAGTAAGACACTCAGCGCAGGAAGTGAAATCGCCACCCCGGTGAACAGCAGCGACGGCACTGTGACGCTTCCCCTCGCCGCACGTTATGTCGCTACCACCGGGAATGCTACGGCTGGCACCTTCACAAGCGTGGTGCAGGTGACCTTTACTTACGAGTAGCGCCGCGTCGCCTGGCAATGCTGTTTTTACGCTTTCCGCCACTCGCGCTCTGCACGGGGCGCGGCTTTTTAACCGCTTCCGGCGCTTCAGGCTGTTCAATGGGGAAGACCGGCAGCGCGTCCAGCAGGCGCTTGCCGTAGCTTTTCGTCAGCAGACGGCGGTCATAAATCACCACTTCGCCCCAGCAGGCGTGGCTGCGAATAAGCCTGCCGACCTGCTGAATCAGGTTAAACGAGGCGGCAGGCAGGCTTTGCACTTCAAAGGGGTAGCGGTTGAGGCTTTTTAACCACTCGCCTTCCGTCACGACCACCGGGCTGTCTACCGGCGGGAAGGCGATTTTATGGATGTGCACCTGGCTTAGCAGCTCGCCTTTTAAATCGAGCCCTTCAGCGAAAGATTGCAGCCCTACCAGCACGCTGGTCTCGCCCTGCTCCACCCGTTTGCGGTGCAGCTCCACCAGCCGGTAGCGCGGCTGATCGCCCTGCACCAGCAGCGTCAGGCGCAGGTCGGTCACGTAAGAAAGAAACGTCTGCATGGCGCGGTTGCTGGCGAACAGCACCAGCATCCCTTTATGCTCGCCCTTCGCCAGTTCGGCACGGAAAAAGGCGGCCATCTCGGCGAGATGCAGCGCCTCGTGCTCCATCAGCGGTTCATGCTTCAGCCGCGGAATAACGATTTTTCCCTGCTCAATATGATTAAACGGCGAGTCGAGGCTCACAAACCTGTCGCCCGCTTTCTCTTTAAGCCCGCTCATTTCCTGCAACCGATTAAAGCTGTTAAGCGAACGCAGCGTGGCGGAAGTCACTATCACATGCGGCACCTGCCGCCAGATAAGCTTTTCCAGCTGATCGCTAACGCGAATACCAACACAGTGGAAGAAAATGTGCGGCTGCCCTTCCCGGGTTTCGCGCGTCACCCATTTCGTGACCGGCGCGCCGGAAGCCTGCGCCATCGCGGAGAGCCGCCACAGCTTGCTTTGCGCTTCAAAGTGCCCGAGCGCCCGGTTCATCTGCAACAGCACCCGATGCAGGCGCACAATGTCATGACTGCCGGTTTTTTCACTCAGATCGTTTAAAAACAGCTCGGCAAGACCACGCAGCGTGTCGGTGAGCTTCGCCAGCTGCTGGCAAATTACCATCACCTCTTCGGGCAGCTCGCCCATCGGGAAGCGGAACTCGCTCTCTTCGCCCGGCGGTAAATAAAGCGCGAGGATGCGGTTGAGTGAAGCGATAAGCTCATAGACCTGTTCGCAATGGTCCGCGAGACGCTCCGGCACGGCCAGCGGCGGCACGGTTTTTGGGCGAAATTGATCCATGCAGGTGGCGATAAGCTTGCAGAAAAGATCGAGCTGCAGACGGTTCCAGGGGGCGGTGATTTCCGCGCTCATCTCCAGCGCGTCGCGGGCGACATCCGGCAGATGGTGGCCTTCGTCCAGCACCAGCAGCAGGTTTTTCGGCTCCGGCAATACCGATTCGCTCTCCATCGCCGCCATCACCAGCGCGTGGTTGGCCACCACCACCTCCGCCTCCTGAATTTCACGGCGCGCCACGAAGAACGGGCACTCCCGGTAGTAGTGGCAGTTGCGGTTAAGGCAGCTCGCTTTATCGGTGCTGAGGCGCGCCCACAGGCTGTCATCAATAGCCTGGTCGGTGTGGTCGCGCAGGCCGTCCCACTTGTAGCTGTCAAGGTCCGCCTTAAGCTTCGCGCAGCGCTGCTGCTCCTCTTTGCTGTTCGGCGTCAGCTCGTCGTCGAGAAACGCCAGCAGGTCTCCCTGGGCGGCGGTATCGGTGGAGAGCGCGGCGAGGTTGCGCGGACAGACGTAACGCCCGCGACCGAAGGCGGCGGTAAATTTCAGCTCCGGGATGATTTTGCGCAGCAGCGGCAAGTCTTTGCTGTAGATTTGATCCTGCAGCGCCACGTTCGCCGTGCTCACCACCAGCGTTTTTTGCTCGTCGCGAGCGATGGCGATGCCAGGGATAAGATAAGAGAGGGTTTTCCCGACGCCGGTGGGCGCTTCAATCGCCAGATGCCGCCCCTCATCGCCGCCGAGGGTTTTCGCCACTTCGGCAATCATCTGCCGCTGCGGTGGGCGCGGAATAAAGTCCGGGATCTGCTGCTGTAGCGCCTTATACCAAGCGGCGATTTGCGTTTTTTGCGTGCCAGAGAGGGCCATCGGGGAAACCAGATACTGTATAAACAGCCACTATTGTGGCACTTTTTCGCCCACGGCTGAACCCTTTTTTATTGGTGCCGAAAGCGTGGGTTTTCATTCTACTTCTCTGCGCAGAGGGCTGGGGTGAGGGGAATATATGAGGGCGGTGAAAGGTTACGTTCGCCGCCGCCCCCTTAACCATCCCGGCTCGCGGCAGAAAAGCAGCCGCAAGGAAAAACCCTCACCTCACCGTTAGTGTTGGGTTGTGGGTTTGTTGTTCCGTAAGGTGGGTCAGCGAAGCGCCACCCGCCTCTGCGCAGTTCATTCCCCTTATCCCCAGATGCAAAAAAGGTGGATGCGCGATGCGCACCCACCTTTTGACTGTCGACCGGGTTAACCAGCCCTTAACGCTTTACTCGCCGGACGGTTTGCGCGGCGCGCGGCGGCGACGAGCGCCTTCACCGCCAGTACGCGCGCCGTTGTCGCCCAGGCGACGCGGACGATCGCCTGCGGGCTTGCCTTCAGCGCCCTGACGGCGCGGGCGCTCGCCAGCGGGCTTTGCGCTTTCACCCTGCGGACGACGTGCACGTTCGCCTGCCGGTTTGGCGTTTTCTCCGCCTTCACGGCGCTGCGGCTGACCGCGACCGCCGCCCTGCCCCCGACCGCCGCGCTGCTGCTGGCGACCGTTGACGATAGGCTCCGCTTTGATGCTCGGGTCCGGCTCGAAGCCCGGGATCGCCAGGCGCGGAATTTCACGCTTGAGCAGACGTTCGATATCCCGCAGCAGCTTATGCTCGTCCACGCACACCAGCGAAAGCGCTTCGCCGGTCGCCGCGGCGCGGCCGGTACGGCCGATGCGGTGCACGTAATCTTCCGGTACGTTCGGCAGCTCGTAGTTCACCACGTGCGGCAACTCTTCAATATCCAGGCCGCGGGCGGCGATGTCGGTCGCCACCAGCACGCGCAGGTCGCCGGACTTAAAGTCCGCCAGCGCCCGGGTGCGCGCGCCCTGGCTCTTGTTGCCGTGAATGGCGGCGGAGCGAATGCCGTCTTTGTTGAGCTGCTCGGCAAGGTGGTTGGCGCCATGTTTGGTACGGGTAAAGACCAGCACCTGCTGCCAGTTTTCTTTGCCGATAAGGTAAGAGAGCAGCTCCCGCTTACGCTTCTTATCAACAAAATGCACCTGCTGCGAAACCTGCTCAGAGGCGGTATTGCGGCGCGCCACTTCCACCTCTTCCGGGTTGTGCAGTAGCTTTTCCGCCAGCGCTTTAATGTCGTCGGAGAACGTAGCGGAGAACAGCAGGTTCTGACGCTTAGCGGGCAGCTTCGCCAGCACGCGGCGAATATCGTGGATAAAGCCCATGTCGAGCATGCGGTCCGCTTCATCGAGCACGAGAATTTCCACGTGGTCGAGCTTCACCGCGTTCTGGTGTTCAAGATCAAGCAGACGGCCCGGGGTCGCCACCAGCACATCCACACCGCCGCGCAGCTTCATCATCTGCGGGTTGATGCTCACGCCGCCAAACACCACCAGCGAGCGGATGTTGAGGTATTTACTGTAATCGCGGACGTTTTCGCCCACCTGCGCCGCCAGCTCGCGGGTCGGGGTGAGGATCAGCGCGCGCACCGGGCGGCGGCTTTTAGCGTGCGGTTCATTCTGGGTAAGACGCTGCAGCAGCGGCAGCGTAAAGCCCGCCGTTTTACCGGTGCCGGTCTGGGCGCTCGCCATCAGATCGCGACCGGACAGCACCACCGGGATCGCCTGGCGCTGAATGGGGGTCGGTTCGTGGTAGCCCTGTTCGGCAACCGCGCGAAGAATTTCCTGGCTTAAACCAAGTGAATCGAAAGACATATTTATTCCTGACTCGTCCCGACCGCAGAGGGTGTAGTTTCAGGGAGTCGAATGGCCGTCTGGCCGGAGCGGGACACAAACCACAATGTCGTGAAGGGCCGGAGTGTAGCAGTTTTTGTGAAGTACCGCATAAATTCTCATGCTCGCACCGCCTCGCAAAATAATTCGCTGGCGCTGGACGACGGGTAAATCTTATACATAATCTTAATCAATCGATTGATTAACTTTGTGGTGCCCTATGAATAATTCCTCATCGCCCTCCACCCAGCGCGGGGAACAGGCGCGAAACCAGCTTATCGCCGCCGCCATCGCCCAGTTTGGCGAATATGGTCTGCACGCCACCACGCGCGACATCGCCGCCGCCGCAGGGCAGAATATCGCCGCCATTACCTATTACTTCGGCTCGAAAGAAGATCTCTACATGGCCTCGGCGCAGTGGATAGCGGATTTCATCAGCCGCAACTTCCGCCCTCAGGCCGAGGCCGCCGACGCGCTGCTTCGCCAGCCTGCGCCGGAGAAAGCCGCCATCCGCGCCCTGATAGACGACGCCTGCCGCCAGATGATACGCCTGCTGACGGCGGACGAAACGCTAAACATCAGCAAATTTATCTCCCGCGAACAGCTCTCCCCCACGGCGGCCTATCAACTGGTGCATACGCAGGTTATTTCTCCGCTGCATGAGCATTTCACCCGGTTAATCGCCCGCTATACCGGCTGCGATGAGCAGGCCACCGAAACCATTTTGCATACCCACGCGCTGCTCGGCGAGATTCTGGCGTTTCGCCTTGGCCGGGAAACGATCCTGCTGCGCGCGGGCTGGACACAGTTTGATGAAGAGAGAGCCGCGAGCATTCACCGGGTGGTGGCGCGCCATATTGACTGGATCCTGGACGGCCTGACGCAAGGAGAGAAACCATGAAGAACAGAAAGCCGCTGTGGCTAATTTTGCTTGCAATAGCCGTGCTGGCGGCTGCCTGGGGCGGCTGGCGCTGGTATGAGAGCCGCCAGCGCGAGACGCTTACGCTATATGGCAACGTGGATATCCGCACCGTCAACCTGAGCTTTCGCGTCGGCGGGCGGCTTAGCGCGTTGACGGTGGATGAAGGCGACACGGTAAAAGCCGGGCAGCTGCTTGGCGAACTCGACAAAGCACCGTATGAAAACGCGCTGTTGCAGGCCGAGGCAAATGTCGCCGCCGCTCAGGCGAAATATGAACTGGTGATGGCCGGCTACCGCTCGGAAGAGATAGCCCAGGCCGCCGCCGCGGTACGCCAGGCGCAGGCCGCCTGGGACTATGCGCAGAGCTTTTTACAGCGCCAGCAGGGGCTGTGGCAACGGCGCGTTATCTCCGCCAACGACCTGGAGAATGCCCGCTCCTCGCGCGACCAGGCCCAGGCGCAGCTCAAATCGGCGCAGGATAAGCTAAGCCAGTTCCGCGCCGGGAACCGTCCGCAGGAAATAGCCCAGGCGAAAGCGAGCCTGCAACAGGCGCAGGCGCAGCTCGCGCAGGCGAAGCTTGATCTGCGCGATACGCAGCTGGTGGCGCCTTCCGACGGCGTGCTGCTGACCCGCGCCGTGGAGCCGGGCACGATGTTAAACGCCGGCGGCACGGTATTGACCGTCTCGCTCACGCGCCCGGTCTGGGTGCGCGCCTATGTCGACGAGGTGAATTTAAGCCAGGTTCAGCCGGGCCGGGAGGTGTTGATCTACACTGACAGCCGCCCCGATAAGCCCTACCACGGCAAAATCGGCTTTGTCTCCCCCACCGCCGAATTTACGCCGAAAAGCGTGGAAACCCCGGATCTGCGCACCGACCTGGTTTATCGCCTGCGCATTATCGTAAACGACGCGGACGGCGCGCTGCGCCAGGGCATGCCGGCGACGCTCGCCTTCAGCGACGGGGCGCGCGATGAACGCCGTTAAGAACGCCATTCGCCTGCACGGGCTGGTTAAGCGTTTCCCGGGCATGGAGAAACCCGCCGTCGCCCGGCTGGATGCGGAAATTCTGCCGGGCGGCGTAACCGGGCTGGTGGGGCCGGACGGCGCGGGAAAAACCACGCTGATGCGCATGCTGGCCGGGCTGCTGCGCCCGGATGAAGGCGAAGCGCAGGTGGCCGGGCTCGATCCGGTGCGCGACGACCACGCCCTGCACGCCGTACTCGGCTATATGCCGCAAAAATTCGGTCTGTATGAAGATTTAACGGTGCTGGAGAACCTGAATCTCTATGCCGACCTGCGCAGCGTCACCGGCGAGGCCCGCCGTGAAACCTTCAGACGCCTGCTGGCGTTTACGGCGCTTGATCCCTTTTCCGGGCGTCTGGCGGGCAAGCTTTCCGGCGGCATGAAGCAGAAGCTCGGCCTCGCCTGCACGCTGGTGGGCCAGCCGAAAGTGCTGCTGCTTGATGAACCCGGCGTTGGCGTCGACCCGATCTCACGGCGCGAGCTGTGGCAGATGGTGCACGAGCTGGCAGGCGAAGGCATGCTTATTCTCTGGAGCACCTCCTATCTGGACGAGGCTGAACAGTGCCGGGACGTGCTGCTGATGAACGAAGGCGAACTGCTTTATCAGGGCGAGCCGAAGGCGCTTACGCAGCAGATGGCCGGGCGCAGCTTTCTGATGACCAGCCCCACAACCGGCAACCGTCAGCTGTTGCAGCAGGCGCTAAAGCGCCCGGAAGTGAGCGACGGCATGATTCAGGGCCGTTCGGTACGCCTGATTTTGCGCCGGGAGGCGAACGCGCAGACGCTAAAACAGGTGCTGGCGCCGATCCAGCTTGAGGAGACCGCGCCGCGCTTTGAAGACGCGTTTATCGATCTTTTAGGCGGCGCCGGCTCGCGAGAGTCGCCGCTCGGCGCCATCCTGCATACGGTTGAAGGCGAGGCTTGCGAGACGGTCATCGAGGCGCGCAGCCTGACCAAGAAATTTGGCGACTTCGCCGCCACCGATGACGTGAGCTTTACGGTTCAGCGCGGCGAAATTTTCGGCCTGCTCGGCCCTAACGGCGCGGGCAAATCCACCACCTTCAAAATGATGTGCGGCTTGCTGGTGCCCACATCAGGTAAGGCGCTGGTGCTGGATATGGATCTGAAAACCAGCTCCGGCAAAGCGCGCCAGCATCTGGGCTACATGGCGCAGAAATTCTCGCTTTACGGCAACCTGACGGTTGAGCAGAACCTGCGCTTTTTCTCCGGCGTATATGGCCTGCGCGGCCGGGCGCAGAACGACAAAATCGCCAGCATGAGCGAGGCTTTCGGCCTGAACGCGATTTTTCGCCAGCCCACCGACGCCCTGCCGCTCGGCTTCAAGCAGCGGCTGGCGCTGGCCTGTTCGCTGATGCACGAGCCGGACATTCTCTTTTTGGACGAACCCACCTCCGGCGTCGACCCGCTCACCCGCCGTGAGTTCTGGCTGCATATCAACAGCATGGTGGAAAAAGGGGTGACGGTGATGGTAACCACTCACTTTATGGACGAGGCGGAGTACTGCGACCGCATCGGGCTGGTCTATCACGGGCAGCTTATCGCCCACGGCACGCCGGACTCCCTCAAGCGCGAGGCGGCGCAGAGTGAGCAGGAAGACCCGACCATGGAGCAGGCGTTTATCCGGCTGATTGAGCAATGGGATAAGGAGCACGCGAAATGAGCGCTCACTCACAGGCTTTTTCCTGGCGACGCGTCCGCGCGCTGTGCGTCAAAGAGACGCGGCAGATCCTGCGCGACCCCAGCAGCTGGCTTATCGCCATGGTTATTCCGCTGCTGCTGCTTTTTATTTTCGGCTACGGCATAAACCTGGACTCCAGCCGCCTGCATGTGGGCGTCTTGCTGGAGGAGCGCAGCGAAGAGGCGCTGGATTTTACGCATGCCATTAGCGCCTCGCCCTTTATCGCCGCCACGGTCAGCAGCAATCGTCAGCAGTTAATCAACCTGATGCAGGGCGGAAAAATTCGCGGCATCGTGGTTATCCCGAACGACTTCGCCGCCCTCATGGCGCGCAGCAACGATACCGCCCCCGTACAGGTGATAACCGACGGCAGCGAGCCCAACACCGCTAACTTCGTGCAGGGTTATCTGCAGGGGATCTGGCAAATCTGGCAGACCCAGCGCGCGCAAGACCGGGGCGAAAGCGTCGAGCCGCTTATCGATGTGCAGCTGCGCTACTGGTTTAACCCCGCCGCCATCAGCCAGCACTTTATTATTCCCGGTGCGGTGACCATCATCATGACGGTGATAGGCGCTATCCTCACGTCGCTTGTGGTGGCGCGTGAATGGGAGCGCGGAACCATGGAAGCGCTGCTTTCCACCGAAGTGACGCGCACCGAGCTGCTGCTCTGCAAGCTTATCCCCTACTACTTCCTTGGCATGCTGGCAATGCTGCTTTGCATGCTGGTCTCAGTCTTTATTCTGGGGGTGCCTTACCGCGGCTCACTGCTGTTGCTGTTTCTCATCTCCAGCCTGTTTTTACTCAGCACGCTGGGCATGGGGCTGCTTATCTCGACGCTTACCCGCAATCAGTTCAACGCCGCCCAGGTGGCGCTGAACGCGGCGTTTCTGCCGTCAGTCATGCTCTCGGGGTTTATTTTCCAGATAGACAGCATGCCTGCCGCCATACGGGTGGTGACTTATATCATTCCGGCGCGCTATTTCGTCAGCACCCTGCAAAGCCTGTTTCTGGCGGGAAATATTCCGGCGGTGCTGGTAGTCAATACGCTCTTCCTGGTGGCTTCGGCCGTGGTGTTTATCGGGTTGACCTGGCTTAAAACCCGTCGGCGGCTCGATTAAGGAGGCAGAATGTTTTATCGCTTATGGACGCTTATCCGCAAAGAGTTGCAGTCGCTGCTGCGCGAGCCGCAGACCCGCGCCATCCTCATCATGCCAGTCTTGCTGCAGGTGCTGCTGTTCCCTTTTGCCGCCACGCTTGAGGTCACTAACGCCACTATCGCTATCTATAACGAAGACAACGGCGCGCACTCTATCGAGCTGACGCAACGCTTTGCACGCGCTAAGGCTTTCAGCGAAGTGCGAATGCTCAACAGCGCGCAGGCGATCCGCCCGACGCTCGACACGCAAAAAGCGCTGCTGCTGATCCGCTTTCCGGCAGACTTCTCCCGCAAGCTGTCACGCCTTGAGCCCGCGCCGCTGCAAATTATCCTCGACGGGCGCAACTCCAACAGCGCCCAGATAGCGGCCAACTATTTGCAGGAGATAGTGAAGGATTACCAACTGGAGTTGCTGGAGGGCAAGCCGAAGCCGAACAACAGCGAGCTGGTGGTGCGCAACTGGTATAACCCGAACCTGGATTACAAATGGTTTATCGTGCCTTCGCTTATCGCCATGATAACCACCATCGGGGTGATGATTGTCACCTCCCTTTCGGTGGCGCGGGAGCGCGAACAGGGCACGCTCGACCAGCTGCTGGTCTCGCCGCTGGCCACCTGGCAGATTTTTGTCGGCAAGGCGGTACCGGCGCTGGTTGTGGCGACCTTTCAGGCCACTATCGTGCTGGGCGCGGGCATCTGGGGCTATGACATCCCCTTCTCCGGCTCGCTCGCCCTCTTTTACTTCACCATGCTTATCTACGGGCTGTCGCTGGTGGGCTTTGGGCTGTTGATTTCCGCACTCTGCGCGACGCAGCAGCAGGCGTTTATCGGCGTGTTTGTCTTTATGATGCCGGCGATTTTGCTATCCGGGTATGTCTCGCCGGTAGAGAACATGCCGGTGTGGCTGCAAAACCTCACCTGGGCGAACCCGATTCGTCACTTTACCGATATTACTAAAGCGATTTATTTAAAGGATGCGAGTCTGGAGATTATCTGGCGGAGCTTGTGGCCGCTACTGGTCATCGCGGCCACGACGGGGTCAGCGGCCTACGCGATGTTTCGGCGCAAAATCGCCTGAATGGCGCTTACGCTCTTTTACCAGCAACGACACCAGCGCCGGGCCCGCCAGCATGGCGAGCCCCGCCAGCGCCAGCAGCCAGTTGTTGTGCAAAACGCGGGAAAGCAGCCACAGCGCGATAAGCGACGTGCCGAAATACCAGGTGGTGGTGAGCTCTTCCAGAAAATCGCCCACATCGCGCCAGAGGCCTTCATGGTGGCGCTGCAGCATCAGCATCAACAGCACCGTCACGCCGTAAAGCAGGCATAAACCCAGCCCGACGCGCACCAGCGAGCCGCTAAGCCAGCCGGCGAT
This sequence comes from Franconibacter daqui, assembly GCF_014644275.1. Classification (NCBI taxonomy): domain Bacteria; kingdom Pseudomonadati; phylum Pseudomonadota; class Gammaproteobacteria; order Enterobacterales; family Enterobacteriaceae; genus Franconibacter; species Franconibacter daqui. Next base: position 551,939 of record NZ_BMKJ01000001.1, on the reverse strand, counting down.
AAGAAGCGCGATAACCGCCAGATGCAGAACAATCTGCCAGCAACTCAGGCCCGTTACGACGCGAATTTGTTGTTGCCACCTCATGGCTTCCATCCTCCGGGATTTTTCACTGATAACTGAGAGTACCGCACTTTACGGAAAATTCCGTAAGCCCGCACCTTTTTGTGACTAAGACTACACTTTATTTCCATCAGGACAGCGAAACGTGACGGGAGAAACATGGCAGGGAAAACACAGCGATTTTCATTCAAAGTGCTCACCATCAACACGCACAAAGGATTTACCGCTTTTAACCGGCGCTTTATTTTGCCGGAACTACGGGATGCGGTAAGGACGGTTTCCGCAGACATTGTCTGCCTGCAGGAAGTCATGGGCGCGCATGAAGTGCATCCAATGCACGTCGAGAACTGGCCGGATACCACGCATTATGAGTTTCTGGCCGATACGATGTGGAGCGACTACGCCTATGGGCGAAACGCCGTCTATCCGGAAGGGCATCACGGCAACGCGGTGCTCTCCCGCTTTCCGATTGAGCAGTATGAGAACCTGGACGTCTCGGTGGATGGGCATGAAAAGCGCGGGTTGCTGCACTGTCAAATCTCTCCCCCCTCGTTCGATAAAACGCTGCATGTTATTTGTGTTCATTTGGGCCTGAAGGAGGCGCATCGTCAGGAACAGCTCAACATGCTGGCGGAGCTGGTAAACAGCCTGCCGGATGGCGAGCCGGTAGTGGTAGCAGGCGATTTTAACGACTGGCGACAGCAGGCGAACCGCTTTTTGCATCAGCACACGGGGCTTGATGAAGTGTTCACCCGGGCCTATGGCCGCCCGGCGCGCACATTTCCGGTTCGCTTCCCGCTGCTGCGCCTCGATCGCATCTACGTGAAAAACGCCACGGTCAGCGCCCCGACCGCGCTGCCGCTGCGTACCTGGCGACACCTTTCCGATCATGCCCCTCTGGCTGTGGAGATTCATCTATGAAACCCACCTGGCGCGATGGCAACCGCATACAGTTGCTCGAAAACGGGGATGAGTACTATCCGGCGGTGTTTGCCGCCATTAACAAAGCGAAAAGCAAAATTTTTCTCGAAACCTTTATCTGGTTCGAGGATGAGGTCGGCCGACAGCTGCACGCGGTTCTCCTGCGCGCGGCGCAGCGCGGCGTCAGCATTGAAGTGCTGCTGGACGGCTACGGCTCGCCAGACCTTAGCGACAGCTTCGTCAACGAGCTCACCGCCGCAGGCGTAATATTCCGCTATTACGACCCGCGCAAGCCGCTGTTCGGCATGCGCACCAACCTCTTTCGCCGCATGCACCGCAAAATTGTGGTGATTGACGGCAACGTGGCTTTTGTCGGCGGCATTAACTACTCCGCCGAGCATATGTCCGACTACGGCCCGGAAGCGAAGCAGGACTACGCCGTGCGGGTGGAAGGCCCGGTGGTGCAGGATATCTACCAGTTTGTGCTGAGCAACCTGCCGGAAAACGAGCAGGCGGGCCGCTGGTGGCGGCGTCGACGTCAGCAGGCGGCGGACAACATCACGCCGGGCGAAGCCCAGGCGCTGTTTGTCTGGCGCGACAACGAAGAGCACCGGGACGACATCGAACGTTATTACCTGAAAATGCTCGCCAACGCGAAGAAAGAGGTGATCATCGCCAACGCCTATTTCTTCCCCGGCTACCGTCTGCTGCACGCCATGCGCAATGCGGCGCGGCGCGGCGTGCGCGTGAAGCTAATCGTGCAGGGTGAGCCAGATATGCCTATCGTTAAAGTAGGCGCGCGACTGCTTTACAACTATCTGGTGAAAGGCGGCGTGCAGGTGTTTGAATATTTGCGTCGCCCGCTGCACGGTAAAGTGGCGCTGATGGATGACCACTGGGCAACGGTCGGCTCAAGCAACCTTGACCCGCTGAGCCTCTCTCTCAATCTGGAGGCGAACCTTATCATCCATGACCGGCATTTTAACCAGACGCTGCGCGACAACCTTAACAGGCTTATCCGCGAAGATTCTAAACAGGTTGATGAAAGCATGCTGCCGCGGCGTACGTGGTGGAATCTGACGAAAAGCGTGCTGGCGTTCCACTTTTTGCGCCACTTCCCGGCGCTGGTCGGCTGGCTGCCCGCCCACACACCGCGGCTGGCGCTGGTTAACCCGCCCGTGCAACCTGAAATCGAGACCCAGGACCGGGTTGAGACGGATAATCCGGGAGTAAAACCCTGATGGCGAAATCACATCCGAAATGGCGTAAAGCGAAAAAGATCCTTACCTGGCTGTTCTTTATCGCCGTTATTGTCCTGATTGTGCTTTATGCGCAAAAAGTGGACTGGGAAGAGGTCTGGAAGGTTATCCGCGATTACAATCGCACCGCGCTGTTAAGCGCTATCGCGCTGGTGATTGTCAGCTATGTGCTGTACGGCTTTTACGACCTGCTCGGGCGCGCCTACTGCGGCCATAAGCTTGCCAAAAGGCAAGTGATGCTGGTGTCGTTTATCTGCTACGCCTTTAACCTGACGCTCAGCACCTGGGTGGGCGGTGTGGGGATGCGCTACCGGCTCTATTCACGGCTTGGGCTGCCGGGCAGCACCATCACGCGCATCTTCTCACTCAGCATCACCACTAACTGGCTTGGTTACATTCTGCTGGGTGGGGTGATATTCAGCATTGGCGTCGTTCAGTTGCCCGCACACTGGTATATCAATGAAAGCACGCTGCGCATTATTGGTCTCGCGCTGCTGGCGTTTATTGGGTTTTATCTCTGGGCCTGCGGTTTTGCGAAACGCCGTCATATGACCATCAAAGGACAGAAGCTGGTCTTGCCGTCGTGGAAGTTCGCTATCGTTCAGTTGCTTATCTCCAGCGCGAACTGGATGGCGATGGGGGCGATAATCTGGCTGCTGCTCGGCCAGCAGGTGGACTATTTCTTCGTGCTGGGCGTGCTGCTGGTGAGCAGCATCGCCGGGGTTATCATCCATATTCCGGCGGGTATCGGCGTGCTGGAAGCGGTGTTTATCGCCCTGCTGGCGGGCGAACATGTCAGCCACGGCGCCATCATCGCCGCCCTGCTCGCCTATCGCATGCTCTATTTCTTCGCTCCGCTGCTCATCGCCATCATCTGTTATCTGGTGCTGGAAAGCCGCGCGAAGAAACTGCGGGCGAAAAACGAGAAAAAGCTCGCCAGCGCAGAGCAGAAGTCCGGCACGCCGGATGAGAATCGGGTGGAGAGCCATACGAATGAGGCGCGCTTTACGCCGAGAGAAGGAGAGGTAAAAGGGTAAGCGCGGCGCTCAGGCGACAAGCTATAAGGCGGGTGGCGCGACGCTAACCCGCCCTGCAAAACCAAAACCGTTCTCCTGCCACCGCGACACTGCCCTCCCCACACTGACTACGGCGGCGCCCGTTCAGGGCCGCCTGTGGGGAACATCTGGCGCTAACGTATGTCCTTCGCGCCGGGTCACACGTCAGCGCGCACCTTGCTCCGCGCATAAAAAAACCCTCCGCAGAGGGTTTTATCCATCAAAACAGCCTACCGCCGGTTGCCAAAAATACGCAGCAGCATCAGGAACAGGTTGATGAAATCAAGGTATAGCGTCAGCGCGCCGAGAATGGAGTACTTACGCAAATGCCCGCGATCGTTAACATCGATCTCCGCCCCCAGGTTTTTCAGCTTCTGCGTGTCATACGCCGTCAGCCCCACGAAGACGATAACGCCGATATAGGTTACCGCCCACATCAGCGCCGTGCTCTTCAGCCAGAAATTCACCAGCGAGGCGATAAGAATGCCTATCAGCGCCATAAACAGCATATTGCCGAAGCCGCTCAGGTCGCGTTTGGTGGTGTAGCCATACAGGCTCATCGCGCCAAACATCCCCGCCGTCACGACGAACGTGCTGGCGATGGAGGCATAGGTATAGACCAGAAAGATACTGGCGAGCGTTAAGCCGGTGAGCGCCGAATAGAGCATAAACAGCGCGGTCGCCACCGCCGGGCTGAGCTTATGCACCAGCCCCGACAGCACAAACACCACCGCCAGCTGCGCGATAATAAGCCCGAAGAAAGTGATGCGGCTTGAGAACACATACATCATCACGGCGGGCGTATTAGCGGCATACCAGGCGACGAACGCAGTGAGCAACAGCCCACAGGTCATCCAGCCATACACTTGCGCCATAAAAGTCTGCAACCCCGCGCGGGGCTGAACAATGGTGTCACTTGAACGTGGATATCGGTCCATGACGGCTCCTCTTAACGATAAAAACCGGGCTTGCGCCCCCTGGTAAAAGCCTGGCACATTCTGCGAAACCCGCTTACCAGCGCTTCGCCGCCTGCTGGTCGCTCTCGCGGGCTCCCACCCAGCGGTCGCCTTCCGGCGTCGCTTCCCGCTTCCAGAACGGCGCGCGGGTTTTCAGGTAATCCATAATAAACTGCGCGGCGTCAAACGCCTGGCTGCGGTGGGCGCCGGTTACGCCGACAAACACAATTTCGTCTCCCGGCCACAGTTCGCCAATACGGTGAATCACCGATACGCGCTGCAGCGGCCAGCGCGCGCGGGCATCCGCGACAATCTCCGCCAGCGCCTTTTCCGTCATGCCCGGGTAGTGCTCAAGCGTCAGCGCGCTCACGCTGTCGCCAAGATTATGATTGCGCACCTTGCCGGTGAAGGTGACCACGGCGCCGTCTTCATCGCACTGGGCAAGCCACTGGTACTCTTCGCCTACGTTGAAATTTTCACGCCCGACGCGAATACGGGTTTCCATGGTCAGCCTCCGGTTACCGGTGGGAAAAAGGCCACTTCGTCGCCCGCTTTCAGCGGATGATCGAAGGCCACCAGCGTCTGGTTGACCGCCGCCAGCAGCTTGCCGGGCTCCAGCGCCAGCGCGAAGCGGTCACCGCGCGCGGCGAGGTGCGCGCGCAGCGCCTCAACGTTTACGAAGTCCGCCGTCACCTCCAGCGCGTCGGTCGCGACCAGCTCGCGCACCTGCGCGAAAAACAAGACTTTAATCATTGTCATTCACCTGAAAATCGCCTGACTTGCCGCCGCTTTTCGCCAGCAGCCGCACCGGGCCAATGACCATATCTTTCTGCACGGCTTTGCACATATCGTAAATGGTCAGCGCCGCCACCGACGCCGCCGTCAGCGCCTCCATTTCCACGCCGGTTTTACCGGTCAGGCGGCAAAGCGACGCAATGCGCACGCGGCTCTGTTCCGGCTGCGCTTCTAACTCTACTTCCACTTTGCTAAGCAGCAGCGGATGACAAAGCGGGATCAGCTCCCAGGTGCGTTTGGCGGCCTGAATGCCGGCGATGCGGGCGGTGGCGAACACATCGCCCTTATGGTGGCTGCCGTCGATGATCATCGCCAGCGTTTCCGGGCGCATGGCGACGAAAGCTTCGGCGCGCGCCTCGCGCACCGTCTCCGCCTTGGCGGAAACATCAACCATATGGGCTTCGCCCGCGGCGTTAATGTGGGTCAGTTGCGACATAGCTTACTTCTTGAGATGAGGATGAAAATTACAGGGACGAGTGCGGGCGTCAAGCTGCGGCACGATGATGTTTTCCCAGGCCGTGCGGCACGCTTTCGTGGAGCCGGGCATGGCGAAAATCAGCGTCTGGTTGGCAATGCCCGCCACGGCGCGCGACTGCATCATCGAGGTGCCTATCTCTTCAAAAGAGAGCATGCGGAACAGCTCGCCAAAGCCTGCGATTTCGCGGTCGAATAGCGGCAGCAGCGCCTCAGGCGCGACATCGCCTGCGGTAAAGCCGGTGCCACCGTTAATCAGCACCACCTGCACTTCATCAGAGGCTATCCAGGCGGAAACCTGGGCGCGAATGGCATAGAGATTCTCTTTTACGATGGCTTTTTCCACCACCTGATGCCCCGCCTCAACGGCGGCATCGCGCAGGAAATGGCCGGAGGTGTCTTCGTCTTCGCCGCGACGGCTGGAGACGGTAAGAATAGCGATACGCGCCGGGATAAACGCCGCGCTAACCTGGCTCATGCTCTACTCCTTGTAAAAAGGTTAACCGCCGATATAGGACAGGTTCTGGGTAATGCCGGTGTTGCCGTCATGCAGGAAATGGGTCTGCTTTTTATAGGTCAGCGCCTCTTCGATGCGGGCAATCAGCGCACCCTGCTGGCTGTCATCAGCAAGCAGTTCGCGAAGCGACACGCCGCCATCACCAAAAAGACACAGATGCAGCTTACCTGACGACGACACGCGCAGCCGGTTGCAGCTGGCGCAGAAGTCTTTGTCATACGGCATGATAAGGCCTATCTCCCCTTCGTAATCGGGGTGGCAGAAGACCTGCGCCGGGCCGTCCGCCCGGTTGCGAAGCTGATGGATCCAGCCGCGTTTGAGCAGTTCGTCGCGAATGGTCGCGCCGGAGATATGATGCTCCCGAAACAGCGAACCGCCCTCGCCCGTCTCCATCAGTTCGATAAAGCGTAGCTGAATGCGGCGCGGCTTGATCCAGGCAAGAAAGGTGTCGAGCTGATGGTGGTTAACGTCGCGCATCAGCACCGTATTGACCTTCACCCGCTCAAAGCCCGCCGCAAAGGCGGCGTCTATCCCCGCCATGACCTGGCGGAATTTATCCTGCCCGGTAATCGCGTGAAACTGACGGGCGTCGAGACTGTCGACGCTTACGTTAACGGCGGTTAGCCCGGCGTCGCGCCATGCCTTTACGTCACGCGCGAGGCGGTAGCCGTTTGTGGTGACCGCAATCTGGCGGATGGCGGCGTTTTCACGCACCGCGGCGATGATGTCGGTAAAGTCGCGGCGTAAGGAGGGCTCGCCCCCGGTCAGGCGCACTTTTTCAGTGCCCAGCGCGGCGAAAGCGCGCGTCACGCGGCGAATTTCATCAAGCGAGAGGAAACTTTTGTTGGTCGCGCCTGCGGGCTTGTAGCCATCCGGCAGGCAGTAGGTGCAACGAAAATTGCAGACGTCGGTAATCGACAGGCGTAAGTAATAAAACTTACGCGCAAAAGCATCGGTAAGTTGAGAAACCATGTACACCTTTCCAAATACGGGAGATGCAGTCATTTCTTTCTGCACCCTGGTGGCGTCGCCACGGCCAGAGCGCCATATCGCAAGGACTTAGGCGCAAAGGCTTAGAGTGTTGTTTCAATTTGCTGAAACGTGGTAATGGCGATAGTAGCGCGTGAAACCCAGTTTCGCCAACGCCGATTTTCGCTATATAAACGCATACATAGCGCTTTATTCGCCACATTTGGCATCAGGATACGTAAAAGTCATCTTTTTGCCTTGATACACGTCATTTTAAGGCGGATGGCGGATCGTTTTTCGCCGCACTTTACGTTAACGTAGGCCGTTTTTTGGGTTCATAAGGATTAGGTATGCGCAATCGCACTTTTGCGGACCTTGACCGGGTGGTGGCGCTGGGCGGCGGGCACGGCCTTGGCCGGGTAATGTCGTCGCTCTCTTCGCTGGGTTCACGACTTACCGGTATCGTTACCACCACCGACAACGGCGGCTCCACCGGACGTATTCGCCGTTCCGAAGGCGGCATTGCCTGGGGAGACATGCGTAATTGCCTTAATCAACTCATTACCGAACCGAGCGTCGCATCGGCGATGTTTGAGTACCGTTTTGGCGGCAACGGCGAACTTTCAGGCCATAACCTCGGAAACCTGATGTTAAAGGCGCTGGACCACCTGAGCGTGCGGCCTCTGGAGGCGATTAATTTAATTCGCAACCTGCTGAAAGTGGACGCCTTCTTGATTCCGATGTCGGAGCAACCGGTAGATTTGATGGCTATCGACGTGGACGGCAATGCGGTCTACGGCGAGGTCAGCATCGACCTGCTAACCCAGCCGCCTAAGGAGTTGATGCTTTATCCTAAAGTACAGGCGACGCGGGAAGCGATTCAGGCCATCGGCGAAGCGGATTTACTTATCATCGGGCCGGGAAGTTTTTATACCAGCCTCATTCCGCTGCTGCTGGTTGAGGACCTGGCGCAGGCGCTGCGCCGCACGCCCGCACCGATGGTTTATGTCGGCAACCTGGGGCGCGAACAGAGCGCGGCGGCGGATAATTTACCGCTGGAAGAGAAGCTCGCCGTCATGGAGCAGTATGTCGGCAAACCGGTTGTGGATGCGGTGGTGGTAGGTCCGCAAATTGACGTGAGCGGCGTTAAGAACCGCATTATTGTCCAGCAACCGCTTGAGGCGACCGACATCCCGCATCGCCACGACCGCCATCTGCTGCGCATTGCGCTGGAAAAAGCGATTCAGGAGTTGGGATAAGGTTTAGCGTGGTTAGCCGTAACGGAAAAGGCGGGTGAGCTCATGGCCACCCGCCTTTTTTGTAAGCCGCCGCTCAACGCCACAAAAGACGCCTTTGCCTTCTTCAGAAAGGCAATCAGGACGCGGCGATAAACAGCTCGCGCAGCTGATGCAGTTGGTCGCGGATCTGCGCGGCTTCTTCAAACTCCAGGTTTTGCGCATGTTGCAGCATCTGCGCCTCCAGCTGGTGAATTTTTTGCTGCAGCGCTTTTGGCGTCAGCGCCAGCTCCGCCGCTTCCACATCGGCTACGCTGCGGCCTTTGCCACGGCCCTTCGGCTTAGTTTTGGCGATGCTTTCGCCAAGCGCCAGAATATCCACCACCTTCTTGTTCAGGCCCTGCGGCACAATGCCGTGCTCTTCGTTATAACGCTGCTGCTTCTCGCGACGCCGCTCCGTTTCGCCAATCGCTTTCGCCATCGACGGCGTAATTTTATCGCCGTACAGAATCGCCTTGCCGTTAACGTTACGCGCCGCGCGGCCGATAGTCTGAATCAGCGAACGTTCGGAGCGCAGGAAGCCCTCTTTGTCCGCATCCAGAATCGCCACCAGCGATACTTCCGGCATATCCAGCCCCTCACGCAGCAGGTTGATGCCCACCAGCACGTCAAATTCCCCCAGACGCAGGTCGCGGATGATCTCCATGCGCTCCACCGTGTCGATGTCGGAGTGCAGATAGCGCACCTTCTCGCCATGCTCTTCCAGGTATTCGGTAAGATCTTCCGCCATGCGCTTGGTTAATGTTGTCACCAGCACGCGCTCGTTGATGGCCACCCGCTTGCGGATTTCCGACAGCAGGTCGTCCACCTGGGTCGCCACCGGACGCACTTCGATAATCGGATCAAGCAGCCCTGTCGGGCGCACCACCTGGTCGACGATTTCGCCGCCCGATTTTTCCAGTTCATAGTTGCCAGGCGTCGCCGATACGTAGATCGACTGCGGCGCCAGCGCTTCAAACTCTTCAAATTTCAGCGGACGGTTATCCAGCGCGGAAGGCAGACGGAAGCCATACTCCACCAGCGTCTCTTTACGCGCCCGGTCGCCGCGATACATGCCGCCAATCTGCGGAATAGTAACGTGCGATTCGTCAATCACCAGCAGGCCGTCGGCCGGCAGGTAATCAAACAGGGTCGGCGGCGCCTCGCCCGGTCCGCGCCCCGAGAGATAGCGCGAGTAGTTTTCGATGCCGGAGCAATAGCCCAGCTCGTTCATCATTTCGAGGTCAAACTGGGTGCGCTGGGTCAGGCGCTGTTCTTCCAGCAGCTTGTTATTGGCGAGCAGCACCTTGCGGCGGTCCGCCAGCTCGACTTTTATCTCTTCCATCGCCTGCACAATGCGCTCGCGCGGCGTAACGTAGTGCGTTTTCGGATAGACGGTGAAACGCTGGATAACCGACTCTACCGTGCCGGTAAGCGGGTCAAACAGCGACAGGCGCTCCACTTCTTCGTCAAAGAGTTCTACGCGCAGCGCCAGGTCATCGGATTCCGCCGGGAAAATATCTATTACTTCACCGCGTACGCGGAAGGTGCCGCGCTGGAACGCCTGGTCGTTGCGGGTGTATTGCAGCTCCGCCAGACGGCGCAGGATATCGCGCTGGTTGATTATCATGCCCTTCGTGAGGTGCAGCATCATCTTCAGATACAAATCGGGGTCGCCCAGACCATAAATGGCGGAGACCGACGCCACGACCACCACGTCGCGGCGCTCCAGCAGCGCTTTGGTCGCGGAAAGGCGCATCTGTTCGATGTGTTCGTTCACCGACGCATCTTTTTCAATAAAGGTGTCGGAGCTCGGCACGTAGGCTTCAGGCTGATAGTAGTCGTAGTACGAGACGAAATATTCCACGGCGTTATCCGGGAAGAACTCTTTCATTTCGCCATACAGCTGCGCCGCCAGCGTTTTATTCGGCGCCAGCACCATCGTCGGACGCTGCAGGTCGGCAATCACGTTGGCCACGGTAAAGGTTTTCCCCGAACCGGTTACGCCAAGCAGCGTCTGGTGAGCCAGACCATCTTCCAGCCCCTCTTTCAGACGACGAATCGCCTCCGGCTGGTCGCCAGAGGGTTTAAAAGCGGAATTGAGTTTGAAAGGTTTACTCATGAAATGACTACCTGATGCAGATTTGGGCGGGCCGGAGGTGTAATTTTACTCGCAGGCGAAATTTTTGCCAGCACTAAATACTGTATGAAAAACCAGTGTCAGGTAAGCAATATTTTGTTACGCACCGTTTCCGCCGTCTGGTCTGCTTTATTTCCCCTGCCAGCTGAAGAAAAAACCAGCGGAACGCGGTTATCCCCAAAAGTTTTGCCCTTTTAACATTTGTCAAGCGAGGCTGTGATAGTTTTATTGCAGCAGGTGACACTTTTCTGACGGCCATTGATTTTATTTAAACTGCTGTAAATTAAGCGATATTTTTTTGAGACGGCTTTCGCGTCAATCCGGCGGGAACCCGCATCCGCTCTCGCTTGCCGAGTGTTTTCTAACTCTAATGCACAAGGTTATCCACAGGAATAGTGGATAACTACCCTCAAGCCATTGTCTGCGCCGCTCCGCGAAAACCCTGCATTTTGTGTAACGAGGCGGAAAAAATTTTTTCTTGTCGGCTTTAGACGTCTTTTGGCACTTTTTGTTCAGCGTCCAGACGTGATTATGGTCACATAACGCCCGGCAATAGATTAAAAATTAAACGCAGCGCTGCACCAGGGCGGCGAGTTTCCTCCCTTCTCAGGCACCCTTAAAGTGCACCCTTCAGATAAAGTGCTAGCCTAGGATCGCTCACCCACCCTTTTTTATCAGCTTAATCTCAAAGAACACGATATTTCGCCCCGGATTCCGGCGCTGGCAAGAGAATTGCAACGTAACCGTACCGGAACTCGACCCTTTCTCCCTGTTTGGGAGAAGCGACGCAGGATGCTGGTGATCTGGTGAATAAAACGCTCGTAACGCTGCGCAGTCAGCGAAGTGATTATCTCTTCACCCTCTCAGAAAGGAGTTTGCTATGTTGAGTTTACGTGCTGTGAATCAGTACTACGGCACGCAGCACACGCTGTGGAATGTCGATTTAGATTTGCTGCCGGGCGAATGCACCTGCGTGATGGGCGCGCCGGGTATGGGTAAGACGACGCTTGTGAATTGTATTGCAGGCTACCTGCCCGTGCAGAGCGGCAGCATTACGTGGCGCGAGGCGGGTAAGCCGCCGGAAGAGCTGTTAACGATGCCGCCAGAACACCGCGCCGCGCTCGGCATCAGCTTCCTGCCGCAGGACAGGCGCATTTTCTCGCAGCTTACCGTTGAGGAAAACCTGCGCATCGCCATGCTGGCGGCGGCGGATAAGCCAGGCCCGCTGCCGGAGATGATTTTCGATCTTTTCCCCGATCTTTACGCGCTGCGTCATGCGCGCGGCGGCGAGCTGTCGGGCGATAACCAGCAGCAGCTGGCGCTCGCCCGGGCGCTGGTAAACCAGCCCAGGCTGCTTATTCTGGACGAGCCGACGCGCGGCGCCGGTCAGAATGTGATTCAAAAGCTAAGCCTGCTGATAGTGCGCTTAAACCGCGATTTCGGCCTGACCGTGCTGCTGGTGGAACAGCAGCTGTCGTTCATTCGACGGGTAGCAGACCGCTTCTGCCTGCTGCATCGCGGCCGCGCCGTCGCCCGGGGGAGCGTGGCGCAGCTTGATAACGAAAAGCTGGCGCACTGGATAACGCCGTAAAGCCTGGCGCCGCTTTAGCGCCGCTTTAGCGCCGCTTCAGCGCCTCCAGCGAAAGATAACGGCCGAGCGGCTGATGCTCGGCCCGCTCCCCAAGCCACGGGATCTCCCCAAGACACGGCGCAGGCAGCAGTCTTTTAAGCGTCGCCATATACTCCTGATGCCGTTTGCCAGGCGGCTGCACGTCGTTGGCAATCCAGCCCGCGAGCGGCAGCCCGGCCGCCGCGACCGCCTGGGCGGTAAGCAGCGCATGGTTGATGCAGCCAAGCTTCACGCCTACGACCAGAATCACGGGCAATTGCTCCTTCACGACCCAGTCGGCGAAAGTGGTGGTTTGCGAAAGCGGCGTAAACCAGCCGCCGGCACCTTCCACCTGCACCCAGTTGGCGAGCGGCTCCAGCGCGGCAAGCCCGGCGGAGAGCGTAGCGAAATCAATCGGTCTGCCCTCTTCCTGGCTTACGATATGCGGCGATGTGGGTTCCAGAAAGGTGAGCGGATTAACCTGTTCATAGCGCAACGCCACGCTGCTGTGGCGCTGCAGGGCCAGCGCGTCGCTGTTGCGAACCCCCTCTTGCGTCATCTCGCTGCCGGACGCCACCGGCTTGTAGCCTGCGGTGCGGTAGCCCACAAGCGCCGCCGCCTGCAACAGCGCGCAGCTCGCCACGGTTTTGCCCACTTCGGTATCGGTACCGGTAATAAACCAGCGTTCAGTCACGTTCAATCACTCCAAAAATCAGATGGTACGAGAGCGGGAAACCGCCCGCTCGCTGCGGCCAGGCGAGCGTCAGCCGCTGCAGCTCCCGGCGCGTCAGGGTGCGGTTTTGCCGCCCGTCATGCAGATGCGTCGCGCCAATGCCTTTGAGCGACCGCATGGCGCTTAAGGCGTCCGGAAAAGTCAGGGTAATGCGCTCCTGAAAGAGCGCCACGCGGCTTTCCGGGCAGGCGCGGGCTATCGCGTCGGCGGATAAAAAGCGGTTGGCGTGCGGGTTTTCATCCACCGCCCGCCACGCCTGATGCAACTCCGGCAGCGATCCTTCCACCAGCGTGCTGAAGGCGATGCGCCCGCCGGAGCGGGTTACGCGATAAAGTTCGCCCAGCCCCCGTGAGAGGTTTTCACACCACTGCACCACCAGGTTGCTCCAGACCAGGTCAAAGCTTTCACTGGCGAAGGGCAGCGCTTCGATATCGCCCTGCGCATAGCGGTGCGCCGTCTGCTGGCGACGCGCCTGCGTCAGCATCTGCGCGCTGAGATCAACTGCCGTCACCTCGCTTCCCAGCTCACGCCAGCGGCGGCTGAACGCGCCGGTGCCGCAGCCTGCGTCAAGCACCTGGACGAAGGCCGCGCCCTGCAGGCAGGCCAGCAACCGTTCGCCGCTCAGCCGCTGTAGTTCTGCAAAGCGGTCATAGCTTTGCGCCGCGCGGCCAAAGGCGGCCGCCACGGCGCGTTTATTCACGGCAGGCGTCATAGAGGGCCTCCAGCAAGGCGTCGATATCGTCGTTTTCATGGGCGGCGGTGAGCGTGATGCGAAGCCTGGCGGTTCCCGCCGGCACCGTAGGCGGACGAATCGCGCTGACCCAGCAGCCGCGTTCCCGTAGCCGCTGCGCCAGCGCCTGGGTGCGAAGGTTATCGCCCACAATCAGCGGCTGGATGGCGGTGGCGGATTCTGCAAGCGTAAGCGGCAGCGCCGCAGCGCCCGTGCGAAAGCGCGTAATGTGATGAGCAAGCCGGCTACGCAGCGCGTCGCCTTGCTGAATCACGCGCAGCGAAGCATGCAACGCAGCGGCCTGAGCGGGCGGCATGCTGGTGCTGTAGATAAGATGGCGGGCAAACTGCGTCAGGTAATCGGCGAGCGAGTGGCTGCACAACACGGCTGCGCCGCTCACGCCAAAAGCCTTGCCGAAAGTGACGATCAGCAGTTCGGGGTGAACCTGGCTTGCAAAGCAACTGCCGCGCCCGCCTTCGCCCAGCACGCCGATGCCGTGCGCATCGTCCACCATCAGCCAGGCCTTCGCCTCACGGGACGCCTGAGCAAGTTGCGCCAGCGGCGCGCTGTCGCCATCCATGCTAAAAACCCCTTCCGTCACCACCAGCGTTTGCCCGTCGCACGGTTTCGCCAGCAGATTTCGCAGCGCCCCCGCGTCGTTGTGCGCGAAACGCCGCAGCCGCGCCGGGCTGAGGCTTGCCGCCTCCAGCAGCGAGGCGTGACTTAAGCGGTCCGCCAGCAGGCGGTCCTCTTTTTGCATCAGCGCGCTGATAACCGCCTGATTAGCCGCGAAGCCGGAGATGAACAGCAGCGCCCGGTCGAAACCGAGCCACTGCGCCAGCGCCGCTTCCAGCCCGGCGTGCTCGCGATGATAGCCGGTCACATGTCCGGAACCGCCGCTCCCCACGCCATAGCGCTCCGCCCCTTGCCGCCAGGCGCGGGTTACGTCCGGGTGCTGGCTCAGGCCGAGGTAGTCATTGCTGGAAAAATTGCGCCAGCGCTGTTCGCCGCGCACCAGCCAGCGCCCGTTCCCCTGCTCGTTCGGTTCACGGGTGCGAAAGGCGTGGTTTTCACGCCGCTCGTTTAAGGCGGCGTCGATTCGCGCCTGCCAGCTCATACTGCCGCCGCGTTGTAGTACTGTTGGTTGTCCGCGTCGCGCAGGGCGTGCTCCAGGCGCTCCTGCTGCTCGTTGTCGCCGGCCAGCACCGCGGTCTGTTGCGGGTTAAGCCCAAGCTTGCGGAAAAGCTGTAAGTCTTTGTCCTCTTCCGGGTTCGGGGTGGTGAGCAGCTTACAGCCATAAAAAATGGAGTTGGCGCCTGCCATAAAGCACATCGCCTGCGTCTGCTCGCTCATCTGCTCGCGGCCTGCCGAAAGGCGCACGTAAGAAGTTGGCATCATGATGCGCGCCACGGCGATGGTGCGAATGAAATCGAACGCGTCAACATCCTCGTTGTCGGCAAGCGGCGTGCCTTTCACCTTCACCAGCATATTGATTGGCACGCTTTCCGGCGGCGTAGGGAGATTCGCGAGCTGCAGCAGCAGCCCCGCGCGGTCGGTGACGGTTTCGCCAAGGCCCACGATGCCGCCGGAGCAGACTTTAATGCCGGCGTCGCGCACTTTGCCGATAGTGTCGAGACGCTCCTGATAGGTGCGGGTGGTGATAATGTTGCCGTAAAACTCCGGCGAGGTGTCGAGGTTGTGGTTGTAGTAATCCAGCCCCGCCTGGCCCAGACGCTGCGCCTGCGATTCGCTCAGCGTGCCAAGCGTCATGCAGGTTTCAAGCCCCATCGCTTTAACGCCCTGCACCATTTGCTCCAGGTAAGGCATATCGCGGTCGTTGGGGTTTTTCCACGCCGCGCCCATGCAAAAGCGCGTGGAGCCTGCGGCTTTCGCTTTGCGGGCGGAGTCCAGCACCTGCTCGACTTCCATCAGCCGCTCCGCTTCCAGGCCGGTTTTGTAACGCGCGCTTTGCGGGCAGTATTTGCAATCTTCCGGGCAGGCGCCGGTTTTGATGGAAAGCAGCGTGCTGACCTGCACCTGCTGCGGGTCGAAATGCTGGCGGTGAACCTGCTGCGCGTCGAAGAGCAGCTCCAGCAGCGGTTTTTCAAAAAGGGCGTTAACTTGCGACAAAGTCCAGCGTGCGTGGTGAGCCATCGGGGCGTCTCCAAAGTTTTTTTTCGTTGGGGTTATAGATATACTTGTAAACCTAAATCTTTTTAATTTGGTTTACAATAGCACTTATGACCCCTGACGATCTCGCCTTCGACCAGCGACATATCTGGCACCCCTACACCTCCATGAGCGCCCCGCTGCCCGTCTATCCGGTCACGTCTGCCGAAGGCTGCGAGCTGCGTCTCGCCAGCGGCGAAAGGCTGGTGGACGGCATGTCTTCCTGGTGGGCGGCCATTCATGGCTATAACCATCCGCGCCTTAACGCGGCGCTTAAACGTCAGATTGACGCCGTTTCACACGTGATGTTCGGCGGCATTACTCACCCCGCCGCCATAGCGCTCTGCCGTAAACTGGTGGCAATGACCCCGCAGGCGCTGGAGTGCGTGTTTCTGGCGGATTCCGGCTCGGTGGCGGTGGAAGTGGCGATGAAAATGGCGCTGCAATACTGGCAGGCGAAAGGCGAGCCGCGTCAGCGCTTTCTCACCTTTCGCAACGGCTACCACGGCGATACGTTCGGCGCGATGTCGGTCTGCGACCCGGACAACTCTATGCACAGCCTGTGGAAGGGATATCTGCCGGAAAACCTCTTCGCGCCCGCGCCGCAAAGCCGCTTCGACGGCGAATGGGATGAGCACGACCTGGCGCCTTTCGCCCGCCTGCTGGCGGCGCATCGTCACGAGATTGCGGCCGTGATTCTGGAGCCCATCGTGCAGGGCGCAGGCGGCATGCGCATTTATCACCCGGAATGGCTTAAGCGCATCCGCAAGATGTGCGACCGCGAGGGCATTCTGCTGATCGCCGATGAGATAGCCACCGGCTTTGGCCGCACCGGCAAGCTCTTCGCCTGCGAGCATGCGGGCATGACTCCGGATATTCTCTGCCTTGGCAAAGCGCTGACCGGCGGCGCCATGACCCTTTCAGCGACGCTTACCACTCGCCATGTCGCCGAGACCATCAGCAATGGCGAAGCAGGCTGCTTTATGCACGGCCCGACGTTCATGGGCAACCCGCTCGCCTGCGCCGTGGCCGCAGAGAGCCTGGCACTGCTCGAAGAAGGGAACTGGCGCACGCAGGTCGCCGCCATTGAGCGACAGCTGCGCGAAGAATTAACCCCGTGCCGCGACGAGCCGGGGGTGGCGGACGTTCGCGTGCTGGGCGCTATCGGCGTGGTGGAAACCCGCCAGCCGGTAGAAATGGCGGCGCTGCAGCGCTTTTTCGTTGAGCAAGGGGTCTGGATACGTCCCTTCGGCCGCCTGATTTACCTGATGCCGCCTTATATCATCACGCCGGAACAGCTCACGAAGCTCACCCGGGCGGTGCGCGAAGCGGTAAAAAACCCGGCGTTTTTCAGAGCGTGATCCCGCCGCCGCGCCCGGCGGCCGGGAGCGTGATGCACTACACTTCAGGGATTTGAAGCAGAAAACCAGGAGGAGACGATGAAGATTCTGATGGTGCTGACCTCTCACGACAGGCTTGGCGATACCGGCAAAAAAACGGGCTTCTGGCTCGAGGAGTTTGCCGCGCCCTGGTACGTTTTTCATGATGCGGGCGTGGAGGTGACCGTCGCCTCGCCGAAAGGCGGCCAGCCGCCGCTTGACCCGAAAAGCGACGAACCGGATGCCCAGACCGAAGCCACCGATCGCTTCCGTAAGGATAAAACCGCAAAGGATGCCCTCGCTAACACGCTGAAACTCGAGGATATTAACGCCGACGATTATGACGCGATTTTCTTCCCCGGCGGTCACGGCCCGCTCTGGGATCTGGCAGACCATCCTGTATCCATCGCGCTGATTGAGCATTACTGGGCCAGCGGCAAGCCGGTGGCGGCAGTC
The DNA here is from genome assembly GCF_014644275.1 of Franconibacter daqui. Lineage (NCBI taxonomy): Bacteria > Pseudomonadati > Pseudomonadota > Gammaproteobacteria > Enterobacterales > Enterobacteriaceae > Franconibacter > Franconibacter daqui. The sequence continues at coordinate 534,443 of NZ_BMKJ01000001.1, read as the reverse complement.
TGCCATGCGCCCGGCGTGCTGCGTTACGCCAAAAAACCGGACGGCTCGCCGCTGGTTGAAGGCAAGCGCGTAACCGGTTTTACCAACAGCGAAGAAGAGGCGGTGGGCTTAACTAACGTGGTGCCGTTCCTGGTGGAAGATGCGCTGAAAGAAAAAGGCGGGCAGTTTGAACGCACCGGAGACTGGGGCGAGTATGCGGTAACCGACGGCCATCTCGTTACCGGACAGAATCCAGCCTCGTCCGCGGCGACTGCCCAGGAGTTACTCAAGCTGTTGGATCTCTGAACAGGAGCAACAATGAAGTTAATCAGCCACGATATCAAAGAGGGCGAAAAGCTGCCGGCCCGCCATGTCTTTAACGGCATGGGTTATGAAGGCGACAATATCTCCCCGCACTTGGCGTGGGACGAGGTGCCGCCAGGCACCAAAAGCTTTGTCGTCACCTGCTACGACCCGGACGCCCCTACCGGCTCCGGCTGGTGGCACTGGGTGGTGGCGAATCTGCCCGCCGATACCCGCGTGCTGCCGCAGGGCTCCGGCTCCGGCCAGGCGGAGCTGCCGGACGGCGCCATTCAGACGCTGACCGATTTTGGCAATACGGGCTATGGCGGCGCGGCGCCGCCGAAAGGCGAATCGCACCGCTATATCTTCACCGTTCACGCGCTTGACGTAGAACGCATCGAGGTGGATGAAAACGCCAGCGGCGCGATGGTCGGTTTTAATGTGCATTTCCACCGACTTGCCAGCGCCTCCCTTACCGCCCTCTATATCTGATCCGATTTAAAGCCGATTATCACAATCGGCTTTTCGTTTCGCTCAACTTAGTATAAAAATGCAGGCTTTCGTGGATATCCTCTTTTTACATTGCTAAGCAAGGAGCAACCCTTGAACACATTTTCGGTTTCCCGTCTGGCGCTGGCGCTCGCTTTTGGCGTGACACTGAGTGCATGCAGCTCAACGCCGCCGGACCAGCGTCCCTCTGAGCAGGCCGCCCCTGGCACCGCGTCCCGTCCTGTGCTTTCGGCTGACGAAGCGAAAAACTTCACCCCGGCGCGCTATTTCGCCGCGCTCGATCCGAATGCGGCCGCGTGGTCCCCTTCCGCTATTCGTCTGCCGCAGCAGCCCGATTTCGTGGTCGGCCCGGCGGGTACCCAGGGCGTGACCCACACCAGCATCCAGGCGGCGGTTGACGCGGCGATTGTTCGCCACTCCACCAGCCGTCAGTATATCGCCGTCATGCCGGGAACCTATGAAGGCACCGTTTATGTGCCGGCCGCTTCCGGCAGCGTGACGATTTACGGCACCGGCGAGAAACCGATCGATGTGAAAATTGGCCTGGCGCTGGATTCTGAAATGGACGCCAATACCTGGCGCCACACCGTTAACCCGTCGGGCAAATACATGCCGGGCAAACCGGCCTGGTATATGTTTGATAACTGCCAGAACCGCCGCTCCGGCGTTGTCGGCGTGATGTGCTCCGCCGTGGTCTGGTCGCAGAACAATGGCCTGCAGTTGCAGAACCTGACCATTGAGAACAACCTTGGCGACAGCGTGGATGCGGGCAACCATCAGGCGGTGGCGCTGCGCAGCGACGGCGATCGCGTGCAGATTGACAAGGTGAACATTCTGGGCCGCCAGAACACCTTCCTCGTGACTAACAGCGACGTGCAGAACCGCTTCCTGACTAACCGCCTGACCCGCACTCAGGTTACCAACAGCTATATCGAAGGCGATGTGGATGTGGTGGCTGGCCGCGGCGCGGTAGTGTTTGATAATACCGAGTTCCGTCTGGTGAATTCCCGCAATCCGCAGGAAGGCTATGTGTTCGCGCCAGCGACGCAGCCGAACCTGTTCTACGGCTTCCTCGCGGTAAACAGCCGCTTCAGCGCTTCCGGCAACGGCGTAGCGCAGCTTGGCCGCGCATGGGATCTTGAAGCGGGCGAAGGCGGTTACACGCCGGGCCAGACCGCTAACGGCCAGGTCGTTATTCGCGACAGCGTCATCAACGAAGGCTTTAATGTGGCGAAACCGTGGGGCGACGCGCTCGGCTCTAAGCGTCCGTTCACCGGCAACACCGGCACGGCGGACGATAAAGGCAACGTGCAGCGCGACCTTAACGACGCCAACGCCAACCGCATGTGGGAGTTTAACAACCGCGGCGTAGGCAGCCAGGTGGTGGCTGAGCCTAAAAAGTAATCGGCCTGAAAGCCGGTAAAGAAAGGGGGAGTTATCCCCCTTTTTGCTGCGACCTGTTGCGTTATCACAGGGCCTGCATTAGCCGTTGCGGGCAGCGGAGTGTTTATGTCACGCCGCCTGCACGCGACGCCCTTAACACGCGCACTTCCGACGGCGCGCCCCGGCTCGCTGTCGCCAATGACAATGCTAAGCATTCAGGCATGTCAGGCGGTACACCCTCCGCCCAATAAAAAACCTCGCCGCGGCGAGGTTTTTTTATTACGCCTCCTGGACGTTAATCGTCACCCACATTGGCCCCTGGCCTACGGCGTAACGCGCTTTTTCCTGCAACAGCCCCTGCGGCTCTTCAATGGCGTAAAGCGCGATATGGTGCGATTTCTGTCCGGCGGCAATCAGGTATTTACCGCTGTGGTCGATGTTGAAGCCGCGCGGCTGGGTTTCGGTCGGCTGATGCCCTTCCACCGCCAGCACGCTGCCATCCTCCGACACGCTGAAAATGGTCAATACGCTTGCGGTGCGATCGCAGGCGTACAGATGGCGTCCGTCCGGCGTAAGGTGAATATCCGCCGCCCAGCGGGTATCGGCGAAACCGGCAGGCATCATATCCAGCGTCTGCACGCACTCAATGTTGCCGTGCGGGTCGTTCAGCGCCCAGACGTCCACAGAGCTGTTCAGCTCGTTAACGCAGTAGGCAAATTTACGGTTCGGATGGAACACCATGTGGCGCGGGCCAGCCCCTTCCACGGTGGTGACTTCCGCCGGGGTTTGCGCGACCAGCTTGCCATCGTCGCTGAGCGTAAACAGGCAGATGCGATCCTGCTTAAGCGCTGGCACCCACAGCGTGCGGTTATCCGGAGAGATATTGGCGGAGTGGCAGCCCTCCAGCCCGTCGGCCACGTCGGCCACTTCACCTGGCAGGCCGTCGTTTAAGCGGATCACCGCAACGTTGCCTGCGTTATAGGAGGCGCTGAACAGGTAGCGCCCGCTATGATCGGTAGAGATATGGGTCGGGCTGCCCGGCAGCGCCGATTCGCCCGCCTCGCTCAGCGTGCCGTCGTGCGCCGCGATGCGGTAGGCGATAACGCGAAACTCAGGGCGTACGCCGACATACAGAAAACGCTTATCGGGGCTGATTACCATCGGCTGCACCTGGCCTGGGGCGTCCACCACTTGCAACAGCGTAAGATCCCCTTCGGGATTAAGTCGCCAGACGTGGATTTGCTGGCTTTCCGGGCTGGCGGTATAAACGGTCTGTTTCATGAATACTCCTTTCCTCACTGCAACTTGAAGGTCTGCCACAAAGGGTAGCGTGTTTTAGCAAGCGATGCCGAAACGCGCCGCAGGGTTTCGCCCGCTGCGGCTTGCGGTGTACCATCAGGAAAACCTGTATGATTCGACAACCTCTGGAAACGTAAATGACGTACCGTGTAATTGCCCTGGATCTGGACGGCACCCTGCTGACCGCGCAAAAAACGCTGCTGCCGCAGTCGCTCGAGGCGCTCAAGCGCGCACAGGAAGCGGGTTATCAACTGCTTATCGTCACTGGCCGCCATCACATCGCCATTCATCCTTTTTATCAGGCGCTGGCGCTGGATACACCTGCAATTTGTTGTAATGGCGCTTATTTGTATGATTATCCAGCGAAAAAGGTGCTGTCGGCCACGCCGCTGGCGCCGGAAAAAGCGTTGCGTTTAATTGATTTGCTGGATGAGCACCACATTAACGGCCTGATGTACGTGGATGACGCCATGCTCTATGAAAATCCGATGGGCCATGTCATGCGCACCGAAAACTGGGCGAAGAGCCTGCCGGAACACCAGCGCCCGGTCTTTCGCCAGGTGCCCTTGCTGCGCGAGGCGGCAACGCAAGTGGACGCCATCTGGAAGTTTGCGCTGACGGACGGTGATATTCCGCGCCTGCAAACGTTCGCCCTGACGGTGGAGAAAGAGCTGGGCGTGGAGTGCGAATGGTCATGGCACGATCAGGTGGACGTGTCGGCGCGCGGCAACAGCAAAGGAGCGCGCCTTGCAGAATGGGTCGCCTCACAGGGTCTGAGCATGGACCAGGTGGTGGCTTTCGGCGACAACCACAACGACATCAGCATGCTCAAAGCAGCGGGTCTGAGCTTCGCTATGGGCAATGCGGATGATGTGGTGAAGGCGAGCGCCAGCCGCGTTATCGGCCCGAATACCGAGCCGAGCATCGCCCAGGCCATCTATCAGCACCTGCTCTGATCAGGTCGTTATCGACACGCTTTTGATCTGCGCGTAAAGCCACAGGCCCGGCTTGATGGCAAGCTCGTCCCTCGCCCACGGGCTGATGCGCGCCCAGAGCGTGCGCGAGCCGACCTCCAGTTGCACTTCCACCTGGCCGTCGTCGTCATAGCATTGCGCCACTTTCGCCCGCAGCACGTTGCGAATGCTGCTGTGCGGCGAAGGCTGCAGCACCAGCGACACATCGGAAGCCTGAATGCGGATGCGCAGCGCCGTCTGCAGCGGCTTATCGATACGGTTAACCCACAGGTGCTGATCGCCCAGCGCCAGCGCTGTCATAGCGTAGTGCGGATGCTGTTCCAGCACCGTAACTTTCAACACGCTGCTCTGCTGCTCTTTCGGCAGCCACGGGTTCATCACCCGGCTGCCCCAGACCTGTTCCAGATTGCCAAACGCTTTAACCTCGCCGTTATCCAGCACCAGCACTTTGTCCGCCAGATGAAGAATCTCCTCCAGCGAATGGCTGACGTAGAGCATCGGCGTGTTGACTTCGCGAGCGAGGCGTTGCAGGTAAGGCAGCAGTTCGCGCTTGCGCGGGATATCGAGCGAGGCCAGCGGCTCGTCGAGCAGCAGTAATTCCGGCGCGGTCAACAGCGCCCTGCCGATAGCCACCCTCTGCTTTTCGCCGCCCGACAGGCTGGCGGGAAAACGATCCAGCAACGGCTCAATGCCCAGCAGCGCCACCAGCTTGTCATACTGCCCCGCCATGCTTTTCGCCATGCCATATTTCAGGTTGCCGCTGACCCGGTAGTGAGGAAAGAGCCGGGCATCCTGAAAGACGTAACCGATGCGCCGCTTTTCCGGCGGCAGGAAAATGTTTTGCGTCGCGTCGCTCAGCACGCGGTCATTAAGCGTGATACGCCCCTGCTCCGGCCGCGTCAGGCCGCTGATGGCGTTGATGAGCGACGTCTTGCCTGCGCCCGAGACGCCAAATATCGCCGTAATGCCGCTGCCCGGGAGCGTTTCGTTGAGGGTTAAGCGGTGGTCGCCAAGCGTCTGGGTAAAGTTAAGCTCCAGCATTTAACCCTCCAGTCCGTTGACGGCTGCGGCGCGCCAGCCATTCGGAAACCAGCAGCGAACAGAGCGCCAGCACAATGGAGATAATGCACAGTCGGGCCGCCGCCCCTTCCCCGCCCGGGGTCTGAATAAGCGTATACATCGCCGAAGGCAGCGTGCGGGTTTCGCCGGGAATATTGGAAACAAACGTAATGGTGGCGCCGAATTCACCGAGCGACCGGGCAAAGGCCAGCACCGTGCCGACGATAATCCCCGGCAGCGTCAGCGGCAGCGTAATGGTAAAAAAGACGCGCCAGCGCCCGGCGCCCAGCGTGCGCGCCGCCTGTTCAAGCTTCAGATCAACCCCTTCCAGGGCGAGACGGATAGCGCGCACCATCAGCGGAAAGGACATCACCGCCGCCGCCAGCACCGCGCCGCGCCAGCTAAAGGCCAGGGTGAAGCCAAACCAGTCGTAGAGCCATTCGCCGAAAATACCCCGGCGGCCAAAGGCAATCAGCAGTAAATAACCCACCACCACCGGCGGCAGCACCAGCGGCAGGTGAATCAAACTGTCGACCAGCGACTTGCCGGGAAAAGAGCAGCGCACCAGCAGCCAGGCGAACAGAACCCCAAAGGGCAAACTAAAAAGCACCGCAAGGGAAGAGACTTTCAGGCTCAGCAGCACCGCCTGCCATTCGGGGTCCGTCAACATCATTGGCTGGTTGTAAATCCGTAACGTTTAAAGATGGCAGCGGCCTGCGGCCCCTGCAGGTAATCATAAAAGGCGCTCACTGCGGGGCTGTTGCGCCCCGCCACTATCGCCAGCGGGTATTCCACTTTCTGGTGCGAGGTTTCCGGGAAGACGCCCACCACTTTCACGCCTTTGCTGGCCACGGCGTCGGAGCCGTAAACCACGCCGAGCGGCGCTTCATTACGCTCCACCAGCGCCAGCGCGTTGCGTACGTCTTGCGCCGGAGCGAGTTTCGGCGAGAGGGTCTCCCATGCGCCCAGTTTTTGCAACGCCTCTTTGGCGTAAATGCCTGCCGGTACGTGCGCCGGGTCGCCCACGGCCAGACGCTCGCCTTTCAGCAGGCTCTGCCAGTCGGTTTTCTCGTTAATGGTGATTTCACCCTGCTTGCTCGCTTTGGGCGCCACCACCACCAGGCTGTTGCCGAGCAGCGTTTTACGACTGGCAGTCTCGATAGCTTTTTTCTCCACCGCATAGTCCATCCACTTCTGGTCGGCAGAGATAAAGATATCCGCCGGCGCGCCCGCTTCCAGCTGACGGGCAAGCGTTGAGGAAGAGGCGAAGGAAGAAACCACATCCACCTTTTTCGCTTTATTGTATTGCGCGGCGATCTCCTGCATCGCGTTTGTTAACGAGGCGGCGGCGAAAATCGTAATTTTACCGTTATCCGCCAGCGCCTGCCCGGTGAGGGCGGCCGTCAACGTGACGCCGAGGGTGAGTGTTGCCCGGAAGTTTGCCATGTGCTTCTCCTGCGAGTGTCGTTATATACGCAGTAATATAACGACCACCCATCCTTTTTCATAGCAATTATCGGCGGCGCGGGAGGGAGCTTTATAGTAAAACGCCCGGCTTAGCCGGGCGTTTTGAAATCAGCGGTGCTGTCTTGAACGGTCTTTGTGACCAATAGAGGAGAAGACGTTAAACACTTCACCCAGGCCGTAAATCGCGCCCAGGATAATCGCCATCACGACGGGTACCATGATTATGGCGAAAACCAGACTTTTCAACAACTCGAGCATGGTTGTCTCCTGAATATGAACAAAGGGTTATTCTAGCGGCATTAACGCAAAACGCACTGCTCTTTTGTGCCATTTGCACCCGCTTACGCCTTTCCTTCACAATAGCCTTTTTGCGCAGGACTCCTCTCATGCACGCCGACATTCTTCTTACGCTGAAACTTCAGGACCGCCTGTTTGCCGATCCGCGCCGCATCGCTCTTCTTAAACAGATAGAACAGACCGGCTCCATCAGCCAGGGGGCGAAGCTCGCAGGCATCAGCTATAAGAGCGCCTGGGACGCCATTAACGAGATGAACCAGCTAAGCGAGCAACTGCTGGTGGAGCGCGCCACCGGCGGCAAAGGAGGCGGCGGCGCGGTCGTGACGCATTACGGGCGGCGGCTAATCCAGCTTTACGATCTGCTCGGGCAGATCCAGCAAAAAGCCTTCGACGTGCTGAGTGACGATCGACTGCCGCTCGACAGCCTGCTCGCGGCCATCTCCCGCTTCTCGCTGCAAACCAGCGCCCGCAACCAGTGGTTTGGCACCGTGGTGCAGCGCGAGCGCGAAGCGGTACAGGAGCAGGTCGCGGTTTTGCTGGCGGACGGCGTAACGCGCCTTAAGGCGGCGGTCACGGCGCAGAGCGCCGCCCGGCTGGCGCTGGATGAAGGACGCGAGGTGCTGATTCTGCTAAAGGCGCCCTGGGTACAGCTCACCCGCGATGAAGAGGAAGCGAAGCTTGCGGATAACCAGCTGCGCGGCGAGATTGTTCAGCTTACCCATGACAGCGCGCACAGCGAAGCCGTGATACGTCTGCCGGATGGACAAACGCTGTGCGCTACCCTCCCCTTAACGCAGGCGCAGAGGCTGGCTTTACAGGAAGGCGAAGTGATAACAGCCTTTTTTAACGCCGATAAAGTGATCGTCGCCACGCTCTGTTAAAACGCCGCCTGCGGTTGACAACGACGCCAACAGCACGTATCCCTGTAGTTTTCTGCTGCAATAAATGGGATAAAACATGTCATCGTTGCAAATTCTGCAAGGCACGTTTCGCCTGAGCGATACGCGCGTGCTCGATCTCGCCAGTCTGACCCTGCACAAGGGCGAAAGCTGGGCGTTTGTTGGCGCTAACGGCAGTGGTAAATCGTCGCTGGCACGCGCGCTGGCGGGCGATCTGACGCTGCTAAAAGGCGAGCGGCGCTGTGATTTCTCGCGCATTAACCTGCTCTCCTTCGAGCGGCTGCAAAAGCTGGTGAGCGACGAATGGCAGCGCAACAATACCGACCTGCTTAGCCCGGGCGAGGAGGATACCGGGCGTACGACAGCGCAGATTATTCAGGAGGACGTAAAAGACGATGCGCGCTGTCGCGAACTGGCCGCGCAGTTCGGCATCGAGCCGCTGCTGGCGCGCCGCTTTAAATACCTCTCTACCGGCGAAACGCGCAAAACGCTGCTTTGCCAGGCGCTGATGGCACAGCCCGACCTGCTGATTTTCGATGAACCGTTCGACGGCCTGGACGTGGGTTCGCGCGAACAGCTGGGCCGCCTGCTCGGCACGCTTAATGATCAAGGCTACACGATCGTGCTGATCCTCAACCGCTTTGATGAGATCCCAGGCTTCGTGCAAAACGTCGGCGTGCTGGCGGAATGCACGCTCATGGATACCGGCCCGAAAGCGACGCTGCTGGAGCAGGCTCTTATCGCCCAACTTGCCCACAGCGAAAAACTTGCAGGCATCAGCCTGCCGGAAGCGGACGATCCGGCGGCGCGCCATACGCTTTCTGCCGACGAGCCGCGTATTGTGCTGCGAAACGGCACCGTCTCTTATGACGATAAGCCTATTCTCAACAACCTGAGCTGGACCGTAAGCCCCGGCGAGCACTGGCAGATCCTCGGCCCTAACGGCGCGGGAAAATCGACGCTGCTGAGCCTTATTACTGGCGATCATCCCCAGGGTTACAGCAATGATTTAACGCTGTTCGGCAGACGACGCGGCAGCGGCGAAACCATCTGGGATATTAAAAAGCATATCGGCTACGTCAGCAGCAGCCTGCATCTGGATTATCGCGTCAGCACCACCGTACGCAATGTGATTCTTTCTGGCTACTTTGACTCTATCGGCATCTATCAGGCGGTTTCTGACCGCCAGCAGAAGCTGACCCGCCAGTGGCTCGATATTCTCGGCATCGATAACGCCACTGCCGACGCCCCCTTTCATAGCCTCTCCTGGGGCCAGCAGCGGCTGGCGCTGATTGCTCGCGCGCTGGTCAAACACCCGACGTTGTTGATTCTCGATGAGCCGTTGCAGGGTCTCGACCCACTCAATCGCCAGCTGGTGCGCCGCTTTGTCGACATTCTGATTGGCGAGGGCGAGACGCAGCTTTTGTTTGTTTCTCATCATGCCGAAGATGCGCCGCAGTGCATTACTCACCGGCTGACTTTTGTGCCTGAGGGGGACAGCTATCGCTACCAGAGCGAGGAATTAGACGCGTAACGCACGGGAGCCAAAGGCTCCCGTTTTCTTTTGTCGGCTATTTTCAGACAACCCGCAGCCTCTCATCTGCAACGTCCTGTTTTATAATGCTCAACGCGCACTTTTTACAGGCGCGCAACTGCGGTGTAAACGATTTCACTAATTTATCGCATATCACACTTTTCGCCTCTCTGTTATGCTATGGTTAATAGATAACACAAGCCTAATGGAGCGAAAAATGCGTGTTCTGGTAACAGGTGGTAGCGGTTACATTGGCAGCCATACCTGCGTGCAATTACTGCAGAGCGGCCACGACGTGATTATTCTTGATAACCTTTGCAACAGTAAGCGCAGCGTGCTGCCGGTTATCGAACGTCTGGGCGGCAAACATCCGCTGTTTATTGACGGCGACATTCGCAACGAAGCGCTGCTTACCGAAATTTTTCACGACCATCAAATCGACGCGGTGATCCATTTCGCGGGCCTGAAGGCGGTCGGCGAATCGGTCAGCAAGCCGCTTGAGTATTACGATAACAACGTCAACGGCACCCTGCGCCTGGTCTCCGCCATGCGCGCCGCTAACGTTACTAATTTTATCTTTAGCTCCTCCGCCACCGTTTATGGCGATCAGCCGAAAATCCCTTACGTGGAGAGTTTCCCCATTCAGAAAGCGAACCCGGAATGGAGCGTTGCGTTGTTTATATCGCGCAAGTGGCGGTAGGCCGCCGCGAATCGCTGGCTGTTTTCGGCAATGACTACCCGACGAAAGATGGCACCGGCGTGCGCGATTACATTCACGTTATGGACCTGGCGGATGGTCACGTCGCCGCCATGCAGAAGCTTGCCGGTAAACCGGGCGTACACGTCTATAACCTCGGCGCGGGCGTCGGCCACAGCGTGCTGGATGTGGTAAACGCGTTCAGCCAGGCGTGCGGCAAGCCAGTCGCTTACCACTTTGCGCCGCGTCGCGACGGCGACCTGCCAGCCTACTGGGCGGACGCCAGCAAAGCGGATACTGAGCTGGACTGGCGCGTGACCCGTTCGCTTCAGGAAATGGCGGATGACACCTGGCGCTGGCAGTCTCGTCACCCGCAGGGCTACGAGGAGTAAAAGAAAAATGGAACAGTTTAACCCTGTCGATCACCCGCATCGTCGTTATAACCCGCTGACCGGCCAGTGGATCCTGGTCTCTCCGCATCGCGCCAAACGTCCGTGGCAGGGCGCGCAGGAGACCCCGGCGAAACAGACGCTGCCAAAACATGACCCGGACTGCTATCTCTGCCCCGGCAACACCCGCGTGACTGGCGATAAAAACCCGGACTACACCAGCACCTATGTGTTTACCAACGACTTCGCCGCGCTGATGACCGACACGCCGGACGCGCCGCAGAGCGCCGATCCGCTGCTGCGCGTCGAGAGCGCTCGCGGCACCAGCCGTGTTATCTGTTTCTCGCCCGATCACAGCAAAACGCTGCCTGAGCTTTCGCTATCTGCGCTGGAAGAAGTGGTGAAAACCTGGCAGCAACAAACTGCCGAACTGGGTGAAACCTACCCGTGGCGCGGGAAGACGCCTTACAGCGCGACTACTTCGCGCAGCAAGGCTCGCCGATGCTGGTGGATTATGTACAGCGCGAACTCGCCGACGGCAGCCGCACGGTGGTGGAAACCAAGCACTGGCTCGCCGTGGTGCCTTACTGGGCGGCCTGGCCCTTTGAGACCCTGCTGCTGCCCAAAACCCATGTGCTGCGTATTACCGATCTCAGCGAAGCCCAACGCAGCGATTTAAATAACAATGAGTCTGAAAGAGAAAACCGCATCCCTGTTTGCTGAAAAATTCGGCTACCCTGCCACCCATCTCGTTCAGGCGCCAGGACGCGTTAACCTGATTGGCGAACACACCGACTATAATGACGGCTTCGTGTTGCCCTGCGCCATTGACTACCAGACGGTTATCAGTTGCGCGAAGCGCGACGATCGCACCGTGCGCGTTATCGCTGCGGATTACGAAAACCAGACGGATGAGTTCTCCCTCGACGCGCCGATTCTGAGCCATGAGAGCCAGCAGTGGTCTAACTACGTTCGCGGCGTGGTGAAGCATTTACAAAAGCGCGACAGTAACTTTTAAAAAAGATCACGCGTTGCTTATCGACTGCCGCTCCCTCGGCACCAAAGCGGTGCCTATGCCAAAAGGCGTGGCTGTGGTTATTATTAACAGTAACTTCAAGCGCACGCTGGTGGGCAGCGAGTACAACACCCGCCGCGAGCAGTGCGAAACCGGCGCCCGCTTCTTTACGCAAAAGGCGCTGCGAGACGTAAGCCTCGAGCAGTTTAACGCCGTGGCGAATGAACTGGATCCGGTGGTGGCTAAGCGTGTTCGTCATGTGCTGACGGAGAATGCCCGTACCCAGGAGGCTGCGCAGGCGCTGGAAAAAGGCGACCTCAAGCGCATGGGCCAACTGATGGCGGAATCGCACGCCTCCATGCGCGACGACTTTGAGATAACCGTGCCGCAAATCGATACGCTGGTGGACATTGTGAAATCCGCCATTGGCGACGAAGGCGGCGTGCGGATGACCGGCGGCGGCTTCGGCGGCTGCGTGGTCGCGCTGGTGCCTGAGTCGCTGGTGCCTGCGGTGAAAGAGGCCGTAGAAAACCAGTACGAAGCGAAAACCGGAATTAAAGAAACCTTTTATGTGTGCAAACCTTCAGAAGGAGCAGGTCTGTGCTAAAAGAGACGCCGCAACTCGCCCCTGACGGGCAGCCTTACCGCCTCTCCACCCTGCGCAACAGCGCAGGGATGGTGGTCACGCTCATGGACTGGGGCGCCACGCTGCTTTCCGCCCGCGTCCCGATGACCGACGGCACCGTGCGCGAAACGCTGCTGGGCTGCGCAAGCCCGGAAAATTATCCGCAACAGGATGCGTTTTTAGGCGCATCGGTAGGCCGCTACGCCAACCGTATTGCGAAAGCGACCTATCAACTGGACGGGCAGACCGTCACCCTGCTGCCAAGCCAGGGTGAAAACCAGCTGCACGGCGGGCCGGAAGGGTTCGACAAGCGACGCTGGCGTATTGTTCGCCAGAACGAGCATGAAGTGCTCTACAGCCTCGATTCGCCGGACGGCGACCAGGGCTTTCCTGGCGAACTGCGCGCTACCGCTCATTTCAGGCTGACGGATGAGAACGCGCTTTGCATTGAATACCGCGCTAAGGTTGATAAACCCTGCCCGGTTAACCTTACCAACCACGCTTATTTCAACCTGGACGGCGCGCAGGATGACGTACGTGAGCACCGCCTGCAGCTTTTTGCCGACCACTATCTGCCGGTGGATGCCCAGGGTATTCCTCATAGCGGGCTGAAAGCGGTGGCAGGCACCAGCTTTGATTTTCGCCAGCCGAAGAAGATAGCCGCCGATTTCCTGGCGGATGAAGATCAGAAGCTGGTAAAAGGCTACGATCACGCCTTTTTGCTCCAGGCTCAGGGCGACGCCAGCGAGCCTGCCGCGCAGGTCTGGTCCAGCGACAACAAACTGCAGATGACGGTGTATACCACCGCCCCTGCCCTGCAGGTCTATACCGGCAATTTCCTGACCGGCGTGCCGGCTCGCGAGCAGGGTGAATATCAACCCTATCAGGGGCTGGCGCTGGAAAGCGAATTCTTGCCCGACAGCCCGAACCATCCGGAATGGCCGCAGCCGAGCCCTGTTCTGAAGCCCGGCGAAGATTATCTGAGCGTCACGGAATACCACTTCCTGCCGCTATAAGACGCAAGCCCTCGACAGAGGGCTTTTTTTCACCAGATTGCTGATAAACGCGCCATTTCGCTGTAAAAATCTAACCCCCGCTTCACAACCGCCTTACACTGCGCCGCTATTTTCGCTATGTTAAAGGTTTAGCGTTGCCGCTGGCTTCACCACGGCAATATAATGATAACTGTTATCATTCAATCAGGCTTATGAAGGAGTAATACTATGGCTGTTACTAAGCTGGTTCTGGTTCGTCACGGTGAAAGCCAGTGGAACAACGAAAACCGCTTTACCGGTTGGTACGATGTCGACCTGTCTGAAAAAGGCGTGAGCGAAGCGAAAGCTGCGGGCAAGCTGCTGAAAGACGAAGGCTACAGCTTTGACTTTGCTTATACCTCCGTGCTGAAACGTGCCATCCATACGCTGTGGAACATCCTGGACGGGCTGGATCAGGCCTGGCTGCCGGTTGAAAAATCCTGGAAACTGAACGAGCGCCACTATGGCGCGCTGCAGGGCCTGAACAAAGCGGAAACCGCTGAGAAATATGGCGACGAGCAGGTTAAACAGTGGCGTCGCGGCTTCGCGGTCACCCCGCCGGCGCTGACCAAAGACGATGAGCGTTTCCCGGGCCACGACCCGCGCTATGCGAAACTGAGCGAGCAGGAGCTGCCGCTGACTGAAAGCCTGGCGCTGACCATCGATCGCGTCATTCCTTACTGGAACGAATCCATTCTGCCGCGCCTGAAAAGCGGCGAGCGCGTGATTATCGCCGCTCACGGCAACTCCCTGCGTGCGCTGGTGAAATACCTGGATAACATGAGCGAAGAAGAGATCCTCGAACTGAACATCCCGACCGGCGTGCCGCTGGTTTATGAGTTCGATGAGAACTTTAAGCCGATTAAACACTACTACCTGGGCAACGCGGATGAAATCGCAGCGAAAGCCGCGGCCGTAGCGAACCAGGGTAAAGCGAAGTAATCGCTCTGCGAAATGAGAAAAGGCGTGGTGAAAACCACGCCTTTTTTATTGGCCGCTGACGGAACGGGGTACGGCCGCCCCGCCAAACAGCATTAACCGCGACGCGCTTTAACGGCTGCGGCGAGCTGGCGCAGAATGGCATCGGTGTCTTCCCAGCCGATGCAGGCGTCGGTCACGCTTTTGCCGTAAACCAGCGGTTCACCGCTCTCAAGACTCTGGTTGCCTTCCACCAGATGGCTTTCAATCATCACGCCGATAATCGCTTTCTCGCCTTTCGCTATCTGCTGGCAGACGTCCGCGCCCACATCCATTTGCTTTTTGAACTGCTTGCTGGAATTGGCGTGGCTAAAATCAATCATCACCTGCGGCGCGAGACCTGCCTTAGTCAGCCCCTCTTTCACTTGCGCGACGTGAGCTGCGCTGTAATTCGGCTCTTTGCCGCCGCGCAGAATAATATGGCAGTCGCTGTTGCCGCTGGTGTTGACGATAGCGGAATGGCCCCACTTGGTCACAGAAAGGAAACAGTGCGGCGCGCCCGCTGCGTTAATGGCGTCAATCGCGACTTTGATAGTGCCATCGGTGCCGTTCTTGAAGCCCACCGGACAAGAGAGGCCGGACGCCAGCTCGCGGTGCACCTGAGATTCCGTCGTACGCGCGCCAATTGCGCCCCAGCTCATCAGGTCCGCCATATATTGCGGCGTGATCATATCGAGGAACTCACCTGCCGCAGGCAGACCAGTATCGTTGATATCCAAAAGCAGCTTACGGGCGATGCGCAGGCCGTCGTTGATCTGGAAGCTATTATCCATGTGCGGGTCGTTAATAAGGCCTTTCCAGCCTACCGTGGTGCGTGGCTTTTCAAAGTAAACGCGCATCACCACTTCCAGTTCGCCTTGCAACTCTTGACGCAGCTTCAGCAGACGAGAAGCATATTCTTTCGCCGCGATCGGATCGTGAATAGAGCAGGGTCCAATTACCACCAGCAGGCGGTCGTCATTGCCGCGCAAAATCTTGTGGATGGCCTGACGGGCATGCGAAACCGTCTGCGCCGCTTTTGCTGTCGCCGGAAATTTTTCTAACAGGGCGACCGGTGGGAGTAATTCGTTGATGGCTTTAATGCGTAAGTCGTCATTCTGATAATTCATGTTCGTTCCAGTGGGGCTCTACATTTTTATAAAGTTGCAATCCCCTCAATCTATCTCGTCACGCCTGAAGTGTAAACGCGCTTTTACACTTCGACAGGAAAATTCCTGGAAATGAGTGATTACTCGCCAAAGAGTAGCGAAAAACGAGATCGCGTCTACACTTTTTAACTGTTAACACTCTGTTTTTGCTTTATTTCCCGATCACGTTCTGCTTTACGAGGCGGAAGTGGTTTTTTCAACCACCTTATGGGTGCTGAGCAAACAAACCTGTCTCAGTGCACTGTTGGAAGCGATGTCCAACAACAACGATCAGAACAGGAGTATGACATGAATAAATTAGCCTCATTAATCCTGACTACGACACTTACTCTGGCTAGCGGCGCGGCACTGGCAGCATCAGGCGGTGCAGGCGGCGCTGGTGCTTCTTCTGCAGGTGGCGGTAACGGCCAGTCTAATCAGGCTGCTGATGCCGGCCAGGTCGCGCCGGGCGCGAAAGAAAACCTTGCTCCCAATGGTGTGAATAACAACAACATCAATTCTGGCAGCGGTACTACCGGCACGACCGGTTCTGGCACAGGAACGAGTTCCGGCGCGATGGGCTCGGGCACAGGAACCAGCTCCAGCAGCAACACGAATTCAGGCTCCACCGGTACGCTTTCCGGCGATGGCATGACTACCGATGAAGTCCATAAAAACAGCATGTGTAAAGACGGTCGCTGCCCGGACGTGAACAAGAAAGTTGAAACCGGCAGCGGTAATAACAACGACGTCAACACCAAAACCGACGGTACGACTCACTAAACTGTCGGGCTATAGCAAGTCAATAGTTAATAAAGGAGAGCTTATGCTCTCCTTTATCTTTTCGGATTTTTAAACTGCTCTGCCGCGTTATAGACTGGCTAGCGACTTTTCGAACTGAAAATTATAACAACTGATTTGAGGCTTATTTGCTATGGCGCATTCACACTCCCATGCTCCCCAGTCACAGGATGCTAACGCCCGACGGCTTTTCATCGCCTTTGCCATTACCGCCGCTTTTATGGTGCTCGAGGTTGTCGGCGGCTTGCTTTCTGGCTCGCTGGCGCTGCTGGCGGACGCCGGCCATATGTTGACGGACGCCGCAGCCCTGCTGGTCGCACTGCTGGCGGTCCAGTTTTCGCGCCGTCCGCCGAACCCGCGGCATACTTTCGGCTGGCTGCGCCTGACCACCCTCGCCGCGTTTGTTAACGCGCTGGCGCTGCTGGTGATAACAGCGCTTATCGTCTGGGAAGCTATCCAGCGGTTTTACCATCCACGCCCTGTGGCAGGCGGTGCAATGCTTCTCATCGCTTTTGCCGGACTTATCGCCAACCTGGCCTCGTTCTGGATTTTGCATCGCGGCAGCGAAGAGAAAAATATGAACGTGCGTGCCGCCGCGTTGCACGTGCTGGGAGATTTGCTGGGGTCGGTTGGCGCGATAGCGGCCGCACTGATTATTCTCAGCACGGGCTGGACGCCCATCGACCCGATCCTGTCGATTCTGGTTTCGTGTCTGGTGCTGCGCAGCGCCTGGAATCTGTTAAAAGAGAGCCTCAATGAATTACTGGAGGGGGCGCCGAAAACCTTTGACGTGCGCGGCCTCAAGCGCGAACTTTCCCGGGCTATCCCGGAAGTGCGCGACGTACATCATGTTCACGTCTGGCTGGTCGGCGAGCGGCCTTTAATGACGCTGCACGTGCAGGTTATTCCCCCGCACGATCATGATGCCCTGCTTAGCCGCATTCACCATTTTCTTTCCCACAAGTACCAGGTAGAACACGCTACGGTACAAATGGAATACCAGCCATGTAGCGGCGCAGATTGCCATCTCAATGAACCGCAGGCGGCGCATTCGCACCACCACGGTCATCAGCATTAATGCGCCAGCGCCCGGGAGCCCTGCTCACGGGCGCTTTTGATCCACATACGGCTACCGTTAAGGGCAATGAAAGTCAGCAACAGGTATTCGAGCGACATGGCATAGACGCCCTGGCGTGCGAAAATCACCACGCTGATAACATTAATGATGACCCACAGCAGCCAGTTCTCGACATATTTGCGGGTCATCAGGATCATCGCCACGATGGAGAGCACCATCATGCAGGAATCCCAAAACGGGAAAGCATCCGGCGCAAGCGCAGGCATGGTCACATTTAGCCCCATCCCCTGCATTATTGTCACCGCCACCCGCGTGAGAAAAGCAAATACCGGGTCAATCCAGACTGTCATCAGGCCAATGGCGAGAACGCATCCTGCAAGCCAGCCCATCGCTTTTGGCATGGGTAACCACCGTATGCGTAGCGCCGCTTCGTGGTCATTCGTCTGGCGCGACCAGGCGTACCAGCCGTAAATATTGGCGGCGAAGAAGAAGAGTTGCAGCAGCAAACTGGCGTAAAGCTGGATCTGGAAAAAGATGATTGCAAAGAGCGTTACGTTAACTAAACCAAACGCATAGTTGCTGATTTTCTCAAGGCTTGCCAGCCAGATGCACAGGAGCCCGGCGAGCGTGCCGACCGCTTCTATCCAGGACAGATTGTAACCGCCGGTGCCGAGCGGGATGTGAACGAGAATGTTATTAACGCTAAAAAAATCCATATTTTCCCCTGAGCGTAAACCGCTTTTGCGTTGTCCGGCCTGTCTGGCGTAGGCGACAGGCCCTTGATTTAAAAACCAACCTAACCCCGAAGTGTAGCGGCAAAATCCAGCATGCGGTTAAGCGGCAGCAACGCGCCCTCACGCAGTTTCGCATCAACATGAATTTCATGCATCGCCCCGCCCTGCTCCAGGCCTTCGGCAATGGCTTTTAGCCCGTTCATCGCCATCCATGGACAATGAGCGCAGCTGCGACAGGTAGCCCCTTCGCCCGCAGTCGGCGCTTCCAGCAGCTCTTTTTCCGGCACGGCCTGCTGCATTTTGTAAAAAATACCGCGATCGGTCGCTACGATAAGCTGCTTATGCGGCAAGGTTCTGGCAGCATTGATAAGCTGACTGGTCGAACCGACAGCATCCGCCATTTCCACTACCGCCTGCGGCGATTCGGGGTGCACCAGCACGGCGGCATCGGGGTAGAGCGCTTTCATTCGCGCCAGCGCCTGGGTTTTAAATTCGTCATGCACAATACAGGCGCCCTGCCAGCACAAGACGTCGGCGCCGGTTTGCTTTTGCACGTAGCTGCCAAGGTGCCTGTCTGGCGCCCAGATAATTTTTTCACCAAGGCTGTCGAGATGCTCGATCAACTCAACGGCAATGCTTGATGTTACAACCCAGTCCGCGCGTGCTTTAACCGCAGCGGAAGTGTTAGCGTAAACCACCACGGTGCGATCCGGATGCGCGTCGCAGAAGGCGCTAAATTCGTCAATCGGGCAGCCTAAATCGAGGGAACATTCCGCCTGCAACGTCGGCATCAGGATGGTTTTTTCGGGGCTGAGGATTTTGGCGGTTTCCCCCATAAAGCGAACCCCGGCGACCAGCAGCGTGCTGGCCGGATGTTTTGCGCCAAAACGGGCCATTTCCAGCGAGTCGGAAATACAGCCGCCCGTTTCTTCAGCCAGCGCCTGAATCTCGGGATCGGTGTAATAATGTGCCACCATCACCGCGTCTCGCGCTTTAAGTAAACGCTTTATTTTTTCACGATAAAAGGCTTTCTCGTCAAGGCTCAGGGGCGCGGGCTTCGGCGGGAAGGGGTAAATAGCGGATTGCGGATCAAACATCACACTCATCATACTGTCTCGTTTTGCTGACTTAACAAGATTGCCCTCATATAGCTCGCGCAGGCAAAGATAAGTCGATCGTGTTTTATATACTAAACAAGATAGCGGATTGACGACCAAAAGTCACAATAAATAAGCGGCTGTGGTTTGGCAGGCAGCGTTTCACTTAGGCCCCATATAATGCAGGACTGACAGGCAAACCAGCCGGACAAACGCTGCGCTAATAGTTGAGTCAAAGGGAGAGCAAAATAGCGTAGAGAGCGCTTTTTACACTGGTGGGTCGTGCAGGATGACTTCGCCCTCCGGGCCATTGCCGCAAGCGGCAATGTTGCCTCGCTGAAGCTCGGCTCGAACCTGCCGCAGGTTCGAATCAGTACCGCTGCGCATAGCAAAAAGGCACCTTTAGGGCGCCTTTTTACACTGGTGGGTCGTGCAGGATGACTTCGCCCTCCGGGCCATTGCCGCAAGCGGCAATGTTGCCTCGCTAAAGCCCGGCTCGAACCTGCCGCAGGTTCGAATCATTGACAACTGCGCATAGCAAAAAGGCGCCTTTAGGGCGCCTTTTTACACTGGTGGGTCGTGCAGGATGACTTCGCCCTCCGGGCCATTGCCGCAAGCGGCAATGTTGCCTCGCTAAAGCTCGGCTCGAACCTGCGGCAGGTTCGAATCATTACCGCTGCGCATAGCAAAAAGGCGCCTTTAGGGCGCCTTTTTACACTGGTGGGTCGTGCAGGATTCGAACCTGCGACCAATTGATTAAAAGTCAACTGCTCTACCAACTGAGCTAACGACCCCTTTCGGGTTTACTGCTCGGGTTTCTTTCAGATGGTGGGTCGTGCAGGATTCGAACCTGCGACCAATTGATTAAAAGTCAACTGCTCTACCAACTGAGCTAACGACCCATTCGGGTGTTATCTGAAAGAATTGCTGCTGTACCACTCGGTGGTGGAGTGGTGGGTCGTGCAGGATTCGAACCTGCGACCAATTGATTAAAAGTCAACTGCTCTACCAACTGAGCTAACGACCCGCGTGGTGGGTGATGACGGGATCGAACCGCCGACCCCCTCCTTGTAAGGGAGGTGCTCTCCCAGCTGAGCTAATCACCCGATATTACGCTGGAAAGGTGTTTCCACCTTTAATGTGGTGGGTCGTGCAGGATGACTCGGCTTCGCCTCGTCCTTTGTGCCGTTGCTGTGCAACGTTATCCTTCACGCTCTCGCTATTCATACCACCTTAGCGAGTGGTGGGTCGTGCAGGATTCGAACCTGCGACCAATTGATTAAAAGTCAACTGCTCTACCAACTGAGCTAACGACCCACATTTTTGCCGCTACAGGCTTGTTTCATATCCCGTGGCAACGGCGGCATATATTACTGATTTAAGAATCTGACGCAACTAAAATTTCGATACAGATCACTCAACTGCTTAGTAATCATGCGGCGAGACCAGAAAACCAACGCTTACTGGTCAAGCCGCACGCATTACATAGCATTCAGACGCTTTTGCGCCTGCTTCGCGCCGTCGGTACCAGGGTATTTGGCGATAACCTGCTGATAAACCGCCTTTGCTTTCGCCGTATCGCCTTTATCCTGCATGATGACGCCGACTTTAAACATGGCGTCAGCCGCTTTCGGCGACTTCGGGTAGTTCTTCACCACTGATGCGAAGTAAAACGCCGCATCGTCTTTTTTACCCTTGTTGTAATTCAGCTGTCCCAACCAGTAGTTCGCATTAGGCTGGTAAGTGGAATCCGGGTATTGCTTGATGAAGTTCTGGAACGCAACGATAGCCTCGTCCTGCCGCGATTTATCCTGCACCAGCGCGATGGCCGCATTGTAATCGGTATTGGCATCGCCGCTCTGCACTGGCGCCGCTGCTGCCGGCGCGCTGGCTGAGCTATCCGGCGCTGCCGGAGCCTCACTATTTTGGGTGCCGCCGGCTCCCTGTGTCGCCGCCCCGCCGCTGCTCAGGCTATCAATCTGCAAAAGGATCTGCTTTTGGCGTTCGACAATCTGATTCAGCTGATATTGATTTTCCTGAATCTGACCGCGCAGGGAGTCAATATCGGACTGGTTATCGGAGAGCTGTTGCTGGAGTTGAGTTAAAAGCTGGCTGTGAGCGTTAGAGATACGCTCAAGTTGCGTGACGCGGTCTTCGACCGAGCCTGAGCCGACGCTACTGATTGGCGCCTGAGCAAAAGCGGCCCAGGGGGCCGCTATGCCAACCAGTAACGACAGACCCAACAGGTGATGTCTGAAGTTACTGCTCATGCGAGTCTCTTAGTAAACCAGTACAGCGCGACGGTTTTTAGCGTAAGCCGCTTCGTCGTGACCCAGTACTGCAGGTTTTTCTTTACCGTAAGAAACGATGGAGATCTGGTCTGCAGAAACGCCTTTACCTTGCAGGTACATCTTAACGGCGTTAGCACGACGCTCGCCCAGGGAGATGTTGTACTCCGGGGTACCGCGTTCGTCCGCATGACCTTCTACGGTCACTTTGTAAGACGGGTTGCTACGCAGGAAGTTAGCGTGCGCATCCAGCATCGCAGCGAAGTCAGAACGGATGTCATACTTATCCAGATCGAAGTAAACAATGTTGTTCTGCTGCAGCTGCTGCATCTGCAGGCGAGCCTGCTCTTCAGAAGACATGTTGCCGCCGCCGTTAGCATCCATACCAGTGCCGGCACCCAGCATGCCTTCGCCGCTCTGGTCGTTGCTTGCGTTCTTGTTGGAAGAACACGCCGCGATTGCCATAACAGGCAGAGCCAGCATCAGCCCTTTCAGCACTTTGTTCAGTTGCATTTCTTTGATTCCTTTAATAATCAATTATTTATTATCACAGATACGGCGACCAGGCCGGGAATTTAACCTGACCATCAGTTGCCGGAAGACGCGCTTTGAAACGCCCATCTGTAGAAACCAGATTCAGCACGGATCCCATCCCCTGAGAAGAGCTGTAGATAACCATAGTGCCGTTAGGTGCCAGACTTGGCGTTTCATCCAGGAACGTGGACGACAAAGTTTGTACGCCACCCGTTGCCAGATCTTGTTTAGCAATGTTCTGAGCGCCGCCGTTGGAGCTCACCATCACTAAGAATTTACCGTCGGAGCTGACATCCGCATCCTGATTCTGAGAACCTTCCCAGGTCAGACGCTGAGGCGCGCCGCCGTTGACGTTAACTTTATAAACCTGCGGACGACCTGCCTGGTCAGAGGTATAGGCCAGGGTCTGGCTGTCCGGGAACCAGGTAGGTTCGGTATTGTTGCTGCGGCCATCCGTCACCTGGCGAATCTGGCCGGAGCCGATATCCATCACGTAAAGGTTCAGGCTACCGGTTTTAGAGAGCGCGAAGGCGAGCTTGCTGCCATCCGGCGAGAAAGCCGGCGCGCCGTTGTGACGCGGGAAGGAGGCAACCTGACGCACGGCGCCGTTGGAAAGCGTCTGGATAACCAGCGCGGAACGGCCGCTTTCAAAGGTAACATAAGCAACTTTGCTGCCATCCGGAGACCAGGCCGGAGACATCAGCGGTTGCGGAGAACGATGAACCACGAACTGGTTGTAGCCATCATAGTCAGATACGCGCAGCTCATACGGGAACTGGCCGCCATTGGTCTGCACGACATAGGCGATACGGGTGCGGAACGCGCCTTTGATGCCGGTCAGCTTTTCAAAGACTTCGTCGCTTGCAGTATGACCTGCATAACGCAGCCACTGCTTGTTCACCTTATAAGAGTTTTGCGCAAGTACCGTGCCCGGCGCGCCGCCGGTATCTACCAGTTGATAAGCAACCGTGTAGCTGCCGTCACCGTTCGGGGTAACCTGGCCTACTACTACCGCGTCAATGCCCAGCGCTGACCAGGCAGCAGGCTGCACTTCCTGGGCGGAAGCGGGCTGCTGCGGCAGACGGGAACGGTCGAGCGGGTTGAATTTACCGCTGTTGCGCAGGTCGGCTGCAACAATGCCGCCAATATCTTCAGGCGCAGCGCCCGGACCTGCCCATTTAAACGGAGCGACGCCAATAGGACGCGCCGAGTCTACCCCCTGGGTAATCTCAATACGTACTTCCGCGTGCAGCACCGCTGCCCACAGCATCAAAAAACTGAATGCTAATCGTAATGCCTGCTTCATCATATCTCCCTTATCCGGACAGAAAGCCCACGATAATTTAGCAGAAGGTTAACAAACTTAATTTCAAACTACCCCACCTCTGAGACTCACCTTAGTACGATTTTCCCCGCTTGCGCGGGGAAATTGTGGTCAGGGCTTAAAGTCCAGCGGTGCATTTTTAAAGACTTCGTATACAGCCTGGCTTGGCGGCTTCGGAATTCTCGCCTGACGAGCAGCGGAAATCGCCGCCTGGCAGAGCGCCGGGTCCCCCCCTTCCGACTGGATATCAAGCAGCAGACCATCAGGTGCGAGTTTCACGCGCAGCGTACAGGTTTTGCCTGTATAGGATGACGCGTCGTAAAACTTACTCTCAATGGCAGACTTAATCTGCGAAGCATAGCTGCTGATATCGGCGCCGGAGGCGCCATTGTTTTTACTATTACCCGTCCCGGCAGGCGCTGCATTAGTTCCCTTCGCCCCGCCGCCGGATTTCGGCGTATTCTTACCGGAACTTAGATCGCCAAGCAAATCATCAACCCCTGCGGCAGCTGCCGCTTTTTCCGCTGCAGCTTTCTTCGCGGCGGCGGCTTTTTCTGCTGCGGCTTTCTTCGCGGCGGCGGCCTTCTCGGCAGCGGCCGCTTTTTCCGCAGCGGCTTTCTCCGCAGCCGCTTTCTCAGCCGCAGCCGCCTTCGCTGCGGCCGCTTTTTCTGCTTTTTCAGCAGCCGCTTTCTCGGCTGCCGCTTTCTTCGCCGCTTCAGCCGCTGCTTTTTTCTCAGCCTCCTGCTGAGCTTTTTTCGCCGCCTCTTCCTGCGCTTTCTTCTCAGCCGCTTTTGCCGCTTTAGCCGCTTCTTCCTGCGCTTTCTTCTGCGCGTCTGCTGCGGCTTTTGCTGCTTCTTCCTGCGCTTTTTTCTGTGCATCCGCGGCGGCTTTTTTCGCTGCTTCTTCAGCGGCTTTCGCCTGAGTATCCGCCTTCGCTTTTGCTTCGGCAGCGGCTTTCGCCTGTGCTTCAGCTTGCGACTTCGCCTCCGCCGCCGCTTTCGCCGCCGCTTCTTCAGCCTGCTTCTGCTGTTCCTGAGCGCGTTTAGCCGCCTCTTCTGCTTGCTTTTGCTGCTCCGCCTGCTGACGCGCTTGCTCCTGCGCTTCGAGACGTTCTTTCTCAAGCTGCTTCAGACGCTCCTGCTCAGCGGCTTGCTTCTCCTGAAGCTCCTCCGCCTGCTGCTGCGCCTGCTTTTCACGCTGCTCAGCGGCGCGGCGCGCGCTCGCCTGCTGCTGTTGCTGACGGTTGTATTGCTGCACCACCGCGCCGGGATCGACCATGACTGCATCAATGGCCGACCCGCCGCCGCCGCCAGCAGCTTCGTCAATGTGCTCATCAAACGAACTCCAGACCAGCAGTGCAATCAGCAAGACGTGCAGCACCACTGAAATGATTATCGCTCGTTTCAGCTTATCGTTTTGTTCGGTTGCCTTTGACACTCTCGGTTCCCAAAAACTGTTCACCCGTTGCGTAAAACGCTTAAATTGGCTGCGTCATTAACCCGACAGATTTCACACCCGCCTGATGCAACAGGTTCAGCGCTTTAATAATTTCATCGTAAGGGACATCTTTAGCGCCACCGATAAGAAAGACCGTTTTCGGATTCGCCTGCAAGCGACGCTGGGCTTCCGCCACCACCTGCTCCGAAGGCAATTGATCCATACGATCTTTTTCAACCACCACGCTGTACTGCCCAACCCCGGAAACTTCAATGATGACGGGTGGGTCGTCATTGGTGCTGACAGTTTTCGAATCCGTGGCGTCCGGCAGATCCACTTCCACGCTCTGGGTGATTATCGGCGCCGTTGCCATAAAGATGAGCAACAACACCAGCAACACGTCCAGTAGCGGTACGATGTTGATTTCAGACTTCAGATCGCGACGACCCCGTCCACGTGTTCTGGCCATGGTTTACCCCTTGCTGCTTTCGCTGCTGGTAAAAGCCTGACGGTGCAGAATAGCGGTGAACTCTTCCATAAAGTTGTCGTAATTCAGTTCCAGCTTGTTCACGCGCTGGTTCAGGCGGTTATAAGCCATAACGGCGGGAATTGCCGCGAACAGACCGATAGCGGTTGCGATCAGCGCTTCCGCGATACCCGGCGCCACCATCTGCAGGGTCGCCTGTTTCACCGCGCCGAGGGCGATAAAGGCGTGCATGATCCCCCATACGGTGCCGAACAGACCGATATAAGGACTGATGGACCCCACGGTGCCAAGAAAAGGAATATGGGTTTCCAGCGTTTCCAGTTCGCGATTCATGGAGATACGCATGGCGCGTGAAGCCCCTTCGACAATCGCTTCCGGCGCATGGCTATTGGCGCGATGCAGACGGGCGAACTCTTTAAAACCTGCGTAAAAGATTTGCTCTGAACCACTCAGATTTTCACGACGGCCCTGGCTTTCCTGATAAAGGCGGGAAAGCTCAATGCCGGACCAGAACTTATCTTCAAACGCTTCCGCTTCGCGGCTCGCCGCGTTGAGAATACGCGTTCGCTGAATGATGATAGCCCAGGAAGCGATGGAAAAACCAATTAAAATCAACATGATAAGTTTGACCAGAAGGCTTGCCTTCAGGAACAAATCAAGGATATTCATGTCAGTCACTGCTTGAACTCCGCGACAATAGACTTGGGAAGCGCACGAGGCTTCATTAAGAGTGGATCAACGCAGACAATTTGAACCTCCGCTTCGTTGAGGAGGGTATTATCGGCATTGACTATCCGCTGCGTGAAGATCAGTGAAGTCCCACGCATCGATGTAATTTCAGTCTGGATTTCGAGTAAATCGTCGAGTCGGGCAGGCGCAAAATACTCAAGCGTCATCTTGCGTACGACGAAGGCCACGCGCTCAGCCAGCAGCTCTTGCTGACTAAAGTGGTGATGGCGCAGCATCTCTGTGCGTGCTCTTTCATAAAAAGCGACATAACTGGCGTGATAAACCACACCACCGGCATCGGTATCTTCGTAATAGACCCGGACCGGCCATCGAAACAGCGTTGTGCTCACTCTACATCCCGGTAATGCAATTAAACGCTGCTTACTATACGCAAGAGGGTGTAGGTTTGGAATGGGTTGAAGTAAACGGAGAGTAAATATTTATGGGCCTTCAGCGGCCCATAAATAGCAGTGGCGAGTTGTTGCTCAAAAGAAGAAAAAGAGCAGCCCGGCGAGCAGCACAAGGTCAGCGATGAGCGGGAAAAACAAGGCTTGCCAGTAGGTTGCGCGCAGCCTGAATCCCGTGCCGTGAATCACCCCTGCGCAAACCGCCCAGATAAGCAGCAAGCCATGCCAAATCTCAAGCTCGCTGGTCTTCGCCGCAAAGCGGGTCGGGTCCCAGAATACGCAGCCGGCAAGCGTTAGCGCCATGATTAAGGAAAGAGCCCGCAAGGGGCTCTTATCCATAACTGCATAAAGCTTCGTGATGAAGTTAATCATCAGTGCTCTTCTTTACCCGCTTTGACCGCTTCAACATGCTCAAGCGCAAGCGCAGTAATCACCCCAAAAGCACAGGCAAGAAGCGTGCCTAAAATCCATGCGAAGTACCACATAATCAGCTCCTTACTTAGTACAGAGAGTGGGTATTGCTTTCAATATGCTCTTTGGTGATGCGACCGAACATTTTCCAGTAACACCACGTGGAGTAGAGCAGAATAATCGGTACGAACACGGCGGCCACGTAGGTCATCACAGTCAGCGTCAGCTGGCTTGAGGTGGCGTCCCACATCGTCAGGCTGGCATTCATCATAATGCTGGACGGCATGATGAACGGGAACATCGCAATGCCTGCAGTGAGGATAACGCACGCCAGCGTCAGTGAAGAGAAGACAAACGCCCAGGCCCCTTTCTCCAGACGCGAAGCCAGAATCGTCAGTACCGGCAGCACCACACCCAGCGCAGGCAGCGCCCACAAAACCGGCGTGTTATTGAAGTTCGCAAGCCACGCGCCCGCCTCGCGGGTCACTTCTTTGGTCAGCGGGTTAGACGCCGCATGAACGTCAATAGTGGACGTGACGACATAGCCATCGATACCAAACACAACCCAAACACCCGCCAGCACGAAGCACACCATCATTACCAGCGCAGATAGTTGCGCAGTATTGCGCGAACGAAGGTGCAGTTCGCCAACGGTGCGCATCTGCAGGTAAGTCGCGCCCTGAGTAACGATCATCGCCACGCTGACAATACCCGCCAGCAGACCAAACGGGTTCAGCAACTGAAAGAAATTGCCGGTGTAGGTCAGGCGCAAATACTCATCTACCGTAAACGGCACGCCCTGCAGCAGGTTGCCGAACGCCACGCCGATAACCAGCGGCGGCACGAAGCTGCCTGCGAAGATGCCCCAGTCCCACATATTGCGCCAGCGGGTGTCTTCAATCTTCGAGCGGTAGTCAAAACCAACCGGGCGGAAGAAGAGCGACGCCAGCACCAGGATCATCGCCACATAAAAGCCGGAGAACGCGGCGGCATAGACCATCGGCCAGGCGGCGAACAGCGCGCCCCCCGCCGTGATGAGCCATACCTGGTTGCCGTCCCAGTGCGGCGCAATGGTATTAATCATCACGCGACGTTCGGTATCGGTCCGTCCCAGCACGCGGGTCAGCATGCCGACCCCCATATCAAAACCATCGGTGACCGCAAAACCGATCAGCAGAATGCCGACCAGCAGCCACCAGATAAAGCGCAATACTTGGTAATCGATCATTTTCCCTCTCCTCGCTTAGCGTGCCGGCTGAGAAGCCACGGTGGACTCTTCATATTCCCGAGAACCCGCGTTGGGCTGCTCGTGATGGTAGCGACCGGTTTTCAGGCTGCTCGGTCCCAGGCGGGCAAATTTGAACATCAGGAAGAGTTCAGCCACCAGGAAGAGCGTGTAGAGCCCGCAAATCAGCACCATTGAGAAGATGATGTCACCCGCAGTCAGCGTTGAGTTCGCCACCGCCGTTGGCAATACCTCGCCGATAGCCCACGGTTGACGGCCATACTCTGCGACAAACCAGCCTGCTTCCACTGCGATCCACGGCAGAGGAATGCCGTAAAACGCCGCGCGCAGCAGCCATTTTTTCTCACCGATACGGTTACGAATGACGCTCCAGAAAGCGGCGCCGATGATAAGCAGCATCAGCACGCCGCAGGCGACCATGATGCGGAAGGAGAAGTAAAGCGGCGCCACAGCCGGAATAGAATCCTGGGTTGCCTGCTTAATCTGCTCTTCGGTCGCGTCAGACACGTTCGGGGTGTAGCGCTTAAGCAGCAGACCATAGCCCAAATCTTTCTTCACGCTGTTGAATTGATCGCGAACTGCCTGATCGGTAGAACCGCCGCGAAGTTGCTCCAGCAACTGATAGGCTTTCATGCCGTTACGGATGCGCGCCTCGTGCTGCACCATCAGATCTTTCAGGCCGATAACCGGCGTATCAACGGAGCGGGTCGCGATAATGCCAAGCGCGTAAGGAATTTGAATCGCGAAGTGGTTTTCCTGCCCTTCTTGATCCGGAATACCAAACAGCGTGAACGCCGCTGGCGCCGGCTGGGTTTCCCATTCCGCTTCGATCGCCGCAAGTTTGGTTTTCTGCACGTCGCCCATCTCGTAACCGGATTCGTCGCCCAGCACGATAACGGAAAGCACCGCCGCCATGCCGAAGCTCGCCGCTATCGCGAAAGAGCGTTTAGCAAAGGCGAAGTCGCGGCCTTTCAGCATGTACCACGCGCTGATACCGAGAATAAACATCGCGCCGGTGCAATACCCTGCTGCGACGGTGTGAACGAATTTTACTTGCGCTACCGGGTTCAGCACCAGCTCGGAGAAGCTCACCATCTCCATGCGCATGGTTTCAAAGTTGAAATCGGAAGCAACCGGGTTCTGCATCCAGCCGTTCGCTACCAGAATCCAGAGCGCGGAGAGGTTAGAACCCAGCGCCACCAGCCAGGTCACCGCCATATGCTGCACTTTGCTCAGACGATCCCAGCCAAAAAAGAACAAGCCGACAAAGGTGGATTCAAGGAAAAACGCCATTAACCCTTCAATGGCCAGCGGCGCGCCAAAAATATCGCCCACGTAATGGGAATAATAAGACCAGTTAGTCCCGAACTGGAACTCCATGGTCAAGCCGGTCGCCACGCCCAGCGCAAAGTTGATTGCAAACAACTTGCCCCAGAACTTGGTCATATCTTTATAAATTTGTTTACCAGAGAGGACGTAAACCGTTTCCATAATCGCCAGCAGAAACGCCATACCGAGCGTCAGCGGCACAAACAGAAAGTGGTACATCGCGGTCAAGGCAAACTGTAAGCGCGACAGTTCGACTATATCTAACATCTTGACTCCTTGCTCTTCGCATGAAGACTTTGAATGCGGCTCCCGTTACCGGTTTCCACAACGCATGCCCCAATAGAAATACATTTGCTTCCGGTACGCCAAAGCCGCATCACGGAGGTGATGTAAGAAAACTGTGGCGTTAGGTTACAAATACGTTAAATAAAACAAATTGATTCGACAAATATATTACGCCGCAAAAACCTTACAATAAACAGGTTTTATTAAGCTTATTTGCGTTTCTCGAAGTTGATCAATTTATACCGAATTTCCTATAAAAGCGCCATATTGATTTACCGCAATTAATATAAATTTCACTCATTTCCTTCTGTTCAAAAAATTGATTTAAATCAATTTTCAAAATTAATGTTAATTTTCAAGCCAGTTGGGTTACATCGGTAAAATTGATGTTAATTAAATGTGCATTTCAGTGAAATGGTAAGTTAGCTAATTTAACCTTGTCATGACTTTTCGTTATTTATTAGCGTGCGGCTTTTCTTTAATTAAAAGTTGAGACAATGTTAACCTGGTCACATATTTTCGCCTTCTTTTTATCGCGCCGTGATATAGCAAGTTTATTTCATTAATGCAGCATTTAATTAACAATTAAACGGCGGTGATGATTTGCGTTAATCTCTTTTTTCCTGATAAGCGGCGCTTTTATTTTTTCTACAACCCTTATTTTTTGCCCGTTAAAATTCAACAGCCTGCCTTTTTCGCGCGCTGCTCACCAAAGTTTTACTTAAAACAGCCCTTTTTTTGCCAAAAAGGAACGTTAACGAAACTCATGAATAACGCGGCATACGCCAGCGACTGGCGCGGTACGGCCACAGTAAAACGGCAAAGAACACTCTTCGCCCCTCCCCTGCGTGATCATCAAATCAGGTTATGGAAAAACGCGGCGGCGTAGAGTAAACGCTATTGCGCGCCTGTCGTGGCAGTTCTGCCTGTCACAGCGCGCCCTGGAGTCAGGGCATAAAAAAGGCCACCCGGAGGTGGCCAACCATGTCGAAAGATGGAATCGGACTTTTTGTTTTCTCTGTAACGAGGAAACGGTTTATTTCAGGATAGTGCTCAGCGCGTCGCCGATGTCGGCCAGGCTGCGAACGGTTTTCACGCCAGCCGCTTCCAGAGCAGCGAATTTCTCGTCCGCTGTGCCTTTACCGCCTGCGATGATGGCGCCCGCATGGCCCATACGCTTGCCTTTCGGCGCGGTAACGCCTGCGATGTAGCCCACAACCGGCTTCGTGACGTGATCTTTAATGTACGCCGCCGCTTCTTCTTCCGCGCTGCCGCCGATCTCGCCGATCATCACGATAGCTTCTGTCTGCGGATCCTCCTGGAACAGCTTCAGGATATCGATGAAGTTGGAACCCGGGATCGGGTCGCCGCCGATGCCCACGCAGGTGGACTGGCCGAAGCCGTAATCGGTAGTCTGCTTAACCGCTTCATAGGTCAATGTACCAGAGCGGGAAACAATACCTACTTTACCAGGCTTATGAATGTGGCCCGGCATGATGCCTATCTTGCATTCGCCTGGGGTAATGACGCCCGGGCAGTTCGGACCAATCATGCGCACGCCAGCTTCATCAAGCTTCACTTTCACGGTGAGCATATCCAGCGTCGGGATACCTTCGGTGATGGTGATAATCAGCTTAATGCCTGCATCGATAGCTTCCAGAATGGAGTCTTTACAGAACGGCGCCGGAACGTAGATAACGGAGGCGGTAGCGCCTGTCGCTTCGACGGCTTCACGCACGGTATTGAAAACCGGCAGACCCAGGTGGGTGGTGCCGCCTTTGCCCGGCGTTACGCCGCCGACCATCTGGGTGCCGTACGCAATCGCCTGCTCGGAGTGGAAAGTCCCCTGGCTGCCGGTAAAGCCCTGGCAGATGACTTTGGTGTTTTTATCGATTAAAACAGACATTATTTCCCCTCCACCGCAGCAACGACCTGCTGCGCAGCATCCGTCAGGCTTGTCGCCGCAATAATATTCAGGCCGCTTTCAGCAAGTTTCTGCGCGCCAAGTTCAGCGTTGTTGCCTTCAAGACGCACCACCACCGGCACGTTTACGCCTACTTCTTCCACCGCACCGATGATGCCGTCGGCAATCAGGTCGCAGCGTACGATACCGCCGAAAATGTTTACCAGAACGGCTTTCACCTTGTCGTCAGACAGGATGATTTTAAACGCTTCGGTCACGCGCTCTTTGGTCGCGCCGCCGCCCACGTCAAGGAAGTTCGCCGGCTGGCCGCCATGCAGCTTAACGATGTCCATGGTGCCCATCGCAAGGCCCGCGCCGTTCACCATGCAACCGATGTTGCCATCCAGCGCCACATAGTTCAGCTCCCACTGCGCAGCGTGCGCTTCGCGGGCGTCTTCCTGGCTGTGGTCGCGCATTTCACGCAGATCCGGCTGGCGGAACAGCGCGTTGCCGTCCGCGCCCAGTTTGCCGTCGAGGCAAATCAGGTCGCCCTGTTTGGTGATAACCAGCGGGTTAATTTCTACCAGTGCCAGGTCACGCTCAAGGAACAACGTCGCCAGGCCCATGAAGATTTTAGTGAACTGCTGAACCTGCTTGCCTTCCAGGCCCAGTTTGAACGCCAGCTCGCGGCCCTGGTACGGCATAGGGCCAGTCAGCGGATCAAGCGCCATTTTGTGGATCAGGTGCGGGGTTTCCTCCGCCACTTTTTCAATTTCCACGCCGCCTTCGGTAGAGGCCATAAAGACCACGCGACGCGTGCCGCGGTCGACAACCGCGCCAAGATAAAGCTCTTTATCGATATCGGTTGCGCCTTCTACCAGAATCTGGTTGACCGGCTGGCCGTTAGCGTCTGTCTGGTAGGTCACCAGACGTTTGCCCAGCCACTGCTCAGCGAAAGCGCGGATCTCTTCCTTGCTCTTAACCACTTTCACGCCGCCCGCTTTACCGCGACCGCCTGCGTGAACCTGACATTTAACTACCCACGGACCTGCACCGATTTTAGACGCGGCTTCTTCTGCTTCACGCGGGGTAGTACAGGCATAACCCACCGGCGCCGGTAAGCCATACCGGGCAAACAGTTGTTTCGCCTGATATTCGTGTAAGTTCATGTGTTCTATCCATTAAGACTTAAGAGCCGTTACGCTCGGGTACTGACGCCGCCCCTTCCGGAGCGGCCACAGGGTAAAAGTCGGGAGCGCACTCCCGCGTTGCTACACGTCCAGCAGCAGACGAGTCGGATCTTCCAGC
Organism: Franconibacter daqui; assembly: GCF_014644275.1. NCBI lineage: Bacteria > Pseudomonadati > Pseudomonadota > Gammaproteobacteria > Enterobacterales > Enterobacteriaceae > Franconibacter > Franconibacter daqui. The sequence goes on along the minus strand of NZ_BMKJ01000001.1, from coordinate 501,476 downwards.
AGCTCTTTGATAGCCACCAGGAAGCCTACCGATTCGCGGCCGTCGATCAGACGATGATCGTAGGAGAGCGCCAGATACATCATAGGCAGGATCTCGACCTTGCCATCTACCGCCATCGGGCGATCTTTAATGGCATGCATGCCGAGGATCGCGCTCTGCGGCGGGTTGATGATAGGCGTGGACATCAGCGAGCCGAAAACGCCGCCGTTGGTGATGGTGAAGTTGCCGCCAGTGAGATCCTCAACGGTCAGCTTGCCGTCACGGCCTTTCACCGCCAGGTCTTTGATGCGTTTTTCAATATCAGCCATGCCCAGCAGATCAACGTCGCGCAGTACCGGCGTTACCAGGCCGCGTGGCGTGGAAACCGCCATGCTGACGTCGAAGTAGTTGTGATAAACCACATCTTCGCCGTCGATAGAGGCGTTAACTTCCGGGTAGCGCTTGAGCGCTTCCACGACCGCCTTAACGTAGAAGGACATAAAGCCCAGGCGGATGCCGTGACGCTTCTCGAAGGCTTCGCCGTACTGCTTGCGCAGATCCATAATCGGCTTCATGTTCACTTCGTTGAAGGTGGTTAGCATGGCGGTGGAGTTTTTCGCCTCCAGCAGACGCTCCGCCACACGCTTGCGCAGGCGGGTCATCGGCACGCGTTTTTCAGAGCGGTTGCCAAGCGCCGGCTGCGCTGCGGCAGGCTGCTGCTCAGGCGCTTTGGCGCTTTGCGCCGGCGCGGATTTCGCTTTCGCCAGATGTTTTTCCACATCTTCACGGGTCAGGCGGCCGCCTACGCCGGTGCCTTTGATGGCGCTGGCGTCAAGGTCATGTTCGCTCAGCAGACGGCGAATAGCCGGGCTCAGCGCGTCATTATTTTGTTCTTCCAGAGAAGCTTGTTGACGCTGCGCAGGCGTCGATTCTTTGGCGTCAGCTTTGGCGCTGCTCTCTTTGCCTGCGCTGTTGCCCTCACGCAGGCGGCCGAGGATCTGGCGAGAGGTCACGGTGGTGCCCTCTTCTTCCAGCACAGCATCCAGAATGCCGTCAGCCGACGCCGGTACTTCCAGTACCACTTTGTCAGTTTCGATTTCTACCAGCACTTCATCGCGTGTGACTGCATCGCCCGGTTTTTTATGCCAGGTGGCGACGGTTGCGTCAGCAACGGATTCAGGCAGGTCGGGAACAAGAATATCTACGCTACTCATTATTTATCCTTTTATTAATCGACGTTCAGCGCGTCATTAACCAGATCTTGTTGCTGTTTCTGGTGAACGGACATATACCCTACCGCCGGAGAGGCGGAGGCCGGGCGGCCTGCATAACGCAGCGCGGACCCAAACGGAATCACTTCACGGAAGTGGTGTTGGCTACAGTACCATGCGCCCTGGTTAAGCGGCTCTTCCTGACACCAGACGAAGTCATGTACGTGAGCGAACGGCTTAAGCGCCTCCTGCACCGCCTGGTGCGGGAACGGATAAAGCTGCTCGATACGGACAATGGCCACATCTTTTTGATCGTTTTTGCGGCGCTGTTCCAGCAGGTCGTAGTAAACCTTACCGGAGCAGAGCACCACACGTTTCACTTCTTTCGGATCCAGCTCATCGATTTCGCCGATAGCCGGCATGAACGTGCCGTTCGCCAGCTCATCAAGGCTTGAAATCGCCAGCGGATGACGCAGCAGGGATTTCGGCGACATTACCACCAGCGGACGACGCATACCGCGCAGCGCCTGACGACGCAGCATGTGGTAAACCTGCGCTGGCGTGGAAGGTACGCAAACCTGCATATTCTGCTCAGCGCACAATTGCAGATAACGTTCCAGGCGTGCGGAGGAGTGCTCCGGCCCCTGGCCTTCATAGCCGTGCGGCAGCAGCATCACCAGGCCGCACATACGGCCCCATTTCTGCTCGCCGGAGCTGATGAACTGGTCAATTACCACCTGCGCGCCGTTGGCGAAGTCGCCAAACTGCGCTTCCCAGATGGTCAGCGTGCGCGGCTCAGCGGTGGCGTAACCATATTCAAACGCCAGCACCGCTTCCTCGGAAAGCACGGAGTCCCAGACTTTGAACTGGCCCTGACCGTTATGCACGTGCTGCAGCGGCGTATAAGTGGAGCCGTTGGTCTGATTGTGTACTACCGCGTGACGGTGGAAGAAGGTGCCGCGACCAGAGTCTTCGCCCGACAGACGCACCGGGATCCCTTCGTCAACAAGCGTAGCGTAAGCCAGCGTTTCCGCCCCGCCCCAATCGAACGGTTTCTCGCCGTTCGCCATCAGCTGACGGTCGGCATAAATTTTTGCCACGCGCGACTGCATTTCGATGCTTTCCGGCACGGTGCTAATGCGCTTAGCCAGCTCCTGTAGCCGCTTCATCTCTACCTTGTTCGGGTAGCTTTCGTCCCACTCATGGTTGAGGTATGGCGACCAGGTAAAGGAGTGCATGTTCATCGGTCGCCACTCTTTCACCACGCATTCGCCGGCATCCAGCGCGTCGCGGTAGAGGTTGACCATTTCGGTTGCGTCTTCCAGCGTCGCCACTTTTTCCTGCTCCAGCTGGTCAGCATAGAGTTTGCGCGGGGTCGGATGCTTTTTGATTTTCTGGTACATCAGCGGCTGGGTTGCGCTCGGCTCATCGGCTTCGTTGTGGCCGTGACGGCGATAGCACACCAGGTCGATGAAAACATCGCGTTTAAAGTTGTTACGGAATTCCAGCGCCAGACGGGTAACAAACGCCACCGCTTCCGGGTCGTCCGCGTTCACGTGGAAAATCGGCGCCTGTACCATCTTGCCGATGTCGGTGCAGTACGGCGTAGAACGCGCATCCAGCGGGTTGGAGGTGGTGAAGCCCACCTGGTTGTTGATAACGATGCGAACGGTGCCGCCCACTTCGTAACCACGCGCTTTCGACATGTTCAGGGTTTCCTGAACCACGCCCTGGCCGGTAACCGCCGCGTCGCCATGGATAGTTATCGGCAGCACTTTGTTGCTGCTCGGTTCGTCCAGACGATCCAGACGCGCGCGCACGGAGCCCATCACTACCGGGCTTACAATTTCGAGGTGCGACGGGTTGAACGCCAGCGCCAGGTGCACCAGGCCGCCTTCGGTTTCGATGTCGGACGAGAAGCCCATGTGGTATTTCACGTCGCCGGTGCCGAGGTGCTCTTTGTGTTTGCCTGCAAACTCGTCGAAGAGATCCTGCGGTTTTTTGCCCAGCACGTTAATAAGCACGTTCAGACGACCGCGGTGCGCCATGCCCAGCACCACTTCACGGGTGCCGCTTTTGCCGGCGTGGCGAATCATCTCTTTGAGCATCGGGATTAACGCATCGCCGCCTTCAAGCGAGAAACGTTTCGCTCCCGGGAACTTGGCGCCCAGGTAACGCTCCAGCCCTTCCGCCGCGGTCAGTTCGCCGAGGAAGCGCTTTTTCTCTTCCACGCTAAAGCTTGCGTGGCCCACCACCGATTCAATGCGCTGCTGGATCCAACGCTTCTCTTCCGTGGAGGTAATGTGCATGTATTCCGCGCCGATGGAGCCGCAGTAGGTCTGCTTGAGCGCTTCGATAAGCTCGCCGAGCTGCATCGCTTCTTTGCCGCCAGCGAAGGAGCCTACGTTAAAGGTTTCCTGGAAATCGGCCTCGGTCAGGTTATGGAATGCCGGGTCGAGATCGGCTACGCGATCCTGTTTCCACAAACCCAGCGGATCCAGATTAGCCTGCTGATGGCCGCGGAAACGGTAGGCGTTAATCAGCTGCAGGACTTTAACCTGCTTAACATCAGCGTCAGGGTCGGTAATCGAGGAAGTGTAACGTGAGGCATCCTTCGCCAGGCGACGAAAATAATCACGCGTTTTGGAATGGAATTGATCCGGTCTGGCTCCGGTGCCAGGCAACTGCTGGAACATGGAGCGCCAGTGGGCGTCCACTGAATCAGGATCGGTTAGGAAGTCTTCATAGAGCTGTTCTATCCAACTCTGGTTCGAGCCAGAGAGATAAGAAGAGTCCAGCCAGGCTTGCATTGCGCCGTTCTGCATCGTGATCCCTTAAGCATCAGTATGCTTATTTCGCCGTGGATAACTACAACGTACGCGGTAAGACGCACGTCCCAGGGTTCACTTGCGAGCTCTTCTTGGTGGGGCCCGCGAAGGAACCTTTAAAAACTGCCATTAATCTTCGGCCTTCAGGCTGCGGCTGCGTTGGCTGCCTGAGCTTACCCCGGTCACATAGTCCACTATGCTCCCGGGGATGCGCTCAGTTGCCGCCTTGCCTCGCGCTGAACGCATCGATTACTGGTGCTACTACAATTAGCGGTTTTTAAAGGTTTCCTGCTTACTCTTTATACTGCCGGGAGCCTACGCTCCCGGCATGTTTCGGTCAGTTACGCACCGCGCTGCAGCAGCATCGATTTGATGTGCCCAATGGCGCGCGTCGGGTTTAAGCCCTTCGGACATACGCTGACGCAGTTCATGATGCTGTGGCAGCGGAATACGCTGAAAGCATCGCTCAGGCCATCGAGGCGATCGTTGGTTTCCGTATCGCGGCTGTCGATAAGGAAACGGTACGCCGCCAGCAGCCCTGCCGGCCCGATGAACTTGTCCGGGTTCCACCAGAACGACGGGCACGAGGTCGAACAGCAGGCGCAAAGAATACACTCATACAGACCGTCGAGTTTTTCACGCTGCTCCGGCGTCTGAAGATGCTCACGCGCCGGCGGATTATGCCCATTATTCAACAGGTAAGGCTTAATCTTCTCATATTGGGCATAGAATTGCCCCATGTCCACCACGAGGTCACGAATAACCGGCAAACCGGGCAGCGGACGGATAACAATTTTCTGCTTGCCGTTGCCGAGGGCGGAGATCGGCGTGATGCACGCCAGACCGTTTTTACCGTTCATGTTCAGGCCGTCGGAACCGCAGACCCCTTCACGGCAGGAGCGGCGAAACGCCAGCGTAGGGTCCTTCTCCTTCAGCAGCATGAGTGCATCCAGCAGCATCATGTCGCGCCCTTCTTCCTGCTCCAGGACGTAATCCTGCATGTGCGGCGCGTCGTCGACATCGGGGTTATAGCGATAGATAGAAAATTCGAGTTTCATCACCGTCTCTCCGCAATTAATAAGTACGCACTTTCGGCGGGAACGCCGGACGCAATTTCGGCTCCATGTTCACCTCGCGGCGGGTCATGGATTCGCTTTGCGGAAGGTACAACGAGTGGCACAGCCAGTTTTCGTCATCGCGATCCGGATAATCGAAGCGGCTATGGGCGCCACGGCTTTCGGTACGGAAGTTCGCAGAAACGGCGGTGGCGTAAGCGGTTTCCATCAGGTTGTCGAGCTCCAGGCACTCTACGCGCTGGGTGTTGAACTCGCTGGAGGTGTCGTCCAGACGAGCGTTTTTCAGGCGCTCGCGGATCGTTTTCAGCTGCTCAAGCCCTTTCGCCATGGCATCGCCTTCGCGGAACACCGAGAAGTTATGCTGCATGCACTCCTGCAGCGCTTTGCGAATTTCCACCGGATCTTCACCGTTGCGGTTGTTGTTCCAGCGGTTGAGACGTTCAAGAGACATTTCCACATCAGAGTCGCTCGCGTCGCGAAGCGGCCCCTGCTCGGCGATGGACTCCTGCAGATGCAGGCCCGCCGCACGGCCAAACACCACCAGGTCGAGCAGCGAGTTGCCGCCGAGGCGGTTGGCGCCGTGCACGGATACGCAGGCGATTTCGCCTACCGCGAACAGGCCAGGAATTACCACATCTTCGCCCTGCGCGTTCACGGTCAGCGCCTGGCCGGTCACTTTGGTCGGAATGCCGCCCATCATATAGTGGCAGGTCGGGATAACCGGAATCGGCTCTTTTACCGGGTCAACGTGGGCGAAGGTGCGGGAAAGCTCCAGAATGCCCGGCAGACGGGACTCCAGCACCTCTTTACCCAGGTGGTCGAGCTTCAGCTTGGCGTGCGGGCCCCACGGACCGTCGCAGCCGCGGCCTTCGCGGATTTCGATCATGATGGAGCGCGCCACTACGTCGCGGCCCGCCAGGTCTTTGGCGTTCGGGGCATAACGCTCCATGAAGCGCTCGCCATGTTTGTTCAGCAGATAGCCGCCTTCGCCGCGGCAGCCTTCCGTCACCAGTACGCCAGCGCCCGCGATGCCTGTCGGGTGGAACTGCCACATTTCCATATCCTGCACCGGTACGCCCGCGCGCAGCGCCATGCCGACGCCGTCGCCGGTATTGATGTGGGCGTTGGTGGTGGACTGGTAAATACGGCCTGCGCCGCCGGTCGCCAGCACGGTGGCGCGGGCTTTGAAGTAAACCACTTCACCGGTTTCGATGCACAGTGCGGTACAGCCAACCACCGCGCCATCCTGGTTTTTCACCAGATCCAGCGCATACCATTCGGAGAAAATCGTGGTGTGGTTTTTCAGGTTCTGCTGATACAGCGTATGCAGCAGAGCGTGGCCGGTACGGTCCGCGGCGGCTGCGGTGCGCGCCGCCTGTTCGCCGCCGAAGTTTTTCGACTGGCCGCCGAACGGACGCTGATAGATGCGGCCATCGTCCAGACGGGAGAACGGCAGCCCCATGTGCTCAAGCTCCAGAATCGCTTCCGGGCCAGTTTTGCACATATATTCGATAGCATCCTGGTCGCCGATGTAGTCGGAACCTTTTACCGTGTCGTACATGTGCCATTCCCAGTTATCTTCATGGGAGTTGCCAAGCGCAACGGTAATGCCGCCCTGGGCGGAAACGGTGTGCGAACGAGTAGGAAACACTTTAGAGAGCAGCGCACAGGTCTGGCCGCTCTGGGAAATTTGCAGCGCCGCGCGCATGCCTGCGCCGCCTGCGCCAATCACTACAGCATCAAATTCTCTGACTGGTAAATTCATTACACACCCCACACCACAACGAATCCATAAATAACGTAAACCGCAAGCGCAACCACGATCGCCAGTTGCAGGAATAGACGAAGCGCGAGCGATTTAACGTAGTCCGTTAACACCTGCCACATGCCAATCCATGTGTGGACCAGAATCGAGATAAGCGTGAGCAGGGTAAAAACTTTGGTGAAGGTGGAGGCGAAGAAACCGCGCCAGATCTCATAGGTCAGCTCGCCGTTCATGGCGAAAAAGCCGATCATATAGATGATGTAGAGCGTAATAACGATAGCAGTAGCGCGAACGAGGATGAAGTCATGTACGCCATTGCGTCCCAATGCGGAGGCGTTGCTTACCATACGAGGACTCCTGCGAGAATTGAAAGCACGACAGTAATAACAAAAGCAACACGCGCGGAGCGTTGGCCCGCGGCGAAAGTCTCTTCCAGGTAGTTAAAGTCCATCAGCATGTGGCGAATGCCTACGACCACGTGGTAAGCCAGCGCAGTGAGGATGCCCCAGAGAATGAACTTAACGAAGAAGCTGTCCATGATGGAGGACGCGGCCAGAAAACCTTCTTGGGAGGAGAGCGAAAGCCCGAGCAACCAGAGCAGAATGCCGACAGCGACAAACGTGATCACGCCGGAAACGCGGTGGAGGATAGAAGCAATCGCGGTGACAGGAAACCGGATCGTTGTGAGATCCAGGTTAACAGGTCTTTGTTTTTTCACCTTTTTTATCATGAATAGCGCCCACATGCTTTTCTTATTGTTTCCTTCCTCCGGTCTGCAGGCGGGTCAGACAGCGTCACTTTTCTATAACTCTGCGTCATGCAAAAACAACTGCTTCCAGTGTTAAACGAAGGGTTACTACGCTGGGTGGCTCGCGGCGGCAGGGTGTTCCGGAGACCTGGCGGCAGTATAGGATGTTCACAATATCATTACAATTAACATACAAATACTTTGGCCGCTTTTGGTCGGAACAGTGACCAGGATCACGATAACAACATAATTTTAATTTTTAATCATCTGATTTGACAAATGTTAAACAAAATTGTTACAAACATCACCAGAAAAGGCATATAATTCGCAAAAGTTATGGCATTACACTTTCTGCTGAGAATAAGTTATGTAACAGTGTAGTGCTATTGACCGAAGTTATTTAGCCCGGTATTAGTGATACACAGATTTAAAGAATCCCGACTGCTAACACGCTGATTTGCGGTAGTTTCACCGGGTTCTGAATAGTTGCCTGCAAGCCGCCCATCGCTCTGTACCCTGGTTTCCTCCTCACACAGAGCTGCGCGCCCTACAACAAACTGGCAATATTCTCCCTGAAAGTGAATGTAAAAAAGTTGTTAGGAGTCTTAAGCAAATAAGGCGCTAAGGAGACCGTAAATGGCTGACAAAAAGGCAAACATCACTTATAACGGTGACGCTGCTATTGAACTGGACGTGCTACAAGGCACGCTCGGTCAGGATGTAATTGATATCCGTAGTCTTGGTTCTAAAGGTGTTTTTACTTTCGACCCGGGTTTTACCTCCACCGCATCCTGCGAATCAAAAATCACCTTTATCGACGGTGACGAAGGTATCCTGCTCCATCGCGGTTTTCCCATCGACCAACTGGCCACCGAATCTAACTATCTCGAAGTTTGCTATATCCTGCTCTACGGCGAAAAACCGACCCAGGAGCAGTATGACGAATTTAAAGTGACAGTAACCCGCCATACCATGATTCATGAGCAGATTACGCGTCTGTTCCATGGCTTCCGTCGCGACTCTCACCCGATGGCGGTGATGTGCGGCGTGACTGGCGCGCTGGCGGCGTTCTACCACGACTCGCTGGATGTGAATAACCCACGTCACCGTGAAATCGCGGCGTTCCGTCTGCTCTCCAAGATGCCGACAATGGCGGCGATGTGTTACAAATATTCTATCGGCCAGCCGTTCGTTTATCCCCGCAACGACCTCTCCTATGCAGGCAACTTCCTGAATATGATGTTCTCCACGCCGTGCGAGCCTTACGAGGTGAACCCGGTGCTGGAACGCGCAATGGATCGTATCCTTATCCTGCATGCTGACCACGAGCAGAACGCGTCTACCTCCACCGTCCGTACCGCAGGCTCTTCCGGCGCTAACCCGTTCGCCTGCATCGCGGCCGGCATCGCCTCCCTGTGGGGACCGGCGCACGGCGGCGCCAACGAAGCGGCGCTCAAAATGCTGGAAGAGATCAGTTCCGTGGAGCACATTCCGGAATTCGTGCGTCGCGCGAAAGACAAAAACGACTCTTTCCGCCTGATGGGCTTTGGTCATCGCGTTTACAAGAACTACGACCCGCGCGCCACCGTCATGCGCGAAACCTGCCATGAAGTGCTGAAAGAGCTGGGCACCAAAGACGACCTGCTGGAAGTGGCGATGGAGCTGGAAAACATCGCCCTGAACGACCCGTACTTCATTGAGAAGAAACTCTACCCGAACGTAGACTTCTACTCCGGCATCATCCTGAAAGCGATGGGCATTCCGTCTTCTATGTTCACCGTGATTTTCGCCATGGCGCGTACCGTAGGCTGGATAGCTCACTGGAACGAAATGCACAGCGAAGGCATGAAAATTGCGCGTCCGCGTCAGCTCTATACCGGCTACACGCAGCGTGATTTCAAATCAGACCTGGAGAAGCACTGATCGCCTGCGGTTAATGCTTATCAAGAAAAACGCGCCTTCGGGCGCGTTTTTTTATGGCCATCATATTAATGCTGGCACGCCGGGCACCAGTAAAAAGGCCGGGAGGAGAGCGTGGTTTTTTCAATGATCCCCCCGCAGCGCCGACACTTTTTCCCTGCCCGATGGAACACCTCGAAGCGAAACAGCGCGCCGTGGTGTTTGTTTTCATCCGCCTGCCCTCGCGTCTGGTAAGAGAGGCGTGGAATGGCGAGACAGGCCTGCGCGAGCGCATCCAGCTGCGCTTCGCTCAGCGCCGCCGCCTTATGACGCGGCGCAAGCTGCGCCTGCCAGAGGATCTCCACCCGTAGATAGTTGCCAAGCCCCGCCAGAAACGCCTGGTCGAGCAGTAAGCCGCTGAACTGGCGACGGCGAAAGCGCGGGCTTAACAGCCGGGCCTTAACCTCTTCCACCGTTAAAGACATATCCAGCACATCTGGCCCCACCCGCTGCAAAAACGCGTGCGCCGCCACGCCTTCGGCATCCAGCATTTCTATCTCCGAGGCGCTGTAAAGCAGCACGGCGGCCTCTTTGGTTTCCAGCCGCACACGCAGGCTGCGCGTGGTCTGCGGCGTTTCACCGGCCTTCACTACCCGCCAGACGCCATACAGCTGGTTATGGCTATAAAGCGTTAACCCATTAGAGAAGTGCGTCAGCAGCGCTTTACCCCGCGTTTCCAGACGCTCCACCCGTTCGCCGACCAGCGAGGTTTCGAACGTTTTCAGCGCGGGAAAGGCAAACCAGACGTGCGTTAACGGCTTGCCTGCTACCGCCTCTTCAAGCTTATCCGCCGCGCGGCGGATTTCCGGTCCTTCCGGCATGCTTCATCCTTTTCGTTTCAGGCTGACGCCGCATAGCGCCGCCCCTCGTTTTACGTTTTATGCTCCTGCATAACCTTAGCCGTAAAACGCCGCGCATGCTTAACGGCCGATGCCGCTTCAGTGTTTATCCCACCAACAAAAACCGCCGTTCGCAGACGGCGGTTCAGGGCGTTACTCCAGCGCCAGCAGCGCGAAGCTTGCGAGCCAGTGTCCGCCGCTGTAGTGGCTTCCCACCACGTGTTCAACGCTCGCCGAAAGATGGCGCGCCACCGCCTCTTTCAACGCGGTCTGCGCCGTATGGTTTTCCGGCAACGCCTTCGCAATGTGCTTCATGCACCAGGCGCGGCTGAGGTTTAGTCCGTCAAGGTGAGCGATTTTCGGATCGGTGCGATCGCTCACCTGCGCCGGGTTCATCAAAGCCGAAACCGAGGCCACCTGCGGCAGGAAAGCATCAAACCACGCCGGGAAATTATCCGCCACCTTGCTCATTAGCAGCGCTTCGGTCAACGCGCCGGAAATATACTCATCGCCGCCCGGCTCGTAGTGCGCCGGATAGTGCTTATCGTGCAGATAATAACGATTAGCCGCGTCCAGTATGGCGCTTTCCAGCGCGTTGTCTTCCAGCGCTCGCGCATAATCCAGCCCCAGCGCCAGCGCAAAAGCGGTGTTGTAATGCGTCCCCACGCGAATCGGGTATGTTAGCTTGCTGAGGTAATCCATAAGCCTCGCGCGAATATCCTGCGTGAGCGGCTCCAGCGTCTGATGCCAGCGTTCGGCCTGCGGCAGCGAAGCGCGCTTCAGCTCCTGGGCCAGCGCCAGCAGCCAGCCATAGCCATAGGGACGCTCAAACGAGGCGCGGAACGGCGCGGTAAAATAGGCCAGCTCCTGCGCCACGTTCTCGTCGGTAACGTGCTCATCAAACAGGGCAATAATCTCCTCGCGGCACGACAGCTGCGGGTAAAGGCGCAAACAGCGCAGCAGCAGCCAGTAACCATGCACCGCCGAGTGCCAGTCAAAGCAGCCATAAAAAATGGGATGCAGTTCGCGGGGCGGCAATACGTCACCATCATCATTGAGCAAATGCATAATGTGGTTCGGGTATTCCTGACGCAAATAGGTTAAAGGCATCCGGGCGAAGGCGTCAGCCTGATGTTGCGTTAATTCCATAACAGCTCCTTAGGTACACCGCGCCGCGCTTAGCGAAACACGAGGAAATACATTAACAACACATTCACCGCCAACAGCGGCAGCGCGGTGGGGATCTGAACTTTAATCACTTGATATTTATCCTTCAGCTCCAGCAGTGCCGCAGGGACGATATTAAAATTCGCCGCCATCGGCGTCATCAACGTGCCGCAATAGCCGGCATACATGCCAATCGCCAGCAGCGGAGCCGGGTCGCCATGGTGGTGATGAATCAAAAACGGCAGGGCGATGCCGGCGCTTAATACCGGGAAAGCGGCGAAGGCGTTGCCCATGATCATGGTGAAGAGCGCCATGCCGATGCAGTAAATCACCACCAGCATGAAGCGGTTTTCCGGGTCGACGAACAGGCTCACCACTTTTTGCACCGAGTCGCCCGTGTTCGCCGCCACAAACACGCCGCCAAGCATAGCGAGCATCTGCGGCAGAATAATCGCCCAACCGATCGTATCCACCAGCCGGCGGGACTGGCGAATCGCATGCAGCGGCGTGCCGCGCGTCAGCCACCAGCCGGTCAGGATGGCCGCTATACATGCCACGCTAAGCGCAGCGAGCGTCAGCTGTTTCTGGTCGAGCAGGAAAACGCCGCCGACCGCAACGCCTTTCAGAAACAGCGTACCCAGCACCGTCACGACAGGGATCATCAGCGCCGGCAAAAAGAGCCAGTTCTTCAGACGCTCAGACGAAGCGACGCGCTCAGGCTCGGTGGACATTTTGTAATGCCCCTTCCCGACCAGCCCAAAACCCGCCAGCAGGGCGATGACGATAACGCCGCCGCCGATAATCCGGTACGCCAGCGATTTACCAAGCTCCTGCACCATCAGGTCGCCAAACAGAAAAATCCCGCCGAACAGAAACCAGAACAGCGCGGTGGTAAAACGTTTCGGGTTGCCGCGATCGCGCAGCGTCATCACCACCAGCAGCATAACGATAAAGCCGATGAGGTAATAAACGCGGTTGATGGTTATCAGCGTACTCATTGCGCTACCTCCTGCTTGCCCTGCTCCGCTTTCCAGGCCATCACGTCGCGACGGATGCTGGCATCCAGACGCAACAGACGAATCATATGGATAATCAGCGCCGAGATAGCGGTAGGGATCGCCCACAGGCCGATGTGCAGCGGCTCAATGCCCGCAATGCCGTTCTCTTTCAGGAAGGCGTCAATCAGCAGCACCGCGCCGAACGCGATAAAAATGTCTTCGCCGAAGAACACGGCGATATTGTCGCAGGCGGCGGCGTGGGCTTTGATTTTATCGCGGATATGCTGCGGCAATTCGCCATATTCGTTAAGCGCCGCCCCTTCCGCCATCGGCGCCAGCAGCGGACGCACGGTTTGCGCGTGTCCGCCGAGCGACATCAAGCCCAGCGCCGCCGTCCCTTCGCGCGCCACAAAATAGAGCATTAAAATACGCGCCGAGGTTGCGCTGGCGATTTTCGCCACCCAGGCCTGAGCGCGCTCTTTGAGTCCGTAATACTCCAGCAGGCCAATGACCGGCAGGATCAGAATGAAAGTCGCCAGCGAGCGGCTGTTAACAAACTTCTCGCCAAACGTTTCCAGCAACATGCCGAAATCCATGCCGACCAGCAACCCCGTCGCCAGACCTGCGACCACCACGACCAACAGCGGGTTGAAGCGCAGCGCAAAACCTATAACCACTATCGGTATCCCGATGAGCGGCAACAGTGTGGAACTGTCCATAAAACGTGACCCTATCTAAAGTGAGCGTTGCACGCCGAAGGCTATTTTTTTAATACTCCCCATCAGGGCGAAGCGTGTGGCATTGCGGCGAACGGTTGTTGTGTATGTACGACAGGTCCTGTGAATGCGCGAAACCTGCGCAGACCCTGAGTCAAAAAGCTATATCCGAACGCCCATAATATGTAAACAATTTATCAATAAAATGTTTTTATTTTATCCGTTCGGTTTTATATTTTTTGCTAATAGTCACATTTATGTAAGGGAAGTTATGACCCGGAAAAATGCTTCTGTATCAACGAATAACGACGACATCAGCGATGGTCGCATCGTCTCTTCCCGCCACCTGGTTTCGGAGCGCTGCGCGGAATTATCGGAGCTGGAATATGCGCTGATCATGACCAGCAACGCGTTTAACAAATGGATGGTGCGCTGTATGACCGCTGCGGGCGAACCCGATATGGGTGCGTTTGACGTCTCGCTCCTGCATCACGTTAACCACCGCAACCGCAAGAAAAAGCTCGCGGATATCTGTTTTGTGCTGAACGTAGAGGACACGCATGTCGTGACTTATGCGCTGAAAAAACTGGTTAAGGCAGGTTATGTGACCAGCGAAAAGGTGGGTAAAGAGCTCTATTTCTCAACTACCGAGGAGGGAAAAGCGTTGTGTATGCGATACCGGGATGTGCGCGAAGCCTGCCTTATCGCTATCCAGGTGGAAAGCGGCATACCGGGCTCTTCTATTGGCGATACGGCCCAGCTGCTGCGCACCATCTCTTCGCTTTATGATACCGCCGCGCGGGCTGCGGCTTCGCTTTGAGCGCATGCCCGCCGCAAGCGACGGGCTATATTGACCGGGCCCTTTAACCCGCGTTGATCGCAATCTGGCGCTGTTCGAAAGCCTCGCGCAGCCGACGCGCAAACGCCAGCGCGTGCGCGCCGTCGCCGTGCAGGCAGACCGTCTGAGCGTTGACTTTCGCAAAGCCGCCTTCCCGGCTCCGTACCCGGCCGTTCAGCACCATATCAAGCGTACGCGCTACCGCCTCGTCGTCATCCTCAATCAGCGCGCCCGGCTCGCTGCGGGGCACCAGCGAACCATCCGCCAGATATCCCCGGTCTGCGAACACCTCCTCCCGGGTCGCCAGGCCATAATGCGCACCGGCGCGAATAAGCTCGCTGCCCGCAAGGCCCACCAGGATTAAATTCGCATCCAGCGCTTTCACCGCGCGGGCGATGGCATCGGCCAGCAGCGGCTCCCTTGCCGCCTGGTTGTAGAGCATGCCATGGGGCTTCACATGCTTCATCACGCCCCCTTCGGCACGGGCGATGGCGGCTAAGGCGCCCGCCTGGTACAGCGTCTGGGCGTAAACCGTTTCCGGCGGCAGCTGCATCGCCGTGCGGCCGAAATTTTCGCGATCGGGAAAGGAAGGATGCGCGCCGATAGCGACATGGTGCGCCAGCGCCAGCCGCACGCTTTCCCGCATCGTCTGCGCATCGCCCGCGTGAAAACCGCAGGCGATATTCGCCGAGGAGATAAGCGGCATCAGCGCACCGTCGTCGCCGCAGCCTTCGCCGAGATCCGCGTTCAGGTCAATCTTCATCATTCAGTCGCCAGGCCAGTTGATCGAAATAACGCTGTTGATCTTCACGCGCCGCCAGCGCCTCCTCCAGCGTGCACTGCACGAAGTGAATCGGCTCGCCCAGGCGCAACTGCGCGAGCTTATAGAGATCCGCTTCAATTACGCACGCGATGCGCGGATAGCCGCCGGTGGTCTGAGCGTCGTTCATCAGTACGATAGGTTGACCGTTGTGCGGCACCTGCACCACGCCCGGCATCAGGCCATGAGAAGCCAGCTCGCGGTCGGTAGTGCGCGCCAGCGGCTGGCCGTTCAGCCGGTAACCCATGCGGTTGCTTTGCGGGCTGAGTTGCCATGGCGCGCGCCAGAACGCTTCCTGCGAAGCGTGTGAAAACTCGTGATACTCCGGCCCCGGCAGCGCACGGATACGGTTACCCCAGAACAGCGGCTTCACACCGCGCGATTCACGAAAATGACGCGCGGAAGGCAGCTGCGCCAGTTCGTCGCCGTCGCGAAGCGGACGTCCGTGAAAACCGCCGAAGCCCGCCTTGAGATCGGTGCTGTAGGAGTTCATCACTTTCGGCACATCCAGGCCGCCCGCCACCGCAAGGTAGCTGCGCATGCGATGCTGTGGGGATTTCAGCGTCAGCGTCTGGCCAGCTTTCGCCGCGATGCGCCAGCTTGTCCATACCGCATGCCCATCCAGCTGCGCCTCACAGCCCGCGCCGGTTAAAGCAAACCAGCAATCTTCTGTAAACTGCACGCGAAATTGGCCGAGCGTTATCTCCAGCGCTGCGGCGTCCGGGTCATTGCCCACCAGCAGGTTGGCGATGCGTAGCGCGGGCGTATCCATGGCGCCGCTGCGGCTTACGCCGAACTGCCGCCAGCCGAAGCGCCCGCTGTCCTGTACCGTCGTATGCATTCCGGCGCGAAGTATGATTAACATACGCCCTCCTTTTGCGGTACGAAGCGCACGGTATCGCCGGGCATCAACAGCCCTGGCGGCTCATGGGTGGGGTCAAACAGCGCCTGCGGCGTGCGCCCGATTATCTGCCACCCGCCGGGCGTGGGCAGCGGATAGACGCCAGTCTGGTTGCCGCCGATGCCGACCGAGCCAGCCGGCACGCTCAGGCGCGGCTCCGCACGCCTGGGCGTAGCGAGCGCGGCAGGCAAGCCGCCAAGGTAAGGAAAACCAGGCTGGAAGCCGACAAAATAGACGATATACTCCCCGGCGGCGTGCTGTTCCACGACCTGCTTCTCGCTTAGCCCCGTGTGGCGCGCCACGTCGGCCAGATCCGGCCCCATGTCGCCGCCGTAAATCACCGGCAGGGTTACCTGCCGTGAAGGTGGGTCCATCGCTTCGCTCTCTTCCCACCAGCGTTGCAGGCGCTCAATGGCGTCCAGCGCCAGCGCTTTTGGCTCCCGCAGCACGACGGTGATGTTATTCATGCCCGGAATGGTTTCCACGACCGAAGGGACATCGGCCAGACGCTGCGTGAGCCACCAGATACGACGCTGGCTTTCCAGCGTGACGGGCGGCTCAAGCTCCAGCACTACCGCGCTTTCACCCAACAGATAACAACGTGCTCTTTGCACTTAAGCTCCCCTTTATGCCGGGTTCGGGATATCGATGAACGTCACATCGAGATCGGTTTCTTCCTGCAGCCACTCGCTCAACGCGCGAATGCCGCCGCGTTCAGTGGCATGGTGGCCTGCCGCATAGAAATGCAGCCCCTGTTCACGGGCGGAGTGAATAGTCTGTTCAGAGACCTCGCCCGTAATAAAAGCGTCCACGCCGAAACGCGCCGCCGCATCGATAAAGCTCTGACCGCCGCCAGTGCACCACGCCACGCGTTTGACCTCTGCCGGGCCGGTATCGCCGCACCAGAGCGGACGACGCCCGAGCCGCGCCTCAAGCCAGGAGGCGAATTCCAGCCCGGGCACCGCCATAGAAAGCTCGCCCCACAGCACCAGCGGCTCGATTTCGCCTTTCACTTCAATACCCAGCAGACGCGCCAGCTGCACGTTATTCCCAAGTTCCGGATGCGCGTCCAGGGGCAGGTGCCAGCCGTAAAGGTTGATGTCATTAGCCAGCAGCGTTTTTAAGCGGTTGCGCTTCATGCCGCGAATGACCGGTGACTCGCCTTTCCAGAAATAGCCATGATGAACAATGACGGCGTCCGCCTGCTGGCGCACCGCCTCATCCAGCAGCGCCTGGCTTGCGGTCACGCCGGTGATGATTTTGCGGATCTCGTCGCGTCCTTCAACCTGCAGGCCGTTTGGCGCGTAGTCGCTGAAGCCTGCGCTGTTGAGCTTCTGATTGATTAGCGTTTCCAGTTCGGTATTTTTCATCATCGTTCTCTTAATGCGTTTTCCGTGCAGCCTCGTAGGCCGCGAGCGTGGCGGCGCGAGCCGCTTTGTGATCGACAATCGGGCGCGGGTAATCAAGCCGCGCGCCCCGTTTTTCCGCCCATGTCCAGGGTTGATGCACCGCTTTGTCGGGGATATGGCGTAATTCCGGCAGCCAGCGGCGAATAAACTCGCCCTGCGCATCGAACTTCTCGCCCTGGGTTGTGGGGTTGAAAATGCGAAAATAAGGCGCGGCGTCCGTACCGGTTGAGGCGGCCCACTGCCAGCCGCCGTTGTTCGCGGCATAATCGCCATCAACAAGTTGCGTCATAAAATAACGCTCGCCCCGCCGCCAGTCGATAAGCAGATCTTTCACCAGAAAGCTGGCGGTTATCATCCGAAGCCGGTTGTGCATCCAGCCCGTTTCATTCATCTGGCGCATGGCGGCATCGACAATCGGGTATCCCGTTTTGCCTTCGCACCAGGCCTGAAAGTGGTCGTCGTTTTGCTGCCAGCGCACCTTGT
Source organism: Franconibacter daqui (assembly GCF_014644275.1). Classification (NCBI taxonomy): domain Bacteria; kingdom Pseudomonadati; phylum Pseudomonadota; class Gammaproteobacteria; order Enterobacterales; family Enterobacteriaceae; genus Franconibacter; species Franconibacter daqui. Next base: position 483,739 of record NZ_BMKJ01000001.1, on the reverse strand, counting down.
CCGTCCAGCCGATAAAGGGCTTGTGGCGGCTGAGCGTCGGCCAGGCGGTCAGCAGATGGCGATAGAAATCACGCCAGATAAGCTCGTTGAGCCACACCGCGCCGGGACCGCCTTCCAGCGCGCCGGGCTGTTCGGCCACCAGCCGGTGCAGGCACTGACGCGGCGAGAGCACGCCCAGCGCCAGCCAGGCGGATAACCGACTGGTGCCATCGCGGTCCGGGAAATCGCGCTCGTCGGGATAGCGCGCCACCTTCTGCTGGCAGAAGTGGCGCAGCCGCGCCAGCGCCGCCTGCTCACCTGCCGGAAACAGCGTCTCATCAACCGCGCATTGCGGATAATCAAATGGCTTTAGCGGCGAGACAGGAGTGAGCGCCCCGCCTTCCCGCGCTTTCGGCGCGTGCGCGCACTCCGGCAGGCCTTCCTGCAGGCGACGGATAAACGCCCGGCTGAAAGGGGTGAAGACTTTGTACATCTCGCCGTTGCCAGTCGTGACGCTGCCTGGCGGCAACAGCACGCTGTCATCAAACCCCTGACAGACTACGTTGCCCTCCAGACATCGCTCCACTTCCCGATCGCGGCGATGCTCGTTCAGCTCATACTGGTAGTTATAGAAAAGCGCGTCGACCTGATGCTTCGCGCAAAACTGTTTTATTTCCTCTACAGACTCAGCAAAGGTGGCGACTTCCCGCACGTGCAGCGGAATGCCCCGCTCCGCCAGGGCCGTCTGCAGCGCCTGGAGGTTTTGCCAGAGAAAAGCGGCCTGACGAGGCGCCATCGCGTGGTCTTGCCACTGCTGCGGCGTGGCGATGAACAGGCCGAGCACGGCGGCGTTTTTATCGCGGCAGGCGGCGGCCAGCGCCAGATTGTCGTGGATGCGCAGATCCGCGCGAAACCAGACCAGATGGGTGGTCATAACACTCCTGTTTTAATGGCCGTAACGCAGACGCAACGCTTCCGGATAGGGTTCGAAATAGCGCTGCTGGTCAAGATAGGCATCCGGGTATTCTGCCATATAATGTTTCAGCAATGTTACCGGCGCGAGCAGGGGCTGCGTCCCCTGGCGGTAGCGGTCGATAAGCTCGGCAAGTTCCTGGCGCTGCCGCGCGTTGAGGTGCGGGCGGAAATAGCCCTGCACATGCATCAACACATTGGTGTGGTTGCGGCGGGTCGCCTGATGCGACAGCAAATCCATCAGCCGCTGGCGATACTCAACGAAATACGCCTCCAGGTTTTCCCACTTATCTATCGCGGCGACAAAACGCCCCAGTTCGCGGTATTGCGCCTGCGAATGCGCCAGCAGCAGCAATTTATAGCGACTGTGGAACGCGATAAGTTCGCCGCGGGTCAGCCCGTTTTTATGGAGTTCGTTAAGTTCAAACAGGGTATAGATGCGTTCGACAAAATTTTCCCGAATGAGCGGATCGTGCAGACGCCCATCTTCCTCCACCGGCAGCCAGGGGAATTTACGCATCAGGGCTTCGGTATAAATGCCGCGCCCTGCCTTACGGTTATTTTTTCCCTCTTCGTCATACACGCGTACCCGCTCCATGCCGCAACTGGGGGATTTGGCGCAGACGATATAACCGCAAAGATGTTCAAAACGGGAAATGCGCTCCTCTGCGAAATCCTGCATCGCGGCGGTTAAATCGCCCTCCCGCTTATCGCTAAAGCGTAGCGCGACGCCGCCTGCCGGCTGCTTAACCAGCCGCAGCGCAGGACGAGGCACCGGCAGGCCGATAGCCATTTCCGGGCAGACAGGCTCAAAGCGCACCCACGGCGCCAGTTCATCGACGGCAAAAGTAAGCCGCTTATGCCCACCATCAAATCTTACGTTGTCCCCTAACAAACAGGCGCTGATGCCAACAGGGATTTTTTCACTCATAACCGCTCCTTACGCGCTACATCTTCCAATTGTAGCCAGGCCAAAAAGAAAAAGGCCGCCCGAGGGGGCAGCCTTAACGCTACTTGACCTGCGTGATGACGGAAAGCAAAAATGTATTGCCAGAAACAATAATATTTCCCTCTTCCATCGTCATCACGCCATCAACAACGAGACGTCAAAAGATTTTGCTTCATTGCGCGGTCCCCGCTGTTAACCGTTTCGCCTTCTTACCGACAGTGAAAACGCAGCGAATAGCGGCATGCTAAGCCTGTGTTGTAAAAGACCGCCAGCCCTTCGGCAATAAAAAAACCGCCTTTACGGCGGTTTTTTCGGCTGATATTGACTGGCTTAGTAAAAGTCGCAGGCAGCCTGTTCAGATTGCGCCATCCAGACGGGTTTATCGCTGGTTTTCGCCCAGACGCGGTGCAGATAGCTGTAAAAACGAGCGCGATCTTTCCAGAACAGCATGACCGGCAACGCGAGCACGCCCGCAACAATCACCAGAGCGCGACGCAGGAGGATCCGATGCGCTGGAAATTCTTTATATAAAGACATAGGTTTCTCCCCTTTAAGTGACCCGGCAAAAAAGCGCCGAAAAGTGATAAGTGGTTAGCTGGTTAAAATAGTATCGTTTTGTTTGTAATTTTACTACTCCTCCGACCACTATTTCTGGCGTATAAGCCCGATATTTACACTTCTTCCGTAAATAAGTTACAAAACGGTTAAATAAATACTAAACCTTAGTTAAATAATGGTTTTTGCTTTTTTTATATTTTTTTTACACCCCGCCGCGTTTTTTTTGCGAAATCTTTGCGCGCGAATTTCTAAGCTCACGTCATCCTGAATACCCCACTGGAGGTGGATTGTGAGTGCAGGCGTGATAGCTGGCGTGGTGCTGGTTTTCCTGTTGCTGGGCTACCTGGTGTATGCCCTTGTTAAAGCGGAGGCGTTCTGATGGCGGCTCCCGCTTTTTTACTTATCGCGAGTTTCCTGCTGGTGCTTCTGCTGCTGGCGAAACCGCTCGGCAGCGTGCTTGCGCGGTTCGTTGAAGACGGACCGCTGCCTGTCGTCGGCAAAGTGGAGAAATGGCTGTGGTCCTTTACCGGCGTGGGCAACGAAGAGATGGACTGGAAGCGCTACCTGTTCGCTATCCTTCTGTTTAACGCTCTTGGACTGGCGGTGCTTTTTGCGATTCTGATGCTGCAAGGTTCGCTGCCGTTAAACCCGCAGCAGTTGCCAGGCTTAAGCTGGCATCTGGCGCTCAACACCGCCGTCAGTTTTGTGGCTAACACGAACTGGCAGTCTTATGCGGGCGAAAGCACGGTTAGCTATTTCAGCCAGATGGTCGGGCTGACGGTGCAAAATTTCCTCTCAGCCGCTACCGGCATCGCCGTGGTGTTTGCCCTTATTCGCGCCTTTGCCCGTCATTCTGTGACGACGCTTGGCAACGCGTGGAAAGACCTTACTCGCGTCACGCTCTGGGTATTGCTGCCGATATCGCTGATTATCGCCCTGGTCTTTATCCAGCAAGGCGTCATTCAGAATTTTGCTGACTATCAGCCTTATACCTCGCTGGAAGGGGCGAAACAGCTGCTGCCGATGGGGCCTGTCGCTTCGCAGGAGGCTATCAAGATGCTCGGCACCAACGGCGGCGGTTTCTTCAACGCCAACTCTTCGCACCCTTTTGAAAACCCGACCGCGCTGACCAATTTCGTGCAGATGCTGGCGATTTTCCTTATCCCCGCCGCCTTGTGTTTCACCTTTGGCGAAGCGACCGGCGACGCTCGTCAGGGGCGCGCCATTCTCTGGTCGATGAGCATTATCTTCGTAGTCTGCGTCGCGGTGGTGATGTGGGCCGAAACCCAGGGCAACAGCCACTTCCTCACGCTCGGCGCGGATAGCGCCATCAACATGGAAGGCAAAGAGAGCCGCTTCGGCATTCTGGCGAGCAGCCTCTTTTCCGTGGTCACCACCGCGGCGTCCTGCGGCGCGGTCAATGCGATGCACGACTCCTTCACCGCGCCTGGCGGCATGATCCCGCTGTGGCTGATGCAGATTGGCGAAGTGGTTTTCGGCGGCGTAGGCTCCGGGCTTTACGGCATGCTGCTGTTCGTGCTGCTGGCGGTGTTTATCGCCGGGCTGATGATTGGCCGCACGCCGGAATACCTTGGCAAAAAAATCGACGTGCGCGAAATGAAAATGACCGCGCTGGCTATCCTGGTTACGCCTGCGCTGGTGCTGCTCGGCACCGCGCTCGCCATGATGACCGACGCCGGGCGTGCGGGCATCTATAACCCCGGTATTCACGGCTTTAGCGAAGTGCTCTACGCCGTCTCCTCCGGCGCCAACAATAACGGCAGCGCCTTTGCGGGCCTGAGCGCCAACACGCCGTTCTGGAACCTGCTGCTGGCGGTTTGCATGCTGCTGGGTCGTTTTCTGGTCATCATTCCGGTGATGGCGATAGCGGGCTCGCTGGTCGCGAAAAAAGCGCAGCCGGCGGGCGTCGGCACGTTGCCCACGCACGGCGCGCTCTTTATCGGCCTGTTGATCGGCACGGTTCTGCTGGTTGGCGCCCTGACCTTTATCCCCGCCCTCGCCTTAGGCCCGGTAGCGGAACACCTTTCTCTTGTGAAATGACCATTGCGGAGTCGCTATACATGAGTCGCAAGCAACTGGCGCTGTTTGAAGCATCCCTGCTTCGTCAGGCGCTGATGGATTCGTTCAAGAAATTGAGCCCACGCGTGCAGTGGCGTAACCCGGTGATGTTCATTGTCTGGCTGGGCAGTCTGCTGACCAGCGTGCTCGCTGTCGCCATGGCCACAGGCAGCCTGCCCGGAGAGGCGCTGTTTACCGGCGCCATCAGCCTGTGGCTGTGGTTTACCGTGCTGTTCGCTAACTTCGCCGAAGCGCTGGCGGAAGGCCGCAGTAAAGCGCAGGCCAATAGCCTGAAGGGTGTAAAGAAAACGGCCTTCGCCCGGAAGCTGCGCGCGCCGCAGCATGATGCGCAGGTCGATCACGTGCCCGCCACGGATCTGCGTAAGGGAGATATCGTGCTGGTGGAGGCTGGCGACATTATCCCCTGCGACGGCGAAGTGCTCGAAGGCGGCGCGTCGGTGGATGAAAGCGCCATTACCGGTGAATCCGCGCCGGTGATTCGCGAGTCGGGCGGCGATTTCGCCTCGGTGACCGGCGGTACGCGCATACTTTCCGACTGGCTGGTTATCCAGTGCAGCGTCAACCCGGGCGAAACCTTCCTCGACCGGATGATAGCGATGGTGGAAAACGCAAAGCGCCGCAAAACGCCGAACGAAATCGCGCTGACCATTCTGCTGGTGGCGCTGACGATAGTCTTTCTGCTGGCGACCGCGACGCTTTGGCCATTCTCGCTGTACGGCGGCACGGCCGTCAGCGTGACAGTGCTGGTGGCGCTGTTGGTGTGCCTTATTCCCACGACTATCGGCGGGCTGCTGTCGGCTATCGGCGTCGCCGGGATGAGCCGTATGCTCGGGGCGAATGTTATCGCCACCAGCGGACGCGCAGTGGAAGCGGCGGGCGACGTGGATGTGCTGCTGCTTGATAAAACCGGCACCATTACGCTTGGCAACCGTCAGGCTTCGGCTTTCCTCCCTGCGCCTGGCGTAAATGAACAACAACTGGCCGATGCCGCGCAGCTCGCATCGCTTGCTGACGAAACGCCGGAGGGCCGCAGCATTGTGGTGCTGGCGAAGCAGCGCTTTAATCTGCGCGAACGCGACGTGCAAAACCTGCACGCCACCTTTGTGCCCTTCACCGCCCAGACGCGCATGAGCGGCATTAACGTCGGCGACAGGATGATTCGCAAAGGGTCAGTTGACGCCATTCGCCGTCACGTCGAGGCCAACGGCGGCCACTTTCCGTCGCAGGTGGATACGCTGGTAGAAGAGATTGCCCGCCAGGGCAGCACACCGCTGGTGGTGGCCGAAGGGGCGAACGTGCTCGGGGTGATTGCGCTTAAAGATATCGTAAAAGGCGGCATTAAAGAGCGTTTCGCACAGCTGCGCAAAATGGGCATCAAAACGGTGATGATCACTGGCGATAACCGCCTCACCGCCGCCGCTATCGCCGCCGAGGCGGGCGTGGATGATTTTCTCTCGGAAGCGACGCCGGAAGCGAAGCTCGCGCTTATCCGTCAGTATCAGGCGGAAGGTAGGCTGGTGGCGATGACCGGCGACGGCACCAATGACGCCCCCGCGCTGGCGCAGGCGGATGTGGCGGTGGCGATGAACTCCGGCACCCAGGCGGCGAAGGAGGCGGGCAACATGGTGGACCTCGATTCCAACCCCACCAAACTTATTGAGGTGGTGCATATCGGCAAGCAGATGCTGATGACGCGCGGCTCGCTCACCACGTTCAGCATCGCCAACGACGTAGCGAAATATTTCGCCATTATTCCGGCGGCGTTTGCCGCCACGTATCCGCAGCTTAACGCGCTGAACGTGATGCATCTGCACTCCCCCGCCTCGGCAATCCTGAGCGCGGTCATTTTCAACGCGCTGATCATTATTTTTCTTATCCCGCTGGCGCTGAAGGGCGTGAGCTACAAACCGCTGAGCGCTGCCGCCATGCTGCGCCGCAACCTGTGGATATACGGGCTGGGCGGGTTGGTCGTGCCCTTTATCGGCATCAAGGCCATCGATCTGCTGCTCACCCTTTTTGGTTTAGTCTGAGGAAATAGTTATGACGATGTTACGTCCCGCCATTATGCTGCTGCTGTTGCTGACGCTGATTACCGGCGGCCTCTATCCGCTCGTGACTACCGCCCTCGGGCAGTGGTGGTTTAACGCGCAGGCGAAGGGCTCGCTCATCGAGCAAGCGGGAGAAATCCGCGGCTCGCGGCTTATCGGTCAGGCGTTTAGCGAAGCGAAATATTTCCAGGGCCGCCCCTCTGCCACTGCCGAAGCGCCGTATAATCCCATGGCGTCCGGCGGCAGCAACCTCGCGGGCAGCAATCCGGAACTCGATAAACAGGTGCAGGAGCGAGTGGCGGCATTACGCGCCGCTAACCCGCAGGCGACGCCTACGGTGCCGGTAGAGCTGGTGACCGCCTCCGCAAGCGGCCTGGATTATGGTATTTCGCCGCAGGCCGCCGCCTGGCAGATCCCGCGCGTCGCCCGCGCCCGCCAGCTTTCCGTTGAACAATTAGCGCAACTGGTGGCGCAAAATACGCAAACGCCAATGCCGGGTTTTATCGGCCAGCCGGTAGTGAATGTGGTGCAGCTCAACCTCGCGCTGGATGCGCTGCAAAAATAAAGGAAGGGATATGACCGAAGAACCGACGCGTCCGGACCCGGATCGCCTGTTAAGCCAGGCGAGCGACAGAACGCGGGGCAAACTCAAAATCTTCTTCGGCGCCTGCGCGGGCGTAGGCAAAACCTACGCCATGCTCCAGGAAGCCCAGCGCCTGCGCCAGCAGGGGCTGGACATCCTGGTGGGCGTAGTGGAAACCCATGGCCGCCAGGAAACGGCGGCCCTCCTTGAGGGGCTGGCTATCCAGCCCCTCAAGCGTATCCAGCACCGCAGCCGCACCGTGCAGGAGTTTGATCTCGACGCCGCGCTGGCGCGCCGCCCGGCGTTGATCCTGATGGACGAACTGGCGCACAGCAACGCGCCGGGCTCCCGTCACCCCAAGCGCTGGCAGGATGTGGATGAGTTGCTCAACGCCGGTATCGACGTTTTCACCACCGTTAATGTGCAGCATCTGGAAAGCCTGAACGACGTGGTGGGCGGAGTAACGGGCATTCAGGTGCGCGAAACGGTGCCCGATCCTTTCTTTGACGCCGCCGACGAAGTGGTGCTGGTGGACCTTCCTCCCGATGACCTGCGCCAGCGTCTGCATGAAGGCAAAGTTTACATTGCAGGCCAGGCGGAGCGCGCCATTGAGCACTTCTTTCGCAAAGGCAATCTGATCGCGCTGCGCGAACTGGCGCTGCGGCGCACCGCCGATCGGGTGGACGAGCAGATGCGCGTCTGGCGCGATAACCAGGGGCTGGAAAAGGTCTGGCATACGCGCGACGCTATTTTGCTTTGCATCGGCCACGGCAGCGGCAATGAGAAGCTGGTGCGCACCGCCGCACGCCTTGCCGCTAAGCTCGGCAGCGCCTGGCACGCCGTCTATGTGGAAACGCCGCGGCTGCATCGCCTGCCGGAAAAATCCCGTCGCGCCATCTTAAGCGCGCTGCGCCTTGCCCAGGAGCTGGGCGCGGAAACCGCCACGCTCGCGGAAGCGGAGGAAGAGAAAGCGCTGCTGCGCTACGCGCGGGAACATAACCTTGGCAAAATTATCATCGGCAGGCGCAATCGCCGCCGCTGGTGGAACCGCGAAACCTTCGCCGAACGGCTGGCGCGCCATGCGCCGGACCTCGACTTGCTTATCGTCGCGCTTGATGACAAGCCTCTCGCCAGCGCGCCTAAGGCCCCGGACGCGCGCCCCTTTACAGAAAAGTGGCGCATACAAATTCGCGGCTGCCTCGTCGCACTGCTGCTTTGCGCCTTAATCACGCTGGTGGCGAATCAGTGGCTTTTGGCCTTTGACGCCGCCAACCTGGTGATGGTCTATCTGCTGGGCGTGGTCATGGTCGCCCTCTTTTACGGGCGCTGGCCGTCCGTACTGGCGACGGTGATTAACGTCATCAGCTTCGATCTCTTTTTCATCGCCCCGCGCGGCACGCTGGCGGTCTCCGATGTGCAGTATCTGCTCACCTTTGCGGTGATGCTCACCGTCGGGCTGGTTATCGGCAACCTGACCGCGGGCGTACGCTACCAGGCGCGAATAGCGCGTTATCGGGAGCAGCGCACGCGCCATCTTTATGAAATGTCGAAAGCGCTGGCGGTGGGCCGTTCGGCGCAGGATATCGCCGTGACCAGCGAGCGCTTTATCGACTCCACGTTTCATGCCCGCAGCCTGATGCTGCTGCCCGATGAGCACGGTAAATTGCTGCCACCTGTCGATACCGCCAGCATCAGCGCATGGGATGAGGCCATCGCCCGCTGGAGTTTCGATAATGGTCAGCCAGCGGGCGCCGGCACCGACACGCTGCCCGGCGTGCCGTATCAGATCCTGCCGCTGCGCACCGCGCACAAAACCCACGGCCTGCTGATTGTCGAACCTTCAAGCCTGCGCCAGTTGATGATCCCCGAGCAGCAGCGTTTGCTGGAGACCTTCACCCTGCTTATCGCCAGCGCGCTTGAGCGGCTGTGGCTGACTAAAAGCGAGGAGCAGGCGCGTATGGCGAGCGAGCATGAGCAACTGCGTAACTCGCTGCTGGCGGCCCTTTCTCATGATTTACGCACGCCGCTTACCGTACTTTTCGGCCAGGCGGAGATCCTGACGCTCGACCTCGCCTCCGAAGGCTCAAAACATGCCCTGCAGGCCAGCGCTATTCGCCAGCATGTGCTGAACACCACGCGGCTGGTGAATAACTTGCTGGATATGGCGCGCATTCAGTCCGGCGGCTTTAATCTGCGCAAAGAGTGGTTGACGCTTGAGGAAGTGGTCGGCAGCGCGCTGAAAATGCTGGAGCCAGGCCTTGGCGGGCGGCATATTGAACTCGCGCTGCCGGACCCGCTGATGTTGATTTACGTCGACGGCGCCTTGCTTGAGCGCGTGCTGATTAATTTGCTGGAAAACGCCGTGAAGTATGCGGGCTCGGCGGCGCGCATCGGCGTACGGGCCAGCCGTCGGGACGAGCAACTGGAGCTGGAAGTCTGGGACAGCGGGCCGGGGATCCCACCGGGTCAGGAAGCGGCGATTTTCGCGAAATTTGCGCGCGGCAACAAAGAATCCGCCATTCCCGGCGTCGGGCTCGGTCTCGCTATTTGTCAGGCTATAGTTGAGGTGCACGGCGGCATCATTTACGCTAAAAACCGCCCTGAAGGCGGCGCAAGCTTCCACATCGTGCTGCCCCAGCAGCGCCCCCCTGAGCTGGATATTCACGAGGACATGTGATTAGCGTACTGATTGTCGAAGATGAGAAAGAGATCCGCCGCTTTCTGCGCGCCGCGCTGGAAAGCGAAGGCTTGCGCGTTCATGAAGCGGAAACGTTGCAGCGCGGGCTGATTGAGGCCGCGACCCGCAAACCGGATCTGGTCATACTCGATCTTGGCTTGCCCGACGGCGACGGGCTGGATTTTATCCGCGATTTTCGCCAGTGGAGCCAGCGCCCGGTGATAGTACTGTCAGCACGCAGCGAAGAGGAAGATAAAATCGCCGCGCTGGATGCCGGGGCGGATGATTATCTGAGCAAACCCTTCGGCATCGGCGAGCTGCAGGCGCGCCTGCGCGTGGCGCTGCGTCGTCATGGCAGCTCAACCCCGGACGATCCGGCTTATCACTTTTCCGATATTCATGTCGATCTCGCTACACGGCGCATTCTGCGCGGCGAAGAAGAAATTCACCTGACGCCCATCGAGTTTCGCCTGCTGGCGGTGCTGCTGAATAATCACGGCAAGGTGCTGACGCAGCGGCAGCTTTTAAGCCAGGTCTGGGGGCCGAACGCCGTGGAGCATAGCCACTATTTGCGCATCTATATGGGCCACCTGCGCCAGAAACTGGAAAGCGATCCGGCGCGTCCGCGCCATCTGCTGACAGAAACGGGGATTGGCTACCGCTTTATGCTGTAACGCCGACATAAAAAAGGGAGCGACAAGCGCTCCCTTTTTATATTCAACCCATCAGGCGTTTTTCAACACTTCGCTGACGATCTCCACCGCTTCTTTCTCAATCTGCTTACGGTGTTCCGCGCCGAGGAAGCTTTCACAATAGATTTTGTACGCGTCTTCCGTGCCTGACGGACGCGCGGCGAACCAGCCGTTGTCAGTCATCACTTTCAGCCCACCAATGGAAGCGCCGTTGCCTGGCGCGGCGGTCAGGCGCGCCGTGATGGGGTCGCCCGCCAGCTGGCTTGCGCTGACCATTTCCGGCGACAGCTTAGAAAGCGCCGCTTTTTGCGCGGACGTGGCGGAAGCCTGCAGACGGTTATAGCTCGGCGCGCCGAAGCGTTCAGCCAGCTCATCATAATGCTGCTGCGGGTTTTTGCCGGTGACGGCGGTGATTTCCGCCGCCAGCAGACACATGATGATGCCGTCTTTATCGGTGGACCACGGCGTGCCGTCAAAACGCAGGAAAGAGGCGCCCGCGCTCTCTTCGCCGCCGAAGCCAAAGCTGCCGTCGTAAAGGCCATCAACGAACCATTTGAAGCCTACCGGCACTTCCACCAGCTTACGGCCGAGATCGTTCACCACGCGGTCAATCATCGCGGATGAGACCAGCGTTTTACCGACAGCCACCTCGTTGCCCCACTGCGGACGATGCTGGAACAGATAGTTAATGGCGACCGCCAGATAGTGGTTCGGGTTCATCAGCCCCGCCGGGGTGACAATACCGTGACGGTCGTAATCCGGGTCGTTGGCAAAGGCCAGATCGAACTTATCACGCAGCGCCAGCAGCCCCGCCATCGCAGACTCAGAGGAGCAGTCCATACGGATAACGCCATCTTTATCAAGGTGCATGAAGCGGAAAGTTTGATCGACCTGATCGTTAACAATGGTCAGATCCAGCTTGTAGTGCTCCGCAATACGCTTCCAGTATTCGATACCGGAGCCGCCAAGCGGGTCAACGCCGAGCTTCAGGCCCGCTTTCTGGATAGCCGCCATATCGACGATATCCGCCAATCCTTCGACAAACGGCTGCACCAGGTCTTTTTCCTGAATGCGACCGCTGGCCCAGGCTTCGTCAAGCGGCAGGCGTTTAACCTCTCTCAGGCCGTTCGCCAACAGCGCGTTTGCGCGATCTTCCACCACTTTGGTTACGTTAGTATCCGCCGGGCCGCCGTTCGGCGGATTGTATTTGATGCCGCCATCTTCCGGCGGATTGTGAGAGGGGGTAATGACAATGCCGTCCGCCTGAGCGCCGCCATTTTTGTTGTGAACCAGGATAGCGTTGGAAACCGCAGGCGTTGGGGTGTAACCATTGTTTTCCTGCACGATGATATCGACGCCGTTCGCGGACAGGACTTCCAGCACAGAGATAAAAGCGGGCTCAGAGAGCGCATGGGTATCTTTACCCACATAGCACGGGCCGGTAATGCCGTTTTTAGCGCGCTCTTCGGCAATGGCCTGGGCGATAGCCAGAATGTGCGGCTCGTTAAAGCTGTGACGTCCCGCGCTGCCGCGATGGCCGGAGGTACCGAACTTCACCGCGTGCTCAACGTTGCCGACTTCCGGCTTCAATACGTAGTACTGCGCGGTAAGCTGCGCGACGTTAATCAAATCACTTTGTTGCGCGGGTTGACCCGCACGGTTATGCATTGCCATGGCCTGATCCTTCTGACGCTTGTGTTAGATGGTGCCGCAAACCTTTTCAATTAATTCCGCCGGGAACTGCATGGTCTGCATGATATGTTCGATCATGCTGCATTTGCGGCCCGTATTCGTATTAGTAATAACCCAGTATGGCGTGCCCGGAACATGTTTGGGCTTGGTCTGGTTGCCGCTTTGCAGCAGCGTTTGCTCGTCACCGGCGAAATAGACGCGGGTGCGGCCATGCAGCGACTCGGTGGCTTCGGCAAACGCTTTTGCATCCAGTGAATAGAGTGTAGACAGCACCAGCATGAAACGATTGACCGCTCGCTTCTGTTCTGCGTATTCGTCCGATAAAAGCAGCTCTCGCATAGCGCGAACGCGGTCTTTGGCAGGGTTCGCCGGCTTTTCGGCAACGGCTGCGCTGACAGGCGCGCTCTCTTTCGCCTGAGCGGAAGCGGCTTGCGAGCCGGCGGCAACTTTAAGCATGCGCCGTAAAATGTCGGACGCGCTTTCGCCAATGTGCTGAGTGTGGCTGGCAATGTAGCGATACAGCTCGTCATCAACTTCAATCGTTTTCATCTTAATCCAGTGCAATATCTTTTCTGAATACAAGTCGTTGGGATTATAGAAGTAAAACCCAACAGCGGATAGCGTCACACCTGGAGGGGCGGCAAAAGTCGGAATTAACTGGCTTCTTGCAGCCGGACGGCAGAATGGTCAACATGATACCCTAACCTTTCAGATGCAAAAAAAGAACTTTGCCATGAAATTGAATACCCGAATGCAATCTGCGCAACAACCGAATAACAATTCGCCTGTCGTTTTGATTCACGGCCTGTTTGGCAGTCTGGATAACCTCGGCGTGCTGGCTCGCGATCTGGCGAAAGATCGCGATGTGCTGCAGGTCGATATGCGCAACCACGGTCTTTCGCCGCGTAGCAATGAGATGACGTATCCTGCAATGGCGCAGGATATCGTGGAAACGCTGGATGCCCACCAGCTTGATAACGTGGTGCTTATTGGGCACTCCATGGGCGGCAAAGCGGCAATGGCGGTGACCGCGCTGATACCGGAGCGCATCGTTAAACTGGTGACGATTGATATAGCGCCTGTCGACTATCAGGTACGACGTCACGATGAAATCTTCGCCGCCATTCGCGCGGTAAGCGAAGCGGGCGCCGCGACGCGCCAGCAGGCGGCCGCCATTATGCGCGAGCACCTCTCTGAAGAAGGCGTCGTTCAGTTTCTGCTGAAATCCTTCGCCGACGGTGAATGGCGTTTCAATGTGCCGACGCTCTGGGAGCAGTATGAGCACATTGTTGGCTGGCAGGAGGTGCCCGCCTGGCATGGTCCTTCGCTGTTTATCGCTGGCGGCGCTTCGCCTTACGTACAGGAAAATCACCGCGAGGCCTTGCTTAAGCAGTTCCCTGCGGCGCGAGCGCATGTCATTGCCGGCGCCGGGCACTGGGTGCATGCCGAAAAGCCCGAAGCCGTATTGCGCGCCATTCGTCGCTTCCTGGAAACTGATTAAAAACAAGGCGACTGGCGCTAACATGCCGCTAACGCGTTGGCGCGCCTCGTTCCCTGATGTATGATGGCGCGCTGAATGACACCCGGGCATCCGCTCCGGCAGCCTGTTTCCCCTGTCAGTAGTCAAATCATGGCCAAAGAACAAACGGACCGTACGACATTAGATCTGTTCGCGGACGAGCGTCGCCCGGGTCGCCCGAAAACCAATCCGCTGTCGCGTGACGAACAGTTGCGCATCAACAAACGGAACCAGCTCAAGCGCGACAAAGTTCGCGGGCTTAAACGTGTAGAGTTAAAACTTAACGCGGAAGCGGTTGACGCCCTGACGCAGCTGGCGCAGGCGCGCAACATGAGTCGCAGCGAATTGATTGAAGAAATTTTGTTGGCGCAGCTCAAGGCGCTGAATAGCTAAGGCCTTAAAACCCTTTTTCTTGTATGGAAATGTGTCAGAGTGTGCACCCCACCGTGATAGCTGTTTCCGCCCTCTTCTCTGTTCTGCTATTATTGCCCTATCTGTGGGCATTTCGCCACTACCATATCATTAGGATTCAAGAGGTTATTTTTCTCATGGCAATCGTAGGCATTTTTTTCGGCAGCGACACCGGCAACACCGAAAATATCGCAAAAGTTATTCAGAAACAGCTCGGGAAAGACGTTGCTGAAGTGCACGATATTGCCAAGAGCAGCAAAGAAGATCTGGAAGGTTTCGATATCCTGCTGCTTGGCATCCCGACCTGGTACTACGGCGAAGCGCAGTGCGACTGGGATGATTTCTTCCCGACCCTTGAAGAGATTGACTTCAATGGCAAGCTGGTCGCGCTCTTCGGCTGCGGCGATCAGGAAGACTACGCGGAATACTTCTGCGACGCGCTCGGCACCATTCGCGACATTATTGAACCGCGCGGCGCCACTATTGTGGGTCACTGGCCGACGGAAGGTTATCACTTTGAAGCCTCTAAAGGTCTTGCCGATGACGATCACTTCGTTGGCCTTGCCATTGATGAAGATCGTCAGCCGGAACTGACCGCTGAACGCGTCGAAAAATGGGTTAAGCAAGTTTCTGAAGAGCTGCATCTGCAGGAAATCATTAACGCCTAATCGTGAAACGGCGATAAATGTATTTTTTATCGCCGTTTTAGCTTCATTGATAGATAAAAGCGATAAAAATGATTGCTACAAATTTTTAACTTTCATCCGCATATCTGTACAATACCCTTCTGGATTATCGGGTAACGAGACGGCAAGCGCCGCGCTCGCCACGTTTTGAAAAGCACTATTGCTGGACGCTTGCGGTTTTCATTTGGTCCTGTCAGTTCTATAATGAGTCGCATTCATCTTCAGCGCATCCGATCTTAAGCTCTCCGGAGCACACCGTTTAGCAACAGGACAGATTCCGCATGACTGACAATAACACCGCATTAAAGAAGGCTGGCCTGAAAGTCACGCTTCCTCGACTGAAAATCCTTGAAGTGTTGCAGGAGCCAGTAAACCATCATGTCAGTGCGGAAGACTTATACAAGCGCCTCATTGACATGGGCGAAGAGATTGGTCTCGCGACCGTTTACCGTGTGCTGAATCAGTTTGACGACGCGGGTATCGTTACGCGTCATAACTTTGAAGGCGGCAAATCCGTTTTCGAACTGACTCAACAGCATCATCATGACCACCTGATCTGCCTCGACTGCGGCAAAGTTATCGAGTTTAGCGACGACTCTATCGAAGCGCGTCAGCGTGAAATCGCTTCTCGCCATGGCATTCGTTTGACTAACCATAGCCTCTATCTCTATGGCCACTGTGCCGATGGCGACTGCCGCGAAAACGAGCACGCGCACGACACAAAGTAAGCGAAAATAGCGTTCCGTTTTTGCTTTTTGTTAATAAGCCGACATAGTATGTCGGCTTTTTTTACACCTTTATCAGGCAGGCGCGACGCTAATAATCCATTTTTTTGATGCTTGCTATTTTAATATACTGGTCAAGAACTTATTTTATCTTATCTTTTTCTTACTTTTTATTTTCAGAAAAAGTAAATTATTTTACCATTCAATCAGTTACCCCCCTCAAGCGCCCCATTCAGGCTTACAACGTCATTGGCCTGTCTTGCAGTAAAAAAATCAACTCTATTAGAATAGCCCCTCGTTATTTATTCCAATAATATACTTATACAAAGGTCGCCGTTATGGTAATACCTCAGAAACCCCTTGCCGAAATTTATCGCCTGTCCGATATCTTTAATGGTTATGGCAACTGGTATCGCGCAGAAAAAAATACGTCTATTCCAACGCGTGAAGGCTTTGTTTGCATTATTCGCGGCGGCCTTTTTTCCGTATTGCGTAAAAGTGACAGATTACTGATTGAAAAATGTAGCGCCCCGTCTATTCTGGGCGTTGCGCGTAATCTTAATAATAAAAATTATTTCAGAATTCAGGCCGATGCTGAGTGCCACTATCAGCTCATTCCTTTTGATAAATTTCTGAGTGAAATAGAGAATCATCAGTGCCAACCACAGTTATATAAGGTACTGGCCTGGAACATCGACTTACTCTGCCATCGCGAAGAATTATTGCTTGGGCATAATAGCTACCTCATGATTAAAGGTAATCTGGTCACGCTTGCCGCCATGGATGAATTTATGCGAAATAAGATTAACGTTGCCGATTATATCGTTAAGCGAACCAATCTTTCTCGCAGCATGGTGATGAAAACGTTGTCGCAGTTGCGGCATGATAATTATGTAGAAATAAGTAAAGGAAAATTAACCGCGCTGCGTACGCTGCCAGAAAGCCTGTAAGCTTTTGCTGAAAGATAAAAAAAGCCCGCCATCAGGCGGGCTTTTTTTTACGGGACTATTTAACGCTATCGACACGGCTGTAGCGTTGACCATCCGGGCTTACCGCGCGAATCAGTACTTCGCCCTCAACCTGTGGTCGCGCCTTATTGTCATAGCGTAGCCAGTTTTTACCGTTATCCGTAGAGTATTCTGCCGCCAGCCCCGGCAGGCTGGTGTTTATTTCCAGTATGCCTTTTTCCACTCTGGCGCCCGGCACCGGCAAACGATACTGGATGCCCGCTTTGTCCAGTTTCGCCAGCTCCCGGTGGCCTATAAGGCTTGCAAAGCGAGCCCAGTCTGAGGCGAGGGCTTTTTTATCCACCCACTGCGTTTCCTGGCCCTTATACTCGCGACCCGCCTGATAATCCTGCTCCCAGGCGGCGCGATGCCATGCGCGCTCAGCGACAACAATAAGCCTTGGGTAGATCATGTACTCCATCTGCTTATCGGTACGAACGACTTCGCTCCAGAGCTGAGCGGAAAGGCCCAGCGCACCCGGCCAGGGCTTGTCAGATTTCGCACTGAAGGTATTGCCATCGCGATCGACGGAAGTTTCCGCATTCTGCGGCAGGTTGTCTGGCGCAAAGCTGAAGATTTTACGCTCGTCGCTGAACCGTGTTCCCCAGTAATAGCCGCTCTCCGCCGGGTTGACTTCATAGGGGAAATCCAGATAGAGATAGTCAGGGTTGGAGACGATAACCCTGAAACCTTTATTCGCCCAGTCGTTTGCCGTATCAAAGCCGCCCCAGAACAGCGTGTCCCAGAAGTTAACATTAACCTGACGGGTGCTGAACGCGCTGGCGTCTTTCGCATCTTTCAGCCCATCCTGCCAGGCCTGCATGACGCTGATGCCGTGCGCATTTACCAGCTTGCTGATCTCAATGCCAAAGTAGCTGGAAAGGTGTTCAACGTCCGCGACCTCGCCCCGTTCAAGCAGCTTTTTACACGCAGGTGATTTTTCCCACGGCTTATTTTGTTTACTCAGATCGATAATCCCCTTCCCCTCTTCCGGATGGGACTTGTCGGTATACCCTGTTCCCAGGTAGATATTCTTCGCCTCGTCGCCGCCAGCGTGCCAGACGGTTAAAGGTTGCCCCGCCTCTTTATGCATCAACTGAACCTCAGAGATGACTTTGTCGACGAAGTTGCGTGACGAAGCGAGACAAGGATTCAGATAACCGGTTCGATCGTAATACTGTACGCCTGTCGTGTTTGACGTGTCGGCGGGATCCAGCAGGCGGTAATGGTTTGCTTCCTGCGCTTTTCCCGCTTCCATTAAGCGGGCATAGCGCGCTTCCATTGATACCACCGCCGCCCTCGCATGCGCGGGCATATCAATTTCAGGGATAACCTCGATGTGCCGCGCAGCAGCGTATTTCACAATCTCAATATAATCAGCGCGCGTGAAGTAGCCGCTGCCGTTGTTATTACTCTCGGGCCCCGAACCCAACTGCGGCAGAAGACAGCGTTTTTCAGTGAGGTCATGGCAGCGTTTCGCCCCTGTTTCGGTCAGTTCCGGCAGCCCGGGGATTTCCAGGCGCCAGCCTTCATCATCGCTCAGGTGGAAATGAAACTTGTTGAGTTTATAAGCGGCCATTTGATCCAGCAGACGCAACACTGCCGCTTTTGAATGGAAATTGCGTCCGACGTCCAGATGAATAGCGCGCCAGCTAAAGCGAGGCGCATCGCTCGCCTCAAGCGTAGCGATTTGCGGCTTACCTTGCGCCGGGAGCAGTGAGAGCAGGGATTGTAGACCGTAGAAGACGCCAGCGGCGTCGTATCCCGTCACTATTGTCTCCTGCGGCTTGATTTGTAAACGGTAAGCGCCGGATACCGCCTCCGGTTTCTGAAAGTCGTCTGGCGCAACGAGAGTGTTAACCGGATAGCCCTGACCGGTTTTCACGCCGAGCTGCGCGAAACGCGAAGCCACCGCCTCGCGGGAAGCTGGCGCAAGCGAAGCCAGGTCGAGCACGACCCCGCGGCTTAAGTCCACATTTTCGGCATGCACCGTAACCGTTTTAGGGGTAGGAACAATCTCTCCTCGCAGCGCCGCAGCATCCGGTAAAGCGACATCGCTGTTTTTGTTATAGCGCGCCTCTGCGGTCATCAACACATTTTTATCATCCGGCGTACGCCTCCACTGTTCACCGAGCGGACTGACAAACCGGGCCAGATCTTCTGTGTCGGTGTTGGCGATAATAACGGGACGACTGTCGTCAGAGGTGACATACCAGCGAGGGAGCACGTCGGTAATAAAAAGCTGCCAGTACTCATTAATAATCGGGATAGTGACGGCCTGGTTTGCCGGAAAGCCCGTGAACTTATCGGTGGGTTCAAGCTTATGCAGGTCACCCATGACGTGGGTGACCTTAAACTGTTCATTCTCCACTTTCAGGATTTGCCGGATGCTGTGAAACCAGATAGTCCAGTTTCTGTCGGTTAGCGCATCGCCATGGTTCGTTAAGGTGATAACGGCTTTACTGCAGGCGGCCCAGTCGGCGCCGAGCGCCGCGCAGTCCACGCCGTGTTGCTGTGCGTGGTTATCCTGCACGGCATAATTGAGCGTAAACTGACTCAGTTTATTCGCCAGTTCCTGGTCTGCCCAGGCGCTGCTCATTAGTCCGGCCAGAGCGAGCGCTAAAACACTACGCTGTAATCTCTTCATTTTGTTCCCTCAGAGCGAGATAGCATTAATGAGTATGAAGCGGGAAGCATCAGAACAGGGTGAACGGCGCAATGAACATCAATTTCACGTCGCGTTCGTCCTGAAAAATATTGCCGTAGCCACCGCCGTAACTGGGAATAGCGGAGTGGTTGTCATACTGCGTGAAATGCAGCTTAAACGTGGCGCCTTTAGCGCGCCCTTCTACGAAGGTATAAATTGCATCGAGGCTGTAAGCCGATTCCTTGAGACGATAATCAGGATCGTAATAACCATCGCGGGTCGGCGCGGAGCTGGGCTTAGCATCCCAGGCGTACACGTAAGACGCGCCAAAAGACCATCCCGCCAGCTTCAGGTGGGTAAGGTCATAGATAGCGCCGACGAAAAGCGCCTTTTCACCGTTAGCGTTAAAGTCAGAACGGTTATCCCACCAGATATCCAGCCGACCGTTTGATGAGGCGTAGGTTGGCGTCATGCGTTGCAGAAAATAGCCCTGTTGCCCGTCGGCCTTCACCCAGGTGCCTTCCAGACGTAGATCAACCGGCCCCACCCTGTAGCCAAAGGTCAACGCCTGCAGCCATGCCGTGGCGTCATAAATATCGTTGCCTGAGCCGTCGCTTACTTTGTCGCGGGCGCCGTAGAATTGATAACTGGCGGCGAGCGGGCTTCCCGCAATATCAAATTTATAGCTGGCTTTAGCAAAGTATTGGTCAACGTAACCTTGCGCCTGGCCGAAGGCCGCTTCGAGAATAAAGTTATTTTTGAAGTCATACTTCGCGCCTAAAGAATGGAGATAGTCGACGCGGGTCGCTTTATCGTTCTGGTAAAATTTATCCATTTCAAGATGCCACGGGGCTTTATAAGCGTTGCTCCACATATATGAGAAGCTGAGCAGGCCCGCCTCGCCGTAGTCCGCGCTGGCCCCTGCCTCCGCGCCCTGGTAAGTGCCAGGCATAAAGCTCCAGTGCGGCGCCAGAAGCGTTTGGCCGGTGGGCTGGATATATCCGGCGCGCGCCCATAAAGGACCATATTTAAATTTCGCGGCGGCTTTATAAAGGCTTACTCCGCTTTTATCACCGGACCAGTCTTCATCGTAAGCTTTATTACTGGATGAGAAGGCGATTTCATTTGGATGCGCGCTGTCGCCATTTTCCGCCATTTCAATTGCCGTAAAGAGCGCGAGATCGACGCCGAACAGATCTGCCGCATACCCTGACGAAAAATCAAGATTACCGTTCCAGGTTGCATGAGAAAGGTTAGTTTTGTATTTATCCTCTGCGACATCTTTGCGGTCTCGCTCTCGCTGCCAGTAATAGAGGCCGCCCGTCAGCGTTGAATCATCAATAAAGCCAGTGGAATAAACAGCAGGTGTAAAACTCAAAGTAGATAAAGCGCTTACGCTCGCCAGTAATAATAGCCGCGTCCTGCGCCTTTTTAAAAAAAGAGGCATATCAAATTCCTTCTCAATAATAACTTTATAAAAAGCTTTCATGCAAAATAAATGCATACTTATGATTTTTTTAACGCTATTGAATAGTATTTTTCACGACATTAATTATCAATATCTTGTTTGCACAGCATTGTCAAAATATGACATCAAGCACAAATAAACGCTCTCGTTCTTTTTATTAAAATAAACGCCTTATGCAACAACTTATTTTATTAACGCTTTGTATCGCCACAATTTATATTGATGGTTACTATGAATTTATTTCGATTAATTTATAAGGATTATAATCAGGAAAACTTTCCTCTTCTTTTTTAATAAAAAGTCGAATCAGCGCTGCGGAAATGAAAAACGCCGCATTGCGCGGCGTTTTATTTTGCAGTTCGACTTATTCGCCGATTTTAGCCCAGGTATCGCGAAGCCCTACCGTGCGGTTAAAGACCAGCTTATCGGCTGACGTGTGGCGGCTGTCGAGGCAGAAGTAACCTTCGCGCTCAAACTGGTATGCCTTACCCACTTCAGCCTCTTTCAGACTCGGTTCCGCAAAACCCTGCTTGATAACCAGTGAATCCGGGTTGATGGTCGAGAGAAAATCGTCCGCTCCGCCCGGGTTCGCCACGCTAAATAGGCGGTCGTAAAGACGGATTTCTACCGGCAGCGCGTGCTGTGCGCTAACCCAGTGGATAACGCCTTTCACTTTGCGGCCATCCGCCGGATCTTTACTTAGCGTATCGGCATCGTAAGAGCAGTAGATGGTGGTGATGTTGCCTTCCGCGTCTTTTTCAACACGCTCAGCTTTAATGACGTAGGCGTTGCGCAGGCGTACTTCTTTACCGAGCACCAGGCGCTTGTACTGCTTGTTGGCCTCTTCACGGAAATCGGCGCGATCGATCCAGATTTCGCCAGAGAACGGCACGTCGCGGCTGCCCATTTCCGGTTTGTTCGGATGGTTCGGCATGGCGACCTGTTCAGTCTGGCCCTGCGGGTAGTTCTCAATCACCAGCTTAACGGGATCGATAACGGCCATCGCGCGCGGCGCGTTTTCGTTAAGATCTTCACGGATACAGGCTTCCAGCGCCGCCATCTCGACGGTGTTATCCTGCTTGGTTACGCCGATACGTTTGCAGAACTCGCGAATAGCAGCAGCGGTATAGCCGCGACGGCGCAGGCCAGAAATGGTCGGCATGCGCGGATCGTCCCAGCCTTCCACAATCTTGTCGGTCACCAGCAGATTAAGCTTACGCTTGGACATCACCGCGTATTCAAGGTTAAGACGCGAAAACTCGTACTGGCGCGGGTGCACAGGAATAGTGATGTTATCCAGTACCCAGTCATAGAGACGGCGGTTATCCTGGAATTCCAGCGTACACAGCGAATGGGTAATGCCTTCCAGCGCATCGGAAATGCAGTGGGTAAAGTCGTACATCGGATAGATGCACCACTTGTTGCCGGTTTGATGGTGTTCAGCGAATTTAATGCGGTACAGCACCGGGTCGCGCATGACAATGAACGGCGAAGCCATATCGATTTTCGCACGCAGGCAAGCGGTGCCTTCGGCGAATTCGCCGTTGCGCATTTTCTCAAACAGCGCCAGGTTCTCTTCCACGCTGCGATCGCGGTACGGGCTGTTTTTGCCCGGCTGCGTCAGCGTGCCGCGGTACTCGCGGATCTGCTCCGGCGAAAGCTCATCAACGTAAGCAAGGCCTTTATTAATCAGTTCGATCGCATAGTGGTGCAGCTGATCAAAGTAATCAGAGGAATAGCGCACATCGCCCGACCAGTGAAAGCCCAGCCACTGCACGTCGTTTTTGATGGACTCGACGTATTCGATGTCTTCTTTAACCGGGTTGGTATCGTCGAAACGCAGATTGCACTGCCCCTGGTAATCCTGGGCGATGCCGAAGTTCAGGCAGATAGATTTTGCGTGTCCGATATGCAGATAGCCGTTCGGCTCCGGCGGAAAACGGGTGCAGATGGTAGTGTGCTTACCACTGGCCAAATCTTCATCGATGATCTGGCGGATAAAGTTAGTCGGGCGGGCTTCAGCCTCACTCATCGTAGATTCCTCAAAGCGTAAACATCAGTTAACGCAGCATGATCTTATAAGCAGGGTCGGGAAACAACCTTTAGTTGAAGAAAATAGGCGCCTCCCTGCGGTAGCGTAGATTTTTACAACAAAAAAAGCGGCGAGGAATTTCCCCGCCGCTTGAGGCACCCTAAAACCCAACAGCGTTACTTGCCTTTAATCTCATAAAGCGGCGTCTCGCCTGCAACAACCTGCCCCTGAGCTTTAATGACCAGACCGCCGAAGTCGTCGATATTGCTGCATACGACCGGGCTAATCATTGAACGGGCATGGGTATTGAGGAAATCGAGATCCATTTCCAGCACCGGCTGGCCGGCGGCCACTTCAGCGCCCTCTTCCACCAGACGTTTAAAGCCCTGGCCGTTCAGCGCTACGGTGTCGATGCCCATATGAACAACAATCTCCGCGCCTTTTTCTGTTTCCAGGCAAAACGCGTGGTTGGTATTGAAAATCTTCACGATGGTGCCGGCAGCCGGGGAAACAACGGTTTTCTCCGTCGGCTTCACCGCCACGCCATCCCCTACCGCTTTGCTGGCGAACGCTTCATCCGGCACCTGTTCCAGCGCAACAACCTCGCCAGTCACCGGAGAGAGCAGTTCAGCAACCGTGGCGGCGGTAGCGGCCTGCGGAACAACCTGCGGTTTAACCCCTGCAGCAGGCGCTACAGACGCGCTGGCTGCAGCCGGGGCGGAGGCTGGCACGGCGCCGACCGTTTTCATCGCGTTCGCGATTTTTTCTGCCATAAAGCCCACGATAATCTGCACGCTGGTTTTATTCAGGCGAATCACGCCCGTTGCGCCAAGGCGTTTCGCCAGCACTTCGTTAACCTGAGCGGAGTCTTTTACGGTCAAACGTAAACGCGTAATGCAGGCGTCAATGCCAGTGAGGTTATCAGAGCCGCCGATAGCCGCGACATACTGACGCGCAAGACCGGTGACATCCTGGTCTTTATTGCCGCTGACGTTAACATCTTCGCCGTCTTCTTCGCTTCCGGCTACAGCCAGTTCACGGCCCGGCGTCATCAGATTGAATTTGGTGATGGTAAAGCGGAACACCAGGTAATAAATAACGAAGAACACCAGACCCTGCGGGATCAGCATGTACCAGTGCGTGGCCAGCGGGTTACGTGAAGAAAGCACCATATCCACAAGCCCGGCGCTAAAGCCGAAGCCAGCAATCCAGTGCATGGTCGCCGCGATGAACACGGAGATACCGGTCAGAATGGCGTGCAGCACATAAAGCACCGGCGCTACGAACATGAAGGAGAACTCCAGCGGTTCAGTGATGCCAGTGAAGAAGGCCGCAAACGCGCCCGCCATCATAATACCCAGCACTTTAGCCTTGTTTTCCGGACGTGCGCAGTGGTAAATCGCCAGCGCCGCGCCTGGCAGACCAAACATCATGATCGGGAAGAAGCCCGCCTGATAGCGGCCGGTAATGCCGACAACCGCCTTCCCGGCTTCGATAGACTGCGCGCCGCCAAGGAAATTCGGGATGTCGTTAATACCGGCTACGTCGAACCAGAACACGGAGTTCAGCGCGTGGTGCAGGCCAACCGGGATAAGCAGACGGTTGAAGAAAGCGTAAACGCCTGCGCCAACAGAACCGAGTTTCTGGATATGCTCGCCGAAGTTCACCAGGCCATCAAACACCACCGGCCAGATGTACATCATGATGAAAGCGACCACGATCATCACAAATGAAGTCAGAATCGGCACCAGGCGGCGACCGCTGAAGAACGAAAGCGCTTTGGGCAGTTCGACGGCGCTGAAACGGTTATACAGTTCGGCCGCGATAATGCCGACCATAATGCCAACAAACTGGTTTTTGATTTTGCCAAACGCCGCTGGCACCTGGTCCGCCGGGATTTTCTGGATCATGGCGACAGCCGCAGGCGAGCAGAGCGTAGTTAAAACGAGGAATCCGACAAAGCCGGCCAGCGCAGCCGCGCCGTCTTTATCTTTAGACATGCCATACGCTACACCGACCGCGAACAGCACGCCCATATTGTCGATGATTGCGGAACCGGACTGGATAAAAAACGCGGCCAGCGCGTTGCTTCCACCCCAACCGGTAGGGTCAATCCAGTACCCTACCCCCATCAAAATTGCTGCGGCAGGCAGCGTAGCCACGGGCACCATCAGCGCCCGGCCTACGTTTTGCAAATAACCTAGAATACTCACTTTATTCCCCCTATGAGGCCCCGATGAGGCTCGTCAAAGCAGTGTTTTTATAATACGACCCACCCTGATTAAGCGGCGACGCTTCACTTCACCTGTGGAGTGTGTGAAAAATTAATTCGCCTCGCAAATTAAAAGGGTGCTGTTTGTGATTTTTATCACCAAAATTTGCTTTATCATTTCCCCTTTACTGGCTAACTCGCAAAACTTATTTTATCATTCGAAAAATCAGGACGGATTGATCCCTGAGCCCGATGAATATGGTTTACCCTTACTTTATCCCGGTTTCAATCCGCGCCATTTATGACTTACAACTTACGAGGTGAATGATGAGACTGATCCCCCTGGCTACCGCACAGCAGGTCGGCAAATGGGCAGCACGCCATATTGTTAAGCGCATCAACGCATTTAACCCAACCGCCGATCGCCCGTTCGTGCTGGGCCTGCCGACCGGCGGCACGCCGCTCGAAGCCTATAAAGCGCTGGTAGAGATGCATAAAGCGGGCCAGGTGAGTTTTAAACATGTGGTCACCTTTAACATGGATGAATATGTCGGCCTGCCGAAAGAACATCCGGAAAGCTACCACAGCTTCATGCACCGTAATTTCTTTGATCATGTTGATATTCCTGCTGAAAATATCAACCTTCTTGATGGCAATGCGCCTGATGTTGACGCAGAATGTCGCCGTTATGAAGAGAAAATTCGCGCCTATGGCAAAATTCATCTCTTTATGGGCGGCGTTGGCAACGATGGACACATTGCTTTTAACGAGCCGGCCTCGTCACTCGCGTCCCGTACTCGCATTAAAACCCTGACGCATGACACCCGCGTGGCAAACTCCCGCTTCTTCGGCGGCGATGTAAACCAGGTACCGAAATACGCGCTCACCGTGGGCGTCGGCACGCTGCTGGATGCCGAAGAAGTGATGATCCTGGTGCAGGGGCATGTGAAAGCGCAGGCGCTGCAGGCGGCGGTTGAAGGCAACGTAAACCATATGTGGACGATTAGTTGCCTGCAACTGCATCCGAAAGCGGTCGTGGTTTGCGATGAGCCGTCCACCATGGAGCTGAAGGTGAAGACGCTGAAATACTTCACTGAGCTCGAAGCTGAAAATATTAAAGATCTTTAAGCGCATTTACACCGGGGGTCACTATGTATGCCTTAACCCACGGCCGGATTTTCACCGGCCATGAAATTCTGGACGACCATGCGGTAATTATCGCGAATGGCCTTATCGAGCGCGTTTGCCCGCAGGCGGAATTACCGGCCGGCATTGAGCAACGCGACGCCGGTGGCGCCATCATTGCCCCCGGTTTTATTGATGTGCAGTTAAACGGCTGCGGCGGCGTGCAGTTCAACGATACCGCCGAAGCCGTCAGCGTCGAGACGCTGGAAATTATGCAGAAAGCAAACGAGAAATCGGGCTGCACCAGCTATCTGCCGACGTTGATTACCGCCAGCGACGATCTGATGAAACAGGGCGTGCGCGTAATGCGTGACTATCTGGCGAAAAATAAAAACCAGGCGCTCGGCCTGCATCTGGAAGGTCCATGGCTGAACATCGTCAAAAAAGGCACCCATAACCCAGCTTATGTGCGCAAACCTGACCAGGCGCTGGTTGATTTTCTGTGCGAGAACGCCGATGTCATTACCAAGCTGACGCTCGCGCCGGAAATGGTCGAACCGGAAGTGATTCGCCAGCTTGTCGCGGCGGGCATTGTCGTCTCCGCAGGCCACTCCAACGCCACGCTGAAAGAAGCCAAAGCGGGTTTTCGCGCCGGCATCAGCTTCGCCACGCATCTGTTTAACGCCATGCCTTATATTACCGGTCGCGAGCCGGGCCTGACCGGGGCGATTTTCGATGAGCCTGATTTATACTGCGGCATTATCGTCGACGGATTGCATGTCGATTTCGCCAACGTTCGCACCGCGAAAAAGGTAAAAGGCGACAAGCTTTGTCTGGTGACAGACGCAACCGCACCCGCGGGCGCGAATATTGATGAGTTCATTTTTGCTGGCAAAACCATATACTTCCGTAATGGGCTGTGCGTAGACGAGAACGGGACCCTGAGCGGTTCCGCGCTGACGATGATCGAAGGCGTGCGCAACCTGGTCGAGCATGTCAACATCGCGCTGGATGAAGCGCTGCGCATGGCGACCCTTTACCCGGCCCGCGCTATGGGCGTGGATAAGACGCTAGGGACAATCGAAGCCGGAAAAGTGGCTAACCTGACCGTCTTTACCCGCGATTATAAAATCACCCGGACTCTCGTTAACGGCAACGAGGTCTTTACTGAGTAAGAACAGGCATGACAACTGGCGGACAGGCTCAAATAGGTAACGTTGATCTGGTAAAACAGCTTAACAGCGCGGCGGTTTACCGCCTTATCGATCAACACGGACCTATCTCGCGTATTCAGATAGCGGAACAGAGCCAGCTTGCACCCGCCAGCGTCACCAAAATTACTCGCCAGCTTATTGAGCGCGGCCTTATCAAAGAAGTCGATCAACAGGCTTCCACCGGGGGCCGCCGCGCTATCTCCATTATTACCGAGACGCGCCCCTTTCATGCCATAGGGGTGCGCCTTGGCCGCAACGACACCACCCTGACGCTATACGACCTGAGCAGCAAAGTGGTGGCGGAAGAGCATTATCCTCTGCCTGAACGCACCCAGGAGACGCTGGAGCATGCGTTGCTCAATACCATTGCGCTGTTTATCGAAACGCAGCAGCGTAAAATTCGCGAGCTTATCGCTATCTCCATTATCCTGCCCGGCCTCGTGGATCCGGAAAGCGGCGTAATCCGCTATATGCCTCATATTCCCGTGCAGAACTGGGCGCTGGTAGAGGCGCTGGAAAAGCGGTTTAACGTGACCTGTTTTGTCGGTCACGATATCCGCAGCCTGGCGCTGGCCGAGCACTACTTCGGTGCAAGTCAGGATTGCGAAGATTCCATTTTAGTGCGCGTTCATCGCGGCACAGGCGCAGGCATTATCTCAAATGGCCGCATTTTTATTGGCCGTAACGGCAATGTCGGCGAAATCGGACATATTCAGGTCGATCCGCTCGGCGAGCGCTGCCACTGCGGCAACTTCGGCTGTCTTGAGACGGTGGCGGCAAATGCCGCCATTGAGCAGCGCGTGCGTCATTTGCTGGAGAAAGGCTATCAGAGCCGCGTCACGCTTGATGAATGCACTATCAAAGCCATCTGCAAAGCCGCCAATAAAGGCGATGAACTGGCCTGCGAAGTGATTGAACAGGTAGGCCGCCATCTCGGAAAAACTATCGCTATCGCTATCAATCTGTTCAACCCGCAAAAGATCGTCATCGCGGGTGAGATTGTCGAAGCGGAAAAAATTCTGTTGCCTGCGATTGAAAGCTGCATCAATGCCCAGGCGCTGGCGGCGTTTCGTAAGAATTTGCCGGTAGTGCCTTCCACGCTGGATCACCGTTCGGCCATCGGCGCCTTTGCGCTGGTGAAACGGGCCATGCTTAACGGTATGTTATTGCAGCGTTTGCTTGAAAGTTAACAGGGTTTCAACCTTAACCAGGCTATAGTTACGCCTTTCTTTTCTTTGAGCCAGAGTAGTCAATGACCATCCAGAGCGTAATTTGTGATATTGATGGCGTGCTGATGCACGACAACGTTGCCGTCCCGGGCGCCAGCGAATTCCTCAACCGCATCCTTGAAAAAGGGATGCCGCTGGTGCTGCTGACAAACTACCCTTCCCAGACAGGACAAGACCTGGCTAACCGGTTCGCCTCCGCAGGGATTGATGTGCCGGACAGCGTTTTTTATACCTCTGCGATGGCGACGGCTGATTTTCTGCGTCGTCAGGAAGGGAAAAAAGCCTACGTTGTTGGCGAAGGCGCGCTCATTCACGAGCTTTACAAAGCAGGTTTTACGATAACCGATATCAATCCCGACTTTGTCATCGTTGGCGAGACGCGCTCCTATAACTGGGAGATGATGCACAAAGCCGCTTTCTTCGTGGCTGGCGGCGCGCGTTTTATCGCCACCAACCCGGATACGCACGGGCGGGGGTTTTATCCGGCCTGCGGCGCGCTGTGTGCCGGTATTGAAAAAATCTCCGGTCGTAAGCCTTTTTATGTCGGCAAGCCGAGTCCGTGGATAATTCGCGCCGCGTTGAACAAGATGCAGGCGCACTCAGAGCAGACAGTCATCGTCGGCGATAACCTGCGCACCGATATTCTGGCGGGGTTTCAGGCGGGTCTGGAAACGATTCTGGTGCTTTCCGGCGTTTCAACGCTCAATGATATCGACGCTATGCCGTTCCGCCCCTCCTGGATTTACCCTTCCGTTGCTGAAATCGACATCCTCTAATTTCACCAGCCGCGTGATGCGCGGCTGCCGTTTCATTAACTCCTCCCAATCTTTGAAAAGCGGCGTTCAATAAAAATGCTCTTTAGTTGACGATTCGCTAATTTCGTCGCGTTAAACGTAACCTTTTTTCACTATTCGCTAATCACCACTGCATTATTTCTTTTCGCAGCGCTAAAGCGCTTGCATTGACCTGGGCGTATACGGCATTTTCTTTAGTAAGCAAGGCGCGCCGCGGCGAGAAAGAGAAAAATGACGCAGCGCGCTGACAACAAACGTAACATCACCGCCAGGGTTAACGGAGAAGTCTATGTGTTCTATTTTTGGTGTGCTGGATATTAAAACTGACGCGACAGAACTGCGTAAAAAAGCGCTGGAGCTTTCACGTCTGATGCGCCATCGCGGCCCTGACTGGTCGGGCGTTTATGCCAGCGATAAAGCGATTCTCGCTCATGAACGTCTTTCCATCGTCGACGTTAACGCGGGCGCGCAGCCGCTCTACAACCAGAAAAAAACGCACGCGCTTGCCGTTAACGGTGAAATTTACAACCATCAGGCGCTGCGCGCCGAATATGGCGACCGCTACCCTTTCCAGACCGGTTCTGACTGCGAAGTTATTCTCGCGCTGTACCAGGAAAAAGGGCCGGAATTCCTCGATGAGCTGCAGGGCATGTTCGCCTTCGCCCTTTATGACAGCGAGAAAGACGCTTACCTGATTGGCCGCGACCATATCGGCATCATCCCGCT
This sequence comes from Franconibacter daqui, assembly GCF_014644275.1. Taxonomy (NCBI): domain Bacteria; kingdom Pseudomonadati; phylum Pseudomonadota; class Gammaproteobacteria; order Enterobacterales; family Enterobacteriaceae; genus Franconibacter; species Franconibacter daqui. The sequence continues at coordinate 453,694 of NZ_BMKJ01000001.1, read as the reverse complement.
GTATATGGGTTATGACGAGCACGGCAACCTTTACGTTGCCTCCGAAATGAAGGCGCTGGTGCCGGTATGCCGCACCATCAAAGAGTTTCCGGCGGGCAGCTACCTGTGGAGCCAGGATGGCGAGATTCGCCCTTACTATACCCGCGACTGGTTCGAATACGACGCCGTCAAAGACAACGTGACCGACAAAGCGGAACTGCGCCAGGCACTGGAAGATTCCGTTAAAAGCCATCTGATGTCTGACGTGCCTTACGGCGTACTGCTTTCCGGCGGCCTGGACTCCTCGGTTATTTCCGCCATCACCAAGAAATTCGCCGCGCGTCGCGTGGAAGATCAGGAGCGTTCCGAAGCCTGGTGGCCGCAGCTGCACTCCTTCGCTGTGGGCCTGGAAGGTTCACCGGATCTGAAAGCCGCGCAGGAAGTGGCTAATCACCTCGGTACCGTGCACCATGAAATTCATTTCACCGTGCAGGAAGGCCTGGACGCAATTCGCGACGTGATTTATCACATCGAAACGTATGATGTGACGACCATCCGCGCGTCCACGCCGATGTACCTGATGTCCCGTAAAATCAAAGCCATGGGCATCAAGATGGTGCTTTCCGGCGAAGGGTCGGATGAAGTGTTTGGCGGTTACCTCTATTTCCACAAAGCGCCGAACGCCAAAGAGCTGCATGAAGAGACCGTGCGTAAGCTTCAGGCGCTGCATATGTTTGACTGCGCCCGCGCCAACAAAGCAATGTCCGCCTGGGGCGTGGAAGCCCGCGTGCCCTTCCTCGACAAGAAATTCCTGGATGTGGCGATGCGCATCAACCCGCAGGACAAAATGTGCGGCAACGGCAAAATGGAAAAACATATTCTGCGTGAATGCTTTGAGTCTTATCTGCCGGCGAGCGTGGCGTGGCGTCAGAAAGAGCAATTCTCCGACGGCGTGGGTTACAGCTGGATCGACACCTTAAAAGAGGTCGCGGCGCAGCAGGTTAGCGACCAGCAGATGGAAACGGCGCGATTCCGCTTCCCTTACAACACGCCTTCGTCTAAAGAAGCGTATCTTTACCGTGAAATCTTTGAAGAGCTCTTCCCGGTGCCGAGCGCGGCGGAGTGCGTGCCGGGCGGTCCGTCTGTCGCCTGCTCTTCTGCTAAAGCGATTGAATGGGATGAAGCGTTCAAAACGATGAACGATCCATCAGGCCGCGCGGTAGGCATTCACCAGTCCGCTTATAAGTAAGCGAAAAAACCTTCATAACGGGCCTCTCGAGGGCCCGTTTTTTTCGCATCTTTCGGGCAGCGGCCTTCTCTTTTTTATTCTCTGTACTGATAAATAAACAATAATTGCCGAATATTGCGTCAAGCTGTTCGCAAGCTAGTCAAACAGTCACATTCAGGCTATTTTCACCAAAAAAGGTGTTGACGCTGCCAGGCCCAATACGCATAATGCGCCCCGCAACGCCGATAAGGTAACGCGAAAAAAGATGGCTACGTAGCTCAGCTGGTTAGAGCACATCACTCATAATGATGGGGTCACAGGTTCGATTCCCGTCGTAGCCACCATCTTTTTTGCGGGAGTGGCGAAATTGGTAGACGCACCAGATTTAGGTTCTGGCGCCGCAAGGTGTGCGAGTTCAAGTCTCGCCTCCCGCACCATTTCCGTTAAGCGTTGCACGGATGGGGTATCGCCAAGCGGTAAGGCACCGGTTTTTGATACCGGCATTCCCTGGTTCGAATCCAGGTACCCCAGCCATTTTTCTTCGACTCTTGCGTTTCAAACGCGTTAGTCGTTGGGGTATCGCCAAGCGGTAAGGCACCGGTTTTTGATACCGGCATTCCCTGGTTCGAATCCAGGTACCCCAGCCAGTCGATGCAGGCTGGTAAAGCAACACAATTTGGCTACGTAGCTCAGCTGGTTAGAGCACAGCACTCATAATGCTGGGGTCACAGGTTCGATTCCCGTCGTAGCCACCATTTTCTTGGGGTATCGCCAAGCGGTAAGGCAGTGGATTCTGATTCCACCATTCCGAGGTTCGAATCCTCGTACCCCAGCCATATTAAAAGACGTCCAGGAAACTGAACGCACCCTGTTGGGGTATCGCCAAGCGGTAAGGCAGCGGATTCTGATTCCGCCATTCCGAGGTTCGAATCCTCGTACCCCAGCCACTTATTAAAAAGCCCGCTTTTGCGGGCTTTTTGCTTTTCTGCGTTTGTGGCTGTCACATGGTTAACCCATAACATGGTTAACCCATAAATTCTGTTGTTTCGCTGGCCACTCTCCTCCGCCAACGCGGAGGGAGCACAGCATATAAAAAAGTATGTTGTAACTAAGAGTCGCCAGGTTACGATAACCCCAGCGCATATTTCAGTGCCTGCCGCTTCAGCACGCCGGCACGCTGCGCCGCCATTAGCCCAAGATTTCGCAGCATGCGTACTGGTGGTAAATCATTGCTGAACCCGGCGTAGAAGAGATCCATACCGCTTTGCATAATAAAGTTATCAATCTGTCTACGCCGTTCGAAACGCTTAAGCACCGGCTCCGTTGACCAGGCCTCGCCATTGCCGCGTGCATTGATAACCACGTCCAGCAGCGCTTCAACATCGCGATACCCCAGGTTCACTCCCTGCCCTGCCAGCGGGTGAATGGTATGCGCCGCATCGCCAATCAACGCCAGACCAGGCTGGACATAATGCAGGGCATGGCGACGAGTCAGCGGAAAAGCGCCGCTGGCGACAGGCGTCACTTTACCAAGGCGGGCGGGAAATGATTTTTCGATTTCCCGCTGCAACTGCGCCATACCCAGCGTTTGCAGCTGGCGGATCCGCGCCGGGCGGTCGTACCAGACCAGCGAAGCCCAGTTATCAAATAACGGCAAAAAGGCATGCGGTCCGTCGGGCGTAAACTGCTGCCAGGTGCTCTCTCCCGGCGCTGCTTCGCACTGAACGGTTATCAGCATGCAAGCCTGATGGTAATGCCAGGCATGTAAACCAATGCCTGCCCATTTGCGCACCTGGGAGTTAGCGCCATCGGCGCCGATGACCAGCTTTGCGTCGAGCGCAAGCCCATCTGCCAGCGTCAGTTCATACCCTGCGCTGCGCCGACGCATCTGCGTGAGCTGCGCCGGGCAGTAGAGCGTAACCCCGGGGTGCGCCTCCAGCGCTTCCCAAAGCGCACGCTGCAGCACATTGTTTTCCACCATATACCCCAGCTCGGGCAGCTTCAGCTCATCGGCGTTAAACACGACGTGCGCGCTTTCCCACTCCCAGGTTTCAAGCTGCCGGTAGGGGTGGCTTCGCATGGCTTTAACCGCCTGCCAGACGCCGAGACCTTTGAGCAGGTCGACTGAAGCGCTGCTGATGGAAGAGATGCGGATATCAGGCGCGCCTGCCGCATCAAAAGCGCGAGGCGCGGCATGGTCAATCACGGCAACCTGAAAACCATTTTGCGCCAGTCCCAGCGCCGCCGCCGCGCCGACCATGCCTCCGCCGACAACGACGACTTCAATGGGTTGATTTATCATGGGCTTTTATCCTTAAGGTATATCCCTTAAGTTTACCGGATTTTTCGCCGCTGTAAGCGTTCCTGCGCAATACTGGTCACGAACACGCCAAAGCATTACAATACGCGCCCTGCATTCCTGGCTTTAACTGAGCAATGGCAAGTCGATGACAAAAAAACTGCATATCAAAACCTGGGGCTGTCAGATGAACGAATACGATTCATCGAAGATGGCCGATCTGCTGGATGCCACCCACGGCTATGAGCTGACCGATGTGGCTGAAGAAGCGGATGTTCTGCTGCTGAATACCTGTTCAATCCGTGAAAAGGCACAGGAGAAGGTTTTCCATCAGTTAGGTCGCTGGAAAACATTAAAGGAAAAAAATCCGGATGTGATTATCGGCGTCGGCGGCTGCGTAGCCTCTCAGGAAGGCGACCATATTCGCGACCGCGCCCGCTATGTCGATATTATTTTCGGGCCGCAGACGCTGCACCGCCTGCCGGAAATGATCAATCAGGTGAAAGGCACCCGCAGCCCGGTGGTGGATATTAGCTTCCCGGAAATTGAGAAGTTCGATCGTCTGCCGGAGCCGCGCGCTGAAGGCCCAACCGCTTTCGTCTCCATCATGGAAGGCTGCAACAAATACTGCACCTATTGCGTGGTGCCTTATACCCGCGGTGAAGAGGTGAGCCGGCCGAGCGACGATATCATACTGGAAATCGCTCAACTGGCGGCGCAGGGCGTGCGTGAAGTAAACCTGCTCGGCCAGAACGTTAACGCCTGGCGCGGCGAAAACTACGATGGCACCACCGGCACCTTCGCCGATCTGCTGCGACTGGTCGCAGCTATTGATGGTATCGACAGGATCCGCTTTACCACCAGCCACCCGATCGAGTTTACTGATGACATTATCGAAGTGTATCGCGATACGCCAGAGCTGGTGAGCTTCCTGCATTTGCCGGTCCAGAGCGGCGCCGACCGCGTGCTTAACATGATGGGACGCACCCACACCGCGCTGGAATATAAAGCGATTATTCGCAAGCTGCGCGCTGCGCGTCCTGATATCCAGATAAGTTCCGACTTTATCGTCGGCTTCCCGGGCGAAACCCAGCAGGATTTCGAGCAGACCATGAAGCTGATTGCCGAAGTGAATTTCGACATGAGCTACAGCTTTATCTTCTCGGCGCGCCCAGGCACGCCGGCTGCCGATATGGTTGACGATGTGCCGGAAGAAGAGAAGAAACAGCGTCTTTATATTCTGCAGGAGCGCATTAACCAGCAGGCGATGGCCTGGAGCCGCCGTATGCTCGGCACCACCCAGCGCATTCTGGTTGAAGGCACTTCGCGTAAAAGCATCATGGAGCTTTCAGGCCGTACCGAGAATAACCGCGTGGTGAATTTTGAAGGCACGCCGGATATGGTCGGTAAATTTGTTGATGTGGAAATCACCGAGGTCTTCCCGAACTCGCTGCGCGGCAAAGTCGTGCGTACCGAAGAGGAGATGGGTCTGCGCGTAGCGCAATCTCCCGCCGCCGTTATCGCCCGTACCCGTAAAGAGAACGAGCTCGGCGTCGGTATCTACCAGCCCTGATTTCCCCGCTTTATCAGACCGTATGCGCATATTGTGCGCATACGGTCATTTACATTCGCTACACTTGTATTCTGCATCCCACACCCAAATATCAGTGCTGTCGCTTGCGCCTTTTTCCCTCGCCGTGAATAATTTCGACAGGGCCTGAGAAAATCAGCAGGCATCATTGTTCACCCTAACTGGCCCTGTGTGACCAAGAGGATAAGTTTGAATATCGAAACACGTGAAATTACGCTGGAACCCGCAGACAATGCCCGTCTGCTTAGCCTTTGCGGACCGTTTGATGACAACATCAAACAGCTGGAGCGCCGCCTCGGTATCGAAATCAACCGTCGCGATAATCACTTCAAACTCACCGGACGCGCGATTTGCGTCAGCGCCGCGACGGATATCCTTCGCCATCTCTACGTGGATACCGCGCCTGTGCGTGGGCAAATCAAAGACATCGAGCCGGAACAGATTCATCTGGCCATCAAAGAATCTCGCGTGCTGGAGCAAAGCGCGGAGAGCGTGCCGGAGTATGGCAAAGCGGTCAACATTAAGACCAAACGCGGCGTGATTAAACCGCGTACGCCAAACCAGGCGCAGTACATTGCCAATATTCTCGATCACGATATTACCTTCGGCATCGGCCCGGCGGGTACGGGGAAAACCTACCTTGCGGTTGCCGCCGCCGTGGATGCGCTGGAGCGCCAGGAGATACGCCGTATTCTGCTGACCCGCCCGGCGGTGGAAGCCGGTGAAAAACTCGGCTTCTTGCCAGGCGATCTTAGCCAGAAAGTGGACCCGTATCTGCGTCCGCTCTATGACGCCCTGTTCGAAATGCTTGGCTTTGAGCGCGTGGAAAAGCTCATGGAGCGCAACGTGATTGAGGTCGCCCCGCTCGCCTATATGCGCGGACGCACCCTGAACGACGCCTTCATTATTCTCGATGAGAGCCAGAACACGACCATCGAGCAGATGAAAATGTTCCTGACGCGTATTGGTTTTAACTCCAAAGCGGTTATCACTGGCGACGTTACGCAGATTGACCTGCCGCGCAATATGAAATCGGGCCTGCGTCATGCGATTGAAGTGCTCTCGGAAGTCGAAGAGATCAGTTTCAATTTCTTCCTCAGCGAAGACGTTGTGCGTCATCCGGTTGTCGCGCGCATAGTGAATGCTTATGAAGCCTGGGAAGAGGCCGACCAGAAACGTAAAGCGGAACAGGCCGCCGAACGTAAACGTGAAGCGCAGGCGCTGGCCGCCGGTGCGCAGGAGAATAAATGAGTCAGGTAATGCTTGATTTGCAGGTCGCCTGCGAAGACGCATCCGGTTTGCCGGAAGAAGCGCAGTTTCAGCGCTGGCTGGATGCCGTTATCCCGCAGTTTCAGGAAGAAGCGGAAGTGACGGTCCGTCTCGTGGACGAGGCGGAAAGCCACGATCTCAACCTGACTTATCGCGGCAAGGATAAGCCCACCAACGTGCTCTCTTTCCCGTTCGAAGCGCCGCCTGGCATCGAAATGCCGCTGCTGGGCGACCTTATCATTTGCCGTCAGGTGGTCGAACAGGAGGCGAAAGAGCAGGAGAAAACGCTGGAAGCCCACTGGGCGCACATGGTGGTGCATGGTAGCCTGCATCTGCTGGGCTACGACCATATCGAAGATGACGAAGCCGAAGAGATGGAAGGCATCGAAACCGAGATAATGCTTGCCCTGGGCTTTGACGATCCGTACATTGCCGAGAAAGAGTAATCTGTGCGGCAGTTCGCTGCCGCCAGCGTTTTATGCCGTTGCGGCGCGTTTTGTCCGCCGCTTGCGACACATCCACTAACATGAGAACCTTGAATTAACGCCATGAGCGACGACAATTCACACAGTAGCGACTCACTTAACACTAAAAAGGGATTTTTCTCCCTCCTTCTGAGCCAGCTTTTTCACGGCGAACCGAAAAACCGTGATGAGCTGCTGGCGCTGATCCGTGATTCCGGGCAGAACGAGCTTATCGACGAAGATACGCGCGATATGCTTGAAGGGGTAATGGATATCGCCGACCAACGCGTTCGCGACATCATGATCCCCCGTTCCCAGATGGTTACCCTGAAACGCAACCAGAGCCTGGACGAATGCCTCGATGTTATCATCGAGTCCGCCCACTCGCGCTTCCCGGTGATCAGTGAAGATAAAGATCACATTGAAGGGATCCTGATGGCTAAGGATCTGCTGCCGTTTATGCGCAGCGACGCCGAGCCGTTCAGCATGGAAAAAGTGTTGCGTCCGGCGGTTGTCGTGCCGGAAAGCAAGCGTGTCGACCGCATGCTGAAAGAGTTCCGTTCTCAGCGTTATCACATGGCTATCGTCATCGATGAGTTCGGCGGCGTTTCCGGCCTTGTGACCATCGAAGATATCCTTGAGCTCATCGTCGGTGAAATTGAAGACGAATATGACGACGAAGAGGATATCGATTTCCGTCAACTCAGCCGTCATACCTGGACCGTACGCGCCCTCGCGCCGATTGAAGATTTTAACGACACTTTCGGCACGCAGTTTAGCGACGAAGAAGTCGATACCATCGGCGGTCTGGTGATGCAGGCCTTTGGCCACCTGCCGGCACGTGGCGAGACCATTGAAATTGACGGTTATCAGTTCAAGGTCGCGATGGCTGACAGCCGCCGCATCATTCAGGTTCACGTCAGAATACCGGACGACTCGCCGACGCCAAAACTGGAAGACTAATGGAATGGCCTTTGCCTCATTGATTGAACGCCAGCGTGTGCGTCTGCTGCTGGCGCTGCTTTTGGGCGCCAGCGGAACGCTGGCTTTTTCCCCTTACGATTTCTGGCCCGCCGCCCTGATTTCCCTGATGGGTCTTCAGGGGCTGACGCTTAACCGTCGACCGCTACAGAGCGCCGCCATCGGCTTTTTCTGGGGGTTTGGCCTGTTTGGCACGGGCATTAACTGGGTTTATGTCAGCATCGCGACTTTTGGCGGCATGCCTGGCCCCGTTAACGTCGCGCTGGTTATCCTGCTCGCCGCTTATCTCTCGCTTTATACCGGACTTTTCGCAGGCCTCCTCTCGCGGCTGTGGCCGAAGACAACCTGGTGGCGCGTGGCGATTGCCGCCCCTGTGGTCTGGCAAATCACGGAATTTTTGCGCGGCTGGGTGCTGACGGGCTTCCCATGGCTGCAGTTTGGCTACAGCCAGGTAGACGGACCGTTGAAAGGACTTGCGCCGCTGCTTGGCGTTGAGGCGATTAACCTCCTGCTGATGGCGGTAAGCGGCCTGCTGGTGCTGGCGCTGCATACCCGCCGCTGGCAGCCCGCGCTGGCGGCGTTTATTCTCTTCGCCCTGCCCTTCCCGCTACGCTATATCCAGTGGTTTACGCCGCAGACCGATCGCGCTGTAAACGTTACGCTGGTGCAAGGGAATATCCCGCAGTCGCTCAAGTGGGATGAAAAAGAGCTGCAAAACACGCTTGAGATTTATATGAACGGCTCGCTGCCGCAGATGGGCAAATCGCAGCTGATCATCTGGCCGGAGTCCGCCATTCCCGATCTCGAAATTAACCAGCAGCGTTTCCTGACGTCGCTGGACGAGATGTTGCGGGAACGCAACACTTCGCTTATTACCGGCATTGTGGACGCGCGGCTAAACCCGCATAACCGCTACGATACTTATAACTCCATTATTACGCTTGGCGCAGGTAACGCTTATAGCTATAGCTCTGCCGACCGCTATAACAAAAACCACCTGGTGCCTTTTGGCGAGTTCGTGCCGCTGGAGTCGATTTTGCGTCCGCTGGCGCCGTTCTTTGACCTGCCCATGTCTTCATTCAGCCGTGGCCCTTATCTGCAGCCGCAGCTTCAGGCGCACGGTTTTAATTTAACGGCAGCTATCTGCTATGAAATCATCCTCGGCGAGCAGGTGCGCGATAACTTCCGTCCCGATACCGATTTCCTGCTGACGATTTCTAACGACGCCTGGTTCGGCCACTCCATCGGTCCCTGGCAGCACTTCCAGATGGCGCGGATGCGGGCGCTGGAGCTTGCCCGCCCGCTGCTTCGCAGCACCAATAACGGCGTGACAGCCATTATTACCCCAACCGGTGAAGTGCAGGACATTATCCCGCAGTTCACCCGCGAAGCGCTGACCAGCACCGTTACGCCGACCCGCGGGCTGACCCCTTACGCCCGCTTCGGCAACTGGCCGCTATGGGCGCTTACGCTTATCCTTGGCTTTAGCGCCGTGCTTTATAACCTGCGCAGCCGTAAGCGCGGTTAAGTCCCTCTTCTAAGGCCAGCTATGCTGGCCTTTTTCATTTCTGGCATACGCTTTGCTTATTAACTTCAGACACATTGGCTGATTTGTCCTGCAGCGGGCGCTTGCCCGGGCAACTGCACCAGAGCGGCACAGCCCAGGCACTAAAACAGTGCAAGGCGCTATTTTTGCCTCTGAATGGTGCGGCGCACTTCGCAAAAATAAACAAATAAAGAGCAGATTATTTACATTCAGCCAAGCTAAGTGTTAACAACACAGTTACAACACTGCACGATTTTGTAGCAGAACATAACAACACACCATCACTATTGGGTATCAATGGCGCTTCTGGCGCCACGATAAAGGAGTTGGATATGCAATTACGTAAACTGACCACAGCAATGCTGGTAATGGGGCTCAGCGCAGGCGCTGTGCACGCGCAAGAGGCCGCTACCGGACAGAGCACGCTGGATAAAATCAACGCCAACGGGGTAATTGTGGTCGGCCACCGTGAGTCCTCAGTCCCTTTCTCTTACTACGATAATCAACAGAAAGTGGTGGGATACTCTCAGGACTATTCCAACGCCATCGTTGAAGCGGTTAAAAAACAGCTCAACAAGCCAGACCTGCAGGTCAAGCTCATCCCGATCACCTCGCAGAACCGTATTCCGCTGCTGCAAAACGGCACGTTCGATTTTGAATGCGGCTCCACCACCAATAACCTTGAGCGCCAGAAGCAGGCCGCTTTCTCCGACACCATCTTTGTCGTCGGCACTCGTCTGCTGGTGAAAAAAGGCGGCCCGATTAAAGATTTCCCGAATCTGAAAGGCAAGGCGGTGGTCGTGACTTCCGGCACCACCTCTGAAGTGCTGCTGCACAAGCTCAATGATGAGAAGAAAATGGATATGCGCATCATCAGCGCGAAAGACCACGGCGACTCTTTCCGTACCCTGGAAAGCGGACGTGCGGTAGCGTTCATGATGGACGACGCGCTTCTGGCGGGCGAGCGTGCAAAAGCGAAGAAACCGGATAACTGGGAAATCGTCGGCACGCCGCAGTCAAAAGAGGCTTACGGCTGCATGATGCGTAAAGGCGATGCGTCGTTTAAGAAACTGGTAGACGATACTATCGCTCAGGCCCAGACCTCTGGCGAAGCGGCGAAATGGTTCGACAAATGGTTTAAAAACCCAATTCCGCCGAAGAACCTTAACCTGAACTTCGAGCTGTCTCAGGATATGCAGACGCTCTTTAAAGAACCTAACGATAAAGCGCTTAACTAATTACAACCATTAAGGGGCGGGACACCCTGCCCTCTCGATTGACGAATGAAGCCCGGACAGACTATACGTTGGATGGCCGTTCCCCATCCGGCGCGAAAAGAGAGGCTTCTCATCAATCTTCGGGGGTAGCGCTGCTACCCCTCTTTTTTCGGAGTACGTTATGTCTATAGACTGGAACTGGGGAATTTTTCTGCAGCCCGCCCCGTTCGGCAACACCACCTATCTGGGCTGGCTATGGAGTGGTTTTCAGGTCACCGTCGCCCTGTCGGTTACCGCATGGATCATCGCTTTCCTGGTCGGCTCCCTGTTTGGCATTCTGCGCACCGTGCCTAATCGCTTTTTATCGGGCATCGGCACCTGCTATGTAGAGCTGTTTCGCAACGTTCCGCTGATCGTGCAATTCTTTACGTGGTATCTGGTTGTACCGGAGCTGCTGCCTGAAGATCTGGGCATGTGGTTTAAAGCCGAACTGGATCCGAATGTGCAGTTTTTCCTCTCTTCGATGATCTGCCTGGGACTGTTCACCGCCGCCCGCGTCTGCGAGCAGGTGCGCGCCGCTATTCAGTCGCTGCCGCGCGGCCAGAAAAACGCCGGTCTCGCGATGGGTCTGACGCTGCCGCAGACCTACCGCTATGTGCTGCTGCCCAATGCTTATCGCGTGATAGTGCCGCCGATGACCTCGGAGATGATGAACCTGGTGAAAAACTCCGCCATCGCTTCGACCATCGGTCTTGTTGATATGGCGGCCCAGGCGGGCAAACTGTTGGACTACTCCGCCCACGCGTGGGAATCTTTTACCGCTATTACGCTCGCTTACGTGCTTATCAATACCGTCATTATGCTGGTGATGCATCTGGTTGAACGCAAGGTCCGCCTGCCGGGCAATCTGGGGGGCAAATAATGTACGAGTTTGACTGGAGTTCTATCGGCCCGGCCCTGCCCTATCTGCTTCAGGGCATGCTTATTACGCTGAAAATTACTGTCACCGCTGTGGTTATCGGCATCGTGTGGGGCACGCTGCTGGCGGTAATGCGTTTATCGAGCGTTAAACCCATCGCCTGGTTTGCCAGCAGCTACGTCAACGTCTTCCGTTCCGTCCCGCTGGTGATGGTACTGCTCTGGTTTTATCTGATTGTGCCGGGCTTCCTGCAAAATGTGCTGGGCCTGTCGCCGAAAACCGATATTCGCCTTATCTCAGCGATGGTGGCTTTTTCCATGTTTGAAGCCGCCTACTACTCCGAGATCATTCGCGCCGGCATCCAGAGCATTTCGCGCGGCCAGTCCAGCGCCGCGCTGGCGCTCGGCATGACCCACTGGCAGTCGATGAAACTCATCATCCTGCCGCAAGCTTTCCGCGCCATGGTGCCGCTGCTGCTCACCCAGGGCATCGTACTTTTCCAGGATACCTCTCTGGTTTATGTACTGAGCCTCGCGGACTTTTTCCGCACCGCGTCCACTATTGGTGAACGTGATGGCACACAGGTCGAGATGATCCTCTTCGCGGGTGTGATTTACTTTGTTATTAGCCTGAGCGCTTCGCTCCTGGTCGGCTGGCTGAAGAAAAGGACTGTGTAATGATTTCCCTGAAAAACGTTTCGAAATGGTATGGTCAGTTTCAGGTGCTCACCGACTGCTCCACGGAAGTGAAAAAAGGCGAAGTGGTGGTCGTCTGCGGCCCCTCCGGTTCCGGCAAATCCACGCTCATTAAGACAGTTAACGGCCTTGAGCCGGTGCAGAAAGGCGAAATTGTCGTTAACGGCACCAAAGTCAACGACAAGAAAACCAATCTTGCCCAGTTGCGTTCTCACGTGGGCATGGTGTTCCAGCACTTTGAACTGTTTCCGCATCTGTCGATTATCGAAAACCTGACGCTCGCGCAGGTCAAAGTGCTCAAGCGCGATAAAGAGGCTGCACGCCAGAAAGGGCTGAAGCTGCTGGAGCGCGTAGGCCTTTCCGCTCACGCCAATAAATACCCGGCGCAGCTTTCCGGCGGCCAGCAGCAGCGTGTGGCTATTGCGCGCGCGTTGTGTATGGACCCAGTCGCTATGCTGTTTGACGAACCGACGTCGGCGCTGGACCCGGAGATGATCAACGAAGTGCTGGACGTTATGGTGGAGCTCGCCAACGAAGGCATGACGATGATGGTGGTTACCCATGAAATGGGCTTCGCCCGTAAAGTGGCTAACCGCGTTATCTTTATGGACGAAGGGAAAATTGTCGAAGACTCGCCGAAGGAAGATTTCTTCGCCAATCCCCAGTCGGAGCGTGCGAAAGATTTCCTTGCGAAAATCCTGCACTAAACCGTGCCATGCGCGGGCCTGGGCCCGCGCATGGATTGCTCAGGGCTCGAAAGGACGGCGCTGGAACTGGTTATGGCCGCACTTCGGACAAACGGGTAAAACTTCCGGTGTATAAAACGCCAGATGATGATGGCAATTTTCGCACACCAGATTGCCAAGCCCCACCACTTCGCCACTGTGATAAACGCCATGGTGGTTCAGGTCCTGGAACACTTCGCGCCATTCAAGCTGCGTTTTATCGGTAATGTCCGCCAGCTCCTGCCAGACGCTCTCTTTAATGACCCGCATAAAAACGCTGTCGGTAAAGTCGTCGTCACGGCTTTCGTTATAGCTGCGGGCAAACTCTTCCAAATCGCGCCGCACCGCGCGGGTTACCTCCTCTATTTCCGTACGCGTTAATTCGCCGGTTCGCGCCACCTGTTGCCTGGCGCTGGCCACCAGCGCATCAATATTGCGTTCGCCATTGCGTACGCGTTCGGTGAGCGAGGCCACCAGTTCCCGGTAATATTGAGCAACCTTGTTCATCGCCTTTTGCCTCCTGAGTGGGTAACCTCTTCTAATGATAGACCTTAATCGGTCCGCGCTTTGTTAGCCTGAGCACAGCCGCAGGTAAATTCCTGCAAAGGCCATCCGTTGCCGCCCCGTTGAAAGGCTGTTGCGCTGCGCCCTAATCGGCTATGCTATGCGGATCTGAAACAACACACGTATACGCTACATTTGTAGCGGGTTTGAAAACAGGACTACTGGCTGCCATGCAAGAGCAATATCGCCCGGAAGAGATAGAATCCAAAGTACAGCTTCACTGGGAAGAGAAGCGCACGTTTGAAGTGACCGAAGACGAGAGCAAAGAGAAGTATTACTGCCTGTCGATGCTTCCCTATCCTTCTGGCCGACTACACATGGGCCACGTCCGTAACTACACCATCGGCGACGTTATCGCGCGTTACCAGCGCATGCTGGGTAAAAACGTGCTGCAGCCGATTGGCTGGGACGCCTTTGGTCTGCCGGCTGAAGGCGCCGCGGTAAAAAACAACACCGCGCCGGCGCCGTGGACCTACGACAACATTAATTACATGAAGAACCAGCTCAAGATGCTGGGCTTCGGTTATGACTGGAGCCGCGAGCTGGCGACCTGTACCCCGGAATATTACCGCTGGGAGCAGAAGTTCTTCACCGAGCTTTATAAAAAAGGCCTGGTTTACAAAAAAACCTCAGCGGTGAACTGGTGCCCGAACGACCAGACCGTTCTGGCGAACGAACAGGTTATCGACGGCTGCTGCTGGCGCTGCGACACCAAAGTCGAGCGTAAAGAGATTCCGCAGTGGTTTATCAAAATCACCGCTTACGCCGATGAGCTGCTTAACGATCTGGATAAACTCGACCACTGGCCGGATACCGTTAAAACCATGCAGCGCAACTGGATCGGCCGCTCCGAAGGCGTTGAAATCACTTTCGACGTGCAGGATAGCGACGAGAAGCTGACGGTTTACACCACCCGTCCTGATACTTTCATGGGCGTGACTTACCTTGCGGTCGCCGCGGGCCATCCGCTGGCGCAGCAGGCGGCAGCCTATAATCCGGCGCTGGGTGATTTTATTGCGGAATGCCGCAACACCAAAGTGGCGGAAGCCGACATGGCGACCATGGAGAAGCAAGGGGTCGACACCGGCATTAAAGCGATTCATCCGCTGACTGGCGAAGCCATTCCGGTCTGGGCCGCTAACTTCGTGCTGATGGAATACGGCACCGGCGCCGTGATGGCCGTTCCGGGCCACGATCAGCGCGATTATGAATTCGCCTCTAAATATGGTTTGCCGATCAAGCCGGTTATCCTGGCAGCGGACGGCAGCGAGCCGGATCTCAGCCAGCAGGCGCTGACGGAAAAAGGCGTGCTGTTTAACTCCGGCGAATTTGACGGTCTCGACTTTGAAGCGGCGTTTAACGCCATCGCCGACAAACTGGCCGCGAAAGGCGTTGGCGAGCGCAAAATCAACTACCGTCTGCGCGACTGGGGCGTTTCCCGTCAGCGTTACTGGGGCGCGCCGATCCCGATGGTGACGCTGGAAGATGGCACCGTGATGCCGACCCCGGAAGATCAACTGCCGGTTGTCCTGCCGGAAGATGTGGTCATGGATGGCATCACCAGCCCGATTAAAGCCGATCCAGAATGGGCGAAGACCACCGTTAACGGCCAGCCGGCGCTGCGTGAAACCGATACCTTCGACACCTTTATGGAGTCCTCCTGGTATTATGCGCGCTACACCTGCCCGCAATATCAGGAAGGCATGCTGGATTCCAAAGCCGCCAACTACTGGCTGCCGGTAGATATCTACATTGGCGGTATCGAACACGCCATCATGCACCTGCTCTACTTCCGCTTCTTCCACAAGCTGATGCGCGATGCGGGCATGGTGAACTCTGACGAGCCTGCTAAACAGTTGCTCTGCCAGGGCATGGTGCTGGCGGATGCCTTCTACTACGTGGGCAACAGCGGCGAGCGCATCTGGGTTTCTCCGAAAGACGCCATCGTGGAGCGCGACGAGAAAGGCCGCATTGTGAAAGCGACCGACGCCGCGGGTCATGAGCTGGTATACACCGGCATGAGCAAAATGTCGAAGTCGAAAAACAACGGCATTGACCCGCAGGAGATGGTTGAGCGTTACGGCGCGGACACCGTTCGCCTGTTCATGATGTTCGCCTCCCCGGCAGATATGACGCTTGAGTGGCAAGAATCGGGCGTGGAAGGGGCTAACCGCTTCCTGAAACGCGTCTGGAAGCTGGTTGCGGAACACACCGCGCGGGGCGTTGCGCCGGCGCTGGATGTGGCTGCGCTGAGCGAAGATCAAAAAGCGCTGCGCCGCGACGTTCATAAAACCATCGCTAAAGTGACCGATGATATCGGCCGTCGTCAGACCTTTAACACCGCTATCGCGGCTATTATGGAACTGATGAACAAGCTGGCGAAAGCGCCGCAGGAAGGCGAGCAGGATAGCGCTCTGCTGCAGGAAGCCCTGCTGGCGGTGGTGCGTATGCTGAACCCGTTCACGCCGCATATTTGCTTTACGCTGTGGCAGGAACTGGGCGGCGAAGGCGATATCGACAACGCGCCGTGGCCGCAGGCTGACGAAAGCGCCATGGTGGAAGACACAACGCTCGTGGTCGTGCAGGTCAACGGCAAAGTGCGCGGCAAAATCACCGTTCCGGCAGATGCTACCGAAGAGCAGGTTCGCGAACGCGCCGGCCAGGAGCATCTGGTGGCGAAATACCTTACCGGCGTTACCGTACGTAAAGTGATTTACGTGCCGGGTAAACTGCTGAACCTGGTTGTAGGCTAAGCGCAGGAGGAAGCGTGCGATATTTTATCGCTGTAATGATGAGCCTGGCGGTGCTGGTCACCGCCGGATGTGGCTGGCACCTGCGCAACACGACGTCGGTGCCGACGCAAATGCAGAAACTGATCCTGGACTCTGGCGATCCGAATGGCCCGCTGACGCGTGCGGTTCGCGAACAGCTGCGCCTTAACGGCGTAGAAATTGTCGAGCCGAGCGCGGTACGCAAAGATATTCCGTCGCTGCGTCTTGGCGGCGCGTCGCTGTCGCAGGATACCGCTTCGGTATTCCAGAATGGCCAGACCGCGGAATACCAGATGGTAATGGTGGTCAATGCTTCGGTTCTGATCCCGAATCACGATATTTACCCCATCAGCACCAAAGTGTATCGCTCGTTCTTCGACAACCCGCTGACGGCGCTGGCGAAAACGGCTGAACAGGAGCTGATCATTCAGGAGATGTACGATAAAGCTGCCGAGCAGCTGATTCGTAAACTGCTGGCGGTTCACGCCAAAGATGTTGCCGAAACGCAGGAAGCGCAGAAGCCGGTTACGGTGACTAATCCGCCGACCGCGCCGGTCGCCTCTTCTGGCCGCGTCTCCACTACGCTCTGATGATCAAGCTTTACCCTGAACAACTCCACGCGCAGCTCCATGAGGGGCTGCGCGCGGCGTATCTGTTGCTTGGCAACGACCCGCTGCTGCTGCAGGAGAGCCACGACGCCATCGTCGCTTCAGCGCAGCAACAGGGTTTTGCCGAGCACCATCGCTTTATTCTGGACGCCAGCACCGACTGGCAGTCGATTTTCTCGTTATGCCAGGCGATGAGCCTCTTCGCAAGCCGACAAACGTTACAGCTCACGTTGCCGGAAAATGGCCCGAACGCGGCTATCAACGAACAGCTTTCTACGCTGGTCTCCCTGCTGCATGACGACCTGCTGCTGATTATTCGCGGCAATAAACTCACTAAGGCGCAGGAAAACGCCGCCTGGTTTACCGCGCTGGCGAACCGCGCCGTACAGGTTACCTGCCAGACGCCCGAACAGGCGCAGCTGCCGCGCTGGGTGGCCGCCCGGGCGAAGCAGATGAACCTGCAGCTTGATGATGCGGCGAACCAACTGCTTTGCTACTGCTATGAAGGCAACCTGCTGGCGCTCTCCCAGGCGCTGGAGCGGCTTTCTCTGCTGTGGCCCGACGGCAAGCTGACCCTGCCGCGAGTCGAGCAGGCGGTCAACGACGCCGCGCACTTTACGCCGTTTCACTGGGTTGATGCTCTGCTGGCGGGAAAAAGCAAGCGAGCCCTGCATATTCTGCAACAGTTGCGCCTTGAAGGCGCCGAGCCGGTTATCTTACTGCGCACCATTCAGCGCGAACTGCTGCTGCTCGTTACCCTTAAGCGCCAGTCTGCTGCTACGCCGCTGCGTAATCTGTTCGATCAGCACCGCGTCTGGCAAAACCGCCGTGGGCTTCTGACCGAAGCGTTAACGCGCCTTGGCGACGATCAGCTCTGGCAGGCCGTTCGCCTGTTGACGCAAATCGAATTGACGCTTAAGCAGGATTACGGCCAGTCGGTCTGGGCAGAACTTGACAGCCTCTCTCTGCTACTCTGTCATAAACCCCTGGCGGACATATTTATTGATGGCTAACGCGGCTGGCAAATTACAGGCTTACTACGGCGGCACCTTCGATCCCATTCATTATGGCCACCTGCGTCCAGTAGAAGCGCTGGCGCAGACGGTGGGGCTTGAGCATGTTGTCATCATGCCGAACAATGTCCCGCCGCACCGTCCGCAGCCTCAGGCCAGCAGCGAACAGCGCAGAGCGATGGTGGAGCTGGCGATTGCCGACAATTCGCTCTTTGCGCTGGATAGCCGGGAGTTGCAGCGCGAAACCCCGTCTTATACTGCCGAAACCTTCCGCCAGCTGCGTGAAGAGCAGGGCGAGACCCGTCCGCTGGCCTTTATCATCGGCCAGGACTCTTTACTTTCTTTGCCTTACTGGTATCGCTACGAGCAATTGCTGGAGCGATGCCACCTTTTGGTATGTCGCCGTCCTGGCTATCCGGTGCGCATGCAGAATGACGAACAGCAGCGCTGGTTAGAAGCGCGCCTTACCCGTGATATCGCCCTGCTTCATCAGCGTCCCGCCGGACAAATCTTCCTTGCCGACACGCCGCTTTTTGATATTTCCGCCACCGATATTCGCCACCGCCTGGCGGCAAATCGTCCCTGTGATGAGATAGTCCCTCCCCGCGTCCTTGCCTACATCCGCGAGCATCACCTTTACCGTTAACCGATTCCGCGCACATCTTCAGCCAAAGCCGCCGCCCTGTCGTTTTGCGGTGATAAACTGCATACAGATAAAGCGAGGAGAAGAAGAATGAAACTGTGGCTGGTGCGTCATGGGCAAACCGAAGCTAACGTGGCCGGGCTTTACAGCGGCCATTCGGAAACAATGTTAACCACGAGAGGGATCCAGCAGGCGCAGGCCGTAGGCGAAATGCTAAAAGCGGCGCCATTCGATAAAGTCCTGTGCAGCGCGCTGGGTCGTGCGCAGCATACGGCGAAGCTTATTGTCGCGGGCCGCAGCCTGACGCCGGAAGTCGAACCGTTGCTTAACGAAATGCATTTCGGCGACTGGGAGATGCGTCATCACCGTGATTTACAGCGCGAAGACGCGGCTAATTATGCCGCCTGGTGCGCCGACTGGCAGAATGTCGTTCCCACCAATGGCGAAGGTTTTCAGGCGTTTTCTCTGCGCGTAGAGCAACTTATCACCCGTCTGCACACCATGAACGATGCGCAAAACGTCTTGCTGGTGAGCCATCAGGGCGTGCTGAGCCTGCTCATCGCCCGGTTGATGCAAATGCCCTCCGCTTCGCTGTGGCACTTTCTTATCGAGCAGGGCGCATGGAGCATGCTGGAGCGATTCGATAATTTCGTTACCTTACGCACGCTCAACAATCGCGCGCCGTGGCAAGCAAACCTCCTGCCCGCCGTCTGATTTTACTTACGGGCATGGCGCATCAAGGCGATAGTCGCATACGCCCATTGACACGGCGGGGGATGCTGCTATTCTCCGCTGCCAGACTTTCTCCCGCCGCACGCGCCTTTCTGAAATTGTTTTACAAAAATGGCGATGCAAACTCTTGCCAGCGGTGGGATGATAGCCCACTTCTGTCCGCAGACCGGCCAAATGCGTCCGGTACGGCTACCAGAACAATCAAATCAAAGACGTGGACTCCATGTCTGTTAACTTTTCACTCTCTCAGGGGGAAAACTTGCAGGGTAAAGCACTCCAGGATTTTGTTATCGATAAAATCGACGATCTGAAAGGTCAGGACATTGTCGCCTTAGACGTTCAGGGTAAATCCAGCATCACCGACTGTATGATAATCTGCACCGGCACCTCCAGCCGCCACGTCGTCTCTATCGCTGACCACGTCGTGCAGGAATCCCGCGCCGCCGGCTTGCTGCCGCTGGGCGTGGAAGGCGAAAGCGCCGCAGACTGGGTGGTGGTTGACCTGGGCGATGTCATCGTACATGTCATGCAGGAAGAGAGCCGTCGCCTGTACGAGCTCGAAAAGCTCTGGGGCTGACGGGTGAAGCTGCAGCTGGTTGCCGTCGGCACCAAAATGCCCGACTGGGTGCAAACGGGCTTTATCGAATACCTGCGCCGTTTTCCCAAAGACATGCCGTTCGAACTGGTGGAAATTCCCGCCGGTAAACGAAGTAAAAACGCCGATATCAAGCGCATCCTCGATAAAGAGGGCGAAATGATGCTGGCGGCGGCAGGCAAAGGCAACCGCATCGTCACGCTGGATATTCCAGGGCAGCCCTGGGATACGCCACGCCTTGCCAAAGAGCTGGAGCGCTGGAAACAGGATGGGCGCGACGTCAGCCTGCTGATTGGCGGGCCGGAAGGTCTGGCTCCCGCCTGCAAAGCGGCGGCGGAGCAGAGCTGGTCGCTTTCGACCCTGACCCTCCCCCACCCGCTGGTGCGGGTGCTGGTGGCGGAGAGCCTTTATCGCGCGTGGAGCATTACCACCAATCACCCTTACCATCGTGAGTAACGCTACCAGGTAGACTAAGCAGCGGATGAAATTACAGAATTCTTTTCGCGACTATACGGCTGAGTCCGCGCTTTTTGTGCGCCGGGCGCTTGTCGCCTTTGTGGGGATTTTGCTGCTTACCGGCGTGCTGATCGCCAACCTTTATAACGTGCAGATCGTGCGCTTCAACGACTACCAGACGCGCTCGAACGAAAACCGTATCAAGCTGGTCCCCATTGCGCCAAGTCGCGGCATTATCTATGACCGCAACGGCATTCCTCTGGCGCTAAACCGCACTATTTATCAGGTTGAGATGATGCCGGAGAAGGTCGATAACGTGCAGCAAACGCTTGAAGCGTTACGCAGCGTGGTCGATCTTAACGATGACGATATCGCCAACTTCAAAAAAGAGCGCGCCCGCTCGCACCGCTTCACCTCGATTCCGGTGAAAACCAACCTGACGGAAGTTCAGGTGGCGCGCTTTGCCGTTAACCAGTACCGCTTTCCCGGCGTGGAAGTGAAAGGCTACAAGCGTCGTTACTATCCCTACGGCTCTGCCCTCACCCACGTGATAGGTTATGTCTCAAAAATAAACGACAAAGACGTTGAGCGGCTCGATAAAGACGGCAAGCTCGCTAACTATGCCGCCACGCATGACATCGGCAAGCTTGGCATTGAGCGCTATTACGAAGATATCCTTCACGGCCAGACCGGTTACGAAGAGGTTGAAGTCAACAACCGCGGCCGCGTGATTCGCCAGCTTAAAGAAGTGCCGCCGCAGGCAGGCCACGACATCTATCTGACGCTCGATCTCAAGCTGCAAAGCTATATCGAAACCTTGCTGCAGGGCAGCCGTGCGGCAGTCGTCGTAACCGACCCCCGCACCGGCGGCATTCTGGCGATGGTCTCCACACCAAGCTATAACCCGAACCTGTTTGTTGACGGCATCTCCAGCAAAGATTATTCGGCATTGCTCAACGACCCGAATACGCCGTTGATTAACCGCGCCACGCAGGGGGTTTACCCGCCGGCGTCTACCGTTAAGCCTTACGTGGCGGTTTCCGCGCTGAGCGCGAATGTTATCAACCGTAACACCAGCCTGTTCGACCCGGGCTGGTGGCAGTTGCCGGGCTCTGAAAAACGCTACCGCGACTGGAAAAAGTGGGGCCACGGGCGGCTTAACGTTACCAAATCGCTTGAAGAGTCGGCGGATACCTTCTTTTACCAGGTCGCTTACGACATGGGCATCGACAGGCTTTCCGAGTGGATGAACAAATTTGGTTACGGCCATCTTACCGGCATCGATCTTGCGGAAGAGCGTTCAGGCAACATGCCGACCCGCGAATGGAAAATGAAGCGCTTTAAGAAACCGTGGTATCAGGGCGATACCATTCCGGTGGGTATCGGCCAGGGTTACTGGACCGCCACGCCGGTGCAGATGAACAAAGCGATGATGATTCTGATTAACGACGGCATCGTCAAAGTGCCGCATCTGCTGATGAGCACCAACGTCAACGGCCAGCAGGTGCCCTGGAAGCAGCCGGAACAGCCGCCGGTAGGCGATATCCACTCCGGCTATTGGGAAATCGCGAAAGACGGCATGTATGGCGTGGCGAACCGCGCTAACGGCACAGGCCATAAATATTTCGCCAGCGCGCCTTATAAAATCGCGGCCAAATCTGGTACCGCGCAGGTGTTTGGCCTGAAGGCTAACGAAACCTACAACGCGCATAAAATTTCCGAGCGTTTGCGCGACCATAAGCTGATGACCGCCTTCGCCCCGTATGACCACCCACAAGTGGCTGTGGCGATGATCCTGGAAAACGGCGGCGCCGGTCCGGCGGTAGGCACCATCATGCGTCAAATTCTCGACCATATTATGCTCGGGGATAACAACACCGACCTGCCGAGCGAGAACCCGGCTCAGACGGCGGCTGAGGATTAATTACCATGACCGACAATCCCAATAAAAAGTCGCTGTGGGATAAAATCCACCTCGACCCGACTTTTCTGCTGATTATTTTCGCGCTCTGCTTTTACAGCGCGATGGTTATCTGGAGCGCCAGCGGCCAGGATATCGGCATGATGGAGCGCAAGATTGGCCAGATTGTGATGGGGCTTGTCATCATGATCGTCATGGCGCAAATCCCGCCGCGCGTTTATGAGGGCTGGGCGCCCTATCTCTATATCTTTTGTATTATTTTGCTGGTGGCGGTGGACGCCTTCGGCGCCATCTCAAAAGGCGCGCAGCGCTGGCTTGACCTGGGTGTCGTGCGCTTTCAGCCCTCGGAGATAGCGAAAATCGCGGTGCCGCTGATGGTGGCGCGCTTTATTAACCGCGACGTCTGCCCGCCTTCGCTTAAAAATACAGGCATCGCGCTGGTGCTGATTTTTATGCCGACGCTGCTGGTAGCGGCGCAGCCGGACCTCGGCACCGCCATTCTTATCGCCGCTTCCGGGTTATTCGTGCTCTTTCTCTCCGGCCTGAGCTGGCGTTTAATCGGCATCGCGGTGCTGCTGCTGGCGGCTTTTATCCCGATTCTGTGGTTCTTCCTGATGCACGACTACCAGCGTCAGCGCGTTATGATGCTGCTTGACCCGGAAAGCGATCCGCTCGGCGCGGGCTATCATATTATCCAGTCTAAAATTGCTATAGGCTCAGGCGGCCTGCGCGGTAAAGGCTGGCTGCACGGCACCCAGTCGCAGCTGGAGTTTTTGCCTGAGCGTCATACCGACTTTATCTTCGCCGTGCTGGCGGAAGAGCTGGGGCTGGTGGGCGTACTGATACTGCTTGCGCTCTATCTGCTGCTGATTATGCGCGGCCTGTGGATAGCCGCTCGCGCGCAGACCACCTTCGGGCGCGTAATGGCAGGCGGCCTGATGCTGATTTTGTTTGTTTATGTCTTTGTAAATATTGGTATGGTGAGCGGTATCTTGCCGGTGGTAGGCGTACCGCTGCCGCTGGTGAGTTACGGGGGCTCGGCCCTTATCGTGCTCATGGCCGGGTTTGGCATCGTGATGTCGATCCATACCCACAGAAAAATGTTGTCGAAAAGCGTATAAGAGGTGCGCAATGCGTAAGCAGTGGCTTGGCGTCTGTATCGCCGCAGGATTACTGGCGGCTTGTACTACCAGTGACGAGGGACAACAGCAGGCGCCTGTTGCGCCGCAACCGGCGGTCTGTAACGGGCCTGTTGTGGAAATCAGCGGCGCGGAGCCGCGCTATGAGCCGCTGAACCCCTCGGTTAACCAGGATTACGAGCGCGACGGTAAGCGCTATAAAATCGTGCAGGATCTCTCCCGCTTCAGCCAGGCAGGCCTTGCGGCCATTTATGACGCGGAGCCTGGCAGCAACCAGACCGCATCCGGCGAACCTTTTGATCCCATGCAACTGACCGCCGCGCACCCTACGCTGCCGATCCCAAGCTATGCGCGCGTCACGAACCTGGCGAATGGCCGTATGATTGTGGTGCGCATTAACGACCGCGGGCCGTATGGCAACGATCGGATTATTTCGCTTTCTCGCGCCTCGGCAGACCGCCTGAACACCTCTAATAACACCAAAGTGCGGGTCGATCCGATTATCGTCGCGCCGGACGGTTCGCTCTCTGGTCCTGGCATGGCGTGTACCACGGTCGCCAAACAGACTTACGCCCTGCCCGCTCGTCCGGACTTAAGCGGCGGCATGGGCAGCGCTTCGTCAGCGCCAGCGCCTCAACAGCCGCAGGGCGACGTACGCGCCATCAGCAACGATACACTGCAAAGCGATGATGCGACCGGTGCGCCCGTCAAAAGCAGCGGTTTTCTCGGCGCGCCTACCACGCTAAACAGCGGCGTGCTGGAAAGCGACGCGCCGACGCAGCCGGTTGTCGCCCCCGCTGGCGCTGTCGCCGCTCCGACAACCCAGCCGACAGCGGCGCAGCCTGTCGTTGCCGCGCCGCAGCAAACCGCCCCTGCGCAGCCTGTTGGTCAGCCTGCCGCACCGGTTACCGCCCCCGGCTCCGTTCAGGGCAGCGTGCCGGGCGCCGCAGCGAGTGCTGCCGGAACGGTAGCCGCAGGCTATGTGGTGCAGGTGGGCGCCGTCAGCGATGCGGGCCGCGCCAGCCAGTGGCAACAAAAACTGAGCCAGCAATTTTCGGTGCCGGGCCGGGTCAACCAAAACGGCGCGGTTTATCGCGTTCAGCTTGGTCCTTTCGCCAGTAAAGCCGAAGCCAGCGCGCTGCAACAGCGGCTGCTAAGCGAGGCCCAGTTGCAATCTTTCGTCACTAACGCCGCCGCACAATAAAACGTGAAGGGCTGGCTTGCCGCTTTGTCAGTTAAGGTAAAGGCCATTAACAAACTCATGAGCAAAGTCGGATGCCAGCCCAAAACGCATTTGTTATAGTAAGGCACTTTTTTTCATTTTCATCACGGATGTCGTTGTTCTGACCATGAAGACCACTCTCTCCGTTCGTTTTATGCAGCGCGTTGCGCTCGCGACCGCGTTTTCTGTCGCGGCACTTTCTACCGCTCACGCTGACGATCTCAACATCAAAACCATGATCCCGGGCGTGCCGCAGATTGATGCCGAGGCGTACATCCTGATCGACTACAACTCAGGCAAAGTGCTGGCCGAGCAGAACGCCGACGCGCGTCGCGACCCGGCGAGCCTGACCAAAATGATGACCAGCTATGTCATCGGCCAGGCGATGAAAGCCAATAAATTCAAAGAGTCGGATCTGGTCACTATCGGCAATGATGCATGGGCCACCGGCAACCCGGTGTTCAAAGGTTCGTCTCTGATGTTCCTGAAGCCCGGCATGCAAGTGCCGGTTTCACAGCTGATCCGCGGCATCAACCTGCAATCGGGCAACGATGCTTGCGTAGCGATGGCGGATTATGTCGCAGGTAGCCAGGATGCTTTCGTCGGGCTGATGAATAACTACGTGAACGCCCTGGGCCTGAAAAACACCCATTTCCAGACGGTGCATGGCCTTGATGCTGATGGTCAGTACAGCTCCGCCCGCGACATGGCGCTGATTGGCCAGGCGCTTATTCGCGACGTGCCGAACGAATACTCCATTTATAAAGAAAAAGAGTTCACCTTTAACGGCATCCGCCAGACCAACCGTAACGGTCTGCTATGGGATAACAGCCTTAACGTGGACGGCATTAAAACCGGGCATACCGATAAAGCAGGCTATAACCTGGTGGCATCAGCGACTGAAGGCCAGATGCGCCTGATTTCCGCTGTGATGGGCGGCCGTACCTTTAAAGGGCGTGAAGCGGAAAGTAAAAAACTGCTGACCTGGGGCTTTCGCTTCTTCGAAACCGTGAATCCGCTGAAAGCGGGTAAAGAGTTCGCCTCTGAACCGGCGTGGTTTGGCGACAGCGATCGCGCTTCGCTTGGCGTGGATAAAGACATTTATCTGACCATTCCCCGTGGCCGCATGAAAGATCTGAAAGCAAGCTATGTGCTGAACACGTCTGAACTGCACGCGCCGCTTGCTAAAAACCAGGTGGTGGGCACCATTAACTTCCAGCTCGACGGCAAAACTATCGACCAGCGCCCGCTGGTGGTGCTGGAAGAAATTCAGGAAGGCAATTTCTTTGGCAAAATCATTGATTACATCAAACTGATGTTCCATCACTGGTTCGGCTAAAAAATGACCACTTGAAAGCCTCAGATTTGTCCCCATATACTAGGCATCAAACCAACTCCCGCTACGGCGGGAGTTATTATTTTCTGACGTAACGCTGGAGCTGACATGAAAACCAAACTTAACGAACTGCTTGAGTTCCCTACCCCCTTTACTTACAAAGTGATGGGTCTGGCGAAGCCTGAGTTGGTTGATCTGGTCGTTGAGGTTGTGCAGCGCCACGCCCCTGGCGACTACACGCCGCAGGTTAAACCGAGCAGCAAAGGGAACTACCACTCGGTTTCTATCACCATTAACGCAACGCATATCGAGCAGGTAGAAACGCTCTATGAAGAGCTGGGCAATATCGAAATTGTCCGCATGGTGCTGTAATCGCGTCGCCCGGCCATAGCCGGGCAATCTCCCTCCCCACTCGCTGTGATATACTCCCCGCACCTTATTCCTTCCGGAGACGCTGTTTTGTTTCAGGATACCCTTCTGATACGCCAGCTCGGCCTGCAGCCTTATGAGCCCATATCGCAGGCGATGCATGAGTTTACCGATACCCGCGACGAGACTACCCCAGACGAAATCTGGCTGGTTGAGCATCAGCCTGTTTTTACTCAGGGGCAGGCGGGCAAAGCGGAACATGTTTTAATGCCGGGCGATATTCCAGTTGTTCAAAGCGATCGCGGCGGGCAGGTTACCTATCACGGCCCCGGGCAGCAGGTGATGTATGTCTTGCTTAATCTTAAACGCCGCAAGCTTGGCGTACGCGAGCTGGTCACGCTACTGGAGCAAACCGTCGTGAATACCCTGGCTGAGCTTAATATTGAAGCCCATCCTCGTGCGGATGCGCCTGGCGTCTATGTAGGCGAGAAAAAGATCTGTTCGCTGGGGCTGCGCATCCGTAAAGGCTGCTCTTTTCACGGTCTGGCATTGAACATTGATATGGATCTTACGCCTTTTTTGCGCATCAACCCATGCGGATACGCCGGCATGGAGATGACGCAAATCAGCGCGCTACGCCCGGGCGCGAGCGTCGAAAAAATCCAGCCGCGCCTGGTCCATCACTTTTTAGCACTGCTTAACAATCCCGCCGCGGAATATATTTCTGCTTAAATTTCTATTCAGGCCGCAATGCGCTATTGCGGCCATTCGTGCCGTTTATTTGTCGCTTTACAATCTGTGATGGATTATATATTTTCTTTTCGCCTGAACGAGTAATTATTAATTCAGGCAATAAATAATGACAGGGCGGTCAATGCGAGAATAATCTGAAAAATCGTTTTTCCTGCTTGCCGTTAGCGGAAAGTCCTATTCACTTAAATAGTGAAACGACACGTCAACGGCTTTATTGTCTGCTTAATCGCCAATTCATAGATTTAATAAATATAATCAATTTATTATATGTTTTATCACTGTATTTGGAGCGTAGCGTGGAATTCAACCATCCCCCGGAGCACCCCGGCGCCAGAAAAAACGATGCGAACAAACCGCAAATATTCCAGACGCTGCGAAATATCGATCTCAACCTGCTGACCATTTTTGAAGCGGTTTACGTTCATAAAGGGATAGTGAACGCGGCCAGAATATTGAACCTGACGCCTTCAGCGATTAGCCAGTCGATTCAAAAATTACGGCTGATAT
This sequence comes from Franconibacter daqui, assembly GCF_014644275.1. Taxonomy (NCBI): domain Bacteria; kingdom Pseudomonadati; phylum Pseudomonadota; class Gammaproteobacteria; order Enterobacterales; family Enterobacteriaceae; genus Franconibacter; species Franconibacter daqui. The sequence continues at coordinate 426,152 of NZ_BMKJ01000001.1, read as the reverse complement.
TTCCTGACCCGCTCTTTATCCGTAAAGGCCAGGGCGTTACGCCGACCGCATATGCTACTCATTTGCACGAGTATATCAGCCAGGGGCTTGAGTCGATTCTCGGCGCGCTCGACTTCCACGGCGAGCATGACAAACAGCGCACGCTCAGTATCGCCACTTCGCCTTCGGTGGGCGCGTTGGTTATCCCTCAAATTTACCAACTGATTCAGCAAGTCAATCCTAACCTGCAAATCCGCAACATCCCGCTTACCGATACCGAAGCCCAGCTCAGCCAGTTTCAGACCGACCTGGTCATTGACGCCAGCTCCTGGTCCTCACGCACCCTGAGCAGCCACGTGTTGTTTAAAGACCGTGTCGTTATGGTATGCCGTCGCGGCCATCCCTGCAGCGAAGCGCCTGTTTCTATGGAACAGCTGCAGCGCTACGGTCAAACCCTTATCATGATGCCAAACGAAGCGCTCAGCAGCCTGCGCAAACAAATTAATGCCCTGCTGCCAAACCGCAACGTCACCTTTAGCAGCTACAACATGGTGACCATCGCCGCAATCATCGGCAGCAGCGATCTGATAGGCTTTATGCCCGGCAGGCTGTATGAAATGTTTAAAGAGAGCTGCCAGTTAAGCGAAGTGAAAAGTGAAATTTTGATTGATGAAGGCGTGGATATTTCTCTGCATTACAACAAGTTCAGCCTGCGCGACCCGGTGGTGCAAAGCGTCATAGAAACGCTAGTGGAAGGCTTCGGCAAGCACGAATAAGCGCTCATGCATATCAGACGCCTGCGTACAGGCGTTTAACCCACATAAGGGCACGAAATAACAACTATTTTACAATTCTTTCTCTATTTCCCGTGCCCGCAGGCTGATTTCTGCCTGTTACTAATGATATACTGCGTGCCGTTAATTCAAAAATAGTTGATAAATACAACGTTTGCTTGAATTGAGACGCTTTCCTTCGTTATCCGCAACTGGAACACGCACGCTATGAGTAAACCCATTGTGATGGAACGCGGTGTGAAATACCGCGATGCCGATAAAATGGCCCTTATCCCGGTTAAAAACGTGGTTACAGAGCGCGAGGCACTGCTCAGAAAGCCGGAGTGGATGAAAATCAAACTCCCTGCCGACTCTACCCGTATTCAGGGAATTAAGGCGGCGATGCGCAAAAACGGCCTCCATTCCGTCTGCGAAGAGGCCTCTTGTCCGAACCTTGCGGAATGCTTTAACCACGGCACCGCCACCTTTATGATTCTGGGCGCTATCTGCACCCGTCGCTGCCCGTTCTGCGATGTGGCTCACGGCCGACCGGTCGCGCCAGATGCTAACGAGCCGCAGAAGCTGGCGCAAACTATCGCCGACATGGGCCTGCGTTATGTTGTTGTCACCTCTGTTGACCGCGATGACCTGCGCGACGGCGGCGCCCAACACTTTGCGGACTGCATCAGCGCGATTCGTGAAAAAAACCCGAGCATCAAAATCGAAACGCTGGTGCCCGATTTCCGCGGCCGCATGGACAAAGCGCTGGACATCCTCACCGCTACGCCGCCGGATGTGTTTAACCACAACCTGGAAAACGTGCCGCGTCTTTATCGTCAGGTACGCCCGGGCGCCGATTACGCCTGGTCGCTGAAGCTGCTGGAACGCTTTAAAGAAGCGCACCCGGATATCCCGACGAAATCGGGTTTGATGGTGGGTCTTGGCGAAACAAATGAAGAGATCGTTGCGGTAATGCGCGACCTGCGCGCCCACGGCGTGACGATGTTGACCCTGGGCCAGTATCTGCAGCCGAGCCGTCATCACCTGCCGGTACAGCGTTACGTAAGTCCGCAAGAGTTTGAAGAGATGAAAGCGGAAGCGCTGGCGATGGGCTTTACCCACGCAGCCTGCGGCCCGTTTGTGCGCTCCTCTTACCATGCTGATTTGCAGGCGAAAGGGATGGAAGTCAAATAACAGCGTAACATCCTGTTACTCTCGGGCTTTCCCCCACAAAAAAACCGGCCGCTTAGCGCCGGTTTTTTTATACCCTTAAACGGGCAGTACGCAGTTACTCTTTGTGAGAGAGACGCTCTGCGGACGCGTCAGCCGCCGGGGCGTTTTTCGCGCTGGCGTCGTCGTCGTTCATCGCTTTCTTAAAGCCTTTGATTGCAGCGCCAAGGTCACCGCCCAGCGTGCGCAACTTTTTGGTACCAAACAGCAGGATCACCAGCGCGGCGATCACCAGAAGCTTAGTAATACTAATTTCACCCATACATACCTTCTTTAAAAAACTGGCGCTTAAATGGCCACCCGAAAGCCCGCACTTATTAACGGACATTTGAGCCCGACACACAATAGCAATCTGTAACAAGGTGAATCAAGCGTTGCGTAAAAAAACATCACAACAGACTCGGTGGAGCGAAGCGCCGGTTTTTTAGCACCGGTAATCTTTCCCGCACCTGCGCAACCCGCTGCGAAGAAATCTCAGCAAAAATCATCTCCGGCTCCTCGGCGGCGGCGGCGATGGTAATGCCGAAGGGGTCTATTATCCGGCTATGGCCAATATTCTTATTGCCGCACTCGCCCGCCGCCGCCAGATAACAGGTTGTATCAAGCGCCCTGGCGGCAAGCAGCGTCGCCCAGTGATGCTCTTTATGCGGGCCGCGTACCCAGGCGGCGGGCAACGCCAACACCTCAGCGCCAGCTAACGCCAGGCTTAGCGCCAACTCAGGAAAGCGCAGGTCATAACATGTCATTAATCCGACTTTCATGCCCGCGACTTCAATCAGCGGAGGAACGGTTTCACCGGCGTCGACACATCGCGACTCTTGTACCGAAAACGCATCGTACAAATGGAGCTTTTCGTACCGTGCGATAATTTTGCCGCACTTAAGCGCCAGCAGCGTGTTTGCCGCTCTTCCGCTGGTCGTGGGTACATGCACCGTCAAAAGCGTCGTGAGCGCGTTCTTACGGCTCTCCTCGCGCAATATGCGTATGTACTCGCCATCCAGCGTCTGCGCTGATTTCACGGATAAATCCGGGTCGCTGTCTTCACGCGCCAGCAACGCCTCCGGCAAGACCAGCAAATCGGCGCCCTGTTTTGCCGCTTTAGCCATCATCTCCACACAGGTCAGCGCGTTTTTCTGCCAGTGCGGCGTAACGGCGAACTGCCCAACAGCGATTTTCATTATTTTCTCCCGTGCGCTTTTTTAACGAGTATATCGGGGATAGCCAGGCTGTGCGGAGCGGCGGTAGACTTTAGTTTCTGAAATTTCTGCTGATGGATCTTAACGTGGTAAATATTTTACTGGCCGTTTTTATCGGCGGCGGCACGGGCAGCGTACTGCGCTGGTGGCTAAGCCTGCGCCTTAATCCGCTGCATCATGCCATTCCGCTTGGCACGCTGACGGCAAACCTGGCTGGCGCATTCATTATCGGCGCGGGGCTTGCCTGGTTTAACCGCCTGACGCATATCGATCCTGTGTGGAAGCTGCTTATCACCACTGGCTTTTGCGGCGGCTTAACCACCTTTTCCACCTTCTCCGCGGAAGTGGTGTTTTTATTGCAGCAAGGACGTTTTGGCTGGGCCGCCTTGAACGTGGCGGTAAACCTGGCGGGTTCGTTTATGATGACGGCGATCGCATTCTGGATCTTTTCCGCCGCCAGCGCCCATTAACGCCGCCTTCTTAATCCAGCCTTAATCTTTCTCTGCCACCATGGCGGCATCGTCATTTTGAGGTGTCGCCATGAAAGAGAATTTGCAAAGCCTGGGGGCCGTACTGCTAAGCGTACTGGTCGTCGCCGCCTTCTTAAAAACGTTTTTGTTTTATTGATGGCTGCCAAAAAGAGGCATAAAAAAACCCGCCAGTGGGCGGGTTTTGAAATTCTTGCTGACGCTTACAGAGCGATTACGTTAGCAGCAGAAGGGCCTTTGGCACCGTTAGTGATTTCGAACTCAACGCGCTGACCTTCAGCCAGAGTTTTGAAACCATTGCTCTGGATTGCAGAGAAGTGTACGAACACATCTTTGCTGCCATCTTCCGGAGTGATGAAACCAAAGCCTTTGGATTCATTAAACCACTTAACGTTACCTTTAATCTTAGACATCAAAATTACCTTTACATGAAAAAACGACACAAATGCTGTGTCGGGTATCAGTACATCAATTGTGATGGCTTTTGTCCAGTCGAACTTTGCTAAAAAGTGATAAAAGTCGCCAACTTTTTTTCCACCCCGCTTTTAACCCTTGTTTTTTCAGGGTTTAAAGTGTGACGAAGGCCAAATTTTTTTTAGGTTACTGAAACGTAAGCCGCAACCAGGCAAAGTAGACGTTGCCGTTGTTATAGGTTCCGGGAATGTAAGTCATCTGAAACGTCGCCGGTCCGTATCCTACCGACGCCAGGGGCAATGCCAATGGAATCGGGATGTAATTCCAGTTTTCGCGCATCGTGACGCCCACGGTGTAGCCAAGCCCAAGACGGAAATTATCATCCGCAAGCGGGCGCCACGTGGCTTCCCAGCCATAGCCGGCGATGGGTTCCCAGTGGTTAAAAGAATCTTTAAACGCCATCGCGTACAGCCCATGCCAGTTGCCTTTTTCATCCCAGCGCGACTGGCCGAAACCGGCGCCCCAGGGACGCTCATTGTACCTGTCGGTTTTCTCTTTATCGTATGCGAAGCGCGCATGCCAGGTGATAACGGGCAGATAGCCGTCATAGTGCGCAGGCTCACCCCACGTTTGCGCAATATTTTTCTTGAGCGTGGTAAAAGGCTTAGGCAGGCGTTTGTTTTCCGCTGCGCTGGCGTTATCAAATGAAAACAAGAGAGGAATAAGAAGGGTTACTGCTTTTTTCATCAATTAAGTTCTTACTTATAAAATATGTTTCAGGCTAACCTTACCAAAGGCTAACTAAATAATGCCTTAACCGCAGCAAGCTTAATCCGAAACCAGGTTAGCATAGCGCTCCCGCTTTCCCTGAGACGCTAAAAACCGCCCCTTGCGGAGCGGTCAAAAACTATTTATTTCGATGGAGAAGAAAATAGAGCGCGGGAATAACCAGCATGGAAAGCAGCGGCGCGGTTACCATGCCGCCTATCATCGGCGCAGCGATGCGGCGCATCACCTCTGCACCGCTTCCTTCGCCCCACATGATGGGCAATAGCCCCGCCATTATGGTGGCGACCGTCATCGCCTTGGGCCGCACCCGTAGCACCGCGCCTTCATGAATTGCGGCTTTAATATGTTCCTTATTTTCAGACGCCTGCGAGGTACGTTGTTTCTGCATCGCCTGATTAAGGTAAAGCACCATAATAACGCCAAATTCCGCCGCAACGCCTGCCAGCGCGATAAAACCCACCGCCCCGGCAACGGAAAGATTATATCCGAGCAGCCAGAGCAGCCAGATGCCGCCAATAAGCGAAAATGGCAGCGTTCCCATAATTATCAGGGCATCGCTCAGTCGTCCAAAAGTAATATAAAGCAGAATAAAAATAATCAGTAAGGTGAACGGCAGGACGATTTTCAGCTTTTCCGCGGCGCGCTCCAGATATTCAAATTGCCCCGACCAGGCAAGCGTCACCCCCTGCGGCAGTTTCACCTGCTGCGCAACGGCCTGCTGCATGGCGACGACGGCAGAGCGCAAATCACGCCCGCGCAGGTCAACGAACACCCAACTGGAAAGACGCGCATTTTCGCTTCTTAGCATCGGCGGCCCTTCAACAAGGGCTACCTCCGCCAACTCGCCCAGCGTCACCTGCGCGCCGCCTGCGGTCACTACAGGCAACTCGCGCAGCTTCTGCACATTGTCGCGCCATTCGCGCGGATAGCGAACGTTAATGGGGTAGCGCTCCCGCCCCTCCACCGTTTGCGCAATATTGTCACCGCCGACCAGGCTCTCCACCATCGATTGCAACTCTTTTACCGAAACGCCATAGCGCGCGGCTTTGCGCCTGTCGATGGAAATATCAACGTAGCGTCCGCCCGTCAGCCGTTCCGCCAGGGCCGAGGTTACCCCTGGCACACTTTTCACCGCCTGTTCTATCTGCTGCGCCACCCGTTCAATATCCGCAAGCGAATTGCCATTGACCTTAATGCCCACCGGGCTTTTAATCCCCGTCGCCAGCATATCGAGGCGGTTGCGGATAGGCGGCACCCAAACGTTAGCGATGCCGGGCACCTGCACCACGCGGTCCAGCTCCTCAACCAGCCTGTCCATGGTCATACCAGCACGCCACTGCGCGCGCGGCTTAAAGCGAATGGTGGTTTCAAGCATCGTGAGCGGCGCCGGGTCGGTCGCCGTCTCCGCCCGCCCCGCCTTGCCGAATACGCTTTCCACTTCCGGCACCGTTTTAATAAGCCGGTCGGTCTGCTGAAGCAGTCGGGCCGCTTCGCGGGCCGAGATCCCGGGCAGCGTGGAGGGCATGTAGAGCAAATCGCCTTCATCCAGCGGCGGCAGAAACTCGCTGCCGAGACGGCTGAGCGGCCACAGCGTAACCAGCAGCAGGGCCAATGCCAGCGCCAGCGTCGCTTTCGGCCAGGCAAGCGCTTTATTGAGCAACGGCTCGTAGGCGGCGATAAGCCAGCGGTTAAGCGGGTTTTCTTTTTCTGTACGAATGCGCCCGCGAATAAACGCGCCCATCAGCACAGGCACGAGCGTAATCGCAAGCCCGGCAGCGACGGCCATCGACCAGGTTTTGGTAAAGGCGAGCGGCGAAAACATACGCCCCTCCTGCGCTTCCAGCGAAAAGACCGGAATAAACGAGAGCGTAATAATCAGCAGGCTGCAGAACAGCGCAGGCCCGACTTCTGCCGACGCCTCAGCGGCGATACGCCAGTAGTCGCCGCCGCGCGGCTCCTGCTCCGGATGCTCCCGCCGCCAGTGCTCAAGCACTTTATGCATGTTTTCAATCATCACGATGGCGCCGTCGACCATCGCGCCAATAGCGATAGCGATGCCGCCAAGCGACATGATGTTGGCGTTAATGCCCTGGTAATGCATCACCACGAAAGCGCCCAGGATCCCGAGCGGCAGTGAAACCATGGCCACCAGCGCCGAGCGAAAATGAAACAGAAACAGGGTGCAGACCAGCGCGACCACAATAAACTCTTCGATAAGTTTATGGGTGAGCGTGTCGATAGCGTGTCCGATAAGCGTCGAGCGGTCATATACCGGCACAATCTCCACGCCTTGCGGCAGCGTACGCTGAATATCAGCAAGCTTCGCCTTCACAGCGTGAATCGTCTCCAGCGCGTTTTTACCGTAACGCATGACGATGATGCCGCCCGTCGCCTCCCCTTCGCCATTCAGCTCCGCCACGCCGCGGCGTATCTCCGGACCATGACGCAGGGTGGCGACATCGCCAAGCATCACCGGCACGCCGTTGCGGTTTACCACTACCGTGTCGCGCAAATCATCAAGGCTCTGAATATAGCCCGTGGAGCGCACCATATATTCCGCTTCCCCCATCTCCACTACCGCGCCGCCGCTCGCCTGGTTGCCGCTTTGTATGGCGTCGATAACTTGCTGATGCGTAATGCTTAACGCGCGCAACTTCTCGGGCAGCAGAACGACCTGATACTGGCGCACCATCCCGCCCACGCTCGCCACTTCAGCCACATTGGGAACGGTTTTGAGTTCATACCTCAGTGTCCACTCCTGCAACGAGCGCAGATCGGCAAGGCTATGTGTGCCGCTGCGATCCACCAGCGCGTATTCGTAAACCCAGCCTACCCCGGTGGCATCCGGTCCGAGCGAGGCTTTCGCCTGGGCGGGCAATTGCGACTGCACCTGGCTTAAATACTCAAGCACCCGCGATCGCGCCCAGTAGAGATCGGTGCCGTCTTCAAACAGGATGTAAATGTAGGCGTCGCCAAACATCGAAAAGCCGCGCACGGTCTTCGCGCCCGGCACTGAGAGCATGGTGGTGGTAAGCGGATAGGTCACCTGATCTTCTACAATCTGCGGCGCTTTTCCCGGGTAACTCACCCGCACAATGACCTGCACATCCGAGAGATCGGGCAAGGCGTCCAGCGGCGCCCGCATGAGAGACCAGATACCCCAGATGGCCAGCCCCAGCGTCGCCAGCAGCACCAGCAGACGGTTTTTCAGCGACCAGCGAATAACAAGCGCGATCATGGCTTCGCCTCCCCGGCAGGCATGAGGTGGGTAATCACGGCTCCCGCTTTCTCATCAACGGTAAAATGAAACGTCACTTTGTCCCCTACCCGTATTCCCGTAACGGGGCGCGCAAGCGCGAAATCCATGGTCATCGCCCCCCAGTTAAGCGCCGCAATGGGGCCATGTGCGAGGGTGACGCTGTCAGCTTCCAGCGCTTTCACTACGCCCTCGCCGGCATAGCTTGCGCTCACGGCCGCCTCTTGCGGCAGCGCGCTGCGCAAACTCGCTTCGGAATCGATAAGGAACTGACCGGAAGTGACCACTCGCTCTCCTTCCTTGAGTCCGGCAAGCACTTCCACAAAACCGTCGCTATGCACGCCAGTCGTCACGTTAACCGGCGCAAAGCGTCCCCCCTCCTGCGCCACCAGCACCCGACCGCCGTTGCTGGTCTCGATGAGCGCCTCTTCGGGAATAGCCAGCCGGGAGGGAACCGCCGTTTCCTTAGCGCGTTGCACAGTGAGATACATGCCGGGCCGCAGCTTTTGCTGCGGGTTATCCAACACCACCCGCGCTTTTCGCGTGCGCGTTCCGCTCTCAAGCGTCGGCAACAGTTCGCTTACGCGACCGGTAAACCACTCGCCCGGCCAGCTTTCACTGCGGGCGACCACTTCGCTCGCGGGCTCCAGCGTTTGCGAGGCGGGGTAATCTACCACCAGCCAGACAGAGTCCAGGCCTGCTAGCTCAAACAGCGGCGCGGTCGCCGCTACCTGCGCCCCTTCCCGCGTTTCAAGTTTTGTGACATACCCATTCCGGCTGGCCCGCAGGGTCACGCGCGGTTGCGGTTTGCCGCTGCGCTCAACGAGCGCGATCACCTCCTGAGGCATAAACTGCAGCGCCAACCGTTCGCGAGCGGCATTGCTCAGCGCAGAGTCGCCAAGCTGCCGCACCGCCAGATAAGCCTGCTGGGCCGCCGTCCACTGCGGGATCCAGAGTCTTGCCAACGGCTCTCCCGCTTTAACCTGTTGCCCCGTCGCGCGAACAAAAAGTTTTTCCACCACGCCGGTCGCCGTAGCGGGCACCACCTCCACGCTGCGCTCATCCTGCTCCACGGTCGCGAAAGCGGAGAAAGGCGACGCCAGCGCGCGCCGCTCGACTGGCGCGGTGCGCATGCCAAGGTTTTGCTGCTGGCGGGCGTCCACTGTCACACCGCCCTGCTGCGTCTCTTCATCGGCGTAGCGCGGCACCAAATCCATTTCCATAAAAGGCGACTTGCCTGGCTTATCGAAACGCTGGCCTGGCACCATGGGGTCATACCAGTAGAGCACCTGGCGCTCCGGCTTCTGGCTTGCGCCTTCAGACGCTTGCTCACGACCAGCCCAGTAGCCCGCCGCCGCCATAAACAGAGAGAGCGCTAACGCGCTTAAGGTTAATTTTTTCATTGTGCTAACGCCTCGGGAGTGAGGTAACGAAGGGCAACCCAGCGGCTGGCGAGTGTCTTTTCGGCGCTGATGGCGCTGGTTTCGCTGTTCAGCACGTCGCGCCGCGCCGCCAGCACGGCGGCAATATCGCTTTCCCCTGCGCGATATTGCGCCTCCAGCAAAGCGAGCCGCTGGCGCTGCAGCGGAACTATCTCCTGCCGCTGACGAGTCCAGAGCGTCTGTGCAGCCTGATACTCCGCAAGCAGCGTGCGCACCCGGGCTATCTCATCCCTCGTCACCTGCGCCAGCTTGTCGTTCGCCTCATAGGCGCGGGAGAGATCGGCGGCGTAATCCTTTTGCTGGCGGTGCCCCTGGAACAGCGGCAGATCGACGGTCACCATAATGCCCGCCATATCCTCTTCCCGTTGTGCACGTTTGCCATACCACACCTCCACGCCCACATCCGGTTTTGCCGCCACCGCAGACTGGGCGGAGCGGGCTTTCGCAACCTCCGCTTCCCGTGCGGCGAGCGCAAGCTCCGGGTGCTGCGCGACCGCCTGTTCAAGCGCGGCAGGGTCGGCGGGCAACCGCTGATAGCGCGGCAGCGGACCGCGCGCGTCAGTAATCTCCTCGCCCGTTAATTGCAGCAGCCGCGTTCTGGCAAGCGTAACGTCGCGCTCAGCAAGGGTGACATTATCGCGAAGCGCCGCCAGCGCCATCTGCAGCTCCACCACGGAAGCGGCGGACGTTTCCCCGGCGCCGACCCCCGCTTTTTGTGCGGGCAGCTGGCGTTCGGTTTCCACGACCAGCCGTTGCGCCGCCTGCAGCGCTTTTTGCGACAGGGCGAGATCAAGCCAGGCCTGCGCCGCATCGCGTTGCAGGGCGGCGAGAATGACATCCGCTTTGGCCCGAACGCTGGCAGATTCGGCGATAAGGGTCTGGGCTTTACGTTCGCGCTTTTCGCCGCTGACATACTCCTGCATTACGCCGATACGCTGCATGGTCATGCCGTCGCGGGTGAAGCGACGGGCATTGCCGCCCTCCACCGGGACGTTTTCAATACCCACTTTCAGTTTCGGGTCCGGCAGTTCGCGCGCCGAGTCCGCCATGGCGCGCCAGGCGCGCTCTTCGTTGCGGCTGGCGGAAAGCCCGGCGGAGTAGCGCTGTGCGGCGCTCAGGGTTTGCTCCAGCGTCCACGGCGCCGCCTCTGCGGCGAAACAGACGCAGGCGAGCACGCCCCCTGCGAGCCAGAGGCTCAGGGTTGTTGATTTCATTACGCCTCCGTTTTACTTCGCAGGCGTTGCGGAAAGGAGCTGATATCCCCCGGCCGTCTGGCGGAAGGTGAACGCCACGGCATCGCCCGGTTTTAGCGCCACCGGCGTGGCGGGCTGAGCGAACGTCATGGTCATCGGCGGCCAGTTAAGCGCGGGAATAGCCTGATGGGCGATAGCGACGCCTTGCGCGTCCGCCTTCTTCACAATGCCCTGAGAGGCGTATACGGACGCGTCAACTGACGCCATCTGATGCATATCATGATGCGGTGCGGTAAACGCGGAAAAGGAAGTCAACGCGGCAACGGCCGCCAGTAAAACGCAAAGCAGTAAGCGAGACATAATTTTCTCCAGAATTCAGTCGGTAAAAGGGCCTGAGCCCGGTAAAGGCACGACAGTTCTGGATCTATTCGCGAAACCGGCAAAAACGAAGCGTTGCCGGCGGCCCTGCTGCGGGAGGGGTAAGCGACCAGTGAGAAGCGATAACGGGCGGGCAAGGCGGCTGCGCCACAGCCAGCGTATCGGCAACCGGCAGCGCCGTAAGAGAGAGATGCACGGTCTCTTTTTGCGCGAGATCCGGCACGCAGTGTTTTTCACAGGCGGGGGATTTGGCATGAGCGTCGGGCATCGCCGGGCTTTGCAGATGCCCGATGTGCTGCGCCATGACCGTATCGCCGCTAATCGCCAGCCCACAATCATGGGAGGCGAGAGCAAGCTGGCTGCCGATAAACAAAAAGCCCAGCGCCAGCAGCAGCCTTAACAGGTGCTGGCGGAGCGCGCGCAGACTTTTGATTCTGGCAAACAGCGTCGGCATAAATTCACTTTATGAATAGAAATTATCGGGAGTATAACGAGGCGAGATTCACTTAGACACGCCTTTTTAAGGCTTTTGCATACGGCCCGCTAAAAAACACCTTTAATTAACATTCAGGCCATTTTCCCCACGACATTATTTACCTGTCCGCTAACAATTGACGTACGCTAATAACCTCCCTTAGGTGAAACTGGCCCGTATAATTATTTACTTACCTTTTCAGCTACGGTACAAAATTGCACGCAACCACGCTTTTCGTTGATTTTTATCAGCTAAACGCGTTGAAGATTTAGGCACATTCGTTGCGTTTCTTCCCCCTTTCTTATTATGACTTGTTATTCGGGCGCCCTGTCGCGGGCCGCGATTAGCAGAGGAATTTATGCAAATACTTCTGGAGCTTTTTATCGGCGTCATCGTCATTGCCGGTGTGGCGCGTTATATCATTAAAGGCTATTCCGCCACCGGCGTGTTATTTGTCGGCGGCCTGCTTTTGTTAATCATCAGCGCGCTGATGGGTCATCAGGTTTTACCGGCCAGCAGCGAGTCCACCGGTTATACCGCCACCGATATCGTCGAATATGTCAAAATCTTGCTGATGAGCCGCGGCGGCGATCTCGGCATGATGATTATGATGCTGTGCGGGTTTGCCGCTTACATGACCCACATCGGCGCGAACGATATGGTGGTTAAGCTCGCGTCAAAGCCGCTGCGCTACATCAACTCCCCTTATCTGCTGATGATTGCCGCCTATTTCGTTGCCTGCCTGATGTCGCTCGCCGTCTCTTCAGCAACCGGCCTTGGCGTGTTGCTTATGGCCACGCTCTTTCCGGTGATGGTGAACGTCGGCATCAGCCGCGGCGCTGCCGCCGCCATTTGCGCCTCGCCTGCGGCGATCATTCTTTCGCCCACCTCCGGCGACGTGGTGCTGGCCGCTAAAGCCGCCGAAATGCCGCTTATCGATTTCGCGTTTAAAACCACATTGCCGATTTCCATCGCCGCGATTATCGCCATGGCGATTGCTCACTTTTTCTGGCAGCGCTATCTCGATAAAAAAGAGCAGGTAAGCCACGAGATGCTGGACGTTAGCGACATCGAAACCACGGCGCCGTCGTTTTACGCCATCCTGCCCTTTACGCCTATCCTCGGGGTGCTGATTTTCGACGGCAAATGGGGGCCGCAACTGCATATCATCACGATTCTGGTGCTGTGCATTTTGCTGAGCGCGGTGATCGAATTTTTTCGCGGCTTCAATACGCAAAAGGTCTTTTCCGGGCTTGAGGTCGCCTATCGCGGCATGGCGGACGCGTTTGCAGGCGTGGTGATCCTGCTGGTCGCCGCCGGCGTTTTCGCTCAGGGGTTAAGCGCCATCGGCTTTATCGAAAGCCTTATCTCTATCGCCACCTCGTTTGGCTCCGCCAGCATTATTCTGATGCTGGTGCTGGTGACGCTGACCATGCTCGCCGCCATGACGACCGGCTCCGGCAACGCGCCGTTTTATGCCTTCGTGGAGATGATCCCGAAACTTGCCCACAGCTCCGGCATCAACCCCGCCTACCTGTCGATTCCTATGCTGCAGGCCTCAAACCTTGGCCGCACCATTTCACCGGTTTCAGGCGTCGTGGTCGCAGTGGCCGGGATGGCAAAAATCTCGCCTTTTGAAGTGGTGAAGCGCACGTCAGTCCCGGTTGTCGTAGGCCTGCTCGTGGTGATTATCGCCACCCAGCTGCTGGTGCCTTCCGCCGCGCTTGCGCAGTAACGCCTGTCGTGATGAAAAGCGCCTGCGGGCGCTTTTTGTGTTTAAATAAATAGTAATAATTAAACGCTTTCAAATATTGAGAAACAGAATGTTCAGGATGCGAAACGTAGCCCTTTGCGGGCTGATGTTGTCAGGATGGCATATCGCCCAGGCGGCGGAAACGAAACCGCTGATAGCGGAAGCGAAGCCGCTGGTGGCGCAAAAATATCAGGATTTTGACCGCTACGTGCTGGCGCTCTCCTGGCAAACCGGCTTTTGCCAGAGCATGCATGACCGCAAGCGGGACGAACCTCAGGAGTGCAGCACGCAAAAAGAGCAGGACGATAAGCGCACTTACCTGACCGCGCACGGCCTGTGGCCCGGCCTGCCGAAGTCTATCGCCGCGCGGGGCGTCGATGAACGACGCTGGATGCGCTATGGCTGCGCCACTCGCCCGATCCCGGATATGCCGATGGCAAGCCCTGCCAGAAAATGCGCCGCCGCGGAAACCGGGCTGTCGCTGGAATCCGCCGCACGCCTGAGCGAAGTGATGCCCGGCGCCGGAGGCGACTCCTGTCTTGAGCGTTACGAATACGCCAAGCACGGCGTCTGCTTCGGCTTCGACCCGGACGCCTATTTCGGCGCCATGGTGCGCCTGAATGGCGAAATTAAGCAGAGCGCGCTCGGTGCTTTCCTTGCCGACAACTACGGTAAAACCATTCGCCGGGCGGATTTTGATAAAGCGCTGGCCAGAGCCTGGGGCAACGGCAGCGTGAAAGCGGTGAAACTCACCTGCAACGGCAACCCTGCCTACCTGACCGAAATGCAGATTTCCCTTAACGCGGCGAGCATCAATGCCCCGCTCTCGCCCGCCTCTTTTGCCCCGCAGCCGCATCCGGGCAACTGCGGCAAGCAGTTTGTGCTGGATGAAGTGGGCTATTAAGACAAGACGCGCTTTGGCAAGAGGTTAAGCCGAAGACGTTTGCAGGGCGGCACGGCGCAACGCCGCCCTGGCGTTTGCGTTTTTATCCCTCGTTGGCCTCGCGCCAGGCTTTCACCATTGCTGGCGTAATGTCCTCTTTATAGCACAGCGGCGATTCGCCGCCCGGTCGGCTCCAGGCGCTGCGCCCGCCACAGCTGCGGCCGTTGCGCATGCTGTTATAAGGGCACGGGCAGTTGCCGGAATAATCCGCTATCGATTCCTTAATCATTTGGGCTTTGACCTGGTCGTCACTAAGCCGCGCCTCGGCAGGCAACGTCCACAAGGCGGCGGCAGCGAACGTCGCCGCGATTAGCACAACAAGACGCATGGGTAACTCCTTAAACCGTCATTTCGCCTTTCCGCCGTGATGATATAGCGGAAACCTGTTTTTATCTGCGCCTGGAAAAGGGGGGCCCGGCGATAAAGCTAATAAGCTCGGGCTGCATCGCCGCGGCTGTCCCTGCAAGGGCTTATTAATTGCAGGCAGTGTCGCGAAATATAACGCTGGCGGTATTAACATCGGTCACGAAAGGGAAAATCGAGGGAATAATTCTTTAGAGGTAGATCAAACTCAGCGCAAATAATGACTTTGCGCAGCAGATTAATCAAAGCAATATAATTACTGAATGTGATTATTTAATTAATGCGATGGTGAGGGTGTTTACAGCCATCAGAAATAAAAACGCGGCAACCTTTGGCTGCCGCTGAATATCCGGAAAATCAGCTGAATTTATAAACCCGCGCTTCCCAGGCGCGCAGGCGGTAGCCCTCTTCCCACTCGGCGACGTTCGCCAGCACGCATTGCGCGCCCTCAAGCGTTAACGCCTCTTCATCCCAGACTGCCGCCTTGCCCGACATATTGCACAGCACCACGAAGCGCTCGTCGCCGTAGAGACGGCTGTAAGCGTAAATCTGCTCGTGATCGTCCAGCAGCAGGTCGTAGCGGCCGTAAACCAGCGCTTTTTCCCGCTTGCGCAGGTGGATCATCTGGCGATAGAAGTTGAGCACCGACTGCGGATCGTGCAGCTGGTTCTCTACGTTAATCATTTCAAAATTCGGGTTTACCTTAAGCCAGGGCTGGTGGGTGCTGAAGCCCGCGTGCGGCGAGCTGTCCCACTGCATCGGCGTGCGCGAGTTATCACGCCCGGTGCGGGTAAGAAACGCAATAATTTCCGCATCGCTCATCCCCATCCGCTTAAGGTCTTTGGCTTTGTTTTTCGCCGACACGTCGTCGAAATCGGCAAGACTCGCAAAGCGGGTATTGGTCATGCCGATTTCCTGCCCCTGGTAGATAAAAGGGGTGCCCTGCATCAGAAAGTACATCGCCGCGATGCAGGTAGCGCTTTCGCGCCAGTGATGCTCGGTATCGCCCCAGCGCGAGGTAATGCGCGTTACGTCGTGGTTCTCCACGTAGAGCGCGTTCCAGCCTTTGCCCTCCAGCGCCTCCTGCCAGCTGGTGAAGATTTTTTTCAGCACGGCGGGCGTTGGCCGCAGCCCCGCCTGCGGCTCCCACAGGCGCACATGTTCAAACTGAAACACCATATTGAGCCGCCCGCGGTTTTCTCCCACCCACTCTTCAGCATGCACCGCGTCCAGGCCGTTCATTTCACCCACGGTCACGATGTCATAGTGGTTAAAAACGTTGCCGCAGATATCGTCCACATAGTCGAGCAGGCCGTCATAGTTCAGATGGCTGACCATCGAGGGCGCATAGGGCAAATTCTCCGGGTTCGGCACGTCGGCAAGCGTCGGCTCTTTTTTCAGGTGCGAAATGGCGTCGATGCGAAAGCCGTCGATGCCTTTGTCGAGCCACCAGCGCATCATCTCGTAGACCGCCGTGCGCATCTCGCGGTTTTCCCAGTTGAGATCGGGCTGTTTGCGGCTAAAGAGGTGCATGAAATACTGGTTGGTCGTCTCGTCATACTCCCAGGCGGAGCCGCTGAAGATGGATTCCCAGTTATTCGGCTCCGCGCCGTTTTTGCCGTCGCGCCAGATATACCAGTCGCGCTTCGGGTTATCTTTCGATGCGCGTGATTCAAGAAACCACGGGTGTTCATCGGAGGTGTGGTTCACCACCAGGTCAAGGATAAGCCGCATGCCGCGCGCGTGCGTCTCTTCCAGCAGACGGTCGAAATCAGCCATGGTGCCGAACTCTTCCATAATGGCGTGATAATCGCTGATGTCGTAGCCATTATCGTCGTTCGGCGAGCGATACATCGGACAGATCCAGATGAGATCGATGCCAAGATCTTTTAAGTAATCCAGCTTTTCGGTCACGCCGTTTAAATCGCCGATGCCGTCGCCGTTGCTGTCCTTAAAGCTGCGCGGATAGACCTGATAAGCCACCGCTTCTTTCCACCAGCGCTCGCGCACCGGCGTGATTGCCTCACCCATTAAGCCTCCCCATTACGAATAAGCAGCGCAAAAGATTCATACGGCTGTAACTCCAGGCTCACGGCCAGCTGATCACGGGGCGCGTAGTTGCTGATTAAACAGTCGCCGTGCCAGCTTTGCATCTGCTCAGGAATGGGCAGCGTGAGGTGGTTGCCGAAAAAGTTGTTAATGACCAACAGCAGTTCGCCCTCGTAGCGGCGCACCCAGGCAAACACTTCCGGGTGGTCGGCAAAGAGCATTTGATAATCGCCATAGACCAGTATCGGATACTGCTTACGCAGCGCCACCAGCTTCTGGTAGTGCCAGAGAATGGAGTCCGGCTCGCTGAGCGCCTGGGCGACGTTGATGGTTTCATAGTTGGGGTTCACCCCGAGCCACGGCGTGCCGGTGGTGAAGCCCGCGTTGGGGCTGGCATCCCACTGCATCGGCGTGCGGGCGTTGTCGCGCCCGTTGGCGTAGATGCCGGTCATCATTTCATCGTGAGTCACCCCGCTTGCCACGCGCTCGCGGTAAAGGTTCAGGCTTTCGATGTCGCGGTACTCTTCAAGAGTCGAGAAGCGCACGTTGGTCATGCCTATCTCTTCGCCCTGATAGATATAGGGCGTCCCCTTCAGACAGTGCAGCGCGGTGGCGAGCATTTTGGCGGACACTTCGCGGTATTCGCCATCATTGCCGAATTTCGACACCGCGCGCGGCAGGTCGTGGTTGCTCCAGAAAAGCGAGTTCCAGCCGCGGTCGGCGAGCGCCGTCTGCCAGGTGTCAATGCTCTGCTTGAAACGCGAAAGCTCAAACGGCCGGCTGCGCCATTTGCCGTGCACTTCATCCCAGGTTTGCTTGATATGGTCGAACTGAAAGACCATGGAAAGCTCTTCCCGCGCCGGGTCGCTGTAGAGCAGCGCATCCTCCGGCGTGGCGCTCCAGGTTTCCCCGACGGTAATGGAATCGCGCGGGCCGAACGTGGCGCGGTTCATCTGGCGGATCAACAGGTGCAGGTTTTTGCCGTTGGCCATGATCTGCTTATCGACCTCTTTGCCGATAAGATCGATAACGTCCATGCGAAAGCCGCCGATGCCGCGATCGAGCCAGCGGTTCATCATGGCATGCACCTCTTCATGCACGCGGGGGTTGTCCCAGTTGAGATCGGGCTGACGCACTGAAAACTGATGCAGATAATATTCGCCGCTCGCCTCGTCATACGCCCAACCGCTGCCGCCAAAATAGGAGCGGAAGTCATTGGGCGGCCCGCCGTCCGGCGCCGGTTTACGCCAGATGTAAAAATCGCGGTAAGGGTTATCCGTGCCCTTTTTCGCTTCAATAAACCAGGGATGTTCGTCCGAGGTATGGTTCACCACGAGATCCATCAGAATATGGATATCGCGCCTCTTCGCTTCCTGAATCAGCCGCTCCATCTCCTCCAGAGTGCCGAACTCGTCGGCGATATCGTCGTAATCAGAGATGTCATATCCGTTGTCATCCATCGGCGATTTGTAAACCGGGGAGAGCCAGATAAGGTTAATGCCAAGCTGCTGGAGATAGTCGAGTTTGCTGATGATGCCTGCCAGATCGCCCACGCCGTCGCCATTGGCGTCCATAAAACTGCGCGGGTAAATCTGGTAGACCACCGCGTTGTGCCACCATTTCTTGTCGATTGCTTTCATCGCGCTCCCTTCAGTCAGTGCCGTTGTTGCGGGATCTTCAGCCGTGGAAACGCCACGCCCGAACTATCAAATAAATAGCAATGCTCGGGTGAAAGCCTTAGCCCTACGTGCTGTTCGGGCTGCACTTCCAGCCTTTCAGTATGGCGCATCACCAGCGGTTCTGCGCCGTAGCCGCCGTTAACGTACAACAGCGTCTCGTTGCCCATATGTTCGACAAACAACACTTCCCCTTCCACATCGGCCCCGGCGAGATCCACTATCTCCAGATGTTCCGGGCGAATGCCAAGCCGCACCGCCTCGCCGTCGCCCGCCCGGCGCGCATCCACCGGCAGCCGGATGCGCTGACGATTCTCAAGCTCCACCTCGCAGTCAAACTCGCCGCCGCGCAAGAGCTTGCCATGGATAAGATTCATTTTAGGCGAGCCGATAAACTGGGCGACGAAGACGTTTTGCGGCGCGTCGTACAACTCAAGCGGCGTGCCGACCTGCTCGATTCGCCCCTGGTTGAGCACCACGATGCGATCGGCAAGCGTCATCGCTTCAACCTGATCGTGAGTGACGTAGAGAATAGTGGCGTTAATGCGCTTATGCAGCGCCGCAATCTCCATGCGCATCTGCACGCGCAGCGAGGCGTCGAGGTTAGAGAGCGGCTCGTCGAAGAGAAACAGGCTTGGCTCGCGGACAATCGCCCGCCCTATCGCCACGCGCTGGCGCTGGCCGCCAGAGAGATCCTTCGGCCGCCGGTCCAGCAGGTGCTCCAGTTGCAGAATGCGCGCGCTCTCCTGCACCCGCTCGTCTATCTCTTTTTGTGAAAGCTTCGCCATCTCCAGCGCGAAGGCCATATTCTGGTAAACCGTCATATGCGGGTAGAGCGCGTAAGACTGAAAAACCATGCCGATGCCGCGCTCGGAAGGCGAATCATCGTTGACCCGCGCGTTATCGATAAACATGTCGCCGTCGGTTATCTCTTCAAGCCCCGCCACCAGGCGCAGCAGCGTTGACTTTCCGCAGCCTGACGGCCCCACCACCACCACGAACTCGCCGCTGTTGATCTGCAAATCGAGCGGTTTGATCACCTCCGCATGGGAGCCGTAGCGTTTTTGTATCTTCTCTAAGCGTAATTGCGCCATGGTTTACCCCTTAATCGCGCCGCTGGTCAGGCCGCTGACGATGCGTTTCTGGAACACCAGCACCAGGATGATGATAGGCAGCGTCACCACCACCGAGGCCGCCATAATGCTGCCCCACGGCAGTTCAAAGCTCGACGCGCCGCTAAACAGACTGATGGCGACCGGCACGGTGCGCTTGTCGCCGGAGATAATAAACGTGAGCGCGAACATGAATTCGTTCCACGCGCCGATAAACGCCAGCAGGCCGGTAGTGACCAGCGCTGGCGCCAGTATCGGCGCGAAAACGCGGCGAATAATGGTGCCGGTTTTCGCGCCGTCGACGATGGCCGCCTCTTCAAGCTCCACCGGAATCGACTTCATAAAGGTGGTCAGCACCCAGACGGTAAAGGGCAGCGAAAAGGTGGTGTAAGAGAGCACCAGCGCGCCGAGCGAGTCATAAAGCCCGAGAAAGCGCACCAGTTCGAACATGCCGGTGAGCACCGCCACCTGCGGGAACATCGATACGCAAAGAATGGTGAACAGCAGCACCTTGCGCCCGCGAAACGGCACCCGGGCCAGGGCGAACGAGGCGGTAATGGAGACCAGCAAACAGAGCCCCACCGTCACCGTCGCCACCAGCACCGAGTTAAGCAGGCTGCGGGCGATGCCGTTATCCACCAGCGCCACCACGTAGTTATCCCAGTGCCAGCCAGTGGGCAGATAGGAAGGCAGGAAGAGTTCCTGGCCGGTGCGCAGCGAGGTAAGAATGGCGTAGTAAAACGGAAAAACGCAGAACAAGCAGGCAAGTAGCGCGCCAAAGAAAATCAGCGCCTTAAACGCCGCCTTGCGCTGCCAGCGGGTGGTCTTCATCAGCGTTTCTCCTTCTCGTTAAGCCGTGAAACGCGGATAAAACAGGCGGCAATGCCCGCCACCATCATAAAGACCAGCACCGACGCCGCCGAGCCGACGCCCATATCCTGATACGAGACGATCTGTTCACGGGCATAGCCGGAAATAGACATCGTCGCCTCACTGTTGGAGGTCAGCACGTAGATAAGGTCGAAGACGCGCATGGCGTCCATGATGCGAAAAATCAGCGCCACCACCAGAGCGGGCATAATGAGCGGCAGCGTGATGCGCTTAAAGCGCTGCCACGGGCTCGCGCCATCCACCTTCGCCGCTTCATAGAGATCCGCCGGAATAAGCTGCAGCGCGGCAAGCAGCATCAGCGCCATAAACGGCGTCGTTTTCCAGACATCGGCGATTACCACCGCCCACATGGAGAGCGAAGGTTCGGCAATCCAGGCGAGATGGGAAGGCAGACCAATGGCGCCAAGCAGGTCGTTCACCACGCCGTACTGATCGTGGAACATCCAGCCCCACATCTTGGCGCTGACGATGGTAGGGATCGCCCAGGGCACCAGAATGGCGGTGCGCACCAACCCCTGGCCGCGGAATTTTTCATTCATCAGCAGCGCCAGCAGCATGCCGAGCAGCAGCTCCAGCGCCACTGAGGTGAAGGTAAACCACAGGGTGTTGCCTACCGCCTGCCACCAGAGCGGGTCACTCAGCACGCCAATGGCGGTGTCGTCGCGCATCGCATAATAGTTGGCGAGGCCGACCATTTCATACTCGCCGGGGTTATCCAGCATGGCGTTGGTAAAGCTAAACCAGATGGTGCGAAAGAGCGGCCAGCCCGCCGCCAGCGCCAGCAACAGCAGCGCCGGCAGGATAAGCCCCCACGCCACGCGACGGCGGCGCTGATGCCAGGTGAGCTTGCGGGCAGGCGCAGTAACAGGTTGCGTAAGGCTATCGGATTTCATAAGCGCTCCGTAGTCAGAGAAACAACGGCTATCTTGTCCGGGCAGGCCCCTCGCCCCGGCCCTCTCCCCAGGTGCGAAAGCCCAGAAAAACGGGCCTCGCTTACCTGCTGGTTACCTCGTTCCGTTGGAGAGAGGGGCATGGCGAGGGGCTATTGCGGCAAAACCTTACCGCCAGCCGGCGCCTTTCACCCGGTTAAGCCGCCGCTCCAGGTCCGCCGCCGCCTTCTTGCCATCCTCTTTGCCGTTCAGCACGCTGAAGGTCACGTTGAAAATGGCGTTGGAAACGCGCGGATACTGGGCTTTGGTCACCGTCGCCGGGCGCGGCGCGGCTTTGGCGAAAATATCGCGGAACATGGTGAGCTGCGGCGCCATGGCCAGCACCTCTTTATCTTCATAAAGCGCGACGCGGGTAGGCGCATGGCCGATGATTTTCAGTCGCGTTTTCTGCGAATCGTCATCGGTGAGGATTTTCAGCAGTTCAATTGCCGCCTGCGGGTTTTTGGTGTTGGCGTTAACCGACCACTGCCAGCCGCCCAGCGCCGTGGCGCTCTGTCCCCCTTCGCCTGCTGGCAGCGGCGCGACGCCGACTTTGCCTTTCAGCGGGCTGTCTTGCGCCTGCGAGAGCTGCCAGACGTAAGGCCAGTTGCGCATAAAGAGCGCGTCGCCATTCTGGAAGACGGTGCGCGACTCCTCCTCTTTGTAGCCCAGCACCCCTTTCGGCGAGATGGTGCCGATCCAGCTTTTCGCCATATCAAACGCCCGGGCCGCCTTCTCGTTATTGATGGTCACGTTCCCTTTTTCATCAATAAAAGAACCGCCGCCGTAAGACTGCACCCACTCCAGCGCGTTGCAGGTCAGCCCCTCGTAAGATTTGCCCTGGAAAATGTATCCCCAGAAGTTCTTGCGGCCCGCCTTGCGCTCTTCGGCCTGAATTTTGGTCGCGATGCGCGTCATCTCTTCCCAGGTTTTGGGCGGCTGCTCGTTATATTTCTCCAGCAAATCTTTGCGGTAAAAGAGCACGCCGGTGTCGATGTAGTTAGGGATAGCCTTCAGGCGGCCGTTAACCGTGTCGTTTTGCCACGGCCCTTCGAAGAACTGATCTTTCTGGTTGCCCATCGCGTCGGTGAGGTCGAGCGTTTGCTTATCGAGCAGCCCCACCCAGATAGTGTCGGATTCAAACACGTCGACCGCTTTTTCATCTTTCGCGGCGAAAAGCTGCTGGAGCAACGCCAGCTTTTCATCCGAAGCGGCCGGGAATTCGATAAATTCAAGCTGGTTGCCGGTCTGCTTTTCAAACCGCTCTTTGATGTACTGGCAATATTGTTTGCCGCCGGGTGAAACAGGACATTCCATGCGCAGGGTATCGGCAAAAGCGAAATGGCTGGTTCCCGCCAGCGCCACGGTTATGACACTTAACGTCAGCTTTTTCATCATTTCCTCTTATGAGCTGTAGTCAGACAGAGGTGGCGTTGCGCCGCCGTAATCGGAAAGGTGTACAGAAAATCACCTATAAAAAAGCTAGTTAATGAAAGCGTTAAGCGGCAAAGATCATGAATATTCGCTGCTTAAAAGCTGGATATGGCCGACATTTCTGCGCATTTCATAAAAAAAAGCTGCGCAAAAAACGGCGAGATGGACTATGAGACGTTTGCAGTGCCGCGGCGAGAGGCAGAGAGCGGTTTTACGACTACTATTTACCCTTTCCGGACCGGTTACGGGATAAAAGACGGAGTTTGAAGTCTGTCGCAAATTGTTAATAAACATGTCGAGGGTTATTTACATTACCTTGCATGTTACCGATATCATGTTACCGGTATCAGAGAAGGCAACGCTCCGGCACTCCGCCTCTCTACTCTACTTCTGAGGAAATAATAAAGATGACGGAAATAACTGCTGTTTACGGCGCGGGGACCCTGCTCGGTATCGCCGCCGCCGCAGTGGCCCTTCTGCTGGTGCTCATCATGCGCTTTAAGGTGCATGCTTTTCTGGCCCTGACGCTGGTGAGCATCGTGGTGGCGCTGGTCACCAAAGTGCCGTTCGATAAAATCGTGCCGACCATTCTGACCGGCTTTGGCAGCACGCTTGCAGGCGTGGCGCTGCTGGTGGGCCTTGGCGCGATGATTGGCCGTCTGCTGGAAGTTTCTGGCGGCGCGAAAGTGCTCGCCGATACGCTGATTAATAAATTTGGCGAACATCGCGCGCCGTTCGCCCTCGGCATCGCCTCGCTGCTGTTTGGCTTCCCTATCTTCTTCGACGCAGGCCTGGTCGTGATGCTGCCGATTATCTTCAGCGTGGCGAAACAGTTCGGCGGCTCAACGCTGAAATACGCTTTCCCGGCGGCAGGCGCGTTTGCCGTTATGCATGCGCTGGTACCGCCACATCCGGGCCCGGTCGCCGCAAGCGAGCTGCTCGGCGCCAACATCGGCCTGCTGGTGATTCTGGGGCTTATCGTCGCCCTGCCTACGTGGTACATCGGCGGCTACCTGTTCGGTCTCTATGCCGGTAAAAAATTTAATGTGAAGCTGCCCACCTCATTCCTGGGCGACGTGGAAATGGATAAAGACCACCGTCCGCCCTCTTTCGGCATGGTGCTCACTATCCTGCTGCTGCCGCTGGCGCTGATTTTCCTTGATACCGGCCTGAACACTGCCAAAGTGCTCGGCTGGGTAAGCGCCGACAATACGGTGGTCAACTTCCTGCGCATGCTCGGGAAAACCCCGGTGGCGCTGCTTATCACCGTTTTCTTTGCGCTGATGGTCTTTAGCCGCAACCACAGCCGCCAGCATCTGGAGAAAATTTGCGACGGTGCGCTCGGCCCCATCTGCGGCATTATTCTGGTGACGGGCGCGGGCGGCATGTTCGGCGGCGTGCTGCGCGCAAGCGGCATTGGCGACGCGCTGGCGGGCGTGCTCTCCGATACCGGCATGCCCGTTATTCTCGCGGCGTTTGTTATCTCTACCGCGCTTCGCGTAGCGCAGGGCTCCGCAACGGTCGCGCTGACCACCACCGCCGCGCTGGTCGCGCCGATGGTGCAGGCCACACCTGGCTTAAGCCAGTTCGACCTTTGCTTTATCGTTATCGCCATCGCAGGCGGCGCGACCGTGCTGTCGCACGTGAATGACTCCGGCTTCTGGCTGGTGGGCCGCTTCCTGGAGATGGACGAGAAAACCACGCTGAAAACCTGGACTGTTATGGAAACCCTGCTCGGCTCCATCGCCTTTGTCCTGGCCGCTATTGGCAGCGTGCTGCTGTAAGGCGCGTTCTGTGAGCTGAGTCACTTTAAACGGCGGGCGCGGCTCAGTATCATCCCCTCAAGGAGACCCTCATCGTTTTGGCGGTGGGGGTTTTTCTTTGGACACCTTTTAGCGGCCTGGCCGTAAGTATCGACATGGAGTAAATATGTCCCGACCTGCCATTATCATTAACGAACTCGACGCAGAGCGTCTCGATATGCTGCTTGAGAAGCCCGCCTTCGCCGGTTTGCCTGTCGCTCAGGCGTTAAACGAGGAACTTGACCGCGCGCAGATCTGCCGCCCGCAAGCGCTGCCCGCCGATGTGGTGAGCATGAACAGCCAGGTCAAGTTTCGCGACCTGACCAGCGGAGAGGTCTATCTGCGCACCCTGGCTTACCCGGCGCAGGTGACCGACAGCACGTCACAGCTCTCCGTTATGGCGCCAGTGGGCGCGGCGCTGCTGGGGCTGCGCGTGGGCGACGCCATCCGCTGGCCGCTGCCGGACGGCAGCGAAACCCATCTTGAAGTGCTTGAGCTGCTCTACCAGCCTGAAGCGGCGGGCGAGTACCACCGCTAAGCCTGTTCAGAGGATGCCCCGCATCCTCTTTCCGTTTTTATCGAGCGTTTACGACGCTGCGCGCCCTTCAGCGAACCTTCAGCGCTTTTGCTTTGGACAGGCAAAAAAACGCCGCTGGCGATGCAGCGGCGCGACGGGTTACGGCTGTACCGGGTTTAGCGGCTCCAGCGGCGTATTGCTAAGCGCGCTTGCGCGTTCGCGGGCGGCTTCCGGCGTGGCGGCGCCCGGCACAAGAATGACCTTGCGGCACTCCTCTTCTTTCTTCTCGAAAACCTTGTAGCCGTGCACCGCATCTTCCAGCGGTAAATAGTGGGTGACGATTTCTTCGGGCGTCAGCAGCCGTTTTTCAACTAACGGCAGCAGCTCCGGCAACCATGCCTGAACGTGCGTCTGGCCCATTTTGAACGTCAGCCCTTTGTCGAAGGCGTCGCCAAACAGAAAGCCGTGGATAAAGCCCGCATACACGCCAGGCACGCTGACTACCCCGCCGCGGCGCACCGCCGCGATGCACTGGCGCAGCGCTTTACCGCTGCTGCCTTCAATTTTCAGGTTGCTCAGCACGGTTTCGGTCAGGCTGCCTTTAGCCTCAAACCCGACGGCGTCAATGACGGCGTCAACGCCGCGGTTGCCCGTTGTGTTTTCGATGATAAACGCGGCCGGGTCGTCGTTATCGTCAAAGTTGATAGGAATAGCGCCGTAGCGTTCTTTGGCGAATGCCAGGCGGTAATTATTGTGGTCGATACTAAAGATCTGCTCCGCCCCCAACAGGCGGGCGCAGGCGGCGCAGAGCAAGCCCACCGGACCGGCGCCGAAGATAGCAACGCTGGAGCCTTTTCCAACCTGCGCATTTTTTACCGCCTGCCAGGCTGTAGGCAGAATGTCGGAGAGAAACAGCACTTTGTCATCCGAAAGCACCGGCGGCACTTTGAGCGGGCCGACGTTGCCTTTCGGCACGCGTACATATTCCGCCTGGCCGCCCGGCACGCCGCCATACAGGCCGCTGAAGCCGAAGAGTGCGGCGGGCGACGTTATCTCTTTTTTGTTAAGGATGGCGCCACGCCCGGGGTTGGTGGTTTCACAAGCGGAGTATTGGTGGAGCTTACAGAAAAAACATTCGCCGCAGGCGATAACAAAAGGGATCACCACGCGGTCGCCTTTGCGCAGGTCTTTCACGTCGCGACCGGTCTCTACCACCTCCCCCATAAATTCATGGCCGAAGATATCGCCGTGGCTCACCTGAGGGATTTTGCCGCGATAAAGGTGCAAATCGGAGCCGCAAATCGCAGTGGCGGTGACGCGTAAAATCACATCATCCTGCGCTTCGATAATGGGATCCGGGACGTTTTCAACTTTGACATTATGAGGGCCGTGGTACGTCAGCGCTTTCATGTCGACCTCCTGGCGGATAAGTGAATGGTGTCGCAAGGCGATGAGCCCGGCAATTATTCAAGGGTAGACGGGGTAGCCGCGAGCTTGCACTGTTACCTACGCTGGGGTATTGGCGGTTTAAGAATAATCCTGGTGAGAAGCGCAGCGCTGAAATACAGGACTAAGCGAGCCTGCGTAAGGCCAGTAAAACGTCATATTCGCTGCATTGCGGGCAGCCTGCGCCCTCCTGGCGGATAGCGCTGCGACGCAAGCATGATGGAATAATCAAACCTCTGCGTTAAAAATAAAAAAGCCGCCCCGGAGGGCGGCTTTATCAGCGCAGGCTGTCTTACTTTTTTGATTATGCCGTCTTAGTGCGGATCAAATAATCAAAGGCGCTGAGCGAGGCTTTCGCCCCTTCGCCGGTGGCGATGATTATCTGCTTGTACGGTACGGTGGTGCAGTCGCCCGCCGCGAACACGCCTTTCACGCTGGTTTCGCATTTGGCGTCGATAATGATTTCGCCCATGCGGTTGCGCTCAACGGCGCCTTCCAGCCAGGTGGTGTTCGGCAGCAGACCAATCTGTACGAAGATGCCCGCCAGCTCCAGGTTATGGATAGAGCCGCTCACGCGATCCTGGTACTCAAGACCCGTCAGTTTGGTGCCGTCGCCTTTCACTTCGGTGGTCATGGCGTTCAGAATGATGTCGACGTTTTTCAGGCTGCGCACTTTATCCTGCAGCACCTGGTCGGCTTTCATTTCCGGCGCGAATTCCAGCAGGGTAACGTGTTCAACGATGCCCGCGAGATCAATCGCCGCTTCCACGCCGGAGTTGCCGCCGCCGATAACCGCTACGCGCTTACCTTTAAACAGCGGGCCGTCGCAGTGCGGGCAGTACGTTACGCCGCGGGTGCGATACTGCTCTTCGCCCGGCACGCCCATGTTGCGCCATTTCGCGCCGGTCGCAATGATGATGCTGCGCGCTTTCAGCACGGCGCCAGAAGCGGTTTCAATCTGGTGCAGGCCGCCTTCAGTCGCCGCCGGAATCAGCTTCGTGGCGCTCTGGGTGTCGATAACGTCGACTTCATAGTCGTTGACGTGCGCTTTCAGCGCGCCAGCCAGCTTCTGGCCTTCAGTTTTCGGCACGGAGATATAGTTTTCGATATCCACCGTGTCCAGCACCTGGCCGCCGAAACGCTCGCCCATCAAACCAGTACGGATGCCTTTACGAGCAGAGTAAACCGCCGCCGCCGCGCCCGCCGGGCCGGAGCCGACAATCAGCACGTCAAACGCGTCGCGTTTGTTCAGCGCTTCTGCCGCGCGTTTTTCCGCGCCGGTATCGACTTTAGAAACGATTTCCGCAAGCGTCATGCGCCCGGAACCGAACTCAACGCCGTTCAGGAACACCGCCGGAACGCCCATCACGTTGCGATCGGTGATTTCATTCTGGAACGCGCCGCCGTCAATCGCCGTGTGCTTGATGCGCGGGTTCAGCACCGACATCAGGTTCAGCGCCTGCACCACGTCCGGGCAGTTGTGGCAAGAGAGCGAGTAGTAGGTTTCGAACTCAAAGTCGCCATCCAGCGCAGCTATCTGCTCCAGCATCTCTTTCGCTTCTTTCGACGGGTGTCCGCCGGTCCACAGCAGCGCGAGAACCAGAGAGGTAAATTCGTGACCCAACGGGGAACCGGCGAAACGCGGGCCCTGGGTTGAACCTGGGTTAGTAATCAGGAATGAAGGTTTGCGCACGGCCAGCGTGTTGTCTTCTTTGAAAGAGACTTTATCTGACAGTTCCGCGATTTCAGCCAACAGTTCCTTGATCTCTGCCGATTTTGCGCTGTCATCCAGCGTGGCAATCAACTCAACAGGCTTTGTCAGTCGCTCAAGATAGGCTTTGAGCTGGGTTTTCATGTTTGTGTCGAGCATTGTTAATCTCCTGGGCTTAAAACATCATCATGCAAGCTGCCTTTTGCGGCTGCCTGAATGCAACTTGAATCATGGTGTGCGGGATAAAAATCGGGTGCAAAACTGCACCCGATATAAAGCATCTATTTTTCAAAGGATTTTCGCTTCAGAGCAAGGCGGCGAGCGCTCAAGTCCCCGGGAGCTTACTAAAGTAAGTGACCGGGGCGCGAACGTGAAGCCAACACAGCTATGACGCGAAAGCCGAAGAAAAATTAGATTTTGCCGACCAGGTCGAGGGAAGGAGCCAGAGTCGCTTCGCCTTCTTTCCATTTAGCCGGGCAAACTTCGCCTGGGTGAGCGGCAACGTACTGCGCTGCTTTGATTTTACGCAGCAGGTCAGACGCGTCGCGGCCGATGCCTTCAGCGGTAACTTCAATGGCCTGAATGATACCCTGCGGGTCAACGATGAAGGTGCCACGGTCAGCCAGACCTTCGTCTTCACGCATGTTTTCGAAGTTACGGGTCAGGGCGCCAGTCGGGTCGCCGATCATCGCGTATTTGATTTTAGCGATGGTTTCGGAGCTGCTGTGCCATGCTTTGTGGGTGAAGTGGGTGTCGGTAGAAACGGAGTAAACGTCTACGCCCAGCTTCTGCAGTTCTTCGTAGTGGTCTGCAACGTCGCCCAGTTCAGTCGGGCAAACGAAGGTAAAGTCAGCCGGATAGAAGAAGAATACGCTCCAGCGGCCTTCAGTGTCTTTCTCGGTAACTTCGATGAATTCACCGTTTTTGAACGCCATGTTTTTGAAAGGTTTGATTTTGGTATTAATCAAGGACATCTATACTTCCTCCGTGTTTTCGATGTGTGTAAGTTATCGAAGTTTATTGATTGGTGCCAATGCGTTTGCATTATCAAATCAATAAGTGATAGCTAACAACCCACCGCTAACCGATTTGTGAACTAAACCAGGCCAACGCCCGCCATGTGCTGCCTTTTACGCAAGCGTAACGCGAAAAACAAAAAAGCCGCCCGCAGGGCAGCCTTCTGAGCGGTAAACCCCGCAACGAAATTCAGCGCAACGCGAGCCTACCAAAAGGCACCGGCAGCGCCAGCGATTAAAACACTCCCTTTTTCAAAGGGCAATCGGGACGATGAAAACTCCTGCCTATGACTGTGACAGGAATCGCTTATCAATATCCTGCGCCCGCTTTAACGTTAAGGATTTTATTATGAAACGCCTGCTACTGCTTTCGACCCTGCCCTTCTGCGCCAGCGCGCTGGAGCTGCCCGCCCCGGTGAAAGCTATAGAAAAACAAGGTGTTACCATTATCAAAACCTTTCCAGGCCCTAACGGCATGACGGGGTATCTGGGTAAATACCAGGAGATGGGCGTGACCATTTACGTGACGCCGGACGGCAAGCACGCTATTTCCGGGTACCTCTACGATGATAAAGGCGTCAACCTGAGCGAAAAACGCATTGAGCAAGAGCTCTACGTGCCCGCCGGGCGCGAAATGTGGCAGCGGCTGGAAAAAGCGAAATGGATAAGCGACGGTAAAGCCGACGCGCCGCGCAAAATCTACGTTTTCGCCGACCCTTTCTGCCCATATTGCCGCCAGTTCTGGCAGCAGGCGCGCCCCTGGGTTGAGTCTGGCAAAGTGGAGCTGCGCACGCTTTTAGTCGGCGTGATAAAACCGGAAAGCCCCGCTTACGCCGCCGCCATTCTGCGCGCCAAAGATCCAGCGCAAGCCTGGCGGGCGTTCGAGCAATCCGGCGGTAAAACGGCTCCGGCGCTGCCGACGCGCGTACCCGAGGAGCAGGCGAAGGCGGTCAACATGAATCAGAAATTAATGGATGAACTTGGCGCTAACGCCACTCCTGCTATCTATTACATGAATGAAGAGAATGTGCTGCAACAGGTGGTAGGCCTGCCGGATGCAGAGAAGTTTGCCGCCATGATGGGAAAATAAATCTATGTATTATTGATAAAAAACAAAGCGGGGCGCATTGCCAGCGCACTTTTTATAAACTCAGCTATGCTCTTAAAATAAATTAACGAAGCGCGAAACGCTTTTTGTAATTGCTGAGGCTGGCAATGGCTAATCTTCAGGATTTAAAAAAGTTTGACCTCAATCTGCTGGTCATCTTCGAATGTATTTACCTGCATCGCAGCGTCAGCAAAGCGGCTGAAGCGCTGTTTCTTACCCCTTCGGCGGTCAGCCAGTCGTTACAACGCCTGCGCAATCAGCTCAACGATCCGCTGTTTATCCGCTCCGGCAAAGGCATTAGCCCTACCACCGTAGGCACAAATTTGCATATTTATCTTGAGGATAACCTTAATCAGCTGGAGCAGACGATCAACATCATGCAGGGCGCGCCGCTGCGCAAAAGTTTCGTTATTTATTGCGCCCAGTCGCTCGCTATCGATTTTTTCCCGACGCTTGCGGAAAAGTTTTTTCAGCAAAGCGATTACGAGCTGATTCATTACGATTCAGCGCTTAAAAATGAGACAGCGGAAGACCTGCTTATTTATCGCAAAGCGGATGTGATTATTGGACTGACGCCTATTCTCAGCCATTCCATTATTTGCAAATCCTGTTATAGCGAAGAGACGGTGCTGGTGTGCGGCATGGAACATCCGCGCCTGAAGGAAAAAACCGATGCCGTGATGCTGGCGCAGGAGAAATTCACCCTGTTTCAGGGCACAGGCCAGGGGCAAAAAGATTTCCATGTGAAAACCGACGAGGCGCTGCCGGAGCGCAGGATAGCCTTTCGCAGCAATTCCGCCATGTCGATTCTCGCAATGATAAGCAAAAGCGAACTGGTGGGGATCCTGCCGCGCTCCACTTACGAACGTTACAAATCGCTGTTCCCGATTAAGCGCCTGGAGACCGCCTTTACGCTGCCGAAAGTGGAATATTACATGGCCTGGAACCGCGCCGCGCTGGCTAACCCCGCCGTTACGCAGCTTATCGCCGATATCGAAGGCTATTTCGCAACGCGAAACGCGTAACCCCGGCCTGCGCCGGGGAGCGCGTTAAATGGCGGCGAGTTTTTCCGCCGCAGCGAGCAACGTCGCTTCCTGCTTGGCGAAGCAGAGGCGAATAAGCTTATGCGGGAACGGATCGGCGCAGAAGACCGAAAGCGGAATAGCCGCTACCCCTACCTCTGTTGTCAGCCACTGGCAAAAGCTGACATCGTCCATGTCAGAGATAGCGCTGTAGTCCGCCAGCAGGAAATAGGTTCCCTCGCAGGGCAAAATCTCAAAACGGCTGTTCGCCAGCGCCTGGACAAAGCGGTCGCGACGGGCCTGATAGAACGCCGGCAATTCGCGATAATGCGCCGGCTGGCTGCGCAGCATATCGGCAATCGCCAGTTGGGCGGGCGTATTCACCGCGAACGTTAAATACTGATGTACCTTGCGCAGCTCAGCGCTGATCGCCGCAGGCGCCACGCAATAGCCCACTTTC
The DNA here is from genome assembly GCF_014644275.1 of Franconibacter daqui. Classification (NCBI taxonomy): domain Bacteria; kingdom Pseudomonadati; phylum Pseudomonadota; class Gammaproteobacteria; order Enterobacterales; family Enterobacteriaceae; genus Franconibacter; species Franconibacter daqui. The sequence goes on along the minus strand of NZ_BMKJ01000001.1, from coordinate 394,307 downwards.
CAGCCGGTCATATGAAAAGTTTTGCCGAACGAGGAGACGGCGATGGCGCGCTCGCGTAGCTGCGGATGCGCCAGCACGCTGGCGTGCCCTTCTTTCGCAAAGCAGATGTGCTCATACACTTCATCACTTAATACATAAATTTCACGCTCCGCGATGGCCTGCCACAGCGCGGCGAAATCCTCTTTTTGCCAGACGGTAGCGGAAGGGTTGTGCGGCGTGTTCAGGATAACCAACCGCGTACGCTCGCTCAGCAGCGAAGCGAAATGCGCCCAGTCGACGCGAAAATGCGGCGGTTGCAACGCCTGGCGCTTCAGCACGCCGCCTGCAAGCTGCACCGCCGGGGCGTAGCTGTCGTAGCTTGGGTCGAAGCAGATAACCTCATCGCCCGGGCGCACCAGCGCGGTAATGGCGGCATAAAGCGCTTCTGTCGCGCCTGCCGTTACGGTGATATCGCTTGTCGGGTCGGGATAATGGCCGTAAAGCGCTGCGGTCTTGTCGGCAATCGCTTCGCGAAGCGGTTGCACGCCGGTCATCGGCGCATACTGGTTAGCGCCCTGCGCCACATGGTAAGCGAGCCGCTCCTGCAGGTAACGCGGGCCGTCAAAATCGGGGAACCCCTGGGAAAGGTTAATCGCGTTATGCTGCTGCGCAAGTGCGCTCATCCGGGTGAAAATCGTGGTGCCGAGAGAAGGCAGTTTGCTCTCGGGAATCAAAGGTTTAATGCTCATTATTGGTTAACCTTTTGCGCCTGTTTCTGTTTACCCTGTGTTGCCGCCACTATAACACGATGTTAAGCTTTGGCAATCAAGACGCTTAGACGTCTAAACCATAACATTATTCCTGCCGCCACCACGCCACAAGGAAAGCTATGACACAACACCTGCAACTGGCCGCGCTTGTTGAAGCGTGCCACTGGATAGGCGCCAAAGGCTGGGCTCCGGCCACCGGCGGCAATATGTCGGTGCGCGAAGACGCCCGCTGGTGCTGGCTCAGCGAGTCTGGCAAAGATAAAGGCAGCCTGACGACGGCGGATTTCCTGCAAGTGGAGATAGCCACTAACAAGGCGCCGTCCGGGCGCAAGCCCTCCGCCGAAACCGGTCTGCACACCCTTATTTACCGCCTTTTTCCTGACGCCGCCGCCGTGCTGCACGTGCATACCGTTAACGCGACGGTGCTTTCACGCGTGGAAAAAAGCGGCGAACTGCGCCTGAGCGGCTATGAAATGCAGAAATCGCTCAGCGGGCAGACGACCCATCTTGATACTCTGCCCATCGCCCTTTTTGATAATGACCAGGATATCGACGCGCTGGCCGGGCGCATTGAGGCTTACAGCCGCGAAAACCCGCTGCGCTACGGCTTTTTGCTGCGCGGCCACGGGCTAACCTGCTGGGGACGCAGCGTGGAAGAAGCGAAGCGCCATCTGGAAGGGCTGGAATTTTTATTTGAATGCGAAATGCAGCGCAGGCTGCTGGAGAGAAGATGATCCGCGCCATTGTTACCGATATAGAAGGCACAACCAGCGACATTCGTTTCGTGCATAACGTGCTGTTCCCGTACGCTCGCGAGCGGCTGGCAAGCTTTGTTCAGGCGGGCGTTGATAGCGACCCCGTGCGCGCAATCCTGGATGATTTACGGGCGGAAATTTCACAGCCGCAGGCGACCCCGGACGCGCTGATTGCCGTGCTGCTCGGCTTTATGGAGGAAGATCGCAAATCCACCGCCCTGAAAGCGCTGCAGGGACACATCTGGCGCGACGGCTACGTCAACGGCGATTTTACCGGCCACCTTTACCCGGACGTGCTGCCCGCATTGCGGCAATGGAAATCGCAAGGGATTGATCTCTATGTTTATTCCTCTGGTTCCGTCGCCGCGCAGAAACTGTTATTTGGCTACAGCGACGAAGGTGATATTACTGGGCTTTTCAGCGGTTATTTTGACACGCACGTTGGCGCGAAGCGGGAAACGCAGTCCTACCGCAACATAGCGGAGCAGATTGGTTTGCCGCCGGATCAGTTGCTGTTCCTATCCGATATCCGCCAGGAGCTGGACGCCGCGCGCGAAGCGGGCTGGCAGACGATACAGCTGATTCGCGGCGAGGCTGACCATGAAAGCCGCCATCGCCAGGTTTCCCGTTTTGATGACATTCACCCGGAGCAAACTTCTCTATGAGCGCACTGACAATTTTTACCGATAAGGAGGCCGGTGAGCCGCTGTTCCACAGCCGCGACGCCGAGGCCATTCGCGAAAAACTTAACGCGCAGGGCGTGCGTTTCGAACGCTGGCAGGCAGACCGTGACCTGGGCGCCAACCCGGATGCGGAAACGGTGATTAAGGCGTATCAGCACGCCATCGACCGTCTGGTGGCGGAGAAAGGGTATCAGAGCTGGGATGTGATCAGCATGCGCGCCGACAACCCGCAAAAAGCGGTGATGCGCGAGAAATTTTTAAACGAGCACACCCACGGCGAAGACGAAGTACGCTTTTTCGTGGAAGGCGCGGGGCTGTTTTGTCTGCATCTCGACGGCCACGTCTACCAGGTGTTGTGCGAGAAAAACGATCTGATCTCGGTGCCCGCCGGCACGCCGCACTGGTTCGATATGGGCTCCGAGCCGCACTTTACCGCCATCCGCATTTTCGATAACCCCGAAGGCTGGATAGCGCAGTTTACCGGCGACGATATCGCGCAAGGCTATCCACGGCTGGCGTGACGGGGCCGTAGGGGGATTCGCGCTTTTCCCCCTCACCCCAACCCTTTCCCCAAAGAGGCGAGGGAGAAAACCCGCGAGTGGCGCGGCGCTTACCCGCCCTCCTGACCAACAACACGCAGTCTGCCCTATAGCGACACCACCTCAACTGTTTTAATCAACCTGTCAGCGATGACGTTTATCCGGCCTCAAAATCGCCTTCCGGGCGGGCAGATGGCCGGGGCACGCCGGTCGGACAAAAACGCCGGGAGCGTTTTTGAACAACGCAAAGCGTTGGCCCCGAAGGGGCGAGGCCCATGGATGGGCCGAGTAACTGCCGTCAGGACCGACCCGAAGCCAGATGACAGACCGGAAGGTTTGCCCCGAAGGGGTCGATTTTGCGAGCCGGGAGCCGGGATGGTTAAGGGGGCGGCGGCGAGCCCCCTTAACACGTTCGCGTGAAGGAAGGGTACATATTCAACCTCCGCTCCGGCGAACGTAACCTTTCACTGTCCATGCTGATATCCCGAGGGAGTAAGGCCCAGCGCCTGTGCCCCTCTCCCCACAAGCGCGAGAGAAAAAACAGCGCCCCGCTGAACGGCGTCGTCTTACCCCAGAATGCCCTTCAACACCGGCCCTATCGCCTCAAACGCCTGCGGGCTGATGATATCCACGTGCGCGCAGTCTACCGGGTGAATTGCCGTTTCGCGCGTCCATGGCGCCCAGATCTGGCGCGGATCCATGCCCGGCGTGACGGTGCGCTGCGCCACAAACAGCGTCGCTTTACCGTCAAAACGCACGCTTTCCGCTGTCGCCAGCAGGCGCACCGCGTCGGCGTAGTTGCCTTCGATAGCCTCAAACAGACGCGCGGGGCCTTGCCCCTGTTGAGCGGCGATAAACGCTTCACGCTCGCGCTCAATTTCCGCCAGCACCGCCGGGTCGAGCTCATTCGCCCCCTTCTGCGCCCAGTTTTGCGACTCCGGCGGCCAGGTGTCGAGCAGCCCAAGGAAGGCCACCTCTTCACCCGCCGCCTTCAGGCGCGCCGCGATGCCGTGCGCCAGCGTGCCGCCAAGGGAATAACCGAAGAGATAATAAGGACCGCGGGGTTGCAGTTCGCGCAGCGTGGCGAGGTGCGCGTCGCAGACCTCAGCGACCGACGCCGCCTGCTGCATCGGGCCTTGCGGTCGCGGCGACTGGATGCCGGTGATGGACCAACGCGGGTCGAGCCAGCGCTGCAGCACGCTGAACTGCCAGGCGAAGCCGGAAGCGGGATGGAAACAGAAAAGCGTCGGGCCGCTCCCCTGGCGAAGCGGCAGCACGGCCTCAAACCCGGCCTGCTCCGCCTGCGCCTCGCTCTGGCCGCTTGCGAGCAGCGCCGCCAGTTTTTCCACGGTCGATGCGGTCATCACCTGGCCTACCGTTACCGGCAAACGCAGCGTGCGTTTAAGCTCGGCGGCCAGCCGCATGGCGAGCAGCGAATGGCCGCCAAGGGCGAAGAAATCGGCCTGCACGTCGTCAATGTCGATACCGAGCAGTGCAGAAAACGCTTTCGCCACCGTCGTCTCAAGACCCGGCGCTGGGCTGCGCCCCGTCGCGCAGGCCTGCGCCTTCGGCAGCGGCAGTGCTTTGCGGTCAAGCTTGCCGTTAGCGCTGAGCGGCAACGAAGGCAGCTGAATCAGCAACACCGGCACCATATGCGCAGGCAATAGCTCGCTTAAGCGTTCGCGCAGCGCAGCCGCATCCAGCGGCAGGCCGGAAGCGGAAACCAGATAGCCCACCAGCTGGCGCGCATCGCCGCCGTTCGCCGCGTTTTCATTCAGCACGCAGGCGTGGGTCACCGCCTGCGCCACGTCCGGCAGTCCCTGCATTATTTTGTCGATTTCACCCAGCTCGATGCGCTGACCGCGAATTTTCAGCTGGTCGTCGCTGCGGCCCAGGTATTCCACCGCGCCGTTCGCCAGCCACCGTGCCACGTCGCCGGTGCGGTACATCCGCGCGCCAGGGGCGAACGGGTCGGCAATAAAGCGGCTGGCGGTGAGGTCCGGTCGCGAAAGGTAACCCTGCGCCAGTTGAATGCCGGTGAGGTAGAGATCGCCGGCAATGCCCGGCGGCACCGGGCGCATCGCCGCATCCAGAATGCGAAGGCCGGTATTCCAGACCGGGAAGCCGATCGGCACGCTGGCGCCCGTGACGTTCGCCAGCGCGTCGCCGAAAGCGGGATACCAGCTCACGTCCACCGCCGCTTCCGTCGGCCCGTAAAGGTTATGCAGCGGCGCGGCGGTCAGTTGCTCCCACTGGCGACAAAGCCCGGCAGGCAACGCCTCTCCGCTGCAGAAAACCTGGCGCAGCGTCGCGCAGGCAGCCACGGCTTCTGGCGTTGTCAGCGAGGCGACAAACGCGGCGAGCATAGAGGGCACAAAGTGCGTGGTGGTCACTCGCCAGCGGGCGAACAGCGCCTGCAACGCCTGCGGATCGCGATGCGCCTGCGGCGGCGCCATCACGAGGCGTGCGCCCACCAGCAGCGGCCAGAAGAACTCCCATACCGAAACGTCGAAGCTGCACGGCGTTTTTTGCAGCACCACGTCATCCGCGCCAAGCGGATAGTGGTTCTGCATCCACAGCAGGCGGTTGACGATAGCCGTCTGGCCTACCATCACCCCTTTCGGCCTGCCGGTGGAGCCGGAGGTAAAAATCACATAAGCCGTGTGCTCCGGGCGTGAAAGCTGAAGCTCCTGCGGCGCGTTGACGTCAAGCGGCTCGGTGTAGCAGATGCTTTTCAGCCCCGGCAACGCGCTAAAGCGCGGCTGCTCTTGCGGCGTAGTGATAAGCAACCGCGGCGCGGCGTCTTCCAGCATCATGCGCAGACGATCGTCCGGGTAGCCGGTATCAAGCGGCAGCCAGGCGGCGCCCGCTTCGACAATCGCCTGCAAGGCGAGAGAAAGAAAGACCGAGCGCGGCAGCGCCACCGCCACCACGTCGCCGGGACGTACGCCCTGCGCTATCAGTTCAGCCGCGAGCGTCAGCACTTGCTCGCGCATTTCACGGTAGCTGAATTGATAGTATTCATCCGCCAGCGCTGGCGCCTGCGGCGTGGCGCTCGCCTGACGCGCCAGCAGGCTGCTTAAGGTCTCAACCGGCAGCGTCATGGCGGTGTCGTTGACCTGCCGAAGCTGCTCTGTCTCCGCAGGCAGCAGCAAGTCCGCGTCGATACAGCGACGCTGCGCATCGGCGGCAAACTGCGCAAGTAAAAGCGGCAGGCGCGCCAGATGCCCTTCCAGCGTCGTTTCGTCATAGCGTTCAGCGTTGGCCAGCAGTTCCATGGCGACCGCGCCCTGCTCGTCCACATAAAGCGCAATCTCGATATCTTTCACCGGACCGGAGGCAAGCTGATGGGTAATGCCCTCAATGCCGTCGAAATCCAGCCGGTAGTCGAACATCTTCAGGTTCAGCACCGGGCCATAGAGCGGCGCCTCCTGAGTGACGCGCCCGGCGTCACGCAGCACCTGCTCCGCGTCGTAACGCTGATGACGGCGCAGCCGCTTTAACTGCTTCGCCAGGCTTTCGGCAAAAGCGGGCAGCGTTTGCTGCGGCGCAACGCGCACCGCGAAAGGCAGCACGTTAAGCACCGGGCCGGTCGCAGTCAGCGCCGCGGAGCCGATGCGGCGCATAAAGATAAAGCCTGCGCTGTAATCGCGCCGCCCGCTCAGCCTCCCTAACCACAGCGTAACCAGCGCCAGCGCCATATCGGCCGGGGAAAGCGCGCCTGCCTGGCGCATCAGCTGGCTGAATGCGCGCGGGTCAAAGCGCACCGTGCGGCGGATAAGCGCCGTGGTGGCACTCTGCCCGGTGAGCGGGTGCGAAGAGAGCGTGGCGGGCGGCGGCAGCTCGCTCAGCTGCTGCGCCCAGAAAGCGGCGTCTCGGGTAAAGGCGTCGGAGCGCTGGTAACGGGCATACTCCTCCACTACCTCGGCGAAAGGCGTGAAGGGCGAAGGCGACGGCGTTTCGCCTTTGCGCCAGGCGCGATAAATATCGGCGATCCGGCGGGTAATGGCGGTAAAACTAAAGCCATCCACCACCATATGATGATAGCGCTGATACCAGAACCAGCGGCTGTCGGCTAAGCGCAGCAGGGTGTGATGATAAAGCGGCTTGCCGCTCTCCACGCGTAGATCCTGGTCGAGGTCGTCGCGCATGTGCGCCAGCGCGGTTTGCTCCGGCGCGGCGTCGTTTCGCAGGTCGATAATTTCGGGCGAGCGGAAAATAAAGTGCGGGTCGATGCGCTGGCTGACCACGCCGTCGCGCTCTTCAAAGCGCATCCGCAGCGTGTCGGCTTCCGCCATGCCCGTGACGATGGCGCGGGCAAGCAGCGCGGCGTCAAGTTCGCCATTAAGCTCAACATAGTGCGCCACGCTCCAGGCGTTGCGCTGGTCGGAAAGCTGCTCCGCCATCCAGATGCCGGGCTGCGCCGCCGCCAGCGGCAGTTCGCGTTGCTGTTCCGTCACCGGGGAAAGGATTGTATCGGTCATGGTTTACTCGCTCGCGACGGGGACAAAATGGCCTGGCTGAAGGGTCTGCCAACGCGCGGCGAGCCAGCGCTGGCACTCTTCCTGCGACTGAGGTTCGCACACAACGCGCCAGCCTTGCGGCAGCTGGCAATGTTCCGGCCAGAGGCTGAACTGCCGGTCGCTGTTTTCGAGCAGGTAAAATCGCCCCTGCGGGTCATCGAAGGGATTTGCAAATTCCATACATACTCCTGTCTTTAAGTACGCGCCTGCGGTTCGGTAAGCGGGCGCCAGAGCGCGCAAAGCCCTTCCGTCAACCCGCCCCGCCAGCAAAGCGCGTCGTGTCCGCCGTCAACCTGACGCCAGAAAAGCGGCTGCTGGGTGTGTAGTAAGGAATAAAGGCGCTGGTTGGCCTTATGAATAAGCGGCTCGTGAATGCCCGCTTCAAGAAAAATACGCAGCGGCCGCGCGTCGAGCCGGCCTTCGAGCAATTGCTCCACCAGCCAGCCGTCTTGCTCGCCGCCGCGGTTCGGCCACCAGAAGGAGCCGGACTGGCTCAGCACGTTGCCAAAGCGCTGCGGCCAGTTGAGCCCGGCGTAAAGCGCGGCGAGGCCGCCAAAGCTCTGCCCCGCCACCACTGTGGTCGCCGCTTCATCGCGCCAGGGCGCGATGGCCTGCACCTGCGGCAACAGCTCCTCCTGCACCGCCAGCCAGAAATCGGCATTGCAGGGCAACTCGTGGCTACGGTGAACGGTGTCGATGACATCAATAAGCAGGTAAACCGCAGGCGGCAGTGTTTTGTCGTTAGTCAGCGCCTGCAACGCGGGAAAGATGGGCTGGCTCTCGGCCCAGAACTGGCCGTCGAGCAAAATCGCCAGCGGGCGCAGCTCAGGCTGCGCTTCACCGGTGGTGAAAACCCATATGCGGCGGCTGTTAGCAAGGCGATGGCTGTGCCATTGAATACAGCGCGGCGGGTGATGAGGCGCCTGCGGCTTATCCCATCCGGGCTGCGGCGGCGCGCCGGGGAGATGCAGCGCCGAAACCGGGTGGCCGCGTCCGCCGCGCCAGTGGGCCGGGTTGAAGGGGTCGGCGATAGCGCCTGGCAAGAGTTTGCCCCAGCCTGCGCGCAGCGCCGCGCGGTCTGGCGCCTCGCCGGTAAAGACCTCGGGGGCGAAGTCATCCGTCCGCTCAGAGGGGATCAGGCAGTAGCTGCCGCGCCAGCGGGCGTTGAGGGTGATTTGCCAGCGCCAGGCGTCGGTGCCGGGCACGCGCGTCAGACTTTGCGGCCGGGAAGGCTTATGGTGATCGGTCAGGCCGGTGATATAGAGCCAGACGCGCTGTATGCGCGAGCGTTCCTCGTTCCCCGCCGGATCTCGCCACCAGAAGGTCACTTTACACTCGCCATTCGCCCCGCAGACGATGTCAGGGATACCCTGCGCCTGTTTCGCCTGCCACCAGGCTTCACTTCCCGTTGTGTGCGCCGTCACTTTATTAACCCCTTGTTAATCATGGCAAAAGCCCTTACCGCCAAGAAATTCATGATAATATTATTGATAATTATTTGCATTTGCAATAGCGTATGGGCGCGCTGTGGGAAGCGCATAAGGTATTCAGAAAATGACGAAAACCGCCTGATGTTTTGGCCTCATCGCTCCAGGATGAGTGACGCATTGCAGGCCGCACCGGGCATTATCCACGCTGCGCCACGCCCTTTGGGTACGGAACATATGGTCGGCAGCGCAGAAAAGCAGGACATAAAATGAATAAGAAGATCCACTATTCCCTCGCGATGTTAATCAACATGGGAATCTATGGCGTTGCGCTGTCGGCAAATGCCGCGCAGACCGCTGCTGTTGATAGCGAAGCAGCTCCCGCCGCCGGTGATGACACCATTGTGGTTACCGCCGCCCAGCAAAACCTGCAGGCGCCTGGCGTTTCCACCATTACCGCAGATGAAATCCGTAAAAACCCGCCTGCGCGCGACGTTTCTGAACTCATCCGCACCATGCCTGGCGTTAACCTGACCGGCAACTCCACCAGCGGCCAGCGCGGAAACAACCGCCAGATTGATATTCGCGGCATGGGACCGGAAAACACCCTGATCCTGATTGACGGCAAACCGGTGACCAGCCGCAACTCGGTGCGTCTGGGCTGGCGCGGCGAGCGCGATACCCGCGGCGACACCGCCTGGGTACCGCCGGAAATGATTGAGCGCATCGAAGTGATCCGCGGCCCGGCGGCGGCGCGCTACGGCAACGGCGCGGCGGGCGGCGTAGTGAATATCATCACCAAACGCAGCAGCGACGAATGGCATGGCTCGTGGAATACCTATCTCGACGCGCCGGAGCACAAAGACGAAGGCGCCACCAAACGCACCAACTTCAACCTGACCGGCCCGCTCGGCGGCGATTTTAGCTTCCGCCTGTACGGCAACCTGGATAAAACCCAGGCCGACGCCTGGGACATCAACAAAGGGCATGAGTCTGAACGTACCGGCAGCTACGCCAACACCGTGCCTGCCGGGCGTGAAGGTGTGATTAACAAGGATATTAACGGCCAGCTGCGCTGGGATTTCGCACCGCTTAACTCGCTGGAGCTGGAGGCGGGATACAGCCGTCAGGGCAACCTGTATGCGGGTGATACGCAAAACACCAACACCAACGCGCTGGTGAAAAAGAATTACGGTAAAGAGACCAACCGGCTTTATCGCCAGAATTACTCGCTGACCTGGAACGGCGGCTGGGACAACGGCATCACCACCAATACTTATGCGCAGTACGAACACACCCGCAACTCGCGCAAAAACGAAGGTCTGGCGGGCGGCACCGAAGGGATTTTCTCCAACGAGAATTTCTCCAATATCGATCTGAGCGACGTGCTGCTGCACAGCGAAGTTAACCTGCCGCTCGATCTGCTCGTTAACCAGAACCTGACGCTCGGCACCGAGTGGAACCAGCAGCGCATGAAGGACCTGGCCTCCAACACCCAGTCGCTGACCGAAGGCGGCACCATTGGCGGCGTTGACGCCACCAACCGCAGCCCCTACTCCAAAGCGGAAATCTTCTCGCTCTTCGCCGAAGACAATATGGAGCTGACCGACAGCACCATGCTGACGCCGGGCTTGCGCTTTGACCATCACACTATCGTCGGCGATAACTGGAGCCCGTCGCTGAACCTGTCCCAGGGGCTGACGGACGATATTACGCTGAAGATGGGCATCGCCCGCGCCTACAAAGCGCCGAGCCTGTATCAGACCAACCCGAACTACATTCTCTACAGCCGCGGCCAGGGCTGCTATGCCAGCGCCGGCGCCTGTTACCTGATGGGCAACGACGACCTGAAAGCGGAAACCAGCATCAATAAAGAAGTGGGCCTGGAGTACAAACGCGACGGCTGGCTGGCAGGGGTAACCTGGTTCCGTAACGACTATCGCGACAAGATTGAAGCGGGCTACTCGCCTGTCGGCAAAGCGTCGAAAGCGACAACGGACGTTTACCAGTGGGAAAACGTGCCGAAGGCGGTGGTGGAAGGCCTGGAAGGCAGCCTCAACGTGCCGGTCAGCGACACGGTGAACTGGACCAACAACTTCACCTACATGCTGCAAAGCAAGAACAAAACCACCGGCGACCGACTGTCGATTATCCCGGAATATACGCTGAACTCGACGCTGAGCTGGCAGATTCGCCAGGATATCTCCGTGCAGTCCACGTTCACCTGGTACGGCAAACAGCAGCCGAAGATCTATAACTACAAAGGCGCGCGCGCGACCGGCAGCGAAACCAACGAAGTGAGCCCTTACAGCATCGTTGGCCTGAGTGGCACCTGGGATGCGACCAAAAATGTCAGCCTGACGGCGGGCGTGGATAACCTCTTCGACAAGCGCCACTGGCGCGCAGGCAACGCGCAGACCACCGGTAACGACACAACGAAATCGTATATGTACGGCGCAGGCGCGGAAACGTACAACGAGTCAGGCCGCACCTGGTTTGTTAGCGTTAACACGCATTTCTGATAGCCTGGCGTGAAAAATAAAAGGCGGGGGGCGACTCCCGCCTTTTTGTTGTGTGTTGTTACACTACGCCCACGTTCTCCCCTCGCGCACTTTACCGTTATGCAAACCCAGCTCCGCCCGTTTACGTTCGCCGGCCACACGCTGTTTCGCGTTGATTTCGACCCGGCGACGCTGCACCCCGCCGACCTGTTCTGGCTGGCGCACCACGCGCAGATAACGCGCTTCGCGCCGCGCAGGCAGGCCGAGCACCTGGCCGGGCGGATAGCGGCGGCGGCGGCGCTGCGCCACGCCGGAAGCGACAGCCCTGCGCCTGGCATTGGCGCGCACCGGGAACCGCTCTGGCCACAGGGGTTTTGCGGCAGCATTACCCATACCGCAGGCGTGGCGATAGCGGTGGCGGTAAAGCGCGACAGCGCAACACAGGGCATCGGCATCGACCGGGAAACGCTGCTGGATGAACGCAGCGCGCCGGATATCGCCGAAGGCGCGCTTCAGGCTGGCGAGCGCCTGCGCCTGCATCAGACTTCCCTTCCTTACCCGGTCGCCGTCACGCTGGCGTTTTCCGCCAAAGAGAGTCTTTTTAAGGCGCTTTTCCCGCAGGTAAAAACCCGGTTTGGCTTTGAGTGCGCAGAGTTGCTCTCTGTCACTGAGGGCAGGCTTGAGTTGCGTCTCACACAACCTCTCGGGCCATTTGGCGTAAACGAACGGTTCATTGTTCACTGGCTTCAGAATCAAAGTACGCTCATGACGCTAGCCCACTATTAACGCGCTTTCTCCAGCATCCACCCTGAGATCCCCAATTCCAGGGGGAAGGGGTATTAAACACGTTATTTTATTCAAGGCGATCCTTAGCATGCCGATAAACCCTTAACCTAAAAAACATTTTATACCGCGCTGATTACGTCAACAGACCGGCAAGAGGGCGTATTTCGTCTGGCGAAACGCCGTCTGAGGAAGGGAGTGTGACGTCATTCAGCGCTCAGGGATAAGCCTGAGATGACCCGCCCTACCAGAGATACGGCTGCTGAAAGAGACGCCCTTGCGCCTCCATATCGGGCTGATACAGAGAAACGCTTCGCTGTTGAAAGCGCCGTGCAAACGCCACGGTTTACGTTAAATAAAGACGTCATTTTATCAGCCGCTACCCGCACTTCGCTCGACGAATGCCTCGCCCGCTTGCGTTTTCACCACACCATTTATCAACAATGGAATTTTGCAAGCGTGGATCCGATGGGCATGACCGCCATTCTCAACTTTTACGGGCCGCCGGGAACGGGCAAAACCCTTTGCGCCGAAGCGCTGGCAGGTCAGCTTGGCCTGCCCTTTCTCTCGCTTGGCATTGCAGAGCTTGAGAGCAAATTTATGGGGGAAACGGCGAAAAACATTCAGGCAGCCTTTGCCTGCGCCCGCAAAACCGGCGCGCTGCTTTTTTTCGATGAGGCCGATACCTTACTGGGCAAACGTCTCTCTTCCGTTACGCAAGGTGTCGATAACGAAGTGAATGCTATGCGCTCTACCCTGCTTATCGAACTGGAACGTTTTGAAGGCATCGCCGTGTTCGCTACCAATTTCGCGGGCAATTATGATGAAGCGTTTCGTAGCCGTATCGGCTATCACGTTGAATTTACGCTGCCCGACCAGCCCGCCCGCCAGCAGCTCTGGAGTAAATTTCTGGTGGCCGATATTCCCCTGGCCGACACGCGCGACACCTTGCTGGAAGCCGCAAGCGGGCTTTCTGAAGGTCTTGCCGGGCGTGAAATACGCACCTGCATGCGCCTTGCTCTGCCAAAAGCGTTGCTGGAAGCCGAGCGCGACGGCGTTTCACCACGCCTCGCAACACGTCATTTACAGGCAGCGATCGAACAGGTTCTCGCCTCGCGTCAGGCTGTCGCCAGCCGTGCGGGCCACCTGCCAGACGATGTCAACACAGCAAAAAAACTACTGGGCGTTTAAGAATAATAAAGGAGAGTGGAAATGGGTTTTTGGTCAAGCATGGGGAGTAGGTTAAGCAGTTTCGTCAGTTCTGCGGTTAGCGTAGCCAGCCGGGCGTGGGATAGCGTAAAAGAGACCGCTGCCAGAACCGTTTCATGGATGGCTGATAAAGCGGAAACCTTTGTCGGCAGCGTAAAAAAGGTCTGGGATAAAGTAAAACCCATTATCAACAACGTCATTCGTCCGATTGTGCAGACGGCGGCGAAGCTTGCCACCAAAGTGCTGCCGCAGTTTCCCTGGATTGGCGGCGCGTTGAATGCGCTGGATCGCGCCCTTGGTTTGCTGGTTGAGTGGGATAAGAGCGATCTTGCTAAACGCATCAGTAAAGCCATTGAATGGGCGATTAAAAAAGCGAAGGCGCTGAAAGATATCTTCCTTACGCCCGAAGAGATGGAAGAGGCCCGCCGGCATGAAGAGGCGCTGCGCGAAGCGCGCAGCCAGATGCGCGGTGAGGCGGCCCTTGCCATCGACTTAGCCAGCCTGATAACCCACTACGCCCAGCTCTCAACCCGTATTCAGGATGTGCTGGAAAACATTCAAATTAACGATTTTGACCATTACCTGCGCCTGCGCGCCGCGCAGAAACTGCTGAAAGAAACCGAACAACGCCTGACCCGCGCACAGGATATCAATGTCATTACCAATGACGACCTGTTCCTGATTGAAACGGGCAGCGAACTGCTTAAGCCCAACCCTCAACTCAGCGATAGCGCGACGCAGCGTCTGAATGATGTCGTGATGGCGCGTTTCGGCCAGAAACTGCTGCCGTTTGTTTTTGAAGAGATGATCATGGCCTGGGGCTACAACCTCCAGGCGATGGAAAACGAGTGGAAATCGCTTAGCGAAGCGCTCTCTAAAGAAGAAGTGCTGCTGCGTCGCCTGAAAATTGGCGAGCGCTTGGGCGATCTGTCGCCGGAAGAGGCGCAGATGTTAAGCGCCCTTGAGGCTCGCCTTCCGGCTCAGCAGAGCGAAATGGAAAACAAACGCAAACGCACCAACGAGATGCGTAATTACGTCTTCGCCGCTGAGGGCTTCCTGCAACTGCTGGAGAAAGAGCCGGGCGACTTTATCGCTGAAGGCCGCGACTACCTGCTGGAAGACAGCAACGCCGCCGGGATGATCATTATCGATTGCGCCCAGTATGGCAAAACCTGGGAACAGCTCACCTTCGACGAGCAAAGCCTGATTATCGATTTCGCCAATATTTTCGAAGAGGCGAGCCGCGCGCGCGCGCAAAAACTGGTTGAGGTGGCCGCATGACGCCCCAGGAGTTCTTCGCCTTTTTACTGCCGCGCATGGAGGTTATTCAGCTGGGGTTTGGCGGCCTCATGCTGATAATGGTGTTGGTCACCATAGGCTTGCTTTGCACCCGCGCCAACGCTACGCAATGGGAAAAAAAATGGCACGCCGGCACGCCGGATAACACGGCGGACGATCTTGACGTTGAGCATGGATCGGTTCATGAGATTAGCGCAGCCGTCGCCACCACCGGGGAAAAAATGGCCGACATCATGCCGGGCGTTTTACTGATAATTGGTCTTCTCGGCACCTTTCTTGGCCTGGGCATTGCGCTGAACAAAGCCTCCGACATTCTTATCGACGCTAACTCGGCCGGTATGGACAGCGCCATGACCAACCTGATGGGCATGATGGAAGGTCTCGGAACGAAATTTAAAACCTCCACCTGGGGCATTATCGCGTTTCTGTTTCTGAAAACCTGGGCGGCAATCGGCAAATATGACGAGAAGCGCCTGCGCTGGTGCGCGCAGAAGATGAAAGCCGTCTTCGAGCAGAAGCGTCAGGCTGCGCATCTTAAGCAGTCGCGCACAGAAGAGCGTTTTATTCTGGCTCTTGAAACGATTGACGCCAGCATCAGCCGTCAGGGTGACGCTACGCAAAGCGCCCTGCTCGCGCTTCAGACTGGCATCGAGCCGCTGCTTAAGACGCTGACCGCGCAGGGAGCCGACGCCCTGCAGGCAAGCCATGCGTATGGCGAACGGCTCACGCAGATGGGCGACACGCTTGAGGGGATTCGCCAGGATGCCGCCGGGCAAATGCAGGCGCAGGCTGAACGCCAGGATAAACAGCTGGCGCAAGCTATCGCCACCCGGGAATCATTGCAGCGCTTTATAGAAGCCAACGGTGAAAACCTTGCCGCCATTCAACACTCCGCGCAACAGATGGCCAATGCCGCACAGGGAATGGGCGACTCGGCGAAGAATTTGCAGTCGGCCATCGATGGCTTCCGTACAGGCGTGACCGACGTGCTGGCAACGCTTAAAACCGATCTGGGTTCCACCATCGACCAGATGGGCGACAGCTTCAGCCAGAATATGGAATCCATTTCCGCCAATATGGCTAACGCCACGAACGGTATCTCCCATGCGGTGACCGATCTTTCGCAAAATGTGGGCGCGACCATGAATGAGGTGCGCGGATCGATCGAAAAATCGATGGATTTGCAGAGCAAAACGCAGCGCGACTTTATTATCACCAGCGAAACGCTGAACGAAAAAGTTATCGCCATGACCCGGCTGGTTGACGACCTGCGCGAGCAGATTGTCAGCGGCCTGCGCGCGGTTTCTGAAAACGGCCGCCGCGTCGCCAGCCTGAATACCCGTTATGAAGCGCTTACGGATGCAGGCGTGCAGAGCGCCGAAGCCATCGCTGCGCTGGTAGAAGAACTCAGGACGATGCAGCAGCGCAGCCCGCTTCAGCCCGCGCTGGAAAAGATTGACGCTGGTATCGGTCAACTCGTTCGTAGTGTTGAAAAAGCCCATAACGACGCCCTGAGCGGCAGCGAAGCATCCAGCGCGCTCGCTTCGCTGGATAACCGATTAACCGATACGCTAACAACGCTGAACGCCATCCAGCGCGAACTGGCTGCCACCCACCAGGCGTCGGGCAACGCGCAGTTGGCGCAAACGCTCAAACCTCTGTCAGCGACGTTGCAAAGCCTTGAACGCAAGCTTTCGGCTCCGGACACGCTTAACCCCGCCGCCTGGGGAGTGGTGTCGTGAAAGATAAACCGAATGAATGGGTTTCCGTCTCAGACCTGATGTCGGGCGTCATGGCGGTGGTCATGCTGCTGCTGGTTATGTCTGTGCTGCAAAAAACCTGGTCGGACGTTAAGCATAAGCAGGAAATGGAACAGGGCATTGGCGCCCAGCGCGCTAAGGTCGGCAAAATGCTGGAGGAGATAAAAACCTCGCTGGACGGCATGCAAAACGAGGGCCTCGTAGCCCTCGACAGCGGCTCGCAAAAAATTACGCTGCGTGACGGCGTCTTTAATCGGGGGAGCGCCTGTATCGCCCCGGCGGCGCGGCAAGCGCTGGCCACCATCGAAACGCAGGTAGTGAAGTTTTTAAACGAATTTAGCGCAGGCCAGGTGTATATCGAAGGTTATACCGACAATCTCCCGGTTGCTCGTCCCGTCACTAACTTTGATAGCTTCTGCACCGTTTATGACGATAACTTTACCCTTTCAGCCGCCCGCGCCAGGGAAGCGCGTAAGTTTATTGTGGGCGATCTGAAAACAGCCATCGCGCGAAGAGTGATCGTTGCGGGTTATGGTGATTCGCAGCCTATTCCAGGGGTACCGCCAGAAGATGCCCGGCAGCGACGGATAGAAGTTCGTTTTGTGTTAGCGGATAAGCAGTAACTTCTCCGGCGGACGACGGGCCGTTCGCCGCGCCGCCTATCCCGAGCGGAATGCTCTGATAACGCGGGTGCGCCTGTGACTTCAGATTCTCCCGATACCGCGGCCCGGCCGCGCAGGCGAAGGTAAGCGCGCCAGATTGTTGTTTATCTGGCGTTTATCAGGAGAAAAAAATGAAAAAAATCGCCCTTGTGAGCCTGCTGTTATCGCTCGCCAGCTTAAGCGGCTGCGTTTACCACCATCATCATCACGACGGCCACCGTCATCATCATGGCGATCGTCACCACGACTACCGCCGCTAGTCTCTTTTTCGCCCCCGCCTGTTTGCGCTGAACCGGCGGGGCTTGCCCGTTTCTCCTGCCGCCTTGCCTGTTCCTGTCGCGCGGCAAAACGTTGCACAAAACGCATCGTTATGTTGCAAATATTTCAATGGCTAATAATTGCCTCCGTCACGTATTGCCGATACAAAGAATAACGGCGTGATGCAGCCTTTAGCGCTGCTTCCCCAGGTTTTATCGCACCAGCAACGAAACCCCCGCCCGTTCCTCTTCCCCGTTTAACCGGCCCACCAGAAAGCCGGACGGGAGCAGAAATAAACACAACATCTATCTTCAGGAGCAAGCATGACGGTAATTTCCCGTACAGAGGTGGTCTATGCGATGTCGCGCGACAATGCCCCGGTGGCGACAGTCGCAAGCGGCAGTGAAGTCACATTCCAGACCTGTGACTGTTTTTCCGACCAGATAGCGAGCGCCGATGCGGCGTTCACTGAACTGGACTGGCAGCGCATTAACCCGGCGACCGGCCCGGTCTATGTCGAAGGCGCTAAAGCAGGCGACGTGCTGCGCGTCGATATCAAACGCATCGCCCTTACCCACCCTCAGGCGGTGATGGTGACCGCGCCGCAGCTTGGCGTGGTGGGCGATGAGCTGGAAAAGCCGCAAATCACTATCGTCCCGATTGAAAACAACGAAGCGCTGCTGCCGGGCGGCGTGCGCGTGCCGCTTAACCCGATGATCGGCGTGATTGGCGTGGCGCCCGCAGGCGAACCTATCTCCTGCGGTACGCCGGACAGCCACGGCGGCAACATGGACTGTAAAGTGATTGCCGAAGGGGCCACGCTTTATCTGCCGGTGAACGTCGATGGCGCGCTGTTCGCGCTTGGCGACCTGCACGCCGCTATGGGCGATGGCGAAGTTTCCGTTTGCGGCCTGGAAATTCCCGGTGAGGTGACGGTAACCCTGAGCGTGGTGAAAAACCGCCCGCTGCCGACGCCGATGCTGGAAAACGCCGACGCCCTTTATACGCTCGGCTCCGCCAAAACGCTGGATGAGGCCGCCTCGCTCGCCACGCGCAATATGGCGCACTTTGTTGCTGATAATGCCGGTATGACGCTCGACCAGGCGATCACGCTGCTGAGCATCGCGGGGGACCTGCAAATCTGCCAGGTGGTGGACCCGCTGAAAACGTGCCGCTACGCGCTGCCGAAAGCCGTTGCCGCACAGCTGAATTTGCGTATTGAGGGTTGATGGATGTCCGTTGAACAATTTGGCTATAAGCAGGAGCTGCACCGGGCGCTGACGCTCAAGGACCTGCTGATTTACGGCATGATTTTTATGGTGCCTATCGCGCCGTTCGGCGTGTTTGGTTATGTCTGGGACGGCGCGCAGGGCATGGTGGCGCTGGCCTATCTCATCGGCATGGTGGCGATGTTTTTCACCGCCATGAGCTACTGGTCGATGTCGCGGGCGTTTCCGGTCTCCGGCTCGGTCTACGCTTACGCCCAGCGCGGCATACATCCCACGGTGGGCTTCTTCGCCGGCTGGCTTATCCTGCTGGATTACATTCTGGTGCCTTCGCTGCTTTATATCGTCAGCGCCGCCGCGCTGTCGCCCATTTTGCCGGGCGTGCCTGCCTGGGTTTGGATTGTGGGCTTTATTGCGGTAAACAGCGTTATTAACCTGCTCGGCATTTCGTTTACCGCGAAGGCCAATAAATACATTCTGGTGGCGGAAATTATCGTGCTGGCGGTATTTGTCGTACTCGGTCTGATAGCCCTTTACGCCGGCCAGGGCGCAGGGCACCTGACCTTAAACCCGCTCTACAACGCCGACCATTTTAACCTGCCGCTGGTCATGGGCGCGGTCTCCATCGCCGTGCTCTCCTTCCTCGGCTTTGACGGCATCTCCACCCTTTCGGAAGAGACCAAAGGCGGTGTGGATACGGTGGGGAAAGCCTCGCTCGGCGCGCTGATGCTGGTGGGCGTGTTGTTTATACTGCAAACCTGGATTGCGGCTGACCTCGCGCAGGGCATGAACTTCTCAAGCCTCGATACGGCGTTTTACGACACGGCAAACCTGGCGGGCGGCGCCTGGCTAAAACAGCTGACCATCTGGTCGACGGCGCTCTCCTGGGGCATCGCCAACGCGCTGGTGGCGCAGGCGGCGGTGTCGCGCATTCTATTCGCCATGGCGCGCGATAAACAGCTGCCGAAGCTGCTCGCTAAAGTACACCCGCGCTTTAAAACGCCGTACGTCAGCACGCTGATCGTGGCGGTGATCTCCATTGCATCCGGCCTTTATTTCAACGGCAATATCGATAACCTGAGCCGGCTGGTGAACTTCGGCGCGCTGATGGGCTTTTTGCTGCTGCATATCTCGGTAATTAACCACTACATGCTGCGCAGTAAGTCGCGCAACCTGCTGCTGCATCTTATCTTCCCGCTGATTGGCTTTTTCATTATCGGCTTTGTGATTTACGAGATGGACAGCCAGGCGAAAATCCTTGGCCTGAGCTGGCTTGCCATCGGCGTGGTTTACTACCTGGTGATGCGCTTTACCCTTAAGCGCGACGTGGTGCTGGACCTCGACAACTGACCTTCCCTTCCGGCTCCGCCATCCGGCGGGGCCCTTCTCACCGCTATACTTTCTCTTATTCACGGGATAACGCGCGCTTATCCTGCCCCGCTATGCTGCCTGAGATGGAGTCGCCATGAAACTTTACGCTTACGACCACTGCCCCTTCTGCACCCGCGTGCGCTTTATCACCGGCATCAAAAATATTCCCATCGACGTGCGTTACCTGCTCTGGGACGATGAGCAGACGCCCACGCGGCTGGTGGGGGAAAAAGTGGTGCCGATTTTCGATGATGGCGAAGGCACGGTGCTGGCCGACAGCCTGGCGATCGTCGCCTGGCTCGATAACCACTGCGGCGAGCCCATTCTGCAAGCGGAAAACCGCCCGGAGGTAGACGCCTGGCTAAGCGACGCGATGCTGCCGCTGCAAAAAATCGGCTATCCACGCTGGCCGACCCTGCTGCTGCCGGAGTTTCAGGCCGCCAGCGCCCGCGATGCCTGGAAAGCGGCGAAGCAGAGCGAAATTAACGGTTTTGACGAAGCGCTGGCCGAAACGCCCGCGCTGGTGGAGCCGATTTTTACGCTTTTCGAGCGCGCGCAAGCGCTGCTTGGCGACGCCATCGATGCGCAGCATCCGGTGAGCTACACCGAAATCAAGCTCTTTACTGTGCTGAGGGGCTTTACCTGCGAGCCGTCGCTGCGCTGGCCGCAGGCGTTGCGTACATGGCTGGACTTGCGCTCGCGCCACAGCGCCGTGCCGCTGTTCTGGTCATAATCAGGCGACGGTGCGCGGAGTAATCACGCGTCGCGCGCCGAGCCAGTGATCCTGCCAGAAGGGATTGTTAAGGGAGCTGATGCGGATCGTCTCGCCGGTGCGCGGCGCCTGAATAAACTGCCCGTCGCCCAGGTAGACGCCAACGTGATCCGCTTTTTTGCCGTGGTGGATATGGAAAAAGACCAGGTCGCCCGGTTTTAACTCTGATGCTGTCACCGGGTTGCCGCGCCGGTCGTGATACATCGCATTGGCCGTGCGCGGCAGCGACGCGGACAGGTGTGCGTTATAGGCGTAAAACACCAGCCCGCTGCAATCAAAACCTTCACGCGGACTCTCCCCGCCCCAGACGTAGGGCTTGCCGAGCTGCGCCTTCAGCCGGGCGAGGATTTTCTCCCGCGTCTCATGCAGCGCATCGGTTTCCGCAAGCCCCGTCCCATCCTGTAAATGGAAATAGCGTTTGCTCGCTTTCGTATCGTAAGAGGCGTTCAGCAGCGAACTATTTACGTCGAAAGCGTCGTAGTGAAAAGATGTCCTTGCGCTTAAAGTACGGCTTCCCTGCTGATGATGCGTATGTGAAACCGCTTTTTTCGCATGATGATGCGGTTTTGCCCACAGAGGCATGCTGACGGAAACCGCCATCAGCAGAGTGATGAGTCGTATTTTAGTCTTGAACATAGCGATGAATTACTTACCCGTCGGCGGTTTATCACATCCGCGCCTGATGATGAAAAAAGAGAAAGCGCACCGGGAGCGCTCAGAAAACAGACTACCATCGACGCGGCGCCGGCGGGTTTAGCGCTTCCTGAAAGTGACGTTAGTTTTATTTCATCTGCGGGCATTGCTTCACTATGTGAAGCAAATCAGCGGCCTGTTTTATGACCCTCTTCACGCAACCTTCTCCTGCGATAGCGTCACAGCCCCGGCTCCTTAACACTGCATAACAACCCGGCGGTACGGGACTTCACCCGCTAACCCCCAGCGCGCGATGCGTTGCTCAGGAGAAAACATGAACACGACCGACACCCGTTACGTTGCAGGCTACCCGGCGGCCAGCCCGCAGGAAGGACGGCAAAGCACCTTTAAAATCATGACCTCGGCCGGCGTCGGCCATTTTATTGAATGGTTTGATTTCGGCCTTTACGGCACGCTGGCGGCCATCATCGCCAGCAACTTTTTCGCCAGCAGCGACCCGACGGTCGCCCTGCTGAAATCGTTTGCCGTATTTGGCTCCGGCTTTTTAATGCGCCCGCTGGGCGGCCTTTTTTTCGGCTCGATGGGCGACAGGCTGGGACGGCGTAAAGTGCTGGTGACGGTCATTACGATTACCTCGGTCTCCACCTTCGTAATGGGCATTCTTCCTACTTACCAGCAGGCGGGGATAATCGCTCCGCTCTTACTGGTGCTGACCCGGCTGGTGCAGGGCTTCGCGGCGGGCGGCGAGAGTTCGGGGGTAATTACTTACCTTGCCGAAAGCGCTAAGCCGCACCGCCGCGCCACGCTGACCTGCTGGAGCGAGAATTTCAGCTTTATGGCCTTTGTCTGCGGGTCCGGGCTGGTGCTGGCGCTGACCCACTGGCTTGGCGAGCCCGCCATGAACGACTGGGGCTGGCGCATCCCTTTCCTACTGGCCGCGCCGCTGGGGCTGGGCGGATTCTATATGCGCCGCAATATGGAGGATTCCGCCGCGTTTCATAAGCTGCAAAAGAGCGGCAAACTTGAACATTCGCCGCTGCGCACCACACTGAAAACGTCTACCCGGGCGCTGCTGTTTTGCGTCGGCTTTGTGGTGGTAAAAGCGGTAAGCAGTTGGGTGTTGCAATCGTTTATGCCCGGCTATCTCTCCACCTACCTCAATTACAGCCGCACCGACGCCTATCTCATTACGACGCTTGGCCTTCTGAGCGTGGCGATAGCGATGCCCATTACCGGTTATCTCTCCGACAGGCTGGGCCGCCGCCCGCTGATGCTGATGGGCTGCGGCGGTTTTATTTTGCTGACCTGGCCTGCGATGCTGCTGATGGCGCAAGGCTCCGTACTCGCATCCGTAGGCGCGATGAGCATGCTCGGCATTTTCGTCGCGCTGTTTAACGGCGGCTGCGGCGCGGCGATGGTCGAGCTTTTTCCCACCGCTATCCGCTATGGCAGCATCGCTGTTTCTTACAACATGACGGTGGCGCTGTTCGGTGGCGTCACACCGCTCGCTTCGGCAAGCCTGATTACCTTCACCGGTAACCCGCTTTCCCCCGCGTTTTATGTAATGGCGACGGCGCTCATCTCTTTTATCGCCGTTCTGCTCGCGAAAGAGACGGCAGGCAAGACGCTGGATTAATTCCCACAACTGGAGTGCGTAATGAAGATTGTTGACGTGCAGTGCTTCCCGCTAAAAATCAGGCCGCAGGAGATTTACCTTGGCGGCAGGCCGGATGACGAAGCTGCAGACTATTACTACCGCCCGGAATACCGCTGCGTCTATTCCCGCAAGATGGAGACTTGCCTGGTGAAAATCACCAGCGATGACGGGCAGGTCGGCTGGGGGGAGGCACTCGCCCCGGTGGTGCCGCAGGTTATCGCCCAGCTGATAACGCATCTGTTTAAGCCGCTGCTGCTTGGCGCCAGTCCATTCGACAGCGCAGTGCTGAACGCCAGAATGTACGACTCGATGCGCGATCGCGGGCATGTCGCCGGATATCACATCGACGCGCTGGCGGCAGTGGATATCGCGCTGTGGGACCTTAAAGGCCGCCTGTTGGATCTGCCCGTCCACCAGCTGCTGGGCGGCAAGTTTCGCGAAAAGGTGCCCTGTTATGTTTCAGGCCTGCCGCGTCCAACGCTTGAAGAGCGCTGCGAGCTGGCCCGCGAGTGGCAGGCGAAAGGCTTTAACGCCATCAAGCTGGCGCTGGGCTACGGCGTGAGCGAAGACCTGAAAAACGTGCGGGCTATCCGCGACGCGCTCGGACCGCAGGCAACGCTTTTCGTGGACGCCCACTGGAACTACAGCGTCAGTGAAGCGGCGCAGCTTTCGGCGGGGCTGAATGCGCTTAACGTCAGCTTCCTTGAAGCGCCTTTGCTGCCGGAGGATGTGGCCGGGCACGCTGAACTGCGCCGTAAAAGCGCCGTGCCCATCGCCCTTGGCGAAACCGAGCGCACCTGTTACCAGTTCCGGCCTTTTATTGAGCAGCGCGCCGTCGACATTCTTCAGCCCGATGTGGGCCGCACCGGCATTACCGAGCTGATGCGCATCGCGACCCTTGCGCAGACCTGGCATCTGCAGGTGGCGCCGCACTTAAGCGTTGGGCTTGGCCCCTGTATCGCCGCGTCCATCCACGTGGCCGCCGCCCTGCCGCATCTCTTTATGCTGGAATATCAACCGCCTGTGCTGGAGGTGGCTAACAGCCTGTTGCGCCAGCCGCTGCGCTGCGAAGCGGGCCACTATGCGCTGGCGCAAGGCGCCGGGCTGGGTATTGAAATTGATGAACAACGCGTACGCGAATCTGTCTGGAGTGACGTATGTTAAAAGGTAACGTTCCTATTCTCGCCACCGCGTTCGACGACCAGGGCGCGGTAGACCTGGCCTCTATTGAAAGGCTGGTGGGCTTTCTGCTTGAGCAGGGCATCGACGGGCTGGCGCTGTTCGGCAACGCGTCGGAAGGCTATGCGCTGACAGGGAAAGAAAAAGCGGCGATCTTCCGCACGGTAAAAGCGCTGACCGGCCATCTGCCGCTGGTCGCGGCGGCTGGCGGCGGATCGTCACAGGCGGCGGTTGAAGATATTCAGCGCATCCAGTCGTGGGGCGCGGATGTGGCGATGGTAAACCCGCCTGCCGTGGTGAAACCGGGGCCGGAAGAGATTTACCGTTTCTACAGCGACATCTGCCGCCAGTGCGATATCGACATCATGATCCAGGACGCGCCGCTGATGACCGGTGTGAATATCCCCGTGGCGACGCTGGTCCGCCTGTGCGAAACGCACCCACAAATACGCTATATCAAAGTCGAACAGCCGCCCACGACGCTGAAGATAACCGAGCTTAAAACGGCGCTGCGCGATCGCGTGGGCCTGTTTGGCGGCCTGAACGCCGGTTTTCTCTATGAGGAGCTGGCGCGCGGCATTATTGGCACCATGCCGGCCTGCGAATTTCCGGAGGTGATTAACGCCATTTTGCAGGCCTGGCCGCGCGACCGCGAGGAGGCGCGCGCGCATTTTTATCGTTATCTGCCGTTTCTGCGTTATGGCGTGCAGCCGGGCATCGGCGTAGCGGTGCATAAAGAGATCCTCTACCGCTCCGGCCTCTTTGCCACCCGCACCGTGCGAGACCCGGCTAAAACGCTGGATGAGACCACGCGCGAGGAGCTTTGCGACATCACCGACCATCTGCCGCTGGCGATTCTGGAGCGTGCGCGATGAGCGACTATATCGCCGTTGACTGGGGCAGCAGCAATTTTCGCGCTATGCGCATAAGGCATGGAGAGGTGGTGCGCAGCGTGGCGTCGCCAAAAGGGGTAGCCCGCGCGCCGCGCGAAGCGCTGGGAGAGATTTTGCGTGAAGAGCTGGCGCGCCTTGGCGACGAATACGACACCCGCACGCCGGTTATCCTGTGCGGCATGATCGGCAGCAACATCGGTATTATCGACGCGGGTTATCAGTCGCTGCCGCTGAGTTTCAAGGCGTTGACCGCACGCGGCGTTGTGCTGGAAGGGGTGTTGCCCAACCCGTTGACCGTCAGGCCCGGCATTTGCAGCCGGGCGGAGCATGAGATCTGCCGCGGCGAAGAGATGCAGCTGGCGGGGGCGCTGACGCTATGCGACGCCCGCGTTTTCGCCGCCGTCGGCACCCACAGCAAATGGATAACGGTCGATCGCGCCCTGCAAAACGTGGTCAGCCTGCGCACGATAATGACCGGCGAGCTTTATGACCTGGTGTTGAATCATTCCGTGGTGGGACGCGGGCTGCCCGAACAGCGCCCGGATGACGGCCGCTTTCAGGACGGCGTGGAAACGGCCATCGCCATTGCACGGGGCAGCGCCGAACTGGTTAGCGAGCTGTTCCGCTGCCGGGGCCGCTATATCTTAGGCGAGATTGACGCCGCCTGCGCGAGCAGCTGGCTTTCCGGCCTGCTCATCGGTCATGAAATCCTGAGCGGCCATCCCCGCGGGGAAGCGGTCTGTTTTATTGGCGCTGCGCCGCTGCTGCGCCACTATCAGCAGGCGTGCAAACTGCTCGACCTGCCCTGCCTGACGCTTGAAGCCGAAGCGGCGCTGCTGGCCGGACTGAATAAGGTGTTTAACGATGCTGTTTAACGGACGCATTATCGCTATCTTACGCGGCGTAACGCCGGATGACTGCGTGGCGCAGGTCGAGGCGCTGGTGGACCATAATATTGTGGATGTGGAGATCCCGGCCAATTCGCCCGACTGGACGCAAAGCATCCGGCTGATTAAGCGCCATTTCGCCCGGCGGGTGAATCTTGGCGGCGGCACCATTATCACCCCTGCGCAGGCGGCGGCATGCGCGCAAGCGGGCGCCGATTACGCGCTAACGCCGAATCTGGATGAAAACGTGGTGGAGACATGCAGAGCGCAGGGGCTGAAAATCTGCGCGGGCGTCTATACCAGCACGGAGATTTTCGCCGCCTGCGCGCTGGGGGTGGACGCGCTGAAAATTTTTCCAGCGGTGACGCTGCCCGCCAGCTGGCCTCAACTGATTAAAGGGCCGCTGTCGCAGGCGGTGCCGTTTTGCGCGGTCGGGGGGATTGATGAGAATAATATGGCCGCCTTTTTGCAGCATTACGACAGTGTAGGCATCGGCTCCGCACTCTATCGCCCGGGCCAGGCGGCCAGCGTCACCCGGCAACGGGCCGCTTCGCTTGTCCGCTAGCCGCCGCTGATTTTTTGCGCCGCCGAAACCAGAAACGCTTTAAGCGCCTCCAGCTCGAGCTTTTCTCCGCTCAGGTTGGAAAGCGCAATCGCCGCCTGCATGCCGGGAATGATGCAGGCCATGCGATACTCGCCGTCCGGCCAGGCTTTCACCAGCACCTGATGACGCCGCGCCGCATCGATGTCCGCCCTGATAAGCTGAAAATCGTGTATGCCGATAAGATCGATAATTTCTTCATCGCTGCGCGCCGCCAGCAGTTTAATACCGATAACCGAGTCGACAACCGGGTAAGAATCGTAGTTGCCGATAGCCCTGGCCACGCTTTTTCCCTGCCGCGTGTGGATGAGGTAGACCACCTCTTTGCCGCTCAGTATGCCAACCACAATTGAAACGGGCTGGTTGCCTACCTCTTCCAGCGTCTCCAGTACCGCTTTGTAAAAGGCGGAGTTATGGATAACCTGGGCGGAAAAGCGGTGTATGCCTGGGCCGAGCGAATATTTCCGCTTTTCGTTGCGCTGCACCATCTCCAGCGCCAGCAAGGTTTGCATTAGCCGCGTGACTTTGGCGGAATCCAGCGCCAACTGACGGCCTATTTCGCGAATGCCGGCAGGCGCGCCGAGGCTCGCCAGCAGGTTAAGACAGCGAAACGCGTCATGAACCGAACGCAGCAGCATTCCGCCCCCGCTCAGCGTGCGTGAAACGCCGAGAGCGGCTGTTTTTGCCGTCCCTGCGCATCGAAGTTTTCCGGCGCCAGCCAGCGGCTCAGCGCGGCGTTTCGCTGCGGCCATTCGCCGTCGATAATGGAAAACCACTCGCTGTCGCGATTGCGGCCTTTGCGCACCATCATCTGCCGCAGGCGCCCTTCAAAGGTAAAGCCGAGCCGCAGCGCCGCATTATGCGATGCGGTGTTCAGCGAATCGCACTTCCATTCCACCCGGCGATAACCTTGCTCAAACGCCGCGCTTAACAGCAGCCAGACGGCTTCGGTGCCAAGTACGCTGTTTTTCATGCGCGGCGACCAGGTGACGTGGCCAATTTCCACCGTGCCGTTGCTGGTATCAATGCGCATAAAGCACACCAGCCCTACCGCTTCACCGCGCTTTTGTTCTACCACGGCGTAAGGTACCAGCGTCGGGTCCGCCGCTTTCCCTTGCACCCAGTGCCAGGCCGCCTGCGGCGTATCGGGGCGCGAAGAGGCGAGCCATGTCCAGTCCCGCTCGTCGGGCGCAAGCTGGTACGCCTCGAAAAGCTGCTGTGAATGGCTCTGCGCATCCAGCGGCTCAAGACGGCAATAACGACCGACCAGCGTCGCACGCGAAAGCGGACGTGCGCCCTGCCATTCCGGCACTGGCGCGCCGACGACCTGGTGGTAATGGTTTAGCTCTGTCACGGGGAGTCCTTGCGGGTGTGGTTGTTAATGAATTGTTGTATCAGGTAACGCATTGGGAGGAAAGCGATTGTCGTTCACATGAGCCAGCTAAACGCGTCGCTGCCAGCGCGGCGTGAGCATTTGCCCCCTCTTTTCGCTCAAAAACTGAGGCGGCATCCACTCGCTGTTTTGCTGTTATTTCTGAAGGAGTTCCCCTCGCCTGCGCGCTTTTTGCCGGGCAGACAACTCGGTTTTATCCGAGCCGCTTAAGCGCAACCAGATGATTTCACGTGACTATACTTGCAGAAAGACTTTACCCCGCAGCCGCGGTTCTGGCTGTTATAAAATGAGAAACGCCTATGCCTCTGAAACCTTTTAACGCCTCCGATCCTTTCACCCTCGGCATTGAGCTGGAGCTGCAGGTAGCCAGCCCGCCGGGCTACAACTTAAGCCAGGACTCCTCCACGCTTATCAGCGAGCTGGAAGGGAAAATCAGCGCCGGGGAAGTGAAACACGACATCACGGAAAGCATGCTGGAGATAGCGACGGGCGTGTGCAAGGACATCAACCAGGCCAGCGCCCAGTTCGCCGCGCTGCAGCGCGAGATCCTCACCTGCGCCCAGCGGCATCATCTGGTGATTAGCGGCGGCGGCACGCACCCGTTTCAGAAGTGGCAGCGTCAGGAGGTGTGCTCAAGCGAACGCTATGCCCGCACCCTTGAGCTGTTCGGTTACCTCATTAAACAGGCGACGGTGTTCGGCCAGCATGTCCACGTAGGCTGCCGCACCGGCGAGGAGGCTATTTATTTGCTGCACGGGCTGTCGCGCTTCGTGCCGCATTTCGTCGCCCTTTCCGCCTCGTCGCCTTATATGCAGGGGTCAGACACCGGTTTCGCCTCGTCAAGGCTCAATATCTTCTCCGCTTTCCCGGATAACGGCCCGGCGCCTTTTGTGGAGAACTGGACGCAGTTTGAAAAAATGTACGCCCGGCTGGAAGGCACCGGCGTGGTGGAGTCGATTAAAGATCTGCACTGGGATATCCGGCCAAGCCCCGGTTTCGGCACGGTTGAAGTGCGGGTGATGGATACGCCGCTCTCTCTGTCGCGCGCCATCAATATTGCCGGTTTTATTCAGGCTATCGCGCACTGGCTGCTGGAAGAGCGCCCGTTTAAACCGAAGGCGGAAGACTACCTAATCTACCGCTTCAACCGCTTCAGCGCCTGCCGATATGGGCTGGAGGGCACGCTGACGGATGTCGGCACCGGTGAACAGCGCACCATCGGTGAGGATATCCTGCGCATGCTGGACAAGGTTGAGCGCTACGCCGCAACGCTGAACGGCCAGAGCGCACTGGAAGGCATTCACCGCTACGTAAGAAATAACGACAGCGACGCGCGCAGCATGCGCGAGTTTATGTCTGACGGGATGTCGCTTTCAGAGCTGGTGCGCCATAACGGCGAAATCTGGGCGGCGGAGCTTTAATTGCAGACGGGTTCTCCGGCGCAGCGGGCGGTTTCCGTCGCCGGAGAAAAATCTCTAACTGCGCTCAATCGAAAACCAGCGCCGCCAGAAAAAGCGGATAACCAGATATTCAAGCGCGCCAAGGAAGAGAAACCAGGCGCAGAAGATAATGGTGTAAAGCTGACCAAGATCCTGCAAATGGAAGGTGGCGATAATGTTCTGCGCGAGCGACAGCGCCAGCACGGGCGCAGGCAGCAGCAGACAAGAGAGAAAGGCCAGCAGCAGAATGCCGCCGGCCACCATCAGAGATTCAAGCGGATGCGTCATGGGGGATTACAGCCTGAGTTTAAAAGGCGCATTGTCGGGGAATTCGCCCGACCTTGCAAACTCAGCCGTTCGCCTGCCGCCGGTAGCTGCCCGGCGACAGACGAAAATGGCGGGTAAAGAGCCGCGTAAATGTCTGCTGTGATTCAAAACCATACTTAAGCGAAATATCGAGCACTCTCTCGTCGGTGGCACGCAAATCGCGCGCGGCGAGGTTGAGCTTTTTCTCGCGAATATAGCGCCCTAAACTTTCCCCTTTGTGATGGTGAAACAGGCGCTGCAAATGCCATTTAGAATAACCGGCGTGGCGTGCGACATCGTCAATGCGCAGCGGCTTATGCAGATTGTCATCGATCCAGCCGGTGAGGGTTTCTATAACCTGAGCGGGCAGTTCCATACAAGCGTCCCTCTGTTTTTAGGTTGAGTGTTAACGTGGCTCGACGGTTTCGTCGTCTTCCCACCACGCGCGAAAACGCTGCTGCGTGTCCATCAGGCGAACCGGCTCGCCGGGGCGCGGCGTCAGCAGCTGCCAGGGCTTATCCTGGCTTGCGGCCGCCAGCCGTTTTAACGGGTCGTTCCAGGCGTGCTTCGCCATCGCGAAACGTCCGTTATGGCCCGGCAGTACGCGCTTAGCGCCGAGATCCTGCGCGGCCTGCGCCGTCTCTTCAGGCATCATATGGATCTGCTTCCAGTCGCGGTCATACTGACCGTTTTCCATGATTGCCAGATCCACGCCGCCAAACCGTTCGCCGATGGCTTTAAAGTGCGGGCCGTAGCCGCTGTCGCCGCTGTAGTAGAGCTTTTGCTGCGGCGTTTCAAACAGAAAGCTTGCCCACAGCGTCTGGTTGCCTTTCAGCCCGCGACCGGAGAAATGACGCGCAGGCAACGCGTAGAGCGTCAGGTCATCAGCGATGCTGACCGACTGTTGCCAGTCCAGCTCGCTGATGCGCGAAGGAGAGACGCCCCAGGCTTCAAGATGCGAGCCCACGCCGAGCGGCGTTACCACCTGACGGATTTTCGGGCGCAGCGCCCGAATGGTGGCGTAATCCAGATGATCGTAGTGATCGTGCGATATCACCAGCAGATCGATTTCCGGCATGTCATTAGCCGACCACGGATAATCGCCGGTGAAAGCACGATTGAAGAGCGCGAACGGCGAAGCGTAGCCGCTGAAAACCGGGTCGATGAGAATGCGTTTTCCCGCGAGTTGTATATACCAGGAGGAGTGGCCGAGCCACAGCGCCACCGCTTCGTTTTTGTCGAGCGAGGCGATGTCGGTGTGCACCAGCGGAAGCGGACGCGCGGGCTTGAGGTTATCGATGCGCTTAAAGAGAAACTCGCCCCACGCAGCCCACTGGTTGCCTTCGCCGGTAAACACGCGGGTAGGTTCCTGATTCTGAAACTGGCCGTCGCGATAGTGCGGCGAGCGCGCAATCAACGCTTTTCGCTCGCCTTGCGGCGCGGCGCCGAAACCGGGCGCGAGATAAAGCGCCAGGGCGCCTGTTGCTGCAGCTAACATAATGATGACTCCAGTGACCCAGAAACGTAGCGGTTTTCTCATCGCGGCCCTGCTTTTCCCGAAAGCGTCACAGCCCGGCGCAAGCCGATATAATCCCTTTTAAAACAGGGTTATTTACCTACAACAGCGCAGCGCGCCTTGATAATGAGTGAGTAAACACTCATTATAGAAAGCAAACCTGACCCGTCAAGACGTTTTTACAATGTGACTTATCGCCTTGCGACAGGCCGGAGAGTCTGGTTCAATTCGCGTTTTCGAAAAAAGAGGTAGAAGCAGTGGCTCGTCCCCGTAGTGAAGATAAAAAGCTGGCGTTACTGGAAGCGGCCGCCGAAGCGATTGCCGAAGCGGGCATTGGCGCCTCCACCGCGCTCGTGGCGCGTAAAGCTGGCGTGGCGGAAGGCACGCTTTTCCGCTACTTCCCGACGAAAGACGATCTTTACAACGCGCTCTATCTGCATCTTAAACACGGCTTTTGCCAGCCGCTGACCGCCAACCTTGACCGCAGCGGAGAGCCGAAGGCCATCACCCGCTATATCTGGGAAAGTTATATTGAATGGGGCCTGCGCAACCCGCTCGCTAACCAGGCGATGCGTCAGCTCGCGGTGAGCGAAAAAATAACCGAAGCAACTCGCCAGACGGTCAACGAGATGTATCCGGAGCTGCGCAACCTGTGCGAGCAGTCCATCGCCCCTGTGTTTCTCTCTACCCCCTGGCGCGCTTTTGGCGACGCCCTTTTCTTTACGCTTGCGCAGACCACTATCGATTTCGCGTCCCGTGAACCGGCACGTGCTAAGGAGTTGATCGCCGTAGGTTTCGACGCCATGTGGCGCGCCCTTGGCGTAAATTAATCGCGCCCGCGGGCGCGGCTTCCTCTCTTTTTCTGACTTGTGACACAACCTGTCGCATTCCCGCCGTTTACTCTATTTAAAGCTTCATTTCTTAAACCAGCGCGCCGTTTGCTAAATAAGCACGGGAATGTTGCGCTTGTCACTGTAAGCATCCGCAAAGGAATGAGATTTATCTTAAGCTGGTTAGGCAGGATTAACCTGACAGGAGAAATAAGATGGAACTGAGTAAGGAAGCCATCCGGCGGTTACTGGCGGCGGACATTGAAGTAAGCATTATGGGCGGCTGCTACCAGCGCGCCACGGTACGCGCGGTGTTCTATCACCATACTATTGAGCTAACGGTCGAGGTAACGCATCCGCTTCTTGTCTGGCAGTGCGGCAACCGCGACAGCGTGCATCTGGTGAAACATGAGAAAAATGGCCGCAGCGTAACCATGACGCTGGTTAAAACATTACAGGATAAAGTGACGCAGATGCGGCTTGCCGCCACGATGAGCGATGAGATGGCAAGGGATCTTAGCGAGCGCAACCGTCAACAAATCGACGCGCTGGAACGCCAGTTAAACGTGAAAAGATAAGCTTAATAATGCAAAAAAGCGTGTGCAAGGCAGTATGGCTTCGTCATAGCTGACACAAGCGCGAGGTTTGGGTTCAGGCGCAACGCCTGAACCCTTCGGCAAACGTCAGGCGGTCTGCCAGGAAGCGGTGACCTCATCCTTGTTTTTGTTCAGCAGGATTTTGTTATTCTCAATTTTATCAACCCAGCTCAGCGGGATGTAATGGTGAACGCCGCCCGCTTTCGGGTCGCTTTTGGCCAGCTTGATTTTATCTTCGCCTTCGAGATGGTCGACAATACCGACATGGCTACCACAGCTGGCGATAACTTCGGCGTGTTCGCGAATTTCGTTTTTATTTACCATATGTCCTCCTGTCGATTAGGTAATAGTCAGTATAGACAGCTTAATGGCAATAAAAGGCGTTATTAATATTCTGTAATACTTCCAAATTCCTTTAAGATTATTCTCTTGCCTTTCACACGAAGCGTTATCCTCCCTGGAAAGCGTCAACAGGCTGAAACACGCCCGCGCCAAAAGCAGACTTCCCCTCTTCTGCCATAATAAACAGGGCGATAGCACTGACGCTCAGGGACGACGCGCTTTCGCCGCTGACGCTTTATTGAAATGACTAAAAAGGAATATCCATGTTGCCAAGAGGCTTTTCTAAGTTTTTCTTTCTGCTCATCCTTGCTGTCGTCACGCTGGCCTTTATGACGATTTTGCGGCCCTACGCTTCGGCAGTGCTGTGGGCGGCTATCCTGGCCGTTATCTTTTATAAAACCAAAGAGTGGATTCGCCGGGCGACAGGCGGGCGGAACAATCTGGCTTCGCTGCTGACGCTGCTGCTTATCTGCCTTATCGTTTTTACCCCGCTGGCCATTATTTTCTCTTCGCTGGCGACTGAATTTAACGTGGTTTACCGCAACCTGCAGGAAGACAACACCTCAATGTCTGTTGTCTTCGCCGATGTTATCCGCCATCTCCCCGCCTGGGGCCAACATCTGCTCGCCGAATATGATCTTGACGATGTAGGCGAGATACAGCGGAAACTTTCCGCCGCCGTGATGCGGGGCAGCCAGTTCCTGGCGGGCAGCGCGCTGGCCATCAGCAAGAACACCTTCGGTCTGGCGATAGGTTTCGGCGTGATGCTTTATCTGCTCTTTTTCTTACTTAAAGATGGCGCGCATCTGGTGGCGCTGATCCTGCGCGCAATCCCGCTGGAAAACCGGGTGAAGTATCGTCTGATTTCCCGCTTCGCCACCGTTGCCCGCGCCACGGTAAAAGGCACGGTGGTGGTTGCGGTGATACAGGGCTTCCTTGGCGGCCTCGCCTTCTGGTTTCTGGGCATTCAGGGGAGCCTGTTGTGGGGGGCGCTAATGGCCTTCTTCTCGCTGGTGCCTGCGGTTGGCACCGCGCTGGTGTGGATACCCGCCGCCATTTACCTCTTTGCCGTGGGCGCGCTCTGGAAAGCGATTATTCTCGTCGCCTGGTTTGTGGTCGTGGTCGGGCTGGTCGACAATATCCTGCGGCCTATTCTGGTAGGTAAAGACATTAAAATGCCTGATTATTTAATTCTGGTCGCCACCCTCGGCGGGCTGACGGTTTACGGCATTAACGGCTTTGTGATTGGGCCGCTGATTGCCGCGCTGTTTGTCACCTGCTGGCAATATCTGGCGGAACCGGACCGGGAAGAAAAGGTCAGTAAATAACGCAGAGCCTGGGTCCGCAGGCTCCCGTAAACGGTTTGTTGCATAACGGGGGATAAGCATAGATGGCGCGCCCTGCAGGACTCGAACCTGCGACCCACGGCTTAGAAGTTCTTAGGACTACCTTTTAACACAGTAACTTACAGCGTCATCCCTGCGCTCACACGTCCCATGATGACAAAGGTTGGCAAGCCATGAAAAACGATTAAAAGGCCTGGCAGTCTCATTTCTGTCTCACATCACCGGCGAATCGTCGAACTCCCCTCCCCGCGCATCATTAATGACATACGTCACCACGCCATAAACCTGACGCGTGTCGTCATCCTCGACCGGAAGCGGCCATGAAAAGTTTGGGTGGTCTATATCCTGCAGGCAGCGGCGAGAGATTAGCTTAAGCCGACGAAGCACCAGCTCCCCTTCATAAGCACATACAACGATTGAGCCATCACATGGGGTAACGCTCATATCGACGACCAGCAGAGCACCGTTAAGGATGCCAGCCTTCCAGTAGGTATTGCTGGCGCGAAGGAAGTAAGTGGATGCCGGACTCCTGACGCAGAGCGCGTCGAGCGATATCTTTGGCTCAAGATAATCTGTAGCGGGGCTGGCGAACATTCACAGCCCTCCGTTCGGGTTGTAAAGCGCGAACGTACGGTTCTCGCCCTCTTCCGTCGAGACGTCTTTGAACGTGCTGACGCTTAACTCTATCCATCGATTGGCCTCACGCATCGTCCACATCCAGTTAACAGCGTGAAGCTCTTCAACGAATCGACTGGTCGTTACAACCCGGCGCCCACTCTTATCTATCTCCATAGCGTTACGAAACGCGAACTCAATATCTTCTCTGCGCGGCATATCCCCTCCCAATAAAATTATACTGTTTGGATATACAGTAGTTTTATCGAGATGGGAGATCAAGACGGAGCGGCCTATTGATCTATCGCGCTGATATTGATTAAGCGCTCAAGTGACTGTACCCTTTGGTCTTCATAAGAGGTCATATCCCATGAATACATTTACTAGATTTGGACACTGGTTTATCAGGGCGATGGGGGTTGCATGCCTGTTAATGCTAATAACAGGCATTTCCTCCGCGAAAGGTTTTGTTGGTATTGATATCGCTATGATAGCGATATGGTTGTGGGATGAGTATTCGCTATGGAAGCACAAGCAATAGCTATTTACTGGAAAATAAATCCTCAAGCCTGCTAATTCTGGCTTCCAGTTTCTGCCGTTCTCGCTTGTGAAAGAAATCCCTTCGAAGTGGGCTGCCTACAGACAGCAAAAAAAAGCCGGAACGGGTGTCTTATTTTTGGTTGTGTCGATCAATATCCGTTGTAATGCTACACTTCTGTCCTTTCCGAATTCACTGATTTCAATAATGTTAAAGTCATTCGCCAAGTACACGTCTATAGGCGTTATTAACACGCTCATTCATTGGGTGGTATTCGCTGTTTGCATCTATGTATTCCACACAGGACAGGCTCTCGGTAACTTCGCCGGGTTCGTTGTGGCAGTTAGTTTCAGTTTCTTCGCTAATGCTCGATTCACCTTTAACAGATCTACCACGACTACGCGCTACATGCTTTACGTGGGCTTCA
Organism: Franconibacter daqui; assembly: GCF_014644275.1. Taxonomy (NCBI): domain Bacteria; kingdom Pseudomonadati; phylum Pseudomonadota; class Gammaproteobacteria; order Enterobacterales; family Enterobacteriaceae; genus Franconibacter; species Franconibacter daqui. The sequence goes on along the minus strand of NZ_BMKJ01000001.1, from coordinate 358,571 downwards.
TGGGGTCGCTTAGCGCAGCTGTTGGATGGGCTGCTGATAAATGCTCTCTCCCGCCAGTTGTGACACTGGTCGTGTTCTCAGCTATAAGCCTGGTGTGCGGGTTTATCTATTCGAAATACATCGTCTTCAGGGAAGCGAAATGAAGATTTCACTTGTGGTTCCTGTCTTCAATGAAGAAGACACTATCCCTATTTTCTATAAAACCGTCAGGGAATATGAGCTTCTTAAATCGTTTGAGGTGGAAATCGTATTCATCAATGACGGAAGTAAGGACGCTACAGAGTCAATTATCAACGCGCTGGCTGTGTCAGATCCGTTAGTCGTGCCTTTGTCCTTTACTCGCAACTTCGGGAAAGAACCAGCCCTTTTCGCAGGCCTAGACCACGCAACCGGCGACGCGGTTATTCCAATTGATGTAGATTTGCAGGACCCGATTGAGGTCATCCCGCAGCTGATAGAACGCTGGCGGGCTGGCGCAGATGTCGTTTTAGCTAAACGCACTGACAGATCGACAGATGGGCGACTGAAGCGCAAGAGCGCCGAAATGTTCTATAAGCTGCACAACAAAATCAGCAATCCACAGATTGAAGAGAATGTTGGTGATTTCCGGCTCATGACGCGTGAAGTTGTAGAAAATATAAAGGTTATGCCAGAAAGAAATCTTTTCATGAAAGGCATATTGAGTTGGGTTGGCGGTCGTACAGATGTTGTCGAATATGTAAGAGCCGAGCGTGTTGCAGGAGACTCGAAGTTTAATGGCTGGAAACTGTGGAATCTTGCTCTTGAAGGGATCACTAGTTTCTCAACATTTCCTCTACGTATATGGACGTACATAGGTTTATTTGTTGCCGGGATTTCTTTTTTATATGGCTCATGGATGATTATGGACACCCTTGCTTTCGGTAACCCGGTTAGAGGCTATCCATCACTGCTAGTTTCCATACTTTTCCTTGGTGGCGTACAACTTATTGGCATAGGTGTTCTTGGGGAGTACATAGGAAGGATTTATATCGAAACCAAAAAAAGACCTAAATATATAATTAAAGGGACGAGAAAATGAAAAAGAACATAAAAATATATTTATTTTTTACATTAATCATGGCGCTGCCTATCATCATTGCAAACGTTTACTACAGTGATGATTTGAGCCGAGCAATGAGCGGTGTTACTTATTGGGGTATTGATGGCAGACCATTATCTGACAGACTGATGGTTATTTTGAACTTTAATAGTCACCTATCTGATTTGGCACCACTCCCTCTAATTCTTGGTTGTATTTTGCTATCATCCTCTTTTTATATGCTGCATGAGAAATTATTCAATGGAGATAACCATTTCGTATTGCTTCCATTGGCATTCTTCATAAGCCCATTTCTTATAGAGCCATTGTCGTACAGATTTGACAGCCTTACCATCTGCGCTTCCATTTTTATGGCTTTCGCTTACATATCCATAAGTCATAAAATTGGTGTCATCCATTACATAATGAGTTCGGCCTTTGTAGTGATGTTGTTCAGCCTGTATCAGCCGACAATTAACATTGCACTTATTTTAATTTCAATAGAGCTGTTCCGTAAAGTTCAACAAAAGGAATTGCCATTTAAGATATTAAAAACAATTCTATTTAGGCTATGCACTGTCGCTACCGGCGCTATTTTTTACATGAAGGTGGTGTTACCTGTAACGCATGTTAATGATAACTCACTAAACCACCCAGGAATTGCATCAGATATGATGCACATCATAAGCGTTAATATTTCTACATATTATGATTTCTTTACTGAAAATGTAACGCCTGCCTATGGCGATGTTTTCGTAATTCTGTCATTTGCGGTATCTTTGCTGTTATCCGTAGCCCTCTCATTTTTTTACCAAATGCAATACAGAACAAGAATATCTGCATTGGTTTGTGCGGTATCTATACTGGCAGTGCCATTATCTTTTGTTGCATCAATGGTATCACTTTTATTATTGGAGAATCCTTTACCATACTTCGCAAGAGTATATATAGGAATAAATGCATTAACTCTATTTGTTTTTGCACTAATATATTTATGCATTAAAAACACCAAGATCACTAATGTGTTGTTAATGGTGTGCCTTTCTTACATTATTACGTTTTATTATTCATACGGTAACGCATTAAAGGCACAGGATGAAAAAAACAAGCAGATTGCTAATGTCATAGGGTTTGCACTCAAGGATATTAACCAAAACACAGTTAATGTAATGTTCGATGGGGTCTCTACAAAATCACCAGTTCTATTAAACTCTATTCAAAACTATCCTTTGTTTAAAAGAATAGTCTTGGATTATTTTTATAACTGGTATGGCTCCCATGTTTATCTAAAAACATTGGGCATAAACCAAAATTACCCCAACTTCAATAGCAAAGAGGTCATGTCATTTATGGAATCATATTGCTCCTTGCCAAAAATATACACATCAAATGAGATGAATATATACCAAAAAGGAGAGAATGTGATGGTTAGCTTTAAAGGTTCTCAGTGCCATTAAAGAAAGAAACGCCCATTGCTCCGTGCGATGGGCGTTTTGTTTGCATTAGGTTAATTCCTCACCTGCATTATTTGTGAAAATTAAATATATAAACATATTTTTCCATTTGTTTAATACTTTACTTTTCATACCGGCTCGTCAAAATCGCATTCAGGGCAGATCCAGCACAGAAAACCATACCTCATACCCTGATACATTTGCGACCCACAGATAGGGCAAAATCTTACAGCGACAGACTCCGTTGATGTCTGCGATTCGTTTGGCTGTAACGCTTCATTATCTGACATGTCTTTCTCCATTAATTACGGGTATTGAGCGATAATCGCCGCTCTGTCGCTGGAATACTGTGCTTTTCTGGTGTTGATTTGAGCCAGGACTACATCCTTTTTCGCTGTTTCATTTATGCCGTCATTAACGGCAGCCGCAAGCCATGCTCTGTTAAGCTTCTCAATATCATCCTGATAAGTGACGCTTAAAGATGCCAGTGCCGCCTTGCGTAATTCCGAGTTTGGAATTGGGGGAGTATCAACCCATGATGGATTACCTTCACTATCTGCGACTCTCACTTTGCCAGGAGGTGGGTTTTGAAATGCTGCAAAAGTCGCTTCATCAACTTCAACTCCATTTGCTGGCCACATTCCTGCAGCTACATAATCGTCCCTCAATGCAAATGGATAAAATGCATTAGTTACTGCGTCATATAGATACGAATTCATTTTTATTTTCCTATTGCAATCCAGTTAGCACCAGCCCCTGCACCGCTTGTACGCGAGCTCATTAAATAAAAAGCCAGAAGCCCCCCACCTGCAGGTGTTGTTGCGAATGCTGGACAATCTGCAGCCCCTGTAGCTGCGGTATCAAATGACGTCGCAATGCGATAACTAACAGTAAATGGAATTGGGAAGGTTATGGTGGTTGGGAACCCAACAGGCCCTGAAATGCTCGTTCCTGTTTGAATTATTGTTCCATCAGGAAACTTAATCCAGCCCGACCCTGAGGTAAAGTTTGCCATGGTTGGAATTTGGCCTGCGCCATTACCTGTGTTTTTTGTTGCTGCATTACCTAGGCCCAAGTTGGATTGAGCCGCAGATACCGCTGCTGATCCAGCAGCAGCTATCTCTGACAGATTATTTGCGATCTGGAGAGATAACGCTGTTTGTGCCAGCAAAGACAGGGTACCTGCGGTCATCATATTTGCTGCTATGTCGTTTGCAGACCATGCTCGTGCAGTTGTGCCTTCCTGCCCGCGACTTATAGTCATCGTGTCGCCAGTTCTGGCTGTCACGTGAACAATTTCAGTTAATTGCCCGGTAGCGGCATCTACGAGCGTGAGTTTAAAATAACTAACGCCAGAAGAAGGAGATGGAAATAACGCACCGGTACCTGTGTTAACCGTCATTGTTGTTGCTGAAGCGCTGATTCCTGCTGCCAGTACAGTTTGAGCATTGTTGGCGGCTAAAAGTGTGAGTGCCATTTATCCTCCGGGATTCGGGCAGAAATAACCCTCTGTTAGGGTTATTGATGTTATGATTAACTTAAATTAATTTCATATGAGGTATAAAATGAAAAGCTATACAGTATCTATCCTGAAGATTCTGTTATCTTCGGTCAGCACATTAACAATCATACTATCTGCATTTATGATATATCTTATTTTCGATATGTGGGTTCATGAAGGAATTCCACCATTCGAAAATTTAAAGTTCAGTGTCGCTTTGTTTTTTACAATAATATTATTGCTTGTAATGTGTCAGTGCATTAAATTCTACACCGACATAGCAATAGATTCACGTAATAATTCTAGCCGATAATTGTCACCGTTACCGGTAGGTAAAATGGCATATGAAGCAGGCCACTATCAAAGGCCTGCTTGAACAACGCAGCATATTCATAGTCAGTGCTTTTTATTAGCACACTGTTTCTCTGGTTGAACGATCTTGTGTTATACGCGAAGCCATTGAACATTGCTGTAGAAGTAAGTTTTCTATACCCCTTGATAATAGAAATGCTGGCCCCGCCACCAGAGAACAAAACAGAAATACTCCACCGCTGGTCATTCACAACATCCACCCCATCAACACCGGTCAAAAACCGCATTATCCGGCGCTTCAGCCACGGGATAGTGAAGTAGTACCCATCACCCTTGTAGAAGTTCCATGTCATGATTCGCTTGAACAGATCATCGGAGACAACAACCTGCTCGGACTGATTCACCACCTTCCGACCATTGAATGGCAACTGGTTAAACAGCATGGCATTGTACGGGCCGTAAACGGTTCGCTTCCCACTGATAAGCACCGGCGGCTTAACGCCATAAATCCCTCTGGCTATCCATTTCAGCTGGTCTCCAGCATTGTATCCTCCAACAAATATCGGCAGGTTGGCGTTAATCAACCATGAATAAATTTCCTGAGCCATGGTGTTGTATGCAGTGACGAACGCCTGAAGATCATCATCGTCGTTATACTGCGTATAGAGGTATGATTTAATGATATCTTCCAGCATGTTATATCCCGTCGACAATCACCCCACCTGAGGCAATGTACCAGTAACTGTATGGGTCGCCGCTGATGATGCTCGTACCGGCGTCCACGCCTGTGATAACGCCGTTCACAGTCACAATAACATTCAGGGTTGAGATAAGGCTCATATCCAGAGTTCCATTAATGGACTGAAGGAATACATCCTTAACGTTATTGATGTTCATCGGGTTACCGGCAAATATTCCGTTCACATAGTTAATCACCGGCTGCGACACAAGGGAGGCTATCGTGGCATCCGTCAGATAATTTGCGCTCTCTGTCGCCCATTCAAACTTGATAGTCACCAACTGCTGGAGCGGCACAACAAACGGGATCCGGTAGTTATCTGGCCAGTCGTTTATTGTTACGACGTTATTTCTCAGATTAGGCGTAACGACTCCGCCACCGGTCCAGGTTCCTGAGGAAGTGGTGTTAATGCCTATAGAGAAGGTGTGGGGGCTCAACACGGTGACGGTCAGAGGCACGTTATTGATGCCGCTCATTCCGGTAACGCCGGTTATATTAATAACCTGTCCAGAACTGAATCCGTGGGTGATATCAGTCGTTACAACGCCAGGGTTAGCATTGGTAATGCCCGTTACATTCAGGTCTGTACCTTTAAGTCTGCTGATGTCGCCAGCTGACTTATAGATAGCCCCGGCCATTTCATAGATATCTCCGCCACCGCACATCACAATCCATGCATTGCCGCTCTGAACCACGGAAACCAGCCGGGCCTGAACATTGCTCAGGTCGGTTAGCTTCTGACGGATAAAGCCCGGGTAACCCTGAACTGTTGACATCTGACCTTCCCAGACACGCTCGCGAAACTCGTAGTTAGTTTCTGGCGTCCCGCCTGGCGTGCCGGCAACAGGGTTGGTACAGGTCAGGGTAATATCTGACGGCAGACTGGTAAGTATCTGGTTAACAGATCCTGCGGGTACAGCCCATGACCCGGTGTTTGTCGCAGCACCGGTTACCATTGAGCTGACACCTGATGACAAAATTATTGTCGCGTCGGCAATCTGATAGGTATAGGTGCCATCACTAACCAGAAACCCCTGGGGTATTACGAATCCTGCAGGACCGGAAAAAACAACTGGTACTGTCGTTGAACCTTGCGTTTTTTGCGGGCTGATACCTGACTGCTGCGCCAGTAGGTTCAGCATGTACATATTCGCTTTCAGCGGTCCAACAGAGTTTATGAGGTCTACGCGGATCTGATCGGCAATGAGCAGCGCGCCAACGTCGGTACCGACTATATCCTCAATCAGCGATCCAGGGAGGTCCGTAGTAATACCGGGTGATAACTCAGTGGCTCTGGAAACCAAATCTGCGCGCAGTTCTTCGGATGTTTTCGGCACTGGCCCGGCTGCGCCATAGCTGACGGACAAATCACTCATACGTTCACCGTTGTGATAATTTTAGAACCGGCGTTCGTTATCGCCGAAATGTTGTATACTGGCGGGTCATCACTCACTAGGGCGATCTGCAGCGATGAGAAATACTGACTAAATTGCCGTTGAAGCCTGTCAACATAGTAGGTTGGCAGCACCTGCTGAATGACCGAGCCCTGCGCCGGAATGCCATTATTTGCAAAAAATGGTGACTCCTGCGGCGCCAGCTTCAGATTCTGGATCAGCGTCGTAAGATAGATGGAGTCGTTGAAGCCATTTTCATCCGGCACCACTAGCACCCACTTGCCATTTGCATCTCTCCCGTAGGTTCTCATTGCGTGATATTCCCGTTGAAAATGGTGGTTGGGACGCCGGTGTTTGAACCGCCATTACCGTTTGAATGATGATGAGAATTCAGCCATGCAACCAGGGCGGCCCAACCGGTATGCATAATCGCCGGGCTGGTGCTGGCGGTTGAGTCCTGCAACTTCCCGCTCTGTCCTGTGATGCTCCACATTCCCTGCGTAAGTGTTAGCACCGTATTGCCGACTGTTACCTTAAACAAATCGACGGCCGCAATCGTCACGCTGTCAGGCGTTAACAGAAACGTCGTGTTGCTTCCCTGGTCACGGATAGTCACACCCTCAGGACCGTAGATAGTGACAACGTTCCCGTCGACGACTTCCCATTCGGTGTTACTGATCGGCAGATATACCAGAGCGCTCAGGTTGGCCGGAGGGGTTAGGTCAGCGACACCGCCGCCCTGGCCGCTAACGCCGCCAAGATAGGTATCAGCTGGAATAACAATGCCTTTATCGCCGGACTGCATCGGATATCGAATGTACTGCGGGCCGAAGAGCGGGATCGTTACATTAGGGAAAGCGTATGGCGTGTCATGCAGCTCGAAGGCCACCGTTACCATATTGCCTTTCTGCTCAACAATGCTGGCGGGAAGTATTTTCCCGGCAGCCTGAAACGCCTCATTAAACTTTTGCTCGGCAAACCTGTTCATGTTCCGGCCGAAATTAAGCTTCTGGTCGACACTCATTTTGTCTTAACCGCCTCCGCCGGGTATGCCTCAATCACAGTAATCCACGCTTCAGCTGTTGGTTGCCTGCTGTTACCCAGCAACCTAACCGATTGCACGACGAACTCACCGTTAAAGGCTGAGTCATCGCGAAACTGGGAGTAAGAAGACGCCTGAATCATCGGCCTGGCCTTTTCCGGCATCAGGATATGGTCGCCAGTCTGCAGGTCTGCGCGCATGACGCAGACGACGCTGACAACGCCAAAGCTGATCCACGTTGGCTGGCCGATAAGGTCATTGAAATTTATCTGGACAGGATTTTTACTCCTTTCCGTCGCGCTGGTTTTCGAGCCCTGATCTGGATGGTTAGCGTAATCGTTATCCCACACCCGGATTTCGTTACCGTTGACCACGGCAATTTCGACGCCTGTATAGCCTGAGTCTTTGATGCGGGACAGCGAAAACGCCCGCAGGTTTTTTGCCAACTCAGCGAGGGAGCCGCAGAACATCGGGCGATCGTAATTTAGCGTCAGTCTGTCGCTGATGCTTATGTTCGGCGTAAAGCCGCCCATCGTCATGACACATTGTGTCAGTGCAACGGAGAGTTTCTGCCCCATAGACCATGGCATGGTGATTTGGAGAGGAACCATTTGCCCGCGGGTCGTGGTGTTAACCGGTCCTGCGACAATGATGAAGTCCAGCCGCAACTCTGTACCCTGCCAGTTGCCGAAAACCTGAAAAATGGTCCCCTCAATGGCAAGCTTTTTATCCCACACTCCCGCCAGCGGCAGTCCTTTCGACATCCCGGCAAAGATCTGAATTCGCTTCCCGTAAAGGTTCTGTCTGGCCTGCTGCATGTCTTTTGGGCCTATACCCCATACAGTCAGGTGCGTTTCCCCTGCTGGCGTGGATTCGCCAAATCGCATGATGTCGAACTCGACCATCAGCGCACCAGGGTTATAGACTCCATTCTTCAGGCTGGAATATTGCTGGATTAAGGTGTCGCCATCAAAAATATTAATTTCGTAATAGCGCATCAGCTCGTTACCTCAATCTGCCCTTTCTTTTCACGCCAGATCATGGTCGTCGATGTGAACACCCCATTCAGAAGGTTTATTCCCCCGGAGGATGTCGAGCCCACAACAGCAGTATTCAGCACCGGATTTCCGGCGCTGTTAGTGATCAGCAAATACCAGCGCTGCGCGGCGATGTTCCACTTCATCTGACAGGTGTACACCGTACCGTCGAGAACCGGCGCGAACGTCATGCTCTTCCTTTCAAGCCCGGTAAACGGGTAATTGACAGTGCTCATATGCCAAATACCCCCTGCAGCTTGCCGATCACGCCTGTCACCGCTTCAGTGACCGAGCCACCGAGTGATGTGTTGCCCAGAGCGCTGACGGTAACAGACCCTGGCACGGCAACAGTTATGGGTGCAGTGAAAACCGTAGCAGCAAACGAAATCATCGAGATGAACACCACGTTCTGGGCGCAGGGCACAACCCGTGCGGTCTACGTGCTGGAGCTGGGTGATGTGTCCGTCTCTGCCGCTGTGGCTGCACTGGCCGACTTCATCGATGAAGACATTTCTCTGGGTAACACCTACCAGAAATTCTTCTCGTATCTGGTGCCGCGCGAGTGGGACGGTGAGACGACGTTTAAAACCCTGACTGGCCTGTATACCAGCCCGGCGTCACTGGTGTATTTCTTCATCACCACTACGACAGCCACTTATCCGGACTGGGTCGCAACCAAGAACAAATCTGTGTGTGCAGGCGTGGAATCGCCAAACATCCCAGCAGGCGAGTTTTCCATGGCGTTCCCGTTCCAGTCCTCTCTGGCAAACGACCCTGGCTCGTCAAACATGGTGCCGCCGATGGCGTACCGATTTGGTTACGGGGTTACAGAGTATCCGGTAGAAGGTAATGGCACGCTGCTTAAACAGCTCCAGGACAACAGCATCAACTACGTCGGCACTGCCGCGGAAGGTGGGCTGAGCAACAAAATGCTGGTGGCAGGCCACATGCTGGACGGCAATCCGTTCAACTACTGGTATTCAGTGGCGTGGACTGCAATCAACCTCGAACTCGATCTGGCAAACGAAATCATCAACGGGTCAAACACCACTGTTAACCCGCTGTACTACGAGCAGAACGGTATCGACCGCCTGCAGCGCCGCGCGCTGAAGACTCTGCGCAACGGCATCAGTTACGGCCTGATCCTCGGGCGCGTGATTGGTACCGGCCTGACGCAGCAGGACTTCAACACCGAATACGAGAAAGGCACGTATGCCGGTAACGCGGTGATCAACGCCGTGCCGTTCGCGAATTACACCAGCCTGAATCCGTCCGATTACGCCGCTGGAAAATACGCTGGCCTGAGCGCCGTAATGACGCCGCGCCGCGGCTTCGAATCCATCACGTTTAACGTGAACGTAACCAACTTTGTAGGGGCGTAAAAAATGGCAAACCCATTAGTACCGCAGGGATTCCTCAATCGTGTACGCGGCGCGGTGTCAGTAACTGACGTTCCGGCGCTGAACATCACCGCCTCTTACCTTGGCAAGGACGCCATCAGCATGCGTCCTGATGGCCCGGCGACGGACATTATCCCGACACTGACCGGCACCGTAGGCAGCCAGGCGCCATATCAGCAGGTGACCGTCACTGTACATCTGCTGCGCACGCAAGGCCTCAGCGACAGCTACAAAAACCGCTTCGCCACCGATACAGCGCTGGGCGAGGTGGTGATCACCCCGGATGCGAACACGCTCAGCAACTTCACCGTGCTTAACGCTTACCTGGTGAACTTCAACGAGCTGCCTTTTACCGGTATGGATGCCGGGTACGTGGTGACCATCAGCGGTTATATCCTGGCTAACGACAATATGTGGGTCTGATTGTGAAAATAGACAAAAAGCTCAACCTGGTAACAAACATCACCCGGGAAGACGGGTCAGTCGTGTACCTGCATGTGACTCCGTTCCCGTATGAGGTGGTTGAAGAGCATTGTCTGCTGCTGGGCAACCTGTTCACAAACTTCATCTCACAGGTCGGCGGCTTGGGCGCGGCGCGCGTTGCCGCGATGATGCTCCGTAAAAAGCTACAGCGCGAGCAGGAGCTGAGAGACGAAGCTAACCAGCAGGCCCCAACCATCGTTGACGAGATCCAACGCCTTACATCTGTGGTCTGGAATGACGGCGGAACCTGGAAAACAACATCATTCGACGCCGCTATGAAGCAGGGGATCATCTCCTCTGACGAATACCGCGAAGTTGAAGGTGAGGTGGTTTTTTTTATGGTTTCCTCTGCCATTCAGAAAGCACACCTGATCGCCCCGACGGTGGGCTCAGTGATCGGCATGTTCGGTGGGCAACTCGTATCATTGAGCGTTACGGCGTTCCGCGATTCCTTGCAGACGTCGAATCCGCCTACCGATACCCAGACCCAGAATGCCCAGCCGGAAACGTCGCATATACCCTCCTAGACTGGGCGTCGAATGAGGGTTTCTGGCGGGTGATCAGGGAAGTCACAGGCGAAGAGTTCGCCAGCCCGGCGCAGTACCGCCAGCGTTACATCATTTCCGCGTTAAAAGACAGGGGTTCCTTCAATGGTGGCTAAGTCTATTGTCGATATTGACGTAAATGACGACAAGTTTGTCGCATTTATGGAGAGGTTTAAAGAATATCAGGCTGCACTTGAGGATCTTCCTGAAGCATGGCGCGGGCTGGCGCATGGCGCCACGGATGCTACCAAAGAGACGGTGAAAGCAAAAACAGAAGGTGACCTTCTGGCTAAAGCTTTTTCTGAGGGAGCAAGCGCGATTCTGTCGATAAATAGCGGACTTGAGCGGCTTACCGACAGCCTGGACCGGGCGAATAAAAGTCAGGAAGACTTCAACAAGAAAACCCGCTCATCAAAGGGTTTTTTGAGTGATGCAACGAAGGATGCTAAGTCTCTGGCCGGGCAACAGAGCAGACGGGACGCTGACTCCTGAAGTCAGGAAAATGAGACTGGACAGCTCAAGGTCGTGGGACTCTGCATGCAAACGAGCTGGCATAGAGGATTTCCGCTTTCATGACCTGAGACACACATGGGCATCATGGCTGATTCAGTCCGGCGTTCCCCTTTCTGTGCTGCAGGAAATGGGCGGGTGGGAGTCGATCGAAATGGTGCGGCGATATGCTCATCTGGCGCCAAACCATTTAACCGAGCATGCGAAGCAAATTGACTCAATTTTTGGCGTTTGTGTCCCAAATATGTCCCAACGGGAAAATATGGAGGCTGGAGGTAATGGGTAAGTGCTTGATTTAATATGGCGCGCCCTGCAGGACTCGAACCTGCGACCCACGGCTTAGAAGGCCGTTGCTCTATCCAGCTGAGCTAAGGGCGCATCGGGAAGATGCTTTCACGGTAAGAAGATGTTCAGCGCCGTGAAACGCGTGGAATTATACGGTGAGCGCCTTGTGAGTCAATGGCTTTCCGACTGCCCGCCTGCCTTTTAAGCATAAAGGCGCTTTCGGGACTGACAGCGCGGCCCGCTTCTGACAAAATATCAACATCCCCTCCCTTTTATCATTACAGATGGAATCCTCTCTCTGATGGCAGCAAAGATTATTGACGGTAAAACGATTGCGCAGCAGGTACGACACGAGGTTGCGGAAAAAGTACAGGCGCGCCTGGCGGCCGGAAAGCGTGCGCCTGGTCTCGCCGTTGTGCTGGTAGGCGCGAACCCCGCTTCGCAGATTTATGTCGCCAGCAAACGCAAGGCGTGCGAAGAGGTCGGTTTTCTCTCCCGCTCTTACGATCTGCCGGAAACCACCACCGAAGCGGAGCTTCTTACGCTTATTGATGAACTGAACGCCGATGCCGCTATTGACGGCATTCTGGTCCAGCTGCCGTTGCCGGCGGGCATTGACAATGTGAAAGTGCTGGAGCGCATCGCGCCTGATAAAGACGTGGATGGTTTTCATCCTTACAACGTGGGCCGTCTGTGCCAGCGCGCGCCGCGCCTGCGCCCCTGCACGCCGCGCGGCATCGTTACGCTGCTGGAACGCTACAACATTGATACTTACGGGCTGAACGCCGTGGTCATCGGCGCTTCCAACATTGTCGGCCGCCCGATGAGCATGGAACTGCTGCTGGCAGGCTGCACCACCACCGTCACCCATCGCTTTACCAAAAACCTGCGCCACCATGTAGAGAATGCGGACCTGCTGATCGTTGCGGTAGGCAAACCCGGCTTTATCCCTGGCGAGTGGATTAAAGAGGGCGCTATCGTTATCGATGTGGGCATCAACCGTCTTGAAAACGGCAAAGTGGTTGGCGACGTGGTGTTCGAAGATGCCGCCGCACGCGCTTCCTACATTACTCCGGTCCCGGGCGGCGTGGGTCCGATGACCGTCGCTACGCTCATTCAGAATACGCTACAGGCGTGTGTTGAGTACCACGACGTGGAAGGAGTATAAGATGACAACGTTCTCTCTTGGAAAACACCCGCACGTTGAACTGTGCGATTTGCTGAAGCTGGAAGGCTGGAGCGAAAGCGGCGCGCAGGCGAAAATCGTTATCAGCGAAGGCCTGGTGAAAGTGGACGGCACGGTGGAAACCCGCAAGCGCTGCAAAATCGTCGCCGGACAGACGGTCACGTTCGAAGGACAAAGCGTCACGGTTGTCGCCTGAGTTTAGCTTAAAGAAAAACCCGCCGGATGGCGGGTTTTTTACAGGGCGCGCAACGGCCTTCTTAGCCGCGGGTCCATACGGGGTTACGCCTGCGGCGGCTGGCCGTTAGAGGCCGTAAGGCCGCCATCCACCGGCAGATTAACGCCTGTGATATAGCGTGCGTCATCGCTTGCGATAAACGCGATAGCGTCGGCGATATCTTCCGGTTCGCCTGCGCGTTTAAGCGGGATCCGCTCGTAAAATTTTTGCAGCAGTTGCTCGTTCTGCTTCATCTCTTCAGTCAATTCGGTAAAAGTAAAGCCCGGACAGATAGCGTTAACGCGCACGCCGTCAGCGCCATAGTCCATCGCCAGCGCGCGGGTAAAGTTGGTAACAGCGCCTTTCGCCGCGTTATAGACGCTCATGCCCCAGTCGCCGCCAAGCCCGGAAACCGAAGAAATATTCACCACATTGCCTTTGGTTTTAAGCAGTTCTGGCATGAAGTAATGCGTGCAGTAGAAGACGCCGTTGAGATCGGTCCCCATCAGCGTCGCCCAGTCATCCAGCTTGATTTCATGAATGCGCCCCTGGACAATCACGCCAGCATTGTTCACCAGCACATCCACGCGGCCATACTCTTCCATCACGCGCTGCGCCAGGTTTTGTACCTCATCAGCATTCGAGACGTCGCAAGGTACGACCAGGTGTTTACCCTGCGAAAGCGTAGCCGCCACCTTCTCAAGTTTTTCTGGGGTGCGCCCCACCAGCACGACGCTTGCGCCTTCGCTGGCAAAGCGCTTCGCCGCGCCTGCGCCGATACCTGAACCTGCGCCCGTAATGACCACCACTTTCTGCTGAAAACGTGCCATATAACCTCCTGTTTGTTCTGCGATGATGCGTTTAATAACTTTATTAAGACTGGCATCCGGCGAGCGCATCGCAAGGCAGCAAACAGAATTTGCCGTTAACTTCTTGAATTGTTGTAGAAAGAAAAATTTAAAAAAATGTGACCGACGGCACAAATACGACAGTCGCTTCGTCTTTGGCAAGCGTCAAGGGTAGGTAAAATAACCCGGCCGAAGCCGGGTTAAGGTTATTTCGCCGCGGGTGTTGGCTGAACGATGCCAGCGGTTACGTCGACAATTTTAATGTCATAAACCATCGTTGAGTCAGGCGGAATATCCGGCAACCTGCCCTCTTCACCATACGCGAGCTGGGGCGGCACCACGATGCGCACTTCGCCATGGTTGTTAAGCACCGACAAAGCGGATTTAAAAAGCGGCGGGTAGTTATTAAGCGGTAGCGCCAGAACCGTGCCTTTTTGTGACATGTCGTTGATGACTTTGCCATTTGTCAGGCTTTCTCGGATAACTACGCCGACCGTGTCGCTATTTTTAATTTTGCCGCGTCCTTTATCGGCGATCAGATAGTAATAACCCATTGAGGCCTTTTTCACGCCCGGCTGTTTACTGAATTGGGTCATGAACCGATCGCCTTCGCTGTTAGCCGCTTTTTTAACCTTCGCCTCTTTCGCTCCGGACGTTTTGTCCAGTTCCTGAAGCACCTTAATAAGCTTATCCTGCGGGACTTTCAGCTGGCCGTTGATCATATCCGTCGCGCCGCTCAACACCTGCTGACGGCCGATGTGGTAGCCATAGCCCTCTTTGCTTTTCATCATGCCAATCATTTCCTGCGCCCAGAAGGCGCCAAGAGCATAATCGCGTATTTCATCATTGCTTTGTGGTTTGGCGGCAACCGTAGCGGCTGGCTTCGCTTTTTCCAGCGCAGCCAGCTGTTTGTTTTTCTCTTCAAGCTGCTTACTGGCATCCTGCCATTTGGCTTCCAGTTCATCCGCTTTTTTCTGGCTTACATTTAGATTCTGCTCGAGCGTGGTGTAGGCTTTTGTTTTGGCATCCTGTGCGGCGGTCAATTGGGTTACTTGTTTATTCAACTCATCCGTTCTTTTCTGGCTCTCCGCCAGTTGCTGCTGTAATTTTTCGGTCGCCTGCGTGCCTGCCGATTGCGCGGTAGTAAGGGCAGCAATCTCTTTTTCCAGCGCCAGCGACTTCTTCTGGCTTTCGAGTAGCCGCGCCTGCAGCTTGTTGCTCTCCTCGGCTTTGGCATTTTGTGCAGTAGTCAGTTCAGTAACTTGTCCTTTTAATTTCTGCGTCTCTTTCTGACTCTCAGCCAGCGACTGCTGTGCGGTAGTCAAGGCCTGGGCTTTGGCGGCCTGGCCTGCCGTTAGCTCTGCAATTTGTTGTTTAAGCGTCAGGATATCCTTGCCGCTGGCAGTAAGAGCCTGCTGAAGTCTGGCTAACTCCTGCGCGTTCGTTCCTTTTGAGGAGGCGAGGTCTTTCATCTGCGCTTTCAGCGTCTGCGCCTCTTGCTGGCTGGCGGCCAGCTGCTGCTGAAGACTGCCGCTTTCGTCAGATTTCATTCTCTGCGTTTCGGTGAGCGTGGCTACCTGTTTTGCCAGCGCCTGCGCTTTCTGTTCGCTTGCCGTCAGCGCCTGTTGCAGCCTGTCGCCTTCCTGCGCCCGGGCGTCCCTGGCGTTAGTGAGAGCAGTAATCTGCGCTTTCAGCGTCTGCGCCTCTTTCTGGCTGGCGGCCAGCTGCTGCTGAAGACTGCCGCTTTCGTCAGATTTCGTTTTTTGCGTTTCGGTGAGCGTGGCTACCTGTTTTGCCAGCGCCTGCGCTTTCTGCTCGCTTGCCGACAGCGCCTGTTGCAACCTGTCGCCTTCCTGCGCCCGGGCGTCCCGGGCGTTAGTGAGAGCAGTAATCTGCGCTTTCAGCGCCTGCGCCTCTTTCTGGCTGGCGGCTAAGGTTTGCTGGAGCTGCGCTAATACCTGCGCGCTGCCGCTTTTCGCCGCCGCCAGTTCCGACAGCTGTTTTTCCAACATCTGCGCCCGGGTTTCGCTTTGCTTCAGCTGCTGCTGAAGATTGCCGCTTTCGTCAGATTTCATTTTCTGCGTTTCGGTGAGCGTGGCGATTTGTTTTGCCAGCGCCTGCGCTTTCTGCTCGCTTGCCGCCAGCGCCTGTTGCAGCCTGTCGCTTTCCTGCGCCCGGGCGTCACGGGCGTTAGTCAGAGCAGTGATCTGCGCTTTCAGCGCCTGCGCCTCTTTCTGGCTGGCGGCTAAGGTTTGCTGGAGCTGCGCTAATACCTGCGCGCTGCCGCTTTTCGCCGCTGCCAGTTCCGACAGCTGTTTTTCCAACATCTGCGCCCGGGTTTCGCTTTGCTTCAGCTGGTTTTGAACCTGCTTAACCTGTTGCTCTTTATCGGTCTGCTTCTGAGCCTGCTGTGCGATTTGCGTTTCCAGCGATTGGTTTTTCTTCTGGCTTTCGTTCAGGGACTGCTGGAGACGGGTTATCTGCCCCGCTTTTTCATCCTGCCCGGAAACGGTAGCGGCAAGCTGCGCTTTCAGCGCCTGCAACGCTTTCTCATTTGCCTGCAGATCCCGGCGCGCCTTATCAAGCGCCTCTGCCCGGGCATTACGCGAAACGCGCAGTTCAGCAATTTGTCTTTGCAGCTCGGTGCTGAATTGCTGGCTTTCAGCCAGTTTCTTTTGAAGCTGCCCATGCTCTTGCGCTTTAGCATCGCGTGAGCCGGCAAGCTCAGCGAGTTGTTGCTGCAATTGTTTGTTTTGCTGCTGACTTTCGGCTAAAGCCTGCTGCAGACGCATCGAAGACTGCGCATCGTTATTCTTCCCCTGAGTCAGGGCGCTAAGCTGCTGTTGCAAAGCGGCAACCTGCTTTTCGCTTTCCGCTGCAGCCTGTTGCAGAGCGGCTTTCTCCGTCTGCCAGGTGCCTTTCGCGCTGGCAAGCTCCGCGCGCAGGCTCTCTATTATCGCCTGCTGGTCGCTTGTCGCGGTTGAAGCAGCAGCCTGCGCCGGCTTTTTAGGGCGAGGTTTCTTTGTGGATTTGCCGGAAGGATGTACTGTCGGTTCCGGCAAAGGGATCGGTTTGACCAGCAATAAATCGGGTATACCGCTCGATTGCGCGGTAATGGCATCCAGAGATTTCAGTGTTTTTTCGTTATTGCTGGCCTGAGCATAAGGCGCGACTGAGGCGCTAATCGTCAGAGGTAATACAAAAAAAAAATGGGTTTTAACTTAAACCGTTTCATCTCACGCTTTCTCCACGGCTAATTAAGCCTTGCTGGATAGCTTGCTCTATGTCGTTACATAATTTTTGCGTTTTATATTTATATAACGCGTCGAGTGTATCTCTTGTCTGGCCATTGATATCGCCGCGGACAGCGCTATAGGTTGAAGCATTATTCAAAAGTGTTTCGAAGGCTGCTTTTTTTGCGGCATAGGTTGAGGGATTGATTTTTGCGAGCGCGGCAAGCTCACGCTGACATATCGTCGCTGAACCTTCGCCAGCGCCCGGCGCTTCTGCTGCAGAAGGCGTGATTTGCGGCGTTGGCAGCGAGACGGATTGTGACGGCGCTGGCGCAACCTTTTCTGCAACGTGATCAGGCTCCTGCGGCTCGCCAGACTGACAGCCGCTTATGAGCAATACGCTTGTCATGGCCAGCACGTTTATTATTTGCGCCACAAAGCATTTTTTGAATTTATATATAATGTGCAAAGCATTACTCCATTGAATATTGTGGACCCGTGTAGCGATGGAATTCCTTTCGCCGACTAAAAAGAGATAAACAAGATTATCCACTAAAAATCAGCGTAAAAACAATCCTGGAAATTATAGGAATTCATGGGCAATATTCACGTTAATTATTTTTAAATATTAATTAATTATTAATAATTATATCTTCCTGAATATATTCTTATTTATTGATTTCCATTACTATAAAAACGCTAGCCAATCCGTTTTTACCAGACTCTCAGATAAGCGTCGCAGAGCGCTCTGCCGCTTCTCTGCCGCCCTTCGCTCGCCTTTCCCCTCTTCCAGACCGCATTTTCTGATCGACTTCAAAGAATCGGAATTTCTTCTGACCGGGCGTTAAATTTCTGTTGCGCAGTTTGCGTGCACTGTAACAGCATAAGTAGAACGTTCTAGTAAAACGTTCTACTTAGATAAAACAGGGTCAAAAAGCCCGTATAAATCGTCTGTCGGGGGAAATCAGCATGAGTCTGATGTCAGGGTTGGTTAAATCGCTTTCCAGGCTTTCTATGATTGGCCGCGCGTTGATGCTGCCAATTTCGCTATTGCCAGCGGCAGGTCTGCTGCTGGCGTTCGGTGATAAGTTTCACTTGCCGCTGATGATGAACGCAGGCGGGGTTATTTTCGATAACCTGCCGGTGCTGTTCGCCATTGGTTCAGCCGTAGGTCTGGCGGCGGAATCTGGCATCGCTGCGCTTTCGGCGGCGGTTTCGGTGTTAATTGTTAACGTCACCATCGGCACCATGCTCGGCATTACGCCGGAAATGGCGGCCAACGGCGGCAAATATGCGTTGGTCATTGGCATCCCGACCTTGCAGATGGGGGTGTTTGGCGGACTTATTTGCGGCATTCTCGCCGCGTGGTGTTATAACCGTTTCCACACGCTGCAATTGCCGGAGTTTCTGGGCTTCTTTTCCGGCAAGCGCTTTGTCGCTATCGCCACCGCCCTGCTCTCCTTCCTGCTCGGACTGGTGCTGCCCTACATCTGGCAGCACATTCAGGCGGGCATCGACGCGCTTTCCATTGTGGTTAACGGTGACAACCAGGCGGCTTCGACCTTTATTTTTGGTCTGGTTGAACGTGCGCTTATTCCGCTTGGCCTTCACCATATCTGGTACCCGTCGTTCTGGTACTCCTTTGGCGATTACACCACCCAGTCGGGCCAGTTGATCCATGGCGATCAGACCATCTGGTTCAAAATGCTGGAAGAAGGCGTGAAAAGCTTCAGCAGCGACAGTTACCAGAACGCCGGTAAATTCCTGCAGGGCGAGTACCCGCTGATGCTGTTCGCGCTGCCTGCGGCTTGCCTCGCCATGTACCACGAAGCGAACACTAAAAATAAAAAGATCGCCTCCGGCATTCTTTTCTCCGCCGCGCTTACCTGTTTCCTGACCGGGATCACAGAGCCGGTTGAATTTACCTTTATCTTTGTGGCGCCTGTGCTGTATGTCTTTAACGCCATCATGGCCGGGCTTTCCTATATGTGCATGTACCTGCTGCACGCGCATATTGTGAAATCCTTCTCCGCCGGGCTTATTGACTATATCTCGTTTGGGATCCTGCCTTCGTTCAACGGTTACGAGACTAACTACCTGAACGCGGTCATCGTCGGCATCCCGATGGCGATTATTTATTACTTCACTTTCCGCTTCGTGATCCGCCGTTTTGATGTGAAAACGCCAGGGCGTGCGGATGTGGCGGCAAATGCGGATGATAAAACCGACGCGGAACTGGCGAACGACATTATCGGTCTGCTGGGCGGCGCTGAGAATATTTCAAGCGTTGGCTCCTGCATCACCCGCCTGCGTCTTGAAGTGGCGAAGCCGGAACGTGTGGATCGCGACGGCCTGAACAGCGTAGGCGCGCGCGGCGTGGTGTTCGTTGGCGACAGCGGTATCCAGGTTATCTTCGGCGCCCGGGCGCAATTTATCGCCCAGACCATGTCAGGCATGCTTGGCCGTTAAGGACGCGCCGTGCCTTTGCAAGCCTCCCGTATCGCTACGGGGGGCTTTGTGGTATCTAACGGATTAAAAAAGCAGAAGGGATCAGATGAAAAAAGTCAGCATCATCGATGTCGCTAAACGGGCGGAGGTTTCGGTTTCTACTGTCTCGTTAGTGCTGCGCCAGAAAGGCAAAATCTCAGAGGCGACGATCGCCCGCGTGCAGGCCGCCATTGAGGAGCTCGGTTACGTGCACAACGTAGCGGCGGCGAACCTGCGCGCCAGCACCTCGAATCTGATTGGCCTGATTGTGCATGACTTTAATGATGCTTTTTCGACTCGCGTGACGGCAAGCGTGGTGCAGGCGCTGGAAGCGCAAGGCTTTATGGTTTTTCTTACGCAGCCCTCAGACAACCCGCAGCGGCTTGAACAGTGCCTGCTCTCTTTTACGCGGCAGGGCGTGGCGGGCGTTATCTATCTGGCGGCGAACGCCACCCGCGACACCCTGCCTGAAGTGATTGAAAACTGCCCGCTGCCGCTGGTGGCGATTTCCCAGTCGCCGCTGCAAAGCGCGCGCGACCTGGTCATGCGGGATAATCGCCAGGCGGGCAGTCTCGTTACCCGCTATCTGATTGAGCGCGGCCATCGCAATATCGCTTATATCGGCGGCGGTAAAGATTGCCTGATACGCCAGCAGCGGCTGCTCGGCTACCAGGCGGCGTTGAAGCAGTACGGTATGCCGTGGCGTGAAGAGTTTACCCCAGCCTGCGCCGATGAAACCCATGCCGCAAGCCTCGCCACGCGTGAATTGCTGGAAGCGAACAATAAAATCACCGCCCTGCTCTGCCACTCGCCGAACGCCATTATCGGCTGCATCGACGGGATCCAGCAGGTCGGGCGCACCGTTGGCAAAGATGTGTTCCTGACCCAGCAGGTGTCGCTGGCGGGATTTGAAGACATGATGCACGTAAACCTCACCTCGCCCTCTTTCACCTATGTCTCTTCCGCAAGCGATGAAACCGGACGCCAGGCAGCCTCGCTGATGGTTCGCAAGATACGTGAACCGGAGCTGGCGGCGCAGCGCATTACGCTCTCGGGTCAGTTGGTGGTGCGCGGCTCCGCCTGAATGAAGACGCAGAAGCCGTCAGAATGGCATATAGAAAAGCGCTAAACGAACAGACGAGGCCTGCCAGAACGAGTACGCACCCGGTAAACCTAGTATGACTTTTTACGCCGCGCATAAAAAAAGCGGCTTTCGCCGCTCTTTCTTATTTACGTCGCCAGGTGGTGCCCTGCGGCCCGTCTTCCAGCACAATGCCCATCTCGTTTAAGCGGTCACGCGCCGCGTCCGCCGCCGCCCAGTCTTTCGACTTACGCGCTTCCAGACGCTTGTGGATCAACGCTTCAATTTCCGCCACTTCTGCGTCGTCCGCCTGCGCGCCGCTTTGCAGGAACTGCTCCGGCTCCTGCCCCAGCAGGCCCAGCACGGCGGAAAGTTTACGCAAATGCGCCGCAAGATGATTCGCCGCCGTCTTGTCTTCCGTTTTCAGGCGGTTCACTTCGCGCGCCATGTCGAACAGCACCGAGTAGGCTTCCGGGGTATTGAAATCGTCATCCATCGCTTCACGAAAGCGCGCTTCAAAGGCCTCGCCGCCTGCAGCGTCCACGCGGCTGTCAGTGCCGCGCAACGCGGTGTAGAGCCGCTCCAGCGAGGCGCGCGCCTGCTTTAAGTTCTCTTCGCTGTAGTTCAGCTGGCTGCGGTAGTGGCCGGACATCAGAAAATAGCGGATGGTTTCAGCGTCGTAATACTTCAGCACGTCGCGCACGGTAAAGAAATTGCCGAGGGATTTCGACATTTTCTCGCGATCCACCATCACCATGCCGGAGTGCATCCAGTAGTTCACATACTCGCCGTCATGGGCGCAGGTGGACTGCGCGATTTCGTTTTCATGGTGCGGGAACATCAGGTCTGAACCGCCGCCGTGAATATCGAAATGGCTGCCGAGCTGCTTGCAGTTCATGGCGGAGCACTCAATATGCCAGCCCGGACGCCCTGCGCCCCAGGGCGACGGCCAGCTCGGCTCGCCTGGCTTGGACATCTTCCACAGCACGAAGTCCATCGGGTTGCGCTTCACGTCCGCCACCTCAACGCGCGCGCCCGCCTGCAACTGCTCCAGATCCTGACGAGAAAGCGCGCCGTAGTTCGGGTCGGTCGGCACGGAGAACATGACGTCGCCGTTTTCCGCCACATAAGCGTGATCGCGGGCGATCAACTGCTCCACAAGCTCGATAATTTCATGGATATGCTGCGTGGCGCGCGGCTCGCTGTCCGGGCGCAGGATATTCAGCGCATCGAAATCTTTGTGCATCTCGGCGACCATGCGGTCCACCAGCGCGACAAAATTTTCGCCATTTTCATTCGCTCGTTTGATGATTTTATCGTCGATATCGGTAATGTTACGCACGTACTTCAGCTTATAGCCGAGGAAACGCAGGTAGCGCGCCACGACGTCGAAAGCGACAAACGTACGGCCATGGCCGATATGACAGAGATCGTAAACGGTAATGCCACACACATACATGCCGACTTCTCCGGCATGGATAGGTTTGAATTCCTCTTTTTGGCGACTCATTGTGTTGAAGATTTTTAACATCAGGAGATTCCGTATCAGTGTGTGGTAAAGACGAAAAGCGTTATGTTACCTCATAATTCAAACCGGAAGGAGCACACTTTGCAAGGTGATCGCTACCTGCAAGTTATGCTATAACAACAGCCTGACGTTGCCTGCGCAGCAGGCTTCAGCACTACTACACAGAACAGGATGCAAGCATGGTTACTTTTCACACCAATCACGGCGATATCGTTATCAAAACTTTTGACGATAAGGCGCCGGAAACTGTTAAGAACTTCCTGGACTACTGCCGCGAAGGTTTTTACGACAACACCATTTTCCACCGTGTGATTAATGGCTTTATGATCCAGGGCGGCGGTTTTGAGCCGGGCATGAAGCAGAAAGCGACCAAAGACGCTATCAAAAACGAAGCGAACAACGGTCTGAAAAATACCCGTGGTACGCTGGCGATGGCCCGTACTCAGGCGCCGCACTCCGCTACCGCGCAGTTCTTCATCAACGTAGTGGATAACGACTTCCTGAACTTCAGCGGCGAAAGCCTGCAGGGTTGGGGCTACTGCGTATTCGCCGAAGTGGTGGAAGGCATGGACGTGGTCGACAAAATCAAAGGCGTGGCGACCGGCCGCAGCGGCATGCACCAGGACGTACCGAAAGAAGACGTGGTAATCGAGCGCGTGACCGTCAGCGAGTAATCGTGGCCACACTCTTTATCGCAGATCTTCATCTGTGCGCAGAAGAACCGGCGATAACCGCCGGTTTTCTGCGTTTTCTGGCAGGTGAAGCGCGGCAGGCCGATGCGCTTTACATTCTCGGCGACCTGTTTGAAGCCTGGATTGGCGACGACGACCCGAACCCGCTGCACGCGCAAATCGCCGCCGCCATTCGCACACTGGTTGAAAGCGGCGTCGCCTGTTATTTCATTCACGGCAACCGGGATTTCCTGCTGGGCAAGCGCTTCGCCAGGGAAAGCGGCATGCAGCTTCTGCCGGAAGAAAAAGTGCTTAACCTGTACGGCAAACGCGTGCTTATTATGCATGGCGACACCCTCTGCACCGACGATGTGGGCTATCAGGCATTTCGCGCCAAAGTGCATCAGCCCTGGCTGCAAACCCTGTTTCTCGCCCTGCCGCTGTTTATTCGTAAACGCATCGCCGCAAAAATGCGCGCCGGCAGTCAATCCGCTAACCGCGTTAAAGATATGGCTATCATGGATGTGAACCCGCAAGCGGTAGCCGAAACGCTTGAGCGCCACCGCGTGCAGCACCTGATACACGGCCACACGCACCGCCCCGCCGTTCACGGGCTGAAGGCTAACGGCGAGCCCGCTTTTCGCTACGTTTTAGGCGCCTGGCATACGCAAGGCTCCATGATCAAAGTCACCGCCGAAAGCATCGAACTTATCGCCTTTGCGTTTTAACTTCTGCATGCCATTTTTGCCGCCGCGGCGGCCGCGCAACCGTTTTCCTTGCCGTAAAACCATGCTATTCTCGCACTCCTCGTAACGACGACTCGTTGTTTTGTCCGCACACCCCACAGGAGTTTTTAGACGTATGTCTTCAGGCAACCATCCGGCGCGTATCGCTATTGTCATGGGTTCGAAAAGTGACTGGGCCACCATGCAGTTCGCCGCTGAAATTCTTGATGCCCTCGACGTTCCCCACCATGTAGAAGTGGTTTCCGCCCACCGCACGCCGGATAAGCTGTTCAGCTTCGCCGAAGCGGCTCAGGCGAACGGCTTTCAGGTGATTATCGCGGGCGCGGGGGGTGCTGCGCATCTGCCTGGCATGATTGCGGCGAAAACGCTGGTGCCGGTACTGGGCGTGCCGGTGCAGAGCGCGGCCCTGAGCGGCGTCGACAGCCTCTACTCCATCGTGCAGATGCCGCGCGGCATTCCGGTGGGTACGCTCGCCATTGGTAAAGCGGGCGCGGCCAATGCCGCCTTGCTGGCGGCGCAAATTCTGGCGCAGCACGACGCGGCGCTGTTAAACCGCCTCAGCGCCTGGCGCCAGCAGCAGACGGATGAAGTGCTGGAAAACCCGGATCCGCGGGGTGCGGCATGAAACAGGTTTGCGTTCTCGGCAACGGTCAGCTTGGCCGTATGCTGCGCCAGGCGGGCGAGCCGCTGGGCATTCCGGTCTGGCCCGTGGGGCTGGACGCTGAACCGCAGGCGGTGCCTTTCAGCCAGAGCGTGATCACCGCGGAAATTGAGCGCTGGCCGGAAACCGCCCTTACCCGCGAGCTGGCGCGTCATCCGGCGTTTGTTAACCGCGACGTCTTCCCGATTATTGCCGACCGCCTGACGCAGAAACAGCTTTTCGACAAGCTGAACCTGGCCACCGCGCCCTGGCAGTTGCTGTCGCAGAAAAGCGAATGGCCCGCGGTGTTTGACCGTCTTGGCGAACTGGCGATAGTTAAGCGCCGCGTCGGCGGCTATGACGGGCGCGGCCAGTGGCGCTTGCGCGCTGATGAAACCGGGCAACTGCCAGACGACTGCTACGGCGAATGCATCGTCGAACAAGGCATTAACTTTACGGGCGAAGTATCGCTGGTTGGCGCCCGCGGCCACAATGGCGACACGGTCTTTTATCCGCTGACCCATAACCTGCATCAGGACGGCATTCTGCGCACCAGCGTCGCCTTCCCGCAGGCAAGCGTAGAGCAGCAGGCGCAGGCGGAAACGATGCTTTGCGCCATTATGCAGGAGCTGAACTATGTGGGCGTGATGGCGATGGAGTGCTTCGTGACGCCTGCCGGCCTGCTGATTAACGAGCTGGCGCCGCGTGTTCACAACAGCGGCCACTGGACGCAGAACGGCGCCTCCATCAGCCAGTTTGAACTGCACCTGCGCGCCGTGGTGGATTTACCGCTGCCGCAGCCGGTGGTCAACAGCCCTTCGGTGATGGTGAACCTGATCGGCACCGACCTTAACTACGACTGGCTTAAGCTGCCGCTGGTTCACCTGCACTGGTACGACAAAGAGGTGCGCCCGGGCCGTAAAGTGGGCCACCTGAACCTGAACGACAGCGACACGGCGCGGCTCTGCGCCACCCTGGAAGCGCTGGTGCCGTTGCTGCCGCCGGAATACGCCAGCGGCATCGCCTGGGCGCAGATGAAGCTGGGTTGAATAAAAGCGGGCCGCAAAGCCCGCTTTTTTTAACCCCGACGCCTGAAGGCGCTGCGCTTACCCACATTTTGCGAAAGCCGCTTATTCTCCCAGCGCCTGCGCTAAATCCGCAATCAAATCATCGGCATCTTCAATGCCCACTGAAAGGCGGATCAGCTGCGGCGTAATGTTGTTGGCGAGCCGTTGCTCAAGAGGAATGGACGCGTGCGTCATAAAAAACGGCTGGCTGACCAGGCTTTCCACGCCGCCTAAACTTTCCGCAAGCGTAAAAAGGCGCAGCTTTTTGATGACCTTCGCCGCCTGGCCTTCATCGCCTTTCACCACTACCGAAATCATGCCGCCCGGCCCGCGCATTTGCTGCTGTGCAAGCGGATGCTGCGGGTGCGTCTCAAGCCACGGAAAGAACACCGTTTCTACCTGTGGCTGCTGTTCAAGCCAGCGGGCGATTTTCAGCGCGTTGGCGCTGTGCTTTTCCATCCTCAGCGCCAGCGTGCGGATGCCGCGCAGGGTCAGGAAGCTGCTGAACGGGTCGAGCACGCCGCCCACCGCATTTTGCAGGTAAGCGAGCCTTTCGCGCAGTTCAGCGTTATCGCCCACCACCGCCAGCCCGGCGACCACGTCGGAATGCCCGTTCAGGTATTTCGTGGCGGAATGCACCACGATGTCGAAGCCCAGCGACAGCGGGCGTTGCAGGGCGGGGGAAGCAAAGGTGTTATCCGCCACGCTGATAACGCCATGGCGTCGGGCGATGGCCGCGATAGCCGCAAGGTCAGCCAGCTTGAGCAGCGGATTGGTCGGCGTCTCCACCCAGACCATTTTCGTTTCCGGGCGAATAGCCGCCTCCAGGGCTGCCAGGTCATCCGGCTTCACCCAGCTCACCGTCAGCCCGGCGGTGCGCTTGCGCACATTTTCCAGCAGGCGATAAGTGCCGCCGTATACATCGTCAATCGCCACAATATGGCTCTCTTTATCCAGCAGCTCCAGCACCGTGGAAATGGCCGCAAGACCGGAGGCGAAAGCGTAGCCCTGCGCGCCGCCTTCCAGCTCTGCGATAGCGCGCTCCAGCGCATGGCGGGTTGGGTTGCCGCTGCGCGAGTATTCATAGCCGGTATGCTCGCCCGGCGCGGGTTGGGCGTACGTGGAGGTGGCGTAAATAGGCGGCATCACCGCGCCGTGCTGGTCGTCGTGAGTGCCGCTGTGCACGCTCAGGGTGGCGAAATTATCCATGATAAAGCTCCTTATGATTCAAGCCGGTTGCGCCAGACGTTCAGCACGTCGGTGCGGGTAATAAGCCCGAGGAAACGGTCAGCGTCGGTCACGACCGCCACCAGCCCACGGGAGAAAACATCAAACAGCTCGCTCTCGCTGGCGCCCTTGTCGAGCGTTTCGACGCGCGGATTCATGGCGCCGGAGACCGGTTCAAGAAAGCGCGCGCTGTCGCCGCGCACCGCGTTAAGCAAATCCCACTCATCGACGATGCCGACCACGACGCCGCCTTCCAGCACCGGCAGTTGAGAAATATCGTAAAGCCGCATGCGCGCCAGCACCGTCGCCAGCGTGTCGTCAGGCGCGGCGGTCACTGTCGCCCCTTCGTCATGGCGAAAAGCGATGAAATCGCGCAGGTCGCCGGTTGAGGGCCGCTGAAGCAGTCCCTGCTGGCGCAGCCAGTCATCATTAAACATTTTGGAGAGGTATTTATTGCCGCTGTCGCAGGCGAAAGTGACCACCCGCTTCGGCGTAGTCTGGGTGCGGCAGTAGCGCAGCGCGGCAGCGAGCAGCGTGCCGGTAGAGGAGCCCGCCAGGATACCTTCGGTTTTTAATAGCTGGCGGGCGGTATCAAACGCCTGCGCATCGGAAATGCGGTAAGCGCGGCGCACGCCGTCAAGACGCGCGAGCGGCGGTATAAAGTCTTCGCCAATCCCCTCCACGCGCCAGGAGCCCGCCTCGCCGTGGCTTCCCTGCTCCACTTCATCCGCAAGGATCGAGCCCGCCGGGTCGGCGAGAATAAATTCCGTTTCGGGAGAATGCTGGCGAAACCAGGCCTGCAACCCGCCGAGCGTACCGCCAGAACCGACGCCCACCACAATCGCGTCGATTTTCCCTTCCGCCTGGGCATAAAGCTCCGGGGCGGTAGTGGTTTCATGCGCCAGCGGGTTGGCGGGGTTATTAAACTGGTCGATATAAAACGCCCCGGGCGTCTCCTGCGCCAGGCGCTTCGCATAATCCTGATAATAGGCGGGATGGCCTTTGTTCACGTCTGAACGGGTAAGCCGCACCTGTGCGCCCAGCGCCCGCAGGTGATAAATCTTCTCGCGGCTCATTTTGTCCGGCACCACCAGAATCAGCTGATACCCTTTTTGCGCGGCGATAAGCGCCAGCCCCAGGCCGGTGTTGCCCGCGGTGGCTTCAATGATGGTGCCGCCGGGGGCGAGCCGCCCCTGGCGCTCCGCCTCGTTTATCATCGACAGCGCTACGCGATCTTTAATAGATCCGCCGGGGTTCTGGTTCTCAAGCTTAAGCAGCAGCTCGCAGGGGCCGGTGTCGAGCTTTTGCAGCCGCAACAGCGGCGTGTTGCCAATCAGCTCGCTTACGGTATGGGCTATGGTCATTGCGGTTATCCAGTCACAACGGTATTGCGCAGATAATAGGACCGCCTTTTTTCGCCGTTAAAGAACCTTTACCCCCTGTTTAGAACCAAACGGAATATTCTGTGCTGTTTAGACATCGGGAAGGAAAGCGGTAAAGTCGTCCGGAAATATCGACGGCTAAAAAACCGTTAAACCGGCGCTTTTTGTGGTGAAATCGCCGCTTTTTCGCCGTTCTATTGCCAGTCTGCGTATGTCATTTACTGAAATTTAGCTAAGCGCTTAATGGCGCCGTTCAACCGGACGGGTGCAAAGTTTCTCCCTCCCGGCGTTCTGCGGGCGTAGAATGGCGCGGTTATGACGTTCAGGGGAGTTAAATGGAACAGAAGTTAACGGCGCGGCCCGACACCAGCGACTACCGCGCCCTGCTTGCGCAGGCGACGCCGCTTATCGACGTGCGCGCGCCGGTCGAGTTCACCCAGGGGGCGCTGCCGGCGGCCCTTAACCTGCCGTTGATGAATAACGAAGAGCGCGCCGCCGTCGGCACCTGTTATAAGCAACAGGGTCAGCAGGCGGCACTCGCGCTCGGCCACCGTCTGGTGCAGGGCGAAACGCGCGAGCAGCGCCTGGCGGCCTGGAAAGCCGCCTGCCTGCGCCATCCGCAAGGTTATCTCTACTGCGCCCGGGGTGGGCTGCGCTCGCACATCGTCCAGCAATGGCTGAAAGAGAGCGGCGTGGACTATCCGCTGGTTATTGGTGGTTACAAAGCGCTGCGCCAGGCGGCAGTCGACGCCATTGATGCGCTGGCGCGCCGTCCGCTGGTGCTGGTGGGCGGCTGCACCGGCAGCGGCAAAACCCTGCTGGTGCGCGAGATGGCGACGGGGGTCGACCTGGAAGCGCTGGCGCGCCATCGCGGCTCGTCGTTTGGCCGCACGCTTACCGCCCAGCTTTCACAGGCGAGTTTTGAAAACTGCCTTGCAGGCGACCTGCTGGCGCGTGAGGCGGTGTGGCAAACGCTGCCCTCGCCTTTCTGGGTGCTGGAAGACGAAGGGCGCACGATCGGCGCAAACCACCTCCCCGCCGCGCTTCGCGAGCAAATGGCGTGCTCGCCGGTCGCCGTGGTGGAAGAGCCGTTTGAACGCCGCCTTGAAAGGCTCGGGCAGGAGTATTTTGTCGCTATGCAGCAGGCCTGGTGCGAGGCTTATGGCGAAGAGGCGGGCTGGCGCGAATTTGGCGATTACCTGCATCAGGGTCTGTATGCCATTCGTCGTCGGCTGGGGTTGCAGCGCTTCGCCGCGCTTGCCGACATACAGGCGCAGGCGCTTTCGCGCCACCAGCAGACGGGCCGTCACGAGGCCCATTTTGACTGGCTGATCCCGCTGCTGAAAGAGTATTACGACCCGATGTACCGCTATCAGCTGGAGAAGAAATCAGCGAATATCGTCTTTCGCGGCGACTATGCGCAGGTGAAGGCGTGGCTTGAGGAGCGCTACGGCGGATAAAACAAGGGGCAGATTTCCTGCCCCCAGGCATCAATGCCGGTCTCGCTTGTCGGCGCGTTTCGCCAGCCAGTCGCCCAGCATTTGCACAACCTGCACCAGAACGATCAGCGCCACTACGGTGACGATCATCACCTGCGTCTCATAGCGGTAATAGCCGTAGCGAATCGCCAAATCCCCCACCCCGCCGCCGCCAACGATGCCCGCCATCGCCGAGTAGCCTATCAGGCTCACCAGCGTGATGGTCAGGCCGCGCAGCAATCCGGCGCTCGCCTCCGGCAGCAGTACGGTGCAGATAATGCGCATCGGGCTTGCGCCAAACGCTTCGGCCGCTTCGATAATCCCCCGGTCCACCTCGCGCAGCGCCCCGTCCACCAGGCGCGCGTAAAAGGCGATGGCGGCGACAGAAAGCGGCACCGAAGCGGCTATCGGCCCGATGGTGTTGCCAAGCAGAAACTGCGTCAGCGGCAGCAGCAGCACCAGCAAAATAACGAACGGCACCGAACGAATGATATTCACCAGCACGGAACTCACCACATTCACGACGCGGTTTTGCCAGAAGAGGTGCCGGTCGGTCACGAAAATAAGAAAACCAAGCGGCAGCCCGCCGACGATAGCCAGCAGCGTGGAGATGCCCAGCATCTGGAAGGTTTCGTTAAACGCGAGGCCCAGGTCGGCCAGTAAATCATCCATTAATCACCTCCACCTGCGCCGTACGCGCGCGAATGTGCTCCACCGCCGCCGCTACCGCTGCCGGGTTATCCTTCGCGGTGAGCTGCACCACTAAAATGCCGAGCGCCTGCTCGCCGATATACTCGATTTTGCCATGCAGGATATTCACCGCCACGCCGAAGTTTACCGCCGCTTCGCAGAGCACCGGCTGCTCGGCGGAGTCGCCCACAAACAGCACCTTCAGCAGCGACCCTTGCAGGTGCTGACGCACGCTAGCTGGCAGCGTCAGGTTGAGCGTGTGGGAGACTAACTGTTGGGTAAAGGGATGCTGCGGATGGGCGAAGATATTAAACACCTCGCCCTCTTCCACCACTTTGCCGCCGGACATCACCGCCACGCGGTCACAGATCGTTTTGACAACGTTCATCTCGTGCGTGATCAGCACAATCGTGATGCCAAGCTGCTCGTTGATCCGCTTCAGCAGCGCGAGGATCGTGGCGGACGTCTCCAGATCGAGCGCGGAAGTGGGCTCGTCGCACAGCAACACATCCGGGTGGTTGGCGATAGCGCGGGCGATGCCGACGCGCTGTTTCTGCCCGCCGGAAAGCTGCGCCGGGTAGCGGTTCGCTTTGTCGCTAAGCCCCACCAGCTCCAGGATTTCCGCCACGCGCGGGGCGATTTTCGCCCGCTCCCATCCCGCCGCCTTCAGGCTGAACGCCACGTTTTGGGCCACGGTACGGGTATGCATCAGGTTGAAATGCTGAAAGATCATGCCGATACGCTGGCGCGCCTGGCGCAGCGCCGCGCCGCGTAGCGCGGAAATTTCGGTGCCATTGACGGTTATGCTGCCTTCGCTCGGACGCGTTAAGGCGTTCAGCGTGCGCAGCAGCGTGCTTTTCCCGGCGCCGCTGGTGCCGACGATGCCAAAGATTTCGCCGGGGGCGATGCGTAAGCTGACGTTATCAACCGCGCGCGTGGCAGGCCCGCGCCGCGAAGCGAAATCGACGCAGACGTTGTTAATTTCAATCATGCGGAACCTCAATAAACAAAACGCGGGCAGGCCCCAAAGCCTGCCCGCGCAAAAGCGATGCGCTTACTGTTTTTTCGCCGCCGTCATCCAGTCCGGCTGCTGAAACGCGTTATAGATGTTTTTCGGATCGTTGATCACCGCGGCGTAAGCCGGGGATTTCACGACCGTAACAATATCTTTCGCGAAAGGTTTGTCCGCATCTTCCGTGCGCACCGCGATAATATTTTTCAGGTTCTCATCCAGCTGTTCCTGCTTCAGGGCAGTAGAGAGCTTAAGGCCCGCGGCGATAGCGAAGTTGCCATTTACCAGCGAAGCGGTTACGCCATCCAGCGTGCGGGGCAACTGCGCGGCTTCCAGCGGCTTAAAGACCAGCCCCTTCGGGTTGCTGGCGATATCGCGCTCGGAAGCTTTCGTCGGGTCAATATTCTCTTTGATGGTGATAAGCCCGAGCGACTGCAAAAAGCGCAGGCCGCGCGCCAGGTTGGTTGGGTCGTTGGAAAGCGTAATGATGTCGCCTTTTTTCAGCTCGTCGACGCTTTTGATTTTGCGCGAATAGAGCCCCATCCCTGCCGTGGGCACGGTAATCAGCTTCGTGAGCTTCAGCCCTTTGTCGGCGGTAAATTTTTCAAAATAGAGCGAGTGCTGGAAGAGATTGGCGTCGATGCTGCCGTTGGCGAGCGCCATGTTCGGCTGCACATAGTCGCTGAACTCGCGCACCACGACTTTATAGCCTTTCTCTTTAAGCGAAGGGGCGATGGCCTGCTTTACCATGTCGCCATACGGTCCCGGCGCCACGCCGAAAACGATAGTGTGCGGGTCGCTGCCGGCATGCGCGAGCTGTAGCCCGCAGGCCAGCAAAAGCGCGCCGGTTGCGGCGCGAAACGAGTGACGCAATCCCATAACTTCTCCATTTAAAACGTTGCGTTGCTGTGTGGTGCGCCGTGCTATGCGGCGCAATCCTTTCTTGCCCTGTGGATAAAGGCTTCGCTTAACATGGCACAGATCGCAAGCCGCTGTCCTTGAAATTATTTCAAGATGTAGCCGGATATGTCGTTGAATAGAGAGCAATAAGCTTATGCATTTTACGAATTTGCATAGCAGGAGAGCGGGAAAGCGCCGGACGGGCGGATGCCTGCCCGGCGTTGGGGTTAAACGCGTTGTCGCTCCGGCAGATAAAAGCGCGCCGGGCGCGCGGTTTAGAAGTCGTAACGCAGACGCACCAGGTTCATATCGCCCAGGTTGTCGGTACTGGAGGTAAACACGTGTTCGTAATCGACACGGAAGCCGTAATCCAGCTGGACGCTGACGCCTACGCCATTGTCGATGCGCTGGTAGTTGCGGCCGTTAACATATTCAATACGGTCGCCCATAAAGTAAGGCTGAATGGATTTTACCGCATACTGCCCCACCGGGAACTTATAACCGGCGAAGTATTCAATGCCCCAGGCGTCGCCCGCGAAATAATCATTCACCGAGACTTTTTTGGTGGTCATGAAGTTTTGGTACCAGCCGCCGCCTGCGGAGAGTGTCCAGTTATCCGGCGTCCAGCTCAGCGCGGTGCCTACGATATTCTGATCGTACGTTTTGCTGTCGTGGTTGTCCGGGTTACGCATATCCGCGCGGGTATAGTTCCACGCCGCGCCCCAGGCGAGATCGCCGGTCAGATGGTAATCAATACCTAAAGAACCGCCGCCTTTACGCTTGTAGCGCAGGCCGTTGCCCGGCAGAAATTCGCTGTCTTCAAACAGGTAGGAGGCAAAAATATCGGCATCGCCTACGGTTTTTCTGTACTTCAGCATCTTGCGCGAACGGTAAGAGCCATCGTAATCGCCGTTGATGCCGTTGCCCGGGGCCTGACCAATCATGTCATAGTCCCAGATATCGGTTTTCACGCCGACCACATCGTAATAAACGCTGTTCTGCTGGCCAAAGGTCAGCAAACCCCAGGTATCGCTCTTTAGCCCGGTATAGAGCATGCGGCGCGACGTGTCGCGAGCGCCGTCAGCATAGTGGTGGTCCCAGTTAAACTGCGCCGGAATATTGACGCCCAGCTCGTAGTAGCTCACCCAGCTAATGTCATCAAACAGATAGTAATCGGCAGCAAAGCGGAAGCGGGTGCCGCCGTCAAAGCCGTTACGCTTGTAGCTGTTTTTACCGTCGTCCCCGGTCATATTCTGGAACTGCGGACGAATACTGCCGCCAACGGTGAAGTTAAGACGGCTCAGCGGATTGCCCGCCTGCGGGTCTTGTTTAAGAACGGTGATTTCCGCCTGAGCGGCGCAAGAAAGCAGTGCCACCGCCGCGCCGACGGATGCCGCCAGCGCTTTCATTTTTATAGTCATTCTATTCCCTTGATAAATTGCCGTATAACATTTAGCAAGCGAATAATAACCAGGATTAATCCGGGCGTGTTGGCGGTTTTTTACTAAATCGTGCTACTAAATATCAGATTTTTATTATCTGATGCTGTTAAAACACGCCGAACCGGCAGAAAAACCGGCGCGGCATATCCAAACGTTAACCAGCGAACTGGCGGAACAGCGCCCGCCCTTTCAGCAATCGTACGCCAAGCCAGCCGCCGCAGAGCGAAAGCAGCAGCGCGCCGCAAAGCGGCAGGATGCCCCACAGCCGCCAGTCCGGCTCCCACGGGAAATCAAACACCCGGGTTTGCAATATCCCGAGCGCCGTTTCCGCGCCGATGGCCGCCACCAGCCCCGCTACCAGGCCAAGCACGGCGAATTCGCACCACAGCGTGGCGCGCAGCAGCTTTTTGCCTGCGCCCAGCGTACGGTAAACCACCAGTTCCTGATGGCGCTGACGCATCCCCACCTGAACCTGGGCGAGCAGCAGCAGAATGCCGCAGATGGTGACCAGCACCACCATCACTTCCAGCGCCCGGCTCACCTGCTCCAGCACCTGGCCGACCTGGCGCAGAATGGCACCGATATCCAGCAGGCCCACCGTCGGGAACTGACGGTTAAGCTGCGCCAGCATGGCGTTGCCGTTTTCCCAGCGGAAGCTGGTAAGCCAGGTTTGCGGCTGGCCGTCGAGCGCGCCCGGCGGGAAGATAAAATAGAAGTTGGGCCGCAGGCTCTCCCAGTCCACTTTACGCAGGCTGGTAACTTTCGCGGTGAAATCCTGCGTATCGCCGGTGAAGGTGACGCTGTCGCCGATATGAATATCAAGGCGCGCCGCCAGCCCCTCCTCCATCGACACTTCGCCCGCTTTCGGCGGCCAGCGGCCAGCGGTGATGGGGTTGTGTTCCGGCTTCCGGCTCTGCCAGGTGAGATTAAGCTCGCGGTTGAGCGCCTCATCCTGGTTGCCTGCGGTGGCGGCGCCGTTAATCTGCGTCAGCCGCGCCCGCACGATGGGATAAAACGATTCGGGAACAATTTGCCGTTCGGCAAGAAACGCCTTCATTGGCTCAAGCTGTTCCGGCGCGATATTAATCAGAAAATAGTTCGGGCTTTCCGGCGGCAGTTGCTGCTGCCAGCGGTCGAGCAGGTCGCCCCTGAGCACCAGCAGCAAAGCCAGCAGCATGAAGGAGAGCGAGAACGCGGCGAGCTGGCTGAGCGTCTGCCAGGGCTGACGCAGCAGGCGATTAACCGCAAGGCGCAGCGGCAACGCCTTGATGGTCAGCCCCTTCAGCACCCGCAGCAGCCCCCACCCCACCAGGCCACAAAGCAGCGCCAGCACCACGGCCCCTGCCAGCACCGACCAGAGCAGCATATTGCCGCCCATCAGCCAGGCGAGCAGCGCCACGACCACCAGCGTAATGACGGGCAGATAAACCTTCAGCGGCCAGACGTTGGCCACCGCATCTCGTCTTAATACCCGCAGCGGTTGGGTGGCCAGCAGCAACCGGTACGGGCGCAGCCCTACCAGCAGCGATATCACCACCATTGACCCCACCGCCCACAGCCACGGCCAGAAGCTCGCCGCAGGCAGGTCGGCGGGCAACACCGGTTTGAGCAGATGCATCAGCACCGCCTCAAACACTTTTCCCGCCAGCCCCCCGGCTACGGCGGAGAGCGTGAGCACCAGCAGCCACTGCCCGACGATAAGCTTGCGCAGCGCGGCGCTGTCCGCGCCGAGGGTCTTGAGAATAGCCACCAGATCGTAACGGCTGCGGCAGTAGTGCCCCATCGCCACCGCCACGGCGGCCACCGCCAGCAACAGCGTCAAGAGCGCCGAGAGCAGCAGGAATTTTTGCGACCGCTCAACGGATTTGCCCAGCGCTCCGTCATCTTCTTCCATGCCGTACCAGCGATGCTCGGGTTTAAGCTTCGGCAGCAGAAAGTCTTCGTAACGCTTAATCTGCGCAGGCGTGCCGGCGAATTTATAGCGCCACATCAGGCGGCTGCCGGGCTGCACCGCGCCGGTTTTTTCCACGTCATCAAAATGCATCAACAGCCGCGGCGCCATCTGAAAAGGGTTAAAGCCCGCGTCCGGCTCCTGGATAACCGCTCCCGCCACGGTAAGCGTGGCGTCGCCCACGTCTATCCTGTCGCCTGCTTTCACCCCGAGCAGCGCCATCAGCCGGGGCGCCAGCAACACCCGGCCCGGCTGCGGCTTCAGATTCGGCGGGTCGGTTTGCAGCGCGCCGTAGAGCGGATAAACGCTGTCCACGGCCTTCACGCTGGCGAGCTGCGGCGCTTCGGCGCCGAACGTCATGGTGGTGAAAGAGAGCTGTTTGTCCGCCTGCAAGCCATCGCGCTTAGCCTCCAGAAGCCAGTCCTCCGGCACCGCGCGCGAGCTTCTCAACGCCCGGTCGCCTGCAAGAAATTCCCGGCTCTGCTGACTTAAGCCTTTTTCCATGCGGTCGCTGATGGTGCCGAGCGCCAGCACGCAGGCCACCGCGAGGCTGAGCGCCAGCCAGACTATCAGCAGCGAGGGGGAGCGCCATTCGCGCCAGAACCAGCGGGCTATCATGCTTCCTCCCATAATTTGCCGTCTCGCAGGCGCAGGCGCCTGTCGCAGCGCGCCGCCAGCTCCGGATCGTGCGTGACCAGAATCAGCGTGGTGGCGTAATCGCGGTTTAAGGAAAAAAGCAGATCGGCGATGCGATCGCCGGTGTGGCGGTCGAGGTTGCCGGTGGGCTCGTCGGCGAAGAGCACCGACGGGCGGCCGTTGAAGGCGCGGGCCAGCGCCACGCGCTGCTGCTCGCCGCCGGAAAGCTGCGCGGGCAGATGGTCGAGCCGCTTGCCAAGGCCGAGCTGCTCAAGCAACCGCTTCGCCTGCTCGCGGCTCGCCTTGTCGTTTTCGCCCCGCAGCAGCGCGGGCAGCTCGACGTTTTCCAGCGCATTAAGCGTTGGGATCAGCATAAACGACTGAAATACAAAGCCGACATGCTTCGCCCGCAGACGGGCGCGCGCCTCTTCGTCCATGTTATGCAGCGGTTCGCCGAGCAAGCGCACCTCCCCGCTGCTGCCGTCGTCGAGCCCGGCCAGGATTGCGAGCAGCGTTGATTTGCCTGAGCCCGACTCGCCAATCAGGGCGATGGTTTCGGCTGGTTTGACAACCAGCTCAACTCCGGTGAGGATGGAGAGCGCGTGTTCCCCCTGACCGACGGATTTAAAAAGATGATGAACTTCAAGGCTGTTTTCCGCTGGCATCTCGCTTTCCTGTTGTTTGTTTTTGTAAGTTTTCGCGCCGCGGCGGCGGACACGCTGCTGGTTCTTGGCGACAGCCTGAGCGCGGGCTATCGCATGGCGGCCAACGCCGCCTGGCCTGCGCTGCTTAACGACAAGTGGCAGCAGCGCGACACGCGCGTGGTGAACGCCAGCATCAGCGGCGACACCGCGCAGCAGGGGCTCGCCCGTTTGCCTTCCCTGCTTGAACAGCATAAACCACGTTGGGTATTGATAGAGCTTGGCGGCAACGACGGGCTGCGCGGTTTTGCACCGGACGCCATCGCCGCAACCCTGCGCCAGATTATCGAGCAGGTAAAAGCGGCGGGCGCTGAACCGCTGCTGATGCAGATTCGCCTGCCGCCCAACTATGGCCGTCGCTATACCGAAAGCTTCAGCGCCATCTACCCCGAACTTGCGAAAGAGTACTCCGCTCCGCTGCTGCCTTTTTTTATGGAGGAGATCTACCTTAAACCGCAGTGGATGCAGGATGACGGCATTCATCCCAATCGCGACGCTCAGCCTTATATCGCAGACTGGATGGCGACGCGGCTGGCCCCTTTAGTTAAACACGACTCCTGACCCTGAGGGGCCGGGAGCGGGTAAAGTTATGCAAAAATCACTCTTAATTACAGGATGTTCCAGCGGCATTGGCCTGGCCAGCGCCATCGAATTACAGCGCATGGGTTTTCGCGTGCTTGCCGCCTGCCGCAAGCCGGAAGA
Source organism: Franconibacter daqui (assembly GCF_014644275.1). Lineage (NCBI taxonomy): Bacteria > Pseudomonadati > Pseudomonadota > Gammaproteobacteria > Enterobacterales > Enterobacteriaceae > Franconibacter > Franconibacter daqui. Next base: position 320,987 of record NZ_BMKJ01000001.1, on the reverse strand, counting down.
TGTCGAGCGCATGAACGCGCAAGGATTTACCGGCGTACTGCTCGATCTCGATTCGCCCGCGAGCGTCGAGGCTGCGGCAGCTGAGGTTATCCGCCTTACCGATAACCGTTTGTACGGCATTTTTAATAACGGCGGCTTTGGCGTTTACGGGCCGCTCACCACTATCAGCCGCGAGCAGATGGAGCAGCAATTCGCCACGAATTTTTTCGGCGCGCACCAGCTCACCATGCTGCTTTTGCCCGCCATGCTGCCGCACCAGGAAGGGCGTATTGTCAATACCAGTTCGGTGATGGGACTTATCTCCACGCCAGGGCGCGGCGCTTACGCCGCCAGTAAATATGCGCTTGAGGCCTGGTCCGACGCCCTTCGCATGGAGCTTCGCCACAGCGGCATTAAGGTGAGCCTGATTGAGCCGGGCCCTATCCGCACGCGATTCACGGATAACGTTAACCAGACGCAGACGGACAAACCGGTGGAAAACCCGGGCATCGCCGCACGCTTTACGCTGGGACCGGAGGCAGTAGTGGCAAAGGTGCGCCATGCTTTTGAAAGCCCGCGGCCCAAAATTCGTTATCCGGTCACGATGGTGACGCACGCCGTCAGCCTGCTTAAGCGCCTGCTGCCCGCCCGCGCGATGGACAAAATTTTACAGGGCTAAGTTGAAGGCGACGCGCTCGCCCCCATGTAAAAAAGAAATCGACAACAGAGAGTGACTCATGTCCGTACAGAATATTGTCAACATTACCGAAGCGAACCTGCACCAGACGCTGGAGCAATCCGTCTCCGTGCCGGTGCTGTTCTATTTCTGGTCCGATCGTAGCCAGCACTGCCAGCAGTTGACGCCGGTGCTGGAGAAGCTGGCCGCGCAGTACAACGGTCAGTTTATCCTCGCGAAAGTGGATTGCGACGCCGAGCAGATGGTCGCCGCGCAGTTCGGCCTGCGCGCCATTCCTACCGTTTATCTTTTCCAGAACGGCCAGCCGGTAGACGGCTTCCAGGGGCCGCAGCCGGAAGAGGCTATCCGCGCGCTGCTGGAAAAAGTGCTGCCGCGCGAAGAGGAGCTGAAAGCCCAGCAGGCGATGCAGCTGATTGAGCAAGGCGACCACGCCGCCGCGCTGCCGCTGCTGAAAGAAGCCTGGCAGATGTCGAACCAGGATAGCGAAATCGGTCTGCTGCTCGCCCAGACGCAGCTGGCCTTAAGCCGCGCCGATGAGGCCGAAGCGGTGCTGAAAACCATTCCGCTGCAGGATCAGGATACCCGCTATCAGGGTCTGGTGGCGCAAATCGACCTGCTGCGTCAGGCGGCGGATACGCCGGAGATTCAACAGCTTCAACAGCAGGTGCAGCAAAACCCGCAGGATGCGCAGCTCGCTGCACAGCTGGCGTTGCAGTTTCACCAGGTGGGCCGCAACGAAGAGGCGCTGGAGTTGCTGTTCAGCCATTTGAAAAAAGATCTGGCGGCAGGCGACGGCCAGGTGCGTAAAACGTTCCAGGAGATCCTGGCCGCGCTCGGCACCGGCGACCAGTTGGCTTCTAAATATCGCCGTCAGCTCTACTCCCTGCTGTATTAATACCTCTCGTCAATACCTGGATTCGGATGACGATGGGCGCTGCGCCCGTCGTCTTCCGGCGCTACAATAAGCAGCAAAATGACAGGAGGTTTTTTTAATGCTTATCGTGATCCCGGTTCTTATCTTCGTCGCACTGGTGATTGTCGCCGCCGGCGTCAAAATTGTGCCGCAGGGCTACCAGTGGACGGTAGAACGCTTCGGCCGCTACACCAAAACCCTGCAGCCCGGTCTTAGCCTTGTTGTCCCCTTCATGGATCGTATAGGCCGCAAAATCAACATGATGGAGCAGGTGCTGGATATCCCCTCTCAGGAGGTGATTTCAAAAGACAACGCCAACGTTACCATTGACGCAGTCTGCTTCATTCAGGTTATCGATGCGCCGAAAGCGGCTTATGAGGTGAGCAACCTTGAGCTTGCCATTATCAACCTGACCATGACCAACATTCGTACGGTGCTCGGCTCGATGGAGCTGGACGAAATGCTCTCGCAGCGCGACAGCATTAACACGCGCCTGCTGCACATTGTGGATGAAGCGACAAACCCCTGGGGCATTAAAGTCACGCGTATTGAAATTCGCGACGTGCGGCCGCCCGCAGAGCTTATCGCCTCGATGAACGCGCAGATGAAGGCTGAGCGTACCAAGCGCGCCTATATTCTGGAAGCGGAAGGGGTGCGCCAGGCGGAAATCCTGAAAGCCGAGGGGGAGAAGCAGTCGCAGATCCTGCGCGCCGAAGGCGACAGGCAGTCCGCCTTTTTGCAGGCGGAAGCGCGGGAACGCTCCGCGGAAGCGGAAGCGCGCGCCACGCAGATGGTGTCCGAAGCTATCGCCGCAGGCGATATTCAGGCGGTAAACTATTTTGTGGCGCAGAAATATACCGAGGCGCTGCAGCAGATTGGCGCGGCTAACAACAGCAAAGTGGTGCTGATGCCGCTGGATGCCTCCAGCCTGATGGGGTCTATCGCCGGTATTAGCGAGCTGATTAAAGAAAGCGGCAACGAGCGGAAACGGCCATGATCGCGCTTTTCTTCGAGCATCCTTACGCTTTCTGGCTAAGCCTCGGCGGCCTGCTGCTCGCCGCTGAAATGCTCGGCGCAAGCGGCTACCTGCTGTGGAGCGGCGTGGCGGCGGTGGTTACCGGGCTGCTGGTCTGGCTGCTGCCGTTTAGCTGGGAGTGGCAGGGCCTCTGCTTTGCCGTGCTGACCGTACTCGCCGCCCTGCTCTGGTGGCGCTGGCTCGCACGGCGCCCGCAACCCCGGGCTAACGCCGCGCTCAACCAGCGCGGCCAGCAGCTTATCGGCCAGCGCCTGCAACTGGACGCCCCGCTTAGCAACGGTCACGGTCATGTCCGCGTGGGCGACAGCAGCTGGCCGGTTATCGCGAACGAAGATATGCCGGCAGGCGCGCTGGTGGAAGTCATTGCCGTTGAGGGCATCCGCCTGCGCGTACGTCGCCTTACTCAAACTCCCCCAGCGGCATAAAAAAATGGGCAGCCGGTTACTGCGCTGCCCCAATATGCTGCACTCAACATCTTGTGACTTCCCTGCCTTTTTTCAGAGAAATTTTTTAATTTCGAAATGGGTGGCATCCGGCGCCATGCTGAACGTTTTTCCCCATGTAAAACCGTAATACTGAAAAACCGGCGCCAGCGGCGCGCAGGAAATCCCATCCATACCGTCGTTCTGATTGATATCCAGCGCCAATCCAAAAGCGTGATTAGAAGGCAGCGAACTAAAATAGCCGCTGGTTGGTCGTCTTAAGCGCATTTTAAATGCTGTGTTGCACTGGGTAATAATATCCAGCAGCCCCTGCTTTTCTATTTCCGTAAAAACCGTCAGTAATTGTTTATGGGCTTTTTTATGAAAAAAGAGATCGCTGTCAGCATTATCCCGGCCTTCAAGCTGCGGAATGTGCACAAAGCCAAGCTGCGAAGAGGGCTCAAACCCCTTGATAAAACTAATGGTATCACCGTATAACGGCGGGTTATGGTCGGTAACATAGGTAACCTTGCCTATTAAGGGATGCTCGTAGGAATATACGGACATAATTGCTCCAGACGCTTTTTATAGTCACTCATCGCGATGAAATATCTCCGGCATAGAGCGCGCTGCCCGTCAGACCGCAGGATATTTTTATTTTTTTAGAATATGAGTAGTGTTCCCGCACAACTAAACCAAAACCTGCACAGGAGAATAAAGGCGTTTAATAAGGCTCACTATTTATTATTAATCTAAAGCATGATTAGTCATTTTCAATCATACTTTCTTCGCGTTTTTTGCACGTAACAGGCTGTCGCGCTGATTTATTTTACCGCGTAGTTTTCTGCTGACCCGATGGGCGCAAAGGATATATTTCACCAGCGCGATGAACTAAAAAAGCAGCGCTAGCATGTGGTGACGTTACCACTCGCTTTTTTACCGCTTACTTTGCGCTGCGATGGCAGCAGCCGGAAAGCGTATCAATGATTGGACAGTCAGCGCTGTCGTCGCCGGGACAGGCCTTTGCCAGCGACAGCAGATGCAGGCGCATCGACTGAAGCTCCTCAATATGGCGCTCAATCTCCGCCACTTTTTGCAGCGTGCGGGCTTTAACATCCGCGCTGTGGCGGGCCGGGTCATTAAACAGGTGCACCAGCTCCCGGCACTCTTCCAGGTTAAACCCTACCTGGCGGGCCTGGCGCAGCAGCGTTAACTCATCCAGATGCCGTTGGCTGTAGGTGCGATAGCCGTTATCGCCACGCAGCGGCGGCGTCACCAGCCCTTTTTCTTCGTAAAAACGAATCGCTTTGCTGGTTAAACCGGTTTTTTTCGCCACATCGCTAATATTCATTATCCCCCCTTGACCTTCCCCTTGATGGAAGGTTTACGCTTTATCACAGTTAAGCAAAACCTTTTTATGGTCAAGCTCATTCTGAGCAACAGAGGAGAGTTACTATGTCAAACACCATTGAACTGGCCCTGGACGGCCTTTCCTGCGGCCACTGCGTGAAACGCGTAAAAGAGAGTCTGGAGCAGCGCCCGGACGTTGAGCAGGCCGAAGTGACTCTCGATCGCGCGAAAGTCACCACCAGCGCCAGCGCCGATGCGCTTATCGACACCGTTAAACAGGCCGGGTACGACGCAACCCTCGCGCGCCCAAAGGCTGAGCCGCTGGCAGAGTCAACGCTCCCGCCGGAAGCACTGACAGCGGCCCCCTCCACGCTTCCGGCAGAGGCGCAGCCTGACGACGACAGCCAGCAGTTGCTGATTAACGGCATGAGCTGCGCCAGTTGCGTCAGCCGTGTGCAAAACGCCCTGCAGGCGGTGCCGGGCGTCCGGCAGGCGCGGGTAAACCTGGCGGAGCGCACGGCCCTGGTAATGGGCAGCGCCTCCGCCGCTGAGTTAGTCGGCGCGGTAGAAAAAGCGGGTTACGGCGCTGAAGCGATAGAAGATGACCAGGAGCGCCGCGAGCGCCAGCAGCAGACGGCGGTCGCCGCCATGAAGCGCTTTCGCTGGCAGGCGGTCGTCGCGCTCGCGCTCGGCATTCCGGTGATGGGCTGGGGCATGCTCGGCGACAACATGATGGTCACCGACGCAAACCGCAGCCTGTGGCTGGTTATCGGCCTGCTGACGCTCGCGGTGATGATCTTCGCAGGCGGCCATTTCTACCGCAGCGCATGGAAAAGCCTGAAAAACGGCGCGGCGACCATGGACACCCTGGTGGCGCTCGGTACAGGCGCCGCCTGGCTCTACTCCATCAGCGTCAACCTCTGGCCGGAATTTTTCCCGATGGAAGCGCGCCATCTCTATTACGAGGCGAGCGCCATGATTATCGGCCTGATTAACCTCGGCCATATGCTGGAACAGCGCGCCCGCCAGCGCTCATCCAAAGCGCTGGAACGGCTGCTTGATCTCACGCCTCCTACCGCGCGCGTCGTCACCGAAAACGGCGAGAACAGCGTGCCGCTGGCTGAGGTGCAGTCAGGCATGACGCTGCGGCTTACGACCGGCGACCGCGTGCCGGTGGACGGCGAAATTACTCAGGGCGAAGGCTGGTTCGACGAAGCCATGCTGACCGGCGAACCGGTGCCGCAGCAGAAAGGCAGCGGCGATGCCATTCATGCCGGAACGGTCGTGCAGGACGGCAGCGTGCTGTTTCGCGCCAGCGCCGTGGGCAGCCGCACCACCCTTTCGCGCATTATCCGCATGGTGCGCCAGGCGCAAAGCAGCAAGCCGCAGATAGGCCAGCTGGCGGATAAAATCTCCGCCGTGTTCGTGCCGGTGGTGGTGTTGATTGCCCTGCTCAGCGGCGCTATCTGGTATTTCGCCGGGCCAGCGCCGCAGATTGTTTATACGCTGGTGATTGTCACCACGGTGCTGATTATCGCCTGCCCCTGCGCGCTGGGCCTCGCCACGCCGATGTCTATCATTGCGGGCGTGGGGCGCGCGGCGGAGTCCGGCGTGCTGGTGCGTGACGCCGACGCCCTGCAACGCGCCAGCGAAGTCGACACGCTGGTGTTTGATAAAACCGGGACGCTGACGGAAGGCAAACCGCAGGTGACGAAGACGTTCACCGCTGAAGGTTTTAGCGAAGCGGACGCGCTGCGCCTCGCCGCCGCGCTGGAGCAAGGCTCAAACCACCCGCTGGCCCATGCCATCCTTGAGAAAGCGCAGGGTATGACGCTGCCTTCCGTTAACGGCTTTCGCACCCTGCGAGGGCTGGGGGTAAGCGGCGAAGCGGAAGGCCGTCAGCTGCTGCTCGGCAACCGCGCGCTGCTGGAAGAACAGCATGTTGATGCCTCTGCGCTTGCGCAGACGATTGAGCAGCAGGCGGGCTTTGGCGCTACGCCGGTGCTGCTTGCCGTCGACGGTAAGCTGGCGGCGCTGTTCGCTATTCGCGATCCGCTGCGCGGCGACAGCGTGGACGCGCTGGCCCGGCTGCATCGTGAAGGCTACCGGCTGGTAATGCTCACAGGCGATAACCCGGTCACCGCTCACGCTATCGCGAAAGAAGCGGGTATCGACGACGTGATTGCGGGTGTCCTGCCCGACGGCAAGGCGCAAGCGATTATTCGCCTGCAAAGCGAGGGGCGCAAAGTGGCCATGGTGGGCGACGGCATTAACGACGCCCCGGCGCTGGCGCAGGCGGATGTCGGCATCGCCATGGGCGGCGGCAGCGATGTGGCGATTGAAACCGCCGCCGTTACGCTGATGCGCCACAGCCTGCTCGGCGTGGCCGACGCGCTGGCTATCTCCCGCGCTACGCTGCGCAACATGAAGCAGAACCTGCTGGGCGCGTTTATTTACAACTCGCTGGGCATTCCCGTCGCCGCCGGGATCCTCTGGCCGTTTACCGGCACGCTGCTTAACCCGGTGGTGGCAGGGGCCGCCATGGCGCTGTCGTCCATTACGGTGGTCAGCAACGCCAACCGGCTGTTGCGCTTCAGGGTGAAGGCGTAAGCCGTTAACCTGATTGCACGTTGACGCCGGGCGGTGCGGCTTATCTGCCCTCAGACAGGCGCTTTGTCTGCTGTTTGCCCGCCCTGCCCCTCTCTGCGTTGGCAAGAGAGGGGCAGTTCCCTCTGTAACCCTCTCTTCTCCGTAACGTCGCTCCCCGGGCTGCGAAGCGATTTTCCCGCTTTCAGGCGACGACGGCGATTTGCACCCTCCCCCGCCGCGCGCTAGCATGGTTTTCTTTTGTCAGGGAACGCTTATGGGTCTGTTAAGCCGTCTGATTGCCTTCTTTTCTCCGCTTCGCCCCGCTTATCCCTGGCCCGCGCTGGATGTAACGCTGCCTGGTGGCCGCTATCTGCATCTGGTCGGCAGCATCCATATGGGCACGCCCGATATGGCGCCGCTCTCGGCCCGCCTGCTGGAAAAGCTCAAGCGTGCCGACGCGCTGATTGTGGAAGCGGATATTCGCGGCGATGTCTCGCCTTTTGGCAACGAAGCGGTTACGCAGCCGCTGCGCGAAAGGCTGCAAGGCGAGACGCTCGCGCAGCTGGAAAAATTTGCCGGCGAATTTGGCCTCTCGCTCTCCCGGCTGGATGAACAACCCGCCTGGCAAGTGGCGCTGGCGCTGCAGGCGCATCAGGCGCAGCGCCTGGGTTTGCGGCCTGATTTCGGCATCGACTATCAGCTATTGCAGGCGGCGCAGCAATTTTCCGTTCCGGTGATGGAGCTTGAAGGGGCGCAAAGCCAGATAAACCTCCTGCGACAGCTGCCGCAGGAAGGCCTTTCGCTGCTGGAGGATACGCTGACCCACTGGCACACCAACGCCCGGCTGCTGCAGTTGATGATAAGCTGGTGGCTGGAAACGCCGCCTAAAAATACGGACGTTACGCTGCCCACCACGTTCAGCTCCGATCTTTACGACGTGCTGATGCACCAGCGCAACCTGCAATGGCGCGATTATCTCAGCGCCCTGCCACCCGGGCGCTATGTGGTGGCGGTCGGCGCGCTGCACCTTTACGGCGAAGGCAACCTGCCCGGGCTGCTCAAATCGTCCTGAATCCGCTGAGCAAGCTGGTACTATTTTTATCCGCAGCAGCCCGTTACGCTGAGGGCAGACGAAGACAAAGGAAGGATGTTATGACTCCCGCCATAAAATTACTCGAAAAACAGAAAGTGGCGTTTACGCTTCACGCTTACGACCATGATCCGCACGAAACCAACTTTGGCGACGAGGTGGTGCGCAAGCTTGGGCTGAACGCCGAACAGGTCTATAAAACGCTGCTGGTGGCTCTCAACGGCGATATGAAACAGCTCGCCGTGGCGGTAACGCCTGTCTCCGGCCAGCTCGACCTCAAGAAGGTGGCGAAAGCGTTAGGGGCGAAAAAAGTGGATATGGCGGACCCGATGGTGGCGCAGCGCATCACCGGTTATCTGGTGGGCGGCATCAGCCCGCTGGGGCAGAAAAAGCGCCTTCCGACGCTGATTGACGCGCCAGCCCGCGAGTTCGCCACCATTTATATCTCTGGCGGGAAACGCGGGCTGGATATTGAGCTCGCAGCAGCCGATCTGGCGAAGCTGCTGGACGCGCAGTTCGCCGATATCGCCCGTCGCGATTGACTACTGCCAGTTCACCTCGCCCTGCGGTTCAAACGCGCTCGCATCCAGCGGCGAATGTTGTTCAATGAACTGCTTCAGCACTTCCGCATCCACAAAGCCGGTGTTTACGTAACCCGGCTTTTTGTCGATGGCGGGATAGCCGTCGCCGCCGGTGGCGTTGAAGCTGAGCGTCGCCATACGGTAAGTTTTCGCCAGGTCCAGCGGCTCGCCTTTGATCTTGATATCGCTGAGCGCGCCGCCTGAAGCCGTAAAGCTAACACTGGCGAACTGCGGGTAGGCGCCGGAATCGGGCTTCATCTGCGCGACCGCCTTCAGGTAATCCGCAACCTCCTGGCCTGTCATATCCACATAAACCAGCGTGTTGCCAAACGGCTGCACCTTCAGCACATCTTTATAGGTGATATCCCCCGCTTCGATGGAGTCGCGTATGCCGCCGCCGCTCATAACGGCGAAATCCGCGCTAGTGCGCGCCATCTGGGCGCTGAGGATAAGGTGCCCCATATTGGTCTGCACGAAGCGTACTTTGCTGCGGTCCCCTTCCAGACGAGCATTCACGCTGCCGATTTTCACGCCCAGCTGCGCCTGTCCCTTGTGCTGGAAAGGTGAAAGCAGCGAAAGCATCTGCGGGTTCTCCGGAATTTGCGGGGCATAAAGCACGCGCTCGCTCTGGCCGTTATCCCAGGTGATTTTCTTCTTCAGGTTGATGGGGATGAGCTGGTAGTTCACCAGTTTCATTTCGCCGTTGCGAAACTCAAAATCGGCGCGACCGACATATTTTCCCCACTCATGAGCCTGCACTATCCAGATGCCATTCTGCTGGTCCGGCGCGCAGGGGGTGCCCGGCACATAATCAGCCTGCTTTTTGTTTTCCGAAGCCATGCAAACCGGATCCTGCGAGTGGCCGCCCACTATCATGGTCAGCGCCCCCGCAGGCAGGCTGCGGGCCAGCTCCACATCGCCTGGCGCGTTAGAGCCATGCTCGCCGTTGTCGTAGTGGCCCATATGGGTGGCGGCGATGATCACATCCGGCTTCTCGGTCTGTTGCAGCTCCTGGATAACCAGCTTCGCCTCATCGGCAGGCTTGCGAAACTCAATATCGGTGAAGAATTCCGGGTTGCCGATTTTCGCCGTATCGTCGGTAGTCAGGCCGATGACGGCGATTTTAATATCCTGGCGGTTGAAAAGCGCCCAGGGCTTAAAGAGCCGCTGGTTAGTGCTCTTCTGGTAGATATTGGCGGAAAGGAAAGGAAACTTCGCCCACTTTTCCTGCTGGCGCAGGACGCTTAGCGGATTGTCGAATTCATGGTTACCGACCGCCATCGCATCGTAGCCTATCAGGTTCATGCCGCGAAAATCGGGTTCGGCGTCCTGCAAATCAGATTCCGGGACGCCGGTATTGATATCGCCCCCGGAGAGCACCAGCACGCTGCCGCCTTTCGCCGCAACCTCTTTACGCACGTTATCCACCACCGTTTTTTGCGCCGCCAGGCCATATTCGCCGTAGTCGTTGCGCCAGAAATGGCCGTGATGGTCGTTCGTATGCAGGATGGTGATGTTGTAGGTTTTATCTCGCTCCCAGGCGAATGCGGAACTGCTCGCCAGCCCGGCGAAGATCAGCGCCGCCGCCATAACCCTGTTGGTACTTTTCATAACAACTCTCCCTGGCACAAAGTAAACGCTGAAATTACAGCGCCATGAAAGCATAGACAACAGGGTTTTCAGGCTAATGACGCGGCGGGGAGAAAAAACCGACCATTAGCAGCAATGGCGAAGAAGAAGATTTTTGAGCGACGGGTGAAAATAAACGCACAGAAAAACCGACGCGGATACCGCTGTGAGCGCGGCAGACTCCGGCATTGAACTGAGCGTCAGGGAAAAACAGAAGCCACATCATGCAAAAAGCTCCGCTTAGCAGTGGTTTTTAAACTTTAAGGTCATATTTGTGCATGATAAGCGAAATTTATCCCCGCCAGAACCGGGTAAAGTTGTTAACGCTTCGTGCGGTTATCAGCGATTATCCAAAGCCTTTTTGCCATAAGCTATGAATATGCCGTGTCGGCATTTTTTTTCAGTTTTGTTTAAAGTTTTATGAGGTATTCACCGATTATTCACAAACACTGACAGAAAAAGTGTCATAAACTAAAAAACGGAGTTTTGGCTTTTCGCCAAAGCGTGGATTTTTTGCTAACGAAAGGAGACGGAATGCATCACGCCACCCCGCTTATCACCACCATTGTCGGCGGTCTTGTGCTCGCCTTTTTACTCGGCATGCTCGCTAACCGGCTGCGCATCTCTCCTCTGGTGGGCTATTTGCTGGCAGGGGTATTGGCCGGCCCTTTCACGCCAGGCTTTGTCGCGGATACCAAACTTGCCCCGGAGCTGGCGGAGCTTGGGGTTATCCTGCTGATGTTCGGCGTGGGTCTGCATTTTTCTATCAAGGATTTGATGGCGGTAAAGTCCATCGCCATACCCGGCGCCGTGGCGCAGATTGTGGTCGCGACGCTGCTTGGGGTGGCGCTTTCAACGTTAATGGACTGGTCGCTGATGACCGGCATCGTGTTTGGCCTGTGTCTTTCCACCGCCAGCACCGTGGTGCTGCTGCGCGCCCTTGAAGAGCGACAGCTTATCGACAGCCAGCGTGGGCAAATCGCCATCGGCTGGCTGATTGTCGAAGATTTAGTGATGGTGCTGACGCTGGTGTTGCTGCCGGCGGTGGCCGGAATGCTTGAAAAAGGCAACCTCGGCTTTGCCTCACTCGCCGTCGATATGGGCTTCACCATCGGCAAAGTAGCGGCGTTTATCGCCCTGATGATGCTGGTCGGGCGTCGACTGGTGCCCTGGATCCTCGCCCGCAGCGCCTCCACCGGCTCGCGCGAGCTATTCACCCTCGCCGTACTGGCGCTGGCGCTCGGCATCGCTTTCGGCGCGGTGGAGCTGTTTGATGTCTCCTTCGCCCTCGGCGCCTTCTTTGCCGGCATGGTGCTTAATGAATCAGAGTTAAGCCATCGCGCGGCGCACGACACGCTGCCGCTGCGCGACGCGTTCGCGGTGCTCTTTTTCGTCTCCGTCGGTATGCTCTTTGACCCGATGATCCTGATTGACGAGCCGCTGGCGGTGCTGGGCACGCTGGCGATTATCGTTTTTGGCAAATCGCTGGCGGCGTTTTTGCTGGTGAAACTGTTCGGTCACTCACAGCGCACGGCGCTGACCATCGCCACCAGCCTTGCGCAGATTGGCGAGTTCGCTTTTATTCTGGCCGGTCTTGGCATGGCGCTCGACCTGCTGCCGCAGAACGGGCAAAACCTGGTGCTGGCGGGCGCGATCCTCTCCATCATGCTTAACCCTATTCTCTTCGCGCTGCTGGAACGCTTCCTGCAAAAAACAGAAACGCTGGAAGAGCAGACGCTGGAAGAGGCCATCGAAGAAGAGCAGCAGAACCCGGTGGATATTTGCAACCACGCCCTGCTGGTAGGTTACGGGCGCGTGGGCAGCCTGCTGGGCGAACGGTTGCTGGCGCAGGAGATCCCGCTGGTGGTGGTGGAAACATCCCGCAGCCGGGTGGACGATTTGCGCGAGCGCGGCATCCGGGCCGTGCTCGGCAACGCTGCGAACGAAGAGATTATGTCGCTGGCGCATCTCGATTGCGCGCGCTGGCTGCTGGTGACGATTCCTAATGGCTATGAAGCGGGCGAAATTGTCGCCGCCGCACGCGCAAAACGCCCTGATATCGAGATTATCGCCCGGGCGCATTATGACGACGAGGTGGATTATATCGCCGAGCGCGGCGCAAACGAGGTAGTGATGGGCGAGCGGGAGATTGCTAACACGATGCTTTCGTTGCTGGAGCAGGCGCCCGGGCCGATTACCGCGCCGGAAAAAGCGGCGAGTTAAGCATCTGCGCAGGGCGAGCGCGCTTCGCGTACTCGCCCTGCGAAAGAGACCAAAGCCGCAATCACTGTAAGGTGGTAAGCGAAGCGCCGCCCACCTTACCCCCCCGAATTACCGCTCCCAGTACGCCTCTTCGAGGCTGTCTTCGCGCTCCGGCAGACCGCGGGTCAGTCGCGGCGAGTGCTGGTTCAGCACCTGATAACTCACGCGGTTCGCGTATTTGCACACTTGCGCCAGCGATGAATAGGTAAGCCAGGTAAACTGATGCTTGCTGGAGTTCGGCACGTTAGTGCGGTGGTAGTTATTAGCGGTAATGTCGTGCAGCAGCGCCGCCAGCGCGCCGTCGCCCGCGCCGTTCGTGTTCATGATTTTCTCTGGCCCGCCCATGTAAGGGGCGATGTGGGAGAAAATGCGCAGCGGTTGCTGACAATCTTTAAAGCGCATGGCGCGGCTGAATTCATACTGGTTAAATTCGGCAATGGCGCCTGGCAGCAGCGGGTGCTGGGTTTTGCGTTTCGCTTCGTTTTCGGTGAAGCCCGCCATGTAAAGCCCTACCGGCCCGGCGGTGCACAGCACCAGGTCCACCCAGTCCAGCGCCTTATCGGAGGCGAGCAGCGGGTCGCTTTCCCCGGTTAACGCTTCCGCTTCTTCTTCATTCATTGCCAGAATGGAAACATGTTCTTTGAGGAAATCTCGCCACCACTGCGGGTTATCGGCAATCACATATTTTGTGCCGAGGGTTAACACCACCGGCACGTTATGCTTTTTGGCATAAGCGATAGCCTGCATCGTGGCGTCCGGCATCGGCTCGCCGGGCTTGCAGCGCACCAGATAAGAGGTGAGCACCAGCGCGGAAGCACCTGCTATAACCGCTTCCGGAATGCTTTCAGGACGCAGTTGGTTCATGTGGCCGGGGCTGATGGCGAAGGTGCGCTCGCCGTTTTCGCTAATCAGCGTAAAGCAGCGGCCAATCGCGCCGTCTACCCCCTGCAGATAGTTCAGGTCGGTACGGCTGGAGGTGTTGCAGAGGTAACGGTAGGCGTAGCTGCCAATCTGCACGTTATTACACATCACGCCCAGCAGCACCGAGCGGTCATCCGCCAGCACCGAGTAGTTGTGCATGGTGTTGCCGATAGTGCCGCCAGCAAACTGATGGGTGATAAGGTTTTCCCGAACCAGCTCCTGATACAGAGCTTCCGCTACTTCATCGTCGATAACCAGCGAGTGGCCGAGACTCAGGCCATAACGATGGACGAAATCGTCATCTACGCGGGCTTCAATATCCACCAGCGTCTGATCGATACCCACCACCCAGGAGGCGCTGGTTTCGCTTTCAGGCTGGATTTGCTGCAGCAGCGGGTCGCGAGCGTTAACGGGGAAGTAGTGTTTGGACTTGCGTTTACCGGGAAATTTCATGGTTCGGGATAGTGATAGCTAATGAGGCGGGGAATGGTAGCACACTCCCCCGCCCAGGCGCGATCAGCGATAGCGCCCGATTAACTCCGCCATCATGGCGATATGAGAAGGCTCATCATTAAGCGCCGGAATATATTCATACTTCTCGCCGCCCGCGTGCATAAAGATCTCTTTGTTTTGCACGGCTATCTCTTCAAGCGTCTCCAGACAATCCGCCGCAAAGCCCGGACACATCACCTGAATATGCTTCACCCCTTTCTCGCCGAGCATTTTCAACGTTTCGTCGGTGTACGGCGTAAGCCAGGGTTCGCGGCCAAAGCGCGACTGGAAGGTCATCATCACTTTTTCCGGCGGCAGACCCAGCGCGGAGACTAGCTCGCGGGTCGTGTCGCGGCAGCGCTGCGGGTAGTCATCCCCTTCGTTAGCGTAGCGTTGCGGAATGCCGTGATAAGAGAGCAGCAGCAGATCCGGCTCGCCGTGAACGGCGAAGGAGCGACGCGCCGTTTCCGCCAGCGCATTGATATACGCGCTGTTATCGGCGTAATCGCGAATAAAATTCAGCGAAGGCAGCTTGCGGTAGCGGGCAAAAATGCGCGAAAGCTCATCCCATACCGCCGCCACCGTCGAGCAGGAATATTGCGGATAGAGCGCCAGCACCACAATGCGATCGACGTTCTGATCGAGCAGCTTTTTCACTGCGCTTTCCAGCGACGGCTGCCCATAGCTCATGCCGAGGGCCACCGGCACGTCCGGCAGGGCTTCGGCCAGCGCCTGCTCCTGACGACGGCTATAGACCATCAGCGGCGAGCCCCCTTCCATCCAGATGGAATTATAGAGTTTCGCCACGCGCGGCGAGCGCAGCGGCAGGATAACCCCGCGCAGCAGCGGCCACCAGAGTATACGCGGCGTATCCACCACGCGTTTGTCGCTCAGAAACTGTCGCAGATAGCGTTTCACGGCGGCGGGCGTGGGAGCATCAGGGGTCCCCAGGTTCGCCAGCAGTACGCCTGTTTTTTCCAGACTCATTACCACACCTTAATCATTCTAACTGGCTGATAATTGTAGCTGATAAGCGCTTAAGATGAACCAATTGCAGCAAGAGGGGAAATGAGAAATTTTCTCACCCGACAGGACGCCGGGTGAGGCAGCGCGATTAGCCGAGGATCTTTTCCAGCTCTGCGCGTACTTCGCTGACCGCTTTGGTGCCGTCAACTTTCGCGTATTTGGTGTGACCCGCCTGCGCTTCTTTCTGGTAGTAACCGATAAGCGGCGCGGTCATCGCATGGTATTCCACCAGACGCTTACGCACGGTGTCTTCCTGGTCGTCTTTACGGGTGCTCAGCTCTTCGCCGGTCACGTCGTCTTTGCCTTCCACCTTCGGCGGATTAAATTTGATGTGGTAAACGCGCCCGGAAGCGGCGTGTACGCGACGACCGATGATGCGCTCGACAATCAGCTCGTCCGGTACATCAAACTCCAGCACATAATCAACGTTGATGCCCGCGTCTTTCATGGCGTCTGCCTGCGGAATGGTGCGCGGGAAGCCGTCCAGCAGGAAGCCGTTGCGGCAGTCATCCTGAGCAATGCGCTCTTTTACCAGGGCGATAACCAGTTCGTCAGTGACGAGCTTGCCGGCGTCCATAATGTCTTTTGCCTGTTTGCCGAGCTCAGAGCCAGATTTTACCGCGGCGCGCAGCATGTCACCGGTGGAGATTTGCGGAATGCCGTATTTCTCCATGATGAATTGTGCCTGAGTCCCCTTACCTGCGCCCGGAGCGCCGAGCAGAATAATACGCATTGCGTAATTCTCCATACGTTTGGATTTTTACAACGTTATTTGAAGCGAAAACCATACCATTAAAGGCCGTATCACGACAAGGAAGGCGGGCGTGGTGAATGGTTTCATCGCCCGTGCGGATGAGAAAAAAAGCGGCTTTGCAATCATGCGATAAAAAAAGCGGGCAAGGCTGACGCTTGTCCGCTTTCACTGTTATCAATCATGAACGCTTATCGGGCGGGTAAACGCAGCGCCACCCGCCCCAGGCGCTATCAGGAAACCAGCAGCTGGTTCATGCGGCGGATAAACTGGTTGGGATCTTCCAGCGTACCGCGCTCGGCAAACAGCGCCTGGTCGAGCAGCAGCTCTACCCACTCTTTAAACTGCGCTTCATCCTGGGTGTCGGCTGTGCGTTTCACCAGCGGGTGATCCGGGTTCAGCTCAAAGAGATATTTCACTTCCGGCACCGCCTGTCCCGCCGCCGCGAAAAGCTTCGCCATCTGCGTGCTCATCTCGTCGTTTTCCGTGGTGACAATGGCCGGCGTATCGGTCAGTCGATGGGTCAGACGGACCTCTTTCACGCGGTCGCCCAGCAGCGTTTTCACGCGCTCAACAAACGGCTCCAGCGCTTTTTCCGCCTCTTTGGCTTTCTCGTCCACTTCGTCCGCCAGCTTATCCAGCGACTCATCCGCCTTAGCGACAGACTGGAACGCTTTGCCGTCAAACTCGGTGAGATAGCTCATCATCCACTCGTCGATGCGGTCGGAAAGCAGCAGCACTTCGATGCCTTTCTTACGCAGCAACTCAAGGTGCGGGCTGCTCTTCGCCGCCGCGTAGCTGTCAGCGGTGATGTAGTAAATCTTCTCCTGCCCTTCTTTCATGCGGGAGACATACTCTTCAAGCGACACGGTCTGCGCAGCGGAATCGGTATGGGTGGACGCAAAGCGCAGCAGTTTCGCAATGGCCTGCTGGTTAGCGTTATCTTCCGCCGGGCCCTCTTTCAGCACCAGGCCGAACTGTTTCCAGAAAGTCTGGTATTTTTCAGCGTCGTCCTTCGCCAGTTTTTCCAGCATCTGCAATACGCGTTTGGTGAGCGCGGTGCGCAGGTTGCGGGTGACGCTGCTGTCCTGGAGAATTTCACGGGAGACGTTCAGCGGCAGATCGTTAGAATCAATCAGGCCGCGCACGAAGCGCAGGTAGTTCGGCATGAACTGCTCGGCGTCGTCCATGATAAAGACGCGCTGCACGTAGAGCTTCAGGCCATGTTTATGGTCGCGGTTCCACATATCCCATGGCGCCTGAGCCGGGATATAAAGCAGGCTGGTGTACTCCTGCTTGCCTTCCACGCGGTTGTGGCTCCAGGTCAGCGGGTCGGTGAAATCGTGGGCGATGTGTTTGTAAAACTCGTTGTACTCTTCGTCCTTGATTTCGCCTTTGCTGCGGGTCCACAGGGCCTGCGCCTTGTTGATTTTTTCCCAGGAGACGACTGTTTCGCCATCTTTCTCCTCGCGGGTTTCAATCTCTACCGGCAGCGCGATATGGTCGGAGTATTTGCTGATAATCGAGCGCACGCGCCAGTCGTTGAGGAACTCATCTTCCCCTTCGCGCAGGTGCAGCGTAATTTCGGTGCCGCGGTCGGCTTTGTTGATATCGGCGACGGTGTATTCGCCTTCGCCCTGAGACTCCCAGAACACCGCTTCATCGGCCCCTGCGCCCGCCGCGCGGGTGCGCACGGTGACTTTATCCGCCACGATAAAGGCGGAGTAGAAGCCCACGCCGAACTGCCCGATAAGCTGGCTGTCTTTCGCCTGGTCGGAGCCCATCGACTCCAGGAACGCTTTGGTGCCGGACTTGGCGATGGTACCCAGGTGATCAATCACCTCGTCGCGGGTCATGCCGATGCCGTTGTCGGCGATAGTCAGGGTGCGCTGGTCCTTATCGAAAGAGACGCGCACGCGCAGTTCACCGTCGCCCTCGTACAGATCCGGGTTCGACAACGCGCGGAAGCGCAGCTTGTCGGCGGCGTCCGAGGCGTTGGAGATGAGCTCACGCAGGAAAATCTCTTTGTTTGAATAGAGAGAATGGATCATCAGGTGCAGAAGCTGCTTTACCTCTGACTGAAAGCCACGGGTCTCTTGTCCTTTCATGGGTGTCATACCTCAACAATACAGACAACATGTCAACGAATGGTGAGGCAGAGATGGGGATGCGTA
This sequence comes from Franconibacter daqui, assembly GCF_014644275.1. Taxonomy (NCBI): domain Bacteria; kingdom Pseudomonadati; phylum Pseudomonadota; class Gammaproteobacteria; order Enterobacterales; family Enterobacteriaceae; genus Franconibacter; species Franconibacter daqui. The sequence goes on along the minus strand of NZ_BMKJ01000001.1, from coordinate 303,075 downwards.
ACGGAGATTTCAAGCGGGGGAACGCAACGCTCCCCCGTTTGTTTAAAAATGAATCTTGTGACGGCCCGCCAGCGAGTGCGAAAGCGTGGTGCCGTCGACCATTTCCAGCTCGCCGCCAACCGGCACGCCATGGGCGATACGGCTGGCTTCTACGCCGTACTGAGCGCAAAGCTCGGCGATGTAGTTGGCGGTCGCCTCCCCTTCCACCGTGGGGTTGGTGGCGAGGATCACCTCTTTGAGCGGCTCGTGTTCCAGACGCTGCTCAAGGCGGTCAAGACCGATATCCTCCGGGCCGATGCCGTCTAGCGGCGAAAGATGGCCCATCAGCACAAAGTAGCGGCCGGAGAACTGTCCGGTCTGCTCGATGGCGTGAATATCCGCCGGGCTCTCCACCACACAAATCTGGCCGTTTTCCTGACGACGCGGGTTCGAGCAGATGTTGCAGACCTCCTGCTCGGTGAAGGTGCGGCAGTCGGCGCAGTGGCCGATCTCCGACATCGCGCGGGTCAGCGCCTGCGCAAGACGCATGCCGCCGCTGCGGTCGCGCTGCAGGAGCGCGAACGCCATACGCTGCGCCGATTTCGGGCCCACGCCCGGCAGGCAGCGCAGCGCTTCCATCAGCTGTGTCAGCAGAGGACTGGTTTGCATCAGAACGGCATCTTGAAGCCCGGCGGCAGCTGCATGCCGGCGGAGACGGAAGCCATTTTCTCTTTCTGCGTCTCTTCAATGCGGCGCGCGGCGTCATTGAAAGCGGCAGCAACCAGATCTTCGAGCATCTCTTTGTCATCTTCGAGCAGGCTCGGATCGATCTCCACGCGACGGCAGTTATGCGCGCCGTTGATGGTGACCTTCACCAGACCCGCGCCAGATTCGCCAGTGACTTCCAGCTGCGCGATCTCTTCCTGCATCTTCTGCATTTTTTCCTGCATCTGCTGGGCCTGTTTCATCAGGTTGCCCAGACCGCCTTTACCACCAAACATAAGCTTCTCTCTTTGCTTCAGGTCGCTATCGGTGACCGATACGCGAGGCCAGGGGTTACAACAGGCGACAGCGCCGCCCGTCAAAGGGGACGAATGCTCTCTTCATCCAGATCTGCGTCGAAAAAGCGCCGCAGCGTCTGGATATTGGCATCCGCGATTATCGATTCCCGCGCCTGCGCCAGCTTCTCTTCATAGATAGCCTGCCGCCACTCCAGCGGCGTGCGCTGCGCGAGATTATCATCTTCAATAATAGTCAGTTCAACCGGCGCACCGTATAACACGCCCAGCGCCTCGGCCAGCGTTTTCTGCGCCGAAGCGGAGTTCAGATGACGCTGGCTCGGGCGCAAATGCAGCGTAATGGTTGCGCCGTCCTGCTCTTTCCAGGCGTTGAGCGCCACCTGCTCAACCAGCTTCGGCACCTGCAGGCGGCTCACTTCCGCCGCCCAGGCGTCGCGCTCAATCGCCTCTTCAGCAAGCTTCGCGGCAAGCTCTGGTGTTTTCTCATGCTCCAGCGCTTGCTTAAGGGCTTTCGGCGTCGCGACCGGCTCGACAATTTTTTCTGTAGGGTTTTGCGCTTTCCAGCGGTACGCCTCTTTCTTCGCCGGTTTTGCCTCTTCAGCCGCCGGGCGCGCCTGAGCGCGCTCGGTCACGGCCGCCAGACGTTCCAGCGCGGAAGTTTTTACCGGCCGCGCGTCGCCTGGCGCTGCCGGTTCACTCTTTTTTAGTTTGGTCGCTCCCTGCGCGCGCTGTAGCTGGCTACGCGCCTGAAGCACCTGGCTTGTGGTGTCCGGCAGCGGGGTCGCCGCCTCTCGCGGCGGCGGCGCAGGCTTCGGTTCCGGCGTGGCGTTGACTATCGGCAAGTCAACCATTTGCCGCGGCGCAGCCTCCGGCTGCGGTTCCGCCAACGGCGCGCGCGGGTGGAACGCCAGCGCCCGCAGCATGGTCATCTCTACACCCATGCGTCTGTCCGGCGCCCAGGGCAGCTCTTTGCGGCCAATCAGCAGGGTCTGGTAATAGAGCTGCACATCGGCAGGCGGCACAGTGCGGGCCAGTTCGCGCAAGCGCTGCTCAAGGGCCGCGACATCATTGCCGAGCGCCGAGGGCGACAGCTGCGCCATCGCCACCCGGTGCAGCAGGCCGAGCATCTCCACCAGCAGCGACTCCCACTCCACGCCGCGCGCGGCGGCGTCGTTAAGCAATGCCATCACGCGGTCGCCGTTAGCCGCCACCAGCGCCTCAATCAGCGACAGCGCCTGGTCGTCGTCCAGCGTGCCGAGCATCGCGCTCACCGCCTGGGTAGAGACTTCGCCGTCGCCGCTGGCGATGGCCTGGTCGGTCAGACTCAGCGCGTCGCGCAGGCTGCCGTCGGCGGCGCGCGCCAGCAGTTGCAGGGCGCGCGGCTCGTGAGCTACCTGCTCCTGGGTGAGGATCCTGTCGAGCTGATTGCGGATCTGCTCAACATCCAGCGCACGCAGATGGAATTGCAGGCAGCGTGAAAGAATCGTCACCGGCAACTTTTGCGGGTCGGTGGTGGCAAGCAGGAATTTAACGTGCGAAGGCGGCTCTTCCAGCGTTTTCAACAGCGCGTTGAAGCTGTGACGCGAGAGCATATGCACTTCGTCAATAAGATAGACTTTAAACCGGCCGCGGGCTGGCGCGTACTGCACGTTATCCAGCAAGTCACGGGTATCTTCCACTTTGGTGCGCGAGGCGGCGTCGATTTCGATTAAGTCGACAAAGCGGCCCTGTTCGATTTCGCGGCAGTTTTCACACACGCCGCAGGGCGTGGCGGTGATGCCGGTTTCACAGTTCAGCCCCTTCGCCAGCAGGCGGGCAATGGAAGTTTTCCCTACGCCGCGCGTGCCGGAAAACAGGTAAGCGTGGTGAATGCGGCCCAGCGACAACCCGTTCGCCAGAGCCGTCAACACGTGCTCCTGGCCGACGACGTCAGCAAAGGTTTGGGGGCGCCATTTACGGGCTAAGACCTGATAACTCATGGGCAGGCTCTGAAACGCTGAAAGGTGAATTCTGAAGGGGTAATGCTAACATAGCCCCACCCGATGGGCGAGGCTGATATACACGTCCTGTTTTATGCTTTTGCTTTAATGAAGCAGGATAACGCAATGCGCCGACGTTATCCTGGCGCAGGCCTTATCCTGCCTCAACAAAGCGTCGCCGATCAGTGGCCGGGGAACGGCACGAGGCTGTAGCAGGTGATGCCCTGCTTGTTCAGACGCGCTTCGCCGCCGATATCAAACAGGTTGATAATAAAGGCTGCGTCGGACACGTCGCCGCCCAGGCGGCGGATGAGCTTCACGGTCGCTTCGATGGTGCCGCCGGTCGCCAGCAGGTCATCGACCACCAGCACTTTATCGCCCGGCTTAATGGCGTCGACGTGAATTTCCAGCTGATCGGTGCCGTACTCCAGCTCGTAGCTCTCAGCGATGGTTTCACGCGGCAATTTACGCGGCTTGCGCACCGGAACGAAACCTACGCCAAGGGCCAGCGCGACAGGCGCGCCAAAGAGAAAACCGCGCGCTTCGGTGCCCACCACTTTGGTGATGCCGGCGTTTTTATAACGCTCCACCAGCAATTCAATGCTCAGGGCGTAGGCTTTCGGGTCTTCCAGCAGGCTGGTTACGTCACGAAACAGGATGCCCGGTTTTGGGTAATCCTGAATGCTTTTAATGCTGTTCTTAAGGTATTCAAGCTGCTGCGCAGTCGCGGTCATGGATAGTTGCCTGATAAAAACGGTATTACTCACAGGGCGAACGAAGGGAAAAAGTGAAGTTGTTCAGCCTTTAACCGATCGCGCCTGTACTCGAAAACGCTCGAATTTACTGGCTGCGCGCCGCAATTGCAACTACTGCAACTGCGCTTCAGGGCTTTTGTTGCTTTTCATCAACAACCGGAATGCGCCACATAAAAATCAGCAGCCCGCAAAGGATAACCAGCAACAACATGCGCACCCAAAGAATATTCACCACCCAAAGCGAAATGGCAAAGGTAATGAGGATAAAGGCGACAGCGCGCGGCTTCGCGCCGGGCGGCATGGCGCGATGTTGTTGCCAGAAGCGCAGATAGCCGCCAAACCACGAACGATAAAGCAGCCAGTCATGAAAACGTGGGGATGAGCGGGCGAAGCACCAGGCGGCCAGCAGTAAAAAAGGCGTTGTGGGCAGCAAAGGCAGCACCACGCCGAGAGTGGCCAGGGCTACCGCCAGCCAGCCGATGATGAGTAAAATGGTCCTTTGCATAAGTCTTCCCACATCAAGAAGAGCGTTACTGTAGCACAGCTCGCCCAGGGCTTTGCGGAGATGAGAATGAAAACGGCCCTATTATTGCAATCGTTACAGGCACATGTGGCGGACCTCGCCGCCCTTCTCGCGCCGCTTGCGCCTCACCAGACGCTCAGCCCCCGTTTTGACCGTCAGCTTTTCCGCGCCCGCGGCACCCGCATCGGCGATTATCTGGCGGAAATTAAGGCTCATCTTACTCAGCTGGAAGCCTTTGTCGCGCAAAATAAAACCGAGCAGGTCGCCTGGCTTGCGCCGCATCTTGCCGGACAGATAGCCGCTTTACAGCGCGAAGCCGCCACCTGGCCGCTGCGCCGCTATGACAGCGCTCACCTCGCGGCTGGCAGAATGAACGCACGGCTGTTGCAGCATCAGGACTATGAGCGCAGGCTGCTGGCGATGAAAAGCGAGCGCGAGCAGCTGCTGGCAACAGAATCAACGCTCAGCGGGCAACAGCGTTTGCAGCGCGAGCTGGAGGCGCTGGACGGTCGTCTTGCACGCTGCCGCGCCGCGCTAATGAGAATTGAGCAGGCGCTTTCGCGTATGACGCGCTAATGCTTTAAAGAAAGATTTTATAAGGAGAGTGCGATGTCGCTCGATCACGCCCCGGACGAGGTGAAGCTCGCCGTCGACTTAATCATGCTGCTGGAAAACCACCAGATCCCGCCGCAAACCGTACTGGCGGCGCTGGATATTGTGCGTCAGGACTATTTACGTAAAGCGCAGGAAGCTCGCGAGAGCGATTAACTAACAAGGGCGGCCTGAGCCGCCCTTGTGGTGCTTAACCGGCAAGGCGCTTGTCTTCGCCTGCCTCTTTACCCAAATCGCGTTTCACTTCGGTATGCTGTTCGCCTTTTTTATTGTGCAGGTGAACCTCAAGCTGGTTAAAAGCGATGTTAATGCCGTTTTCACGACACAGCCGGTCAATGGTGCGGTTAAGTTCATCCACCGTATAGCTGCGATCGCGCAGTTCACGCACGTAGAGGCGCAATTCGTGATCCAGCGTGCTTGGTCCGAAGGTGGTAAAGAAAACCGCCGGTTCCGGATCGTGCATCACTTTCGGGTGCTCCATCGCCGCCTGCAGCAGGATGGCTTTCACTTTATCCAGATCCGATCCATACGCCACGCCCAGGCGGATCACCACGCGCGTTATCGTATCGGTCAGCGACCAGTTAATCAGGCGCTCGGTCACAAACGCTTTGTTGGGGATAATGACCTCTTTGCGGTCAAAGTCGGTAATGGTCGTGGCGCGGATACGGATTTTGCTGACCGTTCCCGAGAAGGTGCCGATGGTCACCGTATCGCCAATGCGCACCGGGCGCTCAAACAGGATTATCAGACCGGAGACGAAGTTACCGAAAATCTCCTGTAGACCAAAGCCCAGACCAACCGACAGCGCCGCCGCCAGCCACTGTAACTTGTCCCACGAAACGCCGAGCGAGCCGAAGACCGTCATGGCGCCTGCGGCGATAATCACATAGTTGAGGATAGTGGTGATGGCGTACGAGGCGCCCTGGCGCATTTTCAGGCGCGAGAGCACCAGCACTTCCAGTAAACCCGGCAGGTTGCGGATCAGCGCCCAGGCGACGGTGAAGGCCACCAGCGCGAACAGGATGCTGCCCATGGTGACATTTTTCGTGACTGCCGCCCCGGCCTCGGTGCCGTTGTAATGCCACAGCACGATGCTGTCGAGATAGGCGAACACGGTGATTAAATCAGACCAGATAGCCCAGAAGACCAGGCCGAACAGCGCAAACATCACCAGCATGGTAATACGCAGCGTCTGTTGGTTAACCTGATCCAGCGCCAGCGTCGCCTCTTCTACCGGCTCCGCCCCTTCGGCGCCCTCTTTCACCATGTTCTGCCGACGCGCCAGCGCGCGGCGGTAGGCGATGCGACGCGCCGCCACGCTCAGACCGCGCAGCACGGTCTGATAGAGCAGGTTCCAGATAATCACCAGATAAACGGTCTCAATCCAGCGGCCGGCCAGACGCAGCGTGGTGTAGAAGTAACCGGTAACGGTCAGCACCAGCAGCGCCACCGGCACAATAGAGAGCACGGTTACGGTGACCAGGCGCATGGTATGCGACTCTTTATCGCGCCAGCTTTCCCGGCACATTGGCCACACCAGCGCGGCGATAAGCAGCAGGTTGAGGAAAATCATAAACTGGCCGAGCACATCATCCATCAGATGCAGCGGCGACAGTTCCGCCACGACCGACCAGAAGAGCAGCGGCAGCAGCGCAAGGCTCACGCGTACAATCTGACGACGCCAGTGGCTGGTGAGCGTGGAAGGCATCGCGAAATGGCTTACTGCCATGCCCTCTTTCTCCAGCACGCGCCAGCAGAGGCCGAACACCAGCCAGAACAGCGCCAGCTCTTTGCTGAAGGCCCACAGCAGGTCGCTGATGTTCAACTGCATCATGTAGAGGATCAACCCTACCGCAAGAATGATAAGACAAACCGGCAAAGCGCGGATGAGGTTGATAAGAATGGCTTTCGGCGTATGGAGCTGGCTGTCGTTACGCAGTTGCCCTACTTCGCCTGCGAGCTTCGCAAGGTATTGACGCAGCCAGCCGAAGCGCCAGCGGATGAGCCCGGCGATAAGCAGCAGCGGCAGCCCGGCGAGAAACGCTTTCACCATCGACGGCCAGGCTTTTTCCCAGTTGAACGTCAGCTTCATGCCTTTGATCTGGTCATGCAGCCCTTTCGGGAACGATTTAATCCACTCCCAGTCCATCGGGCGGTTACTGTTTACCCAGAAGATCTGCTGGGTCAGTATTTCCTGCAGGTTCGTGCTGACGCTCATCAACTGCTGCTGGTTGATTTGCAGATTGATGGCCATCATCAGCTGGTTGCCAAGCTGCTTATTGAGCTGGTCGAGCAGTTCGCGGCGCATATCCACAACCTGCAACAGCGCGTCGTGAACGTCCTCATTCACCTCAGCGGTATGCCCCTCTTCCAGCTTCGCGACAAAAGCATCGTTCTGGAACAGCGCGTCGCGCTGCTGGTTGACCTCGAACTGTTCAAGACGCAAATCCGCGATGCGGTTGGTCATATCCTCCAGCTCATCGGCCGAAGGCAGAGTCTGCTGTTGCTGGTAAAGAATGCGCGAAAGCAGCAGGCTGCCCTTGAGCACCGAGATCTGCTCTTTAAGCGTGCGCTCCGACTGCAACGCCCGGTCGAGCCAGTTTTTCACCCGGATATTCTGCTGCACCAGCTCGTTGCCGCTCTGGGTGGCGGTAATAAGCCGCTGGCTCAGCTGATGGTTAACATCCAGCTCCTGCTTAACCAACGGGTTGTTCTGAATGCGGCTGGCGTCTTCCGGCGTGACCGCTTCCTGGGCCGTCTTCTCCGTGATGGTCAGACGTTTGCTGTTTACCGCTTCCTGCAACAGCTGAAGCTGGTGCTCAAGGCGGTTAATATGCGCGGTCGTGTAGTCGCGCTGTTTCTGCAGCGAATCCTGAAGCGTGGTATTGCCTTCAAGGCTTTTACGCTGCTGATCTATCTGCGCGTTAAGCAGCGCCTGCTGGGCCAGCAGCAGCGTTTGCTGCGAGGGACGCAATGTCTCTTCGCCCGGCGCGGTGCCGTTCAGGCGGTTGCGAAGCTGCTGAAGCTGCTGGGAAGCGGCGTACATGGCGTTCTGAACCCGCTCCGGCTGGGTTTGCAGCGACACCAGCTGGCTGTTGAAGGTAGAGAGATCCGCCTGCGCAGCCTGTAAATCGTCCAGCACGGAAGTCACTCGCGTTTCCAGCCCGCGCAGCGAAAGCGCGTTCAGCATCTGGCGCGTGGCGTCGTCGCTTTCCTGGTTGTTCAGCGCGTTCAGGTTCTCCGTCGCCTGACGCATTTTTTCCGGCGCCTGGGTTACCTGCTGGCGAAGCTGGACGGTCTCCTGCTTCACGCGCTCGATTTTGTCGAGCGTTTCCAGCGTTTGCGTCAAATCCTGCTGAACGAGCTTATCCTGCGGCGAAAGGTTTTTTTGCTTGCCGAGCGCGTCTAACTGCGACTGGACTTCGGCACGCGTGGGCGTCTCGCTGACCGTCTGCGCAAAGGAGGCGGCGGGCAGCAAGGTGCCAAACGCCAGGACGAAGGCGAAAAAAATAACGGAAATAAGGTTCCGCAAAGGGATGTTGAGCTGCATAGTCGTTGAATGTGTCATTACGGGCTGCGAAAGGGTTTCGCGGCCGCCTGCGTGGCGCAGAGAATACCATGCCTTCCGTCCCTGGAATAGCGAAGCGCCAACCCTCCAGGAGAAATCCGACCTGCTAATTGGCGCGCAGCGTCGGGCAGAATTGATACATTTCGAGAAGAATCGCGACGTAGGTTCGCGCTTCGCTTTGTAAATCAAACATCTCCGGCGCGAAGAGCCAGTTTTCCATCAGCCCGGAAATATAACTACGCATCAAAATAGCGGCGCGACGTACCAGTAAAGTCTGCGGCAATAACCCCGCCTGCATGCATAGCTGAAGGCTCTGCTCAATACGTTCATTGCTTGCCAGGCAGAGATTGCGATGCGCCTGTTGCGCTACCGCCATTTCGCCGACAAACTCACATTTATGGTAAATAATTTCCATCATCAAACGACGCCGCTCCTCGGCGGCTGTCGCTTCGAGTATATAGACCAGAATTTCCCTTAAAACTGAGAGTGGATCGTCAGGAAATTTTGCCCGATACTCAATTTCAAGATCGGCAATGCTTGCCTCTGATAATTCCCAGATCTCGCTAAATAAATCAGACTTATTTTTGAAGTGCCAGTAAATAGCGCCACGCGTAACCCCCGCGGCTTGCGCGATATCGGCAAGGGAAGTGGCCGAAACACCCCGTTGCGAAAACAACTTTAAAGCCACATCCAGAATATGTTGTCGCGTCGCCAGCGCCTGCTGTTTGGTTTTTCGTGCCATAGGTCGATGAAAACAGGGGAGTCAGATTTACATACATTTATGAATGTATGTACCATAGCATGACGATAATATAAACGCAGCAATGGGTTTATAGACTTTTGATCCATTGATCAATTTTTGGAATCGGACACTCGAGGTTTTGATATGAACAAAAACAGAGGGCTTACGCCTCTGGCGATCGTTCTGATGCTCTCAGGCGGCTTAGCGCTTACAGGATGTGACGATAAACAGGAACAGCAACAAGCGCCGCAAGCGCCCGAGGTCGGTGTTGTAACGCTGAAAAGCGAACCTCTACAAATAACCACTGACCTGCCGGGCCGCACCAGCGCGTACCGCGTAGCGGAAGTTCGGCCTCAGGTAAGCGGCATTATCCTGAAGCGTAACTTCACGGAAGGCAGTGATATTGAAGCGGGTGTCTCGCTTTATCAGATTGATCCGGCGACCTATCAGGCGACTTATGAGAGCGCTAAAGGGGATCTGGCGCGAGCGCAGGCGGCAGCGAATATCGCTCAGGTGACGTTAAAGCGTTACCAGCGCCTGATTGGCACCAAGTACATCAGCCAGCAGGATTTTGACAACGCGCAGGCGGAAGCCCAGCAGGCTAACGCCGCCGTCGTCGCAGCCAAAGCGGCCGTAGAAACCGCGCGAATCAACCTCGCCTACACCAAAGTCACCTCCCCTATCAGCGGCCGCATTGGTAAATCCAACGTGACCGAAGGGGCGCTGGTGCAGAACGGCCAGACTACGGCGCTGGCGACTGTTCAGCAGCTGGACCCGATTTATGTCGACGTGACGCAGTCGAGCAACGATTTCCTGCGCCTGAAACAAGAGCTGGCGAACGGCAGTCTGCAACAGGAAAACGGTAAGGCGAAAGTCGAGCTGCTGACGCAGGATGGACAGAAATTCCCGCAACAAGGCACCCTCGAGTTCTCTGACGTGACAGTGGATCAAACCACCGGCTCCATTACGCTGCGCGCTATTTTCCCGAACCCCGATCGCACGCTGCTGCCGGGCATGTTTGTTCGCGCCCGTCTGGAAGAAGGGGTTAACCCGAACGCCATTCTGGTGCCGCAGCAGGGCGTAGCCCGTACGCCGCGCGGGGACGCGACAGTAATGGTGGTTGGCGCAGGGGATAAAGTCGAAGTGCGTCCGGTTACCACCGCCCAGGCTATCGGCGATAAGTGGCTGGTAACCGACGGGGTGAAAGCGGGCGACCGCGTGATTATCACTGGCCTGCAAAAAGTGCGCCCTGGCGCGCAGGTAAAAGCGCAGGAAGTGGCAGCAAACCAGGAAAACCAGCAACAACAGCAGAATCCGCAACAGAATCAGCAACAAGCTGGCTCAGGCGAAGCCGCCAACGCAGGCGGTCAGTCAGAGCAACCGAAGTCTTAACTTAAACAGGAGCCGTTAAGACATGGCTAAGTTTTTTATCGATCGCCCCATTTTTGCGTGGGTGATCGCCATCATCATCATGCTGGCGGGGGCATTGTCCATTATGAACCTGCCCATCGCGCAATATCCTTCCATTGCGCCGCCAGCCGTGACGATTAACGCCACTTACCCGGGCGCTGACGCAAAAACGGTGCAGGATACCGTAACGCAGGTTATCGAACAGAACATGAACGGTATCGATGGCCTGATGTACATGTCCTCCACCAGCGACTCTTCGGGTACCGTCCAGATAACCCTGACGTTTGAATCCGGCACCGATGCGGATATCGCCCAGGTGCAGGTGCAGAACAAGCTGCAGCTCGCGATGCCGCTGTTGCCGCAGGAAGTGCAGCAACAGGGCGTAAGCGTTGAGAAATCTTCCAGCAGCTTCCTGATGGTGCTTGGCATGATAAGCACCAATGGGTCGATGACGCAGGAAGATATCGCTGACTACGTGGGCGCCACCATTAAAGACCCGATTAGCCGTACCAGCGGCGTGGGCGACGTGCAGCTGTTCGGCTCGCAGTACGCGATGCGTATCTGGCTTGACCCGAACAAGCTGAACAACTTCCAGCTCACTCCGGTTGACGTTATCAACGCCATCAAAGCGCAGAACGCCCAGGTGGCGGCAGGCCAGCTTGGCGGCGCGCCGCCGGTAAAAGGCCAGCAGCTTAACGCCTCGATAATCGCGCAAACCCGCCTGACCTCTGCTGATGAGTTCAGCAAAATCCTGCTGAAGGTGAATCAGGATGGTTCGCAGGTTCGCCTGCGCGACGTGGCGAAAGTGGAGCTTGGCGGCGAAAACTACGACGTTATCGCGAAGTTCAACGGCCAGCCTGCTGCGGGTCTCGGGATTAAGCTTGCTACCGGCGCGAACGCGCTCGATACCGCAGAAGCGGTTCGCGCGACCATCGCCGAGCTTGAACCTTACTTCCCGGCCGGTCTGAAAGTGGTTTACCCGTACGACACGACGCCGTTCGTGAAAATTTCAATCAACGAAGTAGTAAAAACGCTGGTTGAAGCTATCGTGCTGGTATTCCTGGTGATGTACCTGTTCTTGCAGAACTTCCGCGCGACGCTGATCCCGACCATCGCCGTACCGGTCGTACTGCTGGGCACCTTCGCCATCCTCGCGGCGTTTGGCTACTCGATAAACACCCTTACCATGTTCGGTATGGTGCTCGCCATCGGTCTGCTGGTGGATGACGCCATCGTGGTGGTGGAAAACGTCGAACGCGTCATGGTGGAAGACGGGTTGCCGCCTAAAGAGGCGACGCGCAAATCCATGGGGCAGATCCAGGGCGCGCTGGTGGGTATCGCCCTGGTGCTCTCGGCGGTGTTTATTCCGATGGCCTTCTTCGGCGGTTCGACCGGCGCTATCTATCGTCAGTTCTCGATAACTATCGTTTCCGCGATGGTGCTGTCGGTGCTGGTGGCGTTGATTCTGACCCCTGCGCTTTGCGCCACTCTGCTTAAGCCTGTGGCGAAAGGCGACCACGGCGAAGGCAAAAAAGGCTTCTTCGGCTGGTTTAACCGCATGTTCGATAAGAGCGCGCACCATTACACCGACAGCGTAGGCAACATCCTGCGCAGCACCGGTCGTTATCTGCTGCTTTATTTGATCATCGTGGTGGGCATGGCGTACCTGTTTGTTCGACTGCCAAGCTCCTTCCTGCCGGATGAAGACCAGGGCGTATTCCTGACCATGGCGCAGCTGCCGGCGGGCGCGACGCAAGAGCGCACCCAGAAAGTGCTCGACGAGGTAACCGACTACTACCTGACCAAAGAGAAAGCGAACGTTAACTCTGTCTTTACCGTTAACGGCTTTGGTTTCTCCGGTCGCGGCCAGAACACCGGTATCGCGTTCGTTTCGCTGAAAAACTGGGATGAGCGTCCTGGCGCGGAAAACAAAGTCGAGGCGATTACCGGTCGTGCGATGGGCCGCTTCTCACAGATTAAAGATGCGATGGTCTTCGCCTTTAACCTGCCGGCTATCGTCGAACTGGGCACCGCGACAGGCTTTGACTTCGAGCTTATCGACCAGGCGAACCTGGGGCATGAGAAGCTGACTCAAGCGCGTAACCAGCTGCTTGGCGAAGCGGCGCAGCACCCTGACCTGCTCTCTCAGGTCCGTCCAAACGGCCTGGAAGATACGCCGCAGTTCAAGATTGATATTGACCAGGAGAAAGCGCAGGCGCTGGGCGTCTCCATCAGCGATATCAATACTACGCTGGGCGCAGCGTGGGGTGGCAGCTACGTTAACGACTTCATCGACCGTGGTCGCGTGAAGAAAGTGTACGTGATGTCCGAAGCGCAGTACCGCATGCTGCCAAACGATATCAACAGCTGGTTCGTACGCGGCGCTGACGGCCAGATGGTGCCTTTCTCCGCCTTCTCAACCACGCGCTGGGAGTATGGTTCGCCACGACTGGAGCGCTATAACGGTCTGCCTGCGATGGAAATCCAGGGTCAGGCGGTTGCGGGCAAGAGTACGGGTGAGGCGATGGCGATGATGGAAGAGCTGGCGTCTAAACTGCCGACCGGGATTGGCTATGACTGGACCGGCATGTCCTATCAGGAACGCCTCTCCGGCAACCAGGCCCCTGCCCTGTACGCCATCTCGCTTATCGTGGTGTTCTTGTGTCTCGCCGCGCTGTATGAGAGCTGGTCGATTCCGTTCTCGGTCATGCTGGTGGTGCCGCTCGGCGTTATCGGCGCGCTGCTGGCGGCCTCGCTGCGCGGCCTGAACAACGACGTTTACTTCCAGGTGGGCCTGTTGACCACCATCGGTCTGTCGGCGAAGAACGCCATTTTGATTGTGGAATTCGCCAAGGATCTGATGGAGAAAGAAGGCAAAGGCCTGATAGAAGCGACGCTGGACGCGGTGCGTATGCGTCTGCGTCCGATTCTGATGACCTCACTGGCGTTTATCCTCGGGGTAATGCCGCTGGTTATCAGCTCCGGCGCAGGCTCCGGCGCGCAGAACGCCGTGGGCACCGGCGTAATGGGCGGCATGGTGACCGCAACCGTACTGGCTATCTTCTTCGTACCGGTCTTCTTTGTGGTGGTGCGCCGCCGCTTCAGTCGTAAGAACGAAGATATTGAGCACAGCCATCCGGTTGAGCATCATTAATCTAAAAGGCCGCGCAAGCGGCCTTTTCTTTTTAGCCTAATTATCCCTCGCGTTATTCCCGGTTTATTCTTTCTGACTCGCCCATTAACATCAGGGTTATTAATATTCGTCATCAATAAATACTAAGATTATTCTCATAAATAAGCCGTCAGTATTAGAGACTATTCCACAGAAAAGAAGGTTCGGGTTATTTATAGTTAAAAGCTGGATAGCCGAACCGTAAAGGTGCGCGCTCTTAACGTGGATATTCAGTTTTGCCTATATGATCGAGAGGCTTAACCGATTAATTGTAATTTTTCGTAATAGCGCGAGGAAAAATCCAAAAGCCTGTTTTATAGTTAAAGCAGATTGAAAATGGAGACCGAAGCCTTCATATAAGTGAAGTATCTGCCCCTCAGCCGTCACGTGGTAAAAATTTTCGCTAAAAAGGGGGTTGCGTATGGACGAATACTCACCAAAACGGCATGATATAGCCCAGCTAAAATTCCTCTGTGAAAGCCTGTATCATGACTGTCTCGCTAATCTGGGTGAGAGTAATCATGGGTGGGTTAACGACCCGACCTCAGCGGTCAACCTGCAGTTGAATGAACTGATTGAGCATATCGCCAGCTTCGCACTTAATTACAAAATTAAGTATGAGGAAGACAATGTGCTGATTGAACAAATTGATGAATATCTGGATGATACTTTTATGTTGTTCAGCAATTACGGCATTAATGCGCAGGATTTGCAGAAATGGCGTAAATCCGGGAATCGCCTGTTTCGCTGCTTCGTCAACGCCAGCCGCGCCAATCCGGTGAGTCTCTCTTTTTAAAACTATTACAAGCAGTTAAGGTGCAACGATGTCTACCAAACCACTCACTAAAATTGATTATTTAATGCGACTGCGACGCTGTCAGACGATCGATACTCTTGAGCGCGTTATTGAAAAAAACAAATACGAATTATCTGACAATGAACTGGCGGTTTTTTATTCCGCTGCCGATCATCGTCTCGCAGAGCTGACCATGAATAAGCTCTACGACAAAATCCCTACTTCAGTGTGGAAATTTGTACGTTAATTTTTTGTAAGTCCTTTAATTTTGAGCACCCTTTAATAAGTCGTGCGTTTTCCGCGTCTCGGGTTGACGTTACGCGTTGCTGTCGACGCCATGTTAGTGTTGAGCCATCTGGCTGATTTACCGCGCCGGGTTTGCCGCTCCATTAACATGGCTCCGTAACTGTTTCTGATATAGCGCCAGCGGTTCCGCTCCTCATATTTTTTCTCACTATTTTGTATTACCTTACAGACACCGATAACGGCCCTGGGCAGATACCGTCAGGTAGACAAAATATGAGTGAAGAAAAACGCAAAATGATCGCCGGCGAGCTTTATCGCCCGGAAGACCCGACGCTTAAAGCGGACCGCCTGCGCGCGCGACAACGCCTGCACGCCTTTAATCACAGCGAGCCGGAAGAGAAAGCGTTGCGCAACCAGCTTCTTAACGAACTGCTGGGCGCAGGGAAAAACGCTTATTTTGAGCCGCCATTTCGCTGCGATTATGGCTATAACATTTTCGTCGGCAACGATTTTTACGCCAATTTTGATTGCGTGATTCTGGATGTTTGCCCGGTGCGTATAGGCAATAACTGCATGCTCGCGCCAGGCGTACATATTTATACCGCCACGCACCCGCTGGACCCGGCGGCGCGCAACAGCGGCGCGGAATATGGCAAACCGGTGACGATTGGCGATAACGTCTGGATTGGCGGACGGGCTATTATTAATCCGGGCGTCACTATCGGCCATAATGTCGTCATTGGTTCCGGGGCCGTCGTCACGCAGGATATCCCTGACAACAGCGTCGCCGTAGGCAATCCGGCGCGCGTAATAAAAACGCTTTAACCAGCACAGGCGCCAAACTGTTATAGCTATTTCGGCGCCTTCTGTTACTTTTTAACGCCTCTGCGCGCCAGTAAAATGGTTTCGTCACCCCGTCCTTGCGCAACGCAACAGAAAGGTTTTGCATGACAGAAATACAGCGCCTGCTTATCGCCACTATCGACGAGCTTAATCGCAAAGAAAAGCGCGACAATCGTCCACGCTTCAGCATTAGCTTTATTCGCAACCACCCCTGGCTTTTCATCGCCATGTATGTCGGCTGGCTTGCCACGCTGGCGGTGATGTTGCAGTCCGAAACGCTCGCGGGCTCCGTCTGGCTGCTGGTGGTGCTTTTCGTTCTGCTGAACGGCTTTTTCTTTTTTGATGTGAATCCGCGCTACCGCTACGAAGATATCGACGTGCTGGACTTGCGGGTTTGCTACAACGGGGAGTGGTATAACACGCGCTTCGTGCCGCCTTCCCTGATTGACGAGATCCAGCACTCGCCGCGCATCAGCGAAGAGCAAAAAGCGATGTTGAATAAAATGCTCGCCCGAAAAGGCGAACTCTCGTTCTACGATATCTATTCGCTGGATAAAGGCGTAGCGCCGCTCCCGGCGTCAATGTCCGCGCCTGTCCCTGCCCGTTAAAATAAAACCCCCGCCTGCAAGCGGGGGTTTTGCTTAACGTCGTTTTTTTCTGCCCTGCACCGCCTTAAAGCGCGGGTTAGATTTACAAATCACATACAGTCTCCCTTTACGCTTCACAATCTGGCAGTCCGAATGGCGCGCCTTCGCGTTACGTAATGAATTCAGCACCTGCATGGTTTAGCCCCGTTTTACATTGATAAAGCCCGCATAGCGCTGGCGGAAACGGGCGGCGCTGCCTTCGTTAGCGAAGGTTTTCTGGCGACCGGTGTAATAAGGGTGCGAAGCCGAAGAGACATCAATGGTGACATAGGGATAGGTCACGCCGTCTAGCTCAATCTCGCGATCGGTTTTCATGGTCGAACCCACTTTGAAGTACTCATTCGCGCTGGTGTCATGAAACACCACGGTGCGGTAATGGGGATGAATGTTCTCTTTCATATCCGCCTCATTTGATATGTTATAACGTATCAATATCGTAAGGGCGTTGACAGACAATTGCAAGGGACAGAGAGAAAAAGCGAAGAAGAAAGGATAAGCGCGCCGGTAAACCGACGCGCCAGGGGTCAGAGACGGAAGCCAGCAACCACCAGATCGAGCTGCTGCGTCTGTTCGGTCATTGAGTGGGAAGCCGCTGAGACTTCCTGCACCAGCGCGGCGTTCTGCTGAGTGGTGCTGTCGAGCTGGTTAATGGCGATATTTACCTGCTCAATGCCCGCGCTTTGCTCACGGCTGGAGGACATGATTTCGCCCATCAGCGTGGTGACATTGCGCACGCCCTGCAACAGCTCTTCCATCGTGGCGCCCGCTTCAGTCACCAGTTCTGTTGCCACGTCGATATTGCTGACAGAGGTTTCAATAAGCTGCTTAATCTCACGGGCGGATTGCGCCGAGCGTTGCGCAAGGTTGCGTACTTCCTGCGCCACTACCGCGAAGCCCCTGCCCTGCTCGCCTGCGCGCGCCGCTTCCACCGCCGCGTTAAGCGCCAGGATATTGGTCTGGAAGGCGATGGAGTCGATGACGCTAATAATATCCACCACCTTGCCGGACGAAGCCTGAATGCTGCTCATGGTCGTCACGACCTGCTTCACTACCTCGCCGCCCCGCTCCGCGACCTGCGAAGCTTCATGCGCCAGCTTATTGGCATGCGCGGCGTTGTCCGCGTTCTGGCGAACGGTACTGGTCAGCTCCTCCATTGAGGCGGCGGTTTCTTCAATAGAGCTCGCCTGGTCTTCAGTTCGCGCCGAGAGATCCTGGTTGCCGGTAGAGATTTGCTGCGACGCGGAAGAGATAGCCCGCGCGCTGTCGCCGACCTGACGCAGCATGGTTTGCAGGTAAGCAATCACGCCGTTGAAGCTGTCGATAATGGCGTTGAACTCCGGGCTGCTGGTCGGCTCAAGACGTTGGGTCAAATCTGCGCCGCCCGCGGAGAGGCGGCTGATGTTGTGATTCAAATCCGCCAGACGGCGCATCAGCGAGCGAATGAACAGCACCAGCACGCCGAGCAGCAGCAGCGCCATCGGGATCTGCACCATGCTCAGGCGTCCCATGATGGTGCTGGTTTGCTGCGTCAGCAGCGAAGTCGGCAGGTCAACGGCGATAATCCACGGGCTGCCTTTAATCGCCTGCAGCATCACCGTATGCGATTCGCCGTCGTTGTCATACTCCTGCTCGCCGCTTTGTCCCGCCTGATAACCGTTCAGCATCGCCTTCACGGTCTGCGCCATCGGGTTTGCGCCCATCTCTGAGAGGTTTTTCAGGCTGGCGGTTTTACCAATCTGATCGGCGTTGCCGACGATTTTGCCATCCGCTTCCACAATCAGCACGCGTCCCTGGATAGCTTCATCCATCTGCTTCGCCAGCTGGTTGAAAAAGCCGAGCGTGACGTCGATGGTGGCAACGCCCCACGGCTCCCCGTCTTTGGTGATGGCCATCGCGCAGTTGGTGCGCGGCTGCGGGCTGGCGTCATCCTGATAGGCGTTAGCCCAGGCGCACTGTCCGGCAGGCGAAGCGAGGCCCGCTTTGTACCACACCTGCTCGTAATAGTTCGGCGCCGCTTCCGAGTTCCAGTAGGTATTCACCTCCAGCTGATTGCTGCTGGGGTTGCGGGCAAAGAAGGTGCTGAACTTATTGCGTCCCGCCTCCCGTTTCTCCGGCAACGGCCAGATGCCGCCGCCAAACACATTCACATCTTTATATTGATCGACAAGCGCGGGCAGCAGGCGGTCAATCTCTTCACTCTGCATCGCCGCAGCGGTCTGGGTGACGGTGCGCATCTGCGCCTGCACGCGGTTCATCTGTTCAACAATGCTGACGGCCACATTGCCGACCTCATAGCGAATCAGCTGAGTTTCACTGCGTTTAATTTGTGGCGTGACGAAAAAATGAATGACCAACATGGTCACCCCCGTCAACACGGCGAAAAAGAGACACAGAGCCACAATAAAACGGGATTGGGTCGTTCTTAACATAATCAGATACCTGCTGGCTGTCTGGCGGTGCGCCTTTGGTGGACAACGGCAGGTGGCGGGTAAACTTGAATGAAAAATAGATCTGCGTAAAAACTAATGGTTTCAGGCCGAAACTAACTTGCTGATCTGACACAAACCTTTCCGGTTTAATGAAACATTTTGAAATACTTTCGCTTATGCAACCGCTGCAAATGCTTCGAACCCTGCTCGTACATAACTTAGAAATTAAGGGTATTGGTCGGCAGAAAAACCTTCTGGCAGGGTAGAAGCCACTGCCGAACCAGACCAGAAAGGAAAACCGACATGATGCCGAGCCGCTGTTGTGCCCAACCGTTCACTGTTAACCGCACTGACCCTGTTTATGCTTACGGAGAACATTATGAGCACCGCTTCCCTCACCGCCCTGCCCCTTCTCGATCTCGCAAGGCTTAACGCCGGCCCCGCTGATAAAGCGGACTTTTTAGCGCAACTGCGTCAGGCGGCCCGCGACATCGGCTTTTTCTATATTACCAACCATGGGATTGACGCCGCGCTTTCGCAACGCGTGCAGCAGGAAGCGCGCCGCTTCTTCGCCCTGCCGGATGCGCAAAAGCAGCAGGTGGCGATGATCCACTCTCCTCATTTTCGCGGCTATAACCGCGCCGCCGCTGAGATAACCCGCGGCAAACCAGACTGGCGCGAGCAGTTTGATATCGGCGCCGAGCGCCCTGCGCTGTTGCTGGCGGAGAGCGACCCGCGCTGGCGTCGCCTGCAGGGGCCGAACCTGTGGCCGGAAAGCCAGCCTTCGCTCAAACCGGTGCTGCTGCGCTGGCAGAGCGAAATGACCCGGATGGCGCTGACGCTGCTGCGCGCCTTCGCCGAGGCGCTGGCGCTGGCGCACAACGCCTTCGACCCGCTTTATGGCGATAAGCCCAATGAGCACATCAAACTTATCCGCTATCCCGGCAAGCTGCCTTCGCAAAGCAACCAGGGCGTCGGCGCGCATAAAGACTCCGGCTTCTTGAGTTTCCTGCTGCAGGATGAGCAAAAAGGCTTGCAGGTGGAGGTGTCGCCGGGCCGCTGGATTGACGCCGCGCCGCTGCCAGGCACTTTTGTGGTGAATATCGGCGAGCTGCTGGAGTTGGCCACTAACGGTTACCTGCGCGCCACGGTACACCGCGTGGAATCGCCGCCTGCAGGCCAGGAACGCCTTTCCATCGCGTTTTTCCTTGGCGCGCAGTTGGACGCGACTGTACCGGTCTACGCTCTGCCCGAGCGGCTTGCCCGTGAAGCGCACGGACCGGAGAGCGATCCGCTCAACCCGCTGCTGCGTGATGTGGGCTGGAACTACCTGAAAGGCCGCCTTCGCTCGCACCCTGACGTGGCTGAGCGCTATTACCGTGACGTACTGCGCCAGAGCGCGGAAATTATCGCCTGATTAACAATAAGGAAAACGACCTATGAAACATGCCGCATTTAAACTGGCAGGGGCCGCGTTGTCCCTCTCTCTGGCGCTCTCCGCTTACGCCGCCGAGCCGCTGCGCGTTGCGGCGGACCCGGTGCCGCACGCGGAAATCCTCAATTTCATTAAGAAACTCGACCCGAAGCTCGATTTAAAAGTGGTCGAACTCACAAGCGGCGTTAATGCCAACGAGCTGCTGGCGAACGGCGACGTAGACGCTAACTATTTCCAGCATGTGCCTTACCTGAAAGACCAGGAAAAAGCACTCGGCAAAACCTTCGCCGTGGCGGCCACGGTGCACATAGAGCCGCTTGGCATCTACTCGCACAAGTATAAAGATCTTAAATCGGTGCCGGAAAACGCCACTGTCGCGGTACCGAATAACGTCACCAATTTAAGCCGCGCGCTGTTCCTGCTGCAAAGCCAGGGCTTGATTAAGTTAAAGCCGGGGTTCAACGATCCGGCGAATAATCTCGCCACGCCGAAATCGATCGCGGAAAATCCGAAAAAGCTGAAGATCCTGGAAGTGGAATCGCCGCAGATCCCGCGCTCGCTGGATGATGTGGATCTGGCAGTCATCAACGGCAACTACGCGCTGGAGGCGGGGCTGACGCCAGCGAAAGATGCGCTGGGCCTTGAGAGCGCGGAGCATAACCCCTACGCCAATATTCTGGTGACCAACCCCAATCTGGCAAGCGATCCGCGCATCAAAGAACTGGCGAAAGATCTCCAGTCGCCGCAGGTGGCGGAATTTATTCGCAAGCAGTACAACGGTTCGGTGATCCCGGTGGCGCCGCAGTCATGATAGCTATTGAGCGGCTGAGCAAAGTGTACGCCGGAGAAGGCCGACCGGCGCTGAACGAGGTCTCCTTAACCGTGCCGGACGGCGCGATTTACGGCATCCTGGGCCGCAGCGGCGCCGGAAAAAGCACGCTTATTCGCTGTCTCAATCTGCTGGAGCGGCCCACGTCGGGCCGCATCCTGATGAACGGGCGGGATATCACGCAGCTCACGTCGCGCGAGCTGCGTCAGCATCGCCAGCGCACCGGCATGATCTTCCAGCATTTCAATTTACTGCATGCCCGTACGGTGGCAGACAACGTGGCGGTGCCGCTGGAGATAGCAGGCCAGCCGCGCGCGCAGCGGGAAGCCCGGGTGGCGGAGCTGCTTGCGCTGGTCGGGCTTCACGACAAAGCCCACGCCTTTCCCTCACAGCTCTCCGGCGGACAGAAGCAGCGGGTCGGCATCGCCCGGGCGCTGGCCGCCCGTCCCGACGTTCTGCTGTGCGACGAAGCCACCAGCGCGCTCGACCCGGAGACCACCGCTTCCGTGCTGGCGCTGCTCGCCGATATCAATCGCCAGCTTGGGCTGACTATCGTGCTGATAACCCACGAACTGGAAGTGGTAAAAGCGATTTGCGACCACGCCGCGCTGCTGGAACAGGGGCAACTGATTGAAAGCGGGAGCCTGAGCGAACTGCTGCAGGCGCCTTGGTCGAGGCTGCGCCAGACGCTGGTGCGCGACAGCGTCGCACAGCAGGCCTTTTTGCGCCGGCATGGCGTTGACGGGAGGATGTTATGGGAAGTCGCATGAGCTGGGAGGAGGTCTGGCCGATACTGCTTAACGGCACGCTGGAAACGCTCTATATGGTGGGACTGGCGGCGCTGTTTACGGTGCTGGTCGGCTTGCCGGTTGGGGTGCTGCTGTTTATCTCGCGCCGCGACGGCGTCTTGCCGCTGCCCCACCTGAATGCGGTGCTGGGCGCGGCGATAAATACAGGCCGTTCGCTGCCGTTCATCGTGCTGCTGGTGGCGCTTATTCCCTTTACCCGCCTGCTTATCGGCACCACGCTTGGCAGCACCGCTGCGGTCGTGCCCATTACCCTCGGCGCGTTTCCCTTTTTCGCCCGGGTGGTGGAGAACGCGCTCGACGAAGTGGATAAAGGACGCATAGAGGCTGTGCTGTCGATGGGCGGCACTATCTGGCACATCATCGCCAAAGCGCTGCTCCCCGAGGCGTTGCCCGCTATTCTGGCCGGCATCACGCTGACCGTGGTGATGCTGATTGGCTTCTCTTCGATGGCGGGCGTCATCGGCGGCGGCGGGCTTGGCGACCTCGCCATCCGCTACGGCTATCAGCGCTTTAACGACCAGATTATGGCGGGCACGGTGGTTATCCTTATCGCCCTGGTCCAACTGGTGCAATCCTCCGGCGACCGGTTGGTGCGCCGCCTTGCCCATCGCCGCTAATGCTCGCGCCGGGAAAGCTTATACCTCGTCGCGCTTAAGCAGCAGCGTGGTCAGCATGAACGACAACACCAGCGACAGCGCGACGCCCAGCAGGGCGAAAATAAAGTACGGGCCGAGGTAGGCTGGCAGACTAAAAATACTCGACAAAATGTAGCCATAAAGCCGCACGCCGAAAAAAGCGATAAAGGCGGACGCGAGCGAGCTTGCCGCCGTTGCGGCGATAAACGCTTTTTTATAGCGCGTCAGCACGCCAAACAGCGCCGGTTCAGTAATGCCGAGCAGCGCCGAGACCGCCGCGGAAAACGCCACGCTTTTATCGTTGCGCCCACGGCTTAAGCGCCAGATAGCGAAGGTAGAACCAGCAATGGCCATATTGGCCATAAACATCATCGGCATCAGCATGTCGTAGCCGCGGTCGCTGAAGTTTTGCAGCGCGATGGGCGTCATAGCGTGGTGCATGCCGGTGAGGATCGCTACCGGGCGGATCGCCCCGACAACCAGCCCGGCGAAGCTTGCAGAGACGCCAAACAACCCTTCAATAAACCACGCCAGCGCTTTGCCAAGCCAGATGCCGAGCGGACCTATCGCCACCAGCGCTGCCAGCGCGGCAAGAAACAGCGTCAGCGTTGGGGTAAAGACCGTTTTCAGCGTATCTGGCATAACGCTGTCTACCCAGCGGTGGATATAGCTCAACGCCAGCACGGAGAAAATGACGGGGATGACGCTTGCCGAATAGTTGAATACGGAAACCGGAATGGCGTTCAGAAACCAGAATGCGTTCACCGCGTCCGGCGCATGGCTGACGAGCGCTTTCGCCGCCTCGATAAGCGAGGGGTACATCAGGCAGGCCGCCACCGCCGCCGCCAGGTACTCATTGGTTTTAAAGATTTTCGCGGCGGAAACGGCAAGGAAAAAGGGCAAAAAATAGAAGACGCCGCTCGCGATAAGATCGATAACGATCACCGTATCGCTCTTTGCCGGAACGGCGCCCAACGCAACCAGCCCGGCCAGCAACCCTTTTATCATCCCCGCGCCGGCGATAGCGGGAACAATCGGGCCGAAAACGCCGGAAACCGTATCCATAAACAGCGAAACCAGGCTTTTTCGTCCCTTTTCGCTTGCCGCAGGCGCTTGCTCACGGCCACCCAGCGCCACCAGCAATTGCTCATACCAGCTGTTCACTTTCGGCCCGATGATCACCTGGAACTGGTCGCTTTGCAGCTGCGCCCCCAGCACGCCGGGCACTTTTTTTATTTCCGCCTGCTCCACTTTATTTTCGTCGATTAAGTCAAACCTTAAACGCGTCATGCAGTGCCAGACTTTATTAATATTTTCCGCCCCGCCCACGAGACGAATAATATTATTTACGGCCTCATGCGTCCCCATTTCATCTCCCGCTATCACATTATTATTCTGGCGTTATTGAGCTTCCAGAGTAGGGAAAGACAAGCCATAAAACAAACCAATAAAATCAGACAATAGTCACAATTTGCGATAGCCAAGGCGCCACAATGGCCGTCCGTTGTGAATTGGTACGGTATTTTTATAAATAATGCGAAAATAACAAACCAATAAAAATAGTCTGGAAAAAGCGGTTTACGCGCCCCTTATTTTGCGGCAATAGTAAATAAACGCGTAAAAAATAGTTCTGACCCGTCGCCTGGGAGAAATTACAGTGTTGCCAACTCGTATCGAAAATGTCGAATGCTTTATTACCCGCCCTGACCGCCATAATCTGGTAGTCGTGCGGGTGCGCACAAACAAAGGTGTGACCGGCCACGGTTGCGCCACCTTCCAGCAGCGCCCGCTGGCGGTCAAGACCATGGTCGATGAGTACCTCAGACCGCTGCTGGTGGGACGCGACGCCAACGATATCGAAGATTTATGGCAGCTAATGATGGTCAACGCTTACTGGCGCAACGGTCCGGTCATCAACAACGCCATCGCTGGTGTGGATATGGCGCTGTGGGACATCAAGGCGCAGCTCGCTGGCATGCCGCTTTATCAACTCTTCGGTGGCAAATCAAAAGACGCTATCGCCGCTTATACGCACGCCAGCGGCGATACGCCTGAAGCGCTGTGTGAAGCAATAGACGCTCTGCTTGCTCAGGGCTACCGGCATATTCGCTGCCAGACCGGCTTTTACGGCGGCGTAGCGCAGGCGATGCACCTCACCCGCGCCCCGTCTCCCGGCGCTTATTACGATCAGGATGAGTACATCGCCAGTACGGTCGGCATGTTTAAAATGCTGCGGGAGAAATATGGTCAGCGCTTCCATATTCTGCACGATGTGCACGAGCGGCTTTTCCCCCAGCAGGCGGTGCAGCTCGCCAAAGCGCTGGAGCCTTACCAGCCGTGGTTTCTCGAGGATATCCTGCCTCCTGCGCAGAGCGCCTGGCTTGAGCAGGTGCGCATGCACAGCAGTGTGCCGCTGGCGATGGGCGAATTATTCAATAACCCGGCGGAATGGCACGACTTGATAGTTAACCGACGCATCGATTTTATTCGCTGCCACGTTTCGCAGATTGGCGGCATTACGCCTGCGCTCAAGCTCGCCGTTTTCTGCCAGGCGTTCGGCGTGCGCGTGGCGTGGCATGGTCCGGGCGACATGACGCCCATCGGCGTGGCGGTGAACACGCACCTGAATATCCACCTGCATAACGCCGCTATTCAGGAATACATTGCGCATAATGACGAGACCGGCTCGCTCTTTCCTGGCGCCATAACGCCTGAAAACGGCTATCTGTATGCGCCGCAGCAGCCAGGCATTGGCGTGGGATTTGATGAAGAGAAGGCGAACTGCTGGCCGGTGGTTTATCGGCCCCATGAGTGGACGCAAAGCCGCCTGCCCAACGGCGCTATCCACACACCCTGACATCAGGCTTCGCCCTGGCGGAAAGCGAGATTGTCGCGGTTGAAGGGAATCACATAAGTGCAGCTGTAATTAATATCGATGATCTCGCTTATCTCATACACCCTGCCTCCTTCCAGAATGCCGCGATTGCTGATGCGCATGGCCGGCATTCCCTTCCTGCAGCCCAGCAGCGCCGCCTGCTCGCGGCTTACGCTCACCGCCTGGTAGGCCGTGAACAGGTGTGAAATGCGGTAGCCTTTGCTCAGCACATACTGCTGAAGCGAGCGCTCAATAACCTGCTGCGTGAGATCGGGGAAATCTTTTACCGGCAGTCGGGATACTTCAATCTGCACCGCGACGTCGTCTACAAAACGCAAGCGGCAGAATTGCCAGATATATTCCCCTTCGGCAAGCCCAAATGCCTGCTGCGCCTCGCCGTCCGGCAGTTTCTTGTGCAGGCTTATCATGCGATAGCGGATTTGGTCGAAGCGTTTTTCGGTGATGGAGTTGTAGACCAACGGATTACTGCGCGCGTGCTCGTTGATCCAGATGCCGGAACCCTGCACCACGCGCACCACGCCAATGCTGACCAGCTTTTCCAGCGCCTGACGGATAGTAAAGCGCGAAACGCCATAATCAACGGCAAGCTGGCGTTCGGGCGGCAGCTTACGCGGCCCGTTCTCGTCGCGCTGATAAATCTTGCTCAGAAGATCCTGCGTCACGAACTCTTTTTTCTTCACTCGCCCTCTCCCGCAGCGAAATCATGCTTCGCCGCTGTGCAAAAATTTCCCCGGATCGCTATGCTAACGTGAGCCTGATGTTTTGTATAAACATCAACAGGAAAGTTGGGGATGACGTGAAGACAAAACATCGAGTAAGTCTGATTACCGGCATGCTGACGCTGGCCCTGCTGCTGCCAGTGCTGTTCAGCATCTGGTTTGCCCATCATCAGGCGGAAAAACGCTTTCGCAGCGAACTGAACAGTTATACCGACCGCACGATACGTCGCACCGGCCAGGTGGAAGAGCAGGCAAAACTCGCGCTGTGGGAGATCAACCGTTTTCAGGGCGAAACCTGCAGCCCTGCACACCTTCAGGCGATGCGTCGGCTCACCTTCAGCTTTCGTCACGTTCAGGAAGTGATGTATATGCGCAACCGCACATTGCTCTGTTCCTCGCTTGAAAGCCGCGGCGAGCAAATGCGCTGGCCGCGCCCCGATCGCATCAACGCGGAAGGCTACGCCGTCTGGTTTACGCAAAGCAACGATCTCAATTTTTATCACTATATGGTGGCGCTCGGTATCGGATCGCATGTTGTCGTGATGGATCCGATGTCGTTTATCGACGTTATCCCCTTCGGCAGTTGGCCTATTGAGGTGGCGCTGATTGGCCTGAACCAGAACCGGGTCATCGCAAGCAGCGTGCGCTTTGATGAGAGCGTCTGGCAGCGCGCCCAGCAGGGAAAGCTCAGCAGGCTTGAATATCAGGGCAATGTTTATCTCATCCGTCGCCAGCCCGAATCCGGCTTTGCGCTGGTGGTCTGGGCCTCGCGCCTGCCGCTGGAAAAAGAGAGCCGCGACCAGATGATGGTCTGGCTGCCGCTCGGCGTGGCGATAAGCGCCTTCGCCGTGGTGCTCATGCTGCGCCTGCTGCGACGGATCCAGTCGCCGCGCTACCGACTGCTGGATGCGATTAACGCCTCCGAATTGCGGGTCTATTATCAGCCTGTCGTCAACCTTTCCAACGGTCGGGTGGTGGGTGCCGAAGCGCTGGTGCGCTGGCCGCAGCCGGACGGCTCCATGCTAACGCCCGATATTTTTATTCCGCTTGCCGAACAAACCGGGCTTATCTCGCGCATTACGCGTCAGGTGGTGCAGAGCGTGTTTCGCGATCTGGGCGACTACCTGCACGTTCATCCCGACATGCATATTTCCATTAATCTTGCGCCGGAAGATTTATTTTCAGATGACCTGCTCGATTTGCTCACGCCGCTGCTGGCGCGCTGGCAGGTGGAGCCGCAGCAGATAGCGCTGGAGATAACCGAGCGCGGCTTCGCCGACCCGAAAGTCACCTCGCCGGTTATCGAGCGGCTGCGCGAAGCGGGGCATAAAGTTTATATCGACGATTTCGGCACCGGCTACTCCAGCCTGAGCTACCTTCAGGATTTACCCGTCGATATTCTGAAAATCGACAAATCCTTTGTCGACGCGCTGGAATACAAGCAAGTCACGCCACACATCATCGAAATGGCGAAAAGCCTGCGGCTCGAAATGGTGGCCGAAGGGGTGGAAACAGAAAGCCAGGCGGACTGGCTGCGCCTGCACGGCGTGCAGTACGGGCAGGGCTGGCTCTACAGCAAAGCCCTGCCGCCAGGCGAATATATCGCCTGGTTTAATCAGCAAAACGCCACGCTACTTACGTAACAGTTGCTGTAGCCGCTGCTGCTGGCGGCGCGCCAGCCAGTCCCCCAGCACAAAAAGCTTTATCCCGCTCACGGCGATAAGCCCGCCCCAGATAAGCGTCGGCCACATAAACCAATAATGGCCGGGCGACGTAAACAGGTTAATGAGCGTAAGCCCGCTACAGACCACAAACCAGGTAATAAGCTGCCGCCAGAAGGCGGATTCGCGGGCAAGACGCGCCCGGGCCGCCTTCACGCGCTTATCCAGCGCGTCATCCTGACCGGGCGGCGTGGCCTCCTGGGTCAGCTCAGCGACGTTCACGCCAAAGGCGGCGGCAATGGCGCCCAGGGTATCCAGGCTCGCCTGGCCGCCGTTTTCGATGCGCTGAATGGTGCGCACGTTTAATGAAGCGAGCTCTGCCAGTTGCTCTTGCGACCAGGCCCTGGCGAGACGCCGTTCGCGAACGCTATTCTTATTCATAAACCCCTCCGGATAACGAGACCTGGCAAGCGTAAAACGAGGCGTTCGCCAGCGCCACGACACGCGCCCGACACGCGCCCGACACCTTCCCGACAGGCGCGCGGCGGCGGTTTCTCTTCTACGCTGGAAGTATAAGCAACGCGAGGATCGCCATGACAAAGAAAGTGGGTTCCCCCAACTGAAAAGGCGCGGCACTGGCTGGAACCCGGCCCGGCGGCGCTGATTAGCGCAGTGGAAAGCGGAGCATAACATCATGACGCGGAGCGGGCATACCGTCCGGGTGTTATGCTTGCGTCGAGCGCCGTCTTTACGATGAGGCGATATCGGAAAACGATAACGTTTTTATCGTTGCAGTCGTCAACGCGCGGCTGCGGCCGCAGCGGCCCCGCACGCTGCCTTACGCCGGGGCCGGTTAGTTTCGCACTGACGGCGAGGTGCCTGAGCGCAAAAAGGGCTTATCCGCCGCTCGTCGCACTAGTTATCCAGAATCGGCATAAAGCCGCCGTAAATCATCCGTTTGCCGTCAAAAGGCATCTCATCGCCAAGCGCCTTCATGCGCGGGTCCGCCATCATTTTTTCATTGGCGGCGTCGCGCACCTCTTTGGAGGGGTATTCAATCCAACTGAACACCACCTCCTCGTTATCCTGCGCCTGTACCGCGCGACGAAAGTCGGTCAGCCTGCCGTCGGGCACATCTTCGGCCCAGCACTCCACGACACGCAGCGCGCCAAACTCCTTAAACAGCGGCGCGGCTTTTTCAGCCAGCGCCTGATAGGCCGCTTTATTTTCCGCAGGCACCGCCACGACAAAACCATCAACATAGTTCATTTCATACCTCCGTAACGAAGGAACGGGCGGCGAAGCGCCCGCGTTGATCGTGCGAGGATAAGTGTAGCGGCGCGCCCGGTTTCACGCCTGTCGCCAGCTAAAGCTGTAATGCAGACGTTCTTCATTGAAAATAAATTCTGGCGCGACGCTGGGGCTCCAGGAGTCGTCGCCGCCCACGCCCATATGGAACGCGTCGAGGTTGAGCCTGACGCCCGCCTCTTCGCGCAGCAGGTGGCGATGGCTGGTCTCTTTAAGCTGCTGCGCGCTGTAGCGGCTCAAACCAAAGTGGAACACCCCCTGTAGCAGATGCGAACCGTAGCGCAATTCATGTGTATCACAGCGCAAGCCGTTTTCGCCCGGGAAGATATAGGGCGTATGCAGCGCGTTTAACGGCAGCGTCCAGCGCCCCTGTTGCGCCGCGAGGCGTCTGTCGGGGTAGCTTTCATGCGGCCCCAGCCCCAGCCACTGCACCTCTTCCGCCACTTCCGCAAGCTGGCAGCTCAGGCCGATGCGGGCGGGCGCCGGGATACCCTGGGCTACCTGCACGTCTACGCTGCCGTGCAGCGCGCCGCTGGCGTCAATACGCCAGTTTTTCTCGCTGATAAACAGCGTCTGGCCCGCGTGGCGCCAGGCGTGAAGAGTGCGGATAAGCACCTCGCGCCCGGTCGTCACCGCCTCGCAGCGCAGACATTCCGCCGTCATTTCATACATCGCGCGGGTGAAGTTATCCTTAAGCGGCGACAGCAGCGTCGGCAGGCCGTCGCGCCACCATTGCTCCAGCCAGCCGCTCTGGCGGTTGAAGCACCACGTATTCTCGCCTTGCCGCACGCGCAGCGCGGTTTCGGTAACCTTGAGCTGCGGCGTTTCGCCCTGCGCTATCGGCTCCGGTAAAACCAGCGGCGCCGGCAGCCGCCACTGATCCCACGCGCAGCGGTGTCCGGCTGCTGACCAGGCGGTCGCCTGCGGCTGCACCACTTCTACATTCAGCCAGCGCTGGCCGGGCGGCAGGGTTTCCGGCAGGGTCAGCGTAAACAGCTGTTTCCCCTGCGGCGCAAGCTCGAGCGTCATCTCCCCCTGTCCTGCCGTTTCGCCTTCCACTTCCAGCCGCCAGCGCAGCCGTTCGTTATCCGTGCGGCGGAAAAGGTATTCGCTGGTCACTTCCACCATCAGCGGCGTGTGGGAAACCAGACGAAACTGGAAGAATTGCTGGGCGCGCTGCGCTTCATAAAGCGCCCAAAAGGTGTTGCCGTCGGCATCGGTTTTACACAGCGCCTGGTCGACCCAGTCCCAGACAAAGCCGCCCTGCAGGCGCGGAAACTCGCGAAACGCCTGCCAGTAGCGGGCGAACCCGCCGAAGCTGTTGCCCATCGCGTGCGCATACTCGCAGAGGATCAGCGGGCGGGTTTCGCCAGGCAGGCCAATCCACTTTTTCAGCGACCACTTCGGCACCGCCGGGAAAGGCTGGTCCTGGTCCACACGGGCGTACATCGGGCAGATAATGTCCGTCGCCGCCGTGTTCGCCCGTGGGATCGTTGGATTTGATCCAACGGTAGAGCGCGTCGTGATTCGCCCCGTGGCCCGATTCGTTGCCGAGCGACCAGATAATAATGCAGGGATGATTGCGGTTCGATATCGCGGCGCATGGTTTCTTCGTCTACCACCTGTCCACGCTCGGGATGGTGCTCGTGGCGGTTCACGCCGCGGATAAGCAGCGGCTGTCCGTTGAGTTTCAGCAGCCCTTCGCTGATCTCCACCTTACGAAAGCCGATGTCGCACGCCTCGGCTTCCAGCAGCGCGTTATGCTCGTCATAAAGCGCCACCACCAGCCGGTAAAGATGCGGCGCTTCGGCGCTCCACAGCAGCGGTTTTTCCACCGGCAGGCGCAGCGTTACGCGGTCGCTCCAGGCGCCGCGCTCGTCGATGATTTCGCTGCCGAAGGGGCTATCGCCCTGCGCGACGCACGCTCCGTCGCGCCAGAGCGACAGCGCCACGCGGCAGGCGGCAACGGCTGGGCCTTCCGCGCGCGCCAGCACCTCGAGCGTCGCGCGGCTAAAGTCCTCATTCAAATGGGTGCTGGCCTGGTAATCCGCAAGGCGGGTGGCGGGCTTGTGCTGTAGCGTGACGTCGCGAAAGGCCGGCATGCAGCACGCCGCTCAGGTCAAACTCCGCAGGCAGACGACTATCCTGCGAATACCCTACCCAGCGCCCATTGCAGAAGAGGTAAAACGCAGAGTTTACGCCGTCAAAAACAATGCGCGTCTGCCCCTGCGCCGGTCGGGTTCTCTTTGGGCACACAGGGCGGCGTGACGGGAATGGGATAGGTGACGTTGGTGTAAATCGGCGTATCGAAACCCTGCATCTGCCAGTTGGAAGGCACCGGCATCGCCGCTGCTTGCGGCAGATCGGTCAACAACCAGCTTTCCGGCACCTGTTCCGGTGCGCTGAAGAAAGAGAACCGCCACTGGCCGTTCAGGCTTAGCCTGTGCGCCTGGGCAGACGCTTCACGCGCCGCTTCCACGGTGCGCCAGCTGTGAAACGGCGGGTGGGCATCAAGCCGGTTAAGGCTGGTTACCAGCGGATTTTCCCAATCGCGGCGGGCCAGCAGCGTCTGTAAAGCAACAGTCTGGGCAGGGGCGGTCATCGTTACCTCATCTATTTTTGCGAAGCGCTCACAATGAAGTCACGATGCACCAGGATTGCGCTCAGGTAAAGCAGGAGATCGTTATCCGTCGAGGAGGATCACAGAAGCATCAGGCGTTTTTCAGCAGCGCCACTTCTGCGGCCAACTGGCGAAGCGCCTGGGCAAGGCGCTGCGCATCCGGCGCATCCTGGCGCGGCGCGGTAGTCCGGCGCTCAACCAGAGAGACCGGCAGCACGCGCTGGCCGGCTCCCGGCGGTTGCGTAAGCCCCGCTACCAGTCCATCCACCGCCTGTTCGCCCAGTTCGCGGAAATCCTGCCGAATGGTGGTGAGCGGCGGCGAGTACCAGGCGCTGTCGGCGGTGTCGTCATAACCGATAACCGAGAGCGCCTCCGGCACGTTGATGCCGCGCTCGGCGCAGGCGCGAAGCACGCCCAGCGCCATTTGATCGTTGGCGACGATAATGGCCTCCGGCCGGGAGGCGAGCAAGGCGTGGCACTGCTGGTAGCCGGAAGCGGCGCTCCAGTCGCCCTGCGCCACCGCGCAGGGTTCCAGATCCGCCTTAGAGAGCGCCGCAAGCCAGCCATCGTGGCGCAGGCGCGCCGACACCGCGTTTTGCGGACCGGCGAGGAGCGCGATACGCCTGCGCCCAAGCGCCAGCATATGTTCCACCGCCAGCCGCGCGCCGGCAAAAGCATCGAAAACCAGGCTGCTGACCCGCGCCTGCGGCCCAACATCAAGAAACAGCGTCGGCAGCGGATGGCAGCGCTGCGCCAGCCGCTCCGCCTCCTCCTCTTCCAGCGGCACGTTGATGAGCACGCCATCCACCCGCTGCGCCAGCAGATTGTCCACCGCCGCATGGCAGGCTTCGGGAAGGTTTTCATCAAGCATAGAGATGACCACGCTGAAGCCGCGCTGGCTGGCACGGATTTTCATGGCGGCGGCGATTTGCGAAGGGGCGTGCAGCGCGAGCGTCGTGGTTACCAGCCCGAGCGTCATGGTGGGCTTGCCAGCGAGCTGCTGCGCCACGCGGTTAGGCACGTAGTGCAGCTGCGCCATCGCCTGTTCGACTTTCTCGCGGGTACGCGTTGATACGTGCTCCGCCTGGTTTATCACCCGCGACACGGTCTGGTAGGAGACGCCCGCATGGCGGGCAACGTCGTAGAGCGTAATGGCTTTTGGCTTCATGGCGGCTGGCTTAGAGGAAAAAAGATATTCTACACCAGCCGCCGCTTTTCTGTTGCGATGCGCTTCGCAGCCCGTTCAGATCGTCTGGCGAGCGGCTGTTGGCGCGGCTGGGACCACGCGAAACCATGGCAGGCAGAGCTGAATAAGCGGTCCGATAGTGAGCGCATATAATACGGTGCCGGCGCCAAACGTGCCGCCCATCGCCCATCCCGCCAGCAGCACCGTCACTTCAATCGCGGTGCGGATGCTGCGCACCGACCAGCCAGTACGAGCGTGAATGCCGGTCATCAGGCCGTCGCGCGGTCCGGCGCCAAAGCCAGCCCCAATATACATGCCAGTGGCGATCGCGTTTACTGCCACCGCCGCCGCCAGCAGCACGCCGCGGGCAACGAGCGATTCCATTGGCGGCATCACCGCCAGCGCCGCGTCTGCCGCCAGCCCCAGCACCACCACGTTGCTTACCGTGCCGAGACCCGGCCGCTGGCGCAGCGGTATCCACAACAGCAGCACCAGCGCGCCTACCAGAATCATCACCATGCCGATATTGAGTGAAAAAATCCGCGCCACGCCAAGGTGAAAGACGTTCCACGGGTCGGCGCCCAGATCGGCCCGCACGAACATCGCCGTGGAAACGCCGTACAGCACCAGGCCGGTGTAAAGCTGAATTAATCGACGCACCATTTTTTCATCCTCTTTTGCGTGAATGGCTATCACTTTACGCTTTCCGGCCTTACTATTAAGGTCCAGTTTTCAAAAAGTGGACTGCTTATGAGCCTTCGCCGTACCGCCACTGCCTCTCTGTTGCGCCAGCTTGGCCGCTGGCAGCAGGAAAACAGCCGCGCCCCGGTATACCGCCAGTTGGCGGATGCGCTGCGCCTGCTCATTCTCGACGGCCGCCTGCCGCTGGACAGCCGTTTACCCGGCGAGCGGGAGTTTGCCGCGGCGCTCGACGTGAGCCGCACCACCGTCGCCAGCGCGCTGGGCGTGTTGCGCGATGAAGGTTATTTGACGAGCCGCCATGGCTCCGGTTCCGTGACGCAGTTGCCCGCCAGCCGGGAGCGCATCCCTACCCGCACCGGTGGTACGCCGCTGCTCGATCTCTCTACCGCCGCCCTCAGCGCCGGGCCAGAAATCCATCATGCCTACCAGCAGGCGTTGATAGCGCTGCCGCCGCACCTTGCCAGCACGGGTTATGACCCGCAGGGGATCGCGCCGCTGCGAACCGCCATTGCGCAACGTTACCAGGCTCGCGGTTTGCCGACCACGCCGGAACAGATCATGGTGGTAAACGGTGCGGTCAGCGGCTTCGCACTGGTGTTACGGCTGCTCACAGGCCCCGGCGACAGAGTCGTGGTCGATCACCCCACCTACCCGCTCGCCATCGCCGCCATTCAGGGCGCATCATGCCGTCCGGTGCCCGTCGCGCTGCCGCAAACGGGCTGGGATACCGACGGGCTTGCCGCCACTATCGCCCAGACCTCGCCGCGTCTGGCTTACCTGTTGCCCGATTTTCATAACCCGACCGGACAGTGCATGGATGCGAAAACCCGTGCGCAGGTGGCGCACATCGCCGCCCGTACCCGCACCACGCTTGTGGTGGACGAGACGATGGTTGACCTCTGGTATGACGCGCCGCCCCCGCCACCGCTTGCCGCCTTTGATGAAGATGAGCGGGTGATTACGCTGGGCTCCGCCGGCAAGAGCTTCTGGGGCGGGCTGCGGCTTGGCTGGATCCGCGCCAGCGCGAAAACCATCGCCTCGCTGATTCAGGTGCGCGATACGCTGGACTTAGGCTCGCCCGTGCTTGAGCAACTGGCGGTCGCTTCACTTATCTCCCACAGCGAAGATTTTCTCCCGGCGCGGCGGGCGTGGCTGCGTAAACGCCGGGATGACTGCGCGGCGATGCTGGCGCAGCTTTACCCGAGCTGGCGCACCGTTACGCCGCCGGGCGGCCTCTCTTTCTGGGTGGAATTGCCCGGCGCGTTGGCGACGCGCTTTGCCGCCAGCGCCGAAAACGCCGGCGTTCACCTTGGCGCGGGCACACGCTTCGGCGTAGAGGGCGCTTTTGAGCGTTATCTGCGGCTGCCTTTCACGCATGAGACTGAACTTCTGCGCCAGGCGCTGGAAAGCGTGCAGCCGCTCTGGCTGCAGCTGGAACAAAACGGAAATAATGCGATGCGCCGCGTAGTGTGAACCAGAGCCAGATTCTTTAGTCCGCCGCATTTGCAATGATAGTGAAGAGAGAGGATGCCGTTGACATCCGTCAACAAAATCGTTGACAGGCGTCAACAACACTATCATGATAGGCAGGAGGCTAATGAAGGGACACCCTGATAAAGATATACGGGCAGCCATCGACTATGCGTTGTTAAAAGGCTGGTATTTCGTCCAGGGCGGCAACCGTTCGCATTGCTTCGGACGACTCAAGTGCGGCATACCGGAGCACAGGGATCACATGATGAGCATCTGGTCTACGC
Organism: Franconibacter daqui; assembly: GCF_014644275.1. Classification (NCBI taxonomy): domain Bacteria; kingdom Pseudomonadati; phylum Pseudomonadota; class Gammaproteobacteria; order Enterobacterales; family Enterobacteriaceae; genus Franconibacter; species Franconibacter daqui. The sequence goes on along the minus strand of NZ_BMKJ01000001.1, from coordinate 267,798 downwards.
CCCGGGACCCACGGCGCCACGCCAGACAGATTATCCGGCTGGTGGAGCGCTGCGAGCCTGTTAAGCATTGAGCGCGACAAGGCGGGGCGACCCGCCTTTTCAACACACTGAAAAAAGAGGGATCTATGGCACTTTACAATTTCACGCTTACCCTGTCTGGCGTCACGTCAGACACCGAAGGGCTTGAGGACGCGCTCTTTGCCAGCGGTTGCGACGATGCGCTTATTTGCTTCTATGGCACGTCGGTCTGGCTGGAGTTTGATCGGGAATGCGACACGTTGAGCAAGGCGGTGCTGAGCGCCATCAGGGATATCGAATCGGCGGGCATTAACGCACGCGTTGAGTCGGTGGATTCTGCACTGGTCGGCCTGAGCGATATTGCCGAACTGACGGGCCTCTCCCGCCAGGCGATAGCGTTGCTGAAAGATGGCGCCCGCGGTTCGCGCAACTTTCCTTCCCCGGTGCAACGCGTAAAGGGGAACTCGCCCCTCTGGCGCTGGAAAACCGTGACGGACTGGCTGGTTAGCGAAGGACGCGTGAAGGCCGATGACCCACTGGTCAGCAATGCGCGGGTGCTCGACAGCCTGAACCTGGCGTTGCAGCTTCGCGCTGCCCGGGAAAGCGACGACGTCACGCGCTATCTTGACCTTCTTAACCACCCGGAGAAACGCTCTGCTTGTTGCTGACATCACCGCCTGGCTCCTTTCAGGCATGCAGAATGTTCAACGTTACCCGGCTTAAAAAGACCGTAAGAATAAACAGCAGCCAGGCGCACCAGACGCCCATGACAACGTTAAGCGTTATCTCACCAAGGGAAAATAAGCGACGCATCACGATACCGGACTCCCGCCACGTTATTGACTGAGAACGAAGCCAGGATAAAACGGCAATGTTGCAGCTAAATGATGGAAGAAAATAAGAAGCGGAAAAACAAATGACGAGCCCGAAGGCTCGTCACAAACAGCATCATCCGTGATGGCACATTGCGAGATGGTGAGGCATGTTTTTATTTTATAGCTGCATCCTGACATCTCAACACGTCGGGGTTATGACGTTTTTATGAAAATAATGCGTCACTATTATTGCATTACCATTACGCCTGACGCGGGATCGGAAACCCTTTCACGGAAATAACAAAAACGCCCTCTTCGCGTTTTATTTTCGCGCCTGCATCGCACCAGTCTGAGGCAATACGAAAAAACTCGTCGCTGCCGATATCCCAACCCAGACGAACATTTTTCACATAGCCCGAGCGCAGGAGTTCACAGGCTTCGCGATAGGTGGAAGCCGTAGGAAGTGTGGTTTGCGTTTTCATTTTTTCTTCTTCAGCAGTTTTCTTAATGCTTTGATCTCTTTGGGATTGAGAGGGGAGATATCCTCTTCTTCGGTATGCTGGTTATCAATATCTTCATGGCCAGGCTCAGGCGATTCATTGGCCGCGAACAGCGCCTGAGAGAGCAGTTTTTCAGTGATGGCGCTGAGGGTTTCGTTGTTTTGCTCAGCATGAAGGCGGATCTGGTCTTTTAACTCTGCGCTAATTTTAACGTTAAGCACCGCTGTACTCATAAGAAAATCCTTTGAGAAGAAAAGCAGGGGGTTATTTAATACCGTAAATAGCTATTAATATCCAGCACTAAGACTTACCTGATTCGATTAAGCGCGCATAACAAAAGAACACAATATTATTATGACAATAGTATGACAGTTAAATGACATTATTAAGACAGGAATAAAGCCAGACAATAAAAAATAAAGGAAGGAGTACATTAGTGAAATTACCGCCCCGCCTGGAAAGGCAGAGCGGTATGCGAGATTACGCCGGGATAAGCTTATCGCGCTTCAGTTGATCAAAGAGCGCGAACAAGTCGTCGCGGGTGCAGTGATAAGCCAGAAAGCCCGCTTTGCGGCTTTTGCTCATGTCGGTGAACACTTCCATCGGGCGGCCAAGGTCGGCATCGGTGTGCCACCAGGAGGCCAGTCGGTTGACGTCCGGTTCACTGAGCTGATGCGCCTGAGCGACCGCTTGCCACAATGCCGGAGCGTTATGGCGCGCCATGCTCGCTTCCAGCGGTTGTTCCGTTTCCGGGAACGGCGCCGCCTCGATACCGAAATAAGCGGCGATTTCTGACCACATCCATTTCCAGCGGAACACATCACCGTTCACGGTGTTGAAATCTTCGTTTTTCGCCGCAGGCGACGTGGCGGCCCACTCCAGCTGCTCGGCAACCAGGCTCGCGCTGCTCATGTCCGTTACGCCATTCCACTGCGCCGCTGAGCCCGGGAAGACAAACGGCAGGCCGTGGAATTTACACAGCGAGGCGTAAACCGCCAGCGTCTGGCCCATGTTCATGGCGTTGCCAATGGCGTAGCCGATGATGGTGTGCGGACGGTGCACGCTCCAGCTGTAGCCATACTTTTGCGCACCGGCGAACATCTCATCTTCCTGAGCGTAATAGAAGTTGGCGACCGGCTGGCGGCCCTGCTCTTCACGAAAGGGGGTGAGCGGCACTTCGCCTTTGCCGTAGGCATCGAACGGGCCGAGGTAGTGCTTCAGGCCGGTGACCAGCGCAACGTGGCTGCCGTTGAGCTTTTCACCCAGCGCCTCGATAACGTTACGCACCATGCCGCCGTTAACGCGAATATTCTCTTCTTCATTCGCCTGGCGCGCCCAGACGCTGAAAAAGAGCGCGTCCGGCGTAATCTCTTTCACCGCCTCTTTTACGGACGATTCAGAAGTGAGATCCGCCGTCAGGGAGTGGCAGCCCTCTGGCACCGGCGTACGCCCGCGCGAAAGGCCATAAACGTCCCAGCCCTGCTCCAGTAACCGTTTCGCCGTAGCGGAACCCACAACGCCGCTGATCCCGGCGATAAGCGCTTTTTTCTGCATTGAACTCTCCTTCAGGTAGTGAGATAAAGCTTAATCGGGAATGTGAGTCTTATCCCGGGTATAAAATCGCGGCATACGGGAAAAATATTCATCAATCATGATTACCGAAGAAAACCTGAAAGGCATAAGCTGCTTTGTCGCGACCGTCGAATGCGGCAGTTTTAGCGCCGCCGCCGGGCGGCTGAACCTTACCGGCTCCGCCGTGAGTAAAAGCGTGGCGCGCCTTGAAAGCCGCCTGGGCTCGCGGCTGCTTGACCGCACCACCCGCCGCATGGCGTTAACTGACGCAGGCCAGGCCTATTACGACACCTGTCAGCGCATCCTGAGCGAGCTCAGCGAAACCGAAGCGATGCTGGCGGCGCAGCGGCGCATTCCCGCAGGCAGATTGCACATCGCCCTGCCGCAGACTTTTGGCCGCAAAGAGGCGATGCCGCTCCTTAACCGCTTCGCCAGCGCCAACCCGGAGCTGCGCCTTACCCTCGCCTTCTCCGACCGTTTTCTCGATCTGTTTGATGAGGGGGTCGATCTCGCCGTGCGCATCGGCGGCCCGCTCGACTATCCGCAGACGCTTTCGTCCATGCTGCTCGGCATGGAAAAGCGCGCCTTCTTCGCTGCGCCTGATTACCTCGAGCGGCATCCGCCGGTGCGCAGCGTGGAAGATTTACCGTCGCATCGGGCGATTGTTTATCAACTGGCGGACGGCAGCCATAAAGCCTGGCGCATTGTGCAGGAGAACGGCCAGGCGGTGGACCGTCCCGCGCCGTGGCGCATGGCGGTAGGCGATGGCGAAGCGCAGCTGTCGGCCGTTAAAGCGGGGCTTGGCGTGGCGCAGATGGCGACCTGGCTTACCCGTGAAGCCGAAGCGGCGGGCGAGCTGGTGCGACTGTTGCCGGAACGAGTCGTGGAAGGCTTGCCGCTGATGCTGGTGTGGCCGCGTAAAAAGACATTAACGCCGAAGATGGAAGCGCTGCTGGAAGCGATGCAGGCGCTAAGGATTGAGTGAGGTAGAAATGGGTGGGGCCCTGCCAGCTAAGGCTAACTCTTACTTTTCAATCAACCAGAAGCATGTGGAACACGGCCTTTGTACCGCCAGATGAAGGCGCACTCAGGCCATCTCTCTTTAATCGTACTTATTAATTGGCTATCTGCTTTCACATTGACGTGGTCTCTGTTTTAGCATCGTAGCTCGGTATTAAGTTCATGCGGGGAAAACAACGGAGTCGCGTAAAAACATTGCCGAAGCGAAAGCGTCGCCCGGCAATATTGAGTTAAGTAAAGAAATAAACCGATCAGGATGCCGGCGGCGTTAACGGCTGAACATCATTGCTATTCACCCAGCCGTGCGTCATTTTTCCGCTGTTGCCGGGATACTCAACCTCTGTCCAGCCGCCCTGGGTTTGTATTACCCCCACCACGTCTCCTTTGACGATCCAGGCTTTACGTCGGGTCGCGGCATCAGGCGTGGAGCTTAGATAAGTCCGTGGGCTGCTTACCTGCATCAGCGTTTGCCAGTGTGTCTGCTGCGTCGTCTCCAGCTCCAGACCTGTCGCAATTTCAGGCATCAGCACATTCATACAACCCGCATGATTTTGCCCATCGGGAATGGCTAATGTGACACCCGTATTATTCGCGGTAATATGGCCCGAGAGTACAGATGAAGACCAGGAAGTGATGCCGTCTGGCTGTTGCGCTGAAACAGGGCCTGCCAGAAAGAAAGTGCAGGTACGTTTCACGCTGTCTTCAGCCGATTCGGAGTAATAGCCGGTTATCTTTCCCGTCGGTGAGACGGCCAGCAGTAAACCTTCATATACGCCAGACTGTAGTGTCGCGGCATACGAAGAAAACACCGCCATTAAGAGTGAAAAACCGCCAACCCTGCGCAACATTTTTGCTTTCATCACCGTCCCTTCTCCAGGTTTTCATACGTTCTGCGAATTTTAACGTCATAATCGCCGAAGTCGCTGCCGTTATAGTTATATGCCATATTGTAAAAGTCCTTATTTACCATTGCCGACAGCAATGCGCTGTTCTTCTTACACAAATGTAAAAAGGCATTTAATTGCTTACCAGCATTTGCCTTCATATCTTTTAAAAATGAGCTGAGATCTTTATAACCGCACGATTCGTAATTAAAGCCCATTCTGCTTTACCTGGTGAACCGACGGCGCTTTTCAATAAAGATGGTAAACGCCTGAGAGAATTATCCATCTCTGAATGCGAACAGATGAAAACATATACGGTTAGTGGGAAACAGCATCTGATGTCGTCAGCAAAAGGCTGGTCGCATCCGGCATGCGTTGATACGCCGCTTGCGTCGTTTCATCAGCAGAATAGAACAGAAAAAGGAATTATTGAGAGCAGAAATGGGTGGGGGCCCTGCCAGCTACATCCCGGCACACACGTCCTTTGCTTTGGCTGCTTCCTTCCGGACCTGACCAGGTAAACAAAGTAGCGTTGCGGGAGAACCAACAGGGCCCCCATTGAGGGCGTCGTTAAACGCGCAGGCGGCATTATGTCGCCTGCCCCCGCCAATTGCAAGCAAGCCCGCGCCGGATGCCGGTTTATTGCGCAGTGGCGACTGCGCTGAAGGGTTTCCGGCAAGCCAAAATCTCAATCTTCTTTGCTCCCTTCCGCTTTGCGAGTCGCCTCGCATTGCCTTTATTTACCCCTGTATCACGCTGCTGTAACATGCTCGCGCCACTGGCAAAATCCAGTGGTCGGGATTTGCAGCCCGCCAACACAGCCAACCTCTTCCATTCATTACTCAGGACTATGACCATGAAACAAGACTGGCATCGGGCGGACATCATTGCAGCCATCAAGAAATCAGGTTCTTCGCTTGCCGCGCTCTCTCGTGAAAACGGACTCTCCTCCTCCACCCTTGCTAACGCCCTGTACCGACACTGGCCGAAAGGGGAACAGATCATCGCCGCAAAAATAAAAACACCGGCCAAAGAGATCTGGCCTTCACGCTACGGTGAATAAAAGCGCTATGCGGCGAACCGCTGGGCTCGCCGCTTTTACATCTTATTTAATGTGACTAAACAAATTTAAAAACCGAATACGATTCCTGTAGTCGGCGTATGGCTTTTCGTTTTGTAAAGCTGATAACACGCCAGCCAGGCGAATGCGATTTCTTTATGAGACGGTTTATCCCCGCTGGCGCGGGGAACACTTTACGTCGTTGGGCCACTCCGAAATATTGGGCGGTTTATCCCCGCTGACGCGGGGAACACGCAGACCTCATCGAGAGTGATGCTGTATTGTTCCGGTTTATCCCCACTGGCGCGGGGAACACTTTTGCCTGTTGTAATTGCGCTTCTACGCAAACGGTTTATCCCCACTGGCACGGGGAACACACCAGGCAATCATGCGCGCCAATGCGCAGGCTCGGTTTATCCCCACTGGCGCGGGGAACACGTCGGTAAGACGCTGAACCGGCTGACCAGCGGCGGTTTATCCCCGCTGGCGCGGGGAACACCAGATAGCAGTATTCTTTGGCAGCGATGTGTGCGGTTTATCCCCGCTGGCGCGGGGAACACGATTTATTGTATCCCGGCGATCCGGTGATGAGCGGTTTATCCCCGCTGGCGCGGGGAACACACTCCGCCGCTGCGGCGGGTGTGGCAAAACTACGGTTTATCCCCGCTGGCGCGGGGAACACTTATAAAGGCCGCGAATCTTTACCGGTCAAACCGGTTTATCCCCGCTGGCGCGGGGAACACAGTTAAGAGACAAGCCGCGTCATAGCTATCGTCGGTTTATCCCCGCTGGCGCGGGGAACACTCAATCCAGCAAATGTCGACACCCTCAATAGACGGTTTATCCCCGCTGGCGCGGGGAACACACGTTGATATCTATCCAACCCAGCGCGGTTTCCGGTTTATCCCCGCTGGCGCGGGGAACATCATCACATCAATTTTTGTTTCGGGTAAATTCACGGTTTATCCCCGCTGGCGCGGGGAACACGATTTTTTCCCTTTCGCGGCCGTGGCATCCAGCGGTTTATCCCCGCTGGCGCGGGGAACACTGCGATTTATTCTGGACTGTCCAAAAAGGCCGCGGTTATCCCCGCTGGCGCGGGGAACACATTTCCGGGGCGGTTTCACGGAGATAGCTTTCCGGTTTATCCCCGCTGGCGCGGGGAACACCTACAGAAGACCAAAGGGATCAGCAAAATGGACGGTTTATCCCCGCTGGCGCGGGGAACACCAGTAGTTTTATCGAGTATAGAGATCAAGACGCGGTTTATCCCCGCTGGCGCGGGGAACACTCCGTGGTATTCCGATCCGCGAATGCGACGCGCGGTTTATCCCCGCTGGCGCGGGGAACACTTCAAAGTCGGCAATCACCTTGGCAAACCACACGGTTTATCCCCGCTGGCGCGGGGAACACGTAAAGCGCTGTGCATCTGATCATTCAGGGGGCGGTTTATCCCCGCTGGCGCGGGGAACACCTTGCCAGCCACCCGTACGCCACATGGGGCAGCGGTTTATCCCCGCTGGCGCGGGGAACACCTTCATTTTTTCTGGCTCGCTGCCAGACCATCCGGTTTATCCCCGCTGGCGCGGGGAACACGCGCAGGAAGAAGTCATTACCCGCGGAATAACCGGTTTATCCCCGCTGGCGCGGGGAACACGCGTGTGGGCTTGCTGCGTGGCTCGGCGTGGACGGTTTATCCCCGCTGGCGCGGGGAACACCGAACCTCTGGCTCTTTGCCATGCGGCTGCGGCGGTTTATCCCCGCTGGCGCGGGGAACACCTACGCGCCCCTATTGGCGCAACCCTAACAGACGGTTTATCCCCGCTGGCGCGGGGAACACAAGATCGTTGCTATATCGGTGCATACGGTTGCCGGTTTATCCCCGCTGGCGCGGGGAACACGCGGCGCGGCTAACCACTGGAATTACAACCATCGGTTTATCCCCGCTGGCGCGGGGAACACATCCAGAAGATTTTTATTATCTCGCTTATCTCCGGTTTATCCCCGCTGGCGCGGGGAACACTTTTGTGCATTGGTGGGGTTTTGGGATTTGACCGGTTTATCCCCGCTGGCGCGGGGAACACTTCATTTCCAGCGCTTCGGCGTGGACTCTCTCCGGTTTATCCCCGCTGGCGCGGGGAACACGCGTACCTGGAGCAGCAGCACCCCAACGGCGGCGGTTTATCCCCGCTGGCGCGGGGAACACGCCTCGCGTAGCTCCAGTTCGACGTCTGTTCTCGGTTTATCCCCGCTGGCGCGGGGAACACTCCGTAGTATGATTTTACAGAGGGGCTGTATCCGGTTTATCCCCGCTGGCGCGGGGAACACCATGTGGTCGCCGGATTTTTTTACGTAGCGCTCGGTTTATCCCCGCTGGCGCGGGGAACACCCAACCCAGGCCCTTATTAAACCGCCAGCAGCCGGTTTATCCCCGCTGGCGCGGGGAACACCTGCAACCGGGGTCTATCCCGATAATCACGCCCGGTTTATCCCCGCTGGCGCGGGGAACACGGAAAATCAACCTGCCGCGAGATTGCGGCGCGCGGTTTATCCCCGCTGGCGCGGGGAACACGAATCTGTCGCAAGCTGGAAGCGGTCGCCCTCCGGTTTATCCCCGCTGGCGCGGGGAACACGCGTCATTCAGAGCCTCAAGAAGAGCTTCGCGCGGTTTATCCCCGCTGGCGCGGGGAACACTAACTTCGCTTTTGAGTCGCCCACAATGCACACGGTTTATCCCCGCTGGCGCGGGGAACACTTTTTAACGTAGTTATACGTTAGTGCAGACGTCGGTTTATCCCCGCTGGCGCGGGGAACACTTATGCGCTCAAAGGAACCCCAGCCACCGACGCGGTTTATCCCCGCTGGCGCGGGGAACACGTCTAAAGAACCTGCCACTGTCTGATAGAACGCGGTTTATCCCCGCTGGCGCGGGGAACACACCATATTAGAAACAGATTGGCGGTTCGAAACCGGTTTATCCCCGCTGGCGCGGGGAACACTATCTCTGTCTTCGTCCTGTAAAATTTCCTCGCGGTTTATCCCCGCTGGCGCGGGGAACACATCCGGTAGATGACGCAAAGTCAATATTTATACGGTTTATCCCCGCTGGCGCGGGGAACACACTTAAACTATACAATTGTTTTTTATCGTCTTTTTTGACAGACAACAATCTACCAACCTTTTAATTACATCTCCATATTATTAAAGAGCAAATAACCTACTGATTTTCCTGAGGTAAAAAAGAAACCAGCCGCAGGCCATCGAGATCTACCGGCACACGTCGGTTAGCCCCGTAAGTTTGAAAATCAAAACCCGATTCGTTATTTGTCGCCCAGGCCATCACCACATTTCCCGCTTCCGCCAGTTCCGTAATCTGGTGCCAGATCATCTCGCGAACGCGACGAGAAACATCGCCAACGTAAACCCCGGCGCGCAGCTCAAGCAGCCAGACGGCGAGCCTTCCACGCAACCGGGGCGGCACGCTTTCCGTCACCACAACCAGCATGCTCATTAACGACTCCTGAACCCGGCTTCCGCCAGCGATTCCGCTTCCGGAATAGCGGGTGGAAGCATATCGGCGGCAGGCTGCGGCGGTTCAATTTCACCTGCCGACAACACCTCTTCAATAAGCGGGATCAATTTGCCGGTAAGCTTTTCACTGCGGAAAATATCGCGACAAGCCAGACGCACTTCACGATCCGGCTGATCGGGATGACGAGCGGCGATCTCAAACGCTTTCGGCACCACAGCTTCAAACTTGATGATGTCTGCAATGTCATAAACAAAAGAGAGCGGTTTGCCGCTGTGAATAAAACCTATTGCCGGGGCGTAACCCGCCGCCAGCACCGCCGCTTCCGTAATGCCATAGAGGCAAGAGGTGGCTGCGCTGATGCATTGATTAACCACATCGCCTTTCTCCCACGCCTTTGGATCGTACCGGCGTCCGTTCCACTTCACGCCGTAGCGCTTTGCCAACAGAGCGTAGGTCTGGCGCACCCTCGCGCCTTCAATACCGCGCAGTTGCTCAACCGAACGCCGCGCGGGCGGTGGCTCGCCAAAGCGCAGCTCATACATTTTGCGCACCACCTTTAGCCGCAAGGTCTCATCCAGCGCAAGCTTCGCCTGGTAAAGCAGCTTGTCCGCCCGCGCCCCGCCGGGCTGGCCTGAAGCGTAAAGCCGAACGCCCGCTTCGCCCACCCACACCAGCAATGTGCCTACCTGCGAAGCCAGCCGCACCGCCGCGTGAGAAATACGCGTTCCCGGCTCCAGCATAATGCAGGCGACCGAACCCACCGGCACATGGGTACGTATCCCGGTTTTGTCGACCAGCACAAAGGCGCCGTCCAGTACGTCGAGCTGACCGTACTGAAGAAAAATCAGGGAGGTGCGATCCTTAAGCGGAACAGGGTTTAACGGAACGAAGCTCATTCCCGCCGATCCGGTTTGATGAGCATCAGGCCGCAGCCAAAGGCGCGACATTTGCCGAACCCTAGCGCCATCCGTTCCAGGAAGAACGCTGGCTGGGTCACGCGCAGCACGCCTTCAAAATCCACGCTGCTGAACTGAATAAGCTCCCCACGGGATTTGACGATCTGCTGCTGTCGGTAAGCCGCAACGTTTGCCTGTTCAACACAAAAGCCGCTTTGCTCGCCCTGCGCGACAAGCCACGCCAGCGCCGCCTGTTCCTGACTGGCCCAGAGCGCGTTATCGCCCTCGCCGCGCCGCCATTCGCGTTTAGCGTTCATCAACACGTCGTGCCGCTTACCGTTGCGGGTTATCACCGGGTTCGCCCGCAGCGTGAAACGCAGCGTGATGCCCTCCTCAACAGACGGAGCGAAGGGCCGCGTCTGCACATCAAAAAGCGGATGATCAACCTGCGGCGCGGTGGCGGAAAGCAGGTAAAAACAGAACCCCTCCTGCAGCGCTTCACGGCGATAAAGATACTGCCGCTGCGCCCCGCCAGGGAAAAGCTCCCACAGCCACTGGTGCATGACGTACTCGCCGCGCGCCATCATCTCCATCAGCCTTTCAGGGGTAAGCCTGGCGGTGGGGAGCATTATTTTTGAGAGGTACATGGCGCCTCCTGCGTCAGTCGTCCTTGTTTTACGGTTCGGGTATCGAAATCCCAGCGCCTGCGGCTCTGCGGCTGGTCACGCCAGGTCTGGAGTTCGTCAGCCTTAAGTCCGTCGTGGTCGCCCTCCCACCAGATCTGCGGATGAAACTGCGCAAGTTGTTTTAGCGCCGGACAAAGCTCACCTAACGCGGCGCCGTAGCGCGCCAGCGCCTCGCGCAGCACCGACGCCGCCTCGCCTTCGCACAGCTGCGGCCAGAGCGGCAGCCCGAGCGGGTGGCTTTTACGGCCGAGACAGAGCGGAAACACAGGCGCCAGCAAAGCCGCCTGTAACGCCTCCAGCGTGTAAGGCGCGCCAGGGGTTGCCGCCACCGCAACCAGCCAGTAGCCGTCGGTGTAGTAGTCGCGGCGGGAAAGCGTGGTTTCGAGCACGAGCTTGTCACGCAGTTCGTCTTTGCGGGTGAAATAACGGACCTTGCGCGCCTCGCGCGGCACCTGAACCGTATGGTAATCCCGCGCCCAGACGGTAGACTTCCCGGCGCAGACGATAAACTGATAATGCTGATTAAGCATGTTCAGCGCCGCGTCATCATCGCGCCGGATGCCGAGGGCGGCGGCAAGCAGCCCCAGCAGCGCCGAACGCCCCGGCAGCGCGCGCGTATGCCGCACTTCGCCAACGGCAATCTCCCCCCAGGAGGCCATTGCCCCCTGGAGCTGGAAAATAAGATAGCGGTTCATGGTCGCCCCTTAAGCGCTGATAAAATCCAGCAGTTGCGCGACGGAACCTTCGCCTTTCACGCCGCATAAGGTCGCGCACGGCGTTTTTTCGCTCCCATAGACTTTATTCATGTTGTCGCGAAGCGTCGTGATGCGGCGCACCGCCTCTTCCAGTTGGTTATTGCCGGTCACCGGCTCCCAGAACGCGGCGGCCAGCGAGCGCGGCTGCTCTTTGCTTTTTTCCGCCAGCGCCCAGCTGGCGTATGCGCGGGAGGCGAAGCTGTTTTGCTTGCCGGTCGGGGAGATTTTCAGCGTACATTCGCCAAGCGCGCGCAGCGTTTTCGCCAGCAGCTGTTCGTCGCCGTTAAGGTTTTCCAGCAGGCGATCGCGGTCGATACATATATAGGTGTAAAACAGCGCCGAACCAAAACCGAGCTCGCCGATATGGCCTGCGCCTGCATCCTGCGCCGATGCCTGACGCAGATCGTCAACAGCCGTGAAGAAATCGTCCTCCATCAGGGTCTCGCCCACGCCGAATGCGTGGGCCACTTGACATGCAGCCTCGATGTTATACTCCGGCGTTGAAGCGAGCATGCGGCCAAACAGCGCGATATCGACGGCCATGGCGTCTTTACGCAGGAAGGAAAGTTCATCCGGCGCCGGAGCGCGTTTTTCTTCTGCCAGCATGCGGGCCAGCGCCTGCACTGCCTGCATCTCAAGCGGGCTGATATGCGCCAGCTGTTCAGTCTCGGTATTGATAAGCGGATCTTTATCGATTTTTGTCTTGTCTTTCTCGTTTTTCACCTTGCCAAAGCAACCGGCGATAGCGCCGCCCCACTCAATGGCTTTTGGCTGCGAAACGCCGCCATCCAGCATAATTTCCGCCGCCTCGCGGCCAATACGCGCGGTGCGGGTGCCGATATGTCCAGCCAGCGCCTCCTCAAACAGCGCGGACGTACGCCAGGCGCGCTTGAGGCTTTGCGAAGAAATACGCAGGCGCGACGCGCCGCCGATAGTAACGGTTTTCGGCGCGCCGGTGTCGTCGCGGTTCAGGTTGGCGGCTGGGTAGGCGGTTAACAGATGAAGCTGAATAAATGTGGTCATAGCGAATGTTCCTTATTCCTGAGTGGCGGCCATATCGGCCGGTAAAGTGGTATCGACGGCATCCGGAGCGTCTGACGGGGCGCCCGCCATGTAATAGTCGAGCGCCCAGCGCACGCGAATGTATTCGGTTGGAGTGCGCTTTTGCGCCGCGTGGCGCGCGTGCGCGTCTTCTTCCGCGCACCAGCGAAACACGCCTTCGGCGAGATCGGGCAGATTGACCGTGCCGCCAAGCAACTGCACCGCGCGACGCAGCTGGCGGAACAGTTCTTCCTGGGTTCGCGCCTGGCTCAGCCGCCGAAAGCGCAGTTCAGACATCACCGGGTTATTGCCATTGGTTTGCCCGAGCTGCGCGGCGAAAGGCTGACGTGTTTCAATGGTTTTAACGTGTGCGGCCAGTGCTGCGACAATGCCGAGCGCGCAAAAACGCCACTCGCGCCCCGGTACGTTCCAGAGCGAGGGGAGACGTGCAACCAATACTCTAAACCCTTCGCTGAGCCAGACGTCGGAAAGCGTATGGCTGCGCCGCAAGCTGGCGCGCAATCGTCGTCCCTGTTGCTCATTAATCAGCGAATGCCACTTCAGCAGCGATTCGCGGTGCGCCTGCGATAACATGCTCACTTAATTTGCCTCCTGCGTTTTTTTAGCCCGCGCGCCTTTCCCGCCAGGCTTAACTTTCGTCTGCGTGAAAAATTTCTTGCGCGCTTTCATGATGTCTGAGAATTCTGTGCGCTCTTGCGGATTGGTCAGGGCGCGATCGTCGAAGTAGTGGCGCGTAAAGCGCCAGATGTCGCTGTTCCAGGCGCTGAGCAGCGCGCGGTTGTCGCCCGTCTCGTCGGCTTTCACCGCCTCGACCAGCGCCAGAAACCGCGGCTGCGTCTGCTGCCAGAAATCGATGTCAATAAAACTGAAATCACCGCGCACGGTGGCATTCTCGCCGTACCAGGCTTCTTTCAGAGCGCTGCGCAACAGGCTGAGCATTCGGGTCGCAAAACGGGCGGCGTCGCTCAGCGTCTGGCGGATAAATGGCAATTTCTCTTCGGGGGTCTGTAGAAAAGGTAAATGATGCTCGTACCAGCAGCGGGCCTTCATGTTGTCGAAGTCATAACCAAAGCACCACAGGCCGGTTTGCGCGCCTTCCAGCCGCTTTTGCTGGCGAATTTTGATAATGCTGGCGGGCTGCTCGTAATTATTTTCGCTTTCGCTCTCCATCATCAATCCCAGCCAGTCGCGCCAGAGCAGACCGCCCGGCTGCGCTTTCAGTGAGAACATCTCCCCGCCCTCTTTTTTAGGAACGCGATGCGGCGTAAGCGGATGTACCCAGCCGACGTAGTTGATGCCGTAGTTTTTTACTGTCATCGCCGTTAACAACGCGTCGCCCGGTTCACCACAGAGATCGCAGGCGCCCTGCTGCGTGGCGGAAAAATCAATACGGATACGGCGCGGCATGCCCCAGAATGCCTGAAGCGCGTCGGCCTGTTCCGGGGTCACGATATCGCTCGCCTTTTCGCTGGTGCGGGTCGGCGCAAGCCAGGGAAATACGCAGGCGTCATAGTTTGCGGGCAGCGGCATATGGCTTTCACGCTGCGGCATTACGTTGAGCCACAGCCTGCGCCACAGCGGCGCGGGCTCGCCGTTATAGCGGTGCAATTCCAGCAGCGTGGTCATCGGCCCACCGCCGCGCAGCCCGGTGCGGTAGCCTTTGCCGCCTGAAGGCGCATTTAATTGCAGTGAAAAGAGCGCCAGCGCGGCACAGTGCGGGCAAAGCTTCTCCGTCACACCACGCTTAATAAAGTGGTCTTTATTCAGCCTCAGCGTCTGGGCGCCGGGCGTTTCCGGCAGCAGCAGCGCCAGCGAGACGCTTTCGCCATCAAGCGGTTCGAAATCCTGCATAAACGAGGGCGTGCCAGGCCCGAATTCAAACAGCGGCTCTAGCGGCGTGAGGGCATTGCGGATCATCCCGGTTGTTAACCCCTCTTCCCAGATATCCTCCCAGCCTTCCTTGTCCTTCGGCGCCAGTGCGGTTTGCAGCACGCCGAGCAGAAACTGCCAGGCGGCGCCCTGAAAGTCGGGGCGGGGTAAAACCAGCTCCATAATATTTTCATCGGCCAGTTCCATCGGCGCGATTTTTCCATGGCCGCCATCGCGGTAAATAACGGGTAGCCATTTTGTGGTGAGCAAATTGAAATGCATTTAACCTCCTTGATATACAGGCCGTCCGTGGCCTCGCAGTCCGTTAGATATTATTTACGACAAAGGAAAACATGAGCACCACTGTCAACTCCAGCCTCGTAAATATACGAAGCTTACACGCCCACTTTCTGATATGAGCAAAACGAAAAATAAGATTCATCAATATCTCAGGGAAAAAATTAACCCGCCAAACAGATACCCCTAAAGAGGTAGACAATCATAACCCTCAAATTTTCAATGACAATAAGAACTCTTTGATAGAAAGAGCAATTAGGAATAGATAAATAGTTTAGAAAATAACATCCGATAGAATGTGCAGGTTCCCTGATTCCGGGATAAACCCACAATAAGAACACTTGGTATTCGTTCCCCGCGACAGCGGGGCTTTACTGGCATTACTCAACACCTGTCAGACCTTCTTTAGGTGAATACCCACCCGGCAGCAAAATGACCACCGCCTCTTTTTTACGCTGCGTAATGCGCCAGCGTTCCAGCGCCTCGCCAGCCAGCAGCGTAAAGGCGGTTTTGTGCTTATCCCACCAGCTTTTACGCACCCGCAACGCGCTCATCTCCCATGGGTTATCCCCCTGCGCATAGGGCTTAATGCCCTCAGGTGTGCTGTACGCCAGCCAGATATCGACGGTGAGTTCACCGAGGCGCGTAGAAACTTCAGGCCCCCATTGTTTTGCGCTATTCGGGTCATATCCGCCTTCAAGGTAAATTTCAAAATTGGCGGCAATCGCACGCTGACTGTAATAGTCGGCCATTGCTTTTTCTTCAGAAAGTTTCATGCCTTCCGGCACTTCGCTTTCCTCGCCATAAACGGCCTCAATTAATAAACGCGCCGCTTCCGGCATGCGTATTTCGCCCTGCTCGCGCAGCACGCGCTGGGTTAGCCACAGCCGTGAATGCGCCGGATAAACGTAGCTGGTGTTGCGCATCGCGGAGGTTAACCACTTTTCATCTGGCTGCGCCTGCCACGGCGGCGCCAGAATATCGAGGCGCGGCGCGGGCCTTTCATCCACACCGGTTAATTTAATGTTTCCGTGACCATCGCGAATGTGCCGCTGCATTCGCCCGGCGCGCTGAATTAACAGATCCACCGGCGCCAGATCGCTAATTAAATAATCCAGGTCAATATCTAAAGATTGTTCAATCACCTGAGTAGCTATTATTACTTTTCCGTCGCGATGGTCGGCATTTTCTTTACCAAACCATGCCAGCGTTTTTATTTCCGTAGCAGCACGATCCGTAAAAGCGAAACGACTATGGAACAAAATAATATTTTCTTCGGGAATATTTCCGTTGCGAATTAGCTCCCGGTAACTGCGCACCGCGTCGTCAACCGAATTACGTATCCAGCCAATACAACTCCCTTCCCCCACGACCTTTTCTATTTTATTGAGGCAGGCGGCTTCGTCTTCCACCCAGCCGATGCTGACGCGCCGTTGCACCTGAGGGCGCGTAGCAACGCGATGTCCGCCACTGCCCTGCGCGTGAAGGTGCGTTACCCACGGATAATCATCGAGCCCAGGGCGCACCGGCTCACAGGGCATATTTAACCCTCTGTAAAACGCGGTAGCCAGACGGTCTCGCTGGGTCTGCGAGAGCGTGGCGGAGAGCAAAATCGTGGCGTTGCCGCTGGCGGCCTGGACTTCAACCAGCTTTTCCAGAAGGTGCGACATATAAGCGTCGTAAGAGTGGATCTCATCGGCTATCAGGATTTTGTCGCTCAGGCCCAGCAGGCGCAGATTCTGATGCTTAAACGACATGACTGCCATCAGCGCCTGATCAAGCGTACCGACGCCAGTCTCCGCCAGCAGCGCCTTTTTGGGCGACTCGGCAAACCAGGCGGCGCAGCCTTCGAACGAGGCGACTTCATCGCCAGACTCATTCGCTAACAGCTCGCGGGCCCAGATGGACGCGTTAAAATTTGCCGATAGTCTGCGCGCGCTGTGCGCCAGCGCAAGGCTTGGATGGCTGCCCTCGCGGTAGAGCCGCAGCCAGGCGCGCTCCATCCGCGCATACATCGCGTTCGCCGTCGCCATCGTCGGCAGTCCAATATACAACCCACGGGCATGACCGGCCGCCATCAGCCGATGCGCCAGCACCAGCGCCGCTTCGGTTTTCCCGGCGCCGGTGACATCTTCAAGAATGATAAGCCGCGGGCCGGGCGTGTTGATATCGAGCTCCAGCGCTTTTTGCTGAAGCGGCGTTGGATCGGTAATAAAAGGAAAAAGGGTAGCGATGCCTTCAAACGGCGCGACGTCGCTGGCTGGCGGCAACAGACGCAGCGCGTTTTTCGCCTGGTTGACAGCGCGCGCCCAGTAGCTTTCGAGCGGCATTTTACCAGCCGACCACGGGAAAAAATGATTGCCGGAGCCAGCCCAGTCCGCCAGCACCACCAGCGCCGAAACCAGCCAGCTCAGCGGTAAAAATTGATCTCGCCAGCCCGCTTCGCTCCACGTTTGCGGCAGCGTAACGGACGGAAAGAGTGTATTCACCGCCCGCGCAAAGGCTTGCGCGGCTTCTATATCTTCAGGCAAAAAATCGTTATGGCAGTTTTCGCTTGATATCGGCAGGCCGTGGTGCCCAATCACCACCGGCATCCAGCGTTCGAGCACGCGTTTGCGCAGACGCAGAGAGAGCGGGCTGACAACGCTTGCGGCAACAGTCTCGCTAAGGTGATATTGCCACAACCACATGCCCGTCACGGTGTGATGATGCCGATTTTCGCTGACGTCGCGCTGGCCATGAGCGAGCGCTTCATGGGTATATTTTTGCTGAAACAGACGCGCAAACTTGCCGATGTCGTGCCAGCAAAGCAGCCAGGCGAAGAATTCCGCCGCCGTTTGACGCTCTGTTATGCCCAGCGCGGCGAATATCCCGGCGGCGTTAAACCGGTTCTCCATCACCATTACGTAGCCACATGCCGCCACATCCAGCGAATGCCAGCACAGAAGGTGATAGTCATCGCCTTTATGCTCCAGCCCGTGAGCGGCTTTTCCCCAGTAAGAATAAAAATCCATTTAATTCATCCATGTGCTGTTTCATGAATAAATTATTCTTTTTATTCTGAAATCGAACTGTGAGTAGTGTCGCCAAATAACGGTACATTCATGTATGTAAAAACAAGCGGTTAAGCCTTCCCTCCTCCCCCACTCCTCACTATCCTTACTGTCTCATCTCACGGAGTGCGAATGATGGATAACCTGGACAGTTTCCCGATGCGCGTTTATCAGATTGTCGCGGCCATTCCTGAGGGATGCGTGACGACCTATGGCGAAGTGGCAAGGCTTGCGGGCTCGCCGCGAGCGGCGCGGCAGGTGGGCGGCGTGCTGAAAAGATTACCGGAAGGCAGCCAGTTGCCCTGGCATCGGGTCGTGAATCGCCACGGCGCGATTTCGCTTACCGGGCCCGATTTACAGCGTCAGCGGCAGGCGCTGCTGTCGGAAGGGGTTCAGGTCTCCGGCAGCGGACAGATAGACCTCGCCCGCTACCGCTGGCGCTATTAAAAACGCCTCCGAAGAGGCGTTAATGTTCAACTCAGAACTGCGTGGGAGCCGGAACCGCTGACGAAGGGTTAACCTGCGTTGGCGACGTGCTCGGCACCGTTGTCGCCGCACCGCCGCCTTCCTGTAACGGGATCGCGGTCTGCTGCACCGGTACCAGGTTCAGGTCGATTTTAGTGCCGCCCTGGGTTACTGCTGGTTTAACCTGGTCAGTTACCAAAACAATCTTGTTGTCGATGGTGATGGCGGCGCTCAGCAGAATGCGGGCATTCGGCTGTACGTCGGCCGGGTTAAACGGCAATACGAAGCTGAATGGCGCCTGCTTGCCTTCGGTACGTACCGCTTTTTGCGCGATAACACGGGAAGGCGCGTCAGACTGCGAGGCGTCGGCGAGCGTTACGGTCAGCACGGCATCCGGCGGCAGCGCCACTTTCTGACGGACCCAGACCGTACCGGAGACGTTAGGCTGTTTAATAACCGGCTGTGTCGCCACGCCAGCGGTGTTCGGATTCGGCGCCGGAACCGCTATGTCCGCGCTTTTATCCTTTGCGCAACCCGCCAGAGCAACCGCAACCGCTAAACCACTTAACATGTGCACGAGTTTCATTGCGTTCTCCTTATTTTCAATGCACCAGTGAGCGCGATAACTCACCAGAAGTGAGTGGTCAGAACTTGCTTGTCGTGCTAAGTGTGGCACAGGTCACTGATTTTCGCCTGGTAATGGGCCGCCATTAAGATAATTCCACCCCTCGGACCAGTTGTGGTTCTACGTTATACTCTCGTTACTTTCCCGGCACCGCTGTGCTTTCTTTTGCTGTTGAGGACCCGTTATGAGTCAGGCGCTGAGCAACCTACTGGCATTGTTGAATCTGGAAAAAATTGAAGAGGGGCTGTTTCGCGGCCAGAGCGAAGATTTAGGTCTGCGGCAGGTCTTTGGCGGCCAGGTCGTCGGGCAGGCGCTTTACGCTGCTAAAGAGACCGTGCCGGCAGAACGTCTGGTGCACTCTTTCCACAGCTATTTCCTGCGCCCGGGCGACAGTCAGAAGCCGATTGTGTATGACGTTGAAGTGCTGCGCGATGGCAACAGCTTCAGCGCCCGGCGCGTAGCGGCTATCCAAAACGGCAAACCTATTTTTTACATGACCGCCTCGTTCCAGGCGCCGGAAGCGGGTTTCGAGCATCAAAAAACGATGCCTGCCGCGCCGTCGCCCGAAGGGCTGAAATCGGAAACCGATATCGCCCGGGCGCTGGAAAAGTTCCTGCCACCGCAGGTGAAAGAGAAGTTCCTTAGCGATAAGCCGCTCGAAATTCGCCCGGTGGAGTTTCATAACCCGCTGAAAGGACACGTGGCGGAGCCGACGCGCCAGGTGTGGATCCGCGCTAACGGGGCGATGCCGGACGATTTCCGCGTGCACCAGTCGCTGCTGGGCTACGCCTCCGACTTTAACTTCCTGGTAGTGGCGCTGCAGCCGCACGGCGTGGGCTTCCTGGAGCCAGGCATGCAGGTGGCGACTATCGACCACTCCATGTGGTTCCACCGTCCGTTCGACATGAACGAGTGGCTGCTCTACAGCGTGGAGAGCACCTCCGCCTCCAGCGCGCGCGGCTTTGTGCGCGGCGAATTCTGGAGCATGGACGGCAAACTGGTCGCCTCTTCTGTGCAGGAAGGGGTGATGAGGAAGCGCGGTTAAGTAAGCCGTGACGGCGGGCCGCCCTGACGTTCAGGCGCGCCGTTTGCTGGCTGAATATGCGAAACGCCACCGGAAAGACGCTGCGCCACTGGTTTTACCTCTCCCCTGAAAATAAAAAACCTCCCGCACGCGGGAGGTTTTAACAGGAGAGATGCTCTACTCAGGCGTTGTAGGCATTCTCGCCGTGGCTGTTGACGTCCAGACCTTCGCGCTCCTGGTCTTCCGGTACGCGCAGACCAACCGTCATATCCGCCAGTTTGTAGCCGATGAACGCCACCACGCCGGACCAGACCACGGTAACCGCAATACTTTCCAGCTGCACCAGCACCTGGTGACCCATGGTCACGCCTTCTGCGTAACCCACGCCACCCAGCGAGCTTGCTGCGAACACGCCGGTCAGGATGCAGCCCACGATGCCGCACACGCCATGCACGCCGAAGACGTCGCACGGGTCATCAACGCGCAGCCAGCGTTTCAGCATGGTGACGCCCCACAGACCCGCCAGACCCGCCGCGATGCCGACAATCAGAGAACCGCCGACGCCGATGTAGCCGCAAGCCGGAGTCACGCCTACCAGACCCGCGATAGCGCCGGAGCAGGCGCCCAGCAGAGAAGGCTTGCCGCGCAGCGCCCATTCACCGAAGACCCAGGCGAGAATGGCAGCGGCTGTCGCCACAACGGTGTTCAGGAACGCCAGACCGGCGATTTCATTCGCCGCACTGGCGGAGCCGGCGTTGAAGCCAAACCAGCCAAAGTAAAGGATCGCCGTGCCGATAAAGACCATCGGCAGGTTATGCGGTTTGAACGCTTCTTTGCCAAAGCCCACGCGTTTACCCACCAGGTAAGCGCCTACCAGGCCCGCCACCGCGGCGTTAATGTGCACAACGGTGCCACCTGCGAAATCCAGCGCGCCATGAGAACCCAGCAGGCCGCCGCCCCACACCATGTGGGCGATAGGCACGTAGGAGAGCGTCAGCCATACCACCACGAAAATAAGCACGGCGGAGAAGCGAATGCGCTCAGCCAGCGCGCCGACAATCAGCCCCACGGTAATACAGGCGAACGAACCCTGGAACGCCACGTGGATGTACTGGTAGAAGCTGCCCATGAGATCGGTGATGTTAATACCCTTCAGCAGGATCCAGTTAAGGTTACCGAAGAAGCTGCCGCCGGAGCCAAACGCCAGCGAGTAGCCGTAAACCACCCAGAGAATGCAGACCAGCGCGAAAGTCACGGAGATCTGCGTCAGCATGGAGAGCACGTTTTTACCGCGCAGCAGGCCGCCATAAAAGAGCGCCAGGCCAGGTACGGTCATAAAGAGCACCAGTGCGGTGCAGATCATCATAAAAGCGTTGTCCGCTTTGTCCGCCACCGCCGGAGCGGCCATGGCAAGGCCGGGCAGAAGCGAAAGCAGGCCGAGGCCAGATTTCAGTGCTGTGTGTTTCATCTTTTCCATTCCTGTCACGGTTGGCCAGTTACAGTGCCGCTTCGTCGGCTTCGCCGGTACGAATACGAATCACGCGTTGCAGCTCGGCAACGAAAATTTTGCCGTCGCCAATTTTGCCGGTATAGGCAGCTTTACTAATGACATCAATCACTTCATCAAGTTGGTCGTCTGCAATAGCAACGTCAATCTTCACTTTCGGCAGGAAGTTAACGCTGTATTCGGCACCGCGGTATAACTCGGCGTGGCCCTTCTGGCGACCAAAGCCTTTCACCTCGGTTACCGTCAGCCCCTGAATGCCAATTGAAGAAAGCGCCTCGCGCACGTCTTCCAGTTTGAATGGTTTGATTACCACGGTAACCAGCTTCATAAATCCCCTCCAGTCGAATTGGGTAATGGCCGCAGCTAACAACTTTGTTAAAGCAAGCGGCGTGCCAGGAATGAAAAAGCGGGAGATTTTGCGCCCGGCAAGCGGGCATTCATGGAGTGAATGAGTAAGAAAAAAGTGTGACCGGGATTCAGATTGTTCCTGGAAAGCAAAAACGCACCATGCTGGTGCAGGGTGCGTTGCATTTTTGCACCAGCAAAGCGAGCGGCTGGCGCGGTGCGTAATTATAGTGCATCAGGCGATAAGCGACTCTTCCCGCTCGCTCGCTTCCAGCTCTTCGCCTGCCAACTGAAGCTGATACATCTGCCAGTAGCGCCCTTTCGCGGCGAGCAGTTCCTGATGCGTGCCGCGTTCAACGGCCTGGCCGCGGTGAAGCACCATGATCGTATCCGCTTCCACAATGGTGGAAAGACGATGCGCGATGACCACAAGCGTGGTGTGTTCACGGATAGCCGCCAGCGCCTGTTGAATCGCCTGCTCGGTGCCGGAGTCGATATTGGCCGTCGCTTCATCGAGGATCAAAATTTGCGGCGTATCGACCAGCACGCGGGCCATCGCCAGCAGCTGTTTCTGGCCGACAGAGAGGTTATTGCCCTGTTCGCCAAGACGGGTGTGGATACCCTGCGCCATGCCGCGCGCCAGCTCCGCCAGTTGCACCGTCTCCAGCGCCTGCCAGACCTGTTCTTCGCTGATGTCGCGCCCGAGGGTGACGTTGGCGAAAAACGAATCCGCCAGCACCACCGGGTCCTGCTGCACCATCGCCACCCCCTTGCGCAGCGCGCCATGGCTCAGGCTCTGGAGCGGCCGCCCGTCGAGGCGAATTTCGCCGCGCGTCAGCGGGTAATATCCCATCAGCAGGTTCGCGAGCGTGCTTTTACCGCTGCCGGTATGGCCCACCAGCGCAACGAAATGACGCGACGGAACGCGCAGGTCGATATCCTGCAAAACCAGACGATCGTCGCGATAAGCGAACGAAACATTATCGACGTCGATCGATCCGCTTTGCAGCGGCCGATCGTCATCGCCGTAGTTCTGGCGCGGCCTGTCCATCAGCTCGAAGACGCGCTCGCCCGCCACCACCGCCTGTTGCAGCATCGACTGCTGGGTGGTGAGCTCGATAAGCGGTTCGTTAAGGCGTCCAAGATAGCTAATAAAGGCGTACAGCACCCCAACCTCTATCGTGCCAACTGACGTAAAGCCGAACAGCATCAGCAACCCGCAGAGCACCAGCGCGGAAAAGAGGCTTAACAGCGGACGCAGCAGGAAACCATCCAGGCGCAGCGTCTGCATGCGCGCCAGATAGTGCGAATGGCTCGCTTCATTCATCCGTTCGCCAAAGCGCGCCTGCTGGCGAAACTGCTGGATGACGCTCATGCCGTTGATCACTTCGTTAAAGCCGTCGTTGATATCTGCGAGATAAGCGCGCACCCGGCGCACAATGGGGGTGCTGTAGCGCTGATAAATCAGCATTACAATCAGCACCGCCGGAAAGATGGTGATAGCCACCAGCGCCATCCGCCAGTCGAGGCTGAACATGGCCACCAGCATCGCGCCCACCAGCGCCGCGCTGCGCAATACCGTTGCGACAACGGTGACGTAGAGATCGCGGATAACTTCGGTGTCGTTGGTCACGCGGGAGATAAGCTGCCCTACCGGCTGGGTGTCGAAGGCGCCGAGCGGCTGGCGCAGCGCGGCGTCCATCGCATCGGTGCGAAGCTGCTGCACCACGCCCACGGCCGCTTCGTTAAACAGCAGCGACTGCCAGTAGTGCAGCCCGGCGGCGAGCAGTTGCAGCAGGAGATAAACCGCCGCCAGCCCGCTGACCAGCGCAAGCGGCATACGATGCTGCGCGACGAGGTTGTCAATAAAGTAGCTGATGAGCGCCGGGCCGCTGACTTCCGCGGCGGCGGCAACCCACAGCATAACCACCGCCATCGAAAGCGGTTTACGCCAGGGCTTGCCATACGCCAGCAGGCGTTTTAGCGTCGGCCACAGCTGACCAAAATTACGCATTCATCGCCTCCTGTTGGTTCTCTTCCGGCGCGTCGTCCAGCGCCGCTTCAAGCTGCTGATAGCGGTACATATCGCGATACCAGCCCGGCTGGCTCGCCAGCTGTTCATGCTGACCCCGCTGGGCTACATGACCGTGCTGCAGCACCAGAATTTCGCTCGCTTCGGTCAGCGCCGAAAGGCGATGGGCGCTGATGATAACCGTACGGTCTTCTCCCCACTGGCGCAGGTTGTGCAGGATCTGGTGTTCCGTGCGCCCATCTACCGCCGAAAGCGCGTCATCCAGAATCAGCATCTCTGCGTTCAGCAGCAGAGCGCGGGCAATGGAGATACGCTGCTTCTGCCCGCCGGAGAGCATCACGCCGCGCTCGCCCACTTCGGTGTCGTACCCCTGCGGCAGGCGCAGAATATCTTCGTGCACGCAGGCGAGTTTCGCCACATGCTCAATCTCCTGCTGCGTGGCTTCAGGCTTGCCGAGGGCGATATTGTTCGCCACCGTGTCAGAGAAGAGGAACGGCGTCTGGTTCACAACGGCCAGCCGGGCGCGCCAGTCATCCAGCTTCAAACGAGGCAGCGGGATGTCATGAAAGCGAATCTCCCCTTCATCAACATCGAAATGGCGCTGTATCAGCGTTAACACGGTGCTTTTCCCCGCGCCGGTCGGCCCGCACAACCCTAACATCTGCCCCGGCTTCAGGGCGACGTTGAGGTTTTGCAGCGTCGGCTGGGTAACGCCAGGATAACGGAAGGCGCGGATAGCCACGCGCAGCTCGCCGCGTCCCGGCGGCGCGCTTTCGTCGCCGTCGTGAACGACAGGCGCCTCAGCAAGCATGGCGCGAATGCGGCTGTACGCCGCGCTGCCGCGCTCGACGATGTTAAACATCCAGGCCAGCGCCAGCATCGGCCAGATCATCAGGCCCAGATACATCGTGAAGCTGGTGAGCTGGCCGAGCGTCAGCGTGCCGTTCATCACCATCCAGCTGCCGCCGCCGATAGCCAGCAGGTTCGCCATGCCGATGGCGATGTAAATAGTCGGGTCGAAGCGGGCATCCACACGCGCCACCCGCAGGTTCTTCTGCCCCGTCTCCCGCGCGTCTTCGGCGAACAGCGCCGACTGACGGTCCTCCAGCCCGAACGCCTTGATCATGCGGATGCTGGTCATGCTCTCCTGAGTGCGATCGTTAAGCGTTGAAAACGCCGCCTGCGCCGCCTTGAAGCGGTGGTGCAGCTGGTCGCCGTAGCGCTTAATGACAATGGCCATCACTGGCATCGGCAGCAATGCCAGCAGCGTAAGCTGCCAGCTTATTTGCGTGCTCATGACTATCAGCACCGCGCAGCCCATCACCAGCGAATCCACCAGCGTTAATACCCCTTCGCCCGCGGCAAAGACCACGCGGTCGACGTCGTTGGTGGCTCGCGCCATTAAATCGCCGGTGCGGTGGCGTAAGTAGAACTCAGGATGCTGGCGGCTGAGCTGGCGATAAAAATCGCGGCGCAGCTCAACGGCAAGCTGATAAGACGCGCCGAACAGCAGCACGCGCCAGACGTAGCGCAGCAGATAAACCACAATCGCAATCGCCACCATGACGCCTATCCACAGTAAAATCTGCCCGGCGGTGTAGTGGCGTTGGGTGACGCCGTCCACAATAACGCCCACCAGTTTTGGCGGCACGAGTTGCAAAACGGCGATAATGATAAGCAGGGCTACGGCGCCGAGATAGCGTCGCCACTCCCGGCCGAAGTACCAGCTTAACTGAGCAAATAATCGCAAAACGTTTGTCCTGATTGTCTTTAATGACGATAAGCGCAGGGATGGAGTATAGGTGGCCGCTAAAGGCTACGCCTCCACCGGCAGGGCTGTGGTGTATTTTATCTGCTCCATGGCGAAACTCGAAGTGACCTCGGAAAAGCCCGGCACCTGGTTCACCAGTCGCTTGTAAAACTCGTCATACCGCTTCATATCCGCTACCTGAACCTGCATCAGGTAGTCGTACTCCCCCGCCATGCGCCAGAAGCCCAGCACCTCAGGCATGCCGCTGACCACCGAGACGAAGTGGCTATACCACTCGCGGTTATGGTGCTGGGTTTTGATAAGCATAAACGCCGTCAGGCCGAGGCCGAGCTTTTCCGGGTCCAGCAGCGCCACTTTACCCGTGACATAACCTTCTTCTTCCAGACGCCGGAGCCGTTTCCAGCAGGGGGTTGTTGTCAGATTAACGGCATCGGCGAGCGCCTGCAAAGAGCGGGTGCAGTCACTTTGCAGCAACGCAAGGAGCTTGCGGTCAATTTTATCTAACATAGCGGCCACCAGGAGAATAATTTTCTCTTATTCAAGCCGCCTGTAGGTGAAATGGCAACGTTTTTCCCCGCGATCTTCGTTACTCTAAGCACAAATTGACAAACGGATCACGCGCATGACCAGCTCCTGGGTACGCCACGCCATTACTGAAATCAACGCTGATAACCAGCGTTCTGCGGATACGCACCTGCTGCGCCTGCCGCTGCCCGCCTTTCCGGGCATTTACCTCTATCTGAAAGATGAAAGCACTCACCCGACCGGCAGCCTGAAGCACCGCCTCGCCCGCTCTCTTTTTCTCTACGCCTTAAGCAACGGCTGGATAAAAGAAGGCACGCCGATTATTGAAGCCTCCTCGGGGTCGACCGCTGTTTCAGAAGCCTGGTTTGCCCGGCTGCTGGGGTTGCCTTTTATCGCAGTCATGCCCGCCTGTACGGCGAAGCGCAAAGTTGAGCAGATAGCGTTTTACGGCGGCCGCTGCCACTTCGTGCAAAGCGCCTGCGAAATTTACGATGCGTCCGAGACGCTGGCGCGCGAGCTCGGCGGCCATTATATGGACCAGTTTACCTACGCCGAGCGCGCCACCGACTGGCGAGGCAACAACAATATCGCCGACAGCATTTTTCGCCAGATGCGCCATGAGCCGCATCCGGTGCCGGCGTACATTGTGATGAGCGCAGGCACGGGCGGCACTTCCGCAACGCTTGGCCGTTACCTGCGCTACCAGGGACACGACACGAAGCTGATGGTAGTAGACCCGCAAAACTCGGTGTTTATGGATTACTGGCACACCCGCGACAACACGTTGCGAAGCGGCGTGGGGAGTAAGATTGAAGGCATCGGCCGCCCGCGCGTGGAGCCTTCTTTTATTCCGGACGTCGTGGATGAGATGTTGCGCGTGCCGGACGCCGCGAGCGTCGCCGCCATGCAGTGGCTGGAGACGCAGCTTGGCCGCAAAGTGGGCGCCTCCACCGGCACCAATATGTGGGGCGCGTTGCAGCTGGCGGCGCGCATGCGCGACGAAGGCCGCCAGGGGGCAATTGTCACCCTGCTATGCGACAGCGGGGAGCGCTATCTCGATACCTATTACCAGCCGGAATGGGTGGCGAAAAACATCGGCGACCTGGCGCCGTATCAGGCGGCGCTGGCCTCGCTGCTGGAAGAAAAAAAGCCGGGCTAGCCCGGCTTGCTGGAAATCCTCATCATTCGGGGGAATAAGTAAGGTGTGGTGTATCCAGCCAATGTGTTAAATAGTGTGAAACCGCCTGTCGGCTACAGTGACCTATCACCGGCAGGTGGGGTAAATCCGCTATCAGCTGCGGCATGGCGTTGCCCATAATCAGCCCATGCCCGACCAGTGAGAGCATCTCGCGATCGTTCATGGCGTCGCCGAACGCCATGCATTCCGCCAGCGTATAACCCAGATGCTGGCTCAGCACGGCCAGCGCTGCGCCCTTATTGCATCCCGGCGGCAGCACTTCCAGACAATCTGTGGCGGAAAAGCACAGGTGCGCGTTGTTTCCCAGCGCCTCGTTAAGCTGAACGCGCAGGCGACACAGATCGTCATGATCGCCGCAGAAGCAGATCTTCGTCACCCGGTGCGCCGGGATCCGTTTGAGATCCACCAGTTGATAACGAAAACCGCTATAGCGGTGCGCGACGAGCAGTTCCGGCATATCGCGGTCGGTCAGCCAGCCGTCATCATTAAAGACGTGAATGCTCGCCTGTGTATCCCAGTGGCTGTGCAGCACCGTTTCCGCCACACCGGGCGCCAGATCCTGGCTGTGCAGCAGTTCCCCTTCCAGGGTATGAATGCGGGTGCCGTTGCCGGTTATCAAAAACGCTTCCAGAGAAAACTGGCCGAGAAGGGGTCGCATCTCCATGACGTGCCTGCCGGTCGCAAAGGCCAGCGCAATGTCCCGCTCCCTCAGGCGGCGCAACGTGCTAATAGTCTTTTCGCCCAGCCGATGGTCCGGCATCAGCAGCGTGCCGTCCATATCAAAGGCCGCGAGTTTCGCCATGGTTATCTCCTGTGTGAAGCTGATTGCATGCCGAAAAGTATCGCCTGGTATATACGGAACTAATAGTGAATACTTGCCAGAAACTGTTCCGGGTTTTGTATGCGACTGCTCAATCGATTAAACCAATTTCAACGTCTCTGGCAGCCTTCAGCGGGCTCGCCTCAACAGACCACCGTGGCGGAACTAGCGGCGCGCTGCTTTTGCAGCGAGCGCCACGCCCGCTCTCTGCTGCGTCAACTTGAAGAGGCAGGCTGGCTGACGTGGCAGGCGCAGTCAGGACGGGGAAAAAGAGGCACGCTAACCTTTCTGGTTAGCCCGCAAAGCGTGCGTGCGGGGATGATGGAAAAGGTGTTACGCCTGGGGGAACATCACAACGCCCTTGCGCTTGCGCAGCTGGCGCCGGAGCAGTTGCGTCATCTGCTGACGCCGTTTCTGGGCGGCCAGTGGCAGAACGACACGCCAACCCTGCGCATTCCCTATTACCGTCCGCTGGAGCCGCTAACGCCCGGCTTTTTGCCAGGACGCGCCGAGCAACATCTGGCAAGCCAGATTTTTGCCGGGCTGACGCGCTTTGAGGCGGCAAGCCTTCGTCCGCACGGCGACCTGGCGCACCACTGGGAGGTTTCCCCCGACGGCCTGACCTGGCGTTTTTATCTTCGCTCCACCCTGCACTGGCATGACGGCAAGCCGGTCGAAACGGCGCAGCTGCTTACAAGCTTTACCCATCTCCTGACGCTGCCCGCGCTGCGCCAGCTTTTCTCAAGCGTTAAAACGGTCGACTCGCCCCACGCCCGGTGTTTGCGCTTCACGCTCTTCAGGCCCGATTACTGGCTTCCCTGGCGGCTCGCCAGCTACTGCAGTTTTCTCGCGCACCCGGATGATAATCAAACAGGCTGCGGCCCGTTTCGGCTCACGGCTTTTACGCCTGAGCTGGTGCGGCTGGAAAGCCACGAGTTTTACCATCTGCAACATCCGTTGCTGAAGGCGGTGGAATACTGGATAACGCCGCAGCTTTTTGACCGCGCGCTCGGCACCAGCTGTCGCCATCCGGTGCAGATAGCCCTTGGCCAGGAAGAAGAGCTGGCCCATCTGCGTCCGGTCAGCAACAGCATCAGCCTCGGCTTTTGCTACCTCGGCGTACGCCAGGCCGGACGTCTCTCCATCGCACAGGCGCGGCGGCTTATCAGCCTTATCCATCAAAGCGGCATGATTGACGCGCTGCCGCTGGATGAAGGGCTGATTACGCCGAGTCGCGAGATGCTGCCGGGCTGGGAACTGCCGCAATGGCCGCCGCAATCGGTGCAACTGCCGCCCCGGCTGACGCTCTTTTATCATTTGCCGGTCGAGTTGCATGTTATGGCGCAGCAGTTACGTGAACAGCTGGCCTCTTTGGGTTGCGAATTAATCCTCCATTTTCACGACGCCAAAAACTGGGACGGCTGCGGCGAACTGGGGAAAGCGGATATGGTGATGGGCGACAGGCTTATCGGCGAAGCGCCGGAATATACGCTGGAGCAGTGGTTGCGCTGCGACGCGCTCTGGCCGAATTTGCTGACGCTTGCGCAACAGCAGCATCTGTTCGCCACACTCGATTCCGTACAGCGCTATCCCGATGACGAGACCCGTAACGCCGCCCTGAAAGCCGTGTTTTATGAAATGATGTCCGCAGGCATCATCACGCCGCTCTTTAATTATCGCTACCAGATAAGCGCGCCGCCGGGAATTAACGGCGTTGAGCTTAACGCGCGCGGCTGGTTTGATTTCACCCGCGCCTGGCTGCCGCCGCCTGAGCAAGGCAAAGAAGCTGGTTAGCATGGCGCTACGGCGCTACCATACCGTTTTTGCGATTAAGAACCACAGGGTTGATTATGAAACGTGCCGTTGTTGTCTTCAGCGGAGGACAAGACTCCACCACCTGCCTGATTCAGGCGCTCCAGCAGTATGATGAAGTTCATTGCGTGACGTTTGATTACGGCCAGCGCCATCGGGCCGAGATTGATATCGCCCGCGAACTGGCGTCCAGGCTGGGCGCACGGGCGCACAAAGTGCTGGACGTCACGCTGCTGAATGAACTGGCGGTGAGCAGCCTGACCCGCGACAGCATTCCGGTGCCGGATTACGACCCGCAAGCGAGCGGCATTCCCAGCACCTTTGTGCCAGGCCGCAACATTCTGTTCCTGACGCTCGCGGCCATTTACGCCTACCAGGTACAGGCGGAAGCGGTAATAACCGGCGTTTGCGAGACCGATTTTTCCGGTTACCCGGATTGCCGCGATGAATTTGTCAAAGCGCTTAACCATGCCGTAAGCCTTGGCATGGCGCGGGACGTGCGTTTTGAAACGCCGTTGATGTGGCTGGATAAAGCGGAAACCTGGGCGCTGGCGGACTACTGGGGCAAACTCGAGCTGGTACGCCATGATACCCTCACCTGTTATAACGGCATCAAGGGCGAAGGCTGCGGCGAGTGCGCCGCCTGCAACCTGCGCGCCAACGGCCTTAACCGTTATCTTGGTGACAAAGCGGGCGTTATGGCCGCGCTCAAGCAGAAAACGGGGTTACGCTAATCGCGTTTCGCCCGCTTTCAACCGCTCGAACTCTTTGGCGTCATGGCTGCAAAACAGCGTGACGCCAGCGTTAGCATCGGTCGCCAGCGCCCTTAAGCGGCGCTGGTTATTCAGCCGGGCGTCTTTATCTTCCTGCATCATCGTCTGGTAAAAGCGCAACCCCGGCGTGCAGTGATAAGTGGGCGCCATTTCTTCGCGGAAAAACCACGCATCGCCGCCGTGCAATAGCCAGCCGCCTGGCGTATCTATCGCCACCCCGGCGTGCCCCTGCGTATGTCCACGTAGTGGGATTAGCAAAATCTCCGGCGGCAGGCCTTTTAACTCTCTCACCGACTCAAAACCAAACCACGCTTCGCCTCGGGGCTGATAGCCGTGCCAGCCTGAAATCGCACCCCACTGACCGGGCCGATAACGCTCGCGCGCCAGCCAGCCGCGGCGGTCGCTGGCGGTATCGATTTCAGTCTGCATCAGATGCACCTGAGCGTTCGGGAAATCGCTCAGGCCGCCGGCATGGTCGAAATCAAGATGCGTAAGCACAATATGGCGGACATCACCCGGCGTAAAGCCCAGCGCCGCAAGCTGATACGCAGCCGTAAGCTCTTTACGGTACTGAATATTGTTCATTGCCCGGAAAAACCACGGCAGGCGATGGGAGGGCTCCGCCATATCTTCAAGCCCGAAGCCTGTGTCCACCAGCACCAGACCATGCTGGTCCGTCTCTACCAGCAGACAGTGGCAAATCAGGTGCGCGTGCGCGCCCTTGCTGAATCCGTCATAAAGTTTGCCGCCCAGCGGGCACATACAGCCGCAGTTAAGATGGTGAATCCGCATTGCACCTCCGGTTATACGAGTCCATAACCTGAAGTATAAGTGGTTAAAAAATATAAGCAGAACGGCAGGGGGTGATTAGTTTTGGAATGGAAGATGAAGCAAGAAACAGACAGGCGACAGGCTAATAATGTGCTCTGTTGCGGTTTATCCCGCCCAGGCGGGGAATACCAAAACGAAACGCGCTGGCGTCATTTTCAAGGGGGGACCCCCGCTTACGCGGGGAACACCAGCCTTCGCAATACCAGATTATCTACCGGGCGGAGGAGCCAAAAGCCATCAGGCGTCATGAAAATATTTTAAGCCATTAGACTATTAATTTTTCCAGCTTTTCACGCAGCTCGCCTTCAATCGGCAGCGCTTTTTGCGTTTTGAGATCGATGCAGACAAAAGTGATTAACGCGTCGGCGACCACCTGCCCTTCTGGCTCAAGCGTAATAACCTGGCTCAGAACGCCGCTTTTACCGTTAAGCTGTTTCATTTCACTGGTTACGGTAAGCAGATCGCCCAGCACGGCGGGACGGCGATAATTGATGTTGATGTTTACCACAACAAAAGCAATGTTGTTGGCCGTCATCCACTGAAAACTTTCTTCATGCTCAAGGCCATCCCAGCGCGCCTCTTCAAGAAACTCCAGATAGCGGGCGTTATTAACATGTTGATAAACATCAAGATGAAAACCCCGTACTTTGATTTGTGTCTGCATAGCGCTTTAACCCTTGTCATTGTTTTAATCGATACAGAGGTCACACCACTGGTATGACCTCTTTAGTCTGGCAAAAGTTTTTAACTCTGCAAGGACAAGTTACGGTTAAAGCGTGAGGTTAGGCAGGTTCCTTTCTACCAGCGAATCGCCCATGCCAGGCACCTGTTTTAACTCTTCCAGCGCTTTGAAAGGGCCGTGCTCTTCGCGATAGCTGACGATAGCCTGCGCTTTTTTCTTACCCACGCCGTTCATCGCCTTCGCCAGCTCATCTACCGTGGCGGTATTGATGTTGACGGTGCCTTCTTCGCTTTGTGATGCTTTTTCGCCAGGTGTCAGCGCTTTGCTATCGGCGCTATCGGGTCGGGTTTGCGTTACCTGTGCTTTTCCTGCAGAAGGCGCCGCCAGTGAGGTGCTGCTAAGGCCGCAGCCTGCTACAGCCAATGCCAGACAGAGTGCTTTGATTCCACGTTTCATGCTGTTTTCTCCTTGTTTGTTGACAGCAGAGCTACCTTATTGCGCCAGCCGTAACGCAACAAACAGCAATCTTTAAAAATGGAAAAGGCCGCGTAAGCGGCCTTTGTCTGTTGCAGCGTATTGCAAAAATGTGCGAAACGTCTCGTTATTGCTGCTGTTCCGTTATCATGTCGCCCATTTTAATTTTGGCTTCTTTACGCAGGTTGCTCATCAGCGCCTCGAAAGCGACCTGGGCATTATTCTGGGTGATCCCCTGCACCATCGCTTTCTTCTGCTCTTCCGGCAGCGTGCCGCTGCGCACTTCGTCCAGCGCCAGCAGAACCACGTTCCCCTGCATATCGTTGCCCATACCGTAGCTGGGTTTGCCCTTAGCAGGCAGCGGCAGGGTAAAGGCGGTTTGGCTCAGCGGGTCCTGACCGGTGCGGCTCAGCGTTTTCGCTTCGCCAAAGCTCAGGCCAGCGGCTTTCAGCGCCTCGTCGCCTTTGCCGTTTTTGAGCGCGCTCAGCAGTTTCTCAGCGTCAATTTTCGCCTGCTGTTCAGCTTTCTGATGCTTAACCGCGTCCACCACTTCGTTACGCACGTCCGCCAGCGGTTTTGTCGCTTCCGCTTTATGATCGGTAACGCGCAGCACAAACGCACGGTCGCCTTCAACGGTAATGATGTCAGAGTTGCTACCCGGCGTGCCGTTCTCGCCAATCAGGCTGCCGCCGAAAATCGCATCCGCTACCGGTTTGAAGTTCAGCTCCTGCGGCAGATTGTCGTGGCCGAACCAGTCGGTTTGCACGGCCTTAACGCCCGCAGCTTGCTCGGCGCCCACCAGCGATTCGTTGTCATTGCTGGCCGCCTCGCTCACTTTCTGCTGCAGCGCGAAGTAGGCATCCAGCGCTTTTTCCTGCTTCACTTTTGCGGCAATAGCGTCATGCACTTCGGCAAGCGGCTTCACCTGCGCCGGCTGAACGTCATCCAGACGGACTATCAGGAAACCTACCGAAGACTTGATAACGCCTGAGAGCTGGCCTTTCTCTTTCAGACCGGCGTTTTTCAACTCTTCCGGCGTAGTGGCAGGCTCAAGCCAGCCCATGTCGCCGCCGTTACGGGCAGAAATGATGTCGGCTGATTTCTCTTTCGCCAGAGCAGCAAAGTCACCGCCCTGCTTCAGCGTATCCAGCACCGCTTTCGCTTCCGCTTCAGTTTTCGTCTGAATGACGCTGTACCGATTACGCTGCGGCTGGGTAAACTCATCCTGATGCTGATCGTAATAAGTCTGGATTTCCGCATCGCTCGCGGTTTCCGGCATCGCAGCCGCGTCCAGCTTGATATAGCTTACGCGAAACTGTTCCGGCGCCACGAAACGATCTTTATTCTGCTGGTAGTAGTTATTGATTTCCGCATCGGAAACCTGCTGTTTAGCCGCCAGCGCGTTTACGTCAATGGTGGCTTCACGCACCAGACGCTGTTGAGAAACCAGCGCAGCCAGTTCATCCGTTTCGCCGTTCAGCATAAAGTCGGTGCCGACGATAGCGTTAATTAGCTGTTGCGTGGTCAGCTGATTGCGCAGCGCCTGCGCGTATTGATCCGCCGTCATTCCCATTTGATTGACGATGGCGTTATAGCGCGTGTTGTCAAACTTGCCGTTGCTCTGGAACGCGGGCTGCTTAAAGATAGCTTGTTTTACCTGCTCATCGCTGATGCCAAGGCCCAGCTTTTTGGCGTACTGATCGAGAAGGGTCTCGTCTATCATGCGCTGGAGCACCTGCTGGCGCATGCCTTTCATGTAGCTTTCGTTCGCCGCCAGCGCAGAGAACTGATCGCCAAGCTGCTGCTGCATGCGGTTGCGCTCGCCCATGACCGCGTTTTCAAACTGTGCCCGGTTAATCTCCTGGCCGTTAACTTTTGCGGCATAATTATTGTTACCGCCAATCAGGTAATTACCTACGCCCGTCAGAATGAACGAGACGATAATTAAACCCAATATGATTTTGAGCACGACGTGATTAGCCGCCGCGCGTAAATTGTCCATCATGGTGTAACAACACTCCGCTGTAGTGTAACTGGTAAACCCTGCACAGAGACGTATCGCGTCCTTCGGAACACGGCTCTGCCGCTGCGCCCTGAGGCGTATTGTGACAAGAAAACGGGGCGGTTGTCAGCCCACGCGCCTCATAAAAATCCGGGCATATAAAAAAGGCACATCTGACGATGCGCCCTTAGTTTCAAAAACCTTACGGGACTTCCGCAAGCGTTTCTTAATTTACCGCGTCTTTAAGCGCTTTACCGGCACGGAAGCCAGGCACTTTAGCCGCTGCAATGGTGATCTCTTTACCAGTTTGCGGGTTGCGGCCAGTGCGGGCAGCACGCTCACGAACAGCAAAAGTCCCAAATCCAACCAGAGCCACTTCGTCCCCTGCCTGCAGAGATTCAGTAACGGAAACAATCAAAGCATCTAACGCACGTCCAGCCGCGGCTTTGGAAATATCAGCGCTTGCGGCAATTTTGTCTATCAGTTGAGATTTATTCACTCTTCTCTTCCTCTCTTTATTATTTATATCGCACCCGATCCCTTCGTAGCGCGACCGCGCAGCAGTTATAACAGGCATGCATCGCCCTTACAACAGTAGTTATTGATGGCACGCCCGGTCAGCAATCTAAATTAGCTATACAAAAAAAAGCTGGCAAGTGACAAATCACTCGCCAGCCCTGTTTTTATCAGTGCTCTTTGCGTCAGGTCACTATTTCGCAGTGACTACCTGCATACCGAACGGTTCGTTCTGCAGCGCAAGCGTCAGCACCTCTTCAATGCGTTTCACCGGATGGATATCCAGATCGGCAATGACGTTCTCCGGAATTTCTTCCAGATCGCGCTTGTTGTCATACGGGATCAACACGGTTTTAATGCCGCCGCGATGCGCCGCCAGCAGTTTCTCTTTCAGACCGCCAATCGGCAGCACCTGGCCGCGCAGCGTTATCTCGCCGGTCATCGCTACGTCGGCGCGAACCGGGTTGCCGGTCAGGCAAGAAACCAGAGCGGTGCACATCGCAATGCCTGCGCTTGGACCATCTTTCGGCGTCGCCCCTTCCGGCACGTGAACGTGAATGTCGCGTTTCTCGTAGAAATCCCCGTTGATACCGAGTTTTTCCGCGCGCGCACGTACCACGGTCAGCGCAGCCTGGATGGATTCCTGCATCACTTCACCAAGCGATCCGGTGTAAGTAAGCTTGCCTTTACCCGGTACGCAGGCGGTTTCGATGGTCAGCAAATCGCCGCCCACTTCGGTCCAGGCAAGACCTGTCACCTGCCCTACGCGGTTTTCGTTGTCGGCGCGACCGTAATCGAAGCGCTGAACGCCCAGGTAATCTTTCAGATTGTCGCCCGTGATGGTTATTTGCTTAAGCGCCGGGTCAAGCAGCAGCTGTTTCACCGCTTTACGGCACAGCTTAGAGATTTCACGCTCAAGGCTACGCACGCCCGCTTCGCGGGTGTAATAGCGGATAATGCCGATAATCGCGCTGTCTTCAACGGTCAGTTCGTTCGCTTTCAGGGCGTTACGCTCAACCTGCTTCGGCAGCAGATGGCGCTTCGCGATGTTAAGCTTTTCATCCTCGGTATAGCCGGAGAGACGAATCACTTCCATACGGTCCAGCAGCGGCGCAGGAATGTTCATGGAGTTAGAGGTCGCCACAAACATGACGTCGCTAAGATCGTAATCCACTTCGAGATAGTGGTCGTTGAACGCCACGTTCTGTTCCGGATCGAGCACCTCAAGCAGAGCGGAAGCCGGATCGCCGCGCATGTCGGATGACATCTTGTCGATTTCATCCAGCAGGAAGAGCGGGTTTTTCACGCCGACTTTCGCCATTTTCTGAATAAGCTTACCGGGCATAGAGCCGATGTAAGTACGGCGGTGGCCGCGGATTTCCGCTTCATCGCGCACGCCGCCCAGCGCCATACGGACATATTTGCGTCCGGTGGCCTTCGCAATGGATTGCCCCAGAGACGTTTTACCTACCCCCGGCGGTCCCACCAGGCACAGGATGGGCCCTTTAATTTTGTTTACGCGGCTCTGCACAGCGAGATATTCAAGGATGCGGTCTTTCACACGGCCCAGACCGTAGTGGTCAGTATCCAGAATCTCCTGCGCCTGACGCAGATCTTTTTTAACCTTGCTGCGCGCGTTCCACGGAACCTGCACCATCCAGTCGATATAGCCGCGCACCACGGTCGCTTCCGCAGACATCGGCGACATCATCTTCAGCTTCTGCAGTTCCGCTTCGGCCTTTTCCTTCGCCTCTTTCGGCATTTTCGCCGCATCGATTTTGCGCTTCAGCGCTTCGTTTTCATCCGGCGCGTCGTCCATTTCGCCAAGTTCTTTTTGAATGGCTTTCATTTGCTCATTCAGATAGTACTCCCGCTGGCTTTTCTCCATCTGCTTTTTCACGCGGTTGCGGATACGTTTTTCAACCTGCAGCAGATCAATTTCCGATTCCATCATCGCCATCAGATATTCAAGGCGCTCGTTGATATCGGACATTTCAAGCACGGACTGTTTGTCGGCGAGCTTCAGCGGCATATGCGCGGCGATAGTATCGGCCAGGCGCGCCGGGTCGTCGATGCTGTTCAGTGAAGTCAGCACCTCCGGAGGAATCTTTTTGTTAAGTTTGATGTAGCCTTCAAACTGGCTGATCGCAGTGCGAACCAGCACTTCCTGCTCGCGCTCGTCAATAGCCGGCGAGTTCAGGTATTCAGCTTTAGCCGCAAAGTGTTCGCCATTATCCGACAGGGTGGTAATACGCGCGCGCTGCAAACCTTCTACCAGCACTTTTACCGTGCCGTCAGGCAGTTTCAGCATCTGCAGAATCGAAGCCACTGTACCTACAGTGAAAAGATCGTTCACACCCGGCTCATCCGTTGAAGCTTCTTTCTGCGCGACGAGCATGACTTTTTTGTCATTGTCCATGGCCGCTTCAAGACAACGAATGGATTTTTCCCGTCCCACGAATAAAGGAATAACCATGTGCGGATAAACCACCACATCGCGCAACGGCAATACGGGGATTTCAATGCGTTCAGAACGCTCAGGATTCATAGAGCTCTCTCTTAGTTTAGTTTCCGCCAGGTGATGGGTGCACGTGAACCCACTTCACGGCATCACCAACAAGTAAATCAGTATATGGGGATGTTTCCCGGACATTCAATGTCAGGATGGCAGGAAAAATAAATGGGGGATTATTTCCCCCATTTATTGTTTAACGGATTGTATAAAGAGGCTATTTATTCGCCGGAGGCTTGCGCTTCCGGTTTGCCGTAAATCAGCAGCGGCTCAGACTGGCCCGCGATAACCGATTCGTCGATAACCACTTTTTCAACCTCTTCCATGGAAGGGAGATCGTACATGGTATCCAGCAGTGCGCCTTCAACGATAGAGCGCAGGCCACGAGCACCAGTTTTGCGCGACATCGCTTTCTTCGCGATGGCTTCCAGCGCTTCGTCGCGAAACTCCAGTTCAACGCCTTCCAGGTTAAAGAGCGCCTGGTACTGCTTGGTCAGGGCGTTCTTCGGCTCTTTCAGAATCTGGATAAGCGCTTCTTCGCTCAGTTCGTTCAGCGTAGCGACAACCGGCAGACGACCAATGAACTCAGGAATCAGGCCGAATTTAATCAGATCTTCTGGCTCCACCTGCGAAAGCAATTCACCTTCTGTCGCTTTCTGCGATTTGCCTTTCACCGTTGCGCCGAAGCCGATACCAGAGCCGGTTTCGACACGGTTGGCGATGACTTTATCAAGACCTGCAAACGCGCCGCCGCAGATAAAGAGGATTTTGGAGGTATCAACCTGCAAAAACTCCTGCTGCGGGTGCTTACGTCCGCCCTGCGGCGGTACTGCCGCCACGGTGCCTTCAATCAGCTTCAGCAGCGCCTGCTGCACGCCTTCGCCAGAAACATCGCGGGTGATGGACGGGTTATCGGATTTACGGGAGATTTTATCAATCTCATCAATGTAAACGATGCCGCGCTGCGCTTTCTGCACGTCGTAATCGCATTTCTGCAGCAGCTTCTGAATGATGTTCTCAACATCTTCGCCCACATAGCCCGCTTCAGTCAGGGTAGTGGCGTCCGCCATGGTAAACGGCACATCCAGCAGGCGAGCCAACGTCTCGGCAAGCAGGGTTTTACCGCTGCCGGTTGGGCCTATCAGCAGAATGTTGCTTTTACCCAGCTCAACACCATTGGAGCTGTCGCCGTTACGCAGGCGCTTGTAATGGTTATAAACCGCTACCGCCAGGACTTTTTTAGCTTTTTCCTGACCGATGACGTAATCATCAAGATGGCTGCGAATTTCATGCGGCGTAGGCAATGCGCTACGTTCGCGATGCGGAGCCACTTCTTTAATCTCTTCGCGAATAATGTCGTTACATAAATCGACACACTCGTCGCAGATATACACGGACGGTCCGGCAATCAGCTTACGCACTTCATGCTGGCTCTTGCCGCAAAAAGAGCAATACAACAGTTTGCCTGAACCGTCTTTGCGCTTATCTGTCATGAGTCAAAACCTCTTTTCTGTTCTTCGTGCCGCACGCGACCACGCAATGCCCCATACAGGCGCCAGCCGCCAGGGTGACTAAGGCAGCCGCTTACTAACTATAGTATAGCGGCTGCCTTTGGCGGGCATTAGTTACGATGGGTCAAAATGGAGTCAACCAGGCCGTACTCCACCGCTTCGTTGGCGGAGAGGAAGCGGTCGCGCTCTGTGTCTCTTTCGATTTGCTCAAGAGATTGACCCGTATGTTGCGCCATAAGTTCATTCATGCGTGCTTTCACTTTCAGGATTTCGCGGGCGTGGATCTCAATATCCGTCGCCTGACCCTGATAGCCGCCGAGCGGCTGGTGGATCATCACGCGCGAGTTGGGCAGGCAGAAGCGCTTGCCTTTAGCCCCCGCCGTCAGCAGGAAGGCGCCCATAGAAGCCGCCTGGCCCATACAAATGGTGCTGACGTCCGGCTTAATAAATTGCATGGTGTCGTAAATCGACATCCCGGCGGTAATAACCCCGCCCGGCGAGTTGATGTAGAGATAGATGTCTTTTTCCGGGTTTTCCGCTTCCAGAAACAGCATCTGCGCCACAATCAGGTTAGCCATCTGGTCTTCGACCTGGCCTGTCAGAAAAATGACACGTTCCTTAAGCAGACGGGAGTAGATATCGTAAGAACGCTCACCGCGTGAGGTTTGTTCAACCACCATCGGCACCAGCGCCATATGGGGTGCAAATTGATCTCGTTCGCCACTGTATGACATATCCGTCTCCTGGATAAAAATTCTGAGTAACCTGCTGTACTGATCCTACATGAGCCTGCATCAGGATAACGATGCCCTTAGCGGCTCTCAACCTTTACGGACGGATTATCAGTCAGAGTCTTTACACTGCCTAACCCTTTAATGGGGATAAGTTTGGCCTGTTTCAAGCATAACAATCTTTTGCTGTTACGCTAACACCCAAAGGCGCTAATTGGCACCTCTACGCCAGGTTGCAGCATAAAAAAGCCCGTCACCACCGGGTGACGGGCTGATTAAGCGCTTCCTGGGAGAAGAATACGGGCTTATGCCTGCTGGTTCATCAGCTCGTTGAAGGAGGTCGCTTTATCAGTCACTTTGGCTTTGGACAGCACAGCTTCAACAGCCTGCTCTTCCAGCGCGACATTGCGCATGTTGTCCATCAGCTCTTTGTTTTTGCTGTAGAACTCAACTACTTCGCTCGGATCTTCGTAAGCGGAAGCCATCTCTTCGATCAGAGACTGTACGCGAGCTTCATCAGCTTTCAGCTCGTGGGTGCGGATAACTTCGCCCAGCAGCAGGCCGACAATAACGCGACGTTTAGCTTGCTCTTCGAACAGCTCGCGCGGCAGCTCCAGCGCTTGCTTCTCGTTGCCGCCAAAACGCTGTGCAGCCTGGCGACGCAGCACGTCGATTTCGCCGTCGATCAGCGCAGCCGGTACGTCGATTGCGTTAGCGTTTACCAGACCGTCGATAGCCTGAGACTTGATGCGGTTACGCACAGCGCCTTTCAGCTCGCGCTCCATGTTCTTACGCACTTCAGCGCGCAGACCATCAACGGAGCCATCTTCCACGCCGAAGCGCTTGATGAAATCGGCGGTCAGCTCCGGCAGTTCACGCTCTTCCACTTTCTTCAGGTTGATAGCGAATTTCGCGGCTTTACCTTTCAGGTTTTCAGCGTGGTACTCTTCCGGGAAGGTCACATCGATGGTGAACTCTTCGCCCGCTTTGCGGCCTTTGATGCCTTCCTCGAAGCCCGGGATCATGCGGCCCTGACCCATCGCCAGCACGAAGTCAGAAGCTTTGCCGCCTTCAAACTCTTCGCCGTCAACAGAACCGGTGAAATCGATAGTCACGCGATCTTCAGCATCAGCCGCGCCGTCTTTATCTTTCCAGGTCGCCTGCTGCTTACGCAGAGTATCCAGCATGGTGTCCACGTCAGCGTCAGTGACTTCGACCACCGGCTTCTCAACCTCGATGGATTCCAGACCTTTCAGCTCAACTTCCGGATAAACTTCGAACTCAACGGCATAGGTAAAGTCTTCGCCCAGCTTGTATTCGCCCGGAACGTAGTTCGGCGCGCCGGCCGGGTTGATTTTTTCTTTAATGATAGCGTCAACGAAGTGACGGCTCATCAGATCGCCCAGCACATCCTGGCGAACAGAGGCGCCATAACGCTGAGCAACGACGTTCATCGGTACCTTGCCCTTGCGGAAGCCGTCGATACGAACTTTTTTCGCCACGTTGACCAGCTCGCTTTTTACAGCGTTTTCGATGCTGTCAGCAGGGATAGTAATCGTTACACGGCGCCCAAGGCCCTGAGTGGTTTCAACTGAAACTTGCATCTTGTTACCTCAAAAAATCACAGTGCTCGGTCAACTCTGGAAGCCCTTATGATGGTCATCGCTTCGCAGAACCGGGATCTTTTCTGAATCAGAATCACAATCCCTGTCGCCAGAATCATCCCGAAGACATTCCGAAAAATAAGACGCGCATTATAGCGGCATCCCTGGGGGTAGTCGAGAAAAGCAAATGTACCGCTTTGCGGCTTTTTTCACACTTCCCGGCTCTTTTTTGCCTGAACCGCCATTAATTCGTGCAAAATTCAGACAAAACAAAACGGCCCGTAGGCCGTTTTACACGTTTAGCTCTGGCGCAACATACTGGAAAAAGCCTCGTCGTTGCAAATTCCTCTGCTCAGGCGATGCTGCCCGCGCCGCGACAAGGGGGCGAGGCGAAAACCGTATCCTGCAACCCTTCCCATTCCTTTATAGTGTAGGTATGCAGCGCAAGCGCGTGTACAGTGCCGGCCAGCTCTTCGCTTAAGGTGCCGTAAATAAGGCGATGGCGGTTTAAAAAACGCTCGCCCGTAAAGCGATCGCTCACTAACACCACTTTAAAGTGGCTTTCTGAACCAGCAGGAACGTTGTGACGATAGCTTTCATCTACGACTTCCAGAAACACGGGATCAAACGCTGCCCTTAATTTTGATTCTATTTGCTCGCGTACCATCATAACGATCTCCTCGACAACGCTGTGATGCCTGCCATGTCTATAAATGTTAGCCGCATTTACCGTTTACATAACCAACAGGCAACAAAATTTTAGCTTTTCATTCCATTATTTCGATGAATGCCTCACGAGGTAAAGCTAAACGGTGGGAGCAAAGGCTTTTTCTTACCAAAAAACAGCTTACTTGCTCAGAAAAAGGCCAACGCGATGAATTTACATCCATTCCCTCTTCCCCTTGCGAATGGCGATGTTATGATGGCGAGAATTTTATTCTTGACAGCCCAAGGTACTCCGAGAGCCACAATATGTTAAAAAAACTCTTTTTCCCGCTGGTTGCCCTTTTTATGCTGGCTGGTTGCGCTACACCGCCTACGACTATTGACGTTTCACCGAAGATTACGCTGCCGCAGCAGGATCCGAGCCTGATGGGCGTAACCATCAGCATCAACGGCGCCGATCAGCGTCCCGATCAGGCGCTGGCCAAAGTAACCCGTGACAATCAGCTCGTCACGCTGACCGCCTCCCGCGACCTGCGCTTCCTGCTGCAGGAAGTGCTGGAGAAACAGATGAGTTCTCGCGGTTATATGATTGGGCCGAACGGCGCGGTAGATTTGCAGATAATCGTTAATCAGCTGTATGCCGATGTTTCCCAGGGCAACGTACGCTACAACATCGCTACCAAAGCGGATATCTCTATCATCGCCACTGCGAAGACCGGTAACAAGATGACCAAAAACTACCGCGCAAGCTACTCCGTTGAAGGCGCGCTTCAGGCGTCCAATAAGAATATCGCTGAAGCGGTCAACTCTGTCCTGACTGACACCATCGCCGATATGGCGCAGGACACCAGCGTTCACGAGTTCATCAAGCAGAACGCCCGTTAATCTCACCTTCACTGGCCCGGCATGCCGGGCCAGCTTTTTATTATGCCCATGTCCAGTCACGCGCTTCGTATCTTTCAGCAGCCTAAATCCGCCATCCTCCTGATGCTGGGCTTCGCCTCCGGTTTGCCGCTTGCGCTGACCTCCGGCACCCTTCAGGCATGGATGACTGTCGAGAATATCGATCTGAAGACTATCGGCTTTTTCTCGCTGGTAGGGCAGGCCTATGTCTTTAAATTCCTCTGGTCGCCGCTGATGGACCGCTATACGCCGCCGTTGTTTGGCCGTCGTCGCGGTTGGTTGTTGTTGACGCAAGTTCTCTTACTGATTGCTATCGCGGCCATGGGTTTCCTCGAACCGGCCACTCACCTGCGCTGGATGGCGGCGCTGGCTGTCATTATCGCCTTCTGCTCCGCTTCGCAGGATATTGTATTCGATGCCTGGAAAACGGACGTTTTGCCTGCGCAAGAGCGCGGCGCGGGCGCGGCTATCAGCGTACTCGGCTACCGCCTCGCCATGCTGGTTTCCGGCGGGCTGGCGTTATGGCTTGCCGACCGCTGGCTTGGCTGGCAAGCGACTTACTGGCTGATGGCCGCTCTGCTTATTCCCTGCATTATCGCCACGCTATTTGCGCCAGAGCCGCACGACGCTATTCCCGTACCGCGCAGCCTTGAACAGGCGGTGGCGGAGCCGCTGCGTGATTTTTTCGGCCGAAATAACGCCTGGTTAATCCTGCTGTTGATCGTGCTTTACAAGCTCGGCGACGCCTTTGCCATGAGCCTCACCACCACATTTTTGATTCGCGGCGTGGGGTTTGATGCAGGCGAAGTGGGCGTCGTAAATAAAACGCTGGGGCTGTTTGCGACCATTGTCGGCGCGCTCTATGGCGGCATATTAATGCAACGACTGTCGCTGTTTCGCGCACTGCTGATTTTCGGCGTGCTGCAGGGAGCGTCTAATGCTGGTTACTGGCTGCTCTCCATAACGGATAAACATATGGTGAGCATGGCGGCGGCGGTATTTTTTGAAAACCTCTGTGGCGGCATGGGCACCGCCGCTTTCGTCGCCCTGCTGATGACGCTGTGCAACAAATCTTTCTCCGCCACGCAATTCGCCCTGCTTTCCGCGCTTTCAGCCGTAGGCCGGGTCTATGTCGGGCCGATTGCAGGCTGGTTTGTGGAAAGCCACGGCTGGCCGAGCTTTTACCTCTTTTCCGTCTTCGCCGCCGTGCCGGGCATTGTGCTGCTGCTGATTTGTCGCGATACGCTGGAATACACTCAGCGAACCGAAGGCTTCCTGCAACGCCGCGCTTTCCCGCAGGCTTATCGCTTCTCGCTCTGGTTGCTTGGCGCAGGCGCTTTGCTGCTGGGCATAGGGTTATCAGGTCTTATCGCTGATGCACTGGATGCCATCGTTTTCGTCCATAGCGCCATTTTGCTGGAAGGCGGCGCGCTG
Source organism: Franconibacter daqui (assembly GCF_014644275.1). Classification (NCBI taxonomy): domain Bacteria; kingdom Pseudomonadati; phylum Pseudomonadota; class Gammaproteobacteria; order Enterobacterales; family Enterobacteriaceae; genus Franconibacter; species Franconibacter daqui. Next base: position 223,016 of record NZ_BMKJ01000001.1, on the reverse strand, counting down.
CTGGCATTGGCAGGCGTCGTGCTGGGCGCAACGCTTGACTATCTGGCGCTGCGTAAACAGACCTGACGGCATTTTTACTCCTTAATGGGTAGCCATAATAAAAAGTTATTTGCCGTGGCAATCACGAAGGGGAATTATAGCGGTGAAATAAGCAACAATTTATTTACCAACATTTTTGTTTTTTTGTGCGACTAAAAACGATGAAAATTAATCAATCGAAAAATATGAATAAATTGCCTTTATCGATTCAGCTCAGGTAATATTAATTTTAAGTTCTTTAATTGTCCTTTTATTGATAATTAATTGTTAATTATTTGTGTGTTTAAATTCCTGTTTATGCCCTTGTCCCGCGCGTTCCTCCTTTGAAAGCCTCTTTCGTTATAAGCCTTCTCAGCAGCCCATTCCTTGTATAAATTTGAAATGCGCTGAAACAGCTGTGACCTATGCGGCAGAAGCCACTAACACGGGCCTGACAGTACTTCAACCATGTTTACAGTAATGTAACCTTCCCGTAAAATGCCGCCACACTTTAAGCGACAATAGAGCCCCCTGAATTGAGGTCGTTAAATGAGACTCAGGAAATACAATAAAAGTTTGGGATTGTTGTCATTATTCGCAGGCACTGTATTACTCAGTGGTTGCGATTCTGCACTTCTCAATCCAAAAGGACAGGTTGGACTGGAGCAACGTTCGCTGATACTGACAGCCCTCGGGCTGATGTTGATTGTCGTTATTCCGGCCATCGTAATGGCGATTGGCTTTGCCTGGAAATATCGGGCAACCAATAAGGACGCTAAATACAGCCCCAACTGGTCGCACTCGAACAAAGTTGAAGCTGTAGTCTGGACCATTCCTATCCTTATCATCATCTTCCTTGCGGTACTGACGTGGAAAACTACACACTCACTCGAACCCAGCCGTCCGCTGGCAAGCGATGTGAAGCCGGTTACCATCGAAGTAGTCGCACTGGACTGGAAATGGTTTTTCATTTATCCGGAGCAGGGTATCGCTACGGTGAATGAGATTGCCTTCCCGGCAAACACCCCGGTGGAATTCAAAATCACCTCTAACTCGGTGATGAACTCCTTCTTTATTCCGCGCCTTGGTAGCCAGATCTATGCGATGGCGGGCATGCAGACTCAGCTGCACCTGATCGCCAACGAAGCCGGCACCTATAACGGTATCTCCGCTAACTACAGCGGTCGCGGCTTCTCCGGCATGAAGTTTAAGGCCATCGCCACGCCGGATACCGAAACCTTCAACCAGTGGGTAGCGAAAGCGAAGCAGTCTCCGAACGCCATCAATGACATGGCGACCTACGAGAAACTGGCGGCGCCGAGCGAATACAACAAGGTTGAATACTTCTCCAGCGTCAAACCGGGTTTGTTTAAGGATGTTATTAACAAATTCATGGGACACGGGAAAAGCATGGACATGACCCAGCCGGAAGGGGAACACGCATCCCATGAAGGTATGGAAGGCATGGACATGAGCAAAGCGGAAACCTCTCATTAAGGGGCCGAGGAATATTACGATGTTCGGAAAACTTACACTGGATGCAATCCCGTACCATGAGCCGATTATCATGGTTACGGTGGCTGCGATTCTCGTCGGGGGACTGGCGTTAGTTGCAGGCCTCACTTACTTCGGTAAGTGGTCTTATTTGTGGAATGAGTGGCTCACCTCCGTGGACCACAAGCGCCTCGGGATTATGTATATTCTCGTGGCAATCGTTATGCTGGTGCGCGGCTTCGCCGACGCCATCATGATGCGTACCCAGCAGTTGCTGGTTTCCGCCGGCGAGCAAGGCTTCTTGCCACCGCACCACTACGACCAGATCTTTACCGCCCACGGCGTTATTATGATCTTCTTCGTAGCGATGCCGTTCGTTATCGGTCTGATGAACCTCGTGGTGCCGCTGCAAATCGGCGCTCGCGACGTGGCCTTCCCGTTCCTGAACAACCTGAGCTTCTGGTTCACCGTTGTTGGGGTTATCCTGGTGAACGTATCGCTGGGTGTGGGCGAGTTCGCGCAGACCGGTTGGGTTGCTTATCCGCCGCTGTCGGGCATTGAGTACAGTCCGGGCGTGGGCGTTGACTACTGGATCTGGAGCCTCCAGCTCTCCGGTATCGGTACAACGCTGACCGGTATTAACTTCTTCGTTACTATCCTGCGCATGCGTGCGCCGGGCATGACGATGTTCAAAATGCCGGTATTTACCTGGGCGGCGCTCTGCACCAACGTGCTGATTATCGTCTCCTTCCCGATCCTGACCGTGACTATCGCGTTGCTGACCCTGGACCGCTATCTGGGCACCCATTTCTTCACCAATGATATGGGCGGCAACATGATGATGTACGTGAACCTGATTTGGGCCTGGGGCCATCCGGAAGTGTACATCCTGGTTCTGCCGGTATTCGGTGTCTTCTCTGAAGTTACCGCGACCTTCTCCAAAAAGCGTCTGTTTGGTTATACCTCACTCGTTTGGGCGACCATCGCGATTACCGTGCTGTCGTTCATCGTGTGGCTGCACCACTTCTTCACCATGGGCAGCGGTGCGAACGTTAACGCCTTCTTTGGTATCACCACGATGATTATCGCCATCCCGACCGGGGTGAAGATCTTCAACTGGTTGTTTACCATGTACCAGGGTCGTATTCAGTTCCACTCCGCCATGCTGTGGACCATCGGCTTCATCATCACCTTCTCCATCGGTGGTATGACCGGCGTACTGCTTGCAGTACCAGGCGCAGACTTCGTTCTGCACAACAGTCTGTTCCTGATTGCCCACTTCCATAACGTGATTATCGGTGGTGTGGTATTTGGTTGCTTCGCCGGTATGACCTACTGGTGGCCGAAAGCCTTTGGTTACACCATGAACGAAACCTGGGGCAAACGCGCCTTCTGGTTCTGGATAATCGGCTTCTTCGTGACCTTTATGCCGCTGTACGCTATGGGCTTCATGGGTATGACCCGTCGCGTGAGCCAGGACATCGATCCGATGTTCGAACCGCTGATGATTGTGGCTGAAATCGGTGCGCTGCTGATTGCCTGCGGTATCTTCAGCATCATCATGCAGATCTACACCTCTGTTCGCGATCGTGACCAGAACCGTGATCTGACCGGTGACCCGTGGGGCGCGCGTACGCTGGAGTGGGCAACCTCTTCTCCGCCGCCGTTCTACAACTTTGCCGTAGTGCCGGAAATCCAGGAGCGCGACGCGTTCTGGGAAATGAAGAACAAAGGCGAAGCGTATAAGCAACCGACGCATTATGAAGAAATTCATATGCCGAAAAACAGCGGCGCAGGCGTGATTATCGGCTTGTTCAGCACCATCTTCGGTTTCGCCATGATCTGGCATATCTGGTGGCTGGCGGCGCTGGGCTTCGTAGGTATCCTGGTTACATGGATTGCGAAAAGCTTCGATGAAGACGTGGATTACTACGTACCGGTCGCTACCGTTGAGAAACTGGAAAACCAGCATTTCGATGAAATTAGCAAAGCAGGGCTGAAAAATGTCAACTGATTCACTTGCACACTCTGGAGCCCATGCGCACGACGTAGGGCACCACGATGCGGGAGCCAATAAGGTCTTTGGCTTCTGGATCTACCTGATGAGCGACTGCATTCTGTTTGCAACGCTGTTCGCTACCTATGCCGTTCTTGTGAACGGCACGGCGGGGGGCCCGACCGGGAAAGATATTTTCGAGCTGCCGTTTGTGCTGGTTGAAACTTTCCTGCTGCTGTTCTCCTCCATTACGTACGGCATGGCGGTTATCGCCATGAACAAAGACAACCGCAGCCAGGTTATGGCCTGGCTCGGTCTGACGTTCCTGTTTGGCGCAGGCTTCGTCGCTATGGAAATTTATGAGTTCCATCATCTGATCGCCGAAGGCTTCGGTCCTGACCGCAGCGGCTTCCTGTCCGGGTTCTTTACCCTGGTAGGCACCCACGGCGTTCACGTAACCTCCGGTCTTATCTGGATGGCGGTGATGATGTTCCAGATTTCCCGTCGCGGCCTGAACAGCATGAACCGCACTCGTCTGATGTGCCTGAGCCTGTTCTGGCACTTCCTGGACGTCGTGTGGATTTGCGTATTCTCTGTTGTCTATCTGATGGGGGCGATGTAATGAGTCATTCTACCGATCACGCAGGCGCCCATCACGGCAGCGTAAAAACCTATCTGACCGGCTTTATCCTCTCCATCATCCTGACGGTCATCCCGTTCTGGATGGTGATGAATGGCTCTGCGTCTCACACGGCTATTCTGGGTACCGTCCTGGTCACGGCAGTGGTTCAGATTCTGGTTCACCTGGTGTGCTTCCTGCACATGAACACCTCCTCTGAGGAGCGCTGGAACCTGGTGGCCTTTGTCTTTACCGTGCTGATTATCGCCATCCTGGTAGTAGGCTCAATCTGGATTATGTGGAGCCTCAACTACAACATGATGGTTCACTAAGAGCGGCGAGTATGTTTAAGCAATACCTGCAAGTAACGAAACCAGGCATCATTTTCGGCAACCTGATCTCCGTGATCGGGGGGTTCCTGCTGGCCTCCAAGGGCAGCATCGACTATCCCCTCTTCCTCTTCACGCTGGTTGGGGTGTCGCTGGTAGTGGCGTCGGGTTGTGTGTTCAACAACTACATCGATCGCGATATCGATCGCAAGATGGAAAGGACCAAGAATCGGGTGCTGGTGAAAGGCCTGATCTCTCCGCAGGTCTCGCTGGTGTACGCCGCGTTGCTGGGTATTGCTGGCTTTATGCTGCTGTGGTTTGGCGCCAATCCCCTGGCCTGCTGGCTGGGGGTGATGGGGTTCGTGGTCTATGTGGGCGTTTATAGCCTGTATATGAAACGCCACTCCGTCTATGGCACGCTGATTGGTTCGCTCTCCGGCGCTGCGCCGCCGGTGATTGGCTATTGCGCCGTGACCAATGAGTTTGACAGCGGCGCGCTCATCCTGCTGGCTATCTTCAGCCTGTGGCAGATGCCTCACTCCTACGCCATCGCGATTTTCCGCTTTAAGGATTATCAGGCGGCGAATATTCCGGTTCTGCCGGTGGTGAAAGGCATCTCTGTCGCCAAGAACCATATCACGCTTTACATCATCGCTTTTGCTGTCGCTACGCTGATGCTGTCGCTTGGCGGTTACGCCGGCTACAAATATCTGGTGGTTGCGGCGGCGGTGAGCGTCTGGTGGCTCGGTATGGCCCTGCGCGGCTATAAAACCGAAAACGACAAGGTGTGGGCGCGCAAGCTGTTCGTCTTCTCCATTGTCGCCATCACTTCGCTTAGCGTGATGATGTCGGTCGATTTTATGGTGCCTGACTCACATAATCTTCTGACTTACGTCTGGTAAGACGCCAGTCTGCTAAAAGGGTGCTTCGGCACCCTTTTTTATTAGCAGCATCAATAGATAACCTCTGAAATATTTCCTAAATAAGCGATTATTTACCCTCCCCCGCCGTGGCACTACACTAGGGCCTGCTTTTTATCTGAGGTGGTAATGAACGATAACAAAATGACGCCCGTCGAGCTGCGAGCGACGTGGGGTTTAGGGACGGTGTTCTCGCTGCGCATGCTCGGCATGTTTATGGTGCTGCCGGTTCTTACTACTTACGGAATGGCGTTACAGGGCGCGAGCGAAGCGCTGATTGGCTTCGCGATTGGCATCTACGGCCTGGCGCAGGCCATCTTCCAGATCCCTTTCGGCCTGCTTTCCGACCGTATCGGCCGCAAGCCGCTGATTGTGGGCGGTCTGGCGATTTTTGTGGCCGGCAGCGTGCTGGCCGCGCTTTCTGATTCTATCTGGGGCGTTATCCTCGGGCGCGCGCTCCAGGGCTCCGGCGCGATAGCCGCCGCCGTCATGGCCCTGCTTTCCGATCTCACCCGCGAGCAAAACCGCACCAAAGCGATGGCATTTATCGGCGTGAGCTTCGGCGTTACCTTCGCTATCGCCATGGTGTTAGGGCCGATTATCACTCATGCGCTGGGGTTGCAGGCGCTCTTCTGGATGATAGCTCTGCTGGCGAGCTGCGGCATCGCCCTTACTCTGTGGGTTGTGCCGAACAGCACCACGCACGTGCTGAACCGTGACTCCGCGATGGTCAAAGGCTGCTTTACCAAAGTGCTGGCGAATCCGCAGTTGCTGAAGCTGAACTTCGGCATTATGTGTCTGCATATTCTGCTGATGTCGACATTCGTTGCCCTGCCCGGCCAGCTTGAAGCCGCCGGTTTCGCCGCCGCTCAGCACTGGAAAATCTATCTTTGCACCATGCTGATTTCCTTTGTCTCCGTCGTGCCTTTCATTATTTACGCCGAAGTGAAACGCCGCATGAAGCGCGTATTTCTGTTCTGCATAGCGGTTCTGCTGATTGCCGAAATCGTGCTGTGGGGTTCAGGACCGCACTTCTGGGAGCTGGTGGCGGGCGTTCAGCTTTTCTTTCTCGCCTTCAACCTGATGGAAGCGCTGCTGCCTTCGCTTATCAGCAAAGAAGCCCCGGCGGGCTATAAGGGCACCGCTATGGGCATCTATTCCACCAGCCAGTTCCTCGGCGTGGCCATTGGCGGCTCGCTGGGCGGCTGGATTGACGGTCTTTTTGATTCCCAGACCGTGTTTCTGATTGGCGCGTTGCTGGCGACATTCTGGCTGCTGGTGAGCTCTACCATGAAAGAGCCGCCCTATGTCAGCAGCCTGCGCATTGCCTTGCCTGAAGGAATTGAAATCGGCAGCGCGTTGCAGCGGCGCCTGCTGGAGAAGGAAGGGGTGAGCGAGGCGGTGATTGTGCCGCAGGAGCGCACCGCTTACGTGAAAATTGACAGTAAAGTCACCAACCGGTTTGAAATCGAACAGGTTGTCAAAGGAGCATAAAAAAGGGCGGAATTTCCGCCCTTTCCTTTTGCTTAATCGCGGAAGTTTTTGAACTGGAACGGCTGCCCCAGGTTTCCGCCGCGCACCAGCGCCATGGCTGACTGAAGGTCGTCGCGGGATTTCCCCGTTACGCGAATTTCTTCGCCCTGAATCTGGGTTTGCACCTTCAGTTTGCTGTCTTTAATCAGCTTAACGATTTTCTTCGCTACGCTGGCTTCGATGCCCTGCTTGAGCTTCGCTTCCACGCTCCAGGTTTTACCGCTGTGCACGAACTCTTCCGGTACGTCCAGCGAACTGTTTTCAATGCCGCGTTTAAGCAGCTTCGCACGCAGAATATCCAGCAGCTGATTTACCTGGAAATCGGACTCGCTCGTGACTTTTATCGTCTTACTGGCGTCATTGAGCTCAAAGCTTGCGGTCACGTTACGAAAATCGAAGCGCGTATCCAGTTCACGGGTCGCATTTTCCACCGCGTTACGCACTTCCTGCAGATCAACTTCCGACACAATATCAAAAGATGGCATGTTTTCTTCTCCCTCTCTTTTTGTTGCGATGCATAATACCCGCAAAGTTGCATAAAACAACCCGTAATCGGGCCGCCAGACGCAGCCTGGTCGACAACGCTATAATAGACGCAATATAAAACGCCTGGCGCCGTTGCAGGTGGGGAGGAGCAATGAAAATTACCGTACTGGGGTGCGGTGCGCTGGGGCAACTGTGGCTTTCCGCGCTAATAAAGCAAGGCCACGACGTACAGGGATGGCTGCGGGTACCGCAGCCTTTTTGTCAGGTAAACCTGCGTGAAACCGACAACACGGTGTTCAACGCCTCGCTCATGGCCAATAACCCGGATTTCCTGGCGCAGAGCGATCTGCTGGTGGTGACGCTGAAAGCCTGGCAAGTCTCCGGCGCGGTGAAAGCGCTGGCTGAACGTCTGCCGGCCAGCAGCCCTGTGCTGCTCATCCATAACGGCATGGGCACGATAGAGGAACTGAAAAACCTGGCGCAGCCGCTGCTGATGGGGGTAACCACCCACGCTGCGCGCCGTGAAGGCAACCTGATCATTCATGTTGCGAACGGCATTACCCATATCGGCCCGGCCTCCTCCTGCCGTCAGGATTACAGCCAGCTTGCGGCGGAACTCCACCACGCCCTGCCTGACGTGGCCTGGCATAACGACATCAGCGCCGCCTGCTGGAAGAAGCTCGCGGTAAATTGCGTGATCAACCCGCTGACCGCGCTCTACGACTGCCCGAACGGCGAACTGCGTCATCGGCACGACGAGATCCGGGAAATTTGCGAAGAGGTCGCGCAGGTTATGGTGAGTGAAGGTCTTCACACTTCGGCCGAAAGCCTGTTCCTCTATGTGGAGAGGGTCATGGAGAGCACCGCGCAGAACATCTCATCCATGCTGCAGGACGTACGCCAACAGCGGCATACCGAAATCGACTATATCACCGGCTATGTGTTGCGCCGCGCCCGGGCGCACGGGCTAACGCTGCCTGCCAACACCCGCCTGTATGAACACATCAAGCGTAAGGAGAACCATTATGAGCGCATCGGCACTGATCTGCCTCGCACCTGGCACTGAGGAGACCGAAGCGGTCACCACCATCGACCTGCTGGTGCGGGGCGGCATTCGCGTTACGACCGCCAGCGTGGCGAGCGATGGCGATCGGGTCATTACCTGTTCACGCGGCGTGAAGCTGCTGGCGGATGCGCCGCTGGTGGAAGTCGCAGATGGCGATTATGACGTTATTGTTCTGCCGGGTGGGCTGAAAGGGGCGGAATGTTTTCGCGACAGTCCGCTGTTGGTGGAAACCGTACGCCAGTTCCATCTTTCAGGTCGCCTCGTCGCCGCCATTTGCGCGGCGGCCGGCACGGTGCTGGTTCCGCATGATCTCTTTCCCATCGGCAACATGACCGGTTTCCCGGGGCTTAAAGACCGCATTCCACAAGAGAAGTGGATGGATAAACGCGTGGTATGGGACCCGCGCGTCAAGCTGCTGACCAGCCAGGGCCCCGGCACAGCGATGGATTTCGCGTTGAAGATTATCGATCTGCTGGCGGGTCGCGAGAAAGCGCGGGAAGTGGCGGCGCAACTGGTGCTGCCGCCCGGCATTTACAACTATCACGACTAATAAAAAAGCCTCCGCAAGGGAGGCTTTTTGTTTACAGACAATCCATAACACGTTAAGGGCGATACACTTTCACGTTTTTAAAGCCCTGTTCGTGCAGATAGAGCGCCTGCAGGCGGCTCATCACGCCACGCTCGCACCACAGCAAGTACGTTTTGCTCTGGTCGAGGTCGCCGAATTTAGTGCTGAGCTTATAGAACGGCAGGCAAACTACCTCTACTCCTTCGACTTGCAACGGCTTGTCGTCCTGTTCGTCGACAGAGCGGATATCCAGAATCGCGTCGTCAGGGCCAAAACCGTTTACGGTTTCCACCTCCACCACGTCCTGTTCGGTCTGCTCGGCGATTTCACGAATATCGACGTTAGTCGCGTTTTCCACAACGCTATCGAGGATAGAGAAATCGAAGTTCGCCTCTTCCGCTTCAATCTTCGCTTTTACCGCTTTCACGGTCGGGCTTTTTGAAATCACGCCGCAATATTCCGGCATGGTGCGGGCAAAATCTTCGGTGCCGATTTTTCTTGCAATATCAATAATATGCTCTTTGTCGTGCGAAATAAGCGGACGCAAAATCAGCGTATCGGAGACATTATCGATAAGGCGCAGGTTGGTCAGCGTCTGGCTGGAAACCTGCCCCAGCGCTTCGCCGGTCACCAGCGCCTGCACGCCGTAGCGTTCGGCGACTTTCGACGCGGCGCGCACCATCATGCGCTTGAGCACCACGCCCATCTGGCCGTCGTCCACTTTCTCGAGAATTTCGCCGACCACTGGCTCGAAGTTAATGGCGACAAAGCGAACGCGATGCGAGCTGCCGAAGCGGTTCCACAGATAATGCGCGACCTGACGCACGCCGATTTCGTGCGCCGCGCCGCCCAGATTAAAGAAGCAATAATGCACACGGCAGCCGCGGCGCATCAGCATATAGCTGGAGACGCTGGAGTCGAAGCCGCCGGAGATAAGCGACATCACATCTTCCTGCGTGCCGATCGGGAAACCGCCAATCCCTTCGTAACGTCCTTTTACCAGCAGCAGACGATCGTCTTCGATTTCAAGATGCACGGTGACGTCCGGGTGCGTCAGCTTCACTTTCGCCGATTCAATATGCTGATTGAGACCGCCGCCGACGTAGCGTTCTACTTCAATAGAGCTAAACTCATGCTTGCCGCGACGCTTTACGCGTACGCAGAAGGTTTTGTTCTGGAGCTTTTCGCGCCAGTCGGCGAGCGTTTTTTCGAAAATATCGTGCAGGTCGGTAAAGGGAACATCCTCTACCTCCAGAATATGGTGAATGCCCGGGATACGGGTCAGGGCGTCGCGCACGGCGGGACGCTGGTTTTCATCTTTAGCGCGAACTTCGATGTGGTCCCAGTGACGAACGACAGCGATCTCTTCGCTGTAAGGCTTCAGAACGTTACGAATGTTCCCGGTCAGGATTTTAATAAAGCGCAAACGCACAGATTGGCTTTTAATGGTGATTTCCGGGAACAATTTAATGATAAACTTCATGGCGGCTATGATTCGTTGGCAAGCCCTTTGGGCTTAGAAAGTAGTACCGCAAGGCAACCATCGCGCTTGCATCGTGAGCGCGCAAGTATATCACCATCGTGATGCGACTGCGCACATAACCAACCCACAAGGCGTTATTTGCTAATCAATTCGTCTCCGCTACCATGCAGTGTTGCGAAGATGATAATTAACCCAAGAGTCAGACATTCACTATGCCGAAGAAAAACGAACGCCCGGCCAGCTTTGAAACGGCGCTGGCGGAGCTTGAGCAGATTGTCAGCCGTCTGGAAAGTGGCGATCTGCCGCTGGAAGAGGCGTTAAACGAGTTTGAACGCGGCGTGCAGCTGGCGCGCCAGGGGCAGGTGAAGCTGCAACAGGCCGAACAGCGGGTACAGATCCTGCTCTCTGACAGCGAAGAGGCGCCGCTGACGCCTTTCACTCCGGACGCTGAGTAATTCAATGGATTTTAATCAACAGCTCAAGCGGCAGGCTGAACGGGCCAACGCCGCGCTACAACACTTTCTTGAACCCCTGCCGTTTCAGAACAGTCCACTGGTTGAAGCGATGCACTACGGCGCACTATTAGGCGGTAAGCGCCTGCGCCCGTTCCTGGTTTACGCCACTGGCGAGATGTTTAACGTATCGCCTCAGGCGCTGGACGCGCCCGCCGCCGCCGTTGAGTGCATTCACGCCTATTCGCTGATGCACGACGATCTTCCTGCAATGGACGATGACGACCTGCGCCGCGGTCAGCCGACCTGCCATATTAAATTTGGCGAAGCAAACGCAATTCTCGCCGGTGACGCGCTGCAAACGCTCGCTTTCTCTATACTTACGGATGCGCCGATGCCCGACGTGGCGCTGCGCGACCGACTGGCGATGGTGTCTGAACTGGCCCGCGCGAGCGGCGTCGCAGGCATGTGCGGCGGCCAGGCGCTGGATCTGGATGCGGAAGGCAAGCAGGTATCGCTGGAAGCGCTTGAGCGCATTCATCGCCACAAAACCGGGGCGCTGATCCTGGCGGCGGCGCGCATGGGCGCGCTTTGTGCAGGCGACGCCGGACGTGAAGCGCTGCCTTATCTTGACCGCTACGCGCAGAGCATCGGTCTGGCCTTCCAGGTACAGGATGACATTCTGGATGTGGTGGGGGATACTGCGACCCTTGGTAAACGCCAGGGCGCCGATCAGCAACTTGGCAAAAGCACCTACCCCGCCCTGCTGGGTCTTGAGCAAGCCCAGGCCAAAGCGCGCGATCTCTGCAATGAAGCCCTCGCGGCCCTGCAACCTCTGGCCGCACAGTCGCTGAATACCGCGACACTGGAAGCGTTAGCGAATTATATAATTCAACGTGATAAATAACGTATAAACACCACAACGAGTCTCTGATGAGTTTTGATACAGCCAAATACCCGACCCTGGCACTGGTGAACGCCACGCAGGAGTTGCGCCTGTTGCCTAAAGAGAGCCTGCCGAAGCTGTGCGACGAGCTGCGTCGCTACTTGCTCGACAGCGTGAGCCGCTCCAGCGGCCATTTCGCCTCCGGGCTTGGCGCAGTGGAACTGACTGTGGCGCTGCATTATGTTTACAACACGCCATTCGACCAGCTTATCTGGGATGTCGGCCATCAGGCTTACCCGCACAAAATTCTCACCGGGCGTCGCGATCGCATCGGCACCATCCGTCAGAAAGGCGGCCTGCACCCCTTCCCATGGCGCGGCGAGAGCGAGTATGACGTATTAAGCGTCGGCCACTCTTCTACCTCCATCAGCGCAGGCATTGGCGTGGCAATCGCCGCGGAGAAAGAAGGTAAAGATCGCCGTACCGTCTGCGTGATTGGCGATGGCGCCATTACGGCGGGCATGGCGTTTGAAGCGATGAACCACGCGGGCGATATTCGCCCTAACATGCTGGTTATCCTCAACGATAACGAAATGTCGATTTCAGAAAACGTCGGCGCGCTGAATAACCATCTGGCGCAGCTGCTTTCCGGCAAACTCTACTCCACGCTGCGCGAAGGCGGAAAAAAGGTCTTCTCCGGCGTGCCGCCGATCAAAGAGCTGCTTAAGCGCACCGAAGAGCATATTAAAGGTATGGTGGTTCCCGGCACGCTGTTTGAAGAGCTGGGCTTTAACTATATCGGCCCGGTGGATGGCCATGACGTGCTGGGGCTGGTGCATACCCTCAAGAACATGCGCGACCTGAAAGGCCCGCAGTTCCTGCATATCATGACTAAAAAGGGCCGTGGCTATGAGCCTGCGGAGAAAGATCCCATCACGTTTCACGCCGTGCCGAAGTTCGACCCGAAAAGCGGCACGTTGCCGAAAAGCAGCGGCGGTCAGCCGAGCTACTCGAAAATTTTTGGCGACTGGCTTTGCGAAACAGCGGCGAAAGACGACAAGCTGCTGGCCATTACGCCTGCGATGCGCGAAGGCTCCGGCATGGTGGAGTTTTCCCGCCAGTACCCGAGCCAGTATTTCGACGTGGCGATTGCCGAACAGCATGCGGTAACGCTGGCGGCGGGCTTCGCCATCGGCGGTTACAAGCCGGTTGTCGCCATCTACTCGACCTTTTTGCAGCGCGCCTACGACCAGGTTATCCACGATGTCGCTATCCAGAAGCTGCCGGTGCTGTTCGCTATCGATCGCGCCGGTATTGTCGGCGCCGACGGACAAACTCACCAGGGCGCGTTCGATCTCTCGTTCCTGCGCTGCGTGCCGGATATGGTCATCATGACCCCGAGCGATGAAAACGAATGCCGACAGATGCTTTTCACCGGCTACCACTATAACGACGGTCCCAGCGCGGTGCGTTACCCGCGCGGCAACGCCCTCGGCGTAGCGCTTCAGCCGCTGCAAAAGCTGCCGATTGGCAAAGGGGTTATCAAGCGTCAGGGCGAGCAAGTCGCCATCCTCAACTTCGGCACCCTGCTGCCGGAAGCGGCAAAAGTGGCCGAGGCGCTCAACGCGACGCTTGTGGATATGCGCTTTGTGAAGCCACTGGATGAAGCGTTAATTCTGGAACTGGCTTCTCGCCATGCGTCGCTGGTCACCGTGGAAGAAAACGCCATTATGGGCGGTGCGGGCAGCGGCGTAAACGAAGTGTTGATGGCCCACCGCAAACCGGTGCCGGTACTCAATATCGGCCTGCCGGACTGGTTCATCCCGCAAGGCACTCAGGATGAGGCTCGTCAGGAGATAGGCCTTGATGCCGCCGGTATGGAAGCGAAAATTCGCGCCTGGCTCGCCTGAGCCCTTCCGCCCTCCCCTTTCCGCTCCTGCTATGCTTAAAGGTAATCTTTGTTACCCTATGGCAGGAGTGGAACCATGCAATACAACATGTTAGGAATAACGGATCTCAGGGTTTCCCGGCTGTGCCTTGGCTGTATGACCTTTGGCGAACCCGATCGCGGCAAGCACGCCTGGACGCTTCCCGAAGAGAGCAGCCGCCTTATCATCAAGCATGCCATTAACAGCGGCATCAACTTTTTCGACACCGCAAACAGCTATTCCGACGGCAGTAGCGAAGAGATCCTCGGTCGTGCGCTGAAAGATTTCGCCCGCCGCGATGACGTGGTCGTCGCCACCAAGGTTTATCACCAGGTGGGGGACTTACAGGAAGGGCTTTCCCGCGCGCAGATCCTGCGCTCCATTGATGACAGCCTCACGCGGCTCGGCATGGATTATGTTGATCTCTTTCAGATTCACCGCTGGGACTACAACACGCCGATTGAGGAGACGCTGGAAGCGCTTAACGATGTGGTAAAAGCGGGCAAAGCGCGCTATATCGGCGCCTCATCCATGCACCCTGAGCAGTTTGAGCAGGCGCTGAAGCTTCAGCAAAGCAACGGCTGGGCGCGCTTCGTCACTATGCAAAACCATTACAACCTGATTTACCGTGAGGAAGAGCTGGAGATGCTGCCGCTCTGCCTGCGAGAAAATGTGGCGGTCATTCCCTGGAGCCCGCTGGCCCGCGGCCGTCTGACTCGCCCCTGGGGCGAAGCCACGGCTCGCTCGGTATCGGATGAATTTGGCAAAACGCTCTATAACGAAAATGACCAGACCGACGCGCAGATTGCCGAGCGTCTGGGACGCATCGCAGAAGATAAAGGGCTGACCCGCGCGCAAGTGGCGATTGCCTGGGTGCTCAGCAAGCCTGGCATTGCCGCGCCGATTATTGGCGCGTCGCGTGAAGAGCAGCTTGAAGAATTAGCGCAGGCGGTGGATGTGACGCTTACCGATAGCGAAATCGCCGAGCTGGAAATGCCTTACCAGCGCCACGCCGTGGTGGGTTTCCGCTAAAAAAGCCTTCCCCCTCCCCTGACGGCGAGGGGGAATAACTCAGAGGATGCCAATCGGCCAATGGTGGCCAATGTAGTAGAGGATCCCGGCCGAGATAACCCCGGCGACAATATCATCCACCATGATCCCCATGCCGCCGTGCACGTTACGATCGAACCAGCGGATCGGCCACGGCTTCCACATATCCAGAATGCGGAAAATAACAAACCCCGCGGCGACCCATTGCCAGTCGCCAGTGGGCAGCGCCATCAGCGTTATCCACATGCCGATAAATTCATCCCAGACGATAGCGCCATGATCGTGCACGCCCATATCTCTGGCGGTCTGATGACACAGATAAACGCCAAGGCTAATGCCTAGCATTATTACCAGCGAGTAAAGCTGCCAGGGTAAAAAGGTCATCAGATACCAGAACGGGATAGCGGCAAGCGACCCCATGGTGCCGGGCACCCAGGGACTTAGCCCACTGCCGAATCCCGTCGCCAACAGATGCCAGGGATTACTGAGTTTGAGGCGGCTTTTCGCCACATCCTTAAGCGGTTTTGAAGTGGTCATAGCCTTTCCAGTTTAGTGTTACCGGCTCGCCGTCGCGCACAAACTGCATGCCTTCCGAAGGCGGCATGACCTGGCCGATACAGGTAAACGGCACGCCCAGATGACCGAGCGCCACATCCAGCGCGCCGCGGTTAAGCTCCGGTACGGTGAAACAGAGTTCATAATCTTCGCCGCCGGAAAGCGCCCAGCGCTGCGCCTGTTCGAGCGTCGTCACGCTGCGCAGCTGTTCCGATAACGGCAGATCGTTGAGTTCTACGCGGGCGCCGCAATCGCTCGCCTTAAGGATATGACCGAGATCAGAGATAAGCCCGTCAGAGAGATCGATAGCGGCGCTGGCGCGATCGCGTAGCGCCTGGCCCTGCAGCACGCGCGGCGTCGGCCGCAGGTGACGCTGCACCAGGTAGTCAGCGCATTGCGCATCGGAAACCTGAAGCTGCTTTTGTAAAATCGCCAGCCCGGCGGCGCTGTCGCCCGGCGTGCCGGTCACATAAATCCAGTCGCCCGGACGCGCGCCGGCGCGCTTAAGCGCGCGACCCACCGGCACCAGGCCGTGAATGCCAAGCGTCATGGAGAGCGGGCCGCGGGTCGTGTCGCCGCCAATCAGCTGCATTTCGTAATAGCTCAATTGCTCAAACAGGCTATCGCTGAATGCCGCAAGCCAGGCCTCGTCCACTTCCGGCAAGGTCAACGCGAGCGTCAGCCATGCGGGCGTCGCGCCCATGGCGGCCAGATCGCTTAAGTTCACCGCCAGCGCTTTATAGCCCAGATCGCGCGGATCGATATCCGGCAAAAAATGGATGCCCGAAACCAGCGTATCGGTGCTTATCGCCAGCGTCTGTTTTTCCGGCACGTTCAGCAGCGCGCAATCGTCGCCAATACCGGTTTCCACATCCAGGCGGGCCGTTCTGACGCGATCAAAGTAACGAGCAATCAATGAAAATTCGCCGCAAGCCATACGTTATGCCTCAGCAGGAAAAGAAGAAAGGGCCGGAAAACCGGCCCTGAGATTACTTTTTGTGGGGGCGGATCTGCGGGGCGGCTTTATCGAGAACGCCGTTGACGAACTTGTGGCTGTCTTCAGCGCCGAAGGTTTTCGCCAGTTCGATCGCTTCGTTGATGGCGACTTTGTAGGGCACATCGTCACGTTTAGAGAGTTCGAACAGGGCGATACGCAGCACCGCTTTCTCGACCTGGCCCAGCTCTTCGAGCTGACGGGACAGGTAAGGCTTCATCAGCCCATCGAGATATGCGCTGTTGGTCGCCACCCCGGAGAGCAGTTCGCGGAAATACATGACGTCCACATCTTTTACGTCCTGTTCCGCCAGGAACTGGTATTCAACATCAGCGATGTCGTTCTGGGACAACTGCCAGGAGTAGAGCGCCTGGACGGCACACTCACGGGCGCGGCGACGAGCAGCAGGTTTCACGGAATTCCCCTTACAAAATTCAGGCTTGGATAGCTTTCAGGACATTAATCATTTCAAGCGCGGTCAGCGCCGCTTCGGCGCCTTTGTTGCCGGCTTTGGTGCCAGCGCGTTCGATGGCTTGTTCAATACTTTCAGTGGTGAGTACGCCAAAGGCTACCGGGATTTCGCTCTCCTGGGCTACGTGAGCCAGGCCATTGCTGGCGCCGCCTGCCACATATTCAAAGTGGGCGGTGCCGCCGCGAATCACCGTACCGAGCGCGATAACCGCGTCGTATTTACCGGTTTTTGCCAGCGCCTGCGCCGCGAGCGGCAGTTCATATGCGCCTGGCACCCAAACCACGGTGATATTTTCATCTTTTACCTGGCCGATGCGCTTGAGCGCATCGACAGCGCCTTCAAGCAGGCTGTCGTTGATGAAGTTGTTAAAACGCGCGATGGTGATGGCGACGCGAGCGTCCGGGGCAGCAACGGTAGCTTCAATAATGTTCATACTCTTACCTTAGGGTTATGTAGCCCCCGCAGGGGGGCGGATTTTATCATAATCTTTGCAGCACTGCTTACGTTTTACCGCACCGGTTTCACGCAGGCGTTAAATGCAGACAGATATCAGGGCCAACGGGACGTATCTCGTTGAATGCAAACTGCGGCGCATCGGCAAGCCGCTCAAGGCCCGGCAGTTGAAAAAGACCGCGCGCATTATCGCCCAGCAGCGTCGGCGCGAGGTAGACGATAAGCTCATCCACCAGCCCCGCCTGCAGCAGCGCGCCCGCAAGCTGCGCGCCAGCTTCCACCCAGACGCTGTTAATCTGCCGCTTGCCAAGCTGCATCATCAGCAACACCAGGTCGAGGCGGCCGTTATGCTCCGGCACAATCAGCTGTTCGACGCTCTGCGGCCATAGCGCGTCATCCGCCCGGGTGCGCGCAAGCCAGGTTTCTCCCGGCTGCTGCACAACGCGATGCTGCGGCGTAACGCGGTTATGGCTGTCGATAATCACGCGCAGCGGCTGGCGAAGATTCTCCTGAGGATAAAGCGCCTGCGTATCCGCGCCGAGCTCTTCCCGGCGCACCGTCAGCGCCGGGTCGTCCGCCAGCACCGTTGCGCTGGTGGAGAGAATGGCGTGGCTCTGCGCGCGCAGACGCTGTACGTCGCGGCGCGCTTGCGGTGAGGTTATCCACTGGCTTTCGCCGTTCGCCATCGCCGTGCGGCCGTCGAGCGACGCGCCAAGCTTCAACTGAATATAAGGAAAGCCGGTGCGCATGCGTTTAAGAAAACCTTTATTAAGCCGCTCGGCTTCACTCATCATCAGCCCGTGGCTGACTTCGACGCCCGCCTGTTGCAAGCGATAAAGGCCGCGCCCCGCGACCTGAGGATTCGGGTCCTGCATCGCCGCGACGACACGGGTTACTCCCGCCGCAATCAGCGCTTCGCAGCAGGGCGGCGTGCGCCCATGATGACTGCAGGGCTCAAGCGTGACGTACGCCGTCGCGCCTCGCGCTTTCTCCCCAGCCATCCGTAATGCATGCACTTCCGCATGCGGCTCGCCCGCCCGCAGGTGAAACCCCTCGCCGACGATGTCGCCATCCTTAACAATGACACAACCGACGTTAGGGTTAGGATGCGTGGTAAAGCGTCCGCGGCTCGCAAGCTTAAGCGCGCGCGCCATGTAAATTTCATCGGACATGCGTTAATCCTGTAAGCGGGCGATCTCTTCGCCAAATTCGCGGATATCTTCGAAGCTGCGGTAGACCGAGGCGAAGCGGATATAAGCCACCTTATCGAGCTTTTTCAGCTGATCCATCACCAGGTTGCCGATCATTTTGCTGGGCACTTCGCGCTCGCCGGTGGCGCGCAGGTGCGATTTGATATGGTTGATAGCCATTTCCACGTCATCAGAGCTGACCGGACGCTTCTCCAGCGCCTTCTGCATGCCGCTGCGCAGCTTGTCTTCATTGAAAGGCTCGCGCACGTCATTGCTTTTTACCACGCGCGGCATAACCAGCTCCGCCACTTCAAAGGTGGTGAAGCGCTCGTGGCAGACCAGGCACTGGCGGCGGCGGCGAACCGAGGAACCTTCGCCTACCAGGCGGGAATCAATGACTTTGGTGTCCACAGCGAGACAAAATGGGCAATGCATAGCGCTTCCTGAAAGACAAAGTTAACTTCCCGTAGTTTACCCTGAACTGCCGGGACTACAAAGGCGCAACGTTTTGAGAATAAATCGCTATGGCAACAAGGGTAGCCCGTTCTACGCTTAGCAGAGGCTATTTTTAAGGAATTTCTACTATGACAAGACGTTACCTGAAGCTGTTAACCGCCGCCAGCGTGCTGGTGTTAAGTGCCTGCGCCCCGCAAAGCGAGGTGCGCCAGATGCACCAGAGCGTGAGCACGCTAAACAGCGAAATGACGCAGCTGAAAAAAGAGACTGTAAAAATCACCCAGCAAAACGCACTTAATGCGAAATCCGCCAGCGGCGTTTATTTGCTGCCGGGCGCCAATACCCCGGCGCGGCTCAACAGCCAGCTTGGCATGCTGCGCATGTCAGTAAGCAACATTAGCGCCACCGCGAATGGCACGCAGGCCACGCTGAATATTCATGGCGAATCAAACACGGCGCTGCCCTCTTTTACCGGCACCGTTGAATGGGGACAACTGCAGGGCACGACCGAAAATTACCAGGAAGTGAACGTGCAGAACCAGCAGTTCAGCGCCCCGGCGAGCCAGCTTGCGCCGAGCGATATCGCCATTCCGCTGACGCTCCATGGTATTACGCCGGAACAGCTGGGTTTCTTGCGTATCCACGATATTCAGCCGCTTTTGCAGGATTAACGCACTCACAGGCCGGCAGAGAAACCGGCCTTGCGTTTTGTTACAAAGCACAGCACAGAAAGCTTATCCCCCGCCTTGCCTTTTTCGCACAAATTTCATTCAACCGTCATCCTTTGATGCCGTTTTGTTTGGCTTGGAAAACCAAAGCCGCTAGAATCGCGACGTTCAATGTACGCAAACGTGAACGCAATCGATTACGTACATGAGAAGAATGTGAAACAACACATATTTTTGTGAGCGAGGATTTCTATAATAGGGGCCTCATCCAGACGGTAACGGTTGTTCGCGAATTACCGGGTGCGTTTTACTCTTCCCGCTTACGGGATTTCCTTAAAACAGTGGCATAATTATGAAAAAAATTATTCTGGCTGCCGGTGCTGCGCTGGCGCTTTCCGCTTCTTTCGCTGCAAACGCTGCTGATACCAGCAACAGCGAGTTCGTTTCTGACTGGTGGCACCAGAGCGTTAACGTTGTAGGGAGCTATCACACCCGCTTCGGACCGACTATCCGCAACGATACCTATCTGGAATACGAAGCCTTCGCTAAGAAAGACTGGTTTGATTTCTATGGTTACCTGGACGCTCCGGTGTTCTTCGGCGGCAACACCGACGCTAAAGGTATCTGGAACCATGGCTCCCCGCTGTTTATGGAAATCGAACCGCGTTTTTCTATCGACAAGCTGACCGGCACCAGCCTGGCGTTCGGTCCGTTTAAAGAGTGGTATTTCGCGAACAACTATATCTATGACATGGGTCGCAACGAGTCGGGCCGCCAGAGCACCTGGTATATGGGTCTGGGTACCGATATCGACACGGGCCTGCCGATGAGCCTCTCTCTGAACGTGTATGCTAAATACCAGTGGCAGAACTACGGGGCGGCAAACCAGAACGAGTGGGACGGTTACCGTTTCAAAGTGAAATACTTTGTGCCGATCACCCAGCTGTGGGGCGGCAACCTGAGCTATATCGGCTTCACCAACTTTGACTGGGGTTCAGACCTCGGCGATGAATCCGGTTATGCCCTGAACGGCGTGAAGTCGCGCACTAATGACTCCATCGCCTCCAGCCATATCCTGGCGCTGAACTATGACCACTGGCACTACTCCGTAGTGGCGCGTTACTGGCACAACGGCGGTCAGTGGAATGACGATGCTGAACTGGCCTTTACCCGCTACAACACCCGCACTACCGGCTGGGGTGGTTACCTGGTGGTCGGTTACAACTTCTGATTTGCCAACGCCAGCCGTTATCCAGCGGCTGGCTTTTTATTCCCTCTCCTTTTCCCGCTTTTCCCGCTTCTGCCGTCGTAAAAAGTCCTGTAGCGATAAATCCGCGCGCGGCGAAAACGCCCTGCCCGCAAGGCTTATGTCACTGCAGCGATCAAGCCGAAAGCAGCGGTAATCCTCACGGGTTTCGCACCAGCTCACCATGACCCAATGCTCGCCCCAGAAAGACAAACCGAGCGGATATATATTTCGCTGCGTCGCTCTCCCCTGCTCGTCCTGATAGCGGATATGTAAAACCTGAAGGCTATTGATAGCTTCATGGCAGACGTCAAACCAGCGGCGGACCTGGGGATAGCGGTCAAAATCGGGGGCCAGAATGCGGCTTCGTTCGGCGATGAGGCGCCGCTCGGGTGAGAGCACGGCAAGCAGCTTTTCATGAGCCGACTCCGCCGCCTGGGCCATCGCATTTCCGCTCCAGGTTTGCACCATTCTCAGCGCGGCGATCGTCGCTTCCACCTCCCCAGGCGTCAGCATTAACGGCGGCAGGTCGAAGCCGGCAAGCAGGCTGTAACCGCTCCCCGCCTCGCCCCGTACCGGCACGCCGGAAAGCGAAAGGTCCTGGATATCGCGATAAATAGTGCGCTCTGAAACCGCTAACCGCTCGGCCAGCAGCCGCGCGGTGACGTGTCGTTTTCCACGTAAAATCTGCACTATCTGAAAAAGCCGGTCAGCTCGTCTGCTCATGGAACGCCTTTTGTTGAAGCCCTGCCCGGTATGCAGGCAGGGCTGGCGAGTATATCAGCCGTCAGGCAGGCTGATGCAACCCAACGCGGTTGCCTTCGCTGTCGATAATCATGGCTATCTTGCCGATATTATGCGGCAGCGCCTGTGGGGGCATACAGCAACGACCGCCCGCCTCCTGCACTTTCTCAAGCGCCGCCTGAAGGTCAGGCGTGTGCAGATAAACCACCGTGCCCTGGTCGCCGGGCGTAAGCCCCGCCATTTTTACCAGCGCGCCCCCGGTTGCAGGCTTAACGTGCGGGAAAACAGCCATGTCGATACCGGCTATCGTTTCGCGTCTGAAAGCAGCATCGAACAGCTTTTCGTAAAAGGCGATAGCGCGATTTAAATCTTCTACAGGAATTTCAAACCAGTTGATTGGGTTATTCATTGCGTTGTTCCTCTGTTGATTAGCGACAAGGCAGCGTAACCCCCTGCTCCTGACAGCATCCTGTCAGGAGCCTTTTTGCAGACGAAAAAAAACCGCGAAACAGGTTCGCGGTTTTTTCAGTTTCCAGGCCTTACGGCAGGATTGAGGGCTGGTCCGCCCCTTCTTTCTCGACCTTCTGCTGCAGCATGTGTTCACGCTTCATACCCAGCTTCAGCGCCAGCGCAGAAGCCACGTAGATAGACGACGCGGTACCGATGGAAACACCGATAAGCATTGTCAGCGAGAAGCCCTGCAGCATCGCGCCGCCGAAGAGGTAGAGCATCAGGATCACCACAAGCGTCGTGCCGGAGGTGATTAAGGTCCTGTGCAGCGTCTGGGTCAGCGACACGTTAAAAATTTCGTAAGGCGTTCCGCGGCGGATCTTACGGAAGTTTTCACGAATACGGTCGGAAACCACGATGCTGTCGTTCAGCGAGTAACCGATGACCGACATCAGCGATGCGATGATGGTCAGGTCAATCTCAATATGGAAGAGCGACAGCACGCCCATGGTGATCACCACGTCGTGCGCCAGCGCGATAACCACGCCCGCCGCCAGACGCCATTCGAAGCGAAAGCCGACGTAAACGAGGATGGAGATCAGCGCCACCAGCAGGGCCATCGCCCCCGCCTGGGCGAGGTCGGCGCCGACGCTCGGGCCGACAAACTCGATACGTTTCACCGCGGCGTTCTGGCTGGTGGCGTCATTAATGACGCTCACCACTTTGCTGCCGAGTTCCTGGCCCCCGGTTTCGCCCTGGGCAGGCGGCATGCGCACCATAATATCGCGGCTGCTGCCGAAGTTCTGCAGCAGCGGCTCTTCAAAGCCCGCTTTCTCCAGCGCTTCACGCATCAAATCCATATCCGCCGGTTTTTCCAGCGAAATTTCAATGACTGTACCGCCGGTGAAATCCAGCCCCCAGTTAAAGCCGCGCACGCCCATGATGATGATGGAAGCGACGAGCAGCAGACCAGAGATGGCGAAGGCCCAGTAGTCCCAGCGCATAAAGTCATAGACTTTACGGCCGTGGTTCAATTGTTCAACGGTATATTCCTGTGCCACAACGCACTCCTCAGATAGACAGCTTGTTGATGCGTTTGCCGCCGTACAACAGGTTTACGATGGCACGGGTGCCGACGATGGCAGTAAACATAGAGGTCGCCACGCCGATGCCGGTAGTAATGGCGAAGCCTTTAATCGCGCCGGTACCCACCGCATACAGGATGATAACCTTGATGAGCGTCGTCACGTTCGCATCAAAAATCGAGCTGAACGCGCCGCGGTAACCTTCATCGATCGCCTGCTGCACCGTACGCCCGTTCTTGAGCTCTTCTTTGATACGCTCGTTGATAAGCACGTTGGCGTCCACCGCCACCGCAAGGGTTAACACAATGCCCGCAATACCCGGCATGGTCAGCGTCGCCCCCGGCAGCAGCGACATGATGCCGACAATCAGCACCAGGTTGGCAATCAGCGCGGTAGTCGCGATAAGACCAAACTTCTTATAGAAGAAGACCATGAAGATAATGGAGACAGCAAGACCGGCGAGGCATGCTTCCAGACCCTGCTTGATGTTTTCCATACCAAGGGTTGGGCCGATGGTGCGCTCTTCAACAATCTGAATCGGCGCAATCAGCGCGCCCGCACGCAGCAGCAGCGAAAGCTGACGCGCTTCGTTCGGGTTATTGATGCCTGTGATGCGGAAGCTGTTGCCAAGACGCGACTGAATATTCGCGACGTTGATAACCTCTTCCTGCTTCACCAGCACCGCGCGGCCATTAGCGTCTTTCTTACCGCTGTCCTTGTACTCCACAAACAGGGTCGCCATCGGCTTGCCGATGTTGTCCTTGGTGAAGTTAGACATGATGTTGCCGCCCGCGCTGTCCAGCGAAATGTTAACCTGCGGCTGGTTATATTCATCAGTGCTGGAAGTGGAGTCGGTAATATGATCGCCGGTCAGGATAACGCGCTTATAAAGTACAACCGGCTGGCCTTCACGCGTCTGTTTCACTTCCGAATCACCCGGCACGCGGCCGGACGCGGCGGCGGCCTGATCAACGTTGGTGTTTACCAGACGGAACTCAAGCGTGGCGGTCGCGCCCAGAATCTCTTTAGCGCGCGCGGTGTCCTGAATACCTGGCAGCTCAACCACGATGCGGTCTGCGCCCTGGCGCTGCACCAGCGGTTCAGCAACGCCGAGCTGGTTTACGCGATTACGCAGGATGTTGATATTCTGCTGCACCGCATATTCACGGGCTTCTTTCAGACGAGCGTCGGTCATCACCGCGCGCAGGCTGTTGTCGCCCTGGTTGGAGATAACCAGATCGCGGTGGCGGCCTGTCAGGTAAGTGACCGCGTTATCACGCGCCGACGCGTCGCGAAACGCGATGGTCACGCCATAGTTATCCGCTTTGCGAACGTTGGTATAAGCAATGCCTTTTTCGCGCAGGTCACTACGCAGGCCATCGATATTCTGCTCCTGAAGCTTGCCGAGAGCGGTGTCCATATCCACTTCCATCAGGAAGTGAACGCCGCCGCGCAGGTCAAGACCCAGCTTCATCGGTTCAGCGTTGAGCGCCGTCAGCCAGCGAGGGGTTGCAGGCGCGAGGTTCAGCGCGACGACATAGTTGTCGCCCAGCACGCCCATCAGCGCTTCGCGGGCGCGCAGCTGCGTGTCGGTGGAGTCAAAACGGGCGAGAATAGCGCCCTCTTCCAGTGCCACAGACCTGGCGGTAATTTTTTCTTCTTTTAAGGTGTTCTGGACCTGGATCAGCGTTTGCTCACTGGCGGCGACGCCGCGCGCGCCAGTGATCTGAACAGCCGGATCCTCACCATACAGGTTGGGAAGTGCGTAAAGCAGGCCGACGAGAATCACGACGACCAGCATGATGTACTTCCACAAAGGATAACGGTTTAACACGGCAGTTCCCTTTGGGAAAACGAAAGATTACAGCGCCTTCATGGTGCCTTTCGGCAGGACGGCTGCGACGAAGTCACGTTTGATAACCACTTCGGTGGTGTCGTTCAGCGCGATTGCAATGTAGCCGTTTTCAGCCACTTTGGTCACGCGGCCCACCAGGCCACCGTTGGTCAGCACTTCATCGCCTTTCGCGATGGAGTCCATCAGCTTTTTATGCTCTTTGGTGCGCTTCTGCTGCGGGCGCAGGATCATGAAATAGAAGATCAGACCAAAAACCACCAGCATCAGGATCAGTGACATCGGGCTGCCCTGCGACGGAGCACCAGTCGCCGCTACCGCATCAGAAATAAAAAAGCTCATTAAAATTCCCTCATTATTAAATTAATCAACGTTCAACGGAGGCACCGGCCGCCCCTGACGTTGGTAGAAGTCCGCTACGAAGTGCTCTAATTTACCCTCTTCAATAGCCTTGCGTAAACCAGCCATTACGCGCTGGTAATAGCGCAGGTTATGAATGGTATTCAGGCGCGCGCCCAATATTTCGTTGCAACGATCGAGATGATGCAAGTAGGCGCGTGAATAATTGCGACAGGTATAGCAATCACACTCTTCATCAAGCGGCGCCGTGTCGCTTTTGTACTTCGCGTTACGGATTTTTACCACGCCGGTGGTGACGAAAAGATGGCCGTTGCGGGCGTTGCGCGTCGGCATAACGCAGTCGAACATATCGATGCCGCGACGCACCCCTTCGACCAGATCTTCCGGTTTGCCCACGCCCATCAGGTATCGTGGCTTGTCCGCCGGGATCTGCGGGCAGACATGCTCCAGAATGCGGTGCATATCTTCCTTCGGTTCGCCGACCGCCAGGCCGCCGACAGCGTAGCCATCAAAGCCTATTTCCACCAGACCCTTAACGGAGATATCGCGTAAATCTTCGTAAACGCTGCCCTGAATAATGCCGAACAGCGCGTTTTTGTTGCCGAGCGAGTCAAAACGGTCGCGGCTGCGTTTCGCCCAGCGCAGCGACATCTCCATTGAGCGTTTAGCGTAATCCCAGTCCGCCGGGTAAGGCGTGCACTCGTCGAAGATCATGACGATGTCGGAGCCAAGATCGTACTGGATCTCCATCGACTTTTCCGGGTCAAGGAAGATAGCGTCGCCGTTGATCGGGTTGCGAAAGTGAACGCCCGCTTCGGTGATTTTACGGATATCGCCCAGGCTGAAAACCTGGAAGCCGCCGGAGTCGGTCAGGATCGGGCCTTTCCACTGCATAAAATCGTGCAGGTCGCCGTGCAGCTTCATAATTTCCTGACCCGGGCGCAGCCACAGGTGGAAAGTGTTGCCAAGGATAATCTGCGCGCCGGTGGCTTCCACCTCTTCCGGCGTCATCCCTTTTACGGTGCCGTAGGTACCAACGGGCATAAAGGCCGGCGTTTCCACCACGCCGCGATCGAAAATCAGACGGCCGCGGCGCGCGCGCCCGTCAGTGGTTTGCAGTTCGTACTTCACATTTCCTCCAGCATCAGAGAAACAGTCTGATGAGTAAACAAGCGCCGCAGAGAGATTCTGCGGCGCGGTATGCTGTATAAATTTATCGCCGCCAGCCCGACAAGCGGCTGCGCATCGGCCTTTCCCGCAAGGTTACTCGCCGGGGCGTTCGTTTACGGCCTGCGGATTATGCGTGATAAACATCGCGTCGCCGTAGCTGAAAAAGCGATATTCCGCTTTTACCGCCTCTTTATAGGCGCGCATGGTGTGCTGATAACCGGCAAAAGCGGAAACGAGCATGATAAGCGTCGATTCCGGCAGGTGGAAGTTGGTGACCAGCGCATCAACGACTTTCCACTGGTAGCCCGGATAGATAAAGATCTGCGTGTCGCCGAAGAAGGGTTCGATAAGGCTGTTTTTCGCCGCCTGCGCCGCGCTTTCCAGCGAGCGCACAGAGGTCGTACCCACGGCCACCACGTTGTTGCCGCGCGCTTTCGCGGCCAGCACCGCATCCACCACATCCTGCGGCACTTCGGCATATTCAGAGTGCATGATGTGATCTTCAATGCTGTCCACGCGCACCGGCTGGAAGGTGCCTGCGCCTACGTGCAGCGTCACAAACGCCATCTCGATGCCTTTTTCACGCAGCGCGGCGAGCAGAGGCTCATCAAAATGCAGGCCCGCCGTCGGCGCCGCGACCGCGCCAGGCTTCTGGCTGTAGACGGTCTGATAAAGCTCGCGGTCCGCCTCTTCGTCCGGGCGCTCGATGTAAGGCGGCAGCGGCATATGGCCGATGGCGTTAAGGATATCCAGCACCGGGCGTTCGTCGTTAAACTTCACTTCGAACAGCGCGTCGTGGCGCGCCACCATGGTAGCCTGTACGCTTTCATCATCGCCCAGCAGCAGCTCAGCGCCCGGCTTCGGCGCTTTCGACGCGCGAATGTGCGCCAGCACGCGGGTTTCATCCAGCATGCGCTCTACCAGCAGTTCGATTTTGCCGCCGCTGGCTTTACGGCCATACAGGCGCGCCGGGATAACGCGGGTGTTGTTGAACACCAGCAGGTCGCCAGGCTTGAGCTTATCGAGCAGATCGGTGAAAGTGCCATGCGTGAGCTGCCCCGTTGGTCCGTCCAGCGAGAGCAGACGGCAGGCGCTGCGTTGCGGTTGAGGATAATGAGCAATCAGGGATTCAGGCAGTTCAAAGGAGAAATCAGCTACGCGCATGGCAAGAAACTCAGACGTAAAAAACAAGCGGCTTAGTCTAGTGCCGGGGCGCTTTCCCTGCAACCAGTAAGCCGCTTTATGGCCCATTTCGGAAAAGAGAATTATGAATTTCCTTGCACACCTCCACCTTGCCCACCTTGCTGAAAGCTCGCTGCTTGGCAACCTGATGGCGGATTTTGTCCGCGGCAATCCCCATGACGAGTGGTCTGGCGAGGTGGCGGCGGGCATCCAGATGCACCGTCGCGTTGACGTGATGACCGATAACCTGCCGGAAGTGCGCGAGGCGCGAGAGTGGTTTCGTCCACAAACGCGCCGCGTGGCGCCCATCACGCTTGACGTGATGTGGGACCATTTTCTTTCGCGCCACTGGGAGACGCTCTCCCCGGCGCTGCCGCTTGGCGATTTTGTCGCGCTCTCGCGCGAGCAAATCGTTCCGGCGCTGCCCTCTACTCCGCCCCGCTTTGTGAATCTCAATAACTTTCTGTGGTCGGAGCGCTGGCTTGAGCGCTACAGCGAAATGGATTACATCGCAGGCGTGCTCGACAGAATGGCTATCCGCCGCCCGCGCCTCGCCGCGCTGGGCGACTCCTGGCACGACCTGGACGCCCACTACGATGCGCTTGAAGCGAAATTCTGGCAGTTCTACCCGCGCATGATGGCGATGGCGCAGGAGAAAACGCTCTGAGTCAGACCGCTTTCCCTGCGTTGACCTCCCGCCACAGCCGCCAGGCGAGCAGCAGCAGCCCGGCGGCGCCCGCCACCAGCACGCCCCAGATAAGCCAGGTTTGCAGCTGGTTGCGCTGCGCAGCCGGGTCTTTCGCCGTCAGGCGCGCCTCGCCGCCCAGTTCAACCTGCTTACCGGTCTGAGCGTAAGGCAGCGCGTCCAGGCTCGCCGCCTTATTTGCCTTTGCAGGTATGAGCGCCTGCAATGCCAGCGTCTGGGGCGTCGCCGCGCCGTTGCCCCAGGCAAGCAGGAACGGGCCGTTGCCCTGGGCGTTAAAGATAAGGGTCTTTTCATCGCGCTCGCCGGTCACCTCTACAAGCGTGTCTCCCAGGCGCTGGTTGATTGCCTTCACGCGAACGGCTGCAATCGGTTCGCCCTGAAGGGGCACAGACACGGCAGGACTATCCGGAAGACGATAAATCACGGTGCGGGCCAGCGGTCGCCACGGCGCTTTCTCATCGCTGCGGTACTCAATTTCCACCGGCATGACGGCATTCTCCTGCGCCGGGCGCAGCGTCAGCGCATCCAGCGGCTGCGGCCGCGCCCAGCGATAGACCGCCGTGTCCTCCGCGGTTTTTTCGCCTTGCGCCGGTAAAGCGATACGCGCCGGTTGCAGGTGCGCAGTCTGCCATTCTCCGCTGACGGCGGTGAAATCGAGCGGTGCGCTGGCGTTTTTTACAATCACCAGCAGGTACTTAGCGCCGGAAAGCGCCAGACCTGCGTCAAAGTCCAGCTTATCGAGCAACAGCCGGTTATCGCCGGAGGTCAGGTCCATCAGCGGCGCATCGCTTATCTCCGGCTGCCAGTGGCGCAGCCCTTCGCTGCTGTAGATATCGACGCGCGCCTGCCAGCCCTCGCGCTGGCGCGGCCAGCTAAAGCGCAGTTGCTTCAGTGCGCTCCCGGCTTCGCCTTCTCCCAGCGGGATAAGCCAGGTACCGCTCAGCGTTTCATCACGTTGGCTGGCGAGGCGGATCTCCACGCCCTCTGGCGTTTTCAGCAGCACGGCGCGGTTACCCTCTTCATCCTTTTGCTGTAAAGGCTGCGATTCAAGCTTATACAACGTCAGCGGCGCCGTCTGCGGCGCTGGCGCAGGCGGGACGGTGGTTTCCAGCGCAAAAGGCAGGCTCTCCCCTTGCTGATTAAAGACCCGGATGTCGCGCAGATCCGCCCAGGCGCTTTGTTGATAGACCGCCTCAGGCAGCGGAACCTGGTACCAGGGAGAGCCGCCTTGCGCGCTTAGCTCCACGCCGCGCAGGTAATCCTGCGGGCTTTCCGGCGCGTTTTGCCCGTAGCAGACGGCGGAAAACGCCGCCATCGCGCCAATTACGCCTGCGTATAACCTTTTCATTGCGCATCTCCTTGATCCGCAGAAACCGGCTGCGCCGCTTTGGGCGGCAGCGGAGAAAAATAGCCGACGATGAGCACCAGCACCGCCACGCCAATAAAAGCCACGGCGCGCGCCAGTCCGCCACCGCCCGCGCTGTCCACCAGCATGAGTTTCACGATGACCACGCCCAGCAGCCCGGCTCCGCAAAACCAGCTCTGGCGCGCGCGACGCCGGGTAGCGCGCACCATCAGCAGCAGCGCGAGCAGCATCCACAGCAAGGCGAAAGTGGTCTGCACCAGCCTTGATCCCCAGAGCGTCTCCATCTGCCAGGGAATGGCGTCTGCCCAGGCGAGGGTCCGCAACACCACGCCATTGCCCCACCAGAAAAGCAGCGCCGGTAAAACCAGCGGTGTCCATGAGGCCGTCTGGCGCAGCCGCGCGGCCCACCAGCGCGAGAGCAGCCGCCACCATACCGCCAGCGCCAGCAGCCCGAACCCAGCGCCGAGCTCAAGCGGGTTGATAAGCGGCAGGTAACGCCACGTCGTCATCACGCCATCCATCAGGTTGGCGGTTATCAGCAACAGCAGCAGGCCGGGCGCCAGCGGTAATAAACCGGGTCCGCAGTAAAGCGCAGGCCAGCGGGCGAAGGGCCACCACTGACGGCGAATCGCCTGATTCACCAGCAGCACGATAAGCGCGCTGAACGCCAGTATGATACCGGCTCGCCACTCCTCGCTGCCCCAGGGCAGGCTTTGCGTAAAGCGCCAGATCTCCGCGCCGAACGCCAGCAGCACTAACCAGAAAAGCGTAAGGTGCAGCCCCTGTTGAAGCCTGACGGAGAGCGCGGCGGCGTCTTTTCTCAGCAGCCATAACGCCGAGGGGAGCGCCAGACACCAGACGAGGCTCGGCCAGCCCGCCCGCAACAGCGTGCCATCAAGCAACAATTGACAGGCAAGCGTCGCCGCCATGCCCGGCCACAGCAGCCAGACGGCGAGTGAAAGATCGGGCCAGCGGAACCGAAGCGCGCTGAATCGCCATAGCCAGACGGAGAGCGTCAGCAGCGCCAGCATGCAGGCGACGCCGGCGCCCGGCGCGTTAAACGGCCAGCGCGCCAGTTGCAGCAGCGCCGTCAGCCAGAAAAACAGGCCGCCGCCAAGCAGCGTCCGGCTGAGAATGCGCAGCGGCTCTCGCCACAGCCAGCCGCCCGCCAACCAGCAGAGCGCCAGCACGGCGCTGATAAACGAGGCGTTCAACACCCCCAGACCGTTGCTCCAGGCGTAAACGCCGCTCGCCGCCGCCAGCACCAGCAGCGCGCTGCCGCTGTAGCTCATGCGACGCTGCCCCTGCTGCATTCCAAACCACAACAGCCCCAGCCCTTCCAGCGCCCAGGCCATCGCCGTCCAGCGCGCCGAAAGCGCGAGCGGGATAGCTAACGTGACAAACGCGCCGCCCAGCGCCAGCCCACCGAGCGCCAGCATTTTGCCCTGGTCGGGATAGCGGCGCAGCGCCATTCTTGCGAGCAGTAAATAGACCAGCCCATAACCGAGCGCCGAAAAGGCGGGGCCATAAGCCCAGTGGCGCGTAATGGCATACTGCATGCCAAAGCCCACCAGCGGCGGAACGAACAGCAACACGCCGTCGATAATCTTTTGCTGTTTTTGCGCGCGCAGCGACAGCGCCACGCACAGCACGCCGAAAAGCAGAATATTGGCTATCAGGAAGAGCTGGCAACTCAGCCAGTCGCCGGGCTGCCAGGCCCGCATTCCCCACAGACCGGCGACCCCGAAGGTAAACAGCAGCCCCAGCAGGTTAAGCTCCCGCCAGTGCTGCCAGAAACTTATCGCCGCAATACCAAGCGACAAAAGCAGATAGAAAGAGAAGAGCGCGATATGGCTCCCGCCGCCGCTTGAGAGCAGCAGCGGCGCAAGATAGCCGCCAAGGCTTGCCAGCATCGCGAGGCTCAACGCCCGCTGCAGCACCGCGAGCGCCACGCTCGCCGCGCAGACGACAAGCATCAGGCCGAAGGCGAGCGGCATCGGCAGCATCTGCCAGAGCCGAAAAGCGCCAAAGAGCGTGATATAGAGCGCGCCCACCGCGCCGCCCTGCAAGATCAACCCATACAGCGGCGCTTTGCGACGCAGCCGCCAGCCGAACGCCAGCAACGCCAGCGCGGCGACGCCCGCGCCCGCCACGCGCAGCTCCAGCGGCAGCAGGTCGCGCTCGACGCCATAGCGCAGCAAAAAAGAGAGACCAAGGAAGAGCAAAATAACGCCAATTTTGGCGAGCGGATTGCCCTGCATAAACCAGCGCAGCAGACTGGAGAGAAGGCCGCCCGCCGCCCGGCCGGAAGCCTCTTCCTGCGGGCTCGCGCCGCGGCGCGGGAAGGCTTTACGCAGGTTTTCTGCCGCCTCTTGCCGTACAACGCGAACCGCCCGCGACCAGACCGGGGATGCCGACTCACTGGCTGCCGCTGGTTCGGGTGCGGGTTCAGGTACAGAGGTCAAAGCAGGCGACGGCGCAGTCTGCGGTGCATCCGCCGTTTCGACGGTGACAGAGACGTGGCCCGCGGTTTCGCCTGCGGCGGCAGGCGGCGCGGCGGCAAGCCGCGCTTCCAGCTCCTCAACCCGCGCGCGCAGGCGAGCAAGCTCAAATTCGTTACGCCCGCTTTTGTTGAGCGCCATGATGGCAAGCGTCGGCACCACCACGACGCAAAAAAGCCCAAGCAATGCGGCAAAAACAAAAATCTCATCCATTGATTTCAGACCCTGCGGCGAAAGTGCGGCTACTTTCCCATATCTGAGCAAAAAGCGGTATTCCTTTACCGCTTTCCCCCTAAGGCTAGTAGTCGGAGCGCAACACCGCCGCCGTGTTTGCTGCAAGCCGTAAAGACAGCCCGGCTATTTCCCCCGCTCCTTCCAGACGTTGCCATTCACAACCCGCCAGCAGCGGCTCGTCAAAAAGCGTCACCTCGCAAGCCTCGCCGCGGTTTATCGCCACCAGCACCCGTTCGCGCTGATAAACGCGGACAAAGACGATGACATCCCCTTCGGCATAGAGCACCTGGCAGCCTCCGGCGCGCAGGGCCTGGCTGCGGCGGCGCAGTGTCGCCATGCGCTGATAAAGCGCCAGCAGTTCGCCGTCCTGCTGCTTTTTATCCCACGGGAAAGGCTTGCGGCAGAAAGGATCGTGGCCGCCATCCAGCCCTATTTCGTCGCCATAATAAATGCACGGCACCCCCGGCCAGGCGAACAGCCACACCACGCCAAGCGGCAAACGCGTGACATACTCTCCCAGCCGCGTTTTAAAACGCGGCGTATCATGGCTGTCGAGCTGATTAAACATGCGCAACTGCTGCTGGTGAGAAAGCCCGGCGCGGTACTGGTTCATCCAGGCGACGCAGTCGGCGGCGTCGAGCTGCTGCGGCTCATCTGAGTTATCTACGCACGCCAGGAAACTCCACACCGGAATAGAGAAGCCCCGGTAGTTCATCGCCGCGTCTTCGGCATCATTTTGCAGCCACTGGCGGGCATCGCCGAAGTGCTCGCCCACGATATAAGCTTGCGAATTAACGGCTTTCGCCGCCTGGGAAATGCCCGC
The DNA here is from genome assembly GCF_014644275.1 of Franconibacter daqui. Lineage (NCBI taxonomy): Bacteria > Pseudomonadati > Pseudomonadota > Gammaproteobacteria > Enterobacterales > Enterobacteriaceae > Franconibacter > Franconibacter daqui. The sequence continues at coordinate 189,681 of NZ_BMKJ01000001.1, read as the reverse complement.
CACATGGATAAGATTGTTTTTCGCCCCGCCTTCTTCGCCAATCATATGCGCCACGTCCAGCCGCCAGCCATCCATGCGCCACGGCTCGCTTAGCCAGTGCTTCACGATGCTGTTCTCGCCTTCGTAAATTTCGTCCACCAGCCCTGCGGAGCGGAAGTCGAGCTTGGGCAGGCTTGAGAAACCCAGCCAGTCGAGCGCCTGGCCCTCCGGCGAGAAGCTGTACCAGTCGCGCCAGGGCGACTGCGGATTATGGCTGGCGCCTTTTGCGTGCGTTTTATGGCGGTCAAACCACGGGTGCGTTTCGCCGCTGTGGTTGAAGACGCCGTCGAGAATCAGCTTCATGCCTGCTTCAAGGGTATTTTTGCGCAGGCGCAGCAGCGCTTCGTCGCCGCCAAACTGCGGGTCAACGTGGCGATAGTCATGGGTATCGTACTTATGTACGCTCGGCGCGCTGAAGATGGGGTTGAGGTAAAGCGCGGTGACGCCGAGCTTTTTCAGGTAGGGCAGCTTTTCGCTGATGCCATCAAGGTCGCCGCCGTAAAAGGTAGAGCCGCCCTCTTCCTGAGTGACCGGGTCATCCCAGTCGCGCAGCGTAATATCCCGTTTTGCCGCGTGGTAATAATAGACATTGTCCTGACCTGGCTTGCGCGGTTCGCTGCGGGCGAAACGGTCCGGGAAAATTTGGTAAAAGATTTGATCCTGCACCCAGTGCGGCCCGTCGTCCGGCCTGTCGACGGCGAACATCTCAAGCCTTGCGGGCGGATAAGCGCTAAAGCCCAGCGGCGAAAACCAGCGCTGCCTCGCTTTCCAGAGCAGCTTAAAAGCGTAGCGGCGACGCGGCTGCCCCTCGCTCAGGTCGATGGCGGCGCGCCAGGCGCTCACCCCTTTCGCAGGAGAAGCGCGTTGACGTTTCATCTCAACCGCGGTCTCTTCGTTGTCTCTTTCATAACGCATCATGACCTTTTCCGGCAGGTCGTCGCCCGCCAGCCAAAGGGTGATATACAGCCGCGCTTTACGCTCCTGAAGGAATGGCGCAACCGGCAGGTGCCAGGCTTTCAACATTCTACTGCTCCCCATGTCAGAAAATGCGCTCACCATGCCACACCCGCTTCGCAAAGCACTCCTCACCGGCAGTGATTTTGCCGGAGGAGACGGGAGGCGGAGCCAACTTTCGAAGCGTAGAGCCAAAACAACATCCCCGCCAGGCGGCGGGGATGGAGGAGAGCGGTATCAGGCAGGCAGTCGCGCGGCGCGGCGGCGTTTAAACGCCCAACCCACCAGCAGCAAGGCTATCCAGGCGAAGCCCACATAGAGCGAAATGCGGGTGTCGGGGTGGTAGCCTATCAGCGCGATGATAAAGGCGAGGAACACCAAGCCGACGATAGTCGTCGCCACGCCGCCCGGCACTTTGAACTTCAGCGCCTTAACCTCTTCTTTCGACAGCCGACGGCGGAACGCCACCTGCGACAGCAGGATCATGATCCACACCCAGACGGTGGCGAAGGTGGCAAGCGAGGCGATAACCAGGAAGACATTCTCCGGCATTACGTAGTTGAGGTAGACCGCCAGCAGCATCGCCAGGCACATCACCACCACCGTTACCCAAGGAATGCCGTTGCGGGAGGTTTTGGCGAACGCTTTCGGCGCGCTGCCCTGTTCCGCCATGCCGTGCAGCATGCGGCCCACGCCGAACACGTCGCTGTTGATAGCGGAAAGCGAAGCGGTCAACACCACAAAGTTCAGGATGCCCGCCGCGAAGGTAATGCCCATATGCTGGAAGGTCAGCACGAACGGGCTGCCGTTGGTGCCCACCTCGTTCCACGGGTAGATAGACATAATCACAAACAGCGTGCCGACGTAGAACACCAGAATACGCAGCGGTACAGAGTTAATGGCTCGCGGAATAGAGGTTGCCGGGTCTTTCGCTTCGCCGGCGGTGATGCCGATAATTTCAATGCCGCCGTAAGCGAACATCACCATCTGCAGCGCCATTACGGTGCCAATCCAGCCGTTGGCGAAGAAGCCGCCGTTGCTCCAGAGGTTATGAATGCCGGTCGGCTGGCCGCCGTTGCCGATCCCCCAGATGATGATGCCAAAACCTGCCAGAATCATGATGATAATGGTGGCGACTTTGAAGAACGAGAACCAGAACTCCATCTCGCCGAACACCTTCACGCTCATCAGGTTGATGGCGCAGATAATCAGCACCACGCTCAACACCCAAACCCAGTGCGGCACGGTGGGGAACCAGACACCCATATAGATGCCGAAGGCGGTCACGTCGGCGATGGCGACAATCAAAATCTCAAAGCAGTAGGTCCAGCCGGTGATATAGCCCGCCAGCGGCCCGAGGTTCTCCTGGGCATAGCGAGAGAAGGAGCTGGCCGCCGGGTTATGGACCGACATTTCGCCAAGCGCGCGCATGATGATATAGGCCGCCACGCCGCCGATAATATAGGCCAGCAGCACGCTCGGCCCGGCCATTTTAATGGCGTCCGCAGAGCCATAAAAAAGCCCGGTGCCGATAGCGGAGCCGAGCGCCATAAAACGGATATGTCTGGTGCTCAACCCGCGTTTGAGCTTGTTGTTTTCCATCGTTCCAATACCACTTAACAAAATAAAAAACCACGGGGCGGGACCCCGTGGTTAAACATTAACCCATCGATTTAGTGGGCGGCGGAGGTAACCTGCCGTCCGGCTGCGCGGTCCCAGACTGCCGTGATGATAACCATCGCGACGGTCGGCAGCAGCCACGCCAGATTCTGGTCGCCCAGCGGCAGGTGTGCGGTCCAGCCGGGGAGTATACCGCTCAACGCCGACGCTTTCACGCCATCAATTAAACCAAACAGCAGGCTGATGAGCATCGCCGGGGCGATAACGCGGGCGGAGCGGTGCCACCACGGGCGGGTGAAGCTCAGCACCACCAGCACGATGCACGGCGGATAAATAGCCGTCAGCACCGGAATGGAGATCTGAATCAAATGGCTCAGGCCCAGGTTCGAGACCACCATGGAGAAACCGCCCAGAATAAAGACCAGCGTGCGGTAAGAGAGCGGCAGATACTGGGCGAAGAACTCCGCGCAAGCGCAGGTCAGACCCACCGCTGTCACCATGCAGGCGATGAAAATCAGCGCCGCCAGCAAGAAGCTGCCCGCCCCGCCGAAGGTGTGCTGAACATAAGCGTGCAGGATAGCCGCGCCGTTCGCAGACTGCTCCACCAGCGCAGAGCTGTCGGAGCCCAGACGGAACAGCGCCAGGTAGAGCAGCGTCAGGCCGATGCCCGCCATCAGGCCCGCCCAGATGGTGTAACGCGTCAGCAGGCGAGACTCGTTAACGCCGCGCGAGCGAGCGGCATTGACAATAACAATGCCGAACACCATCGCGCCCAGCGTATCCATGGTCAGATAGCCATTCACAAAGCCGTTGGAGAACGCCGCTTTCTGATAAGCGTCGGTCGCCACGCTGATATCGCCCGCCGGCCAGATAATCGCGGCCACGGCCAGCACAATCAGCGCCACAATTTTAAGCGGCGCAAGGAAGTTGCCGACGGTATCGAGGAGCTTGCCCGGGTAGAGGGACACCAGGATGACCAGCGCGAAGTAGATAAGGCTGTAGATGAACAGCGGCAGCGCGCCGTCGCCAGTCAGCGGGGCGATGCCCACTTCAAAAGAGACGGTGGCGGTGCGCGGCGTGGCGAACAGCGGGCCGACGGCCAGATAGGCGACGGTGGCGAGCAGAATGCCTGCGCCGCGGCCAATCGGGGTACTGAGGCTATCGATGCCGCCGCCTACGCGGGCGAGTGCCACCACGGTCAGCACCGGCAGGCCCACTGCGGTAATCAAAAAGCCCAGCGCGGCGGTCCAGACGTGTTCACCCGCCTGCAACCCCACCATGGGAGGGAAAATGATATTGCCCGCGCCAACGAATAACGCAAAGGTCATAAAGCCCAGTGCGATAATGTCGCGCGTTGTTAACTTGTGGGTCATAAGATTTACTGCCTGTGGATGTGGTGTTGAAATCGTTGAAATTATTACGTTCGCCGCATGACGAAACGCGGCCATTTCAGACAAAAGACAGCGGGATATGCTTCCCGATTGCGTTGGCGAAGAATTGTTTTTCGATTAACCACGCAAATTCAGTCGGTCTGCCAACGGCAGGGGCGCAATTTAAACGCTTATAACGTTTGAAGGCAATACGGGATCGCAAAACCAGACTATTATTCTGCATGGACCATCAGACATAGTGGGAAACGCTAAGATATAAAAATAGCACCACCTTTTCGTGCGAACAAAAAATAATCAACAGAGTAAGTGCGGCATAAGAAAACGTAATAGAAGAAAAAAAGGCCAGTCAGACTGGCCTTTGGCAAGCAGCGTTTACACCATGAAGGGAATTACTCGGCGAGCGCTTTCTCTTTGGCAATCAGCCGTTCGGGCAACAGAAAGGAAAAACGGGCGCCTTTGCCGGGCGCGCTGTCGATTTCAAGCCGCGCGTCGTGGTGGCTGATGGCGTGCTTGACTATCGCAAGCCCAAGGCCGCTGCCGCCCGTCTGGCGTGAACGGGCCTTATCCACGCGGTAGAAACGCTCCGTCAGACGCGGAATATGCTCCGCCGCAATGCCCGGCCCGTCATCCTCCACGCTAAACAGCGCGCCGTGCGGCGCACGCTGCCAGCGCACGGTAATATGCGTGCCTTCCGGCGTATGGTTCACGGCGTTATAGACCAGGTTAGACATCGCGCTGCGCAGCTGTTCTTCATTGCCCAGCACCTTAAGCGTGGCGTCAACATCAAAAGTCAGCGTATGGCGCTGCTGGCTGAGGGTTGCCGCCTCGCGCTCCACCACGCGCAGCATCATCGGCACGTCGACTTTTTCATTCAACTGCAGCGCGGGCGACGCTTCAATTTTCGACAGCGTCAGCAGCTGTTTCACCAGCCCTTCCATACGGGACGTTTGCTCGCGCATGGTATGCAGCGCTTTGTCCCGCAGCGGCCCTTCCAGCGTCTGCTCCTGCATCATCTCCAGGTAGCCCTGCAATACCGTCAACGGCGTACGCAATTCATGGCTGACGTTAGCGAAGAAGTTACGCCGCGCGCCTTCGAGCTGGTGCATCTGCGTCACGTCGCGCGCCACCATCAGCCACTGCTGTTCGCTGTAGGGCATAACGCGAAACTCAAGATGACGGCCGTTGTTCAGCACCAGATTAAGCGGGCGGGTGAAGTTTTTTTCGCGCAGGTAGCGGGTGAACTCCGGGTAGCGCAGCAGGTTGAGGATATTCTGGCCGTTGTCGTCCGGCCAGCGCAGGTTAAGGAGCTGCTGCGCCAGACCGTTGCACCAGAAGATAGTGCCCTCTTCAGTGGTCAGGATCACCGCATCGGGCAGCGATTCGGCGCCGCTGCGAAAGCGCTTGATAAGATTGCCAAGCTCCCGGCGGCGCTTTTTATTGCGCAACTGCATCTGGTGCAGCCCGTACAGCAGCGGCTCCCAGCTTCCTCTTCCCGGCGGCGGCGTCATGCTGCGATCGACCCATAACCACCAGGAGAGACGCAGCAGGTTCCAGTAATGCCAGATAAGCAGCCCGGTCACCGCCGCCAGTAAAAACCAAGCCAGATAGCCGAAAAACGCCCCGAGGATCAGCGCCGGGAGACAACACAACACCAGCTCCAGAGCCAGCCTTTTCCATGACAGCCGTTCGAGCACGGTCACACTCCAGGTTATGAGTTAAAAACGGGTTGAGAAACGATACCCCGTACCGCGCACCGTCTGCACCATTCTGTCATGCCCGCTGTGCTCCAGCGCCTTGCGCAGGCGGCGGATATGCACATCCACCGTACGATCTTCGACATACACATTGGTACCCCAGACATGGTTCAGCAGTTGCTCACGGCTGTAAACACGCTCCGGGTGCGTCATAAAGAAGTGTAAAAGCTTAAATTCGGTCGGCCCCATGTCCAGCGGATTTTCGCCGGTCATGACGCGGTGAGAGGTCGGGTCCAGGCTCAGGCCCTGCATCTCGATAACCTCTTCCACCGCCATAGGCGAGATGCGGCGCATAACGGCTTTGATGCGCGCCACCAGCTCTTTTGGCGAGAACGGCTTGGTGATGTAATCGTCCGCGCCGGTCTCCAGCCCGCGTACGCGGTCCTCTTCTTCACCGCGCGCGGTCAGCATCATCACCGGGATATCGCGGGTCATCGCTTCGCGCTTGAGGTGCTTAATAAACTGAATGCCCGAACCGCCGGGCAGCATCCAGTCGAGCAGGACCAGATCGGGCCAGGGTTCGTTGAGCTGGTTTACCGCACTGTCATAATCTTCAGCTTCAACGGGCTGGAAGCCGTTTTGCTCGAGCACAAAACAGACCATTTCACGAATCGGTGCTTCATCTTCTACGACCAGAATACGTCTCGCCATAATTAGCCCTGTAATATAAAGTCAACATTATCCAATGCGGCGCCATTATGCGTCAGATTTATGACAGATTTATGAAAAGATGACCGTCTGATGACTCCCTCAGCGGCATTTATGACACCCGTCCGGCAAGCCGTTCAGGACACCAGCCCGCCTGCTTGTTTATAATCACCCTCTTGCTTTTTCGCCACAGGGAAATCTATGCGCATCCTCCACACTTCCGACTGGCATCTTGGTCAGAATTTTTATACCAAAAGCCGCGCCGCCGAGCATCAGGCCTTTCTCGACTGGCTGCTGGAGGCCGCGGTGGAACATCAGGCAGACGCCATCATCGTGGCGGGGGATATTTTCGACACCGGCTCGCCGCCAAGCTACGCGCGCGAGCTTTATAACCGCTTCGTGGTGAAGCTGCAGGCCACGCAGTGTCAGCTAATTGTGCTGGCGGGCAACCATGACTCGGTGGCGACGTTAAATGAATCCCGCGAGCTGCTCGCCTGCCTGAACACCCGCGTTATCGCCAGCGCCCAGCAGGATCCGGCAAGCCAGGCGATTATCCTTAACCGTCGCGACGGCGCGCCCGGCGCGGTGCTCTGCCCTATTCCGTTTCTGCGCCCGCGCGATATCCTGCGCAGCCGCGGCGGCCAGTCCGGCAGTGAAAAACAGCAGCAGTTGCTGGAGGCTATCACGCAGCATTACGAACAGTGCTACAACGCCGCCTGCGCCCTGCGCGGCGAACAAGCGCTGCCCATCATCGCCACCGGCCACCTCACCACGGTGGGCGTGACCAAAAGCGACGCGGTACGCGATATCTACATCGGCACGCTGGACGCTTTTCCCGCTCACCTCTTCCCGGCGGCGGATTACATCGCGCTCGGCCACATTCACCGCGCCCAGAAGGTGGCGGCAAGCGACCATATTCGCTACAGCGGCTCGCCCATCGCCCTGAGCTTTGATGAAACAGGTAAAGAAAAAAGCGTCTTTCTGGTGGAGTTCACGCAGGGCAAGCTGCGCGACGTGACCGCGCTGCCGGTGCCGGTAAGCCAGCCGCTCGCGGTGGTAAAAGGCACGCTTGAGGAGATTGCCCAGGCGCTGAACCAGTGGCGCGACGCGCCCGCCGGGCCGAAAGTGTGGCTTGATATTGAAATCGCTACCGAACAGTTCCTGCACGACATGCAGCGCCAGATAACCCAGCTCACCGAAAACCTGCCGGTGGAAGTGGTGCTGCTGCGCCGCAGCCGCGAGCTGCGCGAGAAAAACCTCGGTACGCTGCAAACCGAAACGCTGAGCGAGCTGGGCGTTGAGGAGGTTTTTGAGCGCCGTTTGCAGCAGGAACAGCTGGAAGAAGAGGAAGCGCGGCGGCTGCGCACCCTCTTCGCGCAAACGCTGGAAAGCCTGCATCAGGAGGAAGAGGCGTGAAAATACTCAGCCTGCGGTTAAAAAACCTCAACTCGCTTAAGGGCGAATGGAAAATCGACTTTACCGCCGAACCCTTCGCCAGCAACGGCCTGTTCGCCATCACCGGCCCGACCGGCGCGGGGAAAACCACGCTGCTGGATGCCATTTGCCTTGCGCTTTATCACCAGACGCCGCGCCTGAACACTATTTCACAGACGCAAAACGACCTGATGACCCGCGATACCGCCGAGTGCCTGGCGGAGGTGGAGTTTGAAGTAAAAGGGGTGGCCTACCGCGCTTTCTGGAGCCAGTACCGCGCCCGCAACCAGCCGGACGGCAAGCTCCAGGCGCCGCGCGTGGAGCTGGCGCGCTGCGATTCGGGCAAAATCCTCGCCGACAAAGTAAAAGACAAGCTCGATCGCATCGCCACCCTGACTGGCCTCGACTACGACCGTTTCACCCGCTCGATGATGCTCTCCCAGGGGCAGTTCGCCGCCTTTCTGAATGCCGACGCCAAAGACCGCGCCGAACTGCTGGAAGAGCTGACCGGCACCGAGATTTATGGTCAGGTTTCCGCCCGCGTGTTTGAACAGCATAAGCTCGCCAAAGCGGAGCTGGAAAAACGGGAAGCGCAGGCCCAGGGAGTGAAATTGCTGAGCGATGAAGAGCAACAACAGTTGCGCTCAGGTTTGCAGGCGCTTACTGATGAAGAAAATGCGCTGCTGTCTCGCCAGCAGCAGACGCAGCGCCAGTACGAATGGCTCACGCACGCCGCGAAGCTTGAGCAGGCGCAGGTGGCGGCCCGCAGCGGTGTGGAAAACGCCGCGCGCGCGTTACAGGCTGCCGCGCCGGATCTTGCAAAGCTTGAAGCCGCTCTGCCCGCGGAAAAACTGCGGCCTTACTGGCAACGCTTGCAGGAACAGGAAGCGGCGCACGCCGAAACCCAACGGCAGTACGAAGAAGTAAGCGTTCGCTTACAAACTGCCCGAACCCGACGTCAACAAATCCGCCAGGTGGCCGCCGACGAGCTTGCGCGCTGCGATGACGGGCTGCGCCAGCTTGCCGCATGGCTTACTGAACATGAACGCTTTCGCCAGTGGAGCAGCGAGCTGGCGGGCTGGCGGGCCGCCTTCAGCCAGCAAAAGCGCGACCAGCAGCAGGCGCAGACGCTGCGCGAAAGTCTCGCGGCGATTGAGCAAAAACGCGCAGCGCTGGCTCCGGTCAGCCTGACGCTCTCCCCCGATGAGATTGCCGAACAGCTCGCCGCCAGCACCCGCCTGCGCGCCACGCGGGAAAAGCTCTCCGTCCTGCACGCCCAGTTCGCCCCGCTGGCGCAGCGCAAAACCCGCCAGGCGCAAAGGCAGGCCGCGCTTGAGCAGGAGCTACAACAGCTGGAAACACAGCTTGCCGATAAGCGCCAGCGCTACAAAGCCAAACAGGAAGAGGTGGCGCAGGCGAAAAAAGTCTGCGAGCTGGAGAGCGCCATCGCAAGCCTTGTGGAGGAGCGCAACCGCCTGCAGCCCGGCAGTCCCTGCCCGCTCTGCGGCGCGACGGAACACCCGGCCGTGGAACACTACCAGGCGCTGAAGCCCGATCTCAATAAACAGCGGCTGGCGTTGCTTGAGCAGGAAAAAGATGAGTTGGGTAAAGAAGGCGCCACCCTTCGCGGCCAGCAAGAAAGTCTGTTAAAGCAGAAGCAGCAACTGGAAAGCGAAGCGGCAAGCCTTGCACAAGAGGAGCAAGCGCTCACCTCACAGTGGCATGCTCTCTGCGCGGCGCTGGAGATAGCCTTTCTGCCGCAGGACGATATCGCCACCTGGCTTGAGGAACAGGCGCAGCATGAACAGCAGCTTCATCGCCTCCAGCAGCATCAGTTGCTGGAAAACCAGCGCCAGCAAACGCAGCAGCAGCTCACGCAGACAGAATCCGCCTGCCAGGCGCAGCAGGAAAGCCTGCATCGGCAGCTCAGCGAGCTGGCGCTGACGCCGCCGCAGCCGGGCGACGAGGCGCGCTGGTTCAGCGAACGCGAGGCGGAAGCGAAAACCTGGCAGCAGCAGCAGGAGCAGCAGACGCAGCTGCGCGAAAAACGCGCGCACTATGAAACGCTGTTGACTGCCCTGCCGCAGGAGCAGGAGGTGGCGCCGCTGCCGGAATCGCAGCGGCAGGCAGCGCTTAGCGAAGGTCAGCAGAGCCACACGCTTTGCCTTTCGCTTGAGGCGCGCAGCCAGGCGCTGCATCAACAGATGCGCCAGGAGCAGGCGCGCTGTCAGCAGGCCCGTGCCGATTTTGAAACGGCGCTGGCGGCCAGCCCCTTCAGCGAGCAGGCCGCCTTTTCCGCCGCCCTGCTGGACGAGGCGACGCTTCGCGAGCTGGAAGGAGTGAAAGCGCGGCTGGAGCGGCAGCTGCATCAACAGCAAACCCTGCTGGAGCAAGCGCAGGCCCAGCTGGCGCAGCACCTTACGCAACGTCCGGCAGAATTAAGCGAGCAAGAAAACAGCGAAGCATTGCAGCAGGCGCTGGCCTCAGTCGCCGGCATGCTTCGCGACAACGCCAGCCGCCAGGGCGAGATCCGCCAGCAGCTGCGCCAGGATGAGCATAACCGCACGCAGTTGCAGACGCTGATGCAGGAGATTGCGCAGGCGACGCGCACACTGGCGGAGTGGGGACATCTCAATTTGCTGATTGGCTCGCAAAAAGGGGACAAATTCCGCAAGTTTGCTCAGGGGCTGACGCTTGATAACCTGGTCTGGCTCGCCAATAACCAGCTCACGCGCCTGCACGGGCGCTATTTGCTCAAGCGCAAGCTTAGCGAGGAGCTGGAGCTGGAGGTGGTCGATACCTGGCAGGCCGACGCGGTGCGCGACACCCGCACGCTTTCCGGCGGCGAAAGCTTCCTCGTGAGCCTCGCGCTGGCGCTGGCGCTCTCGGATCTGGTGAGCCATAAAACGCGCATCGATTCGCTGTTCCTTGACGAAGGGTTCGGCACGCTGGACGCCGAAACGCTTGATACCGCGCTGGACGCCCTCGACGCGCTGAACGCCAGCGGCAAAACCATTGGCGTAATCAGCCACGTTGAAGCGATGAAAGAGCGCATCCCGGTGCAAATCAAAGTGAAAAAGGTGAACGGCCTGGGCTTCAGCCGGCTCGCGCGCGAGTTTGCGGTGGCGTAAAAAAGGGCGCTTTACGCGCCCTCGCTTTTACTCACCGAGCGGCCAGAGCCACGCCGCGCCGCGCACGCCGCTGGAGTCGCCGTGTCGCGCCTTGCGAATGGGAGTTTCGCACTCGCCGCCAAACACCCACGGCTTGATGAGCTGCGGCACGGTTTTATAGAGCCGGTCGACGTTGCTCATGCCGCCGCCCAGCACAATCACGTCCGGGTCGAGAATATTCACGATATGCGCCAGCGACTTCGCCAGCCGCAGCTCGTAGCGGCTGAGCGCCAGCTCCGCCAGCGCGTCCTGCTCGCTTACCAGGCGAATGATTTCGTTGCCCTTTAATGCATGTCCGCTCAGGCGCTGATAGTCGGTGGCAAAGCCCGTGCCGGAGATAAAGGTTTCGATACACCCCTGTTTGCCGCAGTAGCACGGCACTTCTTCGCGATAGCGCAGCTCATCTTCGTCCATCCACGGCAGCGGATTGTGCCCCCATTCGCCCGCGTTGCCGTTGCCGCCAATATGGCTGTGGGCATTAAGCGCGATGCCCGCCCCGCAGCCGGTGCCAATAATCACGGCGAAAACCGTCTGCGCGCCCGCCGCCGCGCCATCCACCGCTTCGGAAACGGCAAGGCAATTGGCGTCGTTCGCAAGGCGCACTTCACGTCCCAGCCGGGCGCTGAGATCTTTATCGAAAGGCTGGCCGTTCAGCCAGGTGGAGTTGGCGTTTTTCACCACGCCGGTATAAGGCGAAATCGTGCCGGGGATCCCTACGCCGACCGTGCCGCGCTCGCCGGTCGCCTCTTCCGCCAGACGCACCAGTTCGGCGATGGTTTCAATGGTCTGATGATAGTCGTTGCGCGGCGTCGGCAGGCGGTGGCGAAAACGCTGTTCGCCCTGGTCGCTGAGCGCGATGACTTCAGTTTTGGTACCGCCTAAGTCAATCCCAATACGCACGTGTTGCTCCTTATATCTGATGAATTATCAAGAGAGTAGAAGGCGCGCCCCGGAAAGGCAATGAAACGGAACCCCCGATTCGCTATCATGCCCGCTGCGTTTAATAAGCAGGCCGTGGAAAAGATTATGCTGTGGTTCAAAAATGTAATGGTATACCGTTTAAACCGCGACGTTTCCCTTCGCGCGGATGAGATGGAGAAACAGTTAGCGCCCCTTTCCTTTACCCCTTGCGGTAGTCAGGATATGGCGAAAACCGGCTGGGTGTCGCCCATGGGCTCGCACAGTGATGCATTAACCCACGCCGCCAACGGACAGATTGTGATTTGCGCCCGCAAAGAAGAAAAAATGTTGCCCGCGCCGGTTATCAAGCAGGCGCTGGAAGCGAAAATCGCAAAGCTTGAGGCAGACCAGGGCCGCAAGCTGAAAAAAACCGAGAAAGACTCGCTGAAAGACGAAGTGCTGCATTCGCTGCTGCCGCGCGCCTTCAGCCGCTTCAGCCAGACCATGATGTGGATAGATACCGTCAACGGACTCATTATGGTGGACTGCGCCAGCGCCAAAAAAGCGGAAGATACGCTGGCGCTGCTGCGCAAGAGCCTGGGTTCGCTGCCGGTGGTGCCGCTGACGCTTGAGACGCCCATCGAACTGACGCTGACCGAATGGGTGCGCAGCGGCAGCGCGGCGCAGGGCTTCCAACTGCTGGATGAGGCCGAACTAAAGGCGATTCTTGAAGGCGGCGGCGTGATCCGCTGCAAACAGCAGGAGCTGGTAAGCGACGAGATTGCGGTGCATATCGAAACGGGCAAAGTGGTCACCAAACTGGCGCTCGACTGGCAGCAACGCATTCAGTTTGTGCTGGCCGACGACGGTTCAATTAAGCGGCTGAAATTCGCCGATGAGCTGCGCGACCAGAACGAAGATATTGACCGGGAAGATGTCGCGGCGCGTTTTGACGCCGACTTCACGCTAATGACCGGCGAACTGTCGGCGCTTATCCAGAACCTGGTGGAAGGGTTGGGCGGCGAAGCGCAGCGCTAATCCTCGTGTTGCGCCACAAAGAAAAAAGCACCGTTTAACGGTGCTTTTTTACAGGGTTCGGCTATCAAAGGTAGCGGCAGAGGTAAGTGGTGGTATCTGCCACCTGCAGATGAAACTCGCTGTGGCCCGGCACGTTAAACAGCTGACCCGCTTCGTAGGTTTTCCATTCCGTTTCGCCCGGCAGCAGAACATGCAGCGCGCCGCTTATTACCGTCATCTCTTCCGGCTGCGCGGTGCCGAAGGTGTATTCACCCGGCTCCATCACGCCTACGCTGGCGCGGCCCGTGCTACTGCTGGTAAAACCGATGGATTTCACTTTACCGGAGAAGTACTCATTACTCTGAAGCATGGCCTGGCCCTTTTAAAAATGGTTGGAAAAACAATATAGAGGGCAAGCCGTCAGCCTGTCACGCAAATTGTTAACGCCTCTCAGACCAGCAATTCCGCCGCCAGGCGGGCTACCAGCACGTTTGATAGCAGTACCGGCACATCCAGCGCTTTTTGCAGTAGATCGCGGTGTTTTTGATAAAAGCCGAGGCAGTCGAGCACCAGCACATCGGCGCCGCGGCCAACAAGTTCGCGTCCGGCGTTTACCAGCTCTTCATCGGTGCCAAATACCGGGTTCGCCAGCGCGTAAAACGGCGCTTTCTCCAGCGTGTGCCACTTTTGCGCCTGCACATTTAACAACTCCGGCACCGGAATGATGACCCCCACCTGATGCCCGTCGACAATAGAAGCCACCAGCGGCGGGATAATACGCTCCGGCTCCAGCAGCATGGAATTGCGTGCTTTGAGGTAGTTGAAGCGGTAGGTGCTCATCAGCAAAATAACGTCGTAGCCCTGGTTATCCAGCACCTCGACCAGGCCCTGCAGCGCCTTCTCCACTTTATTGCGCGAAACCTCCGCCGCGCGGTTATCATTAAGCAGCGTCAGCATGACCTCATCGCCCGGGTCAGGCGAGTAATCTTCCATCACCTCTTCGCGGGTAATCTTCCCAAGCAGGCTGATGTGCGTTATCTGGTCTTCAGAAATGTGTTCGGTTAATAGCGGCAGAACTGCACTTACCGGCACCACACCGACAGTAAGTATCGCCAAGGTTGCACTCATTCTTATTCCGCCTTTCTTAACTCCAGTTTGCTGCGACAGTTTGCTGCGACGCAGGCTACCTGACCTGGCAGGATTGATAGGTGAGATCAAAAAGCGTAGCAGTTTTCCTCTTATGCGCTTCCCGGCTTTTGGCTGCATTCACCGCAAGGCATAACTTAATAGTAACGGATTATTAACGAAGCGAATGGATTAATGGTGTGATAATTCACTGCGGGGACGATTTTCAGAATCAGGGACAGGGTTGCTTATGCAACCCACTTCCCTTGTCATGGCGGTCAGGTTTTATCCGGGTCTTCATAGCGGCGCTGCGCGTCCAGCGCTTCCTGCTCGGTCGGGTGTTCGCTGATAAGCGTGTTCGGCTCCGGATGATCCGCGCGCAGTTGGTACCAGGTGACGGTTTTGTCTGTACCGCCCTTTTCAACGGTAACAATGCGCGATTCGCGGGGGTAAGGGGGTCTTGTCGGCATAATGCTTCCTTTTTATGGTGAAGAAGCAGTAAGTATAGACAATCCCGCAGGTTAGCTTGCCTGAGCCAGACGCAATGCCGCGAGGATTGCCGCGACAACCTGCTCCGGGGACCGGGCTGCGTTAATCACATGATGGGCGGCCTGACGGTAAAGCGGCTCACGGTCGGCGAGCACTTCGCTTATCTCTTGCGAAACCGGTTTGCCGGTGAGCGTAGGACGCTGCCCCTCTTCCGGAAACGCCTCCAGACGACGCGCCAGCTCTTCCGGCTCCACCTGGAGATAGATAACCGCACCTTTCTCGCGCATAAACTGACGGTTTTCCGCCGCGAGGACCATTCCGCCGCCGGTCGCGACGAGCGTGGAAGGCGCGGTGACCGACTTAAGCGCCTGCGTTTCACGCGCGCGGAATCCCGGCCACCCTTCGCTTTCTACAATTTCTGCGACGGTCATGCGCGTGCTTTCCAGCAGCCAGTGATCGGTATCGACAAAGGCGTACCCCAGGGCTTTCGCCAGAGCTTTCCCAATGGTGGTTTTGCCGCAACCGCGGGCGCCGACCAGGAAAATGGGTTGGGTCATGGATGGATTATCCTCAGTCGCTGTTGCCAGGACAGATTAAGCGTAAAGATGATGACGGATGCGTCATCATATCATTAAACTAGTACGCAAGACAGGCGTAAAATAAAAGTTACAGCTATGTTTCAAGTCTCTGAATTTACAATTTAATTTCATTTGAAACCTGGCGTCAGCTGTAAAGCTTATCTGGCACATTTGAGAGCGCCCACCTTACTTGAAAAAGATGGCCGGGCACAAGCCCCTGCGGGCGAGCCTTCGGTAACACATTTCTTAATAGCTTTACGAATCAGGCTGTTTACAACCGCCAAATTTTCTCCAGACTTAGTTTTATGACTCAATGACAGAGGTGTAAATCATGCAATCGGAAGAACAACGTCTGATTGATGGACTTTTTTCCAGACTGAAAACCGCTGAGGCCAACAGCGCGCCGCGCGACGCGCAAGCCCAGCAGTTAATCGAACAACACCTGCGCGAGCAGCCCGCGGCGGGCTACTACATGGCGCAGACGATCCTTATTCAGGAAGCGGCGATTAAAGAGCTCAACAGTCGTATTCAGGGGCTGGAGGCGCAGGTCGCGCAGCTACAGCACGCCGCGAAACAGCAGCAGAGCAGCGGCGGCTTCCTGGCGGGCCTCTTTGGCGGCGGTTCCCGCGCGAGCGAACAACAACAGCAGGCGCAGACGGGTCGCAGCGCAGACCCTATACCTGGCGCGCAAAACTACCAGGGCGCCGCGCCGGGCAGCTATAACAATGCCCCTGCGCAGGGCTACGCCCAGCAAAACTACAGCGCGCCGCGCGGCGGCGGCTTTATGGCGGGCGCGCTGCAAACGGCGGCAGGCGTGGCGGGCGGCGTGGTGCTTGGCAACATGCTCACCAGCATGTTCAGCCATCACCAGCCGGAAGAGATTGTGAATATTATCAATGAACCGGCGCAACCGGCTGATAACAGCGCGGTTAACGCGGTGGAGGATTACAACCAAGCCGATGACAGCCAGCTTCTGAACCAGGACGCCGGGCTGCAGCAAGACGACACCAACGACTATTACGCCAGTGAAGATATCAACAATGACTTCAGCGGCGATGATTTTGGCGGTGACGACTTCGGCGGCGACGACGACAGCTGGGTTTAAGCCTTAACCTTTTTTGCCGCTGAGCCACTTATCGAGCTCGGCGGCAAAACGCTGCCGGTCGCGCTGGCTCAGGCTGTCAGGCCCGCCGGTCTGAATGCCGCTTGAGCGCAGCGTATCCATAAAATCACGCATCGTGAGGCGCTCTTTAATGGTCGCTTCGCTATAAAGCTCGCCGCGCGGGTTAAGCGCCGCCGCGCCTTTCGCCAGCACTTCCGCCGCCAGCGGGATATCCGCGGTAATCACCAGATCGCCCCGCTCGCATAACCGCACAATCTCGTTATCCGCTACGTCGAAGCCCGCCGGCACGCGCATAGCGCGTATAAACCGCGATGGCGGCACCCGGATATTCTGGTTCGCCACCAGCGTGACGGGGGTTTGCGTGCGCTCCGCTGCGCGGAACAGCACCTCTTTAATAACATTCGGACACGCGTCGGCATCCACCCAGACTGGCATTACGACTCCTGTTTTTCGGCGGGAATAACGGCAATTTTGCCGTTTTTCTCAAGAATGGCGAATTTTATCTGATCCAGCCGCTCAATGCCCTGGCTAGTGCGTGCCGAGCTTAAAATATCCTCTTCGGAAATCCCCGAGCGCCGCATTCGCTTCTCCAGCAGCTTGCCGTTTTCCACCAGTATCAGCGGCGAGCCGTCAATAATAAGATCAAGACGCGGGATCGTATTTTTCAGGTAGCTAAAGAGAATATCGAGCACGATCAGGGTGATGATGGTAATCGCCGCGCCGGTCACAGAGAAGTCGTTGCCCAGCAGCGCCTGCTGCGTTGCCTCGCTGATAATCAGTAGCAGCACGAAATCAAAGGAATTCATCTCCAGCAGCGTGCGCCGCCCGGCTATTTTCAACACAATCAGCAGCAGCACGTACATTCCCGCAGCGCGAAGTACGCTTTCCATTTTTCTCTCCTAGGGATAAACCCACTGTTTCAGCGTGACGGCGTCAGCGCCTTCAAGCGCGATCTGCGAGGTGAAAAGCCCTGCCGTTTGCGGCTGGGTCATCAACCAGACGGCGTGTTCTCCCGTTTTTGTGGCAGGAAAGGTCAGCGAGATTTCATGCGTTGAGGAGTGCGTGACCAGCGGCTGCGGGCGCAGCGTCTGGATAACAAACTTATCCATGAAGTCGCCGGCAAGCCGCACGGTTACCGGTTTATCAGGCTCGCCTTTAATACGCAGCGTAAAAGGCTCATCGCTCTCTGAGCGCAAAAAACGTTGATATTCCACCGTCAGCGTCCCCTGCGCGTTCGCCTTTGACGTTTCGCTCAGCCAGCCGTCGGAGAAGCCGCCAAGCAAGGCGATAACCACAATGACATAAAGCAGCCAGTTGCCGCTACGCTGCAGTACCCACTCCACTCGCTGGGCGCGCATATCTTCCTGAATCGGATAGTGACGACTGCGGTATTCATCCGTTGTCTTATCCATATCAGCCTCCTGGTTTTTCATTTAAGCCTAGCCGAAGCCTTAACGAATCGCCCGAAAGCGCGTTAAGCTATACCCCTTCTGACTACTTACGCGACAGAAACGGAGTGAAGCTGTGGAAAAGAAAATAGGGTTTATCGGTTGCGGCAATATGGGCAAGGCTATCCTGGGCGGGCTGCTCGCCAGCGGCCAGGCGCGGGCGGACCAGATTTGGGTATATACGCCGACGCCGGAAAATGTCGCTGAGCTTCAGGAGGAGTATGGCATCAACGGCGCCGGGAGCGCGCAGGAAGTGGCGCAAACCGCCGATATCGTTTTTAGCGCAGTGAAGCCGAACATTACCGTGAAAGTGTTGAGCGACATCGCTTCCAGCTTCAATAAAGAGTCGCTGGTGGTCTCTATCGCCGCGGGCGTTACGCTGGATCAGCTCGCCACGGCGTTGGGCCACGACCGAAAAATCATCCGCACGATGCCGAATACACCGTCGCTGGTGCAGGCGGGCATGACCTCCATCACCCCCAACGCGCTGGCGACGGCGGACGATATCGACGCCGTGCTGGCTATTTTCAGAAGCTTCGGCGAAGCGGAAGTGGTGGCCGAATACCTGATTCACCCGGTTGTGGGCGTTAGCGGCTCCGCCCCGGCGTATGTCTTTATGTTTATCGAAGCGATGGCCGATGCCGCCGTGCTGGGCGGCATGCCGCGCGCGCAGGCTTATAAATTTGCAGCCCAGGCGGTGATGGGTTCGGCGAAAATGGTGCTGGAAACCGGCAAACACCCGGGCGAGCTGAAAGATATGGTCTGCTCCCCTGCCGGCACGACTATCGAGGCGGTACGGGTGCTGGAGGAGCGCGGTTTGCGTTCCGCCGTGATTGAAGCGATGCAGGCTTGCATGGCGAAGTCGGAAAAGCTCAGCAAAGGGTAAGAAAAAGGCCCCCGCAGGGGCCTTTTTTTATCGTCCGATGTCGCGAAGCTTTTTGCCCGCCATCAGGTTTTTCTCGATATGTTCCAGCGTGACGTTTTTGGTCTCCGGAATAAGCCAGAAGGTGACGCCGATAAAGGCGACATTCAGCAGCGTATAGATCCAGAAGGTGCCCGCCGCGCCAACGTTATCAATCAGCGTCAGAAAGGTCGCGCCGATAACCATGTTCGACACCCAGTTGGTGGTGGTTGAACAGGTGACGCCAAAGTCGCGGCATTTCAGCGGCTGGATTTCAGAGCACAGGATCCACACCACCGGCGCGGCGCTCATGGCATAACCGGCGATGCACATCATGGTCATGCCGACGGAAAGCCAGGAGATGCCGCGCGAGACGTCGCCGCCATTGACCTGCATCAGGCAGTAGCCCAGCACCAGCGTGCCGATGGCCATGACGCTAAAGCCTATCTTCAGCGCCGGTTTGCGCCCGGCTTTATCCACGGTAAACACCGCAATAAACGTGGCGAGCATAAAGGTCAGCCCCACGACTACAGTGGCTATCATCTGCTGTTCAGTGCTGGCGAACCCGGCCATCTCAAAAATTTTCGGCGCGTAATACATGATGATGTTCATGCCGGTGAACTGCTGCATCGCCTGCAGCAGCATGCCGAGAAAAACGGCGCGGCGCACATTGCGGTTGGCTTTGAATAATGACCAGCCGCCCTGCTTCACCTTCAGGCTCTCACGAATATCGTTAAGCTCCTGACGCGCTTTCTCGGACGTGTCACGCAGCATGCGCAGCACCTCTTCCGCTTCGATATGCATCCCCTTCGCCGCCAGCCAGCGCGGGCTGTTGGGCAAGAAAATCACCATAATCAGCAGCGCGATGGCGGGCAGCGCCAGCACACCGAGCATGGCTCGCCAGTTGCCGCTGTAGCTCAGCGCCGTGTCGGATAAAAAGGCGAGCAGGATCCCAAGCGTCACCATCAGCTGATAGAGACTTATCATCTTGCCGCGGACGTTCTCCGAGGCCATTTCAGAGAGGTAGAGCGGCGCGGTATAAGAGGCGATACCCACCGCCACGCCGAGCACCACGCGGAAAATCAGTAACATCTCAAGCGAAGTGGCGAAAGCAGAGCCCAGCGAGCCGAGAATAAATAAGATTGCCCCCGCCAGCAGGCTATATTTTCGTCCCAGCCGCGAGGAGAGCCAGCCGTTAAAAAGCGCACCAAGCGCGGCGCCTAGCATCATGCTGCTCACCACCCACTCCTGCGCCCGGCTGCTCAGGGAGAAATGGTGAGTAATAAAAGGCAAAGCTCCGGAAATAACGCCGATATCAAGGCCGAACAATAACCCGGCGACGGCGGCGGACACGGAAACAAAGAGATTCATGCGGCGCACTTTACGCTCGTGCGCGGTTAATCCAGGCGTGACATCACTTACCGAGGACATCTTTACTTCTCCCGTTGAGAGGCACGTTGCCAACACGATAACGGTAGAAGAATCCTGCAAAGAGAGTCAGGCGTTAAAGCGGCGCAGATATGGATAAATATGCTGCACACCTCTGTTTTGTGACGCAACCATCAAAATAAAAGGGCGAGTGACGTCACCTTATTGCTCAATTAATCACCATAAAATGTGATTGCTGCACAATTAACCGTTCCGTTTGTCACTTTCCTGTGAATAAGCGGCATGGACGATTATGCAATGAGGAGTCGTTACGAAAAAGCCACGGCGCGCCTGATATGTCCATAAAAAAACCGGGCGCTAAATAAACGCCCCGGTTGTTCTGGCTGCATAAAACGCTCTGCGGTGATTACCCCTGCGCCGATAAAATAATCTCCTGCGCTTCTTCCAGGGTTAATGGCTGCTGCATTCGCAGCAACAGCGCCGCCGTGCCGGTGTAATAGCCGCAGCTGAACACGGCTTTCAGCACGCCAGCTTCACCGTAAAGGGCGATAAATTTTTTCTCTGCAAAGGAGCCGATAAATTTAAAATTATCCCAGTTCTTCGTGTGGCCGAGATATTCATAGCGAGTGCCGTAATGGGTGGTCCAGAAAAAAGGCGCACGGTCGAACACCTCATTTTTGCCCAGCATATTGCGGGCGGCGATACGCCCCTGCTGCTGCGCCACGCGCCAGTGCTCAACGCGCCGCACGTCTTCCGGCGCCGGATAGCTGGCGATGTCGCCCACCGCCCAGATGTCGGCGCTGGCTTCGAGCCGATCGTTGGTGCGCAGGCTGCCGTCCTCTTCCTGCGCCAGCGTATGCGTAAAACCCGTAACCGGTTTGATACCGGTGGCGAAAACGACCACTTCAGCCGCAACCTGGCGGCCATCTTTGAGCGTCACGCGGTGAACGTGTTCGTCGCCTTCCAGCGCCTGCGGCTCGCCAATGACAAAACGCACGCCGTTTTGTTCGTGCAGCTGGCGAAATCCTCGCGCCACCTCTTCGCCAAACTGCTTCTCAAACGGCTGCGGATGGCGTGCGATTACCGTTACGTCGATATCCTGATTGCGCAGCGCTGAGGCGAGTTCGAGAGCGATAAAGCTGTTGCCGATAATCACTAACCGCTGCTCGCTATTGACCTCCCTGAGCAGACGTTCAGCCTGCCCGATGCTACGCAGCACATGAACGCCTTTTAGCTGGTTGCCGGGCAACGCAGGGCGCTGCGGCGCGCCGCCGGTCGCCAGCAACAGTTTGTCGAAAGCCAGGGTTTCTCCGCTGGCAAGACGCAGCTCGCGAAGCGAAGGGTCAAGGGATTCGACCTCTTCACGAATAACCTCCACGCCGGGCTGCTGCCAGAAATTTTCATCCAGCGGGTGCGGCACCTCGCTGATTTTCATTTTGCCGGAAGGAACGAATTTACTGAGCGCGGTGCGGTCGTAGGGCGCTTCGCGCTCCCGGTCGATAAGAATTAATTTGCCGCTGAAGCCTTCATCACGCAGCGTAATGGCCGCCGCGCTGCCCGCCGCCCCGACGCCGAGGATAACGAAGGTTTGCGAGCCATCGCCGCGAATTTGCGGGCGTGAGCCGGGCGACATCGCCTTCGGGCTCACGTAGACCTTGCCCTCTTCCACGCGCACCGGATACTGACGCAGGCTGGAGAGCGCTAACGGCTCGCGCCATGCACCGTTGCTGATGTCAAACACCGCTTTATGCCATGGGCAGACCAGATGCCCTTCGCAGACCGCGCCTTTTTCCAGCGGCGCCCCCGCATGCGGACATTTGCTCTGAAATGCGCGCACCGTCTCACCAGTGCGGATTAGCACCACCTCGCTTTCGCCCACTTCCGCTTTCTGCGGCTGGCTTTCCGGTAATTCATTCATGCTCGCCACATACTGATAATTCATCGCAATGCACCTCCTGATTGTTATTGTGCGTCGACGCGGCTTATCCGCCGCGTCGCGAGAGTCGGTTATGTTGCAGCGCTCTTTTAAGCCTGGCAGAGATGGCGGGGTCGGCAAACGAGGAGGATCAGGCGGCCACTTCAGTGCGGTTGCGGCCCGCTTTTTTGGCTTTGTAAAGGGCGTTATCCGCCGCTTTCAGCCATTCGCGGTAGTGGGTCATTTGCGGCGTGAGCGGCGCCACGCCTACGCTTATGCGCACCCGCAGATCCGGCGCGGAGTCAAAGCGATAGTCATCAAGATGTTCATGCACCCGGTGCATGGCGGCGATGGCGCTCTGCACCGACGTGCCTGTCATAAACACCGCAAATTCGTCGCCGCCAAAGCGGCCGATAACGTCGGTGGTGCGTAACGTGAGCTGTAAATGCTGCGTGATGGCAAGAATCGCTTCATCGCCGACATCATGCCCGTAGGTATCGTTAATCGTCTTGAAGTGGTCGAGATCGATTAACAACAGCGTGGAAATGCGCTGATAGCGTCGGCAGTTGTCGAACTCGTTATGCAGCAGATGCTCCCAGTGGCGTCGGTTATAGACGCCGGTCATGCCGTCGCGGGTACTGAGAAGCTGAAGCCGACGCTTGCGTTCAGCCAGGTTGATGGCGGTGCGGTAGGTCACAAAGCCAAAGAAAACCGGGTAAATAAGCAGCGCGGGCAGGCAAACCCACATCTCAAGGGGCGTGGTGGTGATATCCACCGGCAGGTTAATTATCGCAATCGTCGTAAAGCAGGCCGCCGCTTGCAGCAACAGACCGACCAGAAACAGCTTTACGCCCCCTGCCCCCATATTATTCATGTTGACCATCATCAGAATAAGTATGGAGGGCAGCGCGTTGAGCCCAATTGCGCCGATCCAGACGCCGCCCATCACTGAATCGAACGTCAGGTTACGCTGTTCGGCGGCCATCGGGTTCGCGGCGCGGTCCGCCAGCAGCCAGGCGACATGCGGCCAGATAAACGCGTAAATCGACAGCACCAGCCACCACCACGCGGAGAGCGGCTGGGTGAGCAAAATGGGGGCGAGAAAAAGAAAGCTGATGCCGTGGCCTACCGTGCGCGGCAGCCAGATGCGGCGTGCGAAGCGTTGCCCGGAGCGCAGATAGTCATCCGTAAAGCGAGCCTGTTGGCGGGCCTGCCAGGAGGTCCATCGACTAAATATTTGTTGTTGATTCATTTTTTCGGGACGGTTTCGCAACATTTCCCAAAGTATAAGGAGGCGGCAAACGGCCCGAGTATGAAATTTCGGGTGAGCGGTTTTAGCCACTCACCCATATGAACTACCAGCCAGATTGCGCCATACAGTCGCCTGCCGCGCGGCGGCGTTCGTCGCCATCCAGCATCTGCGTCTGCGCGCTGCATTTTTTCATTTGCTGCTCACGCGGCGTAAGGCTTTTATCGCGAGGCGCGCTCTGGCGATTTTGCAGACAGTTGCGAATATAAACCTTGCGGGCGTCGCCGGTGATTTGCGCGGCGGTGGCCTGCTGATTGCAGACGGTGCGCGATGGCGGAAGCAGAGCGCCGCGCTCGGCGCTCCAGGTCGGCGCTGGAGAGAGCATCCCCATCACCAGCACGGTAAGCAGCGTGGTTTTCATTGTTTCTCCTGCAAGCGATAGCCGCACTTTAAGCCTGGTCAGGAGAGCGGAGGAAAACCACCCGCCAGCGTCAGGAATGTCTGCCCGGTAGCATTTTTTATTACAGGCCGGGGGGTTCCTGATGCACAAGCGCGGGCTTGATCGGTTATGCACGCTACAGCGGCCGCGTGCGGGATGTTGTCAATTTTCACGCCGCGGCGCAAGCGGCGGCGCCAGTAATGAAGCCGGGCTTATGGTTTGCTTATCAAGGAGATAGCGGGTGTACTGGTCGGTCAGCGGCAGCGCGGCAATATCTTTAAAAAAGCCGCCGGCACCCTCGGCGTCATTGCGCGCTGCCGTTATTTCCGAATCATCGATACCATCGTCAATTCACAGAATACTTTTTTGCTGGCCGATTATTTAATGAGGCGCCAACGCTTCAGTTTTATCGCTCGTCAGACGGCGCGCGCCGGCTGGCTGAGTAATATCACCTCGCGCCGCCCGATTATCGAGCCCGGACGGTTTGCATGCGCGACACTGGCCACAACACAATTCAACGATGATATTAAGGCAATTGCTATCGCGCACTTTTTCACCCTATTTTCGACCTTTAAAAGATAAAAAAGAAATAACAACAGCGCGACGATAGAATCAAATTATGACGGCATCATGACGAACCATGATGCCGTTAACAGACTAGCTTCTGGGGTGCCGTAAAAGCTTTTTTACATATTGGTTGAGTAATTCAGTGTCGCGATGTGGAACTTCGCTCGGCGGGGTTGCTTCCTGCAAGGCTCCCTCAATGCCCTGAATCAGCGCTTCCTGCTCTTTCTGCTCCATCCGGCGCAGCATGGCAGTCACGATAATTTCCAGTGCCTCGACCTGGGCCACCAGCTCTTTTGACTCTTCCTCTTTTTGTGCAAGCTTTACCAGCAATTCGGCAATAAGATTTTTCATAACCCAATTCCCTTAGTTAATACCGGGGGGAAGTTATCACCCCGTTTCAAAGTTGCAAAGTAAAAATGAACCAATTTTTATATTAATTTAATGGAAGTGTGGTTCAGAACAAAAAGCAAGCAACAGCGAAACGTTTTTGTTATTTAACTTAAATTCCTGGCACAGATATGCAAAAAAAACCCTTCTTTTTTCTTATTGTTATTAAGTAAAGATTAATGCAATACATTTCATTAAGTTAAGTCCTGCTTTCGCTGCAAGGCGCTTAACTGCTGCTGGCGCAGCGCACAGGCTAACTGAACCACATTCACCAGCACCACCAGCGCGGTGGCGATAAAAACCCAGCGATAGCCCGCCATCGCCGAAATGCCCGCCCCCATCAGCGGCCCCAGCACGTTGCCCAGATACATAAACGACTGGTTGTATCCAAAAATGCGTCCTGTTACCTGGTCGCTTGAATACTTCACCAGCAGCGTCTGCACCGCAGGCAGCATGGCGCCGTCGGCGAAGCCGAGCAGAAAGCGCAGCACGGCGAGCTGGGTTGGCGAGGTGACAAAGGACATGGCGAAAAAGAGCGCGACGGCGAAGATAAGCGTCGCCATCAACACCCGGGCGGTGCCGATGCGGTCGCCAAGCTTGCCAAGACGCGGGGCGGAAAGCAGCGCCGAGACGCCCGGCACGGCGGCGATCATACCGCTCAGAAAAGCGATATTGTCACTCTGCGGCGAAAGCGCCTTAATAAATAGCGCCAGTATCGGGCTGATGGAGCCGTTGCAAAGCTGGATAACCATGGTGGTAATAAAGAGACTGATAACCAGCCCCGGATAAGGCAGCGAGGCGAAGACCGCCTTGCCGGAAAGGCGCTGGGCTTTGCTGCCTGCAGGACGCACGCCTTCTTTTATCAGCAGCAGCGTCACCAGGAAACTTATCATCAGCAGAAGCGCGGTCACCAAAAAGACGGTGCGCAGACCAAGATGGTCCGCCAGAAAACCGCCCATCAGCGGGCCGCAAATCACGCCGCTGATTTGCGCCGTGGAGAGGGTGCTGAGCGCCCAGCCGCTGCGCTCGCGCGGCACTTGCGAAGCCACCAGCGCCATGGCGTTGGGAATATAACCCGAGGTCAGCCCCATGATGGCCCGCAGGAAAAAGAGCTGCCAGACGTTGGTGGCGAACGCCTGCAACAGAATCGCTATCGCCATGCCGAGGGAAGCGCGCAGCAGCATCAGCTTGCGGCCTTTGCGGTCGGCCAGGCTGCCCCACATGGGAGAGACAATCGCCGAAACCAGAAACGTGACGCTGAAGGTTAAGCCCGACCACATCGACAGGGCTTCATGAGAGGTCACACCCAACTGGGCGACATAGAGCGGCAGAAACGGGAGGATTTGACTGATGGCGAGGCCGGTGAAAAAGCAGCCGAACCAGACCGAGATAATATTGACCTTCCAGGATTCCATACGCCCGCGACAAAAAGAATTAAATGAATAAGCCCACCATACCAGCCGCCCGCTTCCGGCGCGTGGCATCCCTTGCGCTCTGATTCATTTCAGGATTTTATCTTTCAGAAGGAGTTATTTGTGATATTTATCACATAAGCCGCCGTCACTGCCGCACTTTCCTCTTTAACGGCAGATGCCGAACCCCCGCATGCCCAGGTGAAAATGGTTGGCATGGGCGGCGTTATAGTCCGGCCCCAGCGAATTGCCGAAGAAAGGACAGCTCTGGTCGAACAGCGCGCGCAGCGTTTCTCCTCGCGCGTTTTGCTCGTTCCACCCTTTCAGCACGGTGATGTGCTGACCATTGGCGAAACGAAAGCCGCTGATATCCAGCGCGTCCGCCGTCGCGTGCTCACTTAACCGCGCGCCGGGGCGGTTGTAGATATTGCGGCAGGCATAGCTGCCTAAATGATCGATGCGCGTCAGCTCGCTCTTCATAATGGAAGCGGCAACGGGCTTTGCGCGCTGCTGGACATACATGGCGCTGCTTAGCGCCAGCGGACAGCTGGCGAGAAACGAACTGCTGAGCCGCACGTCGCCAAATTGGGTGACGCGCACCGGCGCGTCGAGCGGACATTTTCCCGCTACATTATTTTGCTCGCGAAAGCTAATCATGCCCTTGTCGCTCGCCTGCCTGAGGATGGCAAGGCAGGCCTGCGGCTCGCTTGCCATCTGGCGCAGCTTATAGCGAGTCACCATGGTGGGCGGGTCATCGGGCGAGAGCGGCGCAAAGGGGTTGTACCAGGCGGGAAGCCAGTTATACAAGCTGTACGCGATAAGCGCCGCTACCCCGACTCCCGCCACCACACCTCCCGCTTTCGCCATGCGCTCTCCCTTTTTCTGACCTGAATCCTGAGTATAGCCGTCGCTTTCCAGCGTACCGCAGGAAGCGCATGAAACGCGCCTTATCGCGTGCTATGTTGTCAGCTTTCGTAAGCATTCAGGATGGATTGTGTGATGGCAAAACTGCGCGTGGGCATCGTCTTTGGCGGAAAATCGGCGGAGCATGAAGTGTCGCTCCAGTCGGCGAAAAATATCGTCGACGCCATTGATAAAGAGAAGTTTGAGGTTGTACTGCTGGGAATTGATAAACAGGGCCAGTGGCACGTCAACGAGGCGTCC
Source organism: Franconibacter daqui (assembly GCF_014644275.1). Taxonomy (NCBI): domain Bacteria; kingdom Pseudomonadati; phylum Pseudomonadota; class Gammaproteobacteria; order Enterobacterales; family Enterobacteriaceae; genus Franconibacter; species Franconibacter daqui. The sequence continues at coordinate 162,568 of NZ_BMKJ01000001.1, read as the reverse complement.
GGCTACCTGCTGAACGCCAACGACCCGGCGCGCATCGCGCTTCATCGCTCAGAGAAAACCGTCGCGCTGGTGCCAGGCCAGACCGAAGCGCAGTTAATTGAGGCGAACAGCCGTCAGGCGCTGGATCAGGTAGACGTGATTTTCCCCATCGTGCACGGCACGCTTGGTGAAGATGGCTCCCTGCAGGGCATGCTGCGCATGGCCAACCTGCCGTTCGTCGGCTCCGGCGTGCTCGGCTCAGCGGTCAGCATGGATAAAGATGTCGCCAAGCGGCTGCTGCGCGACGCGGGCTTAAACGTGGCGCCTTTCGTTACGCTCACCCGCGCCAGCCGCAACCGCGTGAGCTTCAGCGAACTTGAGCAAACCTTCGGCCTGCCGCTGTTTGTGAAGCCCGCGAATCAAGGCTCATCCGTCGGCGTAAGCAAAGTGACCAGCGAAGCGCAGTTTCACCAGGCGGTGGCGCTGGCCTTTGAATTCGACCATAAAGTGGTGGTGGAACAGGGCATTAAAGGACGTGAAATCGAATGCGCGGTGCTCGGTAACGACGAGCCGCAAGCGAGCACCTGCGGCGAAGTGGTCGTTAACGACGAGTTCTATTCTTACGACACCAAATACCTTGATGACAAAGGCGCACAGGTGGTGGTGCCCGCAGCCATCACGCCGGATATTAACGATACGATCCGCGCCATCGCTATCCGCGCTTATCAGGCGCTGGAGTGCTGCGGCATGGCGCGCGTCGATGTCTTTCTGACGGCGGATAACGACGTTATTATTAACGAAATCAACACGCTGCCAGGCTTTACCAATATCAGCATGTATCCCAAGCTGTGGCAGGCGAGCGGCCTTAGCTACCAGGCGCTGATCACGCGCCTGATCGAGCTGGCGCTGGAGCGCCACCGCGCCGACAGCGCGCTGAAAAGCGCCATCACCCGCTAACGGTTATTCTTTTGCCGCGTCCGGTTTCTCTTCTTCCGGACGCCGGCGAATAATCAGCCCCGCCAGCCAGAAGCCAATCACCCAAGTCACCAGCCCGACGGCGTAGTTTTGCCAGCCTTTTGTCTCAACGCCCAGCAAGCCGATAATTCCATTGAGGATAAAAATAAGCCCGATCGCGAAAGCATAATAATGCCAGTCGCGGCGGATTTTCACAGGCAGGTTCATTGCGGCTCCGGAGGAAAAAAAGCCATCATCGCATATCCTTTTCAGGCTGTCTGTGGCACGGATCGCGGCGGATGGGGAAAATCTGAAATGTTACCTGTTGATTAATAAAGTTACGTAAATGTGAGTATCGACATAAAACTGACATCCAGGAGTAATCCACCCCTGAAATTACCAGAAATCCGATATTGACATTTGTTAACTCCTGTCAAACTCACCTCTAGTCAGCTGGCATAACGCCAGCGTGCAGGTATACCCCTGGAGGTCTGTATGGCAGAGATTATGTTGTCGAAACCTGGCTTCGCCAGGAAAAAACGCGAAACAACCCTGCCTGGCAATATCGCTTATGCCGTGTTTGTGTTGTTCTGCTTCTGGGTAGGCGCACAGATTCTGAACCTGCTGGTTCATGCGCCAGGCGTGTTTGACCATCTGATGCAGATGCAGGAGAACGGCCGCCCCCGCATTGAGATGGGGCTTGCGGTGAGCACGCTGTTTGGCGTGGTTCCCTTCCTGCTGGGTTGTGTTATGGCTGGCGCCTTTGCGCTTTATCTGCGCCTGCGCCAGCGCTTTTTCTAACCCTTCTTCATACAGCGGGCCCGGCGATCGTCCACGCGTTTAGCAAACCAGGCGGTGGTTAAATTGCGGGTAATTTTCGGGCTTTCCAGCTGAATGCCGGGCAGCATCTCCCTCGGCAATTTTTTGCCTGCCTTTTGTTCAGCCAGCTTATACACCTTCTGGTAAAGATCGGTCTCTTCAAAATCCAGGCTGTCGCCTTTGCTGAGCGCGCGGTGAATGGCGCTGTCGCTCATGCCGATTTTGCCGGCGAGCTTGCGTACCGCCAGTTCCGTACTGCCCGGCTCGTCGCTGTTATAGCGAATCAAATCGCCGTCGAGCGCCAGCTTCACGCCGCTCGCCTTGCTGACCGCGTTCTGGAAAGCGGCGTTACGGCTGGCGTACCAGCCCGCGTTAAAGTCCGCAAAGCGGTAAAGCGGCTGCGTGTAGTTCGCCGGATAGTTAAGCAGATGATAGGTGCCAAACCAGAGGCCGCCGCGCCGGGTAAACACCTCCTGGCGCACCGTGCCCTCCATTTTGTATGGGTAGCCGCGCTCATGCTGCTCGGCGAAAGCGATGCTTACCTGCATCGGCCCGCCGGTATGCACCGGGTTAAGGTTGCCAAACAGGGTCTGGCCGAGCGGCACCATGCCGATAAAATCGTCAAAAATGGCGCTCAGCTGCTTTTCCGTTTTCACCTTATCGAGCCGCTCGCTGTAGCTTTTGCCGTTGGGGGATTTAATCAGCAGCGCCGTGCGCACCACGAAAGCCGGAATATGCAGCTTCCCGGCGCGGCGCTCAATCTCCTTCCAGGCGATGTTGTTGAGGCCGGGCACCGTCGGGTCCGCCTGATAGTTCGCCTCCTGTTCCGCCACGGCCAGCACGGAGCAGATGTTCTCTTCGGTAGCGGGCAGCTTCTGGCTTTCAAAAGCGGTGGCGATATCTTTCGCCCAGCCGTCGCGGTCTTTCACGCTTGCCGGCATTTTCTGTTTCACCACGCTCTTCACATCCAGCGGCTTAACCTTTTCCGCCGTTGGTTCGCTTTTTTGACTGGTACAGCCCGCCAGCGTGAAAAAAGCGGCCAAGCCAAGCGTGAGGGCGCGCCGCGACGGGCGGGCTATCGGGGGAAGCGCGTTTTCCATACCGTTCCTGTTTCGTTTTAAAAGTCCGCCCGAGCGTAACATTTTCGCAAAAAGCGGAGAATCGGAATCGGCTGGCGTAACGGCATAAAAAAACGCTCCCGAAGGAGCGTTGAGGTTACAGCGCCTGCTGCGGCTCGTTGAGCGGCTCGTTATCCAGCTCGCGCTCGAAGCTGCGCAAACGCTTATAGATGGACATCAGCTCCACAAGCGTCGTCCAGGAGCTAATCAGATACTGGAACGCGCCGCGCACCTGGCCGAAGACGTTGTTGATCTGCTGCATCAGGCCAAGCGTGATAGCGCCCGAAACAATAGACGGGAAAAGCAGGAACAGGCCAAACACGTTATCCACCTGCAGATACAAAATGCGGGCGATGTTGAAATACATGTAGTGGAAATAGAGGCGGAAGTAGTTGCGGCGCACGTTGGCGAACAGCTCGCTCACGGTTGGCGGGCTGGCGCGGGTCGGGTCATCTTCGCCGTAGACCAGCTCTTTACGGTAAGCGGCTTCCACGCGCTGGTTTTTAAACTCCAGCCCCGGCAGCTTAATGCCCACGACCGCCAGCAGCCCCGTACCGAGCAACGACCAGACAATCGCCGCAATCACCAGACCGTAAGGGATATGCCCGATAATCGGCAACTCCTGCACGTGAGGCGACAGCGCCACCAGCACCGGCAAGAAAGCGATAAGCGTCATCACCGCGCTGATAAAGCTCACGCCCATATCTTCAAGCGTGGTGGCGAAGCGCATGGTGTCTTCCTGCACGCGCTGCGCGGCCCCTTCAATGTGACGCAAGCGCTGCCAGTGCGCCATGTAATATTCGTTCATCGCCGTGCGCCAGCGAAACACGTAATGGCTGATGAAAAAGTTATTCAACACGCCGACCACCACGGCAATCAGCGCGATGCCGAGGAACACGCCAACCTCATGGTAAAACTGCTCGATCTTAACCTTATGGGGCGCGCTTAACGCCGTCTGGATGAGATCGTAGAACGGCGCATACCAGGCGTTGACCGCCACGCCCACTTCCACCAGAAACCAGGTCACGAAAATAATCAGCGCCGAGCCAAGAATCGACCAGTGCTGCCAGCGGTGCGGGCTGTAGAGCATCCAGAAGAGCGCAAAAACCCCTACGCAAAGCGCGTAGTACGCGTAGAAGACCAGATAATTCACCGACCAGAAGCGCGCCGCGCTGATGGGGACCTCTTTTTCAGCGCCAGCAAGACGCAGCAGCCAGTCGCCGCCGCCCGCCTGCCAGAAAATGACGGCAAGCATCGCCCAAATAAAGGCCGACACAAAGAAGGCGGTCGGCCGGGGGAAAAAAGATTTAAACATCACTTCACTCCTGCACTTCTGATTGTTATCGCGTTGCTGCGCTTCATCTTCGCCGTTTTTAACCACGGAGGGCGTTAGCTTACCTAAAACCGTCCGTAAGGCGCGGTGAATGTTGTTGCTAAAAATAAAAGGCGCCAGACCGCGCTGCGCCTGTTAAGACAAAACGGGAAAAGGTGAGTTCGTCCGCCACGCGTCAAGGATAGTTTGGGTGGGAAGCACCTGCGGCGGATTAGCCGGCGCAATGAACGAGCGCCAGACATCGTTGTAGTGACGGATAAGCACGTCCGCTGGCGCTGCCGGACGGTCGGCGGTGGTATGGGCGTCTTCTGCAATGGTAATGCGATAACCCCGGCTGACGCCGTTTTTGATGGTGGCGTCCACGCAGTAATCTGTCGCGCAGCCGCAAATCACAAACTCATCGATGCTTTGCTCGCGCAGCAGCGCATCGAGCGACGTATTATAAAACGCGTCGCAGGCGCTTTTCGTCACGTAAAACGCCCCTTCAGGCTGGTTAAGCTCCGCCAGCAGCGCAAACGCCTCGCTCCCTTCCGGCAACGCTTCCTCATCGGCATGCTGAATAAAGATAACGGCGTCAGCCGCCTGCGTCAGCGCATTGATGCGCGCCGCGCACGCTTCGCGGTTAAGCCGCGGCGTGGCGAAGACGCCGTTTTGCATATCAACAACCATAACGATACGTCGGGTCGGCATGAGAGGCTCCACAATGAATTAAAAGGGAAGATTGTAGCCTGGCGCAACGTAACGGTGAAAAAGAGTATGAGGGGAGAAAAGAAAAAGTGCTGTGGTTACTCATCGTTACGCTTTTTCGCGTTTTATGTCGCTAATCGGCCCTTTGCACAACGGCGCAGAGTAGTATAAATAGCCTTTACCCCTTAATAACTGTATGGATCCGTCCGTTGAAACGTTGCTTGCTTTTTCTCGCTGCGCTGAGCGCTGCGGTGTTGCCTGCGGCCCAGGCTGCCCCCGCCTCGCCTGACCCGGTATTTGCTTCCGAAATCGTTGACCGTTATGCCAATCATATTTTTTATGGCAGCGGCGCCACCGGCATGGCGATGGTGGTTATCGATGGCAACCAGCGCGTCTTTCGCAGCTTCGGCGAAACCCGCCCCGGCAATAATGTGCGCCCGCAACTCGATTCGGTCATCCGTATTGCTTCCCTGACCAAACTGATGACCAGCGAAATGCTGGTAAAGCTGCTCGACCAGGGCGTGGTGCAGCTTAACGATCCGCTCAGCAAATATGCGCCTGCCGGCGCGCGCGTGCCCACTTATCAGGGCAAGCCGATTACGCTTGTGAACCTCGCCACTCACACCAGCGCCCTGCCCCGCGAGCAGCCCGGCGGCGCGGCGCACCGCCCAGTGTTTGTCTGGCCGACCAAAGAGCAGCGCTGGAACTGGATTAGCCAGGCGAGCCTGAAGGCGGCGCCAGGCTCTATCGTCTCTTATTCCAACCTGGCGTTTGATCTGCTGGCGGATGCGCTTTCGCGGGCGGCGGGCAAACCGTATCCCCAGCTTTTTGAAGAGCAGATAACCCGCCCGCTCGGCATGAAAGACACCACCTTCACCCCGTCGCCCGACCAGTGCAAGCGCCTGATGGTGGCGGAAAAAGGGGCCAGCCCCTGCAACAACACGCTGGCGGCCATCGGCAGCGGCGGCGTGTACTCCACGCCTGACGACATGATGCGCTGGATGCAGCAGTTCCTCGCCTCCGACTTCCATTCACGCGGCGCGCAGGCGGACCGGATGCAGACGCTGATTTACCAGCGCGCGCAGTTCGCCCGCGTGGTCGGCATGGATGTGCCGGGCCGGGCCGACGCGCTGGGGCTGGGCTGGGTCTACATGGCGCCGAAAGCGGGCCGCCCTGGCATTATTCAAAAAACCGGCGGCGGCGGCGGCTTTATTACCTATATGGCGATGGTGCCGCAAAATAATATCGGCGTTTTCGTGGTGGTGACCCGTTCGCCCCTAACCCGTTTCGTGAACATGAGCGACGGCGTTAACGATCTGGTTACGGAACTGAGCGGCAACAGGCCTTTGCCAACGCCCGCCTCCTGAATGCCTCTACGGCGCGGGGTGTCAGCCTGCGCCGTTTTTTACGCCTCCTCCCCTTCCCCACAAGAAAAGCGCGTCAATACCCCGGCCTCGCCGCTCCGTTAATGGCCAGAGTGTCATCTATACTCCTTAGGGTTCTGGTTACAGGAGATAAAAATGAATGATGCTATCGAACGCGCTACCACTAAAGTCAGAGAGTACCTTCGTGCGAAAGGCCTGAAGCTTGCCACGGCAGAGTCATGCACCGGCGGGCTTATCGCCTATTCGCTGTGCGCCACCGGCGACACCACCGATTTCTTCTCCAGCGGCTTTACCACTTACACCAATAAAGCGAAGCAGAATATGCTGGGCGTCAGCGAAGAGACGCTGCGCTTGTACACCGCCGTCAGCGAACAGACGGTAAAAGAGATGGCGCAGGGCGCGCGCGACCGCTCCGGGGAGGATGTCAGCCTGTCGGTCAGCGGCTACGCCGGGCCGGACGGCGGCGAAGACGGCACGCCCGCGGGCACCGTCTGGTTTGGCTGGGCGCTAAATGACGGTCGCGTGGTGGCGGAAAAGCGTCATTTTAACGGCGACCCAAAAACCGTTATCGACCAGGCGGCGGCCTTCGCCCTGGAACGTTTAATCGAACTGCTTAAAGAGCAAGAGTAACCCGCCTTATGGTCTGCCTGTAAACTCAAAACATGGCCCTGTAAGGCAGACCATACTCCCGGCACAATGACGCCAGTTCATTCAAACACGTCGGGAGAATCACCATGTCACAACGTCTTAACTACTTCCAGGCCGCGGGCGATCTGGCGAAAAAGTGTATGGAGCTCAGCGCCGCGCTCAACCAAAAACCGGTCATTAAAGAGCTGGGGCAGCTTATTATGCTGCGCGCTTCTCAGCTTAACGGCTGCGCCTTTTGCGTCGATATGCACGTAAAAGAGGCGAGAATGCACGGCGAGCGCGAGCTGCGTCTGCATCATGTCGCCGTCTGGCGCGAATCCACGCTTTTTTCCGCCCGCGAACGGGCGGCGCTGGCCTGGACCGAGGCGCTAACCCGCCTGACCAACCAGGAGGTCTCTGACGAAGAGTGGGGCGCGGTGCGCGAGCACTTCAACGAAGAAGAGATTGCGCAAATCAGTTTCCAGATAGCCGCCATCAACAGCTGGAACCGCATGGGCGTGGCGTTTCGCGCGACTCCCGGCTCCGCCGACGCGGCTTACGGGCTGGATAAAGCGGGCCTGAATTAACCCTGCAGGGCCAGGGATGGCCGTTTAGCGACCATAATCGTAAAACGTCGCGCAATAAATCGGGTAAAATAAGGGTCTTTCTTGCAGACAAAAGATAACCGCCATGTCCGATTTCTCCCTGATTTCCCGTCCGCGCCGCCTGCGTAAATCTCCTTCGCTGCGCGCTATGTTTGAAGAAACCTCGCTGAGCCGCAACGACCTGGTGCTGCCAATCTTCGTTGAAGAGGGGCTGGATGATTACAAACCTATCGCTGCGATGCCGGGCGTCGTGCGCATTCCGGAAAAATACCTCGCCAAAGAGATTGAGCGTATCGCCAACGCGGGCATCCGCTCGGTGATGACCTTCGGTATCTCCCACCACACCGACGAGTGCGGCAGCGACACCTGGAATGAAAACGGCCTGGTGGCGCGCATGTCCCGCATCGCTAAAGACGCGGTGCCGGAGATGATCGTCATGTCTGACACCTGCTTTTGTGAATACACCACCCACGGCCACTGCGGCGTGCTGTGCGACCACGGCGTGGATAACGACCAGACGCTGATTAACCTCGGCAAGCAGGCCGTGGTGGCCGCACGCGCGGGCGCGGACTTTATCGCCCCTTCCGCCGCGATGGACGGCCAGGTAAAAGCGATTCGTCAGGCGCTGGACGCGGCGGGCTTTACCGACACCGCCATCATGTCTTACTCCACTAAATTCGCCTCGTCTTTCTACGGCCCGTTCCGTGAAGCGGCGGGCACCGCCCTGAAAGGCGACCGCAAAACCTACCAGATGAGCCCGATGAATCGCCGCGAAGCGATTCGCGAGTCTCTGCTGGATGAGGCGGAAGGCGCGGATGCGCTGATGGTGAAACCGGCAGGCCCGTATCTGGATATTCTGCGCGATATCCGCGAACGCACCGCCCTGCCGCTCGGCGCCTATCAGGTGAGCGGCGAGTACGCGATGATCAAATTCGCCGCGCAGGCGGGCGCGATTGATGAAACCAACGTCGTGCTGGAAAGCCTGGGCGCCATTAAGCGCGCCGGCGCGGATCTCATCTTTACCTACTTCGCGCTCGATCTGGCCGAAAAAAACATTATCTGATGCGTTAAAAGGCGGCTTACGGGCCGCCTTTTTTATTAAGCCCCGCCATTGTCGTTTTTTAACGATCGTTTTTGAGCTTTTTCGCTTACCAACTCGTCTGAATGCCTTACCAGCCTTGCGTTTTACGGGCAGAACCTCAATGGTTAACAATTACGCTACAACACATATTATCTTTCGCCATAAAGTCGTTATTCCAGGCTAAAGAGAGGTTATTTACGCCCATTTGATGACCCATTCGCGTCAAAAAGCGTTAAGCGCTCTTTTTTCGCTGCGCTCACGCTGTGACGTTTCCTTCATGGTGCTGACACGGCGCCGTCATCTTTTCTCGTTATGTTCACCTCGTTAACGCGAGGAGAGCCTGGCATGTTCAGTATCGATAACGTTCTGCACGACCTTAACCCCCACGGCAACACCGCCCCCTGGCTAAAGCGCGTATTAAAAAGTCTGCTTCACGAAGAGGAATTCCGGCTTTTCGCCGACCGCCACCGTCACCTTAAAGGGCTGGATATGGTGGAACAGGTGCTGGAACATCTGCAGATCCGCTGCGACATCGCGGCAAGAGAGCTTGAGCAAATTCCCGATCGCGGGCCGCTGGTGGTGGTGGCGAACCATCCCAACGGCACGCTTGACGGCCTGCTGCTGCTCTACACGCTCTCCCGCGTGCGGCGGGATATCAAAGTGGTGGCTAACCGCATGTTGAGCCATCTCGAACCGCTCTCTTCGCTCTTTATCGCCGTGGATAATCTGGGCAATCGCACCCGGAAAAGCGCCATTAAGCAGATGGAAGCGCAGCTTGAGCGCGGCGGCGTGCTGATCTTTTTCCCGGCGGGCGAAGTGTCGCGTCCGGCGACGCAGGGCATTGTGGATAAAGCCTGGAACCCGGGCTTTGTTAAGCTTGCCAGCCGCTATCGCGCTACGGTGCTGCCGGCGTACCTGGCCGGGCGCAACAGCCTCGCTTTTTACGGCGCCTCGCTGCTCTCTCCCACGCTCGCCATGCTGATGCTGATTGGCGAAATGTTCCGCAAGCGCGGCGCCACGCTGCCTGTGCGCATCGGCGAACGCATCCCCTGGACTTGCTGGCATGAGCCTGACGCCGCGGCGAAAGAGACGGCGGCACGCTTTCGCCGCCATGTGCAGCAACTGGGTAAAGGCCGCAAGGGCGTTTTTAACAGCGAATGCGCTATCGCCAGACCGGAAGACCGCGCCACGCTGCGCCACGCGCTGGCGCAGGCGGAAGTGTTAGGGCAAACCCCCGACGGCAAGACGATTTACCTCTGGCAGCGGCGCGGCGCGGAAGAGGCGCCGGTGCTGCGCGAACTGGGCCGCCTGCGGGAAATCGCCTTTCGCGCGGTGGGCGAAGGCAGCGGCAGACGCCGCGATATCGACCGTTACGATGACGACTATCAGCACCTGATCCTCTGGGATGACGCGGCGCTGGAGATAGTCGGCGCTTACCGCTTCGCCCCCTGCGCCGGGCTGGTGGCGCAGCATGGCTTTGACGCGCTCTACAGCCACACGCTCTTCCACTATGACGAGCGAATGAAGGCGATAGTCAGCCAGGGTATTGAACTGGGACGCAGCTTTATTCAGCCGCAATACTGGGGACGTCGCGGGCTGGATTATCTGTGGAGCGGCATCGGCGCTTATCTGGCGCGTTATCCGCACTACCGCTATCTTTTTGGACCGGTCTCTATCTCCGGCGGGCTGCCGCCTGCCGCGCGCGATTTGCTGGTAGCGTTTTACCGGCTCTGGTTTCCGGCCCCCGAGGCGCTGGCCGCCTCCCGTCGCCCTTATCCCGTTTCGCTGCCCGAGGCCCTGGCGCAGTTCAGCGGCGCAGATTATGTGGAAGATCTGACGCGCCTGAAAACGCTGCTCGGCAATCTCGGCTGCGGCATTCCGCCGCTCTATAAGCAATATTCGGAGCTTTGCGAACCCGGCGGCGTGCAGTTTATCGACTTCGGCAGCGACCCGGCGTTTAACGACTGCATTGACGGGCTGGTGCTGGTGGACTTAACGCGCCTTAAAGCGTCGCGGCGCGAGCGTTACATCAGCGCCCATCAACGCGCGGCGGACGGTTAAGACAAACGATGCGCTGACGCAGCGCCAGCCTATGCCAGTTCGTTTCCCCGTCGCCGCAGCTGGCTCAGCTTGCGGTACTTTTGCGGCGTCATGCCGACATATTTATTGAAGGTGCTGTAAAAACGGCTGCTGGAGCCAAACCCGGCGGTCAAGGCGATATCCAGAATGGTTTTGTCCGTATCGCTAAGCAGCGCGCGCACGTGGTTGATGCGCATGGCGGTAATGTACTGCTTCATGGTGAGCTGCATGACGCGCTGGAAAATCCCCATCGCATAGTTGGGATTGAGCTTTACATGCTCGGCAATCGCGTCAATGGTCAGCATCTGATCATAATTAACGGCGATAAATTCCAGCATCTGGCTGACGTAAAACTGCGCGTGCCGCGAGACGCTGTTTTTATGGGTGCGCGAGGTTTTGTTCACCAGAATCGGCTGCCAGCCGGAGAGGCTAAAGCGCTTGAGCATCAGGCCGATTTCATCTATCGCCAGCTGGTGTATCTGTTCATTATCGCTGTTGAGTTCGTTCTGCCAGCGCTGCACCTCGAAGGCGCTTAACTGCTGGGCGGCCAGCGACTTAATCACCATGCCGTGAGTAACGTGGTTAATAAGTTCGCGATCGAGCGGCCAGGAGAGAAACAGGTGCATCGGCAGATTGAAAATCGCCATTTGCGTGCAGTCGCCAGGCCGCGTCAACTGATGCGGGGTACAGGCCCAGAAGAGCGTGATGTAACCCTGTTTAATGCGCACCACTTCATTGTTTATCAAATACTCCACGTCGCCGTCGAACGGCACATTCACCTCCACCTGTCCGTGCCAGTGGCTGGCGGGCATCGCGTGCGGCGGGCGCAGTTCAACTTCCATCCGCTGATATTCTGAATAGAGCGACAGCGGGCCGCGGGTCTCTTTCTCATCGCCGCTGCACATATCCGGTCTTGCCGGGGATGGCGTCGTTAGTTTTCCCATCTTCTCCCTCTTTCCTGGATTCTCATTTTCATGCAGCGGATGCCGGCTTGCTCTTCCAGTTTAGCCAGTCGGGTTGCCGTTAACTCTGCTAAATCGTCTCTTTTTTCCCGAAACCTCAGATCCCGCGCGCCGCATGGCGCGATCTGAGGTTTCGGGAATGCCCTGCCGGGAAGAGAGCGGATAGCGCAAAAAGGGCGTGCCACGCTAAGCAGACATCACCACACCAGGGAGAAAGCTATGTCCGCTCCAAAAATTACCTTTATCGGCGCCGGTTCCACGGTTTTTGTGAAAAACATCCTCGGCGATGTCTTTCAGCGTCCCGCGCTGAAAGCGGCCCACGTCGCGCTGATGGATATTGACGCCGCGCGGCTGGAAGAGTCGCATATCGTGGTCCGTAAACTGATGGACTCCGTCGGCGCGCACGGGCAGATAAGTTGCCATACCGACCAGAAAAGCGCGCTTGCCGACGCCGATTTTGTCGTCGTCGCCTTCCAGATTGGCGGCTATGAGCCCTGCACCGTCACCGACTTTGAGGTCTGCAAGCGCCACGGCCTTGAGCAAACCATCGCCGATACGCTCGGCCCGGGCGGCATCATGCGCGCGCTGCGCACCATTCCGCACCTCTGGCGGATTTGCGAAGAGATGACGGAAGTCTGCCCCAACGCCATCATGCTCAACTACGTCAACCCCATGGCGATGAACACCTGGGCGATGTATGCCCGCTACCCGCACATCAAACAGGTTGGGCTGTGCCACTCGGTACAGGGCACGGCGGAGGAGCTGGCGCGGGATCTTGACCTCGACCCGGCTTCCCTGCGCTATCGCTGCGCCGGCATCAACCATATGGCGTTCTATCTGACGCTTGAGAAAAAGTGCGCGGACGGCAGCTACGTCAGCCTCTACCCGGAGCTGTTGCAAGCTTATGCCGAAAAACGCGCGCCGAAGCCTAACCTGCACGGCAACCCGCGCTGCCAGAACATTGTGCGCTACGAAATGTTTAAAAAGCTGGGCTATTTCGTGACCGAATCCTCCGAGCATTTCGCCGAATATACGCCCTGGTTTATCAAACCCGGACGCGAGGATCTGATAGCCCGCTATCAGGTGCCGCTGGATGAGTATCCAAAACGCTGCGTGGAGCAGTTAGCGAACTGGCGCAAGGAGTTAGAGCAGTTTAAAACGGCCGACCGCATCGACGTGAAACCCTCGCGCGAATACGCCAGCACCATCATGAACGCCGTCTGGACGGGCGAACCGAGCGTGATTTACGGCAACGTCCGCAACGATGGGCTTATCGACAACCTGCCGCAAGGCTGCTGCGTGGAGGTGCCCTGCCTCGTGGACGCCAACGGCATCCAGCCGACCAAAGCAGGCCGCCTGCCCGCACATCTGGCCGCCATGATGCAAACCAACATTAACGTGCAGACTCTGTTGACGGAGGCGGTGTTGACGGAAAACCGCGATTACGTTTACTACGCCGCGCTGATGGATCCGCATACTGCCGCCGTTCTGGGTATTGAGGAGATCTACGCGCTGGTGGACGACCTTATCGACAGCCACGGCAGTTGGCTGCCCGCCTGGCTGCACCGCTAATGCCTGCACGGCAGCCGGGCCAACGAGCCCGGCTGCTTTCGCGCTCCCCCTGCCCGACACTGAAAGAGGCAATCGGTACCCTATGAGTATTTCAATGACAACAAAGCTCAGCTACGGATTCGGCGCGTTTGGTAAGGATTTCGCTATCGGCATCGTCTACATGTACCTGATGTATTACTACACCGATATTGTCGGCCTGTCGGTCGGCATGGTCGGCACCCTGTTTTTGATAGCCCGCATTCTCGATGCGCTGGCGGACCCGATCATGGGCTGGATTGTGGAGTGTACCCGCTCACGCTGGGGGAAATTCAAGCCCTGGATCTTGATTGGCACCCTGACGAATTCCGCCGTGCTCTACATGCTGTTCAGCGCGCACCACTTCGAAGGCGCGACGCAGCTGGTATGGGTCTGGGCGACCTACCTGCTGTGGGGTTTTACCTACACCATCATGGATGTGCCGTTCTGGTCGCTGGTGCCGACCATCACGCTCGACAAGCGCGAGCGGGAACAACTGGTGCCCTACCCGCGCTTTTTCGCAAGCCTTGCGGGCTTTGTCACCGCAGGCGTGGCGCTGCCTTTCGTAAATGCGGTGGGCGGTGCGGATCGCGGTTTCGGCTTTCAGATGTTCACGCTGGTGTTGATTGGCTTCTTTGTGCTTTCCACCTTCGTCACCCTGCGCAACGTGCATGAGGTTTACTCTTCGGATAAACAGGCTGGCGCCGGGAGCGACACGATGGGCCTGAAGCAGATGCTGATGCTTATCGTTAAAAACGATCAGCTCGCCTGTCTGCTGATTATGGCGCTGGCCTATAACACGGCGGCCAACATTATCGACGGCTTCGCCATTTATTACTTCACTTACGCGCTCGGCAATGTCGACCTCTTCCCGTACTACATGTCTTATGCGGGCATCGCCAATTTGCTTATCCTTATCCTGTTTCCGAAGCTGGTGAAACTCTTCTCGCGGCGGATTTTATGGGCCGGGGCGTCGATATTGCCGGTGCTGGGCAGCGGCGTACTGCTGTGGATGGCGATGACGGGTTTTACCCATGCGTTCATCATCTTGCTGGCGGGCGTGCTGTTTAGCATCGGCAAAGCCTTCTTCTGGGTGTTGCAGGTGATTATGGTCGCCGACACCGTGGACTACGGGGAATATAAACTGAACGTGCGCTGCGAAAGCATCGCCTATTCGGTGCAGACGCTGGTAGTCAAAGCGGGCGCGGCGTTCGCGGCGTACTTTATCGCGGTTGCGCTTGGTCTTATCGGGTATGTGCCGAATGCTGCCCAGTCCGCCGGCACCCTGATGGGGATGCAGCTTATCATGCTGGCGCTGCCTGCGATCTTCTTCCTCGTTTCGCTGCTGGTTTACTTCCGCTTCTACAAGCTCAATGGCGATCTGCTGCGCCGCATTCAGATCCACCTGCTGGATAAATACCGGCATGTCGATCGGTCGCCGGCGAAGCCGGATCGGGCGGTCACGGCTGAACAGGTCGGGGCGTAGGTATGGAATGGGTGAAGATAATCGGGTATCTGGCGGCGAGCCTGACCACGCTGTCGTTTCTGCCGCAGGCGATAAAAGTGCTCACGACCCGCAATACGCAGGGTATTTCGCGGATGATGTACGCCATGTTTGTCTGCGGTCTGGTGCTCTGGCTGGTGTATGGGATGTTGATTAACGACATCGCGGTTAGCGCGGCCAATCTGCTGACGCTGCTGCTGGCGTTGCCGATTCTGCTGATGACGCTGCGCCGGGAGTAAGCGCGGCTGAAACGTCACAAAAAAACACCCGGCGAGCCGGGTGTTTTGCGGGGGGAACAAACGAATGAAACTTATGCGGCAGGCTGGGCAGCCGGTTTAGCGGCAGTATGTTTTACCGCTTTTTTGTGATGCTTTTTAGCCGCCTGCGCTTTCTGCTCTACCGGTTTCTGCTCGGTGGTGGCAGCCGCTTTTTTGTGGTGCTTTTTAGCCGCCTGCGCTTTCTGCTCTACCGGTTTCTGCTCGGTCGTGGCAGCCGCTTTTTTATGGTGCTTTTTAGCCGCCTGAGCTTTCTGCTCAACGGCTTTCTTGTGCGCTTTCTTATGGTGCGTTTTCGCAGCCGGGGCTTTCGCCGGCGCGGAAGTGGTGGCGGTGGCAGCCGGAGCCGGCGCAGCAGCGTTATCTGCAGCGAAAGCGGCGGCGGACAGGCCCATGGTCGCAGCAACAATCAGTGCTAATACTTTTTTCATCTCTTTACCCTCAACGTTGTTTTGTTCGCTACCCCACTGCGGGGCCGTTGAAGTCACTATAGAGAAGCCGCGCCGCCGCTTCCGTGAGTGATTGGTATCGGCGTGTAACCGAATGTACAAGGCGGGAGAGCCGCCCCTTTCGGGGCGGGAAAAGCATGTTTATGCGCTACGTTGACGGGCAAGCGCGGCGATATCCTGCGGCGTGGTGCGACAGCAGCCGCCAATCAGCTTCGCGCCCGCTTCCCGCCAGGCGGGCAGGTAGTGTTCAAGCGTATGGCAGGCGTGGCCGCGGTGGCGCCAGGTTTTACTTGCCGCGTCATACTCCTCGCCGGAGTTGGGATAAACCACCAGCGGCAGCGGCGTTAAGCTGTGCAGGTGAGAAAGCGCGGCGGTGGTTTTCTCAAGGGCGATGCAGTTAATGCCGAGCGCCACAATCTGCGGATTATCCTTCAGCGCTTCCACCACCTCGCCGAGCGGCGAACCGTCGCTGATGTGCTCGCTGTCGCGAAGCGTAAACGAGAACCACGCGCGAGCGGCGGGAAACTCTGTCAGCAGCGCGGCCAGCGCCCGCGCCTCGGCCAGCGACGGCAGCGTTTCGCAGGCCAGCAGATCCGCCCCCGCCGCCAGCAGCGCCGCAACGCGCGGACGGTGGAACGCGTTAAACGCCGCTTCGCTAAGCTGGTAGTCGCCCCGGTATTCCGCGCCGTCGGCAAGAAAAGCGCCATACGGCCCTACCGAGCCCGCCACCAGCAGCGGCGCAGCCTGCGGCTGTTCTTTAAGAAAATCCTCCCGCGCCTGGCGCGCCAGCTCCACGCTGCGGGCTATCAGCGCGCAGGATTGCGCTTCATCCAGCCCGCGCGCGGCAAAACCTGCGGGCGTGGCCTGGTAGCTCGCGGTGATGGCGCACTGCGCTCCGGCGCGAAAGTAATCCAGATGCACCTGGTAAATCAGCTCCGGGTTTTCCATCAGCACTTTCGCTGACCAGAGGCTGTCCGCCAGGTTGCAGCCGCGCGCTTCAAGTTCGGTGGCGAGCGCGCCGTCCAGCACGACATAAGGCTGCTGGCTCAACAGCGCATTTAAAGGATTATTCAGTGGCATGGCGCGGTTCCTCACGGGTCTGACGCGTTGAAAAGGCGTGCGTAACATAATAGGCGCCATAGCAGAGCGCAACAAAAGGCAGCCCGCACCACAGCGCAATGCGCTGGCTCGGGTCAAACGCCAGGCCCACGCAGGCCACCAGGCAGAGGATAAAGCCCAGTATCGGCGTCAGCGGGAACCACGGCGCGCGGTAGTGCAGTTCATCAAGCGCGCGCCCCTCGGCCAGATGGCGGCGGCGGAAAAGGTAATGCGACGCGCAGATGCTCAGCCACACCGCCACCACCGCGAAGCCGGAAATGGCCGACAGCGCGACAAACACCGTATCGGGCGCGATAACGCTTGAGAGCAGCGCCAGCACGCCGCCCAGCATGCTCACCGAAAGCGCGGTCAGCGGCACGCCGCGACGCGTCAGGCGGGAAAAGCAGCGCGGCAGCGTGCGCTCGTTAGAGAGCGACCAGAGCATGCGCCCGGAAGCATACAGCCCGGAGTTCGCCGCCGACAGAATCGCCGTCAGGATGACAAAGTTAAAAATGTCCGCCGCATACGGGATGCCGACTTTTTCAAACACCAGCACGAACGGGCTTTTCACCACGCCCGCCTGGTCCATCGGGATGAGCGCCGCCAGCACCAGCACAGTGCCGATAAAAAAGATAATCAGCCGTGCGATGGTGGTGCGGATAGCCACCGGCACCACGTGCTGCGGATTTTCGGTCTCGCCGGCGGCGATGCCGATAAGTTCGGTGCCGGAGAAGGCGAAGTTCACCGCCACCATGGTCATCAGAATAGGCAGCACGCCGTGCGGGAACCAGCCTGCCGCCGTGAGGTTGTGCAACAGCGGCGCGGGCGAGCCGTCTTTCAGCGGCAGCCAGCCAAACATCGCCGCCCCGCCGAGCACGATAAAGGCGATAATGGTAATGACCTTAATCAGCGAGAACCAGAACTCCCCTTCGGCGAAAAGCCGGGTGGAGAAAACGTTGAGCGCAAAAATCATCACGCAGAACACAAGGCACCAGATCCAGACCGGCACCTGCGGGAACCAGTACTGCATGCAGAAGCCTGCGGCGGTAAAGCTTGAGCCGAGCGCCACGGTCCAGGTAAGCCAGTAAAGCCAGGCCACCGTGTAGCCCGTGGCCGGGCCGAGGTAGCGCGCGGCGTAAACGTGAAACGCGCCGGTTTCGGGCATGGCGACCGCCAGCTCGCCCAGGCACTGCATTACCAGCCAGACTACCAGCGCGCCGATAAGATAGGCCAGCAGCGTGCCCGCCGCCCCGGTGGTGGAAATAATGTAGCCGGTGTTGAAAAAGAGCCCGGTGCCGATCACGCCGCCGAGCGAGAGCATCACCAGATGGCGGGTTTTCATGGTGCGTTGTAGCTGTTGCGATTCCTGCATGTCACCTTCTATACGTTCAGACGTCTAAACATCCATAAGCGAACGTTATACCGACATGCGCGACAAATTGCAAAACCGCCTGTTTTCTCAGACGTTACTCTGCCTGTTTTCTGCGCGACTGCGCTATTTTTCGCGTTTCGCTTAGCCCTTACCGTACATACTTCGCAACATCCCTTTCTGGCGAAGCCCTGAGGCCATAGCTACCTTTAAACCACTATAACGAGAACGCATCCCGTCGGGAAAAGACGTTCTCATCAGCTGCGGCGCCGTTCGCCGACAGCCACTGGCAAGGTTGAGGAAGCATAATGAGTGAGTCTCTCTGCACCCTGTTTTACGACGGGCGGCCGGTTACTGGCCCTGCGAATGTCCCGTTGATCGATTTTCTGACCGCAGGGGGCCTGACGCTGCCCCACGTCTGTTACCACCCATCGCTTGAACCGATGCAGACCTGCGACGTCTGCTGGGTCGAATACCAGGGCGAACTGGTGCGCGGCTGCACGCTGAAAAGCGCAGAAGGGATGGAGATAACCAGCCGCACGGAAAAAGCCCAGGCGGCGCAGCACGAAGGCATGGACCGCCTGTTGGCGAAACATGAGCTTTACTGCACCGTTTGCGAACACAACACCGGCGACTGCATGTTGCACAACACCATGGCGGATATGCATATCCCCATTCAGCGTTACGAATACCAGCGCAAACCTTACGTTAAAGATCACTCCAACCCCTTCTACACGTACGACCCCGACCAGTGCATTCTCTGCGGCCGCTGCGTGGAGGCGTGCCAGAACGTCAAAGTAAACGAGACGCTGAGCATCGACTACACCATGGCGCACCCGCGCGTGCTGTGGGACGGCGGCGAAACTATCGCCGGCTCAAGCTGCGTGAGCTGCGGCCACTGCGTGACCGTCTGCCCCTGCAACGCGCTGCTGGAAAAAACCATGCAGCCCGACGCCGGGCCTTTCACCAACATCAAACAGACGCTCAAGCGCCCGATGATCGATCTTGTGAAAGCGATAGAGAACAGCACCGGGGCGGAAATCATCACCGGCATTTCGGTGATGGACATGCACTGGCGGCAGCCGGAAATCAAGCGCACCAAAACCGTCTGCACTTACTGCGGCGTGGGCTGTAGCTTTGAGATGTGGACGCGGGACCGCCATGTGCTGAAGGTGCAGCCGGTCGCCGATGCGCCCGCCAACGGCATCTCTACCTGCGTAAAGGGCAAATTCGCCTGGGATTTCCTGAATGACAAGGAGCGCCTGACCACGCCGCTGATACGCGAGAACGACCGCTTTCGCAAGGCGAGCTGGGACGAGGCGCTGGAGCTGGTGGCCCGCCGCCTGCTGCAAATCCGCGACCAGCACGGCCCGCAGAGCATTGGCTTTATCGGCTCCAGCAAGGCGAGCAACGAAGAGGCTTACCTGACGCAAAAAATCGCCCGGCTTATCATCGGCACCAACAGCGTCGATAACTCCTCGCGCTACTGCCAGAACCCGGCCACCAAAGGGCTGTTCCGCACCGTCGGCTACGGCGGCGACGCGGGCACCATCGATGACCTGCAAAAAGCGGAGCTGGTGATTATCGTCGGCAGCAACACTGCTGAAAACCATCCGGTTATCGCCTCGCGCCTCAAAGCGGCGAAAAAACACCACGGCCAGAAGCTGCTGGTGGTGGACCCGCGCCGCCACGAAATGGCCGAGCGCGCCGACCTGTACCTGCGCATCCGCCCCAGTACCGATATGGTCTGGGCCTCGGCGATGTCGCGCTATCTGTTTGACAACGGCTACGCCGACAAGGCATTTCTGGCGAACCACGTCAATCAGGTGGATGAGTACCGCCAGTCGCTGGCGCCCTTCTCGCTGGAGTTCGCCGCGAAAACGACGGGCCTTTCCGTGGAAGAGCTGACCGCCGCCGCCGAGCTTATCGGCAACGCGGGGTCGGTTTGCATTGTCTGGGCGATGGGCATTACCCAGCACAGCCACGGCGCCGACACCAGCACGGCGCTCTCTAACCTGCTGCTGGTGACCGGCAACTACGGCCGCCCCGGCACTGGCGGCTACCCAATGCGCGGCCACAACAACGTGCAGGGCGCGAGCGATTTCGGCTGCCTGAAAAACTACTACCCCGGCTATGAATCGGTGAGCGATGAAAGCGTGCGCGCCAAATGGGCCAACGCCTGGGGCGTTGAGCCGGAGCGGCTCTCGCTTGAGGTGGGTTCGGACAACTTCGAGATGGTCGAGCACGCGCGCACGAAGCAGATTCGCGCCATGTACGTTATCGGCGAAGAGACGGCGTTTTCGGATGCCGACACCACCAACGTTCACGAAGGGTTTACCGACCTCGATTTTCTGGTGGTGCAGGATCTGTTTTTAAGCCGCACGGCGCAGTTCGCCGACGTGGTGCTGCCCGGTTGCCCGAGCGTGGAAAAAGAGGGCACTTTCGTTAACACCGAGCGGCGCATCCAGCGCTTTTACGAGGCGATGGCGCCGCTTGGCGACAGCCGCCCGGACTGGCGCATCCTCACCGACCTTGCCGCGCGCATGGGTCACGACTGGGGCTACACGCACCCTTCGCAGATCATGGCGGAGGCGGCAAGCATCGCCACGATTTTCGCAGGCGTAAGCTATGAGCGGCTCGAAGGGTGGAATTCGCAGCTCTGGCCGGTGAAACCGGATGGCGAGAGCACGCCGCTGCTCTACACCGACGGCTTTACGTTCCCCGACGGGCGCGCCGTGCTCTACCCGCTGGAGTGGCAGCCGCCCGCTGAAGCGCCGGATGAAGAGTACGACTTTGCGCTCAACAACGGGCGCATGCTGGAGCATTTCCAGTCCACTAACCAGAGCGGACGCGGCGGGCGCACCATGTCGCTCTCGCCGGACTGGTTTGTGGAAATCAGCCCGCAGCTCGCCGCCGAACGCGACCTTGCAGAGGGGGACTGGGTGAAGCTCACCTCGCGGCGCGGCTCGCTGGAAGTGCCGGTCGTGGTGACGGACCGGGTAGCCGGCGGCTCGCTCTTTATCTCAATTCATCAGGGCAAGCCGGGCATCAACCTGCTTACCGGCGAACATCACGACCCGGTGGTCAACACCCCGGCCTACAAAGAGCTGGCGGTGAAGCTCGAGAAACTCTCCCGCGAGCCGCATCCCTCTCCCCTGCCCCGGCATAATTTCCGCTATGGCAAGCGCACTCCTATCACCCACGTGCCGGTCGAGGCGAAATGGCAGCGTGACGACTATACCCCGCCGCCCGCACAGGAACCGCATCCGGAGAAATTTTAATGGCTAAAGCGATTGAATATCAGGTGGAGCCGCCCAAAATCGGCCCCACCGCCGAGGAAGAACTTCAGCGCCTGTTGCAGACGCTGCATGAGCATGGCGTGCTGCGCCTCGCCAACGATCTGGTGGCGTCCAACAACGAGTGGATGCAGGTGATCGTAAGCGGCCTGAGCCGTAAAGGCTCGCTGAACACCATCCAGAACATCTCCGTGCTGCTGCTGGCGCTCTCCACTATTCCGCCTGAGCGCATGTACAAACTCGCCTTCGGCCTGCGCGATTTTATGGCCGAACTCAGCCGCGAAGAGCAGGAGGAAAGCGCGGCCGACAGCGCGCCCGGCGCGCGCGGCGCCTGGAAAATGCTGCACGACGACGAGCTGTGGCATTCGCTTACGCCGCTTTTAAATGGCCTGAAGGCGTTTTCCCGCCGCATGGAGGAAGAAGTGGATAAACCGATTTCGTCGTTCAGCGGTAAACCAAGCGACGCCTGAGTTTCTGCGGAGGAAGCATGATAAGCCAGGAGACGGCTTTACTACTGGCGCGCAGTCAGTTCGCTTTTACCATCGGCTTTCATATCGTGCTGGCGGCGTTCACCATCGGCCTCGCGCAGTGGCTGATGCTGCTGGAGGGGCTGTGGCTGTGGCGCAAGCAGCCGGTTTACCTCAACCTCTATAAATACTGGAGCCGGGTTTTCGCGCTTAACGTGGCGGTCGGCGTAGTGACCGGGGTGCTGATGGAGTTCCAGTTCGGCACCAACTGGGGCGCGCTTGCCAGCCGCGCCGGCGCGGTAATGGGGCCGATGATGTACATGGAGGTGCTGATCGCCTTTTTCCTTGAGGCTGGCTTTATGGGCGTAGTGCTGTTCGGCATGGGCAAGGTGCGCCCGTGGGTGCACTTCTTCGCCACCTGCGTGGTGGCGGCTGGCTCCATTTTCAGCGCCTTCTGGATACTTTCCGCCAACTCCTGGATGCAGACGCCCGCAGGCTTTGTC
This sequence comes from Franconibacter daqui, assembly GCF_014644275.1. Lineage (NCBI taxonomy): Bacteria > Pseudomonadati > Pseudomonadota > Gammaproteobacteria > Enterobacterales > Enterobacteriaceae > Franconibacter > Franconibacter daqui. The sequence goes on along the minus strand of NZ_BMKJ01000001.1, from coordinate 140,391 downwards.
ACTGGCGCGGACGGCCGTTTTCAGCCCGTCGACTGGTGGGCCGTTATCTTTAACCCCTCCTTTCCGTATCGTTTCGCGCATATGACGATAGCCGCGATGCTGACTGCCGCCTGCCTGATAGCCGCCGTGGGAGCATGGCACCTGCTAAAGCATCCCGATAACCGCGGCGCGCGGCTGATGTTCTCCTGGGGGCTGTGGCTGCTGCTGGCGGCGGCGCCGCTTCAGGCGGTGGTGGGCGACCTGCATGGCGAGAACACGCGCGATCACCAGCCGGTGAAGCTCGCGGCGATGGAGGGAAGCTGGAACCCGCCGCCGCCAGGCCAGGGGGAGCCGTTGCGGCTCTTCGCCATTCCCGATATGCAGGCGCAGCGCAACCATGCCGAACTGGCTATTCCCAATATCGGCTCGCTCTATCTGCGCCATAACCTTTCCGGCACCATCCATAGCCTGAACCAGTATCCGGCGGATGAGCGCCCCTGGGTACCGGGCGTGTTTTTTTCGTTTCGCGCCATGGTGGGGCTGGGGCTGCTGATGATCTTTTTCGGCGTGGCCGGGCTGGTGACGCGACTGCGCGGCAAACTCTGGAGTGCGCGCTGGCTGCAGCGCGGCATGGTGGCGATGGCCCCGGCGGGCTTTTTCGCCATGCTGGCAGGGTGGCTGGTGACGGAAACCGGACGCCAGCCCTGGACCGTCTATGGGGTGCTGCGCACCGCGCACAGCGCCTCGCCTGTCGCCCCCTCGCTGGTGTTGACCTCGTTTATCGCCATCGTGTTGGTTTATCTCGCTATCTTCGCCATCGGCCTCTGGTTTCTGCTGCGTCTGCTGGGCAGAGCGCCGCAGGGCGATGAGAAAGAGGCCAACGCCGAGGTGGCGGAACAGACCGGAAGCGGCATTACGCCGCAGAGCATAAGAGGACGCTACGATGCTTGAGGTTGCCCTCTCCCTGCCGCCGCTCACGCTGCTCTGCGCCATGGCGCTGGCCTGCGGCGTGCTGATTTACGTGCTGCTCGACGGCACCGACCTCGGCGTGGGGCTGCTGGCGCCGTTTCAGTCCACCGACGCCCGCCAGCAGATGAGCCTCACCATTCTGCCAGTATGGGACGGCAATGAAACCTGGCTGGTGCTCACCGCCGGCGCCCTGCTGGCGATGTTTCCCGTCGCCTTCAGCATTCTTTACAGCGCGCTTTATCTGCCGGTTTACATCATGCTGCTGTCGCTTATCGTGCGCGGCATGGCGATTGAGTTTCGCCACCAGCGCCCGGCGCTTTTTGATGCGCTGTTTATTGCCGGCTCATGGATCGCCTCGTTAAGCCAGGGGGCGACGATGGGCGCGTGGATCGAGGGGATCAGCCATAACGGCCAGCACTTCACCGGATCCGCCATGGACTGGCTCTCGCCTTTCTCGCTTTACTGCGCCGTGGCGCTAAGCGTGGGATACGCGCTGCTGGGCGCCTGCTGGCTTATCTGGCGCTGCGAAGGGGCGCTTGCCGCCTGGGGCCGACGTCAGGCGATGCGGCTTGCGCCGCTCACCGTCCTGCTGCTGGCGGCGCTGGTGGTCTGGACGATGCAGTTGCAGGAGAGCTACCGGCTGCACCTGCTGGCGTGGCGCTACAGCGGGCCGCTGGCGCTGATCGCGCTGCTGGCGCTGGCGGGGCTTGGCGCCGCGCTGCGCGGCAAACGTGAATTTTTACCGCTGGCCATGACGCTGACGCTGTTTGTCGTTGCCTTCGGCGGCATGCTGCTGGCGGTGTTTCCTTATTTATTGCCGCCCGACCTGCTGCTGACCCAGGCCGCCGCGCCGCCTGCGACTCAGAAGCTAATGCTTATCGCCTTCGGCGCGTTTGTGCCCGTCACGCTTATCTACAACAGCTGGGGCTTTTGGATCTTTCGCGGCAAGGTTCACGCCGCGCGTGAAGAAGAACGCCCCTGACGCAGCGCCTGCGGCGGCACGCCAAAGCCGCGCACGAAGACCTCGCGCATATGGCGGCGGTCGCGAAAGCCCGCTTCACGGGCGATGGCGTCCATCGAAAGACGGCTTTGCTCAATCATCAGGCGCGCCGCCTCCAGCCGTAAGCCTTCAATGGCTTTCGCCGGTGATTTGCCCGTCTCTTCGCGAAACAGGCGGCTGAACTGGCGCGGACTTAAATGCACGGCGCTGGCGAGATCCTCCACCGTCAGCGCGCGGCTTAAGTTTTTGCGCGCATACTCCAGCGCGCTCTGAATGCGATCGGATCGCGGCGAAAGCGCCAGCATCTCGGAGTGCTGCGTCTGGCCGCCGGAGCGACGGTGATGCATCACCAGCCGGTGCGCCACGGAGCGCGCCACTTCCGCGCCCAGATCTTTTTCTACGATGCCGAGCGCCATATCCAGCCCTGCCGTCATGCCCGCCGATGTCCAGACCGCGCCGTCGGTAATAAAGATGCGGTCTGATTCAATAAGCGCCGTGGGAACTCTGGATTTTAACGCTTCGGCGTGCGCCCAGTGGGTGGTGACGCGCTTGCCGTCCAGCAACCCCGCCTCGCCCAGCACAAACGCCCCGGTGCAGATGCCCGCAATGCGGCGTGAATGAAGACTCGCGGCTTTCAGAAAATCGACCACCGCAGGCGTTGGCGGCGCTTCCAGCGGGTTTATTACCCCGCCGACAAGCCAGGTATCGGCGCGCGAATGCTCGCTTAACGGCTGGCTGCTGACCGTGACCCCGGCTGACGAGCGCACCGCCCCGCCCGCTTCCGACCAGGTCTCCAGTTCGTAAAAAGGCTCGCCGATCACCAGATTGGCGAACTCAAACACCGAGGGCGTCGAGAGCGCCAATAGCTGAAAGCCGTCCGCCAGTAAAAAGCCAATCTTGTGCATGCACGCCTCCGGAGCGAAGAAGAGTTCTCTTTTTACGACAAAATGCGCGTCGTCGAACAGGGGGCAGCGCATTTTTCCTGCTCGCGCCGTTTCGCCCGTTCGGACACCGCCAGGCTTGCCAGCGCCAGCACCAGCAGCAGCACTGAAAGCCCGAGCAGCCCGCCATAGCCGAAGCGCGGATAGACCCACGCCGCCACCGCCGAACCAAAGCCGATGCCGCAGAACATAAAGGCGCTGGTGAGCGCGAGCGCAATACCCCGCCACGGCCCGGCGACCTCCACTATTCGCCGCTGCTGGGTCGGCCAGAGAATATCGGTGGCGAAAGCCCAGACGGTGAACGCGGCGAAAAGCAGCGAAAGGTGCGGCGGCGCGGCCAGCATCAGCAGCATGTCGACCATCAACAGCCCGATGCCCGCCACCAGCAGCCTCTCGGCGCTGAAATGACGCGCCGCACGAGCGACCGCCAGGTTGCCGACAATACCGGCGACGCCCAGCACCGCCAGCGCCACCGATACATCGTGCGCCGTGCCGTGAAAGCTGTCGCGCACCACCGGGGCGATAAACGCATAGGTGGCGAAGACGCCGGCGGCGATAAAAAAGACCACCAGAAAGGCGCTCAGCAGTTTCGCATTCGTCAACACGTCGCCGATAGTGGAGAGCCGGATGCGCACGCCCGCGCCCGTTTCCGGCACCGTCAGGCGAATATTCAGCGCCACCAGCAGACTGACCGCGCCCACCGCGCCAAACAGCGCTCTCGGCCCCCAGGCGTCGGCAAGCCAGGCGGCGAGCGGGATACCGAGCATGCTGGCGAGCGACAGCCCGAACAGCACTTTCGCAATCGCGCTGCCGCGCTCTTTCTCGTGCGCCAGTTCGGCGCCCAGCCCCACCAGCACCGGCCCCATCAGCGAGGCGCCAAGCCCCATCACGATGCGCGACGCCGCGAGCACGCCGTAATCGGGCGCCAGCGAAAAAAGAAACGCGCCGCCGCCGAAGGTCGCCGCGCCATAAAGCACCAGCTTGCGGCGCGGCAGATGGCCGAACAGCACCTGAGAGAGCGGCGCGGCAAGGGCGAAGGTGATGCCGAACAGCGCCAGCAGCCAGGCGCTTTGTGATTCGCTGATGGCCCACTCGCGGGCAATCGGCACCAGGCTGCCGGACACCGCCAGCGAACCGGTGGCCTGTACGAAATAGGCGAAGCTTAACGCCCGTAAGGCCCGGCGCTGGGGCAGTGAAAGTGAAGGTGTCATGCGCGTCTCCCGCCTGAGAGAAAGGCCGGGCGCCAGGCCCGGCATGAGAATTAATGAACCGGAATAGGGTTTTCCGCCATCGCCTGGTTGAACTGGTTCACAAGCCCATGTTCGTTGCGGCCAGGGTTGTCGCGCACCGGCAGGACGCGGTCGACAATCGCTTCCTCTTCACCCGCCGCCAGTTTCTCCAGCGTCTCGCGGATGAAATCATCCAGCGGCATGGCGCGCTCGTCGCCGCTTTTGTAGATAAGGTCGGTATCCACCCACGGCGGCGCAATCTCCACCACGCTGACGCTGGTATCACGCAGCAGGAAACGCTGAGAGAGCGTGTAGGAGTGGATAGCCGCTTTGGTGGCGGAGTAAAGCGCGGTGGCGGCCAACGGCAGGAAGGCGAGCACCGAGCTGTTGTTTATCAGCCACGCCTGCGGCTGCTTTTTCAGGTGGTCGACAAAGGCGGCGCTGACGCGCACCGGGCCTAACAGATTGGTGGTGACAAGCGTCACCGCCTGGTCGTCATCCAGCGCGCCGGCGGCGTCGTCAAACGGCATGATGCCCGCGTTGTTGATAACCACGTTCAGCGACGGGTACTTGGCGATGAGCTGCTGCGCCGCCTGTTTAATCTGCTGCGGGTCGGTGATGTCGAGCTCAACGAAATCCATACCTGGATTCGCTTTGCTGACCGCTTCCAGCAGCGCCCTGCGACGCCCGGAAATGATCACCTGGTTGCCAAGCTTGTGCAGCGCTTCTGCCAGTCCACGGCCAATACCGGATGTGCCGCCAGTGATGAAGATGGTGTTGTTGGTCAGTTTCATGGTTTTCTCCAGATTTGTTATTGAGCGGCCTGGTAACGAGGCGCGGGTTTATTCACGGAAAGGTGTTGCATCATGGTCTGGCGAGCGGCTTCAAACGCCTGCCATTCGCTTTCGTCCTGCAAAGAGGGCAGCGTAATCAGCTCGCCGCGGTCGAAGCCGACAAGGGCGGCATCCACCAGCGCCTGCGGCGTCATTACGATGTCGGGATCTAAATGCTCAAGCGCCAGCCCGCCGGTTTCCCAGAAGTCGGTGGCGGTCGCGCCCGGCAGCACCGCCTGCACCTGGATCCCCTGGCCGTGCAGTTCGTGGTGCAGCGACTGGCTGAAGGCCTGAACGTAGGCTTTCGAGCCGCCGTAAACGCCGTTTAAGATTTCCGGCGCGATGCTGACAATGGAGGCGATATTGATGATGGCCCCCTGCCCGCGCGCCACCATGCCAGGAACAACCGCGTAGGTCAGACGCGTGGGAGCAATGACGTTGAGATCTATCATCTGCTCCATGCGGTCAATATCGCTTTGCAGCAGAGAGGTATGGGTGCCGACGCCCGCGTTATTCACCAGCAGCGTGATGCTGGCGTCCTGACGCAGCTTCTCTTCCAGCGCACGCAGCGCCTGCGGGTTGTTCAGGTCAACCGCCGCCACCTCCACGTTCTGGCGCGTTTCGGCGGAAATCTGGCGGGCCTGCTGGTTCAGTTTGTCGCGATTGCGGGCGACGATAATCAGGTCGTAGCCGCGACGCGCCAGGCGGTCGGCGTAAACGGCGCCGATGCCGCTGGACGCGCCGGTAATCACCGCGGTGCCTTTGTGCTCTGCTGCTCTGTTCATGCTGCTTCTCCGGTTCAGGTAAGGTGTTGTTGTGTTTGTGTTGTGTCGATGTTGTGTCGATGAACAGAGATTACGCGAACCCGGCATGACCTGAATGACGAATAGGGTAGTGATTCAGGACATCCTGCAAAAAGGTGGCGGAAAACCGTCGCGGTCGGTAAAGGGGGTTATTTACAGGAAGGCTTAATAAACGCCGGCGACAATAAGCAAGGGAAAATGAAAACCAATGAAAATAATAAAAATAAAATGCGAGGCGGCTCGTAATTTAAAGCGGAGTGAAGAATGACAATTTATTAATAACGGCAAAAGTACGCACTTCGCCGGAAATAAATAGCTGAGATAAGGCAGGTTATTTATTATTTGCGCGGGCGCCTGAGGCTTTCTGGTTTCAGGCAACGTGTGGTTTCCAGAAAGATGAAGGCCCCGAGTTAATGACTTAACCCGAGGCCGACACATGAACCCAAACAGTCATGATGTTAGCCTCTTACTCGCCTCACGGCAAGGAGAAAAGGCTATGAAGCACAACACTTCTGTATGGCGTCTGGTTATCGTCTGCGCGACGGTGCTGGCAATAATACTCCTTACCCGGGAAAGGCTTTACGAACTCCGTTACCGGGATGGGGAAAAAGAGGTAACGGCTTTATTAGCCTGTAAGCCCTGAAAGTAAGCGTCTACGCGGGGAGCAATCCCCGCGAATCAGGCTGTCAGGATCATGCCCAACGGCGCCCTTTTTTCATTATTTTAATAACGGCTTTATGTAAGCCGTTATTTATTTTCGCTTCCGCCCTGGCTTTTTCTTAATTAATTAGCGCCAGGTTAATTTATTCCGTCGTTAATTGCGAAAGGCGACTGGCGGTGCGCGCAATGTCTTCCTGCTCCACGCCCGCTACCAGCTCCGTAAGCGGACAGGCGGCGGCGATAAACAGGCGGCGCTGCTGGTCGTAGAGCACATCGACCAGGTTGATAAAGCGCTGCTGCGCGGCGGGGCTGACGCGCGCAAGCGGCGGCACACCGTCAAGGAACCAGCGCTCATGCCCTTCGCACAGCGCCAGATAGTCCATTACCGCCGTGGGCGCCTCGCAAAGGCCAGCAAAGGTAAAATGCAAAAACTCGCCCGGCGCGGAGGCGGCGTGCAGCGTGCGGTGACCGACAGTCAGCGCAACCGCCCCGGAGGCGTCCGGCAGCCCCAAAGCCTGCCGCCGGGCCGCACTGGCGGGCCACAGATAAGCGCCTTCGCTGAAAACGCCGTGGCCCGTCGCCTGCTGGCGATAATCCCGCGGACCATTGAGCGCCATAACGGTCATGTGGCGCTCAATAAGCGCAATGGAAGGCACAAAGCGATCGTGATAAAGCGGGTTCGCCAGCAGCGCGCGCGGCGGATAGTTTGAGGTGAAGATAAGCGCCACGTTACGCGCTATAGCCAGCGCTATCAGCCTTTTCACCAGCATCGCGTCGCCGATATCGTGCAAATGGAACTCATCAAAGCAGAGCAACCGCGCCTCGCCCATCAACTCAAGCAGCGCGGCGTCCAGCCCCTGGCCGTTAAGCTGCTGATGCAGTTCGCGAAAGAAGGTATGAAAGTGGGCGCGCTTTTTTTGCGCCAGCGGCAGCGCGGCGAAGAAGCTGTCGACGATAAAACTCTTGCCGCGTCCGGGTTGCCCCCACAGGTAGAGCCCGGCGAAAGCGGCCCGGCGGCGCAGCAGCGTTTCGGCAAGCGTCTCCAGATGCCGGATGAGCCGCTGCTGGTCATTATCAAGCTGAATCCCTTTCTCCTGCGCTTTACGGTTCATCACGTCGGTAAAGTTCAGACGCGGTTCTTTCAGCAGCATCGCTTTTCTCAATTGTTTTGTGAATGAATTGTTATTTACCCATAAGCGGGCGTAATTTTCAAAAGCTTCACCAAAAGGGCGCACGCCCTGCCACTTCACGAGGCAGCGCCTCATACCGGCGGGTGAAAAGTTGCCCGTTTTGCCGCTGGTACACTCCTTGCAATAGCCCTGCGGGATATCCGTTTATTGGCGAGGTGAGTAATGAGAATGCAAACCGAACAGTCCGGATTAAAACGCACGCTGGGCAGCTTCCGCCTGTGGGGCATTGCCGTGGGGCTGGTGATTTCCGGTGAATATTTTGGCTGGAGCTACGGCTGGTCGCAGGCGGGCACCATGGGTTTTCTTATTGTAGCGCTGGCGATAGCCGCCATGTATTGCGCGTTTATTTTCAGTTTTACTGAGCTGACCACCGCCATTCCCCACGCAGGCGGCCCCTTTGCTTACGCCTACCGGGCATTCGGGCCAACAGGCGGGTTTATCGCCGGTTTCGCGACGCTGGTGGAGTTTGTTTTCGCGCCGCCCGCCATCGCCATGGCGATTGGCGCTTACCTCAACGTGCAGTTCCCTTCGCTCGATGCGAAATGGGTTGCCTGCACCGCTTACGTTATCTTCATGACGCTCAATATTCTGGGCGTAGGCATCGCCGCGACGTTTGAGCTTATCGTGACCCTGCTCGCCATTTTAGAACTGCTGGTCTTTATGGGGGTGGTGTCGCCGGGCTTCTCGTGGAGCAACTTCACCGCCAACGGCTGGGCCGGGTCGGAAACCTTCAGCAGCCTGGCGCTGCCGGGGATGTTCGCCGCCATTCCGTTCGCTATCTGGTTTTTCCTGGCCATTGAGGGCGCGTCGATGGCGGCGGAAGAAGCCAAAGATCCGAAACACACCATTCCCCGCGCCCTCGGCGGCGGCATCATTACGCTGACCTTGCTGGCGGTAGGAGTGATGATTTTCGCTGGCGGCGTGGGCGACTGGCGCACGCTCTCCAACATCAACGACCCGCTGCCGCAGGCAATGAAAATCATCGTCGGCGCAAACAGCGGCTGGCTGCATATGCTGGTGTGGCTGGGGCTGTTTGGTCTGGTGGCGTCGTTTCACGGCATCATCATGGGGTACTCGCGGCAAATTTTCTCGCTGGCGCGGGCCGGATATCTGCCGGCAAGCCTCGCCAGAATCAACCGTCGCACCCGCACGCCGCACCTGGCTATTCTTGCGGGCGGCGTGGTGGGCATTGCGGCGATTTTTTCTGATTCGCTCATCACCATTAACGGCATGCCGCTGACCGCCAGCATTGTCACCATGTCGGTTTTTGGCGCTATTGTTATGTATATCGTCTCTATGGCGTCGCTGTTTAAGCTGCGCCGCAGCGAGCCGGGGCTGGAGCGCCCGTTCCGCGCGCCGCTCTACCCCCTCGCCCCGGCCTTCGCGCTGGGCATGGCGGTGCTGTGTCTCGCGGCGATGGTTTACTACAACCTAGTGCTGGCGGCCATCTTCGCCGTCATGATGCTGGCGGGCTATCTGTGGTTCCGGCTGACGGCGCGCGCCCGCGCCAGCGCCGCGCTGGACCCGCAACTGCGCGTCGCCTCGTAAGGAGTCACTCGTGTACCAGACTACGCTTGCGCATACGGTTTACCGCTTCTCTTCTCTGAAAGATTTGCTGGCGAAAGCCTCCCCGGCGCGGTCCGGGGATGTGCTGGCGGGCGTCGCCGCGAAAAGCGCCGAAGAGCGCATGGCGGCGAAGATGGCGCTCGCCGACCTGCCGCTGCGCGAGCTGCTCAATAACCCGCTCATCCCTTACGAGCAGGATGAAGTCACGCGTCTGATTATCGACACCCACGACCGCGACGCGTTCTCCCCCATCCGTCATTTAACGGTGGGGGCGTTCCGCGACTGGCTGCTGGACGACGCCACCACCTCTGAGACGCTCTCCCGGGTCGCGCCTGGCGTCACGCCGGAGATGGCGGCGGCGGTGAGCAAGCTGATGCGCAACCAGGACTTGATTCTGGCGGCGAGCAAATGCCGCGTCGTCACCCGCTTTCGCAACACCATCGGCCTGCCGGGCCATTTAAGCGTGCGCTTACAGCCCAACCACCCGACGGACGACCTGCGCGGCATCGCCGCCAGCATGCTCGACGGGCTGTTCTACGGCTGCGGCGACGCGGTGGTCGGCATCAACCCGGCGAGCGACAGCCTGCCGGTGCTGGAGCGGCTCAACTATATGCTCGACGACGTTATCAGCCGCTTTGCGATCCCAACACAATCCTGCGTGCTGACCCACGTCACCAACACGCTCCAGCTCATCGAGCGCGGCGCGCCGGTGGACCTGGTGTTTCAGTCGGTGGCGGGCAGCGAGGCGGCCAACAGCGGCTTTGGCATCAATCTCGCCCTGCTGGAAGAGGCGCGCGAGGCGGCGTTAAGCCTGGGTCGCGGCACGCTTGGCGATAACGTCATGTATTTCGAAACGGGTCAGGGAAGCTGCCTTTCTTCAAACGCGCATCACGGCGTCGATCAACAAACCTGCGAAGCGCGGGCCTACGCGGTAGCGCGACACTTTAAGCCGCTGCTGGTCAATACCGTCGTGGGGTTTATCGGCCCGGAATACCTCTACGACGGCAAACAGATTATTCGCGCGGGGCTGGAAGATCACTTCTGCGGCAAGCTGATGGGGCTGCCGCTCGGCTGCGACGTTTGCTATACCAACCACGCCGAGGCGGACCAGGATGATATGGATACGCTGCTTACCTTGCTGGCGAACGCCGGGTTGACGTTTCTCATCGGCGTGCCGGGGGCGGACGACATCATGCTCAACTACCAGAGCACCTCGTTTCACGACGCCCTCTATATTCGCCGCCTGCTGGGCCTGAAGCACGCGCCGGAGTTCGCCGCCTGGCTTGAGAAGATGCAGATTATCAACGCCCAGGGGCAGCTGCGGCTCACCGGGGCCAACCATCCGTTGCTGGCGGCGCTGCCGCAGGAGGTATAGCGATGAGCACCCAAGACGCCTGGGATCTGTTACGCCAGTTTACCGACGCCCGCATTGCGCTGGGGCGCAGCGGCGCCAGCCTGCCTACCCGCGAAGTGCTGAAATTCGGCCTCGCCCATGCGCAGGCGCGGGACGCTATTCATCAGCCTTTCGACAGCGAACCGCTGCGCGGCGAGCTGGAGGCGCTGGGTCTGGAAACGCTCACTGTTCACAGCGCCGCCGCCGACCGCGATACCTATCTTCACCGCCCCGACTTAGGCCGCAGGCTGGATGAGGAGAGCCGCGCGCTGCTGGCGCGCCGTAAAGGGAATGCCGACCTGCTACTGGTGATTGGCGACGGGCTCTCTTCGCACGCCGTGCACCGCCAGTCCGTTGGGCTGATTCGCGCCCTGCTGCCCTATATTGAAACGCTCGGCTTAACGCTTGCGCCGGTGGCGCTGGCGCATCAGTCGCGGGTGGCGCTGGGCGATGATATTGGCGAAGCGCTCGGCGCGCAAGCGGTGGCTATATTGATTGGCGAGCGGCCCGGCCTCTCGTCGCCCGACAGCCTCGGGGTTTACCTTACCTGGAAACCCGAACGTTCGCGCATTGAGTCCGAGCGTAACTGCATCTCCAACATCCGGCCTGAAGGGCTGCCCTGGGAAGCGGCGGCGTTTAAGCTCGCCTGGCTGCTGGAGCAGGCTTTTTTGCGCAGGCTTACCGGCGTGAAGCTTAAGGATGAGAGCGACAACCCGGCGCTGCATGGCAAAGTAAAGCCGCTGCTGCGCTAACCTCCTGCAAAGCGGGGTCGACAGGCGCGCCGTTCTGTGTAAAAAACGGTGTTTTACTGTTGAGAAAGGAAGCCGTTATGACAGCGATTCCCGCCGCACCTGAACTTCATACCGAACGCCTGCTGCTAAAACCGCTCGCGCCGGAAGATGCAGAACAGATTCAACAGACCTTTCCCCGCTGGGAAATTGTGCGCTACCTGGTGGCGAGCATCCCCTGGCCCTATCCGCCGGACGCGGCGCGGCATTATGTGAATAACGTGGCGCTGCCTGCGGCGGCGGAAGGCCGCGGCTGGTTCTGGACGCTGCGTCGCCGCGAAGCGCCGGCGCAGCTGATTGGCGTTATCTGCCTGCTGGATGAGCCAGACAACAACCGCGGCTTCTGGCTGGCGCCGGAGCAACAACGCCTGGGGCTGATGAGCGAGGCGTGCCGGGCGGTGAACGACTTCTGGTTTACCGTACTCGATCGCAAGGTGCTGCGTGTGGCGAAAGCGCAGGCCAACGACGCTTCGCGCAATCTCTCAAACCGAAGCGGCATGCGGCTTATCCGCCGCGAAAAAAAGCAGTACGTCAGCGGCGAGCTGGATTCCGAAGTGTGGGAAATTACGCGTGATGAATGGCTGCAAGTAAAGCAGGCGGATGGCGTTTAAGGGATAACGCCGCGCTGCGCCGGGCGCAGCGCTAATAGTTTTTTATGGCTTCAGTTTAATTTTAGTGACACTAAACTCTTGAATAACGCTTAAGTTTGTTATTGCAGTAAAAGTGTCACACTTCTCCCCTACCCTAAGATAATTCTTACTTCGTAACGGGTTATCTGTTTAATGGATATTCCACTGGCGCTGGCCTCCTCGTCGCAGCAGCTTAACGCCGGGATCCTGCGCATCGCGGTGCCCCACGTCACGCCGGGTTCCACCAATCTGCAGGTGATGGCGCTCTTTAACGAACATAAATCGCTGATTGGCCTGCCAGTGCTGGAGAACAACCGGCCGATTGGCATGATCAACCGGCACATTTTTCTCTCACAAATGAGCCGCCCCTTTTTCCATGAGCTTTACGATCAAAAAAGCTGCATCGCGTTTATGGATAAAACGCCGCTTATCGTCGAGGCGGACGCCGGGCTGGAATATCTGGCCGAGCGGGTAGTGGAGACAGGCGACAAGGCGGTCGCTGAGGGGTTTATTCTCACCGAGGCGGGCGGCTACGTAGGCATCGGCCTTGGTATTGATCTGATTAAAACCGTCTCCGGCCTGCAGGCCCGTCAACATGAGCAGATTATGCAAAGCATCGAATACGCGCGCGTGATTCAGGACTCTATGCTCAACCGTTCGCGCCAGACGATGGAAGCGCACCTGCGCGACTGGTGTCTCTCCTGGTATCCGCGCGACTGCGTGGGCGGCGACATTTACGCTTTCCAGCGTTACGAGCACGGCTGGCTGCTGGTGATAGCCGACTGCACCGGCCACGGCGTGCCCGGCGCCTTTATGACCTTTATTTTCTCTTCCGCGCTGGAAAAAGCGCTGACGCAGGCGGCGCCCGACGAGCCGGACCGCCTGCTGAGCCTGATTAACCAGTACATCAAACAGACGCTGAGCCAGCTTCAGGCCACGCCTAACCATAGCCAGTCGAACGACGGCTGCGACGCCATCGCGCTGTTTGTCGACGCCCGCGACGCGCAGATTGTCTGGGCGAATGCGCAGATGCACGCCTTTGTGCTGGGCGAGGGGGAAGACGAAGTGGCGTTGCTGGAAGGCGATCGTAAAGGGATGGGTTATATCGACACGCCTGCCGATTTCCGCTGGCAGCGCCATCGGCGCGCGCTTACGCCTGGCGATCGGGTGCTGATTGTCACCGACGGCGTGACTGACCAGATCGGCGGCGAGCGCAACATCATGTTTGGCAAAAAACGCATCCAGTCGCTGCTGCTGGCGCAGCGTCACCTGCCGATGCGCGAGTTTTCCGACGCGCTCTTTGCCACGCTTCGCGACTGGCAGGGCAAACAACCTTCCCGCGATGACATGACCTGGTTTGGCTTTCGCTGGTAAATAAAGAGATGAGCATGAGTGAATTACAGGTAAAAACAGCGACGCTGTTGCCGCTGCTTACCCCACAGCGACAGGGCGGCGTCGCCCTCTCTTACACGGGTTTTATTTCGCAGCAGAATATTGTGTCGATGGGCGAAGTGGTCCGCGCCTGGCTTGATGAAAACGAAGCCTCCGCGGCGCTGCGCCGCAAGCTCTTTTCGGTGTTTGTCGAAATGGGCCAGAACATTGTGCGCTACTCCTCTGACGAACGCTTTTTGCATAAGGGTGAAGAGGCGCTACGCTACGGCTCGCTCTGCTTTCACGCCGACTGCACCCGCTATTACCTCGAAACCGCAAACCTGGTGGGGCCGGAAGAGTCCTCTTTGCTGCGCGCCAATCTGGAAGTGCTGCGCGCCATGACGCAGGACGAAATCCGGCAGGCCTGGAAGCGGGGATTGCGCAGCGAAGCGCCGCCCACCAGCAAAGGCGCCAACATCGGTCTGCTGACAATGGCGCGGGACACCAGCGAGCCGCTGGAATACCGTTTACATCCCCTGGCGGCGAGTCATCTGTCCGCCTTTCACCTGAAGGCGACGTTCTGCCATGACTGAAACTACCTTAACGCCTGCTGTTGTGCTGGCGGCGACCCACTCCACGCCGGAAGTGAATTTTGATTTCGCCGCCCATCGCCTGTGGCTGAAAGGCGAAGCCTACCCGGAAAACGCCGCCGCCTTTTTCCGCCCGCTCATTCAGGCGGTGGAGAACTGGCTTAACGCCTCGCCCGTCGATGCGCAGCCCATTGCGCTGCACGTGGCGCTTAGCTATTTCAACAGCTCCAGCACCAAGCTGCTGTTTGAGTTTTTCGAATGCCTCAACAGCTTCGCGAAGCGGGGCAAACGCTGCGAGCTGCACTGGTATTACGATGAAGAGGATGACATTTCCGAGGAGTTCGGCCAGGAGCTGAGCCTGGACTTCACCTCGCTGACGGTGCTGCTGAAGCCGGAACTGAACGCATGCTAGATATTAACGAGCTGTTCCAGGACGAGTATGCCGTGCTGGAAGAGGCCCGCCTCGCGGCCGCCAACCCGCAGCTTAGCGCCGACGCCTGTCGCGATAAGCTGTGGCTGATAGCCAAACATTATCAGCGGTTGATTCGCCACTCCTACCGGCTGATTTCCCGCAGCGACCGGGCGGAGCGGGAGCTGACGCGCATGAACGAACAGCTTCAGAAGCTGGCGCGGCAGCTGGAATACGAAGCCACCCATGACGCCCTCACCGCCGTCTTTAACCGCAGCGCCATTATCCACCAGATAAACCAGGCGCTGACGCAAGGCAACGTGGGGCTTATCCTGCTGGATATCGACCACTTCAAGCGTATTAACGACGAGCACGGCCACCCCACCGGCGACCGGGTGATCTGCTCGCTGGTGCAAAGGGTGCGCAAAGCCCTGCCCGCTCATGCCGCCATCGGCCGCGTGGGGGGCGAGGAGTTTACCGTGCTGCTGCCGGGCAGCCGCGTTGAAGAGGCGATGATTATCGCCAGCTATATTCACGCTTCGCTGAACGCCTCGCCGCTTGATGTCCTGCCCGAACAGCGGGTGACGGTAAGTCTTGGCGTCAGCCTTGGGCTGCGCGACAGCGATTTCGAAACGCTGTACGGCGCGGCGGACGCGGCGCTTTATGTGGCGAAAAAGCGCGGGCGTAACCAGGTGGCGCTCAGCGACACGCTTTTTCGCCCGCCGTCGCTGCCTTTAGCCGCGGGAAAGCTGCGAATGGAGTAACCCGCCGCACGTTGTTCGCCGCGCTGGCGGCGCGTTTCAGGCGCCGCGGATAGCGTCGTCAGAACGTGCCGGCGCCGCCGTCGGCGCAAAAGACCTGGCCTGACGAGTAGCTGGTTTCCGCCGCCGCCAGCGTCACGTAGAGCGGCGCTATCTCCGCAGGCTGGCCCGGGCGGCCATAAGGCGATTCGGCGCCAAACTGTTCGAACTTCTCTTTCTTTTTACCGCAGCTTGGTTGCAGCGGCGTCCAGAACGGGCCCGGCGCGACGGCGTTCACGCGTATCCCTTTTTCGGCGAGCTGCTTAGCGAGGCTTTTGCTGAAAGCGACAATGGCCGCTTTGGTGGAGGCGTAGTCGAGCAGGTTAGCGTCCGGCTTATGCGCCTGTACCGAAGCGGTGTTGATGATGGCGGCGCCCGGCTTCAGGTGCGCCATCGCCGCTTTGGTTATCCAGAACATGGCGTAAACGTTGGTCTTGAAGGTTTTGTCGAAAAACTCGGTGCTGAGATCGTTAATCGACTCCACGTTGCGCTGGCGCGCGGCGTTATTCACCAGAATATCCAGCCCGCCGAGCTGGGCGGCTGCGTCGTTCACCAGCTTCTGGCAAAAGGCTTCGTCGGTAATATCGCCCGGGATCGCCACCGCTTTGCGTCCGGCGGCTTCGATGAGCGCGATAACTTCACGGGCGTCCGGCTCTTCCACCGGCAGGTAGTTTATCGCCACATCCGCCCCCTCGCGGGCAAAAGCGATGGCCGCCGCGCGCCCGATGCCGGAGTCGCCGCCGGTTATCAGCGCCTTGCGCCCGGCAAGCCGCCCGCTCCCCTTGTAGCTCTGCTCGCCGTGATCGGGACGCGGGTTCATTTTGCTCGCCAGCCCCGGCGGCTCCTGCGTCTGGTATTCGAAAGGCGGTTTCGGGTAAGCGTCGCGGGGGTCTTTGCCGGTGAGCGGGTGCGGCCCGGGTTCCGTGGTTTGGGTTTGCGGGGTGCTTGCCGCGTTAGCGTGGCCCGCGACGGCGGTCACCGCCATGCTGCCCACGAGGCCGCCAACGAGCTGGCGGCGTGAAATGCCGGAGTTATCCTGTTGTGACATCTTTCCTCCTGCTTTAAGCCAGACGGTTCAACGAAAGTGACATCCGTAAAGCCTGGACGCTATCAGTACAATAAGCCCAGCGGGAGGCGAAAAAAACAGCAGTGGCGGCTCGTTACGACCCCATTCATGATCACTTGCCGTAATACATCCCCTCGAGCTTCATGCCATCCGGATCGAGGAAAAAGACAGCGTAATAGTCAGGATAATATTCACCGGCAGGGTCAACGATAGTCGCCTGCTGCGCCTCCAGCCACTGCTGGAGTTCATCCACTTCGGCGCGGCTGCCAAGGGACCAGGCGTAGTGGTGAAAGCCGGGGTTGCCTTTGCGATAAGGCGTTTCTTTTCCCTGTTCATCGGCCTGGTAAATCCACAGGCGCGTGACCTCATTGCGCCAGCCGATGGCGTTTTCCATTTCGTCCATTATCTCAAAACCCAGGAATTTCATTAGCGGGCCGTAGAAGGCTTTCGAGCGGGCAAAATCGCTGACGGACAGCACCAGATGGTCAACACCGGTTACGCGTGGCATGGGCGGCTCCTTATTTAAGGTAAAAAGTAACTATAGACCGCGGCGCGCGCCCATAAAAAAACCGGCGGCCTGGGCCACCGGTTTAGGGTATATCGCGTTACAGGTAGAGCGACGCTTCGCCCGCCGGGCGGGTCTTGAAGCGGCGGTGGATCCAGAGATACTGCTCCGGCGCGCGCAGGATTTCCCGCTCGATCACTTTGTTCATGTAGCACGCTGCGGCGGCTTCGTCGTTGCGCGGGTAATCTTTCAGCTCCGGCTGGATTATCAGCTGATAACCGCTGCCGTCCGCTTTTCTTATCATCACGATAGAGAGCAGCGCCGCGCCGCTCAGGCGCGAGAGCACGAAGGTGCCTTTGGTGGTGGCCGCGTCGTTCACCGCAAACAGCGGCGCGAAGGTGCTGCCGCGCGGGCCGTAGTCTTGATCCGGCGCGAACCAGACCGCTTCGCCTTTTTTCAGGGCGTTGACCATGCCTTTGAGATCTTTGCGATCGAGCATCGCCTTGTTTGACCGCATGCGTCCGCGGGTTTGCGCCCACTCCAGCGCCGGGTTGTTGTGCGGACGGTACATCGCCATCATCGGCCGACAAAGGCCCATTACGCGCCCGCCCAGCTCCAGCGACATAAAATGCACGCCGATAACAATCACGCCGCGGTTGCCATCAACGGCCTGTTGCAGATTGTGCAACCCTTCAACATCAAACCAGCGCTTGATGCGTTTATCCGACCAGAACCAGGCCATGCCCGTTTCCAGCAGCGCCATGCCGAGCGAGAGGAAGTTATCGGCAATCAGCCGCTCTTTCTCATCGGGTGAAAAATGGGGAAAGCAGAGCTCGAGGTTGCGACGCAGAATTTTCTCGCGTCTTTTCAGCACGGGCCGCGCCTTCGCGCCGAGAAAAGCGCCAAGACGCATCAGCAGCGGATAAGGTAGCTGCACCAGCAGCCAGAGCAGCCCCAGACCGCACCAGGTAAGCCAGTAGCGGGGATGCAGGAGCGATGAAGAGAAGTGTCCGGTTTTGTTCATGATTGACCCTTTATGCCTGTAGCGGTATCGCATAAAGAAACCCTTTCGTTAGCGGTACACTCTGTTTTGTTTGATGTAGACGACAGAAAAAACGTCCGTGCGTGAACCGGCAGTACCCCCTGCGACACGCGGACGCGAAAACATAATGCGCGAATGATAAGTAACCCTGATTAGCTGTTTAAACGTTGCGACGGTCTACGCGACCCGATTTTTTGTCCGCCGTGCGGCGAGAAAAAGGAGGGTTGAGTTGAAAAGACGAGCCACCTGTTTGGGGCGATGGTCAATGAAGCGATATGACTGCGACGATGAGGCCGCCCGTCACCACAGTGGGCTTTCCGCCGGTAAAAAGATAGCGAAATTTTGTAAAGTAAGTGAAGAAATTATGAAGCTCTGCGGGTGAAGCGAAGCGCTGGTTTCACCCGCAAGCGGTCTGTTCTGATTTTAACCTTTCGTGCGGTTAAAAGACGTTCAAATAGTGGTCCAGACCGTAGTAAGCCCAGTAGAGCGCGGAAGCGCCGACATAGGCCCAGCATCCCCACCAGGCTATCGGCTCGCGGTCCGTTTTGGCGCGGGGAAGAAAGGCGAACAGATAACACACCGCTGCGATCAGGGCGACAAAGTAAAAGAACTTCATAACACCGCTCCTTATGTCCCAAAGACTTAAGTTTTCAGGATAGACAGCTTTGGCGGGTTACGCCTGCGGCGGCGTGTGGCGGACAATGTTAAACCCTTCACCCGGAGCGGGGGCAGTAAAGTAGCGGGTGATCAGAGTAAACTGGGCGTCGGTGGCGGCGAAATCATGCGTTCCCGCTTCGTTGCGGGCGTGCAGCCGCGCCTTGCACAGCGCTTCCGGCACATCCAGATAATGCAGCTGATGCGCCGCGCCGCTCGCCTCGATGACCTGCTTCATCCAGGCGCGGTTTTCCACCGTATTGGCGGGAAAATCGAGCACCACCGACACGCCTGCGCGCAGCAGCGACGTCAGGTGCGGCTGCATCGCCTCCCGAAGCCTTGCGGCATAACGAACGTAATCGGCAACGCTTTGCATCTCCTCGCCATAAAGACGGGCGAGCCAGGCGTCTTCGCTGACGAGCACGGTGCCGGTCTTGTCGGCAAGCGTGGCGGCAAGCGTCGATTTTCCTGAGGCGATTTTGCCGCACAGCAGATGCAGTACGGGCGTGGATGTAACGGACATAGCGACCTCGCGCAGTGAATTTCAGTCACCCGATAATAAAGCGCCTGCGCTCTTGCGCCAGCCCCGCAAACGGGTGGGTTTTTGCGCTTTTGCCCGCCGGCGGAAAATAAAAAAGTAAGACGGTTTCTACGCCCGATTTTTTACTTAAGGTTACCCGCCTCGCTTTAAAAAAGCGTGCGTAAGGTTATCTGAAAACCAGCGGAAAATTCGAAGCGCTGGCAGCACATTATTTTACAAAACAAATTTCATTATTTTTCTCACCGCTGCGCTTATAAGGAATAAATAAAACCGTGCATGCCTATTCGCCGTTCCGTTTCTTGTTTTACCGTTGTTGACGCTTCTGGCCATACGGCCGTCCGGGCGCTTATGCGTTTAAAATAAACATTGCTTAATTAATTTTTCCATGTCTTAATAGCGTCATCGGTTTGGAAAACAGACCTTATGAAAGCAGTTTTAGTAAAGCAGTCCTCAGTTCAAGTGTTATCCCCAGATACCCTTCTTCATGAGTCTTCTCCTAAGCGCCTAATAAGTAACGCTCTGCATAACAGGCCATCATCGCCGCCCTGAGTGGCTCATTAATTAAGGAAGTATCTATGTCTGGTAAAATGACTGGTTTAGTAAAATGGTTTAATTCCGATAAAGGTTTTGGCTTTATCACGCCGAATGACGGCAGCAAAGATGTATTTGTACATTTTTCTGCAATCCAGAGCGATAATTACAAAACGCTGGATGAAGGTCAGCAGGTTTCTTTCACCATTGAAAATGGTGCTAAAGGCCCGGCAGCCGCCAACGTTACCGCGCTGTAATAAGCGTGAGTTATCGCCGACGCTTACGATAGCGATGAAGGCAATGACCTGAGCAGTGAAGCGTTGCGATAATCAATAAACCCGCCCCGAGCGGGTTTTTTATTATCCAAAATTTGTCTTGCCACGGTTTTAAATATTTCTGTCGCCTGCCCGGCCTGTTTACCTTGATAAAAATATTTGCAGCGAATGCCTACCCGTTCAGGTAGTTTAAAAAGGATGTTGTAACTAAGAAAGAAAAAACACGCTATGCTGTTTCTTTTCTGCTGCCGGAGCCTGAACGCGTATGTCCGCCTTTTCTCTTATCGCCATTCCGCTTTTTCTTTGCGGGATGATTATGCTGTTGCTGGCCGCCACGTTCAAAAAACGCGGTTTTCTTAGCTCGGGGGTGGCTCTGACATCTTCTTCGGTGGTTTTCGCCACACTCGGCATGACGCTTTAGCGGCATGAAAAAGCCCCTTTCGGGGCTGTGTTTATTACGGCTTCAGACACACGCTAACTGCGTCTGGTCGCTTACGCGCTTTTCAGCACCTGTTGAATGGCGGAAGAGAGTTCGTTAATTTCGAATTTCGCCACGTAAGCGTTGGCGCCCACTTTGCGCACGTGTTCTTCGTTGGCGCTGCCGGAAAGCGAGGAGTGGATAACCACCGGAATATGCTGCAACCGCGCGTCGCGCTTGATGTTGCGCGTGAGCGTAAAGCCGTCCATTTCCGGCATTTCCAGGTCGGTCAGCACCAGCGCGATTTTATCGTCGATCGACTTACCTTCCGCCTGCGCCTCGTCGGCCATGATTTTAATTCTTTCCCACGCCTCTTTGCCGGTGGTGTGCAGCAGCGCCGGAATGCCCATCTGTTTAAGCCCCTGCTCGAGCATGGTGCGCGCCACTTTAGAGTCTTCCGCCACGATGGCGACCGCGCCGGGCTTGAGGTTGAAGCTCTTCATGCGCGCCTCTTCCGCCTGCGGGCCGCGCGAAGCCGGGATGATGTCATAGAGAATTTGCTCAACGTCCAGCACCAGCGCGAGGTTGTTGCCCTGCCTGTCGCCATCGATGCAGGCGATGCTGGTAATGTTGCTGCGGCTGCTGACGCCTGCCTCCGCCGTATGCACCTGGCTCCAGTCCAGACGCACAATGTTATCGACAGATTCCACGGCGAACGCCTGGGTGCTGCGGGCATACTCGGTGATAAGCAGCAGATTGAGGCCGGTTTCCGGCTTGCAGCCCGCGATGGCCGGCAGGTCGATAACCGGGATAATCTGGTCGCGAATATTGGCCACGCCGAGCAGCGGCGACTTCATGCCGGCCGCTTTCGTCACGGCGGGCATCGGGATAATTTCGCGAAGCTTGAAAACGTTAATGCCAAACAGCTCCGTTTTGTCTTCCTGCGCGTCTTTCCCCAGACGGAACAGTAAAAGCTCAAACTTATTCGATAAGGCGAGGTTCGCCCTCTCATCAATCTCTTTCTGAAAATTGTCCATCTTTGCCTCTAAGCCATGTCAGGGAAGTACGCTCGCGAACCGAAAGCCGCAGGTCGCCTGTAAGGGTTATCGGCAGAGAAAAGAAAAAGCACAGGGAGATTTTTCGCCAGGTGATGTTTATCACGCTAACACCTGAATAACGATAAAACGTCGCGGCGTTTTTTTTAAGCGAAGCAGCAAAAGGGGACTATTCTTAGAACAAGCAGTAGAAATAAATAAGCCGTTTAATGACCCTCGCCAGAATAACGCGAAGCCAGCCCGCCATTTAGTTTTTTTGTATAAACCCTGAGCCAGAAATAAACATAAGGTCCGGAACATGAAAACGCTGCTGATAGCCTTAATCACGATACTGGCTGGCTGCACCACCACCACGACCACCCTGCCCGTACCGCACAGCAAAGCCGACTGCGAAACCACCGGCATTGGCGGTGACGCCTGTCACCTCACGCCATCGCCGCCTGCACTGCCGCCTGCCGCAGATAAATAAAGCTAACGCCAAAGCGTTAACAGGCCTGATAAAGCGGCAACCTGGTACGAGTTATCTTTCTGATTTTAGCCTACTTATTAATAGGTAATTTCCGCGAAATGTCCTGCCGCCTTGATTTCACGCAATAATCCCCTGCCCTGGGTTGCTATTTTCCCCCGCCGTAAATGGTCATAAAAAATGGGGATAAAATGAACGTCAGCCGCAGAAAGTTTTTTAAACTCTGCGCCGGCGGAATGGCAGGCACAACAGCGGCGATGCTCGGCTTTGCTCCGCAACCGGCGCTGGCGGAAGTGCGCGATTATAAATTGCTGCGCGCGAAAGAGACCCGCAACACCTGTACTTACTGTTCCGTAGGGTGTGGATTATTGATGTACAGCCTGGGCGACGGCGCGAAAAACGCCGCCTCCAGCATTTTTCATATTGAAGGGGACCCGGACCACCCGGTCAGCCGCGGCGCGCTCTGCCCGAAAGGCGCGGGGCTGCTCGACTACATTCACAGCGAAAGCCGCCTGCGCTACCCGCAATACCGCGCGCCAGGTTCCGACAAATGGCAGCGCATCAGCTGGCAAGAGGCGTTTGAGCGCATCGCCCGCCTGATGAAAACCGACCGCGACGCCAACTTTATGGAGCGCAACGCCGCCGGCGTGACCGTCAACCGCTGGCTCTCTACCGGCATGCTCTGCGCCTCGGCGGCCAGTAACGAAACCGGCATGCTCACCCAGAAATTTGTCCGCTCGCTTGGCATGCTGGCGGTGGATAACCAGGCGCGCGTCTGACACGGACCAACGGTAGCAAGTCTTGCTCCAACATTTGGTCGCGGTGCGATGACCAACCACTGGGTCGATATCAAAAACGCCAACGTGGTGATGGTGATGGGCGGCAACGCTGCGGAAGCTCACCCGGTCGGTTTTCGCTGGGCGATGGAAGCCAAAAACAACAACGACGCCACGCTGATTGTGGTGGACCCGCGCTTTACCCGCACCGCGTCGGTGGCGGATATCTATGCGCCCATCCGCTCCGGTACGGACATTACGTTCCTCTCCGGCGTGCTGCTTTATCTGATAACCCACAATAAAATCAACGCGGAATACGTTAAGCACTACACCAATGCGTCGCTGCTGGTGCGCGAAGACTTCAACTTTGAAGATGGCCTGTTCAGCGGCTACGACGAAGCTAAGCGTCAGTATGATAAGACCTCCTGGAACTACCAGTTCGACGAGAACGGCTTTGCGAAGCGCGACGAGACGCTGAGCCACCCGCGCTGCGTCTGGAACCTGCTGAAAGCGCACGTCTCGCGCTATACGCCGGAGGTAGTGGAAAATATTTGCGGCACGCCGCGCGCCGATTTCCTGAAGGTGTGCGAGGCGCTCGCCTCCACCAGCGCCGCCAACCGCACCGCCACGTTCCTCTACGCGCTCGGCTGGACGCAACACACCGTCGGCGCGCAGAACATCCGCACCATGGCGATGATCCAGCTGCTGCTCGGCAACATGGGCATGGCGGGCGGCGGCGTGAACGCGCTGCGCGGCCACTCCAACATCCAGGGGCTGACCGACCTGGGGCTGCTTTCCACCAGCCTGCCGGGCTACCTGACATTGCCTTGCGAGAAGCACACCACGCCTGAAAGCTACCTTGCAGCCAACACGCCGAAAGCGACGCTGCCAGGCCAGGTGAACTACTGGAGCAACTACCCGAAGTTCTACATCAGCCTGATGAAAGCGTTTTACGGCGACGCCGCGCAGAAAGAGAACGGCTGGGGCTTTGACTGGCTGCCGAAGTGGGACGTCGCTTACGACGTGCTGAAGTACTTCGACATGATGGACCGCGGCCTGGTCAACGGCTATATCTGCCAGGGCTTCAACCCGGTGGCGTCGTTCCCGGATAAAAACAAGGTGGTGGCGAGCCTCAGCAAGCTCAAATACCTGGTGGTGATCGACCCGCTGGTGACCGAGACGTCCAACTTCTGGCAAAACCACGGCGAGATGAACGACGTTGACCCGTCCGCCATTCAGACCGAGGTGTTCCGCCTGCCCTCCACCTGCTTCGCCGAAGAAGACGGCTCTATCGCCAACTCCGGACGCTGGCTGCAATGGCACTGGAAAGGGGCGGACGCGCCGGGCGAAGCGCGCAACGACGGCGAGATCCTGGCCGGGCTTTACCAGCGTCTGCGCGAGCTGTACCGCACCGAAGGCGGCAAAGGCGTCGAGCCGCTGCTGAAGATGCGCTGGGATTACAAACAGCCCGATAAACCGGAAGCAGAAGAGATCGCTAAAGAGAACAACGGCTACGCGCTGGAGGATCTCTATGACCAGAACGGCGTGCTGCTTGCGAAGAAAGGCGAGCTGCTGAGCTCGTTCGCGCTGCTTCGCGACGACGGCGCCACCGCGTCGGCCTGCTGGATCTACGCCGGAAGCTGGACCGCCCAGGGAAACCAGATGGCGAACCGCGACAACAGCGACCCGTCCGGACTTGGCAACACGCTGGGCTGGGCCTGGGCCTGGCCGCTCAACCGCCGCGTTATCTACAACCGCGCCTCGGCGGACCCGCAGGGCAAGCCCTGGGACCCGAAACGGGTGCTTATCGAGTGGAACGGCGCGAAGTGGGTCGGCAACGATGTGCCGGACTTCAACACCTCGGCGCCAGGCAGCGGCGCCGGGCCGTTCATCATGCAGCCGGAAGGTTTAGGCCGCCTGTTCGCCCTCGACAAGCTCGCCGACGGGCCGTTCCCGGAACACTACGAGCCGTTCGAGACGCCGCTTGGCACCAACCCGCTGCACCCGAACGTGGTTTCAAGCCCGGTGGCGCGCCTCTTTGCAGCGGACGCGAAGCGTATGGGCAACCATAAGGCGTTCCCGTATGTCGGCACCACCTATCGTCTGACCGAACATTTCCACACCTGGACGAAACATTCGCGCCTCAACGCGATTGCGCAGCCGGAGCAGTTTGTGGAAATCAGCGAACAGCTTGCGAAAGCGAAAGGCATCAGGAACGGCGACAGCGTGAAGGTGAGCAGCAAGCGCGGCTTTATTCGCGCGAAAGCGGTGGTGACGCCGCGCCTGCAAACGCTGAAGGTGGCGGGCCGCGAGGTAGAAACCATCGGCATTCCGCTGCACTGGGGCTTTGAAGGCACGGCGCGCAAGGGCTATCTCGCCAACACTCTGACGCCATCGGTGGGCGACGCCAACTCGCAAACGCCAGAGTACAAGGCGTTTCTGGTCAACATTGAGAAGGCGTAGGGAGCGAACTTATGTCCATGCAATCTCAGGATATTATCAAACGCTCGGCGACCAACAGCTTCACGCCCCCACCGCGAGGGCGCGATGATAAAGAGCACGTCGCCAAGCTTATCGACGTCACCAGCTGTATCGGCTGCAAGGCGTGCCAGGTCGCCTGCTCGGAGTGGAACGACATTCGCGACGAGGTGGGGCATTGCGTCGGGGTGTATGACAACCCCGCCGATCTCAGCGCCAAATCCTGGACGCTGATGCGCTTTAGCGAGACGCGCCAGAACGGCAAGCTGGAGTGGCTCATCCGCAAGGATGGCTGCATGCACTGCGAAGACCCCGGTTGCCTGAAGGCCTGCCCTTCCGCCGGGGCCATCATCCAGTACGCCAACGGCATCGTCGACTTTCAGTCGGAGCACTGCATCGGCTGCGGCTACTGCATCGCCGGCTGCCCGTTCCACATTCCGCGCCTTAACAAAGAGGATAACCGCGTTTACAAATGCACGCTGTGCGTGGACCGCGTGACCGTAGGCCAGGAGCCCGCCTGCGTGAAAACCTGCCCCACCGGCGCTATCCGCTTCGGCACCAAAAGGACGATGCTGGAGAAGGCCGAAGCGCGGGTTGAAACGCTTAAGGCGCGCGGCTACCCGAACGCGGGTCTTTATAACCCGCAGGGCGTTGGCGGCACGCACGTGATGTATGTGCTGCACCACGCCGACCAGCCGGCGCTGTATCACGGCTTGCCGAACGATCCGCAGATTGATACGCCCATCAGCCTGTGGAAAGGGATCCTTAAGCCGCTGTCGGCGGCGGGCTTTATCGCCACCTTCGCCGGGCTGATTTTCCACTACGTTGGCGTGGGCCCGAACGAAGAGACGGATGACGAGGAGGAAGAGCATGAGTAAACGCAAAATGATTGTCAGGACGACCTTCATCGACCGCGCCTGCCACTGGACGGTGGTGATTTGCTTCTTCCTGGTGGCGCTCTCCGGCATCGCGCTCTTTTTCCCGACGCTGCAATGGCTGACGGAGACCTTCGGCACGCCGCAGATGGGGCGTATTCTGCACCCGTTCTTTGGCGTGCTGATTTTCTTCGCGCTGATGTTTATGTTTGTGCGCTTCGTGCATCACAACATTCCGGATAAACACGATTTGCCGTGGCTGAAAGGGATTGTCGAGGTGCTGAAGGGCAACGAGCATAAGGTGGCGGACGTCGGTAAATATAACGCCGGGCAGAAGATGATGTTCTGGAGCATCATGAGCATGATTTTTGTGCTGCTGGTAACCGGCGTGATTATCTGGCGGCCTTATTTCGCCGACTTTTTCCCGATCAAGGTGGTGCGCTACAGCCTGCTTATCCACGCAACCGCCGCCATTGTGCTTATCCACGCCATTCTGATTCATATGTATATGGCATTCTGGGTGAAAGGCTCCATCAAGGGGATGATTGTCGGCAAGGTCAGCCGCCGCTGGGCGCAGAAGCATCACCCGCGCTGGTATCGCGCCATTCTCGCGAAAGAGGCGAAAAAGGAGAGCACCGAGGGGCTTTAGGGCCCGGTGCGCTGAAGTAAAAAAAGCCGGGGAAACCCGGCCTTTTTATTTTAATGAGCAGGATGAACAAGCTGCCCGGTGCAGTCTTCGTAGCCGCGTTCGGTCAGTACGAAGCAGGGTTCTTTAATGAAGTCGCACAGGTGGCAGACCAGGTCAAACAACAGGCCGGTGAGCGGCTTCGCCAGTTCCGGCGTTAAGGCGCGGCTCAACAGTGCCATGTTC
Organism: Franconibacter daqui; assembly: GCF_014644275.1. Taxonomy (NCBI): domain Bacteria; kingdom Pseudomonadati; phylum Pseudomonadota; class Gammaproteobacteria; order Enterobacterales; family Enterobacteriaceae; genus Franconibacter; species Franconibacter daqui. The sequence goes on along the minus strand of NZ_BMKJ01000001.1, from coordinate 113,688 downwards.
AGCGCCCGGCAGTAGCCTGCCAGAATCGGCTCTTCGCTGCCAAGGCACAGGGGAAGCTCCGGGGAAAGTTCGCTTGCAGTGAGCGACGGGTAAAGATGCGCCGGGATGGGCCGCTCCAGCGCCGCCGACAGCGCGTCCAGCGCACAGGCGAGCCTTCCCGCAAACGCCAGAGAAAGCGAGTCATCGTGGCATTCCAGCAGCTCGCTCACCAGTTTCTCGCTCAGCGTGGCGAGGTGGAAGAAATCCATTTCTGACGTTATCGCACCCTCGCGGAGCGTTGTCTCGTTCAGGAAATCCGGCATGGGCGGAACAGGAGAACTGACGGCGGACAGCCGCGCCGTATTCCGCGGATGAAGTTTGGGAAAAGGGTAATCAAATTCAGGGCGAGCGTATGTGTTACTATTGGCGGTAGCCATAGCTGTTACTCCGTATAACAGATTGTGGTCAGACGCTCCGGTTGTGGTGGTGCACACCGGAGCGTTGCTTTCGGTTACGTTCGGTTTTATCGTACGTACGTAACGACACCCATCATCTTTATTACGTACGTACATGTCAACGATCAAACGAGACAAAAGCCCTAAAGGAACCGGCTGGTCCCCTACCTTTCAGATTCGGATTACCCCGGAGCTGAAAGCGCAGTTTGAAGAGGCTGCCAAAGCGCAGGGCATGAGCCTTGGCAACTGGTTTAAAAACCTGGGGCGGGAAGAGCTGAAGAAATTAGGTATTGAGCCGAAAGGGTAATGCAGGCATTTAAGAAATTTTGGTAACTGTTAGTCTGGGTACTTTTATATATATGGCTTTTACCAGGTCATGGCGGTTGTCACTATGATGAAATGCTCTGTGGCAATTCGGGCATACCGCTATGCAGTTCTCCGTTGTATCTGCTCCCCCATCGGCCAGTGGGATGACATGATGAACTTCAAGAAAAGGAATACCGTCAGGTGTTTTAAACGGAGCAGTAGAACCACAACATTCACATTTTCCCTCACTCTTTTTTAAGACCCATGCTTTTACTTTTGGATCACGATAATAAGTCGTTTGGTTTATAAATTTCTTTTCAGGATTACTGAAGCCTTTGGGCTTTTCAAGCTCCTGAAGATATAATGCAGCCACCTCTTTCTCGTAATCCCTGTCTGCGTTTAGATAAATATTTTTTTCATTAAGTACAATAGACTCCCAAAACAGGCGACTAGCATTTTTGCAAACAAAAAGGATTCTTTTAGTTCTGTTTCCTGTTGGCTTTTCATTCATAAGGTTGTTTCCACTTCCAAACAGCCCCTGAACTTTTCCTATTGCCGCACGCGCTTCTTTTCCTGAAAAACATTCTATATTTATACAGTTATTATTATCAATTTTTATTCTTCTGGCTTCAATGTCCGGCATTATTTTCTTTAGAAGAGACGTTACTAAATATGCTTCAATAGTTTTTACGCCGGACTTTTTTAAACGTTCGATTATAAGCTCTACAGCTTTATTATAATCCCTGTTACGATCTTTCGGTCCCCAGGACTCAATCACTAAACCAAACATCCCCTCTTCGGCTAAAATTTTAACTTCTGAATTCAGCTCATTCCCAAAATCATCAATAACGTTCATTATAATCTCTTTTATTACAATCAATGAAAATAGATTATAATTTAAACAAACAGCATTTTAAATAAAAGATATTTTAATGTTGTCTTGCTTTTTGTTCTGTAAGCGGCCTTCTGACATTAACGGCCAAAACAGCTTCATTCTTTTATTCAAAACCACTTTACTGTTTTATGCTTTGCCTGAACCCTTCACATCATTCCCCTTATCCTGACGTTCCCCGACTCATCAAACCCTCTCGTCACAAGAAAGCAAAAGGGCTGCCAGCCTGAACTGACAGCCCGTTTAAAGGCGCTCGCGGTATGCTGACCCATCCTGTAAAAGCGGGGTCGCCCCCGCTTTCGGGTTGCTACTTACCGGATTCGTAAGCCATAAGCGCAACAACCTCCCTGAATCCGTCCTTATAGTGAACACCGCAGAGCGGGTTTCGCAGCAGGAAAACGAGTAATAACAGCGTTACACAGGCCATTAATGCTCGTAAGATCCGGGGGTTATGCGGCAGCTTCATAGCGTTGTCTCCTTGCCTTTCGGCGGGTAAGAGGCTACTCTGGATGTGTCGAGCATGCAGAGTAGGCCTCGTTGGTTAATAAAAGACCTTCGGGGCTTTCTTCTTTCTGCCTCAACACTATCCGCACTTCTGCCGACGGCCTGAAGCAAAAAGCCTCAAGCGCCACCGCTATCATACTCTCCCGGCTCGTTGATACCTTACACAAAACCGCCCTGTTCGCCCGCTGCTTTTTCTGAAAAATATCTATTACAGCAATAAGTTACAGGAAGTAAAAAACCACCTCCAGAGGAGGTGGCTTTAAAGTGAGCCCCCTGAAAGGGGGCCGCTGCTAACCGGTTGATTAGTTCTGTAGTAACTCCATCTGCATGTCGAGTTCCTGTTCCTTTTTGTCCTGATGCCTCACATATCGCCGGATAATCTCTTCGTTCACACCAACCGTATCCACAAAGTATCCTCGCACCCAGAAATGATTGCCCCACAACTTCTTTCTTATGTGCGGGAACCTGTTATAGAGCCTTATTGCACTGCGCCCTTTCAGAACACCCATGAGCGTTGAAATAGAGAGTTTGGGCGGTACGATAACCACCAGATGAACATGGTCAGGCTGAATATTCAGTTCCAGCACTTCGCAGTCCTTGATGTTGCACAGAATATAGATTGTCCGGTACAACTCCTTACCAATCTTGTCCGTCAGGATCTTGAAACGATACTTGGGTGTCCAGACGATATGATATTTGCAGCGCCAGAATACATGTGATGAACTTCTGTAAAGGCCCATGTTGGTTTTTCCCTCTTACTTGTGGTGAGTAAGGAGAAATATTCCGGCATGGGCTTTCTTCAGGCTATAGCCTTACAGGGACAATCACCACCTCCTCAGGAGGTGGTTTAGGGCTGACAATAAAAAAGGAGGCCGCAGCCTCCTTTTTATATGAACCGCTCAATCAGAAGCTGTAGGTACCGCTGACGGAGAAGTTACGCGGCGCGCCGTATACGCCATATGTGCCCAGGTAGTTGTAATACTCTTTGTCGAACAGGTTATTGAGGTTCGCCTGCAGCGCAAAGTTTTTGGTGACCTGGTAGCGGCTGAAGAGATCGACCACCGCGTAGCTGCCCTGGGTGATGCGCTCATCGCCGTTCGGGCCGGCGACGTCACGCCAGGTTTTGTTCTGCCAGTTCACGCCGCCGCCCACGGCCAGCGCCGGCAGCATCGGCAGCTGATAACGGGTGAAGAGCTTCAGCGTAGTGCGCGGCTGGTCCGGGTTGACCGCCGTGCCGTTGTTCTCTTCCGCCACATAGCGGGTAGCGCCAAAGGTGAGCTGCCAGTTGTCGGTGAGCGCGCCGTTCAGCTCGAACTCCACCCCGCGGCTGACCGCATCCACAGACTCATACGCTTCCTGACCGCCGCTGTTCGGGATGTACTCGCCGGTGCCGACCGGCACCCCTTTCTGCTCGGTGCGGAAGACCGCAAGCGTGGTGGTCAACGCCGTGTTGTTCCAGTCCGCCTTCAGCCCCGCTTCGTAGCTGCGGCCTTTGGTCGGGTCAAGGAATTCGCTGTTAATGTCGCGCTGTTCCGTCGGCTGGAAGATTGAGGTGTAGCTGGCGTAAGCCGACCAGGTGTCGTTGATATCGTAAACCAAGCCCGCGTACGGGGTCACATCATCGAACTGGCTGTTGCGGATCTCATCCGGCTTGCGCTCGAGGTTGTACTGCGCGCTCCAGTCGGTATAACGCGCGCCGACGATCAGGTGCAGCGGGTCTGCCAGCGAAAACCGCGCAGAAGCGTAAAGCGATTTCTGACGGATGGTGTCGCGGCTGTAGAGCGCCCAGTCGGTCCACTGCGGGTCCGCCAGCTGGCTGCCGTCATTGTAGGCGTTGCCAATCGGAATGATGCCCGCGCTCGGGTAAGAGTTATCGTAGTTGTTGCGCTGACGGCTGTAGCTGCCGCCGACCATGATTTCATGCTGACGCTCAAACAGTTCAAAGCCGCCGCGTACGAAGGCATCCACCGCATCCTGCTTGCGGTTGCCGCGGTTCCAGCCGCCCCACGCGCCCTGATACGCCGCCGGGTCCATATAGCCGGTGGAGCGTTCCGGGTAGCCATCCCAGTACATCAGCTTGCTGTCGAAGTTGGTTTCGGTGTGCATCGCGTTAACGCGCGCTTCCCAGCCGTCGCCGAAGCGCTGCACCAGGTTGGCAAAGACTTTGCGGGAATCGTTATCGGAATAGGCCCAGCCCGCCGCCGGGTTGAACTCGCGGTCGTAATGGGTGCGGCTGCCGTCGCTGTACCAGGTCGGCCAGCCGCCCCAGGTCGGGCTGTCTTCGCTGCTTTCCTGGTAGTCGTAACCGAGCGAGAGCGTGGTGGTGTCGGTCAGGTCCGCATCTACGATGCCGTAGAGGAATTTTTTGCGGTAGTGGTTGCGGTCAAGCCAGGTGTCGTTGTCCTGATAACCGGCAATAACGCGCCCGCGCACGTTGCCCGATTCGGTGAGCGGCGATTGCAGGTCCAGCACATAGCGCTGCTTATCCCAACTGCCGTACGTGGCGGAGGCCGAGCCCTGGAACTCGCGGCTGTCGGCGTGCTTGCGCACGAGGTTGATGTAGGCGGACGGGTTGCCGGTGCCGCTCATCAGCCCCGCCGCGCCGCGCACCACTTCCACGCGGTCATAAATGGCGGAATCAAGCGCGGTATCGCCGAAGTTCCAGCGGTCGCTGACCGTGGTCGGCAAGTCTTCGTAAGCGTAGTTGTTGATGAAGAAACCGCGCGCGTAGAAAGTGGTGCGGTTGCTGTCGATGGTATTGGTGGTAATGCCCGTGGTGTTGCTCAGCACCTCGCCCACCGAGTCGAGATCCTGGTCCTTGATGCGCTGCTGGCTGATAACGCTGACGGACTGCGGAATATCGCGCGGCACCAGCAACAGCTTAGTGCCGGTGGTGGTGGTTTTCACGCTGTAATCGGTTGAGCCGTCGGCAGCGGCCGGGGCGTTGCTTTCCACCACGACGGTGTCTTCGGTTTTGATTTCAGCGGCCTTCGCGGCTGCAGGCAGCAGCGCTAAAGCGATGCTGGCCGCCAGTAGCGAGGGCGCAACGGCAGGCTGAGCCTGCACCTTCCTGGAGCGAATAGTGAAAGACATCATTAACCTTTTTAGTATTTGAAATGATGACGCGCCGCCAGCGCAACGGCGATAAGCGCGTATGTAGTCGTTTTTATGCAAAAATTGCGCATGAAAATAAGAATGAGAAATATACTCATTTGGTTTAATGATGTAAATGCGTGAGACAGAATGTGTACAGCGAAGCGCAAAGGTTCACAAAAAATCGGTAAGCAAGGAGTATCGAGAAAGGAGCGTTGCCGGGCGGCCTGATGCCGCGTTTTGTAATGCCCGGCGGAGTCCCGCCAGGCCCACGCGTTTAATGGTGCAGCGATAAGCCCTTGATGGCTTTATCCACCGCTTTTTTCGGCCCGCGCAGGGCCAGCCCCACCAGATTTAAGTTGTCGGCGTCTTCCGCCATAAAGACCTCCCGGTTGGCGGCGTCATGGCCCGTTGAAAACATGGCGAAAACATAAGGCACCAGCGTCAGCTCCCGCTCAACCCCTACCCGGTGCGCCTTTTGCAGGCCCGCAAGGTCGCCTTCAAACACCAGCACAGGTTGGCCAAGCATATTGCCGTACTGGCGGCCTTTGGCATCAACATAAGGCTCTCCCATCGCGTCGGGCGCGGCGGAAGCCACGCCCGTCGCCAGAAAGGCCACAACGTTCAGACGCTGCCAGACGGCCAGATCGTCACGGACAATAATCGCTACTTTGGTATCAAACATCAGGTTCTCCGGATTCATGGACGGCAAAAGCCCATCATCGGAATTCTGACAGGGTCAAATCTAGAACGTTTGTGCAGGAAGGAAACCGCAACGCGTGCGCAGGGCGTGACGGTTCACTGCGCGTTCGCGCACTGGCGCTGATAGGCCGCAGGCGTTAGCCGGTAAGCGCGCTGAAACCAGCGCCCCAGGTGGCTCTGGTCGGCAAAGCCCACCTGCGTCGCCACCAGCGCAGGCTTAAAACCCTGCGCCAGCAGCGTGCGCGCCGTGCGCAGCCTTAAGCGCACAAGGTAAGTGTGAGGCGATAAGCCGAACGCTTTTTTAAACTCGCGGGTCAGCCGAAAGCGGTCGACGCCGGCGTAGCGGGAAAGCTCGTCAAGGCCGATGTCCAGCGCCATGCCGTCATGCAGATAGTCGCGCACCCGCAGCATCTGGCTGGCGGCGTCGCTGTAAACCGACTGCGGCCGGGTACAGATATGCTTTGAGAGCAGCGCCAGCAGGTGATCGAGCGTCTGGTCGCGGGCGAGCCGCCCTTCGCCATGGTGGATAGCCGCAAAGGCCTGCACGATGGCGTTATTGAGAAAGCTGTCGTCGGTAAGGGTATATTTGAACGCCGCCTGTAGCGCAGACACGTCGCCCAGCCCGCGCCGGGCCAGTTTTTCCGCCACCCACGCCTGCGGCAGGTAGAGCATCAGGTAGGTAAAACCTTCCGCGTGCGGGGCGTGGCCGTCATGCACCGCGCCAGGCTCGATGAGAATCGCCCTGCCGGGCGTACTGGTGTGCAGCGAGCGGTTGCAATTAAAGCGCTGAAGCCCCTGCTGCGTAACGCCGACCAGGATTTCATCATGGTCGTGCGGGTCGTACGCGTGGCCGCAAAAATGGGCATGCACGCTCTCTATTCCGGTTTCCCCGTCGCGCTGCAGGTGGATCCAGTCCCGGCTTGCGCCCTGTTGCCCGCCCGTTTTCATATGCTATGCCCCGCCTTTTAAAAAACGCTGAACAGGAAGTATCCGCATTTGTGGGGCTTCATGCAAAACGAGAGGGGAAAAAAGCGCGGAAGGGGTTCCGCGCTCTGAGGGATTATCGCTGCGCCTGCTTCATGACTTCTTCGAATTTCTCCCACGGGCAGAAACCGTTAGCGTCGGTCGGGCAGCCGTTCAGCTCAAGCGTCACGCGCTGAGGCGGGCTTGCCAGCGAAAGCGGCGTGGCGTTGCGAAGCTGTTCGGTGCTCTGGTAGACATACTCCACCTTCATCAGGTTCTTGTTGTTTTTTTCGTCGTGCCAGCGCTGGAAAACAATCTTCCCGCCAATCGGCGTGCGCTCGTACTGGTCGTGAAGTTGATAAGGCTTGAAATCAAGCGCCGTCAGCAGCGAGGCGATATTGGAGTCATGCCCCACCAGCACCGTCACCGGCGCGCGTGTTTTGTTCTCCACCAGCGCGCCGTTGATATATTTCACCAGCGGCGCCGCCACGTTGCGCGCCACCTCCGGCGAGGTGAAAAGCGTATCCTGGTAGCCGTTTTTCAGGGCGGAAAGCTGCCGCCACTGTTCTGGCGTTTTGATCTCCCCCCACGCGACCTGGTCTTGCGGGAAGCCTTCGTAATACTGAAGCGTAAAGGCGTCCGCCAGCGAGTTGCCCACCTTCAGCGGCCCGGAAACGCCCGGCTCTTCGCCCGCGTTGGCTTTAAAACTGTCTTTGCCGTTAGCCAGGTCGCACTGCTGCTTCTCCTTGCAGGAGGCGGAGTCTTTGTAGTCGGTCACCTGCTCAAGCAGCTTATAGCTTTCGTCCAGCGCATAGTTTGCACGCTGCTTTTCCATCGCCTGCACGGCCTGCTGGTTGAAGGCGCTCTCTTTGTTGGTGATAACCGGGTTGAAGGTCGGGTCCATCTTGCCCATCGCCGCCTGATGATGAACGGTGATGTCGCAGCCGGGGAAAGCGCCGTTAGTAAAGAACTGCGCGGTGGCTACGGTACGCTGAAGGCTGTTGGCGTACACGTAAACGCTCGCCGGCTGCGGGCATTCGTTCTCTTTAATAAGCCCCTGCTGCGCCAGCCATTCGCGCATATAGTGGCCCATATAGACTTCGAGCACGCCGCCTTTGGTGGTCAGCTCGCCGCCAGGCACGTCCCACTGCGGCCACTGCCGGGTGGTGGATTGCTCCAGCACGCTGCCGTTATTGGCAAGCGGCGCGCGCAGGTTGTGGCGGCTCATCATCAGTACCTGTTGAAGCTGGTATCCCTCCGGCGCGTCCTGCGTCTGCGCCAGTGCGTTGACGGATAAAGCGCTAATAAGCAAAGCGAGTGTTAAACGGGTCATGCAGGCTCCTTTTTTGTAAGTAAAGTCACCCGAGAGTATGACGTTTTTGTGACACCCCGCCGTTACCGCGCTCCCATTTAGCCAGACGAAGATCGTATTGATGCGAAATAAGGGCTTAGCGTTGATAAATATCCGGTCGCGCTATCTGCCAGACAAAGTCCGGCGTGTTTACCGCCTTATACCCGACCTTTTCATAAAGCCAGGCGGCGGTAGAGGTCACGAGCATGATGCGTCGCAGTTTCGCCATTAGCGGATGGGACTGGCAGCATTCAATCAGCCACAACCCCAAGCCGCCGCCCTGATGCTCCTCCAGCACATACACGTCGCACAGATAGCCGAAGGTGGCGAAGTCGGTCACAAGCCTGGCGAAACCTATCTGCGTCTCGTCAGCAAACAGGCCAAAGCAGAGGCTGTTCGCCACCGACAACCGCACGGTCTCTTTATCAATGCCCTCCGCCCAGGAGGAGCGGGTGAGATAAGCGTGGATAGCGTCAATATCGAGCCGCGTTTTATCGGTCGTGATGCAAAAACGCTCGCGACGCCAGTGAAGCGGTGCGGTCATGTTTATCCTCAGGTTGCTTATCGTTGCAGTTCCGCCACCGTCATAGTGAAGCTCAGCGGCTCGTTGTTTTCATTGGCATATTCATGGGGAACGTCGGTACGCGCCACCGCTGCGCTCCCCTGCGTAAGCGCTGTGCGAACGCCGTCGACAATCAGCGTCAGCGTGCCCTGCTCCACGTGAAAAAGCTCAAACGTGCCCTGCGGATGGCCTGGCGAAGCGAACCGCTCGCCGGGCGGCAGGCTCCAGCGCCAGAGCTCAACCATATCCGGCCCGCTGCTCCCTGCCAGCAGCCGCGCCGCGCCACCCTTCTCGCCCGTCCACAGCACGGGAATATCCGCCTCGTCGATCACGTGCACGTTCGGTTTGCTGGCGACATCCACCATCTCCGCCACCGAAACGCCCATCGCCGCCGCCACTTTACAAAGAATGGCGATACTGGGATTGGCCATTCCCTTTTCCAGCTCCACCAGCATCCCTTTGCTGACGCCCGCACGGTGTGAGAGCGCATCCAGGGTGAGTTTCTGCTGTTTGCGCCAGGCTTTAATGCGCAGGGCCACCGCCTCGCTGACCGACTGCACGTCGGCGCCGGTTTCAGTCAGTATATTGACTTTATTGGTCACTAGTCACTACCATGAAATAAATTAGTCATTACAGGATTATCAAATGGTCGCCATTACGCCGTCAATCGATCCCCGTGTTACCGCCTTGGCGCCCGGCTTTCGCGCGTTGAGTATTGCTGTGCAGGCCGCGCCTGTGGTTAACCCGCAGGCAGGCGAAGCCGCGCTTGCCCTGGCCTGCCGGCAGGTGCTGGCCAACGACGCCGCGTGGGCGCAGGCGCACCTGGATGCCTGGGCCCAGGTGTTCCGCCAGTTTGGCGCAAAACCGAACCGCACGCCCTGCTCCGCCGAAGCGCTGCGCAAACGCGTGTTAAAAGAGGGCTCGCTGCCCGCTATCGATCCGGTTGTCGATTTATACAACGCCGTCAGCCTTCGCTACGCCATTCCGGTGGGTGGAGAGAATGCCGCCGCCTACGTCGGACAGCCGCGCCTGACCCTCGCCGATGGCCGCGAGCGCTTCGACACCCTGAAAGCCGGCGAGCCCGTTGTTGAATCGCCGGAGCCGGGCGAGGTTATCTGGCGCGATGACGAAGGGGTGACCTGCCGCCGCTGGAACTGGCGCCAGGGCGTACGCACCCGCCTCGGCGTGGAAGCGCAACAGATGTGGTTTATTCTGGAAAGCCTGCCCGCGATGCCGCTGGAAGCGCTTCATGAAGCTGGCAGCGCGCTCACCGAAGGGCTGCGGCAGATGATGCCGGGCGCGCAAATCGCTACCACGCTGATTGAAGGCTAAGCAACGCCGCGCGGTGGCGCTGAGCCCTTTTCGGCGGCTATACTCGCCCTGCCCCTGAATACGCTCATTAAAAGGACTGATAATGCTGATAAAAGGTGTAGTACGGCTGCTGGCCGCCGCCGCGTTAGGGAGCGCCACGCTCAGCCACGCCGTCGATTTATCACAGCTGACCGCCGCCGCGCAGCAGGAAGAGAAAACGCTCAACGCCCGTATCGGCGTTGCGGTGCTGGACACCGCCACCGGCAAAACCGCCAGCTACCGGGGCGATGAACGCTTCCCGTTGAACAGCACCCATAAGGCGCTGCTGTGCGGCGCGCTGCTAAAGCAGGCGGACGAGAAAAAAGTCAGCCTCACCGAGGCGGTACGATTCGATAAATCCCGGCTGGTGGAATACTCGCCGGTGACCGAAAAGCACACCGCCCCGCAATCCATGAACTGGCTGCAACTGTGCAGCGCGGCAGTCAGCTACAGCGACAACACCGCCGCCAACCTCATCAGCCAGAAAGTGGGCGGGCCACAGGGCGTCAACGCGTTTTTACGCGCCAACGGCGACAAGACAACGCGCCTTGACCGCGTTGAGCCGGCGCTGAACGAAGCCCGACCCGGCGACGAGCGCGACACCACCACCCCGCAAGCGATAAGCCGGACGCTGCAAACGCTGCTGCTTGGCGATGCGCTGTCCGAAGCGTCGCGTAAACAGCTCACCCGCTGGATGATGGACGATAAAGTCGCCGACGCGCTGCTGCGCCAATCGCTGCCAAAGGGCTGGACGATCGCCGATAAAACTGGCGCGGGCGGCTACGGCTCGCGCTCGATTATCAGCATGGTCTGGCCGGAAAAAGGCGCGCCGCTGGTGGTCGCCATTTATATCACCCAAACTGACGCTTCGCTCTCGCAGAGCAACGCCGCCATCGCCCGCCTCGGCCGCATCATTTTCCAGCAACATTAAGGCCCTTGCGGGCCTGTTGCCGCCGCTCAGCGCGCCGCCCAGCAGAACCGGGGCCTCTTTAATAATCGGTGCGCTTAATCAGGGTGGTGTGGTTTTCGCCATCCTGCCGCGCAATGTTGAACTCATCCACACTCAGCAGAATAAGCATCACGCCCCGGCCGCTTTCCAGATCCATTTCGCTGTCGCTGCCGATTTTGTTCCACGCCCTCTGGATGGCGCCTTCCGGCATCGGCGCGCCGCGGTCGGTAAACTCTACGCGCACTTCGTCAGGCTGGCGCTCGAAAGCCACACTAAAAACGCAGTCGCTCTGCTCGTTCAGCGCGTGACGAATAATGTTCGCCGCCGCTTCGCACACGGCGAGATCGAGCGCATAGCGCCACGCGTCGTCCACCGGTAAAGGCGCCATGTGTTGCGCTAACCACTGCGCGATGTCGGGCAGCGTGCTTAAGGCTGCCGGAAACGTCACAGAACCGTTCATAACGTTACGGATTAAAACGGGACAGCGCCGAGGCGCGGTCGGGGCTGATGGTAAATATCCGGTCCATTCTGGTCAGCGCGAACATATTTTTAATACCGGGATTCAGCGCGCAGACCACCAGTTCGCCTTTGCCGTTCATCATCTTGAGCAGCGAAACCAGCGTGCCGAGGCAGCTGCTGTCGATAAAATCGACCCGGGTAAAGTCGATAATCACCGATTTCGGCTCCGCGTTGATTTCACGCGCAACGCCATCCCGAAACGCGGCGGAAACCGAGGCGTCAAGGCGTCTTACCGCCGGCGTCAACACGTTGACGGCGGGGTGGCGTTCGATTTCGATATTCATTGGGCAACTCCTCTGCGTTCAATAATCAGCAATGACACATCGTCAGTCATCGTTCCGCTGTGGCGGCCCGCGTCGCTGCGCCAGTGGACCAGTTGCTCGCCAAAGCGCGGCAACAGCGCTTCTACCGTAAACCCGGCATGCTGCTGCAGCCACGCTTGCAGCCGGGCCTGGCCAAACTGCTCGCCCGCCGGGTTTTCACATTCGGTAATGCCGTCGCTGAACAGGCATAGCCGTTCGCCCTCATTGAGGGTAAAGGCGGTATCCTCCCACGCCAGGTGCGAAAACAGCCCCACCGGTGCGCCGCCGTTGCCGGTCTCTTTTGCTTCGCCGGTCGGGGTCACGATAAAGGGGGTGGGATGCCCCGCCTGACACAACCGCCCTTCCCCGCTGCGCAGGTCGATGACGCCGTAAATCATGGTGAAATAGCTGACGATGTCCGGCTCTTCGCTACAGAACCTCTCGTTCAGCATGCGCACCACTTCCGCAGGCGACGTCACGCCGCCCTGCTCGTCAAACAAGAAACGCTCCACCACGCGCCCGTGTAAAAATTGCCGCGCCACAGCGAGGGACATCATCGCCGCGCCAACGCCATGCCCCGCCACGTCGACAAAATAGAACCCCAGATGGTTATCGAGCGCAAACACGTTAAAGATATCGCCCGACACCCAGGCGGAGGGCAAAAACAGCCAGTCGGCGAAATAGTCCTGATAGCGCAGCCGGTGCGACGGCAGCACCGACTGCTGCAGCCGCGCGGCAGCCTGCAAATCTTGCTCTATCTGCCCTAACGCTTCGCTTAACCGCGTGTTATGCGCGGCCAGGCTTGCTTCAAGCTCAAGAATGCGGATGCCCGCGTGCAGCCGCGCCCGCAGTTCGCTCTGGTTCACCGGCTTGCTGAGAAAATCGTCGGCGCCCGCGTCAAAGCCTTCGGTGAGATCGTCGGCGCTCTCGCGGGCGGTGAGCAAAATGATGTAAACATAGTGGCCAAATTGCCGCTCGCGAATGGCGCGACAAAGCGTCAGCCCGTCCATTACCGGCATCTCCCAGTCGCTGATGACCATGTTGACGGCGGTCTGCGCGAGGATGTTCAGCGCCGCTTCGCCATTCTCCGCCTCGCTGACCTGATAGCCCCATTGCGCCAGCATTTTCGCCAGCAGGCGGCGGTAGACCAGCGAGTCATCCACAATCAGTACATGTTGCGACATCGCAGCTCCTTAAAGCGGTAAATACCAGATAAGGCTGACCGTGCCTTCGCGGAATTTGGCGTTGCCATTCTGATGGCCCGGAAAGCGCGTGCCGGCATAATTGGCGTATTGAACAGAGAACGAACCGGGCGTATAGCCCGCGTAGCCGAAGCTGTAGCTGTAGTCGCCGTTCCAGGGCTGTTGCTGGCTGCGGTCGGGATACCAGAAGGCGGTGGCGCGAATAAAAAAGTGCTGCTTAAAGGTGTAGCCGCAGCCGCCCAGCAAGACGTTTTTATTTTTCTTCAGGCCGTTACTTTCAACGTCATAGTAGCGAGGCACCCAGCTGTAGCCCGCCTGGCAGATAAGGGAATCGCCTTTGTTAATCAGCAGATGCTTTTCCAGCGGCTTCGGCAGCGAAAATTTATAAGCAAGCGTAACCGCGCCCTGCTCAAAGTAAGTGCGCCTGTCGTTGCCGGAAGGCCAGAAGTGGTTATCGCCATAGTTGCTGTAAACCAGGCTTACCGTGTTGGCGTGCCAGTCGTCATAGCCGAAGCTGTAGCGAAAATCCGTGGTGTAGCGGCTGGTATCGGTGACCGGCATGCGCGTGGTGATATTGGCGAACCAGTAGCTGTAAGGCGAGTATTGCAGACTCAGGTTCAGGGTCTGATTGATCTTCTTTTTCTGTTCGGCGCTGTGTGAGCTGTTCGGAATCGTTATCCACTGCTCTTTCAGGCCGGAACTGAAGCTTAACGCGCCGGAAAACGGCTTATCATTGCCGGAAAAAAGCCGTCCCCAGCGGCTGGTGAAGACCCCCGCCTGCACCGGCTCGCCCTGGCTGTCCCGCAGGGTTTCGTCATGGTTTGTCTGCGTTTGCGCCGCATACGCGGCGGGCGTCGCACTCAGCAAAACGCCTGCCAGCAAGACCTTTTCCCGCATCCTCTTTTCCCTCAGTTGGGTATCCAGCGCGCGCCGACGTCATATTTCGCCATTAACCACAGCACGCCCAGCGCCACAGCGTGTACCAGGGTGTTGGTGAACCAGGCTTCGCGCCATAAATCAAAAGTGACCACCTGGCTTACCGCCAGCACCACGTACACATGCAAAATAAAGGTGTAAAGCGAATGCTGCCCCAGCGGGATAAAGAACCAGCCGGCAGCGCGCCAGAGCGGCGTCCAGCAATAAGTGAGCAGTAAATAGACCGCCACCATCAGGCTGATGTCGTTCAGCACCCGCACCGGGCCAAGACCGTTTTTCGCAGCCCAGGTGTGGTAAAACGCGTTGAAATCCGCAGGCGAAATAACGTGCATCAGCAAAGCGGGCGGCATAAACGGGTTGGTGTGGTTTTGCGCCACAAACGCGAGCGCCAGCGCGATAACCACCAGCACGCCCACCGTGATTTTGCCCGGCGGGGTGCGGGCAAGCGACAGCAACTCCTGCTTGTACCAGCCGCAGGTCATGCCGATAACATAGATAAACTGCCAGGCGAGCAGCGGAAAGGCGAACTCAAACTCTGAAACGGTGACGCGCACCGGCAAGCGTTGCCAGAGACAATAGACCGCCAGCGACCCGGCGAGCAGCCAGGCCGCTTTGCGCTTTATCAATAGCCATAAAAAGAGCGGGCTGACCAACAGCAGGCAAATATAAAGCCCCAGAATTTGCGTCTGGTGCGGGCCGATTTGCAAATAGAGCACAATGTTAAACCACGTCTCTTTAATTTGCGGCGTGGTGGGAAAAAGCGCCCAGGCGGTGCCGGAATAACGATCGGTAAAATGCGTTACCTCAAAAGTATTAATAAACGGCAGGTGCGATAACAGATAAATAGAAAGTATGATGATGATATTTACCTGATATATTTTCCACGCCCGCTGCCAGAGCCCCCAGGATACCGTCAATAAATATGCTTTTTGCAAACGCTGGCGGTTTAGCATTCCCAACATAAAACCTGAAAGAATGACAAACCCTTCCGCCCCGGTGGTTAAACCAAAACGCTCCCAGGTAAATATATTAAATACCGACATCACCTCGGTATGCGCCACCACCATCATCACCAGCGCGATGCCGCGCATAAAATCGATGCGCAAATCGCGTTTATCCGCCAGAGAATAACGCCAGGCCGCTGATTTCAGCAGCCTTTCTTTCGCAGGCGAAGGTGCAGTCTGGCTTATGGACATGGCGATCAGCAGGCCTCAAAAAAACGATGCGGGATATAATTTAATAGCTTAGTTCGCTTTTAACGGCAAAATTCGCGCTGTTTTAAAAAGAGAAAATATATCCTTTAGCACTACTAACCATAAAATAAAGCAGAACTGAAGATTCAAATTCATTAGCGTTTCTGGAAAGTTAACGGCGGCCATCTACACTCACTATTAGGTTTATTTTCATCAGGTTTATTAAACACGGACAGGCTGATCATTTGCTCTGGCAAATTATTTCTTTATGAATTATTAAAACATCAGGACACCGGTTGCTATGGGGTTTTATTTCTCGCGATTTGAATCACGCTTGCCGCCTGAACCATTGCAAACGCCGCGCTGGGTGAAAATTGCCTGGCAAATACTCGCGGTGGCCGGGCTTATTCTTGGCGCTAACTATATTCGCTGGCGCTGGATGTCCTCGTTGAATATGGACGCCCTCTGGTACGCCATTCCGCTGGCGCTGGCGGAAACCCTCGCCTGGATTGGCACGCTGCTTTTTACCATCAACCTGTGGAAAGAGGTCGACCCGCCGCAGCTCGCGCCGCCCGCCGATATCAACGAGTGTCTCGCGGAGCAGGACCATACCGAGCCGCGCCCGGTGAAGGTTGATCTCTTTATCGCCACCTACTCCGAAGATGTGGAGCTGGTGCGGCTCTCCATTCGCGACGCGCTGAAAATGGCTTACCCCTTTCCGCTGGATTACCGCATACACGTGCTGGATGACGGCCGCCGGCCGGAGATGAAAGCGGTCTGCGACGAAGAGGGGGTGAATTACATCACCCGGCAAACCAACATTGGCTACAAGGCGGGCAACCTGCGAAACGGCCTGGAGCAGACCGATGGCGATTTTCTGGTTATCTGCGACGCCGACACCCGCGTCTTTTCTACCCTGCTCAGCCATACGCTGGGCTACTTCCGCGACCCGGATGTCGCCTGGGTGCAGACGCCGCAGTGGTTCTTCGACCTGCCGGAAGGCGAACGCCTGCCGCGCTGGCTGGCCCGCCGGACGGGCAAACCGGGCTACGCGCTGGGCTGGACGCTGGAGAAAATCGTCGGCCCCGTCACGCTCGGACGCGACCCGTTTTTTAACGATCCGCGTATGTTCTATGACGTCATCCTGCGCCGCCGCAACTGGGCGAACGCCGCCTTCTGCTGCGGCGCGGCCTCTGTCCACCGTCGCGAGGCGGTAATGCAGGCGGCGCTCAGAAGCTATGTGTGGAACGTGGAAGAGGAGATTGAGCGCCACACCCGCGACATTCAGGACCCGGCGATGCGCGAAGCGCTGCAGGAGGCCATGCGCCCGCACGTGGCGTTTGACACCGAGCTGACGCCCTATAAATTTCACGTTTCGGAAGATATTTATACCTCCATCGTGCTGCACGGCGATGACGCCCGCCGCTGGCGCTCGGTCATGCACCCGCGCATTGAATCGAAGATGCTCTCGCCGCAGGATATGCTGACCTGGATAATCCAGCGCTTCAAATATGCCGCAGGCTCGCTGGATATTCTGTTTCACGACAACATCTTCAGCCGCCGCCGTTTTAAGCTTTCGCTGCCGCAAACGCTGATGTACGGCACCACCTTCTGGTCCTATCTCGCCTGCGTCTGGAACACGGTGTTTCTGATCTCGCCGATCGTCTACCTCTTTACCGGGATCCCGCCGGTTTCCGCCTGGTCGACGCCGTTTTACCTTCACTTTCTGCCCTTTTTTATTGTTTCCGAACTGGCATTCATGTTCGGCACATGGGGGATCTCCGCCTGGGATGGGCGCGCCTCGTATCTGGCTTTTTTCTCCATGAACCTGCGGGCGTTGAACACGGTGCTTAAGGGCGAGCAGATCAAGTTCCACGTGACGCCGAAAGAGCGGCAGACCGGACGGTTTCTCTACCTGGTGAAGCCGCAAATCGCCATCGTGGCGCTGACGCTCGCCGGGCTTATCTGGGGCGGCATTCAGGTGGCGCGCGGCCAGGTGGATGATCCGTCGGGCTATGTGATTAACATCTTCTGGGGTGCGGTGAATATCGCCGCCATGCTGCCGCTTATTCTCGCGGCGATGTGGACGCCCGCCGACGAGGAGGCGTCGTCATGAAAACCCGGGAGGCGCTGCTGAGCGCCCGCAGCTACATCACCATCCTGCTCGGCTTTTTGCTCGGCTTTGCCATTGTGGTCTGGGTGGAGCGGCAGATGCCGACTCGCGTGGAGAGCAGCGCGGGCATGACGCTGAGCGAAAATTTCCCGCCGCTGCCGGCGCCGCGCGAGCTGACCTTCAACGAAGCGGTCTGGGCGCGGGTCGCCTGGCAATACTTTGTCAACAACACGCAACCCAATGGCCTCGCCAACGCCCATGACGGCGCACCCTGGCTGAACCTCTGGAGCACCGGCAGCTACCTGTTCGCCGCGCTCGCCGCCCGCCAGCTTGATGTCATCACGCAGGCGGAGTTTGACGAACGCATCACCGCCGCGCTGTTCGCGCTGGGCCAGCTGCCGCTGAACGCGCAGGGCCTGCCCGCCGCCTATTACCACGCCGACACGCTCACGATCCTCGGCAAGCCCGACAGCTCCGCCATCGGCATGGGCCGCCTGCTGATGGCGCTGGAAACGCTGCTCTGGCGCTATCCGGGCCATGCGGCGGAGGTACGGGATCTCTTCAGCCAGTGGCAAACCGGCGCGCTTATCACCACCGGCGCGACCACCCGCGACTCCCTGCCGGTGCGCCACTGGATGCTGGCGACGGACGAACCGCGCAACAGCTTCGGCTACCGGCTTTACGCCAGCCACACGCTGCGGCTTATCGACAGCGCGGCGGGGCTTGCCGTCACCAACCCGCCCGAAGGCCAGCAGATGATGGATATCGACGGCATCATGGTGCCGGACGAGGGGCTGCGCACGCCGTGGGGGCGTCAGCCGTCGCTGGTGAGCCTGCCTTATCTGCTTACCGGCCTTGAGCGCGGGTTTGACGCGCAGAGCGGTGAAATCGCCTGGCGCATTATGCAAATTCAGCAGCGCCGCCACAGCCTGCGGGTGCGTAAGCCGCCCATCAGCACCGATTACGCCGAGCCGGCGCCCGATTACACGCGCGATCGGCCCAATCAGCCGCCGGTTAACGAGCCGCTGCTAAGCGACATGCCGCCGGAGCAGCGCGCCATCACCTCAACCCGCTCCGCCTTCGCCTGGTATGCGCTGTTTCGCAACGAGTGGAGCGAGGCGCTGCGCCAGCAGGTGCAGGCGCTGCAGGTGCCGGGCAAAGGCTGGCAGCGCGGGCTGAACCTGAATAACAGCACAAATAACGTCATTGATGCGGATACGAACGCGGTGGTGCTGGAGAGCCTCTCCTTCATCGCGCATGGCCAACTGCTGTGCCTGGCCTGCCTGAACGATACCCCGCCCCGCCCCTCTTCTCTTGCAGGAGCTACGCCATGAAGCTGAACTGTTTGTCCCTGTTTCGCCGGTGGGTCGGCTATGCGGCGCTCGGTCTGTTGTTAAGCGGCGCCCAGGCCGCAACGGAGCTGCCCGCCTCCGGCTATCCGGTGCGCAGCGGCGAGCTCACCGCCCAGGAGATGACGATGGCGAAAAACGCCTGGCAATATTTCGTCGCCAACTATCAGCCGACCACCGGGCTTGTGAACGCGGTAAACAAATACCCGTCCACCACCATGTGGGACAGCGCTTCGTATCTTGCCGCCATGACCGCGGCCCGCGAGCTCGGCATTATTGATAAAGCGGAGTTCGACCGCCGCATGCTGAAAATTCTCGCCACGCTCAACACCATCCAGCTCTATAACAACGAGCTGCCGAACAAAGCCTATAACACCATCAACGGCCAGAAGGTGAACTACCTGAACAAGCCCGGCGATATCGGCTTTTCGGCGCTGGATATCGGCCGCATGCTCTTGTGGCTGAAAATCATCAAAGAGCGCTACCCGGAATATGGCAACAGCGTGGATAACATCGTGCTCGGCTGGGACTTCTCCCACGTCGTCGACCCCTGCGGCACGCTCTACGGCGCGGTAGTTGAAAACGGCAAACCGAAATATGTGCAGGAGGGACGGCTGGGGTATGAAGAGTACGCCTCGGCGGGCTACCAGCTCTGGGGCTTCAACACCTGCCAGGCCAACCGCCCGGAGCCTTACGATCTGGCGGAAATCTATTGCGTGATGGTGCCTTATGATTCGCGCGACCCGCGCCAGACCTATCAGCATAACTATGTCGTTACCGAATCTTATCTGCTGCACGGGCTGGAGCTTGGGTTTGACAACCCCACCGACCGCGACGACAGCCCGCGTAACTTTACCCACCCGTGGATGAAAAACTTCGCCGACCGCGTTTATCAGGCGCAGGAGAACCGTTACGCCATTACCGGCATTTTAACCGCCCGTTCAGAGCACCAGCTCGATAAATCGCCCTACTTTGTCTACGACACGGTTTTCAGCGACGGCTTTAACTGGAACACCATTACCGATAAAGGCCAGTACGTGCCCAACTCGGCGGCGGTGTCGCTGAAAGCGGCGCTGGGCATGTGGGCGCTGTGGGACTCGCCCTACACCGATCGCCTGCTGAGCACCATTGAAAACGCCAGCCAACAAGGCCTTGGCTACTACGAAGGGCTGTATGAAAACGGCGACGGCCCTATCAAGGAGTTCACCGCCAACAACAACGGCATCATGATGGAGGCGCTGCTGTTCAAAAAAGAGGGCAAGCTGCTGCGCTTTAACACCAACCAGCCCAAAAACAAAGATTTCGCCCCGTCGCTGTGGGAGAAAAAGCTGGTCAACCTGTTTGAGGAGAACAACACCCGCCGCAACCGCCCCTTTATCGACCCGACGCCGGGCGTGAAGAACTGGTGCGAACAGACCGGCACCGCGCTGCGCACAGCGCCCTCCTGCCAGGCGTGCCAGTGCGCCTCCTGTAAGGACGATGCGCCTGTCAAATTGCCTCCGGTGACCGCCTCATGCTTAAAACAGTAAGCCGCCTGCTGTTGCTGGCGCTCCTGATAGCCCTGCTCGCTTTTGCGTTCGCCGCAAGAGACGGCGCGGGCTGGCGCTGGCTCACCAAAGGAGGCTGGCACACCACGGCGCGCATCAGCGCCCTGACGCCGCAGGAGCGCGAATGGGCCGCGGTTGCCTGGCGCTACTTCGTCAATAACACCCAGCCGCAGACGGGGCTGGTGAACGGCAGCGACAAGCAGCCGCGCGTTACCCTCTGGCAGATGGGCGATACGCTGATTGCGCTGCTCGCCGCCCGTGAGCTGGGGCTGGTAAAAGAGGCGGAGTTTGACGACCGGCTGACGCGCCTGCTCGGCACGCTCAACCGCCTGATGCTCTCAGAGAGCCGCACGCCGGGGCGAATGTACTCCACCCAGTCCGCCACCATGGTCGATTTCGCCGGCAAGCCGGTGAAAAGCGGCTGGTCGGCCCGCGATATGGCCCGCCTGCTGCTGGCGCTGCGCCTTACCGCCGACTGGGCGCCGCAGTATCAGGAGTACCTTGAGCGCATCGTGCTGCGCTGGAATTTCTGCCCGGTTGTCGATAGGCACGGGGAGCTGTGGTCATCGATGCTGGAGGAAGGCGCGCCGACGCTTCGCGAAGAGCTGCGTCTTGGCGAAAGCGAGTATGCCGCCAGCGCGTTTCGTCTCTGGGGCTTCGACCCGCAAAAAGCGCTGAACCCGCCTGCGCAGAACGTGATTATTTACCAGCGCGCGCTGGCGGTAGACGCCCGCGACCCGCGCACCACCTGGCAGCCTTCGCTTATCTCTACCCTGCCTTACATGCTGCCGGGCCTGGAGTTCGGCTGGCAGCCGCCCGGCATCAACGACGAAATCAGTCAGTCGCTGCGCGAGCGGGCGAATCTCGTCTATCTCACCCAGCAAACCCGCTGGGAAAAAGAAAAGGTGCTGACCGCCCGCGCCGACTATTTTGTCGGCGAAGCGCCCTGGCACGTTGCCGACACCGTCTGGGGCAACGGCTTTGCCTGGAATACGCTTGGCGACGACGGCAAGTATTACCCGCGTCGGGCGCAGGTCACCACCAAAGCGGTGTTCGCGCTGTGGGCGCTCTGGGAAACCCCTTATACCGACGCTCTGATGCGCGTCGCGCAGCGGATGTTCGACGACAAGCGCGGCTGGTACGAAGGCCGGGTGGAAGCGACCGGCGATTACAACCGCATGGTGACGCTCTCCACCAACGCCACGGTGCTGGAGGCGCTCTTCTATAAGGCGCATGGCGGCCCTTTGCTGCGCGGCGGGCTTATCGAAAACGACAGCTACTTCAGCCTGCGGGCGCAGGACACGTTTACTTCGCCGGGCCTCTGCCTGCCGGGCGAGCGCCGTACGGAGGCCAGAAAATGAAATTCTACCGCGACCTGTTTGACGCAAGCCTGAGCCGGGTTTTTCCGCAGGATGACAAAACGCCCTTTTTCAACGCCTTTTACGAGAAGTTCATCCATATGTCGCCGGAAACGGAGCGCCATTTCCAGGCGGTGAACGCCGATGACCTGCGCCGCCTTATCCATAAAAGCTTTTTCGCCATGCTGGCGGTGGACGGCTCGCTGTTCGTGCCCGACTTTCTGGAAAGCCTGGCCCGCGACCAGGGCAGCGGCGGGATTGGCCTGCCGCCGGGCTTCTTCGCGCTGTGGCGTCTGGCGATGCTCAATACCGTGCGCGAGCGCGACCCGCTGTGCGACGAAGAGGTGCTGACCGCCTGGGCGATGTCGATTGCGCCAGGGCTTGAGTATCTGCGCCGCCAGGCGGAGCTGCACTATCAGGCGGGAGAGCAGCCATGAACGCGCACTCGCAATACGATCTTAATGCCCTGCCGGCGGCGGTGATGATTTATGACGCCGAAGAACGGCTGGCGGCGTGGAATGAGAACATCACGCGCTTTTATCCGACGCTCGCGCCGCATCTGCATAAAGGGGCCACGCTCTCAGAGCTGGCGGTCCGCTTTATTGACGCCGCCTACGATACCGAGCCGGGACGTCGCCAGGCGCTGGCGGCCTCCATCGTCGCCAACTGTCGCCAGGATAACCATTGCGAAGTGCGCCACGCGAGCGGGCGCCGCGTCTTCGTGCAACACCAGCGGTTGCCGGATGGCGGCATCGTCAGCCTGCACACGGACATTACGCGTCTCGACATGGCCCGCAACTCCCGCCAGTTGCTGCATGACGATTTTCTGCTGGCGGCGGAATCCATTCATATCGGCATCTGGGACTGGCAGGTCACGCCCGATATTTTGCAGGTTAACGACGCGCTGCTGATGCTCACAGGCCAGCCGCGCGGCGAGTGGCATTACAGCGCGCGCTTCCTGCAGGGGCTGGTGCATGAAGAGGACCGCCCCGTGCTGCGTGAAGCGATGCAGAAGGCGCGCAAACACCACCAGCCGGTGTTTGAGTGTGAGATCCGGGTGCGGCATGCGCAGGGGCACTGGCGCTGGATGCTGCTCTCCGGCCAGGTGATCACGCTCACGATGGACGGCGAAATGGAGCGCGTTATCGGCACGCTGCAGGATATTACCCGGCGTAAAGAGGCGGAGCTTATCGCCATTGACGCGGCGAAAGCGGCGCGCCAGGCGAACGAGGCGAAAAGCGCCTTCCTCGCCAATATGAGTCACGAAATTCGCACGCCGATGAACGGCATTCTGGGGATGACGCAGCTGTGCCTGGAAACAGATCTCAACGCCGAGCAGCGCGACTATTTGACCCTTGTGATGAGTTCGGCCCAGTCGCTTTTGCACATCATTAACGACATCCTGGATTTCTCAAAAATCGAGGCGGGGAAAATTGAGCTGGAGGAAGAGGCGCTGGCTATCCGCCCCTTTATTCAGACGCTCATCCGCCCGCAGATGCCCGCCGCCAGTGAAAAGGGAGTGGAGCTGCTGGTGGATATCGCCCCGCAGGTGCCGGACGTGCTGCGGTTCGACAGCGTGCGGCTGCGCCAGATCCTCACCAATCTCTTAAGCAACGCGCTGAAGTTTACGCATCAGGGCGAAGTGCTGCTGGCGATAGAGCCGGATAAACGGGCGGGCCGTTGGCGCTTTCGCGTGCGCGACAGCGGCATCGGCATTCCTGCTGAGAAGCAGCAGCTGATATTTGAAGCCTTCAGCCAGGCGGACAGCTCCACCACCCGGCGCTATGGCGGCACCGGGCTTGGGCTGACCATCTCCGCGCGGCTTGTCGGCATGATGGGCGGCCTGCTTGAGGTGACCAGCGCGCCGGGCCTCGGCAGCGAGTTTTCGTTCTCGCTGGCGCTGGAAAGCGCCCTTTCCGTCAGCGACAACCGCAAAGAGCAGCGTTTCAGCGGCGAGCGAGTGCTGGTGGCGGACGATAACGCCACCAACCTGCGGCTGCTGAACGCGATGTTGACCGCCATGGGCCTCGCGCCCCGGTGCGTGGATAACCCCCGGGAGGCGCTGGTTCAGGTGTCGCAGCAGCCCCCTTTCCCGGTGATTTTGCTGGATGCGCAAATGCCCGACATGGACGGCGTTTCGCTGGCGCTGGAGCTCTCCGTGCTGCCGCAGGCGCGACAGAGCCGCATCATCATGCTGAGTTCCATGAACCGTCATTTCGACATGAACACGCTTAAGCGCATCGGCATCGCCCATTACCTCCACAAGCCGGTGGATCAGAGCGAACTGCATCAGGCGCTCAATGCGCTGCTGCGCCCCGCCGCGTTGTCCGCCGCCTCGCCCCAGCCCGCGCCAGGTGAGACGCCGCAGCGCCCGCTGCGCATTCTGCTGGCGGAAGACAATCTGGTGAACCAGCGGCTGGCGAACCGGCTGCTGGAGCAACTGGGGCACCGCTGCGAGACGGTGGGCGACGGCGCCGCGGCGCTGGCGCGCTGGCGCGAAGAGAACTGGGATGTGGTGCTGATGGATTTGCAAATGCCCCACATGGACGGCGAAACCGCCATCGCGCTGCTGCGCGAAGAAGAGCGGCCGCGCGCGGGGGCGCGTCAGCCCGTCATCGCCATGACCGCTCACGCCATGCAGGGCGATAAAGAGCGCTGTCTGGCGATGGGCTTCGATGGCTATATCGCCAAACCGATAACGCGGGAAGCGCTGACCGCTGAGCTTAACCGCGTGACGGCGACCGCGGCGCCTGCGCCCGCGCCAAACGCGCAAACGACGCCTGCGGACGAAGGGCTGCCGGTGGAAGCCGCGCTGCTTGAACAGTGCGGCGGCGACCCGCAACTGGTGACCGAGCTGATGGCGATTTTTCGCAGCGAGATAGCCTTGCTGGTGGCGGAGATAGAACAGGCCATCGCCGGGCAGGATCGGGAAGCGCTGCGCCGCGCCGCCCATAAGCTGCGCGGCGAAGCCATCACCCTCGATTTTAATCGGCTGGGCGAGCTGCTGCGCCAGCTGGAAACCGGCGCGAAAACCCTGAGCGAGACGCACCTTAACCAGCTGTTACAAGCCTTGCGCCAGGAGCAAACCCGCGTCGTCGCCTGGCTGCAACGAAGAGAGGAGAAGCGATGATACGTTACGCGCTTGCGCTGTGGTGTTGTGTTGCCGCCTTCGCTCAGGCGACTGCGCTGCCGGTCACCTGGTCTCTTGCCGGCGACTGGCGCGCCCATGACGCCAACGACCCGGCCTTTGACGGCGTGCGCGCCCGCGATGACGGCTGGTCTTCTCTGCGCGTGCCCGCCAACTGGTACAGCGCGGGACGCGATCACCAGGGGGCGCTCTGGTATCGCCACGCCTTTACCCTGCCGAAACTTAGCGATGATACGCTGGCGACGCTCACCTTCGACGGCGTGGATTACTTTGCCGATGTGACGCTTAACGGCCAACCGCTTGGCCGCCACGAAGGCTATTTTCAGCGCTTCTCGCTGGATGCGACCGACGCGTTGCGCCGCCATAACCGGCTGGCGGTGAAAGTGGACAGCCCGTTTGAAGACCCAAAAACTATCTGGCCGCTGCATAAAAACATGGTGAAGGGCGTGCTGAACCAGCACGACACGCGCCCCGGCGGCGCCTGGTCGCCGGAGGGCCAGGACGCCAACTCCGGCGGCATCTGGGCGCCGGTGCGGCTGCACCTGAGCCGCGGCGCGGCGATTGACGAGGTCATCGTACGCCCCGACTGGCAGGCGGGCCTGGAGAAACCCCGCCTGCGCGCGGAGATAGTTTACCGCGCCCGCGAAAACCGTCACGCCACGCTGCGCCTGACGGCCTCCCCCGCTAACTTTGCCGGCGACAGCTTTCGTCTTGAGCAGCCCGTGACGCTCAGCACCACCGGCAAAACGGCGCAGCGTCTGCGCGTCACGCTGCCGATGGACGGCGCGAAGCTCTGGTGGCCCGCAGGCTACGGCAAGCCGCATCTCTACCAGATTCGGGCGAGCCTGCACGACGCGCAAGGGGTGATGGACGTGGCGAAAACCCGTACCGGGCTGCGTAAAGCGCAGGAAATGCCCGATAACCAGGGTTGGCGGATTAACGACAAACGCATTTTCATCAAAGGCTCCAACTACATCGGCTCGCCCTGGCTTAGCGAGATGACGGCGAAAACGTATCGCCGCGATTTTCAACTGGTGCTGGCGATGAACGCCAACGCCATTCGCGTACATGGCCACGTGGCGGGACGGCCGCTTTATCAGGTGGCAGATGAGATGGGGTTGATGATCTGGCAGGATGTGCCGCTCCAGTGGGGGTATAACAACAGCGAGACGTTTGCCGACAACGCGGCGCGCCAGACCCGCGAGATGGTGGCGCAGTTTGGCAACTCCCCGGCCATTATCGCCTGGGGCGGCCACAACGAGCCGCCGTGGAACTCGCCGTGGATGGAAAAACGCTTCCCGGACTGGAATAACAATCTCAACCGGATGTTGACGGAGCGCGTGGCGGACGCGCTGGCGGAGGACACATCGCGCATCGTCCACCGTTTCTCCGCGGTCGAAGAGCACTACTGGCAGGGGTGGTATTTCGGCACCATGCGCGACATGCTGGCGCCCGCCAAAACCGGCATCATCACCGAATTCGGCGCTCAGGCGCTGCCGGACCTGGCGACGCTGAAGACCATTATTCCGCCGCAGCTGCGCTGGCCCGCCACCACGGCGGCGGACGACCCGGGCTGGACGCGCTGGAAATACCATAACTTTCAGCCGTTCCAGACCTTTAAGTTCGCCCACATCCCGCGCGGCGAGAACCTGGAAACGTTTATCCATAATACCCAGCGCTACCAGGCGCAACTGGTGGCGCTGGCGGCGGAGAGCTACCGACGCCAGCGTTACCAGCCGGTCACCGCGCTGTTCCAGTTTATGTTTGTGGAGACCTGGCCTTCGATAAACTGGGGCGTGGTGGATTACCTGCGTAAGCCCAAGGCGGGCTATTACGCCCTGCAGCGCGCCTATCAGCCGCTGCTGCCCTCCATCGAACCGGTGACCGCCGTCTGGCAAAAAGGCCAGCCTGGCAGCGTTGGGCTGTGGGCCATTAATGACACCTTCGCCGATTGCCGGGCGTGCACGTTAACGTGGACCGTGACGCAGAATAACCGCACCCTGCTTGCGTCGCAGACGCGCCGGACGCTGGCCGCCGACAGCCTGAACAAGATTGAGACGCTGAACATCACGCCGCAGGCGGCGGGCGAGCTTCTGGTGAGCTTTACCATTTACGACGCGAAAGGAAAGGTGGTGGGGAAAAACCGCTATCGCGAAACGGTGAAAGAGTAAGGTTTATCGGGCAATGAACAGGCCGGACGCCCCGGCCTGTATTGTCTGGTCAGAAAACGACGCCGCCGGTGCCGAACGCCTCGCTGTGGATTTGCGCCTGCGGGATCCCGGCGTTAATCAGCGCGCGGTGCTGTTCCTGCATAAAAGGGAGAGGGCCGCAGAGATAATAGTCCGCCATTTTCGGCAGGTACGACGGCGGCACTGCGCTGAGATCGAGCCGCCCGTGCAGATGGTAATCCGCGCCCTGCACGTCATGATCTTTCACCTCTTCATACGCGATAAACACATGCAGATTGTGGTTCTCTTTCGCGAGCGCCTTAATCTCCTTGCGCAAGGCGTGTACGTCAGAACCGCGGGCGGCATGCAGGAAATAGATCTGCTTTTTATTTCGCTCCGCCGCCTCGCCGCCGTTTTGCCCGGGGTGGCTGTGCGGGTCGGCGGTTTCCGCCAGCAGATGGTTGACCATAGAGATCATCGGCGTCAGGCCGACCCCTGCGCTTATCAGCACGTTGTCTTTATCGGGGTTTAGCAGATAGAAGTTGCCGGTGGGGGCGCTCAGCTCCACCGTGTCGCCTTCGTTAATGGATTTATGCAGCGTGGAGGAGACGTAGCCCGGGTCCTGCCCCGGCGCGCGGGCCTCTTCACGCTTGACGGAGATACGCAGGTAGTTATCGCCGGGGCTGCTGGAGAGGCTGTACTGCCGCGGCTGCTTCATGCCCAGCGCCGGAACGTAAATGCGCAGGGTGACATATTGCCCCGGCTTATAGTCAGGCAGCGCTTTACCATCTTTCGCTACCAGGTAAAACGAGGTTATCTCCGCGCTCTCCTTGACCTTTTTATCCACCACGAAATTACGCCAGCCGAGCCAGCTTCCCTCGGTGTTCTGGTGCGCTTCGTAGATTTTCTTCTCGGTGGCGATAAAGATATCCGCCAGATCCTGATAAGCCGCGCCCCAGGCGCCAATCAGCTCATGATCCATGGGGATGGTGAGCACTTCGCTTATCGAGTGCAGCAGGTTTTCGCCAACGATATCGTAATCCGGCGCGCTGATATTCAGACTCACATGCTTATGGCAGATAAGCTCAATGACCGGCGCCAGCACGCCAGGATTATCAATATTTTCCGCATAGGCCAGCACGGCGCCCGCCAGCGCTTTCGCCTGCGCCCCGCTGCGCTGGTGCCCCATATTAAATACCTCTTTTAATTCAGGGTTCTTTCGCAACATACGTTTATAAAAATAATCCGTTAACGCCACGCCATTCTCTTTAAGCACCGGCACGGTATCTTTCACTAATTGTTTTTGCGTTTCCGTCAACATAGGACCTCACACGAATAGTTATCGTCATCGTGACGCTTTATAGAGAAGATCTCCTTAACTGCCGTAGGGCTATAACGAGTATAAGAGGAAAAGCAAGGCCCTGCCGGGAAGGGCCAGGATGCGCCTGTGGCGACGGCAAATGAAAAGGCTGCCGCCTGGTATGACATTTGTGGCTGTAACGTTGCTGTCAATTTCGTTACTTAAGTGACGCTCATCAAAATTCCCATTCCGTTATCACATTCTCCCTTACCTGTGCCGATAACGGTTTAAGGCGGAGCATGTCTTGCGCCCGAATAAAAAATAAAAAGAGGTTTCATCAGGTGAACATCATTTCTGTTAAGCATGCTGAGCCGTTTACGGGCCGCATCAAGGAAAGCATTAAAAAAACGCTGGCGGTGCTGGTATCGCTGTTGGGGGTTATTTTTCTGATAGCCATTTTCGCGCTGCTGAACATTGCCCACGATCTTAATGAGCACGCCGACGATCACAGTCGGTTGCTGTTGCGCAAGGCGCTGTTCAGCCGTCAGGACAGTATCCGCTCCCACCTTCAGGACAACGCCGCCTGGGGCGAAGCTTACGAAAACCTGCACCGGCGGGTTAATCCCGCGTGGGCCTGGGATAAGCAGAACCTCGGCGCTTCGCTTTACAAGAACTTTGGTTATGAAGGCGTTTTCGTGCTCGACGGGAAAGACGACACGCGCTACAGCATTCTTAATGGCAAGCGCCAGTCCCGGACACTGGCGGACTGGCTGGGAAGGAACCCGACGCCTGAACTGCGCCAGGCGCTGGCGCGCTCGCAAGGCAAACCGGTTTCCCGGCTCATGCTCGCCCAGGGCGAACTTATTTTGCTGGCCGCCGCCTGGATTACGCCCGGCAGCGATATTAACGTGACGCCTATACCTGGCGCCGCGTCAATGCTGGTTTTTGTCGATCGTCTTACGTTCAGCAAGCTGCAAAGCATGGGGCTTGAATACGGCATCCACGATACGCAGGTGAAAACCCCCGCTACGCCTGTGGCGACCTATCCGCAAGCGAGCCTGACGCTGCCGGTTTATGGTGGCTCTATCCAGCTGGTCTGGCGCAGCGACAACCCCGGCGGCGCACTGCTGACCTGGGTGCTGCCGCTGCTGGTGTTCCTGATGTTCGCCACGCTGGTATTCGCCTTCATGCTGATGCGCAATACGCTGTTGAAAGCGCAGCGTAATGATGAAAATACTTTTCTGCTGGAGCAAAGCCGCCTCGCGCTGGCGGCCAGCGAAAATCGCTTTCGCGATGTCGCCGAGGCCGCCACCGACTGGATCTGGGAGACGGACGAGCAGTTGCGCTTCACCTGGATCTCCGAACGCTTTCCGGCTATTACCGGTTACCGCATCGGCGACTGGCTGGGCCAGCCGTTAACGGAGTTTTTGCAAAACGACAGCTTCGCGCTGACGCAGTGGCTGAAAAACCCGCAGCCTGCAAACAACCTGACGCTGACCCACTGCCGCTATCTTTCAGGCCAGCAGCGCCAGCGTTACTGTAACCTGACGCTGAAAAACGTCACCATGATGAATGGCCAGCGCGGTTTTCGCGGCACCGCGACGGACGTTACGCTTGAGATAGAAGCGCAGCAGCGGGTTGACTACCTTTCCCATCACGATGAGCTCACCGGTCTGCCGAACCGCGTGCAGATGAAAGCGTTTCTCGAAGGCAAGCTGCGGGCCAAACCCACGACAGAGCGGCCGCTCGCCATGATCATGCTGGATCTGGATAAATTTAAACCGGTCAACGATCTCTTCGGCCACGCGGCGGGCGACGATGTGCTGCATGAAATGTCCAGCCGCCTGCGCCGCTGTCTGGGGGATAACGGTCTGGTGGCCCGGCACGGCGGCGATGAGTTTATCCTGATCGTACCGGATATTCGCAGCCGGGCGGCGGTGGAAACGCTTTGCCAGCAGCTGATCGTGGCGATCACCTGCCCCTACCAGATTAACGGCCACGAGATTTTTATCGGCGCGAGCATGGGCATCGCGCTGGCGCCGCAGGACGCGACCGACGCCAACGACCTGCTGCGCTTTGCCGATATCGCGCTGTATCAAGCCAAGACCAGCGGGCATAACCTGTGGGTGTTTTACCAGCCCGATATGAGCGAGCAGATTGTGCAGCGGCGTGAAATGGAGCAGGCGCTGCGCGAGGCGATACGCGCAGACCAGCTGCGGCTGGTTTATCAACCGCGCTACGACATCAAATCCGCCCAGGTATACGCCGTGGAAGCGCTGGTGCGCTGGCAGCACCCTCGCCTTGGCCTGCTGACGCCGGATCAGTTTATTCCGCTGGCGGAAGAGACGGGGCTGATTATCGAACTGAGCGACTGGGTGATGCTGCAAGCGTGCCGGGCGATGCAGCAAACCTTACCGGAGCTGGCGCTGTCGGTGAATATCTCGGCAAGCGAGTTCCAGACGCCCGGGCTGGTTGAGCGGGTCCATAGCGCGCTGGAACAGAGCGGCTTCCCGCCCTCGCGTTTTGAGATAGAGGTGACGGAAAACGCCACGCTGAAAGCGCCGGATATCGCGCTGGAGATGATGCGACAGCTCAAGGCGATGGGCGTGCGTTTTCTGATTGATGATTTTGGCACCGGCTACGCGTCGTTGAGCTATCTGCGAACCTTCCCGTTCGACGGTATTAAGCTGGACCGCTCTTTTGTTATTCCGATGGCTGATTCCGAAAGCGCCTGCCTTATCGTCAAAAACATGATTGGGCTGGGTAAAGCCTACTCCCTTAACGTGACGGCGGAAGGGGTCGAAAACTCGCAGCAGCAAGAGTTGCTGAAAAAATATGAATGCGACATCCTGCAGGGATATTACATTGGCCGCCCGGCGCCGCTTGAGCAGATCAGGGAGCAGCAGGCGCCCGCCGTCAGCGCCAGAGCGCGCCTTGCGCTGGCAAAAACCTGATCGGCGCGCCGGAGTAAGCAGCCAGGTGCGCTATCGGCTTTTCGCGTAAGCGTAAAGCCTGTCGCGGGCGAGGTTTTTCATTTTGACCTCGCACATGATGTCGAAATCGGTAAACGAAAGCGCCCAGTCATTCAGCGTGGGGTTGAAGTAGTAATCGGAGTGGGCGCGCAGTTTGGTTTTTGGCACGCCAAGCGCGGCTTGTTCAGGGAAGCCCTGCGCCGGGATAAGCCCCTCCTGCGAAATGGAGTAGTGCAGCACGGGCCGCACGCCGCGCCAGGAGTCGATAACCTGCGCGATACGCGGGTCGTCAGGCCTGATAAAGGCATTCTCTTTTACCCAGTGGTGGTGAATATCCACCACTACCGGGCAGAGCGCCTGCGCCTGCAAAACATCGTCCAGCGAGCAGGAAATTTCGTCGTTTTCCACCGTCAGCATCCGCCTCGCTTCCGGGCTCAGTTTGTTGAACGCGCGCGTAAACCCGGCGAATCCGGCTTTGCCGTTCATGTGAATATTGATTTTAAAATCCTGAAAGGTTTTGCCGTAGCCCATCAGCCGCGCGCAGAGGGCGTGATACTCCACATCCTCTATCGCCCTTTCCACCACGTCCGGGTTATCGGAGGCTAACACGGAATACTGGCCGGGATGAAAAGAGAGCCGGATGTCGTTCGCCCGGGCGACATCGCCGCAGTCGGCAAACAACGGATAGAGATCGGGCAAAAATTCGTTATAGAGCCGCGTCGCTTCCGGCACCGTATACAGCGGCAGCAAATCGCTGCCGATGCGCATCATGCGCAGGTCGGCAGGCTCAAGGGCGAGCGCCTGAAAGATAAGCCGCAGATTGGTGAGGTTGGCGCGGGCGAGTTCATAAAGCAGCGTGGCCCCGGTTTCGTTATCCAGGCTCAGGAATCGCGTGCGGGTCGTCGCTTTGAAAGGAAAAAGTTGTTTCTGTTCAGCGTTTAAAAATTTACAAGCGAAGCCTAATTTCATGATTCCTCCGGATTAGCATGCGATAAGCTTAGCAGTTGCAACCCGGCGGCTGCGGCGCACATAAAAAAGCCCGAAACGGGTTCGGGCTTTGCCGCGTGCGTGACAAGGCTCAGAAGTTATAGGTTAAGCCGAGGGTATAGCGGCGGCCATCCAGAATGGTGTCGTAGGTGGCGTAATCAATCTGTTTATCGAAAACGTTATAAACCCCGGCGGTGAGCAGCAGATCTTTCGCGGCGTGATAACGCAGCCCCACATCAACCTGCGTGTAAGAAGGCGTGCCCTGCGCCATCGCGGTGCGGCTTAAATATTCCGAGCTTTTGCCGCGCAAGTTGAGGCGGCTCCAGAAGCCGACATCCGGCGTTGCCTGCCAGTCGAGCGTGGTGTTGAACATATGCTTCGGCATCTTGTTCAGCGGTTTGCCGGAGAACTGCCCGCTCTTTTGCTCCGACTCGGTAAAGGTGTAGTTCGCCGTCAGGTTGAGGTCTTTCACCATCTCCCAGCCGAAGGTGGACTCCACACCGCGCATATTGGCTTTATCCACGTTAACGCGGTCGCTGACAAAATCGTAGCGGTGGTTGCCAATCTGACAGGCCGGGTCGGCGCTGCTGTTGCAACGGCGCACTTCGGTGATTTTATCTTTAAAGTCCGTGTTGAAGAGCGTGACGCCCGCGTTCAGGTTATCGCCGTTATCCCACAGCAGCGCGATCTCTTCGCTCAGGCTCTTTTCCGGCTTGAGATCCGGGTTGCCGACGATAATGCCGTCAAGACGGCCGCCGCCGGTGACCTGCCCCCAGCTTGCGGAAGACTGGCGCAGCTCCGGGGCTTTATAGCCTGCGGAAACGCCCCCTTTCAGGGTCCACTGGTCATTGAGGTGCCAGACACCGTAGCCGCGCGGCGTCCAGTTGGTGCCGTAGTTCTCATCTTTATCCATGCGCAGGCCCGCCGTCAGCGTGAAGCTGTCGGTCATCGCCCACTCATCTTCCGAGAAGAGCGCCCAGCTCCAGCGGGTGAGTTTGCTCAGGCCCTGCGCCGCTTCCAGCTGGTTGCCGTTGTCGCGCAGCTTTTCATAGCGATATTGCCCGCCTACCGTCAGCGTATGGTCGCCAAGGAAGATCTGGTTCTGAGTGTTGAACGTGGTGTTCCAGGCCTTCATTTCACGTTCCGGGTTGTTCGACGTCTCCTGCTGAATGTAGCTGGTGGAGTTGAAATCGTCGTAATAACCGTGGTGCGTCAGCGCATACGTGGTGTGCTCGTAGCGGGTTTCGCTTTTCTCATTCGGCGTGCAGGTCGCGCCGCGACACACTTCAGCCGCTGTCGACATGCCCGGCGTGCTGTTGCGGTCCTGCAGTTCGCGGGCGATATCAAGGTCAAAATCGTTTTTGTCATCCGGCGTAACGTTCAGCGTAACGGCGCCGTTGCGCATCCGCTGCTCGTTATAGCCGTTGACAATGCGGTCCTCCTGGCGACGCGAGAAGAGCCCGCTCACCTTCACCCCCAGCAGCCCGTCAATAAGCGGCCCGGAGGCGTAAGCGTTGGTCTGGTAGAGATCGCCGGAATCGCGGTTCTCCTGGAAAGTGGCGTCGCCGTGCACCGAGCCCGTCCAGCTTTTGGTGTTCGACACCTTTTTGGTAATGACATTAATGACGCCGCCCATGGCGTCGGAGCCGTAGAGCGACGACATCGGGCCGCGAATTACCTCGATGCGCTCGATAGACTCCAGCGGCGGCAGCCAGCCCTGCTCAATGCCCGAGTTATCGCTATTCGGGCGAGTACTGCGGGTGCTGATGCGCTTGCCGTCCACCAGGAACAGCGTGTACTGGGAGGCCATGCCGCGAATGCTGATGTCGCTGCTGCTCGCCCCGCCGGTGACCACCACGCCCGGCACGTCCCGCAGCGCGTCGGTGACGTCGCGATAGGCTTTATCTTCAATCTGTTGCTTGGAAATGACGGAGATAGAAGCGGGCGCATTCTGGATCTTCTGCGCAAAACCCGTTGCGGTAACCACCATCTCGTCTTGTTCAGCGCCGAAGAGGTAAGGCGAAGCCGTGGCGGCGCACAGGGCCGCCGTGATGAGTAAACTGCGGGACATAACGTGTTATCCATTCCATGTAATGAGCGAAAATCCACCAGAATTCACCCTTTTAATTCAGCGGGTTTGCGCAGGCGAAGGCCCTTCTGATGGGAAAGCGGCGACAGTGTGCAGAAAAAAATAATTTGTGTAAACAAAAATGATATTGATTATCATTTGTATTGATGCGGCTATTGGCGCGTTCCGCAAGGTGCGAGGGCTGTAAAACAGGGTGTTTTAGCGATGCAGGTGAGCTAACCGCCTGTTTAACAGACGGGCGTTTGTTCAGAACACGTCTGTGCTTATCCGCCTTACCACTTTTTTCGCAATTGATTAGTTAACTTTACGCTTTCACCTTATTTTAAAGGTGATAATGAGAATTATTGTGTTAATATCCGGTTATATATTGGTAAAAACTGGATGTATGTGGCTGTAATCTAAGGAAGGAAAGGTCAATTGGCTCACCACTGACCGGTGCCAGACCCTGCATATATCCTGATGCCAGCCAGGAACGACTTATGGATCCTATTGTTTACGTTGTAGACGATGATACTTCGGTAAGGCAATCGCTGGTCCGCCTGCTGTCAGCGGAAGCGTATCGGGTGGCCGATTTTCCTTCTGCCGACGCTTTTCTGGCGCACGGTTTCAGCCCCGATCCCGCCTGTCTGATCCTGGATATGAACATGCCGGAAGCCGACGGGTTTTCCGTTACCGAAGCGCTCGCAAGTCTCGGCTATTTGATCCCGACGATCTTTCTTACCGGCTACGGCACCATCCCGCTTACTGTAAAAGCGATGAAAGCAGGCGCGTATGAGTTTATGACCAAACCTGCGGTGCCGAATCTGCTGTTAAAAGCGGTGGCGGACGCGCTGAAACTTTCCGAAACCAGAATGGGCGAAACGCGGGAATTACAGACGCTAAAAGCGCATTACGCCTCCCTGACGCCGCGTGAGCAGGAAGTTTTCCAGCTTGCTATCGGCGGCTTGCTCAATAAGCAAATCGCCACCGCGCTCGGCGTGAGCGAAATTACCGCGAAAGTGCATAAAAAACGCGTGATGGAGAAGATGCAGGTTCGCTCGCTGACGGATCTGGTCCGCGCGGCGGAGCGTCTGAATATCGCGAAAACACAAAGCCGTTAAACCGTTTGCCGCAGCCTCGCTGCGGCGGTCGCAAACGTTGACACTTCCAGGAGACCCCATGACCACCGACCCTATCGCCGAGCCGCGCGCGCAGCTTAAAGCCCTCTCCTCAACCCTCAGAAAATTGCATAAAGCGCTGGTGGATTTTGAAACCGTGCGCTTTGGCGACCCGGGCAGCGCCTTTGAACATTTGCAACTGCTCACCAGCCACCCGCAATTCGCCTGGCTGCGACAAATTTCGGAAATCCTGGTGGAGATTGACGAGCGGCTGGATAACAAAGAGGAGCCGGTGGACGCCGCGGCGCTGGAAACCGTGCGTAAAACCGTGGGCGGCCTGCTGGCGCTGGGGCCGGAGAACGGCAGCGAGTTTCATCAGAAATACCTCGATGCCCTGCAGGCTTCGCCCCAGGTGGCGATGGCGCACGGCGAGCTGCGCCATCTGCTGGCGGCGTCCCGCCCGTAATAACAAGGCCCGACCGTCGGGCCTTTTACTCATCGTCGCTGTCGGTCGGCAGAATAAAGGTAAAGACGCTGCCGTAAGGCTCGCGCGAGTGCGCCGTGAGCTTCCCTCTGTGCTTTTCAATAATGTCGTGGCTAATGCTAAGCCCCATCCCCATGCCGTGCGCTTTAGTGGTGTAGAACGAGTCAAAAAGCCGCGCTTTCACCTCCGCGCTCAGCCCGCACCCCGTATCGGCGATATCCAGCTGGATCTTGCCCGGCTGCGGGTTCTCCGAGCGGATCGTCAGAATGCGCCCCCGGCTGTGGATCTCCGTCATCGCGTCAATGGCGTTCACAATCAGGTTTAGCAGCACCTGCTGGATCTGCACGCTGTCGCCGTAGATAAACGCCTGCGCAGCCCTGAGCTCGTACTCCAGCAGAATTTGCCGCCGCTCCAGTTCGCTGCGCGAAAGGGTCATGATGTGGTAGACGATATGGTGCAGGTTGACCCGCGAATAGCTTGTCGTCTGGTTGCGCGTCAGCGCCTGCAGGCCGCGAATAATGTTCCCGGCGCGCTCCCCTTCGCTGATTATCTCCTCAAGGCTTGCGCGCGCGTTATCCAGCATCGCCGGTTCGCGGCTGAGCCAGCGCAGGCTGGCGCCCGCATTGGCGACGATGGACATCAGCGGCTGATTAATCTCATGGGCGATAGAGGCGGTAAGCTGGCCGACGGTGGTGGCGCGGGAAACGCGGGCAAGATCCGCCTGCGCCACGCGCACGGCGTCCTCCGACTGGCGGCGCGCCGTAATGTCGGTGATAACGCCGAAATATTCCGCCACGCTCGCTTCATCGCCCACCGGGTTGCCGACGCCGAGAATGTAGCGGCAGTCGCCGTCGGGGCGAAAAACGCGAAACTCCGCCCGCATCGGCACGCCGTTGCTGACGCTGTCGGTCACAAGCTTGCTGATGCGCGGATAATCTTCCGGATGCACCAGCGTCAGGAAATCCGCCATGGAGAGCGTGCGCTGCCGCCCCGGCAGCCCGAGAATGCGGGCGTATTCGTCAGAGACGAACATCAGGTCCTGCTCAAGATCCCAGCGCCAGGTGCCGGTGTGGCTGATGCGCTCGCCCAGCATCAGCGAGGTCTGGCTGGCGCGCAGCTCTTTTTCCACCCTGCGGCGCTGGATGTTCTCTTCCAGCAGCTCGGCGTACAGGCGCGCCGTTTCCAGCGACACCGCCGCCTGGGCCGCGAGCATGCCGACGATGCGCGAATGCTCGGCGGTAAACATCTCCGGCATCACCCGGTTTTCCAGGTAGAGCACGCCCACCATTCGCGCCTGCTTAAACATCGGCACGCACATCACCGCCGCGCCGGAGGTCACCAGGTACGGATCCTGGCCAAAGGGGCTGAAGATCTCCGGCTTGCTGGTGCGGATCTCCTTACCGGTGCGCATCACCGCGGCAAGAATCGAGAGCGGCAGATCGCTGGCGGTGGGCGCCTCTTTAACAATGCGCACCTTTACGCCGTCTGAGGAGGTCTCCGCGCAGGCCTGGATTTCGGCAATGTTGCTATCGGGAATGCGAATCAGCAGCCCACGCTGCGCCCCGGCGCGCTCAAGCAGCATGGTCATCAGCGTGTGGATCAGCCGGTCGAGGTTGATCTCTTCGGTCATGGCGCGGATAGCCCGCAGCGCGCTTTCGAGATCGTGTATCACCTCGTTCTGGGCGAAGGCGATGGTGTCGTAAGGGGTGCTCTGCCCGCCGGGGGCGAGATGCGGATAGCGCCGCTCAAGCTGGCGCAGTTTGGCCGTCGCGCCCCAGCGGCGCCAGGCGCTGAACGCGCTGCGAAAGTAGGCTTCCGAAGCGATGTGGTAACCGCAGGTCCTGGCAAAACGCCCGGCCATCTCGCAGGCGAGCCCGTTGATGTGGTGAAACTCCGCGCCGCCGGAGAGCTGGATGGCTTTCTCATAGTGCGCGGCGGCCACGTCGTTCTTCTGCGACAGGCGCGCCAGCTCCGCGCTAATCAACGCCTCTTTATCGGCAAAAGTCGCTGGATTATGGCGCGCCCACAGGGCGATTTTCTCATAATGCGCCGTGATTTTCGCCAGCTCCGCTGCGGTCACGCGCCCCGGCGCCAGGGAGAGGGTCAGCGAAAGCGCGCTGTAGAAATGGTAATCGAGCAGGTGAATATAGCCCGGCACCGCGCTGGCGAAGGGTTCGGCTCGCGCCAGGCAGCGGCGAGCATCGCTAAGCTCGCCCGCCATAAAGTGCGCCATCCCCCGGAAGAGCCAGAACCAGAACTGCGTCAGCGGCATCGGCTGACGCCCTTTTTCGCCCTCTCTTATCAGCAGCGAATCCGGAAAAAGATCCGTACCGGTAAAGCCGTCGGTAGCGCCGCTGCGCAGCTGCGTCACATAGAGACGCTGAAGCTGCAGCATGATCTCCACATCCGGGAAGCGCAGCTTGCGAATAAAGGTCAGCCCGCGTTCGATGGTGGTCATCACGCTGTCGAGATGCTCGCCGCGCGTGAGGAAATTCATGGTCTGATGGCGGATGATAAAACAGGCGACGGTCAGGTCGCCCTGCTCCACCGCCGTGGCGAAACACGTTTTCGCGCTCTCCACCGCAAAGCTCAGCGGCTGCTTCCAGGCGCTCGCCAGATCCACCGCCAGCAGCGTTCTGCTTTTAAAAGGGTTGAAGTGGTGCTCCATCACCAGGTCACGCCCCAGCAGGGCGTAGCGAAAGCCGCTGTTATACTCATCATAGCGGCGGCCGATAAGCACGCCGTACCAGGCGAGCGCGGAGGTAGAAGCGCCGCACAGGCCGCTGTCGAGCGTCATGTGCATGATTTTACACAGCAGCAGAAAATGCAGCCGTGGCGAGGCGAAGGCCGCGAACATGCTGGCGCTGAGCAGCAGGCTCATGATCGCCTCGGCTTCGCAGTCGCCACAACGCGCCAGCTCGTTGAACGTTTTAAACGGATTTTCACCCGCCCGCGCCTCTATCTCCCGCCATGCCGTCTCGCAGTCGCCGTCGTCGGGGTGACGGTTCAGATGAACGCCGAAGGCGGCAAGCCACGCCAGCGCCGTTTCAAGCGCCAGCGGCATATCGGACTGCCGCATATGGATTTCCGCCATCATGCAGGCGGCCACCGCTTTCTGTTGCGGACTGCCGGGCGTGATCATCAGCTGATTGCAGAGCGTGAGCGCGGCAGAGAGGTTGCCCTGCAGGAATTCACACTCCGCCTCTTCAAAGCCAAGCAGAAACGCCTCGTCCGGCGCTTTCACTAACGCATCGTCATACAGGCTTTTCGCCGTGTGCAGATAGCGCACCGCAGAGGCGTAATCGCCTGTGCTGCGCGCCCGTCGGGCGGCCAGCTGGCAAACCGCCCGGTAGCGGTCGCGCTCTGGCGAAAAGCGGATATGCCGTAGCGCGCGGGTAATATGGTGTACGGCCAGGAAGAGCTGCTCGTTGCTTTCGTTCTGGTTCAGCGCCTCGGTAAAAAGGCCGGCGGCGGCGAAATTAAGCCGTTCGATTTCGTCAGGCTCAAGCAGCGCCTGGGCCGCTTTGTGCACCCGGTCGTGGGTAAAGGCGTATTCATCGCCGGAAAAACGAATCAGGCGCGCGACGACGGCGGGCTGCAACTGCTCCTGAAGGCATTCCGGCGCAAGGCCTTGCATCTGGCTTAGCAGCGCCAGCTTGCCGGTTCCGCCGACGCAGGCGAGGCAGCCCAGCAAACGGCGTGCGGTCAGCGGCATCTCCTCAAGCTGCTGCAACACCAGGCTCGCCACATTTTCCGTATAGTTGCGCGCCTTGATGGCGGGCAAATCGTAGTGCCACTTGCCGTGCAGCTTGTTGTAGCTGATAAGCCCGTCTTTGACGATGCGCTGAAAAAATTCGTGGGTGAAGAGCGGATTGCCGTCGGTCTTTTCATGAATCAGCGCCGCCAGCTCGCCAAGGCCCGAAACGCGGGCCTGGAACAGCTCGGCAAGCCAGCGCGATATCGCCTTTACGCTAAGCGGCGCGGGGCGGATATCCACCAGCAGGCGCGCGCCGGCGCGTAATTTTTCCAGATAATGCGCGGCGTTGCCCGTGGGGAACGCCTCCGGCTCGCAATGCGAAACCACGATCAGCAGCGGCAGCGATTCGCTGTTGCTCACCAGCGACTCCAGCAGATGCAGGCTCGCCGGGTCAATCCACTGCAAATCTTCAATCACTAAAATCAGCGGGCATTCGCGGCTCGAGAGCGCCGCTACCAGCCGCGCCGCCATCTGATTGCAGCGGGCGCGGGCATCCGCCGCGCGGACGTCGGCGGGCATAAAGGTTTTACTTTCAAGCAGCAGCCCCAGCTCCGGCACCAGGTTCACCGCAAGCCCGGCGTAGCTGCCGAGCGCGTGCGCCAGACGGCGCTTCCAGAGCGCCACCTCCTGCGCATCAAGCCCTAACAGATGCAGCGCCAGCGAACGAAACGCGCCGGCTATCACCGAATAAGGCAGCACCGCGGAGTATTGATCCGCTTTGCTGACCGCAAGCAGCGCGGGCTGGTGGCTAAGCTTTCGCAGCGCAGAGGCGATAAGCGAGGATTTGCCGATGCCAAGCGGCCCGCTGACCGCGGCGAGCGTCAGCGTCCCGCTGGCGGCGACCCGCTCAAACGCCGCCGTCAGTTCGTTATCCTGCGGGTGCGCCAGAAACAGGTTATCGGGCCGCAGCGGCGCAGGCACCACATCCTGCAGGCCCGGCGTAAACACCGCAATCTCGCCGTTTTCTGCAAGGTGCGCCTGGCAGCGGCGCAGATCGGCAATCAGCCCTTCCACCGTCTGGTAGCGCCGCTCCGGCGACTTCTCAAGCAGGCGTAAGATAATGGCGCAAAGCATCGCCGGCACGGCAGGACGCACCTCCTGCAACGGACGGGGCGCGGAGGCGATATGGTGATGCGCCCACTCCGCCTGTCCGCCTTCGCTGAGGGCAAAGGGCAGCGCGCCGGTCAGCAGTTCGTAGAGCACGATGCCAAGGCTGTAGAGATCGCTTCGGCTGTCCACCGCGTCCCGGGTGCGGGCGGTGTGCTCCGGCGACATATAAGCCAGCGTGCCGCCCGACACGATAAGGCGCGTTTGCGTGGCGATATCCGCCGTCCCGCTGGCAAGCCCAAACCCCGCCAGCCGGTAGCTGCCGCCCGGGTCGAGAAAAAAGTTGCCGGGCTTGATATCGCTATGAATAAGCCCCTGCGCGTGCATCTGGCGCAGCGGCGCGCACAGACGAATGGCGAGCGAGAGAAAATCGGCGATGCCGCCCATTTTTAAGTGAGTCGACTGCGCCAGCGTGCGAAAAGGAAACGGCGCGTAAACCAGCGCATAACGTCCGTGGTGGCTGGTGGAGCTGATGGGCTTCACCGCCCAGGCGCCGGAAAGCTGAATGCGCAGCGCGAATTCGTTTTTCAGCAGTTGGGTCGTCTGGTAAACCGCCTCTTCGCTGGCTGCGGCGGCGCTGGCGAGAATAAAGCTGTCCGCGGCGTGCAGCGGCTGGCACAGCGTCCAGGCGATGCCGCCTTCCTGCGCCAGCGGCGTGAACAGGGTATCGTCAGTGAGGGTGAATACCTCACCCTCCATCACGCTTCCGGCGGCGGACAGTTTTTCACTCATAGCAATCCTCACGCAGCGAGTTCCCGGCGAATGTATTCCAGCAGCGTATCAATATTGATGGGTTTGTGTAAAAACGCGACGGCGCCGCAGCCGAGGGCGTAGCGCTGCATATTTTCATCGCCGTGGCCGGAGATAAATATCACCGGCGGCGTGGCCGGTTGCAGGATGAGGTTTTGGTAAAGCTCAAGGCCGCTCATGCCGCGCAGTTTAACATCGAGAATGAGCAGGGAAGCCTCAGCCAGCGCCGCCTCGTCATTGAGAAACGCCTCCGCGGACTCGAAGGCGCAGGTATCGTAACCCTCCGACAGCAGAAGATTGCTAAGTCCGCTGCGAACGGAGCGTTCATCGTCAACAATGACAATGCGTGCTGACAGCGTCATGCTGTTGTCCTCGGTCTGGGCTCACGCGACGGTGAGCGGCGCTCCTTCAGGGTGCTTTTTTGTCTTGCGCAGGCGGAGTGCCGCTGATTTTGGGCACGCATTCATGACGAAACCATGCCAGTGTAACCGGTTGACGGTTAAGCAGCCGTCGGCCTACCGGAATAAGCTGTTCACCCACCAGCATGCCGAACAGCCCCAACAGCGCGATGACCGGAGGTGCGGGCGAATGAACCTGCATTGCGCCGTAGATGACACCCGCCAGAAGACCGGTCACCAGGGAAACAAGATAGGATTTCAACATAGTCAGCCTGTCCGTGTATAGCCCGACGCGGGGTTCGCCGTCTGAGAAGGCGCGGCCTGCGAGGCGCGCGGCTCGTTATGCGAGACGAGCGCGGAAGTGATCTGCTCGCCAACCAGCATCCCCAGCAACCCCACCAGCGCGATGGCGGGGGGCGCGGGAGAGCGGACTTTTAACAACGCATAGACGAGGCCGATCAACACGCCCGCGCCAAGAGAGATAAGCCCTGTGCTCATGGGGTTCTCCATAAAAGGGGAAAGGCTGGCGCGCGGCCAGCCCTTTCGTCTTATTTGTTGGCCGGAACCGGTGCCAGGGTGTGGTGAGAGCCTTTGGCGCGGGCTGGCGCTTTGTGCACCATGGTGTAGGCGTAATCCACGCCCATGCCGTAGGCGCCGGAGTGCTCTTTCACGATGTCCATCACCGCGTTGTAGGTCTCTTTATGCGCCCAGTCGCGCTGCCACTCCAGCAGCACCTGCTGCCAGGTGACCGGAATAACGCCCGCCTGGATCATGCGCTGCATGGCGTAGTCGTGCGCCTCTTTGGAGGTGCCGCCGGACGCATCCGCCACCATGTAAATCTCATAGCCGCCCTCGAGCATGGCGCACAGGGCGAAGGTGTTGTTGCACACCTCAGTCCACAGGCCGGACACCACCACTTTTTTCTGGCCGTTTTTCGCCAGCGCGTCGCGCACTTTCTGGTCGTCCCAGGAGTTCATGGAGGTGCGCTCAAGAATGTCGTGTTCCGGGAAGACATCCAGCAGTTCCGGGAAGGTGTTGCCGGAGAAGCTTTCGGTTTCCACGGTGGTGATGGTGGTGGGAATGTTGAAGACTTTAGCCGCTTTCGCCAGGCCAACGACGTTGTTTTTCAGCACCTGACGGTCGATAGACTGCACGCCAAAGGCCATCTGCGGCTGCTGGTCGATGAAAATCATCTGGCAATTCTGAGGAGTCAGTACTTCAAGCTTAGTGTTGGTCATGAGAATACCCATAGTCGTTAAGTAGCAAGTAAACCGCGAAAGAGAAAGCGGAAGGAAACTGACAGTGACCGGGGTATCGCTCATCTGGCGTAACGCTTTCGCCGGTCCGGCCCGAACGTCGCTGTCGGGACGGATAGTAAAAGTCCTTTTCCGGCAGAACTATTATCTCTGTGTATAACTATACGTTCGTATACCTATACCTTCGTATAACTAGACGCCGTTTTCTCCTGCTGAACATAATCCCGCCAGCTTCGATGCTCTGCTGCGCCAGGGCACACCATCTTACCGTCCGGCGGCGCGCCGCCTTTTGGACGTCACAGACAGGAGGAATTATGGTTTCGCTCGGTAAAGCAGAGCTGATTTTACTCAACGGCAAATTTCACACCGTGGACAGGGAGAACCCGCTCGCCGAGGCGGTCGCCATCCGCGACGGCAAGTTTCTGGAAGTCGGCAGCGAAGCGGACGTGATGCAACACCAGGCCGAAGGCACGAAAATTATCGACCTCAAAGGCAGCACCGCCATTCCCGGCCTTAACGACTCGCACCTGCACCTGATTCGCGGCGGGCTGAACTACAACCTGGAGCTGCGCTGGGAAGGAGTGCCTTCACTTGCCGACGCGCTGCGGATGCTAAAAGCGCAGGCGCTGCGCACGCCTTCGCCGCAGTGGGTGCGGGTGGTGGGCGGCTGGTCGGAGTTTCAGTTCGCCGAGCGCCGCATGCCGACGCTGGATGAAATTAACGACGCGGCGCCCGACACGCCGGTATTTATTCTTCACCTCTACGACCGCGCCCTGCTTAACCGTGCGGCGCTGAAAGTGGTGGGCTACACCAAAGATACGCCTAACCCGCCGGGCGGCGAGATCCAGCGCGACAGCAACGGCAACCCCACCGGCATGCTGATAGCCCGTCCGAACGCCATGATCCTCTACGCCACACTGGCTAAAGGGCCGAAGCTGCCGCTGGAG
Source organism: Franconibacter daqui (assembly GCF_014644275.1). Classification (NCBI taxonomy): domain Bacteria; kingdom Pseudomonadati; phylum Pseudomonadota; class Gammaproteobacteria; order Enterobacterales; family Enterobacteriaceae; genus Franconibacter; species Franconibacter daqui. The sequence continues at coordinate 69,603 of NZ_BMKJ01000001.1, read as the reverse complement.
CAGCAGGTCAACTCCACCCGCCAGTTTATGCGCGAGCTAAACCGCCTGGGGCTGACCAGCGCCATCGACGCGGGCGGCGGTTTCCAGAACTACCCCGATGATTACGAGGTCATCAGCGAGTTGCATGCCAAAAAGCAGATGACCGTGCGCATCGCTTATAACCTCTTCACCCAGCGCCCCGGCCACGAACTGGAAGATTTCGAAAAATGGACCGACATGCTGACGCCGGGCCAGGGCAGCGATTTCTTCCGCCACAACGGCGCGGGGGAGATGCTGGTCTTCTCCGCCGCCGACTTTGAAGATTTTCTCGAGCCGCGCCCTGATCTCGCGCCGGGCATGGAGGATGAACTGGAGCGCGTGGTGCGCCATCTGGTCGAGCACCGCTGGCCATTCCGCCTGCACGCCACCTATAACGAATCGATAAGCCGCATGCTGGATGTCTTCGAGAAAGTGAACCGCGACATTCCGTTCAACGGCCTGCACTGGTTCTTCGACCATGCCGAAACGGTAACCCAGGCCAACATCGACCGCATTAAAGCGCTGGGCGGCGGCATCGCCGTGCAACACCGCATGGCGTTCCAGGGCGAGTACTTCGCCGAGCGTTACGGCATGGAGGCGGTGCGCCACACGCCGCCGGTGGCGAAAATGCTGGAAACCGGCGTGCCGGTGGGCCTTGGCACCGACGCCACCCGCGTCGCCAGCTACAACCCGTGGACCGCGCTCTACTGGCTGGTTTCCGGGCGCACCGTCGGCGGCATGCAGATGTATGACGTCAACGCGCGCCTCGACCGCGACACCGCGCTGATGCTCTGGACGCAGGGCAGCGCCTGGTTCTCCAGCGAGCAGGGCAAAAAGGGGCAGATTAAAACCGGCCAGCTCGCGGATCTCGCCGTGCTGAGCAAAGACTATTTCCGCGTGCCGGAAGAGGAGATCAAGGGCATCGAATCGGTGCTGACGGTGGTGGGCGGCGACGTGGTTTACGCCGCCGGCCCTTTCAGCGCGGAGGCGCCCCCTTCCCTGCCGGTACTGCCGGAATGGTCGCCAGTGGTCAACGTGCCGGGCCACTACCGCAGCGCGCCGGTGCAGCAAAGCCGCGTGGGAATGATGCCCGCCGCGCACCATTGCAGCGGTCCGTGCGGCGTACACAGCCACCAGCATGACGTGGCGCGCCGCTCCTCCGTTCCGGTTTCAGACGATAACGCCTTCTGGGGCGCGCTCGGCTGCAGCTGCTTTGCCTTCTGACGCCTATGAAAAGTTCATCGGCTGTGCCGCCCCGCGTTGATGCGGGGCTGTTCTTCCTGCGCCTCACCGGCAGCCTGCTTTTGCTTTACGTGCATGGTCTGCCGAAGGTGATGCATTTTGGCGAAGAGCTAACCCGAATTGAAGATCCGTTCGGCCTGGGACCGTGGGCGAGCCTGCTGCCCGCGATTTTCGCGGAGGTCATCTGCCCGGTCTTTATCATTCTCGGCGTCGGCGCGCGGCTCGCCTGCCTGCCTGTCATCGGCGTGCTGCTGGTGGCGATGCTGGTGGTGCATCCTGGCTGGAGCATCGCCGAAGGGCAGTTCGGCTGGCTGCTGCTGATTATCTTCACCACGCTGGCGTTAACCGGCCCGGGCCGCTGGCGGCCCGGCCTCACCCAGACACGGGAGCTGCCGTATGGCGCAGGTAAATGATATCCACGCAGCGACGGCGCAAGCCGCCGCACCGCACCCGGCGACCGCCTCCTCCTGGCAGCCGCTGCGCAACCGCGTCTTTCGCATGCTGTGGATTGCCACGGTGGTCTCCAACATCGGCTCCTGGATGAACGACGTGGGGGTGAACTGGACGATGCTGACGCTCAGCGCCGACCCGCTCTCCGTGGCGCTGGTCCAGGCGGCGAGCAGCCTGCCGATGTTTCTGTTCGCCCTCCCCTCCGGGGTGATGGCGGATATCGTCGACCGGCGCAAGTATTTGCTCTTTTCGCAGCTCTGGGTGTTTATCGCCGCCGCCGGGCTGACCCTGCTGTCGTTTACCGGCTACGTCACGCCGGGCGTGCTGCTGGTGGCCGCGTTCCTGCTCAGCGCAGGCGCCGCCATGAGCTCGCCGCCGTTCCAGGCCATCGTGCCGGATCTGGTGGAGAAAAGCGAACTGGCGCCCGCCGTGGCCCTGAACTCGCTTGGCATTAATATCAGCCGCGCCATCGGCCCGGCGCTGGGCGGGTTTATCCTCTCTCTAGCCGGGCCGTGGGTGGTGTTCGCGCTGAATGCGCTCTCCGTGCTGGGCGTGGCGTGGGTGCTGTACCGCTGGAAAGCGGAGCCGAACATTCAGCGGCTGCCGCCGGAGCACTTCTTCCCCGCCGTGCGCGCCGGGCTGCGTTACGTTCACGCCGCCCCTGTGCTGCGCAACGTGCTGGTGCGCACCGTGGCGTTTTTTATCTTCGGCAGCGCCAGTTGGGCGATGCTCCCGCTGGTGGCGCGCCGCGAGCTGGGCCTCGGCCCGGGCGGTTACGGCGTTCTGCTGGCGTTTATCGGGCTGGGCGCGATTTGCGGCGCGGTGGTGCTGCCGCGCCTTCGCCGCCATCTCAACCCGGACCGGCTGATGGTGGCGACCAGCCTGCTGTTCGCGGCAAGCACGCTGGCGCTCGCCTTCGTGCGTCATTTCTGGCTGCTGAACGGGTTTATGTTCCTGACCGGCTTCGCCTGGATTGCGGTGCTCTCCACGCTCAACATGGGCGCGCAGCGCAGCGCGGCGAAATGGGTGAAAGCGCGCGCGCTGGCGGTTTATCTCACCGTCTTTTTTGGTTCGATGACGGTAGGTAGCGCCATCTGGGGGCAACTGGCTTCGCACTTCAGCATTCCGTTTTCGCTCTGCGTGGCGACGGTGGGCATGGTGCTGGCGAGCGCGACGACGCTGCGCTGGCGGCTCAATGAGAACCCGGACCTGAACCTCGACCTGCGCGACGTGGATAACCGCGCCCGCGAGATGGACGTGTCGCTCGACCGGGGTCCGGTGATGGTTATTTATGAGTATCAAATTGATGAGGACGACGTGTATGACTTCGTGGTCGCCATCCAGGAGATGCGCCGCGTACGCCAGCGCGGCGGCGCGCTGAGCTGGTCTGTGTATGAAGATATTCAGCGCCCCGGCATGTTTATGGAGACGTTCGTGCTCGGCGCGTGGATAGAGCATCTGCGCCAGCAGGAGCGCCATACGGTGAATGACCTGCTGCTCATCGGCAAGGTGCAGGCGTATCACCGGGGCGGGGAACCGCCGGCAGTTCGCTATCTGATAGCGCCCATTACATCAACATCACACCCTTAAGCCTTTTACTCACATTGAGGATTTGTTATGAGCACGATTAAGACGCAGGATGGCACTCAGATCTATTACAAAGACTGGGGTTCAGGCAAACCGGTACTCTTCAGCCACGGCTGGCCGCTGGATGCGGATATGTGGGACAGCCAGCTGAATTTCCTGGCCGAGCGCGGCTACCGCGTTATCGCCTTTGACCGCCGCGGCTTTGGCCGCTCCGACCAGCCGTGGGAAGGGTATAACTACGATACGTTCGCCTCTGACATCAACGATCTTATTAATCACCTCGACCTGAACGACGTGACGCTGGTGGGCTTCTCCATGGGCGGCGGCGACGTGACGCGCTACATTGGCCGCTACGGCAGCGCCCGCGTCAACGCGCTGGTGCTGCTGGGCGCAGTGACGCCGATTTTCGGCAAAGCCGCCGACTACCCGCAGGGTGTGGATCAAAGCGTGTTTGAAGGCATTCGCGACGGGCTGCGTAAAGACCGCGCCCAGTTTATTAGCGACTTCTCCACGCCGTTCTACGGCCTTAACGCCGGGCAGACGGTCTCTCAGGGCGTGTTGACCCAGACGCTGAACATTGCGCTGTTGGCCTCGCTCAAGGGTACCCTTGACTGCGTTAGCGCTTTCGGGGAAACCGATTTCCGCCAGGATATCGCGAAAGTCGACGTGCCGACGCTGGTTATCCACGGCAGCAATGACCAGGTCGTGCCGTTTGAAAGCACCGGCAAAGTGGCGGCGGAGATGATCCGCGGCGCGCAGCTTACCGTGTATGACAACGCGCCGCACGGCTTTGCCGTGACGCATCAGGATCGGCTGAACGAAGACCTGCTGGCCTTCCTGCAGTCGCTGTAACAACCCGGGGAAAACGTCCCCGTCGGATCTTCATCATTTTCGCTGTCTTCACAGCGCTGGCTTTCTGTCCCACCCGCGCGCCGCCTGGCGGTACGCGGAGCAAAGCCTGTTGCCGGTTACCCTCTGCGTAGGGGTAACCGGCTTTTTTATGGCTGGCGCTGAGCGAGGCTGAGCCGCATCGCGCAGCGCGTGTCATACGCGAAACCATGCGCCGCTTCCGCCAGCAGCACCGCTTTGAGGCGCGCATCAAGCTCGCTTTCTTCCAGCACGCGAAACCCGGCCCGCTCATAGAAAGGCTGGTTCCAGGGGACGTTTCTGAAGGTCGTTAGCGTCATCGCCGTCACCCCCTCTTTTTGCGCATCGGCGATGGCCCGGTTTAACAGCGCCCGCCCTACACCGCGGCCCTGTATGGCGCGCGCCACCGCCAGCCCCTGAATATGGCTTTCGCTTCCCCGCCGTTCTGCGATGAAAAAACCCACGGGGCTGTTTTGCTCATCCACGGCCACAATCGAATAGCCGTCGTTAATCCGCTTTCTGTGCTCGTCCTCAGACCAGCCGCCGTCCCGGGCAACCCAGGCGAGTTCCGGCAGCGTCAGGAACGCCTCATCTGCCGCGCTTTCCACCGCAGGCAGCAGCGGCACATCCTCCGGCGTCGTTTTTCTTATCAGCAACGTTATCTCCTTGTGCAATGAAGCGCACTGTCAGGCCGCGCGCTGTGTTAAAACTATAAACAGAATGAATGGGCGAACGCTGTCGTCAAGCCATACCGCCCCTCGCACCGCTTTTTATTGTCCCTTGTGAAGCAACTGTCGTCATTTTTAAGGAGTGATTATGAACCTACACGCGTGGCTGAACGCCCTGCATATTATCGCCGGCATGCTCTGGGTTTTCGGCCTGCTGCTAATGGCTTTCGCTTATACGGTGGCGGCGCGCAATCTGCAAGGCCACGGCGCGCTGCTGGAAGGGGTGCGCCGCTGGAGCAGGCAGGTGACTACGCCGTCGATGATTGTGCTGTGGGTGGCGGGCGTGGTGATGCTGGTGATGTACGGCCAGTTTCCCCACGCGTGGCTGGTGCTGAAGATTGTCGTGGTGGTGGCGCTCTCGGCGCTGCACGGCCTGCTTACCGGGGCGCTGCGCCGTCTTAACAGCGGCGAGCGTTCGCGCTTTACCTGGCTTAGCCAGACGCCTGCGCTGCTTATCGTTGCAGTCATCGTCATTATCGTGCTGGCGATCGTCCGGCCGTTTTAAGCGCCCGCGTTGCGAAAAGGCGTCCGTCACCGGTCGGACGCCCGCTGCTTAAAGAAAGTGAATATGCTTTTTGCCGTGGTAGGGCGAAACTTCAATGCGGGTCTCCACATGAAACACCTCCCGCAGCATCGCTTCGGTCAGCACCTCGTCGGGCGTGCCGCTCGCGACGACCTCCCCTTTCAACATGACGATAAGCGCGTCGCAGAACATGGCGGCATGGTTGAGATCGTGCAGCGCCACGATGCTGGTGACCGGCAGCGCGCTTATCAGCCGCATCAGTTGCATCTGGTGGTGAATATCGAGATGGTTGGTCGGCTCGTCCAGCAGGATCTCTGAAGGCGACTGCGCGAGCGCCCGGGCGATATGCACCCGCTGGCGCTCGCCGCCCGACAGGCTCTGCCAGCCCTGCTCGCTGCGATCGCGCATCTCAACCCGCTCAAGCGCGGCGCTGATAATCGCCTCGTCCTCCTGTGTCCAGGAGGAGAGCGGCGAGTGGTGCGGTATGCGTCCAAGCTTTACCACGTCGCGCACGCGAATATTCGCCTCCGTCATGGTGTGCTGTTCAACAAAGGCGACCCGCCGCGCCACGCTTTTCTTCGCCATGCCGGCGATATCGCGCTCATCAAGCAGCACCCTTCCTGCGCAGGGGCGGCGCAACCCGGCGAGGATGCGCAACAGCGACGATTTTCCCGAACCGTTCGGCCCCAGCAAACCCAGCGTCTGCCCGTTTTTCACCTCAAGCGAGACGTTGTTGACGATACATTTTTTCCCGGCGCGCCAGGAGATATTTTCTGCGCGAATGCTCATGCTGCGGTCCTTGAGCGGTATAAAATCACGGCGAAAAACGGCACGCCGACCAGCGCGGTAACCACCCCGACGGGCAGGCTCTGCGGGGCGATAGCGGTGCGCGAGACAATGTCCGCCAGCACCATAAAAATGGCACCCATCATGGCGCACGCCACCAGCAGCGTGCGGTGCAGCGGGCCGAAGAAGTAGCGCATCACGTGCGGCACCACCAGCCCGACAAAGCCTATCGACCCCGCCATGCTGACGATGGTTGCGGTCATCAGCGCGGTTACGGCGAAGAGCATCAGGCGCACATAGCCCACCGGTATGCCGAGCGACGCCGCGGCGTCATCGCCAAAAATAAACGCATCGAGCGCTTTGGCGTAGTAGAGGCAGACCGCAAGCCCCAGCAGGACCACGACCAGCACCAGCTGAAACTCCGGCCAGCGCACGCCGCTGAAACTGCCCAGCAGCCAGAACATCACGTCACGCGCCTGCTGCGCGCTGGCGGAGGTGCTGATGGTGTAAGCGGTAATGGCGTTGAAAAGCTGCGACGCGGCGACGCCAGCCAGAATGGTTCGCTCATTGCCGCCCCGCGCGCCGTTGGTCAGCACGGCCACAAACAGGAAGGCGAGAAACGCGCCGGTGAAAGCGCCCGCTGAGAGCGACACCGCGCCGGCTCCCACGCCCAGCACCACCACTGACACCGCACCGGTGGACGCGCCTGCGGAAACCCCCAGCACATACGGCTCCGCCAGCGCGTTTTTCAGAAGGCTTTGCAGCACCGCGCCGCAGATGGCGAGCCCGGCGCCGCTGCAGGCCGCCACCAGCGCGCGGCTTAAGCGGAAATCCCAGATAACGGTTTCATGTATGCGGTTCAGCGGGATAGCGGTAAGCCCCAGCCGGTTAGTGATGGCAAGGAGGGTGGTCTTAAGCGGAATGGAAAGCTCGCCCACCCCGACGCCAAAGGCGATAACCAGCCCGAGCAGCGCCGCCGAGGCGAGAAACAACCCCAGCCGCTGCGCCGTTTTCCGCGTCTGATGCGAAACCGCCGCCATCGTCATTATTTCAGCCCCAGTTTCTCAAGCTGCCCGGCCACCTGCTCCGCGCCGTACAGGGTGCGGATGGTGGGGTTCATCGCCTGGCCGTCCATCACCACGATGCGCCCTTTTTTCACCGCCTCAAGCTGGCTGACCGCCGGGTCGCTTTTCAGGAACTTAATTTTCTCCTGCGCGTTATCAAGCGCCCAGCGGTTACGGTCGAGGTTCGAGACCACAATCACATCCGGATTGGCGGCGATAATGCTCTCCCAGCTTACCGTCGGCCATTCGCTGTCAGACTGTATGGCGTTCTTACCGCCAAGCAGGCTCGCGATAAAGCCCGAGGCGCTGTTTTTACCGCCCACATAGGCGTCTGAGGAAGGTGAAGCGCTGGAGAACCAGAACAGGTAAGTGGTCTCTTTGCCGGCGTGGCCGAATTTCTCGCGAAGCTTACTTTCACGGGCTTTGAAATCGGCTATCAGCGCCTTGCCCCGCGCTTCGACGTTAAAGATGGTCGCCAGCTCTTCTATCTCCTGATAGAGCCAGGACATGTTCCACAGCTCGCTGCGGCTGCCGTAGATATCGCCGGTGTTCTTTTTCGTGACGCAGACGCCGGGCGAAAGGTAGCTGTTTATTCCCACCGCCGCGAAATCTTCGCGCTTCGCCACTTTGCTGTCCGGCCCCAGCAGCAGCGGCAGCTGCGCGGCGACAAAATCAGGCGACTGCGCGAGAATAGATTCAAGCGTCGGGATCTCCACCGTCAGCACCTTAACCTTTTCGTTCTGCTTCGCAAGCGCTGGCAACACTTTCGTCGGCCAGAAAGCGCTGGCGACCATTTTGTCCTCAAGCCCCAGCAGCAGCATTATCTCTGCGGTGTTCTGTCCCAGGGCGACCATGCGCGCCGGGGGCTGTGTAAAGGTGACTTTCTCGCCGCAGTTTTCAAGCGTCAGCGGATAGACTGTCGCAAGCGCCGCGCTGCTGCCTGCCATCAGAAGCCCTGCCGCCAGCAGCAGCGTTTTTACCCTTCTCATCATTAACCTTTCTTTTTTTATAAGCTGTCACCCACGCCTGCGCCCGTGCCGGAGCAGACCCTGACCACCCGGCCTGCACGCTCGTCGCTGCATTTTCTGCGGCCAGGCCGTTCGCTGCGACGATGTAAATGAAACTCATTCGTAGCGAATGAGCGGTTATACCGGGGCCTCCGGGCCTTGTCAATCAAGGCGCCGCGCCGCTTAAGGGCGGCTAAATAGTTTTACTTTTAACTATTTGCCGCATAACGATTCTGCTAACCCGATGCAGCGCAACGCCGCGATTCCTGCTACGCTTTTGCGCCGCTAATGGACAACGCAGATGGATGGAGCATGCCTGCCTTTTTTTATCGCCCCCCTTCACGCCTCTGGCCGCCCTTGCTGTTAGGCAGTCAGCTGGTGTTTAACATCGGCTTTTACGCCGTGGTGCCGTTTCTGGCGATTTTTCTGCGTGACGATATGCGCCTTTCCGGCGGGGCCATCGGGCTGGTGATTGGCTTACGCACCTTCTCCCAACAGGGGATGTTTTTACTGGGCGGCGCGCTGGCGGACCGCTTCGGCGCGCGCGGCGTTATCCTCTGCGGCTGCCTGGTGCGCATTTCCGGCTACCTGCTGCTGGCGCTCGGCGCGACGCTCTGGCCGATTGTGCTGGGCGCCTGCTTAACCGGCATCGGCGGCGCGCTCTTCTCCCCGTCGATTGAAGCGCTGCTGGCGAAGGCGGGCACCCAAAGCGAGGCGGCAGGCAAGCGCAGCCGCGCCGAATGGTTCGCCCTGTTCGCGGTCTGCGGCGAGCTTGGCGCGGTGCTTGGCCCGGTGCTTGGTTCGCTGCTGGCGGGGTTCGGCTTCCAGCGGGTGGCGCTGGCGGGAGCGGGCGTATTCGTGCTGGCGCTGCTGGTGCTTTTCTTCACCCTGCCGCGTACCCCGCGCAAGCAGGCGGCGCTGCACATCGCCCCCTGGTGGCAGACCTTCCGCAACCGCCGTTTCGTGGCGTTTATCGTCGCTTACAGCGCCTACCTTTTCAGTTACAACCAGCTCTACCTGGCGCTGCCGGTGGAGCTGCGCCGCTCCGGCAGCAGCGAGAGCGACCTCGGACCGCTTTTTGTGCTCGCCTCGCTGCTGATTATCGCGCTGCAACTGCCGCTGGCGCGCCTCGCCCGGCGCTGCGGCGCGGCGCGCATTCTGCCGCTGGGCTTCGCGCTGCTGGCCGCCGCCTTTGCAAGCGTGGCGCTGTTCGCCGCCGACACGCCGCCCGCAGGCTGGCAGCGGCTGCTGCCCGCCGTCTGCATGGTGACGCTGCTGACGCTTGGTCAGATGCTGATTGTGCCGGTGGGCATGGATTTAATTCCCCGCTTCGCAAGCGACCAGAACCTTGGCGCGCATTACGGCGCGCTGGCTTCCATGGGCGGCCTTGCCGTGCTGGCGGGCAACTTTGCGCTGGGCGGCCAGCTTGACCATGCGTTGACCCCTTCGCCGCAGGCGGCGCTGCCCTGGCTGTGGCTTGCCGCCGTGCCGCTGTGCAGCGCGCTGGCGATGGTGTTTATCTGCCGTCCGTTTACGCGAGCCGCCCGCGCAGGAAGTCGATAAACGCGCGCACCTTTTCCGACACGTGCCCGGTGTCCGGGTAGACCGCGTAAACGCCCTGCGCCGGAAAGCGGTAGTCCGGCAGCAGATGGCACAGGTCGCCCGCTTCCAGCGACGGTCGCGCCAGCCAGTCGGGCAGCAACGCCACGCCGCCGCCCTCCCGGGCGAACGCCAGCAATGCCGAGGCGCTGTCTGCCGACAGCACAGCGGGCCGGGTGATGGCAAAATCCAGCGTCTGCCGCTGTGGGCCGGTGAGCTGCCAGCGCAGAGGCGAAGGCAGACGGCTATGGATTATCCATTCTGCTTGTGCCAGCGCTTCGGGCGAGGCAATGGGGTTTTCTTTCAGCCACTGCCGCGAGGCAACGGGCAGCACCTCAAAACGGGTGAGCAGCGCCGCGCGGTAGGTAGAGTCCGCCAGCGTGCCAAGCCGTATCGCCACATCAAAGCGTTCGGCGATCAGATCGGCATGCTGCGACGACGAGACGTGGCGGATGCGCAGCGCCGGATGCGCCCGCCGAAACGCCGCCAGCGCCGGAATGACTACCTGCGCGCCATATTCGCTGGTACTGGTGATGCGCAACTCGCCGCGCAGCCCGCCGTGATGACGCTGCGCCTCTTCCCGCATCGCCTGCGCCTCCTGCAACAACGCGGCGGCGCGCCGGTAAAAGGCTTCTCCCGCCTCCGTCAGCGCCAGCCGCCGCGTGGTGCGCAGCAAAAGCGACACGCCTAACTCTTTTTCCAGTTGCCGGACGTTAAAACTCACGACCGCTTTAGTCATCCCAAGCGCGGCCGCCGCTGCCGTAAAGCTGCCCGCCTCCGCCACTGCCACAAAGGCCGCCACCCGCTGCAAATTCAGCATACCTGCCCTGCCGATTGTCAAAATAAGGTTGACAGTGTATCAGCCCGCCCCCCGTTTATCCGCCCTGTGCCGCCGCTTACAGTAGGCGTCTACCGGAGGAGGCGTTATGTCTTATCGCAGCAAAGTGGCCGTGGTTTACCTGCTCGGCTTTTTCATCGACCTGATTAATATGTTTATCGCGAATGTCGCTTACCCGGCGATAGCGCATAGTCTGCGGGCTTCCGTCGCCGGACTTGCCTGGGTCAGCAACGGCTACATTATGGGCCTGACGCTGGCCATTCCCCTGAGCGCCTGGCTTACGCAGCGGGCCGGGGCGCGGCAGGTTTTCCTGCTCTCGCTGGCGCTGTTTACCCTTGCCACCGCCGCCGCCAGCTTCGCGGATTCCCTCAGCGCCCTGGTGTTCTGGCGCGTGGTGCAGGGCGCGGGCGGCGGGTTGCTTATCCCGGTAGGCCAGGCGCTGGCCTGGCGGCTTTATGCGCCGCATGAGCGGGCGAAAATCGCCTCGGCGGTCATGCTGGTGGGCCTGCTGGCGCCGGCGCTTTCGCCCGCTGCGGGCGGCCTGTTGATTACGGCGCTCGGCTGGCGCGGGGTCTTTTTCGCCAGCCTGCCGCTGGCGCTGGCCACGCTTGCGCTGGCGTATTGCTGGCTGCGCCGCGAAGCGCCTGCTGACCGGTCGGCCCCGCCAGACGCCGCCGGGTTAGCCCTGGGGTGCGGCGCGCTGTTTCTGCTGCTGTTCGGCCTTACGCGCCTTAGCGGCTCGCACGCAACGGGGCTTGCGGCGCTGCTGCTGTTGGCAGGCGGAACCCTGCTTGCGCTGTTTGCGCGCCGCTGTCGTAAACGCCCCGCCCCTGTGCTCAACCTGAACCTGCTGGACGACCCGCTGCTGCGCTTTTCTATGGCGGTGTACCAGGGCGTGCCGGGCGTGTTTATCGGTATCAGCCTGGTCGCCATGCTCTGGCTGCAAAACCAGCTCGGCCTGACGCCCAGCGCCGCAGGCATGCTGATGATGCCCTGGTCGCTCGGCTCGTTTCTGGCGATTTGCCTGACCGGCAAAACCTTCAACGCCCTGGGGCCGAGGCCGCTGATTATGGCGGGCTGCCTGTTGCAGGCAGCGGGGATCGCGTTGCTCACGCAGATTGAGAGCGGCGAGCAGCAGGCCGCGCTGGCTGGCGCCTTCGCGCTGATGGGCGTGGGCGGCAGTTTGTGCAGCAGCGCTGCCCAGAGCAGCGCCTTTCTTAACACGCCGAATGCCGCCCTGCCGGACGCCGCCGCGCTGTGGAACATTAACCGCCAGCTCAGCTTTTGCTTTGGCGTGGCGCTTTTTACGCTGTTGCTTGACCAGCTCTGCGCGCACTTCGCGCCAGCGCAGGCTTACAGCTGGACATTCTGGTGCGCCGCGCTGGCGACGCTGCTGCCGCTGCCGCTCTGCTTTCGTCTTGATAACCGCGCGGTTAAGCTGCGCCTCGTACCGAAACAGGAGACCTCATGAACCCTTATTTTACCGAAGTGCTGCAAGCACATGTCGCGATTGAAGCCTGGCTAGGCAAAGGCGATGGCGACGTGAACGCCCTTATCGCCCGCTTTAGCCCGGACTATTCCATGATTACGCTTTCCGGCGCGGTGCTGAACCACGAGCAGCTGAGCCAGTTTTTTCTCGCGCAGCGCGCCGCAAAGCCAGGCCTGCGCATTGAAGTGGATGAGATGCGCCTGCTTGCCGAGTGGCCGCAAGGTGCGGCGGTGAGCTACCGCGAACGCCAGAGCCTGCCGGGACAGCCCGCGACCACCCGCCGCTCTACCGTCATTTTCACCTTAAAAGAGAGCCAGCCGCTGTGGCGCCACCTGCACGAGACGGCGGAAGGCTAACCTCCCCGGCAGCAAAAGCGGTTTACGCCCATACTTAAACGCTGTGCAGTTTTGCTTTCAGCGATGCGCCCAACGGCGATGGAGTGAACGCGACAAAAAAGCCGGGCTTACCCGGCTTTTTGCGTCACGCGGTTAGCGCTTTTATGCCGCGACGGGCGTTAGCGCCGCCGCCGTCGGTTGCAGCGGTTTTTCATCGCCGTTAGCCGGCAGCTGGAAAGTGGAAACGGAGGTGTTCAGCTGCGTCGCCTGGTCTTGTAAAGACTGCCCGGCGGCGGCGGATTGCTCAACCAGCGCCGAGTTGTGCTGCGTCATGGCGTCAATCTGGTTCACCGCCTGGCTCACCTGCTGAATGCCCTCGCCCTGCTCTCTGGAGGCGAGCGCGATTTCGCTGACGATATCAGCGACCCGCTTAATCGCCCCTTTCACGTCACCGATGGTCCCGCTTACTTGCGTCGCCTGCGCGGAGCCGTTTTCGATTAATGAAACCGAAGTGGCGATAAGATCCTTAATCTCTTTCGCCGCCGTGGCGGAGCGCTGCGCCAGCGTGCGCACTTCCCCGGCCACCACGGCAAAGCCGCGCCCCTGCTCGCCCGCGCGCGCCGCTTCCACCGCGGCGTTCAGGGCGAGGATGTTGGTCTGGAAAGCGATGCCTTCAATGATATTGGTTATCTCAGAAATTTTGGTTGAACCGGCGCGAATGTCGTTAATCGTGCTGACCATTTGCTGCACCGCAGCGTTGCTGTCGCCGGCAATGTTGTCGGCATCTTTCGCAAGAATGTTGGCCTGATGCGCGCTTTCCACATTCTGGCGAACCGTTTCCGTCAACTGGGTCATGGTGGAGGCGGTTTGCTCAATGGCGGCGGCCTGCTCTTCGGTGCGCGAGGCGAGGTCGGCATTACCCATCACAATTTCGCCAGAAGCGCTGGAAACGGCGCTTGCCGACAGTTTTATGCCGCTCACGATGCCCGCAAGCTGCGATTGCATTTCATTCAGGCTGAACAGCAGGCTGCTGCTGTCGTGCGGCTTCAGCGCCACCGAAGAGGTGAGATCGCCGCTGGCCACTTTTTTGGCGATCAGCGCCGCGTAATCCGGTTCGCCGCCAAGCTTGCGGTACAGGTTGCGGGCAAGGGTCCAGCCCAGCAGGCCGATCACCAGCATCAGCACGCCGCCAATCGCGAGCAACGCTTTCGCGCTCTGCCAGAAGGCCGTGTCGATATCGTCAATGTAATCGCCGGTTCCCACAATCCAGTCCCAGGGTTTAAACCAGACAACGCCGTAGAGCTTTTGTACTTTCTCCGTTGCGCCAGGCTTGGTCCCCCATGCGGTCAGCGTGGCGGTTTCCCGCCCTTCCAGCGCCGCGCGATAGCGTACGCCCGCCTCTTTGCCGCCTTTGGCGTCCACGGTGCCGATACGCTTCGCATCCGGGTGAACGTAGTTGACGTCGTTAGCATACCCCCTTGCCCAGAAGTAAAGCTGGTCGTGCCGCAGGCTGCCGAGAATACGGCGGGCTTCCGCCTGCGCCTGTTCGCGGGTGAGCTTGCCCGCCTGTTCCTGCTCATAGAGTTTGTCGAGGGAGGATTTCGCCAGCGTCACCAGCGTGGTGACCTGCCCGGTGCGCTCCTGCAGCATGGTGTGCTTGAGGGTGGAAAGGGAGACGGCGGCGAGCGTCGTGACGCCAATCAGCGCCACCAGACAGAGCCAGAGAATGTGAGTACGGAGTTTCATTTTTAGCCTTATGTAAAATTTTATTATTCATATAGTTATCGTCTTGTTAATCGATTGCTTTAACTGGTACAACCACTTATACAGGCACAGTGTGAACGGCGCTGATAAGCTGAAATCAACCGGCCGTTACAGGAGGAAGCGATGCGCATTGCGCACATTACCGATATTCACGCCACGCCCGATAACGGCAATCTGGGGCGACTGCGCCGGGTTATACGCTGGCTGGAGACGCTCGCGCCCGATCTGCTGGTGGTGACGGGCGACCTGGTGGATGACGGCTGGTATGAGGGATACGCGATCGTCGAAGCCGAACTGATGCGCGCGCAGTGCCGCCTCCTGATGCTGCCGGGCAACGCAGACAGTCGGGAGGCCATGCGCCATGTGTGGCAGGAAACGATGCGCTGGCCGCTCTGCGGCGCGCTGCACTTTAGCGACGTGATTAACGGCGTTCCCGTGATCGGCATCGATACCACCCTGCCCGGTGAAACCCGGGGCGATATCGCCCCGCATCTGACGTGGCTGACGGAAAAGCTGGCGAGCTTTACGCAGCCCGCGCTTATCTTCACGCACCATCACCTTTTTCGCTGCGGCATCGCGCCGATTGACGAGGTGATGTGCGGCGGCGACGCGGCGTTCTGGCAGGTGATAGCAGGCAACCCCGTTGCGCCGCTCGCGGTGTGCAGCGGCCACGTGCATCGCAGCATGTCGACGACGATAAGCGGCGTGCCCGCCTATATCTGCGGTTCAATCTGCCCTGCGAATCCGTTATGGCTGGACGAAAGCCGGATACCGCCGGTAACCGACCCGGCGGGACTAATGATTTATGACCTGCGAGGCGGTGGTCTCGTGGCAAGCCAGGTGAGCGTTTAGGGTGAGTAAGGACGACAATTCATTTGCCGATGCATTGCCTAACAGGGCGATGGATTTTTGACCGCTTCTGAGCGGGTGATAAACCACGCACTGCTCGCTCTCTTCAGGGCGGTCCAGCGCATCGAGCCAGGCCACATTTTCAAGGCGCATCGCATCGGCGTTCGCGGCCACCAGCTCGACCCTTCGCAGATGCCGGACTACAGCCCTTCCATTCGCGGCCAGGGCATTACCTGCAAGACTATCTTTGATTGCACCGTGCCCTGGGCGCTGAAGTCGCGCTTTGAGCGCGCGCCGTTTGCGGATGTCGACCCCCGCCCGTTCGCGCCGGACTATTTGGCAAAACGGGCGAAAAAACCGTAACCCCACGGGCACGCCGCCGCTCCCGCTTTATTCATCCGCTGAATTATGATCTGATGGGCGCATGACTTAATGCTGAAAAAGGATAAGTAGATGTTCGCTAAACACTATTCGGTTGATGAAAAGCATATCGATTTTCAGGGCGTGGTAGACGGTCTTTATTACCCGTTCTACATGGAGTGGGCGCGCCACGCCTACATGCGGGAAGGGCTGGGCATCGATATTGAAAAAGAGTTCACGTCAGGTCGCCTGTACATGGTGCTGGAGTATACGCTGCGCTTTCGCAAGAGCCTGCAAAAGGGCGACGAGATGGAAGTGACCTGCCAGCTTGTGAAAAACGAGAAGCGCAACCGGGTGAACTTCGAGCAGCAGATTCTGGTGGACGGCAAGGTCTACGCGGAAGCGACGTTTGTCGCCACCTGCCTTGAGAACGGCCGCCCCTGCGTACCGGCCGCCATTGCGGACTATCTGGCCGACTAAAACCGCGCCTTTTCTGACCCGGCGGGGTCCCTCACCCCGCCGTTTCGCCACGCTTACTTGTTAATATCCACCTGATAAAAAATATGCTTGCCGAACGGGTCGATTTCATAGCCCGTCACCTCCTTGCGCACCGGCTCGAAGATGGTCGAGTGGGCTATCATCACCGCCGGCATTTGTTCGTGCATCATCTGCTGGGCCTGCACGTAGAGCGCGGCGCGCTGCGGCTGATCGGTGGTGGCTTTGGCCTCGCTGATGAGCTTATCGAACGGGGCGTAGCACCACTTCGCCGAGTTCGAGCCGCCGTTGGCGGACTGGCAGGTGAAAAGCGGGCCGAAGAAGTTATCCGGGTCGCCCGTCGCGGTGGTCCAGCCCATCAGCGCCGCCTGGTGTTCACCGCCCTTCACGCGCTTGAGGTATTCGCCCCACTCGTAGCTGACGATTTTCGCCTTCACGCCGATTTTCGCCCAGTCGGCCTGGATGATTTCCGACATGCGGCGGGCGTTCGGGTTATAGGGGCGCTGCACCGGCATCGCCCAGAGATCGATGGTGAAGCCCTCCGGCAACCCCGCCTCTTTCAGCAGCGCCTTCGCCTTCTCTGGCGAGTACGCATAATCTTGTAAGCTCTCATCGGCGCTCCAGACGCCCGGCGGCAGCAGGTTTTTCGCCGCGGTGCCGGTGCCCTGGAAAACCGCATCGATAATGGCCGGCTTGTTAATGGCCATCGCCAGCGCCTGGCGCACTTTCACGTTATCCAGCGGCGGCTTCTGGGTGTTGAGCGCCAGGAAGCCGGTGTTCAGCCCCGATTTGCTCATCAGTTTGATATCCGGGTTCGCCTTCATGCGCGGCAGGTCCGCCGGGTTGGGGAAGGCCATCACCTGGCATTCGTTTTTCTCAAGTTTGGCATAGCGCACCGAGGCGTCGGGCGTGATGCTGAAGACCAGCCGGTCGAGCTTCGCCTTGCCCTGCCAGTAGTCATCAAACGCGGTGAAGAGAATGCGCGAGTCTTTCTGATACTGGGTGAGCTTAAACGGCCCGGTGCCGATCGGGTCCATATCCACCCGCTCCGGCGTGCCCGCTTTCAACATCGCATCGGCGTATTCCGCCGACAAGATAGAGGCAAAATACCAGGCGAGATCGGGCACGAACGGCGCTTCCGGGTGGGCCAGGGTAAAGCGTACGGTGTGGTCGTCTATTTTATCTATCGCGGTGATGAGCTTGCCGAACTCCAGGCTTTCAAAGTTGGAGTAGTTGCCGTTAGAGACGTTGTGATACGGGTGCTTTGGGTCTTTCTGGCGCATAAACGAGAAGATAACGTCGTCGGCGTTAAAATCCCGCGTCGGCTTAAAGTATTTATTGCTCTGAAACTTCACGCCCTTGCGCAAATGGAAGGTGTAAACCTTGCCGTCTTCGCTCACCTCCCAGCTTTCGGCGAGGCTCGGCACCAGCTCTGTGGTGCCGGTTTTAAAATCCACCAGCCGGTTGTAGACCGGCACAGCGCTGGCGTCCACGCTGGTGCCGGAGGTGTAGAGCTGCGGGTTGAAGTTTTCCGGTGAACCTTCAGAGCAATAAACCAGAGTTTTAGCGCCAGCCGCCGAGCTGGCTGTCAGGATGGCGAGCGTCAGAGCATGAATCGTGTGCTTGCTAATCATCGTAATTCCTTTATGTTTTTTTACTACGTGCCAAAGGATTCTGATTCTTCGTCACTCATCAATAACATTAAAAACACAACGCAAACACCTGATAACACAAATAGAGAAGGATCCACCATGCCATCTGCGCTCGGTAGTCAATTAACCCAACGCTTCTTTCGCTACCTCGCTATCACCAGCCAGAGTAATGCGTCCGCCACTACCCTCCCCACCACGCCGGGCCAGCATGAGATGGCGCGCGCGCTGGCGGAAGAGCTGAGAATGCTGGGCCTGGAGCAGATAGAGATAGACGAACACGCCACCGTCACCGCGGTGAAAAAAGGCAATGTGGCGGGCGCGCCGCGCATCGGGTTTATCACCCATATCGACACCGTGGACGTCGGCCTCTCGCCGGAGATTCATCCGCAGATCCTCACCTTTACCGGTGAAGATCTCTGTCTGAATGCGAAAGAAGGGATCTGGCTGCGGGTAAACGAACGCCCGGAGATCAAGGCTTACCCGAACGAAGAGATTATTTTCAGCGACGGCACCAGCGTGCTGGGCGCCGATAACAAAGCCGCGGTGACGGTAGTGATGACGCTGCTGGAGAACCTGACGCCAGAGATGCGGCACGGCGATATCGTGGTGGCGTTTGTGCCGGATGAAGAAGTCGGCCTGCGCGGCGCGAAGGCGCTGGATTTGACGCGTTTCGACGTGGACTTCGCCTATACCATCGACTGCTGCGAGCTGGGCGAAGTGGTGTATGAGAATTTCAACGCCGCGCAGGCGGAGATCCGCTTTACCGGCGTGACGGCGCACCCGATGGCCTCTAAAGGCGTGCTGGTAAACCCGCTGCTGATGGCGACGGATTTCATCAATCACTTCGACCGCCAGCAGACGCCGGAGCACACCGCCGGGCGCGAGGGCTATATCTGGTTTAACGGCATGCAGGCGAGCCAGAACAGCGCGCTGCTGAACGCCAGCATTCGCGATTTCGACCTCGCCTCTTTTGAGCGCCGTAAGCAGCAGCTCAACGACGTGGCGCAGAAGATTGCCGCCGAACACCCGACGGCGAAGGTGGAAGTGAGCATCAGCGACGTGTACAGCAATATCAGCAACGCGATTGGTGAAGACCGCCGACCGATTGAGTTGATTTATCAGGCGCTGGATGAGCTGGGCATTACGCCGAAAACCATCCCAATGCGCGGCGGCACCGACGGCGCGGCGCTTTCCGCCAAGGGGTTATTAACGCCGAACTTCTTTACCGGCGCACACAACTTCCACTCGCGCTTTGAGTTCCTGCCGATTACCTCGTTTGAGGCGTCTTATCACGTGGCGCTGAAGCTCTGTTTGCTGGCGGCGAAATAACGTTAAGGGGCCGGGAGACCGGCCTTTTTTATTTCTGGTAGCTGGCTACC
The DNA here is from genome assembly GCF_014644275.1 of Franconibacter daqui. NCBI lineage: Bacteria > Pseudomonadati > Pseudomonadota > Gammaproteobacteria > Enterobacterales > Enterobacteriaceae > Franconibacter > Franconibacter daqui. The sequence goes on along the minus strand of NZ_BMKJ01000001.1, from coordinate 50,571 downwards.
TCCGCTTCGCCAGGGTATTTATGTCGCAGGTTATCAACGCGATGCTGTTTCGCTGAAAGTAAAAAAAAAGGACAGGGTTAAATGAAGGGTTATAACGGCCTGATTATGGCGGGGTTAATTGGTTTGTCTTTACCTGCGTACGCAGACATTACCTATTTCTCATGCGAAACCGGGAAAGGCACGGTCGCGTTGAAAGAAGCGAGCGGCGTGCTTCACTATACGATGACCAAAAACGGCAAAGAGGCGTTCAGTTTTGCCTCGAAGGGGCAAGATTTTGCGGGCTTTACGTATAATCACTACGCCCGCTACCAGACGGATTACCTGAATGTCTCCTTCAGCAATGGCGGATACCGGTACCTGGTGTTCAGCAATGAAGAAGGTAATCAAGAGCGCCGCGGCGTGACGGTCATTAACCTGAAAAACAGCAAAGATTATACTTACGATTGCACGTCTGCGGCCGTGGATCGCCTGAATGAGTTATCAGAGAAGCTGACGTGCGACATCGACTCGGCTCAGGGGTGCGAGTAGCCCTGCCCTGCTCTTTTTTCTTCACCGGCTTTTTGCGCTGCCCGGCGCCATCGGCCTTATGGCTTAAGCATAAAGACCACGGTGCCGCGATACCAGGGTGAGGCATTTAGCTGCGCCTCGGCCTGCGGTTCGCGGCTGCCGTTTTGCACCAGCCCAAGCTTAAACGGGATACGCAGCCGGGCGAGCGCGGGCAGGTACGCCTGATAATTCGCAACCGTATGCCGCCCCTGATAGCTTTGCACCACCAGTTCATCCACCGGCAGCGCATTCAGCGTGGCCACCTCGCCCGTTTTGGCCCAGTCGAGCAGCCCGGTAACGCCCAGCGCAAATTCCGGCGGCAACTGCTGGCGTAGCTCACGCAGAAAACGGGCGTAGTCTGCAAGCTGATGCGTCGCCGCATCAAAATCGACCTGCAACCCCACCACGTGATTCCCCGCCGCCTGCCAGCGTTGCATCAGCCGGACAAGCCGCGCCGGGATCGCCTGTGGCACCTCCAGCGTGGTGAAGCGCACGGTTAGCCAGATAGACGGAAACGTCAGGCGGCTGACCGGCAGCCCGAGTCGTTGAAACACGACCTGGCCCGAGCGCGTCAGCACCTCGCCCTGATGAAGATAGACCGTCTGCGCGTTTCGCAGCTCGTCGCTGGCCTTCACGCCGGACCACAGCCAGAAGGCGGCGTGGCGGCTTGCCGACACCGTCTCCGCCGCCTGCGCCTGGCCTGCCAGCAGCGCGGTTACCAGTAGTATTTGAGCTGTTGCGCCCACGGGCTCCCCGGATACTGCGTTTTTAACTGTGTGAACCACCCTTTGCGCTTCAGCTTATCGACCTCTTCCCCGCCGCAGTCGTTCGCGCCGGAGGGGGCATAACACATAATGGCGCGATAGAGCGCATAGCTTTTATCTTCGGGTTCCGCTTTGGGTGACGCGATGATGCGCTGGTAATAGCGCTGGCGATCGGACTGGCCGAACGGCTCCTTGCGGGAGATTGCCGCTTCGAGGACGCCATTGCCCGCACTCTCTTTCCACAAATCAACCTGCGTGCGCGTGGTGCGGAAAAACTCGCCCAGGCAGTTCAGCGCGTGCGGGTCTTTCGCGTTCTTGCCAAGCACGGTGACGGTTTCATGCAGGCTCTGGCAGACGTAACCCGGCTCGGCGGTGTCGCCGTTCCAGTCGAAAATGCTCAGGTTGACGTCGTCGAAGGCTTCACCAGTGACCGGCTGCGTAATGGCGCTGACGAGTTTTTTGTCATTCAACCAGTCACCGAAGCGGTTTTCGGTTAAATCGCGCACCAGCAGCGTGTGCAGGGCAATGGTGCGCTCCTCGCTGTTCGGCCCCATTGTCGCCTGCTGGCGCAATAGCTCAGGCGAAGCCTGGGTTTTCAGCACGCGGGAGCGATAGCGCAGACTGGTGACGGCGCTGTCTGGCGCGAATACCGCCGCCGTGTCGCCCATGTAAACCAGCGTGGCGGCGAGCTTAGCCTGTACATACTGCTGCTGCTCGTTATCCTGGCTAAGCTTCAGCAACCGCAGCCAGAAATCACGCGCGGCGGGCCACTGCTGTTGCGCCATCAACGCCTCGCCGTAGATAACCTGCTCGCTGAAGACGAGGATATCGTGCGCGGGGAGCGTCTGTGCGGGCGCCACCTCCTGCAGCACAGCGGCGTAGTTGCCCGTCGCCATCCACAGGTTGAGTTGCAGGTTGCGCCACAGCGGCAGCTTGCCGCCTTTTTCAAACGCCGGTTTGCTGGTATTCAGCGCGTCCTGCGTCAGTACCGGTTTATTGTCGCTGTTGAGGCGAAGGGCGCGCAGCAGTTCGATAAAGCTCACCAGCGACGCTTCGGGAAACGCCTCTGTTAGGGGTTGCTCGTAGAACTGCATGCCAAAGACATTATCGTATTCAGTTACCAGACCGCGCAGCGCCTGCGGACTGGCGGCGTGCTGGAACGCCTGCTCGTAGCGTTCCGCCAGTTGCGGCCAGGCCTGCAGATACCAGTTAATGCGGCGCAGCATGCCGCGTGCGGAGTCGGCATAGCGCCCCTGCGGCCAGCGTTGCAGATAAGCCTGCGCCGCGTTTTGCGCCTGGACGACATCGTCATGGCTGACGCGCGTCACGTCAAAATCGCCATACTCGCCCGTGCTCTGCTGGCTGCTTTTGTTAAGCGCCGTGCGCATCAGCATGTACTGCGCGGTTTCAGCTAACCATGGGCTATCGCTTTTCACCAGCGCGCTGAACCCCTGCGCAGCGCCTGCGTAATCCCCCTCATAGAACCGGGCGGCGGCGTCCAGATACGCTTTATATAACGCAGGCGCACCGGCCGGGAGCGCGGCTAACGAAGCGCTAACCTGCTCGCTGGTCGCGCCGGATAAAAGCGCCACCCGCGCCTGCGCCAGCGCGTGGCGCTGCTCAGGCGTTAATGCGCCATCCACCAGCAGCACTGCAAAAAACAGGCTTACGCTTTCTGTGTTATTCGAGACGAAGCGGTTTTCCTGCTCGCCGTTATCGGCGCGCATTGCTGCGGGGTCGATTTGCAGCGCGGCCAGTTGTTCAGCGAGGGCTTTATCTTCGATGGGCGCAGCGTCGGCAGAGGTAGATTGTGGGCTAACGTCATCCCACTGCGGATGGTAAGCGAAGTAGAAATCGCGGGAGCGCGTGATATCCGCAGGCATCGGCTGCACGGGCAGCGCGAACGACTTTGCCTCACTCAGCAAGCGCAGCAGGTTGTCGCGGGAATCATTATCCGGCGCCAGAACAGGAGCGCCTTTCAGCAGGCAGGTGTCGTCGCTCCAGGTGCAATCTTCCATATCGGAAGAGGCGAAGGCATGCGGGGTGTGCGCTAACAGCAGGCTTACAGTGACTGCGAGAGGGATCTTCCTGACCATAGCGTCAGTCCTTGTGGTTGTTTTTTATGGGCAAGATTTATATAGGGGAATGGTTTTGGCGGCAATAACTATGTATTTTCTACCCCGCTTCGCCATTTCTGGCACGGCTCAAGGTTGTTCATACCTGCCTGTAAACGCTCCGGCAACAAGCACACTTGCCTCCTTCTTACCGTTCTTACGAGGCAAAGTTAATAAGAAAGCGAAAGGGCCGAACGCTTCAGAGTTATTAGAAATAAATCAAAAAGTCGAAAGAATGATCTTGATAACAGTAAAGATTTGAGTCAAACCCCAAACCCGAAAAGGCTTGACTCAGATCATTCGACGTTTATTTTGCTATATCGCCTGACTCAATTCCGTAAAAAATAAAGCTCCACTTTAATGACATGGAGTTTATTAAATGGCTATACCTGTTTATTTATGGCTGGAAGATGTTAACGGATCTTTTATTAAAGGTTCTGTTGATATCTTCGGACGTGAAGGCTCTATCGAGGTTCTTGAATCTATGCATCCGTAGAGCTTCCTGTCGATCCGCATAGCGGTAAAATTATTGGAACACGCCTGCACAGCGGTTACGCTTTCATGAAAGAAGTTGATAGCGCCTCGCCTTATCTTTATCAAATGCTTACTACAGGCAGTAAGCTAAAGAAAGCAACCTTCAAATTTTACCGAATTAATTACAACGGTATCGAAGAAGAGTATTTCAGGGTAATACTTGAGAGCGCTCATGTGCTGGAAGTCGAACCATTCATGATGGATACCAAAAAACATAAGTGGGAAAAACATAATCATCTTGAATATGTTGATTTAGGTTATGAGAAGATAAGCTGGCATTATTTAGACGGCAATATTATTCACTCTGATACATGGAAGGAAAGGAGCTAGTCATGGCATGGGAATATGACGTTACGACACATACATTTACCAGAAATGGCGAGAGCTATACTGCAAACTATGCCGGGGCATCAGGGTATAAGAATGACAGCGCTCAGGAGTGCGTAGCAAACAAAGGACCACTTCCGAGAGGCACTTATACAATAGGTGCTCCACATCATTCAGCCCATACCGGGAAGTACACGCTGGACTTAACGCCAAATTCTTCGAATAACATGTGTGGACGGACGGCATTCAGAATTCACGGGGCCAGTAAAGCGCATCCACTGGACTCTTCTGAAGGGTGTATCATTGCCCCGCTGAGTGTTAGAAAAAGTATATGGGAAAGCGGCGACACGGAGTTGAAAGTAAAATGATTAAAAAAGCGCTGATACTTACCTTACTGACATCTCAAAGCGTTTTAGCCACTCAAATGGAAGCGTTTATACAGAAACACTATGATGAAACAGGCGAGGAAACAGAGGTTCAAAAAGACTTAACGCCCTCTATCGTCATCGGTAATCAACAAATAGTTATGGAGATACAGACTCTTGACGATGTTCATAAGCTAACCAAAGCGCCAATACAAGAAAGCCGCCATTACAAGTGGTTATGCATTACCGATAAAAAAGACGTCAGTTATGCTTTTATCTCAGACAATGCTATGGGGCGCGGTAACTTAACTTCTGTTGTGTTACTGGAAGATGGCGAAGGATGTGAAGTTTTTAATGGTCAGCTAAGTATAACGATAAAAGATGTTCCTTTGCTTTCCGCTACTAATAATAAACTGATTAAGGCATACGGCCAGATAGCGGATGCATATTATAATTATAAACCTGTTAAAGATGGATTTACGCAAGCAAATACCATCCAATACTTTCCCGATGAGAAAGGCGTTATTATTTATCAAATTACAACAAATTGAACAAAATCTTATCAGCACCATTGAATTAAAGAGTCGGTCATAAATATTAAACCAGCCCCATAACGGGAATAATTTTGGCCGTATCGATAACATAAAGAGTGTTTTTGTAGATTAACCAGGGTACAGACACTTTCTCTGGACCCTGACGATCTTACTTACCAGTGGATTTGCTGGGCTTTAATCCCGGCGTATTGCCGGGCGTATCTTTATTATCACGACGGCGTTGATCAGGTTTTCCTGTTGATTTGGCAATTGGTTTAGGACCAGGTTTAAGACCCATAATACTCATCCTTTAAATGCATGAATTAGAAGCCCTCAGCAGTAATGCAGAGAACGTTGTAAACATTATCAAGATAAATATCTACTGCCAAGGATTAATTTACTATTATGTGAGGAGTAGCATCTTCTGAAGAATAATGGAGATGAGGAGATATTTTTATTGCGCTACAAGCAAAAATCATCAAGCAAAGAGCGTACCAACTCATAGTAATAAACAGCAACGGAGTGTAAGTTACTATCAAATTGTAAGTAACAATATTTTATTGACACTATGAATGAATAAAGGGTTTCAGATTCTATTATCATATAATAGCTGCCATATAAAGCTCCTGAATGCGGGTTAATAATTTCGCTCTAGATTATCCATAGAAATATATAATTGAGGAATCATGAAAAAAGACACCAAACGTGGCAATGCCTTAATCAGCGCCTTAAAATCTGATGAAATAGTCGAGTTGAGCAAGGAATATATCGAGCTTGGTATTGATTCTTTGATTGAATCAGATGTGTTTGAATCTATTCCTTTTGTTGGTACGGCAATCGGGCTATATAAAGCCGCCGGTTCTGTCAGGGATCAATTATTTATTGAAAAGGTAATTCGTTTCCTTACTCATTTCTCAGACCTGCCTGATGCTGAACGTATTAATATGACCGAACGATTAAATGAGGATGATAAATTCGCTGGTAAAGCTGGCGCTAAATTGATTGAAATCATCGACCGGATGGAATGCGAAGACAAACCTGAAGTTGCAGCAGAGTTCCTTAAGGCATTCGGACGGAAAGAGATCGATTTTAATGTTCTTCGTCGCTTGCTCGTTGCTCTTGAACGAGTTCCCTCATTTGATATTAGAAAACTGGCGGTATTTGCTGCGATCGACCCTGACCAACCAATGAAAATGGAGGATGACTTTTTAGACAGTCTCGTTAATGCCGGAATGGCAAAGAGTAACGGGGCATGGAAAAGCATTATTGTCCCCACGGAGTTATGTCGTACTTTTGTACGCGCCGGAAAATTATAAGTAATCTGGCTTTTTCTTGTACCTGCAGAGGATTTACTTGCTGGCCTGCCTGACAGGCATCCCAACGTAAGATTAGAGAAGTCCACTTCTGACACTATGCTAACCAGGCTGGTTACTTCATCGTTGTGCAGGTCGTAAAACACCTGCACGATTTCCTCTGGCTCACCAATGCGTGACATGTTCACAAATGAAGGCCGGAAGAAATAATCCTCACCGTCAACGCTGATTAGGCACTCGCCAATCTCTTTAAGCGGGATATTCACCGGTAAAGCCTCCACGCTTTTCTTCTCTCGTTTCTCGGCAGGCCGTCGAAAGCCTTTTCCACGGGCATCTCGTCGGCATGGTCTGCGAGTGAGCAACAAGGGTAAACAACATCCCTTCCCCATGCGTCGCCGAGGGCATAGTCCGCCGGTTTGCGCGTGCTCCAGTTCATCAGGATGTGGTTAATTCCGCTGGCTGGCAGCGCATAGCAGACGCCGTGAATAAGCCTGTTCAGGGTGATGTAATCTGCACGGCACTTGTCAGCGGCGATAAGACGTTCAGCAATCTGCTGCTGATACTGCGGCGGGCGACCAGTTCCAAGATAGAAGCTGATTAGCTCATCAGGGAATCTGGCGCACCATTCAGCCGCTAGTTCTGCAAAACCATCCACCGGCTGGGCATCATCTTCCAGCACGACCACTCGCGCTGACTGGCCGGTAGCCCATTTAATGGCTCTCAGGTGATTCCAGTTAGCACCGTGGTCGGCATCATCGATAAAAAGTTGCGCATTAAGGCTCTCAGCAAGCCTGTGGGCCTGTTCAGCGCGTCGGTGATGACCTACCACCGCGAATGTCACTTGTGCTGCCACCATGCTGTTTCCTTGCCAATGCCGTTGGTCTTAAACACCGTGTGCACTTTCGGGCCGGTAATCACTCGGTCACCGAAGGACTTTGCCACGATACCGAATGCGATCATATCGCCTACTGCCCTGGCGGCCCCCTCTTTCTTCCAGAAACGCTCTGACTCGATGCGGTAGTAAAGCCGCACGATGCGGTGAGCAAACTCCATGACATCTTCACGTAACCCGCCAAGCAGTCCGGCGTTCAGCATGGTGTCGCTCGCGTAATGCTTCAGGAATGACTGATACACGCGCTCAGGATGATTTTTGATGGCCCATTCATCGGAATATGTCTTTGGCTCAGAGCCGACATAAATCACGCCCGGATGCATCTCACTCCACGGCTCGCGAAGCATCTCGACATCTGTGCCGTCGGTACACCAGACGAAACGATATTCCGGATGCTCGCGCAGGTGCTGCCAGATATGCAGCCAGCGCCGGAAGTAAACGTTCATATCTACAACAGGCACGCGCACCGTCGTCTGGCCTGGCGGTGAGTATTCAAACTCGTCAGCCAGAATTACCGCGTCGGCACCTTTAATAGATTCTGACCATCTGGCGACAAGCGACTGCTCTGGCTTCATCCTGGTTCCTCGCTGCGGGTCAGGATGACTGGTCAGCAGGGTTGTGATGACGGCATTACGCTGTCTGCGGTACGGGGCCCATCCGGTGTAGCCTGTGTCGCGGCGCTCATTGTGAATTTTTACGTTGCTGCTTACCTGCCGCTCACGTTCAGGCTTGGGCACTGAGCGCTCTACCGACTCATGTTCATCCAGCGAGTAAATCAGCTTCTCAGAGCCGATAACGTCGGCGTATGCCCATGAGGTAAGCCCCGCATTATGAATGCGCAGAGCGAGGTCTGAATGCTCATACATCCCGCGCCCGTAAGCCGGGTCGAACCCGCCGACCCTTTCAATCGCGCTGCGGTGGTAATAGAGCATCACGCCGCGCTGGCCGGTGTAGGCGATGTGTTTTTCATCGCGGTACAGGACTGAAAGGTCATTCAGCTTTCGCGGGCCTGCTAGGTCGAGAAACTGATATGCCAGATGAGGCTCAGGAGATTCGATATACGGAATATGCCAGCCATCAGCAATCGGCCATGCGTCATCGTCCCACAGGAACAGGTGTTCGCAACCGGAATCAATGAGGGCTTCAATGCTGGCGTTTTTGGATGCCACGATGCCATGGGATTGTTCGTGACGTATAAGTCGTGCAGATTCGGGTGCTGCGGCGGCCGGCACCGAGCCATCATCGACAATCACAACCACTGCGCCGGGCGGCAGATGTTTCTGGTGCTGCTCAAGAGCACGTGCCAGAACGTCTGGCCGGTTGTGGGTGGTGATGGCAATGCCAATGCCAGATGAGCGCGCAGAGGCTGGCACGTAGGGAATTCCGTTTATCAGAACCTGCATATCTCTGTCTCAGAAAGGGGGCTTGCGCCCCGCAGTGTTTTAGCTGGAAGGTTCGGAGGTATCAGTAACCTGCACGGTGCTGGAGTCGCCCACTTTGAACTCAGTGGAGAAGGTCACGATGTCGTTAGTGCCGCCATCAGAGCTGAGGGCAGTGATAACCATGTAACCCTGGAAGGTCACCGGACCGTATTCCATGCGAACCCAGATACAGGCAAGGACGGTGACGTTATCGACTCATATAGAATGAGTGATGGGCATACATCACTGTCAGTTACTGGAGCAGCAGGAGCGGACGGATAGTCGCAAGTTGTTTACATGTTCCGGATGTGGCGCTGAAGGTCTGGATGAGCCCCTGGAAACACGCTGCCACTGCAATGTAAACGCAATCGGCGTGCCATTGAACGAAACAGCATGTCAGATACTCGCAAAGCAGCAGGGAAAGCATAAGCGGTGGGTTTTCGTCCACACGACACCGGCTTACCGGAATGACGGCTCGAAAACAGCCGCAGTAAGGAAAATGCGAACGGACAGCAACAAGGCATGGAGGGGAGCGCTTAAGCGGGCAGGCATAAGCAACTTCCGTTTCCATGACCTTAGACACACATGGGCTAGCTGGTTAGTTCAGTCAGGCGTTTCACTGCTGGCACTCAAAGAAATGGGCGGATGGGAAACTCTGGAAATGGTGCAGCGATATGCCCACCTTTCTGCCGGACACCTTAGCGAGCACGCGAGCAAAATTGACACGATTTTGAATCGCAATGTCACAAATATGGCACAAGAGGAGAACGTGATTTATATCAACAGCAGGTAAGTCTTTGTTTTAACTGGTGCCGGTAATAGGAGTCGAACCTACGACCTTCGCATTACGAATGCGCTGCTCTACCAACTGAGCTATACCGGCCCTGAGAGATGTGTCCACGAGCGTGAAGCACGGTGTAAAAGGGTAAGCAAAAGCGGGTGATGCGTCAATACGGTGTTGTTTCAACCGCCTGTTTTTGCATCACCCTGCCCTCAGTTAAGCACGAATGGTATCGTCACCAAAGCCAATCCACTTGTAGGTAGTCAGCGCCTCCAGGCCCATCGGGCCGCGGGCGTGCAGCTTCTGCGTGCTCACCGCCACTTCCGCGCCCAGGCCAAACTGCGCGCCGTCGGTAAAGCGGGTGGAGGCGTTCACATACACCGCCGAGGAGTCCACTTCGTTCACAAAGCGGTTGGCGTTGCGAAGCGTGCGGGTGAGGATGGCGTCTGAATGCTGGGTGCCGTGCTCGCGAATGTGCTCAATCGCCCCGTCAAGGCCGCTCACCAGCTTCACGTTCAGGTCCAGCGAAAGCCACTCGTCGTCGTAGTTCTCCGCCTGCACCGCCACCGCCTTAGCCGGGCCGTTCGCCAGTAGCGCCAGCGCTTTCTCGTCCGCGTGCAGCGTCACGCCGCGCTCGCTCATCGCCTGACTCAGCTCCGGCAGGAAACGCGCCGCAATCGCGTCATGCACCAGCAGCGTCTCAACGGTGTTGCACGTGCTCGGGCGCTGGGTTTTGGCGTTGGCAATGATGTTCAGCGCCGGGGCGAACTCCGCCGTGTCGTCCACAAAAATATGGCACACGCCAATCCCGCCGGTGATCACCGGAATGGTGGACTGCTCGCGACAGAGCTTATGCAGCCCCGCCCCGCCGCGCGGAATCAGCATGTCGATGTACTTGTCCATGCGCAGCATCTCGTTCACAAGCGCGCGGTCCGGGCTTTCAATCGCCTGCACGGCGGCGGCGGGCAGGCCGCACTCTTCCAGCGCCTGCTGGATGACTTTTACCGTGGCGGCGTTAGTGCGCCACGTCTCTTTACCGCCACGCAGGATGGCGGCGTTGCCGGTTTTCAGGCACAGGGAAGCGACGTCCACCGTCACGTTCGGGCGCGCTTCGTAAATCACCCCCACCACGCCCAGCGGCACGCGGCGGCGTTCGATGCGCAAACCGCTCTCCAGCAGCCCGCCGTCTATCACCTGCCCTACCGGGTCGGCGAGGTTGCACACCTGGCGCACGTCATTGGCGATGGCGTGCAGGCGCTGCGGGTTGAGGGCCAGACGGTCTAACAACGCCTCGCTCAGGCCGTTGCGGCGCGCTTCCAGCAGATCCTGCTCGTTGGCGAGCAGGATCTCTTGCGCCTGCGCTTCTAAATAATCGGCGATCTTCTCCAGCACGCGGTTTTTCTCGCGCGAGGAAAGCAGCGCCATCTGGTAAGAAGCCGCTTTGGCGGCTTTGCCCATCTGTTCAAGCATTGCAGGCTCCTTAGCTGATGATCATGTCGTCGCGATGGACGGCTACCGGGCCATACTCATAGCCAAGAATAGCGTCAATCTGTTGTGAGTGATGCCCGGCAATACGGCGCAGCGCGTCGCTGTTGTAGCGGCTCACGCCGTGGGCGATGTCGCGCCCGTCAAGGCTGCGGATGCGAATGACTTCGCCACGCGAAAAGTTGCCGGAAACGCTCTTAATGCCTTTTGGCAAGAGCGAGCTGCCGCGCGCCTGAATGGCCGCCTGCGCCCCTTCATCCACGGTAATTTCCCCTGCGGGCGGCGCGCCGAAGATCCAGCGCTTGCGGTTCTCCAGCGGCGACTGCTGCGGGTGGAAACGCGTGCCCACCGGCAGCCCTTCCATTACGTCGCCAATCACGCCCGGCTTGCTGCCCGCGGCGATAACGGTCTCGATGCCGGCGCGGCCCGCCACGTCGGCGGCCTGTAATTTAGTGCCCATACCGCCAGTGCCCAGGCCGGAGATACTGTCGCCCGCGATAGCGCGAAGCGCATCGTCAATGCCATACACATCCTGAATCAGCTCCGCGTCCGGGTTGCTGCGCGGGTCGGCGGTGAACAGGCCCTGCTGGTCGGTGAGCAGCAGCAGCTTATCGGCGCCAGCCAGAATGGCCGCCAGCGCCGAAAGGTTGTCGTTGTCGCCCACTTTGATTTCCGCGGTGGCGACGGCGTCGTTTTCGTTGATGACCGGCACGATGCGGTTATCGAGCAGCGCGGTGAGCGTGTCGCGGGCGTTCAGGAAGCGCTCGCGGTCTTCCATATCAGCGCGCGTCAGCAGCATCTGCCCGACATGAATACCGTAAATAGAGAAAAGCTGTTCCCAAAGCTGGATCAGGCGGCTCTGCCCCACTGCGGCTAACAGCTGTTTGGAGGCGATGGTCGCCGGGAGCTCCGGGTAGCCCAGGTGCTCGCGCCCGGCGGCGATGGCCCCGGAGGTGACGATAACAATACGGTGCCCGGCGGCGTGAAGCTGGGCGCACTGGCGCACCAGTTCGACAATGTGGGCGCGGTTCAGGCGGCGCGATCCGCCGGTTAAGACACTGGTCCCCAGTTTGACCACCAGGGTCTGGCTGTCACTCATGATTCTCTGCCGTTTCAACGAAAATGGAAAAATTCAAACCAAAGAGACGTTGTAACAGGCGCGGCCCTTCTTGCCAACTGCTGCGCGGGAAAAGCGCACCGGATGTTGAGCAGGATCGGCAAGCGTAACGGCGGATATTGACATTTTTATGACGTTTACACTTTTTTAAGCGAATTTAAAATTTTTCTGAATCTGTAATAAATCTTTCATTTCGAACCGTTAAAACGCTCCTTGTTTTTTCACAGGTCTCACGACCCGCGAATATTAGCGCGTTTTACTTATCGGGATTTCAAAATGAAAAAGAGCACTCTGGCATTAGTGATCACTGGCGTAATGGTTGCCGCTTCCGCACAGGCCGCTGAAGTTTATAACAAGAACGGAAATAAACTGGATTTATATGGCCGCGTAAAAGCGGAACACTATATCAGTGATAACGCGTCCGTTGACGGCGACCAGTCTTATATCCGTTTAGGTTTTAAAGGCGCCACGCAAATTAACGACCAGCTGACCGGTTACGGCCAGTGGGAATATCAGGTTGCCGCTAACCGCGCCGAGGGCGATAACTCCTCCGGCGTGACTAAAACCCGCCTGGCGTTTGCGGGCCTGAAAATCACCGACTTCGGCTCTATCGACTACGGCCGTAACTACGGCGTGCTGTACGACGTGGAAGCCTGGACCGATATGATCCCGGAATTTGGCGCCGACTCGATGGTGAAAACCGATAACTTTATGACCGGGCGCACCACCGGTGTCGCCACCTACCGCAACACCGATTTCTTCGGTCTGGTTGACGGTCTGAAGTTCGCCCTTCAGTACCAGGGTAAAAACGAGAACGACGGCCGCGCCGCCAGCAAAGCGAACGGCGACGGCTTCGGCGCTTCTCTGACCTACGCGCTGGGCGACAGCGGCGTGAGCGTGGGCGCGGCCTACGCGAACTCTAACCGCACGCTGACGCAAAAACGCGGCGTGTATGGCCAGGGCGACAACGCCGAAGCCTGGACCTCCGGCCTGAAGTATGACGCCAACAACATCTACCTGGCCGCCATGTATGGCGAATCCCGCAACATGACGCCGTTCTCCGGCACCGCGGCGATTAACGGCGCCAACGCCAGCGTCAGCGGCTTCGCCAACAAAAACCAGGCGTTCGAAGTGGTCGCACAGTACCAGTTCGATTTCGGTCTGCGTCCGTCCGTGGGTTACGTTCAGTCCAAAGCCAAAGATGTGGAAAACGGCATTGGCGATGTTGACCTGGTGAAATATATCGACGTGGCGGCAACCTATTACTTCAACAAAAACATGTCCGCTTTTGTTGATTACAAAATTAACCAGCTGGATGACGATAACGCGCTTAATCTCAACAACGACGATGTTGTCGCGTTAGGCGTGGTTTACCAGTTCTGATTAATACCCCGGGCACCCTTAATAAAGGGCGCCCAAAATAAATCGTGTGGCTACGATAAAAAATTAACCCCGCTCAATGGCGGGGTTAGTCTTTTATTCAGCGCGCGATTACGCGGTTCTTTTCAGTAACTGCTCGCTGAAATTTTCCGCCGGCTCCAGCGTTAATTCCAGTGAAGCTAACAGCTGGCGCAACCTTTCATGGAAGCCCTGCAACGTTTGCTCAAGCTTCGCGGTCACTTCGCTGTCTTTGATGGCGGTCGGAACCCATTTCCCTTCTTTATCAAACAGCCCAAAATGCCAGCTGTAGGTAAAGCCGGTTTCATGGCCTTCCAGCTCCATCCACCATCCCCAGAACTCTCGCTTCTCCGGCGCAGGCTTCACGTTAACGCAAACGGCCAGGCAGTCAAAAAAGAAGCGGTTTCCTTCACATTGCTCTTCCCGGATGTACGGGCCAAGGGCAGTAAATTTCTTGATCAATCGGCTTCTCGGGTGTCCACTCGGTAACGTCATTGCGATCTCCTTTTGTGATGCAACTGTTTTACCAAACCGATGGAATTTAGCAATCAATTAACGCAGTTTATGAATCATCCACCCGGTAATTTCCGTGAGCGCCTTGTCAAAGTTGCTGTATACCGGGCTGGAGGCGATCTCCAGCAGCTTGCCATCGGCAGATGACGAGGTGATTAAACGCGATTCTTCTTCCGGGCTGAACGGGTCGTCCTGCCAGAAACCGGAGAGCATCGGCGTCGGGCAACGGCGGCCGAGCAGCCCCTGGGTTTTCAGCGAGTAGCGGTTAAGCTCCACGCGCAGCGCGCTGTCGGAGGCGTCATACATGCCGAGACGGCTTGCCAGCACATCCATATACATCTCCGGCACCTGCGCCTGGCGTGCCGGGTCGCTCAGCAACTGATGCACCACCGGCCCGAGGCAGGCCACCGCCTTCAGGCGCGACGCTTCAAGATACGCCAGCCGCACCGCCACGTTGGCGCCGAAGCGAAAACCAAACGCCGCCACACGGGTGTGATCCACCCACGGGAGATTCTCCAGCGCCTTCAGCACATGCTGGTGCAGCAGGCTTGAATCCTGGGTGAGTTTCCATTTAGAAGAAAAGCCGACGGAAGGCATGTCGATAGTGAGCATGGCGAGGCCGCGCGGCGCGAAGTAGTGCTCAAAGAGGTGATAGTAGTCGCTTTGCAGGGAATCGAGCCCGCCACAGATAAGCACCGTCGGGAACGGGCCGTCGCCGCCTTTAGGCAGGTGCAGAAAGCCATTAATCGGCGCGCCGCCGGGAACAGTAAACTCCAGCTCGCGCAGCTTGCCGGCAAGGCGGGTGGCGGCCTCTTCATAGGCGCGGTTCGCCAGCACCTGCGCCTGCTCCGCCAGTTCATCGCCCTTCAGGTGCGGATAGGCCGCGATGCTGTAGAGGTTCGCCGCCTGAAGCCAGGCTTTGCCGATGCGGGCTTCATCCGTTTCCTGCGCGGCGCGCTGCTGCCACGCCATCGCCTGCTTCGACCACTCATAGATCCAGTTGCCGCCGCGATAGCCGACCACCGTGTCGTACTGCGCCGGATCGGTGCGCTCGGCGTCGCTCAGCACGATGCGCGACTGCACGTCGAGAATTTCCAGCGGGTCGACGCCGCGCCAGACCCACATAATGCGGTTGATCATGCGATACCAGTGCGGCACCGTTTTGCCTTCCAGCGTGGATTCAATATGCGGCGCCGGCGCGTGATGCACGCGGCGGACCAGCGTCGAGGTTTCGGGGTGTTTAAAACGCGGCTTGAACAGGGTTTCGCTAAGGTTGGCCTGCGACATAGCTTTCCGGCTCCATGAAAACAACAGGAACTCTAATTGTACTCGCCCGGGCGCCAAAAAAACAAAACGCCCGGCAAAGCCGGGCGTAAAACATCGTAAGAATAGCGATTAACGGCCGGACAGCGGCGGCACGAAGACCCTGCGGAATGTCGATCACGTAGTCGTCCACCAGCGGCTTACCGGCCGGCTTGGCGAAAATGGTGACGAAACGCGCTTTTGGATACATTTCACGGATAGCGACGGCGGTGCCGCCGGTGTCAACCAGGTCGTCCACCGGCCAGTTAAAAAAATCCTTGCGCGGGTGCGCCTTGGTTTTTACTCGCTGCGGGCTACATGGCGCAGCATAAAGTGGTATTCTCAGCCCATCGCCCAGGCAAGGCTTGCGGCACATTTCAATGATAACCTGTGACCCGCCAGCGAGGCTTCGCCGGGTCGTCGTCAAGGAGACTTAACGTGTCTGAACTGTCTCAGCTTTCCCCCCAACCGCTGTGGGATATTTTCGCTAAAATCTGCTCCATTCCTCACCCTTCCTACCATGAAGAACAACTCGCCGAACACATCATGGGCTGGGCGAAGGAAAAGGGGCTATTTGCACAGCGCGACCAGGTAGGCAACATTCTGATCCGCAAACCGGCCACCGCCGGCATGGAAAACCGCAAGCCGGTGGTGCTGCAGGCGCACCTCGACATGGTGCCGCAGAAAAATAACGACACCGTTCATGACTTCACCAAAGATCCTATCCAGCCTTACGTTGACGGCGAATGGGTGAAAGCGCGCGGCACCACCCTTGGCGCCGACAACGGCATCGGCATGGCCTCCGCGCTGGCGGTGCTGGCGGACGACGCCGTTCAGCACGGTCCGCTGGAAGTGCTGTTGACCATGACCGAAGAAGCGGGCATGGACGGCGCGTTTGGTCTGCAGGCGAACTGGCTGCAGGGCGATATTCTCATTAACACCGATTCCGAAGAAGAGGGTGAAATCTACATGGGCTGCGCAGGCGGCATCGATTTCATCACTACCCTTGCGCTTGAGCGCGAAGCGGTGCCGGCGGGCTACCAGACCGTTAAGCTGACGGTAAAAGGCCTTAAGGGCGGCCACTCCGGCGCGGATATTCACTTAGGCCTCGGCAACGCCAACAAGCTGCTGGCCCGCTTCCTGTTCGCTCACGCCAAAGAACTGGACGCGCGCCTGATAGACCTTAACGGCGGCACGCTGCGCAACGCTATCCCGCGTGAAGCGTTCGCCACGCTTGCCGTTCCGGCGGATAAAGCTGATGCGCTGAAAACACTGGCGGCGGCGTACCTTGATATCCTGAATAACGAGCTCTCTGCAAAAGAAAAAAACATCACCGTGCTGGTTGAGCAGGCGACGGCTGAGCATGGCGCGCTGACTGCGAAATGCCGCGATGCCTTTATCGGCCTGCTGAACGCCACGCCGAACGGCGTTATCCGCAACTCCGACGTCGCTAAAGGCGTGGTGGAAACCTCGCTGAACCTCGGTGTGGTGACGACCGATGCCGACAAAGCGCAAATCATCTGCCTTATCCGCTCGCTTATCGACAGCGGCAAAGATTACGTGGTGCAGACGCTGGAAGCGCTGGGCCAGCTTGCAGGCGCCGAAACCGTCGCCAAAGGCAGCTACCCGGGCTGGCAGCCGGACGCCTCTTCCCCGGTAATGGCGCTGGTGCGTGAAACTTACCAGAAGCTCTTCAACAAGACGCCGAACATTCAGGTTATCCACGCTGGCCTGGAATGCGGCCTGTTCAAGAAGCCGTACCCGGAGATGGACATGGTCTCCATCGGGCCGACCATTACCGGTCCGCACTCCCCGGACGAGCAGGTTCACATTGAAAGCGTGGGCCAGTACTGGACGCTGCTGACCGAGCTGCTGAAAGCCATTCCGGCTAAGTAAGCGAAAGCGTGTAATAAGGCGGCCAGCGGGCCGCCTTTTTTGTTTGTCGCGCTTACTCAGCACACTCCCCCGCAGAACGAAAAACCCCGCCTTACCAGGGCGGGGTTGTTTATTACTTCACGGGCGTAAAGCCTTTGCCCGTAAAGCAGCGCTGCGGGTTGCCGCGCGCTATCTGATGATGAAACTGCCGCCGCTGCGCCTTCTGCCCGGCGTGCTGCGCTGCACGCAACGCTTCCAGCTTGTGGGCTAGCAGCAGCCGCGCCAGCTTTTTATTGGCGTGCTGGCTGCGCTCTGACTGCACCTTCACGCTGATGCCGCTCGCCAGATGCGTGGCGCGTATCGCCGAGTCGGTTTTATTGACGTGCTGGCCGCCCGGCCCGGAGGCGCGCTGCGCCTCAAAGCGAATGTCGCTTTCCGGCACCTCGCTCACCGGCGTAAATACCTCCGCGCCAATAAACCAGTTTTTGCGGCCATGGCGCGGGCGATAAGGGCTTTCGCACGTCCACTGCAACGTGCCGCGCCAGCGTTCGGCAAGCGCCTGCGCCTGTTCGCCCGTGAGCGAAACCAGCACCGAGCGCAGCGTGCCCGCCACGCGTCCCGGCTCTTCTTCCACCCTGTTCAGCGTTACGCCTGCGGCGCAGGCCTCCTCAGCCAGCCGCGCCAGCGCTTTGCTCACCGCCAGACAGCATTCGTCCGGCCCCTGAGCGGAGGAGAGTTGCAACAGCCTCATTCGCTTCGCTCCCCGCTGGTTTTCAGCGTCAGCACCGGCTTCAGGCGCGCCAGCGGCTTCACCAGCCCGGCGCCCGTGAGGCATTCCATCACGCTCTCTATTGATTTGTACGCCTGCGGCGCCTCTTCATAGATAAGCTGGCGGTCGCGGCAAATCACCCGGCTGCCAAGCGGCGTACGGGCAAGCTGCGCCGGGCTGAATTTCCCGGAAAGCCGCCCTTTGCACTCGGTGCGCATCCATTTGCGCCCGGCGCCGTGAGCCAGCGAATCAAGCGCATCGCTGCTGTTTAACGGCTGCACCAGATAGCTGTAATCGCCGCGCGAGCCGGGAATAACAACCGGGCCGCAGCTGGCGGGCGTGGCGCCCTTACGGTGCAGCCAGCCGGGCTGGCCGTTGAAAACGTACGGCTCTACCAGGTTGTGGTTCACGTCGAGCAGCCGCTCCCCCTCTTCCCTGAAGTGCTCAAGCAGGCGACGGGCGATAAGCGCGCGGTTGGCGACGGCGAACGTAAGCGCGTCGTTATGCTGCGCCAGGTAATCGTTCGCCGCGTCGCTGCCCTCTTCCAGGCCGCTGTGGGAGAAGCGCTCCACGTGGGCGCGCAGGATCTGCTGGCCAAGGCCGCGCGAACCGCTGTGCGCCAGCAGCAACAGCTGCTTTGCGTTAATGCCGAGCGCGCTGACCGCCTCGTCATCGTAAACGCTCTCCACCTGCTGCAATTCGGCGAAGTGGTTGCCGCCGCCGACCGAGCCGAGCGAAGCGGCATAGGGGTGCGCCGCCAGCGTCGGCGGCAAAGCCGCTTCCAGCCACTCTGGCGGCGCCGCATCGCTGTAGCTCTGCGCACGCTTTTCCAGCTTATCGAGATTCACTTTGCGGCTCTGCAGCGAGGTTTGCCACAGCCCCATGCCGCAGCCGATATCGTTGCCTACCAGCGCCGGGTAAAAATGGTTAACGGAGAAAAATGCCGCGCCGACGGGATACCCGCGGCCTGGATGCAGATCCGGCATGCCGACGACGCGCGTCATGCCCGGCAATCTGGCGGTGTTTAAAAGCTGCCGGGTGGCGTCGCTTTCGATCCAGAGGTCATCCGACGTAACGTAAGCGACGGCGTCAGATAAGGGACGTATAAAATTGCCCATATACCCATCCTGTAACAGGAAAAAAATAAGGATGTGGCAGACGAAAACCCGGGCAAAAAAAGCGAGGAAATTATTCCTGGGTCAGTCTGCAAAGCGTAATCAGCGGTGAGTAAGTCATGATGTGCCTCCTTTGCAGATGAAGAGAATGGAAAAAAACGGCTTGCATAATAACCACATGGCCACCCCGCCACAACCGCCAGCGGCGAAAAAAAGCGCCTGCCTATTAGTTTAGGTAGGAGCAGCCCGGGCTGCTTTATGTTGTCGACAGTGTTTTTACCATGCGGTAGTTA
Organism: Franconibacter daqui; assembly: GCF_014644275.1. Lineage (NCBI taxonomy): Bacteria > Pseudomonadati > Pseudomonadota > Gammaproteobacteria > Enterobacterales > Enterobacteriaceae > Franconibacter > Franconibacter daqui. Next base: position 31,114 of record NZ_BMKJ01000001.1, on the reverse strand, counting down.
GTAAACGTTTCTCCGCGCAGCGCCACGGTTTGCACCTGCTCAATGCTAAAGCCGTTGGCCGCAAAAAACGGCCGCGCGGTGAGGCTCGCATCGGTAGTCAGACGGGTTAACCGCTGCTGGTGGGCCGCCTGCTCCAGACGCGCCAGCAGCGCGGTGGCAACTCCCCGGCGCAGGGCCAGCGGGTGGACAAACAGCAAGTCGATATGCCCTTCATGCTCAAGCGAGATAAACCCAAGCCGCTTTTCACCGTCGCAGGCGACGAAAACGCGGGCGCGGGCGAGCCGTTCCCGCCAGCAGGCTTCGTCCACCTGCGCCCAGGCACGGATCTGGGCGGCATTGTAGTCCCGGCTGGCCACTTCGGTAACCGAGAGAATGAACAGCTGCGCCAGCCAGGGGAGATCCTGCGGCTGGTAGTCGCGAAGGGTGACATGGTTCATCGTGATTTTTCCGGTCGGCTGCTGGAGGAAGCGTAACGCATTACGTTTGTGTTGTCGTCAGCCACTTACCCCGGCGGGGAGGGAACCGGCCAGCGAGTGAATAGGCGCCCGCGCAGGTCCGCGCCCTTTCCCCCTCGCCCTTCCAGGGAGAGGGCCAGGGTGAGGGTTTACGGCATATCCGGGGCGGAGAACTGCACACCACCGCAGAACACTCCTGCCTGCCCTTAAAGCCCCAGCACCAGCTGACGCTCAATTTGCGGGTCGAGCAAGGTAACGTGCAGTCCCACCAGCCGCACGCCGCGCCCGCCCCGGCGTTCTTCCCACGTTTTACGGGCGGTGGCGAGCAAATCGTCTTTGTTCAGCATCGGCCAGACGTGCTCCTGCGTGGTGAGCTGGAAATCGTTGAATTTCAGCTTCACCCCCTGACGGGCGATGCGCAAATCCGGCTGTACGGCGGCGAGGCGGCGCTCCAGCTCCGGGTAAAGGCGCTCGACAATCGCCTCGCACTCGGACCATTCATGAATATCCTGTGCAAGTGTACGCTCCACCCCTACCGATTTACGCTGCCTGTCACTGCTTATCTCGCGCTCGTCTATTCCCTGGCTGCGCTCCCACAGCACGCGGCCAAACTTGCCAAAGCGCTTGAGCAGCGCGGCGAGATCGCTGTTTTGCACATCCTCGCAGGTGCGCAGCCCGAGGCTTTCGAGCTTTGCCGCCGTCACTTTCCCCACGCCCGGGATCTTGCCGAGCGGCAGCGTGCGCAGAAACTCCGGCACCTCTTCCGGCGTTATCACATACTGCCCGTTGGGCTTGTTGAGATCGGAGGCTATCTTGGCGAGAAACTTCACTGGCGCGATGCCCGCCGACGCGGTGAGCTGCAGCTCGTCCAAAATAGTCTGGCGAATCTCTTTCGCCATCAGCGTGGCGGAGCCGTAGCAGTGCGGGCTGTGGGTGACATCTAAATAGGCTTCGTCGAGCGACAGCGGTTCAATCAGCGAGGTATAGCGGGAGAAGATTTCACGGATATGGGCGGAAGCTTCTTTATAGGCGTCAAAACGCCCCGGCAGCAGCGTCAGGTGCGGACAAAGCTTGAGGGCCATGGCGGTGGGCATGGCGCTGCGCACGCCATATTTACGCGCCGGGTAGTTCGCGGTGCTGATTACGCCGCGCCGTTCGCGGCTGCCGCCGATGGCGAGCGGAATATCGCGCAGGGCCGGATTGTCGCGCATCTCGACAGCCGCAAAAAAGCAGTCCATATCGACATGAATGATTTTACGCATCGCGAAGCCCCGCACTGTATGTTCATACAGTCTGGCAAAAAATGGGCGCGGCGGCAACCACCCTCCATTCACTGTCATAAAGCTGTGATACCAAGAAGCCTCCGCCGCCTGTTGAATAATAAAGATTAAGGAAGAAAAGCATGACCCGAGTTTCGCTTGCCACGCTGCTGCTTGCCGCCTCCACCCTGGCCTGCGCCAGCCCACAGCTGATAGCCCACCGGGGCGGCACCGGCGACGCGCCGGAAAACACCCTGCCCGCTATCGAGCTGGCGCTAAAAAACCGCGCCGACGCGGTGTGGGTAACGGTGCAGTTCAGCAAAGACGGCGTGCCGGTGCTTTATCGCCCGAGCGACTTAAGCGCGCTGACGAACAGCAACGGCCCGGTCTCCCGTTTCACCGCTGCAGAGCTCGGCGCCATCGACGCGGGCTGGAAATGGGGCGACACCACGCCCCCCTGGCGCGGCAAAGGCGCCACTATCCCGACGCTGGAAGCCGTGCTGAAAAAGTGGCCGCAGACGCCGTTTTATCTCGACATTAAATCGCCGGACGCCGCGCCGGAGGAGATGGGGCGACGGCTGCTGGCGGTGCTTGAGAAAACACACAGCCTCGGGCGCGTACGCGTCTACTCAACGGAAGACCGGTATATCAGCGCCCTGCCCGCCGCCGTGCCGCGCTTCGTCACCCGCAGCGAAACCCGCACCCGGCTGGCTACGGTTTCGCTCTCGCACCAGTGCCCGCCGCCTGTCGCCGATGAACAACCGCGCTGGTATGGGCTTGAACTGAACCGCAACGTGGAGGTGGTGGAAAAATTCACGCTGGGCGAAGGCGTCTCCGCTGCGACGCTGACCTGGGATAAAGAGGCAATGGCGTGCTTTCGCTCGCACGGCGAAGCGCACATCCTCTTTTTCGGCGTTAATTCGCCACAGGACTATGAAAAAGCGGTGGAACTGAACGCCGATGGCGTGATGGTGGATGCGCCGAGTCAGTTTAGCGCCCGCAAGGGTTAACGTTTCGCGCCGCGAAAGCGGCGCGCGACATCTGAATTTTTACGTTTAAGCCAGACGTTTTTTGCGAACCTTCTGGCTCGTCTCCGGTCACATTACGCAGCGCTTTGGCGGTTTAAGTAAAACTGAAGTGTAAACGCAGCAGTCAACGCTTGCGAAAAATAACAGCGGTGCTAATGTGAGCGCTCCCGAGACAGAATAATCTTATTTTGGGCTCTCTCGCCGTCCTGGCATTGTTACAGATTTATCAAGGAAATAAGCAGTATGCGTAAAATTGCATTGTTTATCGCAATGCTCCTGATGCCGTGCATGTCTTTTGCCAGTTTGCTCAGCAGCGACAGTAACACCCCTATCAAATCAGAACTAAAACAGCAGTTAATGGGTTCGCCGGTCTATATCCAGATCTTCAAAGAAGAGCGCACGCTGGATCTTTACGTGAAGATGGGCGAACAGTATCAACTGCTCGACAGCTATAAAATCTGTAACTACTCCGGCGGTCTGGGCCCGAAACAGCGCCAGGGCGATTTTAAAAGCCCGGAAGGGTTCTACACCGTGGAGCGTCCGCAGCTTAAGCCGGACAGCCGCTTCTATAAGGCTATCAACATCGGCTTCCCGAACGCCTATGACCGCGCGCACGGTTATGAAGGGAAATATTTAATGATCCACGGCGCCTGCGTGTCGGTGGGCTGCTACGCCATGACGGACAAGAATATCGACGAGATTTTCCAGTTCGTGACCGGCGCGCTGGTGTTCGGCCAGCCTCGCGTGCAGATAAGCATCTACCCGTTCCGCATGACCGACGCCAACATGGAGCGCCACAAGTACTCCTACTACATCAACTTCTGGAAACAGCTGAAGCCGGGCTACGACTACTTCGCCATGACCCGCCAGCCGCCGGTAGTTTCCGTCTCTAACGGCAACTACGTGGTGAGCAAGCCTATCAGCAGCCAGGTGGTTCACCCGCAGCTGGCGTCAAACTATACGCTCCCCAAGGCAGAATAACGCCCACTCGCCTGGCATTATCTTGTGCCAGGTTTCATTGCCCGTCAGCGGCTGAGTGGCAATCACCGTGACCACATCGTTAGGTGTGGTCTCTTTCTGGAAGTCTATCTCCACGTCCTGATCCAAAAGCTTCGCCACGCCAAACGGCGCGCGCCTTGTTATCCAGAACAGGTTAGTGGAGCAGAACGCCATCACGTAACGCCCGTCCGAAAGCAGCATGTTAAAAACGCCTTTCTCGCGAAGCTCGGTCGCCAGCGTGGCGATATAGCGAAACACCGCTTCCATATTGCCCGGCGTGCGCGGATAGCGCTGGGTCAGCTTGTGCAACAGCCAGCAGAACGCCTTTTCGCTGTCGGTTTCCCCCACCGGGCGGAACTGACCGGTTTGCAACGTTTTGTAGCCTTTAAGCTGGCCGTTATGGGCGTAGGTCCAGTTGCGGCCCCACAGCTCGCGGGTAAAAGGGTGGGTGTTTTCCAGCGCCACCTCGCCGCGGTTCGCCTGGCGGATATGCGCGACAACAGAGCAGGATTTTATTGGGTAATCCTGCACTAATTTCGCGATGGGGGAGTTATAGCTTGGCTGCGGATCTTTAAACGTGCGGCAGCCTTTGCCTTCATAGAAGGTAATGCCCCAACCGTCTTTATGCGGCCCTGTGCCGCCGCCGCGCTGCACCAGGCCGGTAAAGCTAAAGCAAATATCCGTTGGCACATTGGCGCTCATCCCGAGCAGTTCACACATTTCCACCTCCCACCGCGCTGAAAAGGGGGCCGCGGCCCCCGACTGCCTTACGCCTTCACCATCTCTTTTTCGATAAGCTGGATCAGGATATGGATAACCTTGATATGGATTTCCTGAATACGGTCAGCATAGCCAAAGTGCGGCACGCGGATTTCGATATCCGCCGAGCCCGCCATTTTGCCGCCGTCTTTACCGGTCAGAGCAATCACCTTCATGCCTTTCTCGCGCGCCGCTTCAATCGCTTTAATCACGTTAGCGGAGTTGCCAGATGTGGAGATGCCGAGCAGCACGTCGCCCTCGCGTCCGACCGCTTCCACATAGCGGGAAAAGATGTGGTCGTAACCGAAATCGTTGCCGACGCAGGAGATATGGCTGACGTCGGAAATGGCGATAGCCGGGTAGCCCGGACGGTTTTCACGGTAGCGCCCGGTCAGCTCTTCGGCGAAATGCATGGCGTCGCAGTGGGAGCCGCCGTTGCCGCAGGAGAGCACTTTGCCGCCCGCCTTGAAGCTGTCCGCCAGCAGCACCGCCGCGCGCTGAATGGCGTGAATATTGGCGTCTTCTTTCAGGAAATTCGCCAGCGTTTCCGCCGCTTCGTTCAGTTCGTTACGAATCAGATCCTGGTACATGAGGATGTCCTTCAACATTTAGAAAATATCACCACGCAGTGTACCGGATAGCGCCGAAAGCGAGAAGCGTCGCGGGGTGAGCGCGGCGGCGGTTTTGTTTTTCCGTGCGGCAACAATGTGAGCCAGGTTGTAATTATTTTGTGAACACATTGCTAAAAAACGTCACATCCTCTACAACCATAACATCACAAGTGGTCAGACCTCCTACAAGCCAGGGAGCTTTTCTCTATGATGATTTTGAGTATTGTTGCAACCGTCATTCTGCTCGGTGCGCTCTTCTATCACCGGGTGAGCCTTCTGCTAAGCAGCCTGATTCTGCTGGCGTGGACAGCGGCGCTCGGCGCGGCGGGCCTGTGGTCCATCTGGGTGCTGGTGCCGCTGGCGATTATTCTTGTCCCCTTCCTCTTTACGCCAATGCGCAAAGCCCTTATCTCCGCGCCGGTATTCCGCGGCTTCCGTAAAGTGATGCCGCCGATGTCCCGCACCGAGAAAGAAGCGATCGATGCGGGCACCATCTGGTGGGAAGGCGACCTGTTCCGCGGCAACCCGGACTGGCAGAAGCTGCATAACTACCCGAAACCGCAGCTGACCGCCGAAGAGCAGGCGTTTCTCGACGGCCCGGTAGAAGAAGCATGCCGCATGGCGAACGATTTCCAGATAACCCATGAAATGGCGGATCTGCCGCCGGAACTGTGGGCGTACTTAAAAGAGCACCGCTTCTTCGCGATGATCATCAAGAAAGAGTACGGCGGGCTGGAGTTCTCCGCTTACGCCCAGTCTCGCGTGCTGCAAAAACTGGCGGGCGTTTCCGGCATTCTCGCCATCACCGTCGGCGTGCCGAACTCCCTCGGCCCGGGCGAACTGCTGCAACACTACGGCACCGATGAGCAAAAAGATCACTACCTGCCTCGCCTGGCGCGCGGCCAAGAGATCCCCTGCTTCGCGCTCACCAGCCCCGAGGCGGGCTCTGACGCAGGCGCTATTCCCGACACCGGCGTGGTTTGCATGGGCGAGTGGCAAGGCGAGCAAGTGCTCGGCATGCGCCTGACCTGGAACAAGCGCTACATTACGCTTGCCCCTATCGCCACCGTGCTGGGCCTCGCGTTTAAACTCTCCGACCCGGACCATCTGCTGGGCGACCAGGAAGAGCTCGGCATCACCTGCGCGCTTATCCCGACAAGCACCCCGGGCGTGGAGATTGGCAGACGCCACTTCCCGCTGAACGTGCCGTTCCAGAACGGCCCGACCCGCGGCAAAGATATCTTCGTGCCGATCGACTACATCATTGGCGGACCGAAAATGGCCGGTCAGGGATGGCGTATGCTGGTGGAATGCCTCTCCGTGGGCCGCGGCATCACCCTGCCGTCTAACTCCACCGGCAGCCTGAAAACCATCGCGCTGGCGACGGGCGCTTACGCTCATATTCGCCGCCAGTTCAAAATCTCTATCGGCAAGATGGAAGGGATCGAAGAGCCGCTGGCGCGCATTGCGGGCAACGCCTATGTGATGGACGCCGCCGCCTCGCTTATCACCTACGGCATTATGCTTGGCGAAAAACCGGCGGTGCTGTCGGCGATTGTGAAATACCACTGCACGCACCGCGGCCAGCGCTCGATTATCGATGCGATGGATATCGCGGGCGGCAAAGGCATTATGCTTGGCGAAAGCAACTTTCTGGCCCGTGGTTACCAGGGGGCGCCTATCGCCATCACCGTGGAAGGGGCCAACATCCTTACCCGCAGCATGATGATCTTCGGCCAGGGCGCCATCCGCTGCCATCCGTACGTGCTGGAAGAGATGGCCGCCGCGCAGAACAACGATGTGAACGCGTTCGACAAGCTGCTCTTCCGCCATATCGGCCACGTGGGCAGCAACACGGTGCGCAGCTTCTGGCTCGGCCTGACCAACGGCCTGACCAGCGCCGCGCCGACCAAAGACGCTACGAAGCGCTACTATCAACACCTGAATCGCCTGAGCGCTAGCCTTGCGCTGCTGTCGGATGTCTCCATGGCGGTGCTGGGCGGCAGCCTGAAACGCCGCGAGCGCATCTCCGCGCGTCTGGGCGACGTGTTAAGCCAGCTCTATCTCGCCTCGGCGGTGCTCAAGCGCTATGACGACGAAGGTCGCCACGAGGCGGATCTGCCGCTGGTGCACTGGGGTGTGCAGGACGCGCTTTATCAGGCGGAACAGGCGATTGACGACCTGCTGCGCAACTTCCCGAACGGCGCGGTGGCAGGCCTGCTGCGTCTGGCTATCTTCCCGCTGGGCCGCCGTTATGACGCGCCTTCAGACAAGCTTGACCATAAGGTGGCGAAGATCCTGCAAATCCCGTCGGAAACTCGCTCCCGCCTTGGCCGCGGCCAGTACCTGACGCCGAGCGAGCATAACCCGGCGGGCCTGCTGGAGGCGGCGCTGGCGGATGTGATGGCCGCCGAGCCGATTCACCTGCGTCTGTGCAAAGAGCTGGGCAACAACATGCCGTTCACCCGTCTGGATGAGCTGGCGGCGCTGATGCTCAAAGAAGGTCGCATCAATCCGCAGGAAGCGGAAATTCTGACCCGCGCCGAAGCGAGCCGTCTGCGCAGTATTAACGTAGACGATTTCGAGCCGGAAGCGCTCGCCACCCAGCCGGTAAAGCTGCCGGATAACGTGCGAAACGTAGAAGCCGCCTAACCCTCAGCCCCGCAACATGCGGGGCTTTTTTATCCCGCCTTTTGCCTCTTGCTCTTCTTGCCAGTTTGTTCGCCTCTCGTGCTACAGTGGAAACATCGCCCTTTTTACAGAGAGCCTTAATCGTGCCTGGTTTAAAACTCACCCTGTTGCAGCAGCCGCTGGTCTGGATGGACGGCCCTGCCAATTTGCGTCATTTCGATATTCAGCTGGAAGCCATTACCGGACGGGATCTTATCGTGCTGCCGGAGATGTTCACCACCGGCTTCGCCATGGAAGCGGCGCAGCAGTCAATGCCGGAAGCGGAAGTGGTGGCCTGGCTGCGGGAAAAAGCGCAGCAGACTGGCGCGATGGTCGCAGGCAGCGCGGCGCTGCAAACTGAACGCGGCCCGGTGAACCGCTTTTTGCTGGTGGAGCCGGAGGGCAACATGCATTTTTACGACAAGCGCCACCTGTTCCGCATGGCTGACGAGCATCATCACTACGTGGCGGGCGAAGCGCGTCTGGTTATCGAGTGGCGCGGCTGGCGCATCCTGCCGCTGGTCTGCTACGACCTGCGCTTCCCGGTCTGGTCGCGCAACCGCAACGACTACGATCTCGCGCTCTATGTCGCCAACTGGCCCGCGCCGCGCTCGCTGCACTGGCAATCCTTGCTGGTGGCGCGCGCCATTGAAAACCAGGCTTACGTGGCGGGCTGCAACCGCGTCGGCAGCGACGGCAACGGCCACCATTATCGGGGCGACAGCCGCATCGTCAGCCCGCAGGGGGAGATTCTGGCCGAAGGGGTGGCCCATCAGGCGATGCGCCTTGACGCCGAGCTCTCGCTCAGCGCCCTGCGCGAGTACCGCGAGAAGTTCCCCGCCTGGCAGGACGCCGACCCGTTTACCCTTAGCTAACCGTCTTCGCCCTCCCCCGCGCGGCGAGGGCGACAAACTTGCCGTTAAACAGAATATTCAGCACGAAGGCGACAAGGCAGGTGGCGCTGATGCCCGAGTGAAACAGCGTACGTACCCAGCCGGGGAACTGATCGTAAAAAGCGGGCATCACGATGGGGATCATGCCGAAGGCCAGCGACGTCGCCACCACCACCAGGTTCATATTCTCTTTGTAATCCACTTTCGACAGCGTCCGGATGCCGCTCGCCGCCACCGAGCCGAACAGCACTACGCCCGCGCCGCCCAGCACCGGCATGGGAATAGCGGCAACCACGCGGCCTAATACCGGCAGCAGGCCGAGCACGAGCAAAATCACCCCGCCCGCGCTCACCACAAAGCGGCTTTTAATGCCGGTGAGCGCCACCAGCCCAATATTCTGCGCAAAGGCGCTCTGCGGGAAAGAGTTAAACACCGGCGCCAGCGCGCTGGTGAGCATGTCGGCGCGCAGGCCGTTGGCGATGCGCCGCCCGTTGACGTCGGTGCCGACAATCTCCCCCACCGCCATCAGCCCGGCGGTGGTTTCGGTCAGCAGCACTAACACGATCAGGAACATGGAGAGAATGGCGGCGCTGTCAAACACCGGCATGCCGAAGGCGAAGAGCGTCGGCATCGCCAGCCAGTCGCCCTGAAAAACGGCGCTGAAATCCGCTTTGCCGGCGGCGACGCCCGCCAGCGTGCCGATGACCATCGCCGCCAGCACCGCGATGCGGGTAACGCCGCCGCGCCCAAGGCGGTTGAGCAGCAAAATGACGCCAAGCGTCAGCGCGGCGAGGCCGATATTCGACGGCGCGCCCCAGTCCGGCGCTTTCGCGTTACCGCCCATCGCCCAGCGGGCCGCCACCGGCATCAGCGACAGGCCGATAACCGTAATCACGCAGCCTGTCACCACCGGCGGGAAGAAGCGAATAATGTGCGCAAAGAAAGGCGTAATCAGCAGCCCGAGCAGCGAAGAGGCGATCACCGCGCCAAAGACCACCGGCAGCCCGCCGCCGCCGGAGACGATAGTCACCATCGTCGCCACGCCGGCAAAGGAGACGCCCTGCACCAGCGGCAGCTTTGAGCCGAAAAACGGCAGGCCGAAGGATTGCAGCAGCGTGGAAAGCCCGCTGATAAACAGCGCGGCGGTTACCAGCAGACCGATATCCTCCCCCGAAAGCCCGGCGGCGGAGCCGATAATCAGCGGCGGCGCGATGATGCCGCCGTACATGGTCAACACGTGCTGTAAGCCCCAGGCGAAGGTTTTTACCGCCGGGTAACGCTGGTCTTCCGGGCGCGCGCAGGCGCTTTCTCTGTTCATAGTGCCCTTCCGTTACGTGAGTGAGAATCAGCTGCCGCGGTAGGTGGACCACGACCAGGGAGAGATCAAAAACGGCAGATGGTAATGCCCGCCGCCTGCGGCAACGACGAAATCTATCTGCGCCGTCGGGTAGAGCGTTTCGCGCAGGGTCTGGGCAAAATAGAGACCAATTTCCGCCGTCAGCCGGTAGCGGCCAGCGCTCAGCGGCGCCTGCGTGAACGCGTTATAGCGGCCGTCGGCGTCGGTCAGCGCTTCGCAAAGCGTCTCCCAGCCTTGCGCTGTCTGCTGCTCCAGGCGAAGCGCCACGCCGCTGGCGGGCTTGCCGAGCGCGGTATCGAGAATGTGGGTTGAGAGCGAACTCATGGGTGCAAGGCTCCTTCCAGCCGTAACAGGGTGATTTGCCGCAGCTGGTCCAGCGCTTCCGCCGCTTCCTGCTCAGCATCGTTCTCCATGCGGCGCGACAGCTCACTTAAGATCTCCTCGCCGCTGCGCCCGCTGGCGCGAATAAGAAAGACGCGGCCAAAGCGCGCCTCGTAGGCGGCGTTGCCAGCCGCCAGCGCGTCGGCAAGCGCCGCGTCCCGGGCGTTAACCGCCGCCTGTTCGCCGCGTGAAAGCGCGGCCTCTTTGCTTTCGCCCCGCGCTTTTTCGCCAATGCGCGGATGCGCGCTCAGCGCCAGGTTCAGGTCGTCAAGGCTCCAGCCGCGCGCCAGCGCATCCGCTTCATCCAGCAGGTGGCCGGGCGAGGCGTAAGGCCGCCCCCGCACCAGCGACGCCGTCCAGTGTGGCAGGGCCACACAGGGAGAGATCATCGCCGCCGCGTCCTCTTCGCTCGCGCCGTTGAAGCGCGCCAGCGGCGAGGCGTGCTGCGCAAGCGTCGTCACCGTCTGGCTCAGGGCGACCAACGCCAGCGCCACGTCCGTTTCCTGCACCGCTTCCGCCGGATGATGACTGACGCCCCCCGCGCAGCGCGCAAACAGCATGCCGACCGGCCAGCGTTCGGCGATGGCGATGGCGTCGTGGCCCGCGCCGCTCGGCAGCCGCAGCGCCTGCCCCTGCGTCGCCTCCAGTGCGCCCGCCAGCGTCTCCTGCAGGGTTTGATCGCAAAGCGTCGCCGGGATCGCGTAATAGGTATCCTGACTGAAGGTGAGCCCCCGGCGGATCGCTATCTGCTCCGCCTCTTCCAGCAGGCGGGCCAGCAGCGTTTCCAGCTGCGCGTCGCTGGGGCTGCGGATATCCAGCGTCAGGTTGACCGCGCCGGGGATAACGTTCACCGCGCCCGGCTCGCAGGCGAGCGTGCCAACGGTCGCCACCAGCTCCGGTCCCCAGCTGCGGGTAGTCTGCTCGATAAACACCATCCATTCGGCGCTCGCCGCCAGCGCGTCGCGGCGGTGGCTCATCGGCACCGTGCCCGCGTGCCCCGCCTCGCCCGTAAAGCGGCAGGCAAGGCGTTTCGCGCCGTTGATGGCGGTGACCACCCCCAGCGCCAGGTTTTCGCGCTCCAGCACCGGGCCCTGCTCAATGTGCAGCTCCAGGTAAGCGCTGAAGTCCGCCGCGTTCCGCGCCGCCTCGCCGATGCGCGCGGGGTCAAGCCCGGCGTTAACCAGCGCCTGCGCCATCGTGACGCCCTGCGCGTCCCGCTCCTCCAGCCAGCCTGCGGGCCAGCTGCCGGTCAGCCCGCGGCTGCCAAGCAGCGTAACGCCAAAGCGGGTGCCCTCTTCATCGGCGAAGCCGACAATCTCAATCGCCTGCGCCAGACGCAGGTTATGGCGGTTGAGCCAGTCGACCAGCTCAATCGCGCTTATCACGCCCAGCATGCCGTCGTAGCGCCCGGCATTGCGCACCGTATCCAGGTGCGAACCGAGCAGCACGGCGCTGGCGCCTTCCGTCGCCCCCTCGTAGCGGCCGCAGATATTCCCTACCGCATCCTGCCAGGTGAGCATACCCGCGTCGTTCATCCACTGCGCCACCAGCGCGTTGGCGCGCAAATGCTCCGGCGAGAGGTAAACACGGGTGAGCTGCCCCGGCGTTTCGCTGATGTGCGCAAGCTGGTCGCAGCGCTGCATAACGCGCGCGGCGCCGAGGCTCGCCTCGTGGCTGGTCATCAGTGCATTCATACGGCGCTCCGCGCATAAACGTCCCACGCCGCCTGCATCGCCGCGCCCTGGGTGGTTTTAAAGCCAAGGCGGTTGAGCACCGCCTCCAGCGCCGTCAGGGTTTGCAGCACGCAGTCTTTGCGGGCGTTGTAGCCCATGGTGCCGATGCGCCAGATTTTCCCCTGCAGCGGGCCGAAAGAGGTACCAATCTCAATATGGAAATCTTCCAGCAGCAGCTTGCGTACCGCCTCGCCGTGCACCTGCGAAGGGATAACCACGCCGAGCACGTTGTTCATCTTGTGGCGGAGATCGCCGAACGGCTCAAGCCCCATACCCTGAATGCCCGCCAGCAGCGCGTCGCCGTGCAGTGCATGACGGGCGATAAGGTTATCCATGCCCTCTTCCAGCATGATCCGCGCGCACTCGCGGGCGGCGAACAGCATGCTGGTGGCTTCGGTATGGTGGTTCAGCCGCTCCGGCCCCCAGTAATCCATCACCATGCCGAGGTCGAAATAGTTGGAGTAGATTATCTCCTCATCGCCATCCTCATGGGCGGCGGTGCGAATGCCCTCCTCCACGTGCTTACGACGGCGGATAGCCTCTTCCATCTGCGCGCTCAAGGTAACAGGCGAGCTGCCGGACGGGCCGCCGAGGCACTTTTGCAGGCCGGCGGAGACAGCGTCCAGCCCCCAGGCGTCGGTTTGCAGCTCGTTGCCGCCGAGCGACGCGGTGGCGTCGGTATAAAAGAGCACGCCGTGGCGACGGCAGATGTCGCCCAGCTCCGCCAGCGGCTGGAGCATGGTGGTGGAGGTGTCGCCCTGCACGGTAAGCAGCAGGCGCGGCTTCACTTTTTTGATAGCCTCTTCAATCTGGTCCGGGGTAAACACCTCTCCCCACGGCGCCTCAATAGCGTGCACCTCGGCGCGGCAGCGGCGGGCGATTTCACACAGCAGATGGCCGAAGCGGCCAAACACCGGCACCAGCACTTTGTCGCCGGGGCGAATGGCGGAGACCAGAATCGCCTCGATGCCCGCACGCGACGTGCCGTCCACCAGCATTGTCCAGCGGTTTTGCGTGCGAAAGACGTCGCGGTAGAGCGCCATCACTTCGTTCATGTAGCCGGTCATCACCGGGTCATACTGGCCGACAAGCTGGCTCGCCATGGCGCGCAGCACGCGCGGGTCGGCGTTAATCGGCCCCGGCCCCATCAGCAGGCGGTGCGGCGGGTTGATCTGCGGGTAGTGTGCATTTGCTGGCATGAGAAATTCCTTTATGGTCTGGCCGGGCGACATGAAACAAACGATTCGTTAAGAATTATTTTGCAACTAATGTGCCACTGGCAAAAACAACGGCGAAAGCGAGAAAGCTCGCGGCCTCCGTCCGGAAAGGGAAAAGGTGCGAAATGACGCGCTGAACCAAAGCGGGACATCCCGGTGGTGCAACTGCACCACCAAAGGGCGTTAACGCTGCTCCAGTTCGTCCAGTTCGCCATAGAGCGCGGCGATATGATGAATGCGCTGACGGCCTTCGCTCAGCGTGTTGTGCAGCACGGCGTTGGCCAGCAGATTAACGAGGCTCATCGCCCCGCTGTAGCTGTCGAAGGCAGACACGCTGTCGAGCGGCGTGGCGAGATGCCAGTGGGCAAGCCCGCTCAGGCCGCTCGCCTGCGGTTCGCTGATAAGCGCCACCGGGACGCCCTGCTGCTTCAACTGCGCAAGCAGCGGGCGGATAACGCGGGGCCGACGGCGAAACGCCACCACCACCACGCAATCTTCCGCGGTTAAATCCACCAGCTCTTCCGCCAGCGTCTGGCCCGGCTGCGGGATAAGCGTAACGCCGCCGCGGCTTTGCAAGAGTTGCTGGCGCAGATGCAGCGCCACCGGCGCGCTGTTGCGCAGGCCGAGAATAAAAACCCGGCGCGCGCTGCCAAGCGCGCCGACCACCCCGGCGAACTGCTGCGCGTCCAGCGCGTTCACCCATTGCGCCAGATTCGCCATCTCCTGCTTGTAGTGGCGCGCCAGCAGCGTGTTGCCCTGCACCGCGTCGCGGTTCTCCGCAAGCGGCATGCCGCTCTGGCGCAGCTCGCGCAGCTCTTCGCGCATCGCCTTATAACGATCATAGCCAAGGCGCTTAAAAAGGCGGCTTACCGTCGCTTTCGATACCCCGCTAAGGCGGGCCAGCTCGACGCTGTTGTAGCTAATCAGGTCGTCGAAATGATCCATAATGAAAGCCGCCACGCGCTGCTCCTGCACGGAAAGCTGGCTGTAGCAGGCGCGCAGGCGCTCGTCTAACTGTTGCATGGCTGCTCCTGTAACTTTCGTTTCATCTTACCCTCGCACAATGAAACGAATACGGTCAACCTGGAACGGTTTTTGCCTCACTCCCTACCTGACTTGCCCATAAGAGAGCAACACGATGCAAAGCAATATGGCCCCTTCCGGCATGGCGGTAACGCCGCATCACCTCGCCAGCGAAACCGCGCTTTCGGTGCTGCGCCACGGCGGCGACGCGATAGAAGCGATGGTGGCCGCCGCCGCGACCATCGCCGTGGTGTATCCTCACATGAACGGCATCGGCGGCGACGGCTTCTGGCTGATTGTGCCGCCGGAGGGCGAACCGGTGGCGATAGACGCCAGCGGCGCGGCGGGTTCGCTCGCCACACTTGAGTGGTACGCTGACCATGCCGCCATTCCCCATCGCGGCCCCCGCGCGGCGCTGACGGTGCCGGGGACGATAAGCGGCTGGGATGAGGCGCTGAAGCTTTCCGCCCGCTGGGGCGGCGGGCGCTTGCCGCTGTCTCGCCTGCTTGCCGACGCCATCCGCTACGCCGCCGACGGCATTCCCGTTACGCTCTCCCAGGCGCACGCTACAGAGAATAAATACGCTGAACTGGTGGAGATGCCAGGCTTTGCGCAGACCTTTCTCACCCGGGGCGAAACACCGCGCCCCGGCTCGCGTTTCTGCCAGCCGAAGCTTGCGCAAACCCTGACGCGGCTGACCACCGAGGGGCTGGAGAGCTTTTATCGCGGGCCGTTGGCAAAGCTGATGGCGCAGGAGATGGCGGAGCTCGGCATGCCGATAACGTACCAGGATCTCGCCGCTCACCACGCCCGTCAGCGGGTGCCGCTGCGCCTGCACCACTCCCATGGCGAAATCTATAACATGACGCCGCCGACCCAGGGGCTGGTGTCGCTCGCCATTCTCGGCATCACCGACCATCTGGATATGGCTCACGCCGACGAAGAGGAAACCGTACACCGCATCGTCGAGGCGACCAAAAAGGCGTTTGCGCTGCGCGATAAGTACATTACCGACCCGCGCCACGTTACGCTGCCGGTGCAAAGCCTGCTGGAAGCAGACAAGCTGGCGGCGCTGGCGGCGGAAGTGGACGACAACCGCGCCGCCGGATGGGGCGCCGGCAAAGGCCCGGGCGACACGGTGTGGATGGGAGTTATCGACAGCAACGGCATGGCGGTGTCGTTCATCCAGAGCATTTATCACGAATTCGGCAGCGGCGTGGTGCTGCCGCAAAGCGGCGTGCTGTGGCAAAACCGCGGCGCCGCCTTCAGCCTCGACCCGGCGCATTTGCTGGCGCTCGCCCCTGGCAAACAGCCATTCCACACGCTCAACCCCGCCGCCGCCCGGCTGGCGGATGGCCGCACGCTGGTTTACGGCTCCATGGGCGGCGACGGCCAGCCGCAAACTCAGGCCGCCATTTTCACCCGCCATGTGATTCAGGGGATGGGATTGCAGCAGGCGGTAAGCGCGCCGCGATGGCTGCTCGGACGTACCTGGGGCCAGGCGAGCGATAGCCTGAAGCTTGAAGGGCGCTTCAGCGCGCAGATCTTCCAGCGGTTGCGCGAGCTGGGCCATGAGGTGGAAGCGCTGCCCGACTTCAGCGAGGCGGTGGGCCACGCGGGGGCGATTGTTCGCCATACCAACGGCATGCTGGAAGGCGCCTTCGACCCGCGCAGCAACGGCAGCGCCGCCGGATTTTAAGGAGAGAAAATGAACGAAACTTTCGACTGGCCGGCTTACATCCGGCTGATGGAACAGCTGCTGGCCGTGCCGCTGGACGATGCCCGGCGCGCCGAGCTTGAAACCCAGCTTTCGCGCATCGCCAGCATGGCCGCGCCGCTGCTCGCCTTCCCGCTGGACCAGCGCCAGGAAGTGGCGGGAGTGTACCGGCTATGAGTTTATCCATTAAGGCTATCCGTGAAGGGCTGGCGCAGGGCCATTTTTCCGCCGCCGAACTGGCGCGACAGACGCTTGCCGCCATTGAGCGAAGCAACCCGGCGGTGAACGCGTTCACGCACGTTTCGCAGGAGAGAATGTTGCAGGAGGCGGCGCGCGTCGACCAGCTTCGCGCGCAGGGCCAGCCGCTGCCACCGCTTGCCGGCGTGCCTTACGCTGTAAAAAATCTCTTCGACATCGACGGCGTAACCACGCTTGCAGGCGCGGCGCTTTTCAGCCAGCAGCCGCCCGCGGCGAAAGACGCGTTCGCCGTCTCGCAACTACGCCGCGCGGGAGCGCTGCTCGGCGGGGCGCTGAACATGGACGCTTACGCTTACGGCTTTACCACCGAGAACAGCCATTATGGCGCCACGCATAACCCGCACGACCTGACGCGGGTGGCGGGCGGCTCCTCGGGCGGCTCCGCGGCGGCGGTGGCGGCCGGGATGGTGAACTTTACGCTCGGCACCGACACCAACGGCTCCATACGCGTGCCCGCCTCGCTGTGCGGCGTGCTGGGGTTGAAACCCACTTTCGGACGCCTTTCGCGCAGCGGCAGCGTGCCGTTTGTCGCAAGCCTTGACCACATCGGCCCGCTGGCGCGTTCAGCGGAAGACCTGGCGCAGGTTTACGACGCGCTGCAGGGCGCGGATGAGACAGACCGCTTTCAGTCGCCCCGCCCGGTTGAACCGGCGGCAACGCGGCTTGCAGCAGAGACGCCGTTGCGTTGCGCCGTGCTGACAGGCTACTTCGATACCTGGTGCGATGAAGACGCGCGCACGGCGGTGGCGCAGGTGGCGAAAGCGCTCGGCGCCCAGGAAACGCTGACGCTGCCGGAAGCGGAGCTGGCGCGCCAGGCGGCGTTTTTGCTGACCGCCGCCGAGGGAGGAAATCACTATCTGCCGCAGCTTCGAACCGAGCCGCACCGCTTTGAACCCAACTCCCGCGAACGCCTGCTGGCGGGCGCGATGACCCCTTCAGCCTGGTACACGCAGGCGCAGCGTTTTCGCGGCTGGTTTCGCGACCAGACGCTGGGGCTGTTCGATAATGTCGACCTGCTGCTGGCCCCCGCCACGCCCTGCTGCGCAACGGAAATCGGCGCGGCGACAATGCGTATCAACCATACCGATTTGCCGGTCAAAGCGAGCATGGGAATGCTGGCGCAGCCCATCTCGTTTCTTGGCCTGCCGGTCGTTACCGTACCGGTGATGACCGCGAAGGGGTTGCCCATCGGCGTGCAGCTTATCGGGGCGCCGTGGCGGGAGGCGACATGTTTGCAGGCGGCGAAACGGCTTGAAAATCTGGGTGTGGTCAACGTGGAGGTGAAGAGATGAACAGGGATAATATCGATCGCCCGGCGGTGTTAAACGAGGTTCGCGCCGCCTTTTATCGCTACGAAGAGGCGCTGGTCACGAATGATGTGGCGACGCTGGATGCGCTTTTCTGGGTGGACGAGCGCACGGTACGCTACGGCGCGACGGAAAACCTGTATGGCATTGAGCAAATCCGCGCGTTTCGCGCGGCGCGCCCTTCGCAGGGCTTAGACCGGACGTTGCGCAATACCACCATCACCACCTTCGGCGACGAGATGGCGGTTGCCAGCACCGAGTTCACCCGCGAAGGCAGCGATCGCATCGGCCGTCAGATGCAGACGTGGGTGAAGTTTCCGTTCGGCTGGCGCATTGTGGCCGCGCATGTGAGTTTGATGGAATAGCGGCGTTTTACTGCGGCCCCTCACCCTAACTCTCTCCCCATGGGGAGAGGGAAACGGTATGCGCCGTTGGTCAGGGCACTTTCACCGCGCTTAGGCTAAAAACCGTATCCATAAAGCCAAGCTGCTTTCCGGCGCCCCTCACCCCAGGGGAAAGGGAACCCGGGTTTCGCCGCTCTACACGCGCCTCTCCCACATCCGCAAAGCTGACCGACCCTCTCTCCCTGCCGGGGAAAGGGCCGGGGTGAGGGGCTACTTCGCGTAGGGGTGCGTTTTCAGCCAGTGGTCGGCGATATCCTGGCGGCGGCAGACCCACACGCGGTCGTGGCTCTGCACATAGTCCAGAAAACGCTGCAACGCGCGAAAACGCCCCGGTCGACCCAGCAGGCGGCAGTGCATGCCCACCGACATCATCTTCGGCGCGGTCTCCCCTTCGGCATACAGCACGTCGAAACTGTCCTTCAGATAGGTATAAAACTGCTCGGCGGTGTTGAAACCCTGGGCAGTGGCGAAGCGCATGTCGTTAGCATCCAGCGTGTAGGGGATGACCAGATGCGGCTTGCGGCCGCCATCTTCGCACTCCACCTCCGTCCAGAACGGCAGGTCGTCGCCGTAATAATCGCTGTCGTACTGAAACCCGCCCTGCTCCACCACCAGCCTGCGGGTATTGGGGCTGTCGCGCCCGGTGTACCAGCCGAGCGGCTTTTTGCCAAACAGGGTCTCCAGCGTGTCGATGGCCTGACGCAGGTGCGCGCGCTCCTCTTCCACGCTCATATGTTGATAGTGGATCCAGCGCCAGCCGTGGCTCACCACGTCGTAATCCGCCGCTTTGATCGCCTCGACAATCGCCGGGTTGCGGGCAAGCGCCATTCCCACGCCGAAGATAGTCATCGGCAGGCCCCGGCGTTGGAACTCTTCATGAATGCGCCAGAAGCCCGCCCGGGAGCCATATTCATAGAGCGAGTCCATCGACATGTGGCGATCCGGGTAGCTTGCCGCGCCAATGATATCGGAGAGAAACTGCTCGGAGCCGCTGTCGCCATGCAGCACATGGTTCTCGCCTCCCTCTTCGTAATTCAACACAAACTGCACGGCGATGCGCGCCTCTCCCGGCCAGCGGGCATGGGGCGGTTTGCCTGCATAGCCCAGCATGTCTCGCGGGTAAGCTTCATTCAGGTGATGGCGGTGATCCGGTACAGTTTGCATCCTTAGTATCCTCTTAGCTCAGCATTTCAAAACAGCCGGTGAGCGGCTTTTTGTTGGGATACGCGAGGTCGCCGTGTTTACTGGTGCCAAGACCGAGCGACAGCAGGGATTCCACCATTTTCACCGCCGCCGTTACGCCGTCGATGACCGGAATGCCAAGCTCGGCGGTCAGCTCGCGGGCAAGGTTCGCCATGCCGCCGCAGCCGAGCACAATCGCCCCGCTGTTGTCTTCGTTCTTTGCCTGTATACAACGCTCGCGTACTTTCTGCTGAGCAAGACCCGTGCCATCTTCAAGCGCCAGCACCGGTAAATCGATGGCGTGCAGCGCTGCGCAGTGGTGTTCAAAGCCATACTGGCGCAATAAATGGCGGGCGATGATGACCGTGCGCGGCAGCGTGGTGACCACAGAAAAACGCGTCGCCACCAGCGTCGCCACGTGCATGGCCGCCTCGGCGATGCCAATCACCGGCCCTTTCGCCAGCTCCCGCGCCGCCAGCAGCCCCGGGTCGCCAAAGCAGGCGATAATATGCCCGTCGACGCCCTGCGCCTGACCGCGCTTTATCTGCTCAAGCACCCCGACGGCGGCGATAGCTTCATCGAAATGCCCTTCGATGGACTCCACCCCTTGCGTCGGGCAAACCGCCAGAATTTCCGTGCCTGGCATGGCGACAGCGCGGGCCGCCTCGCCGATGGTGCGCGTCATCTCAACGCTGGTGTTGGGGTTGATAACTTGTATACGAAAACCGCTCATGGCTGCGCCTCCGCCTTGCCAAACAGGCGGGTGAAATCCGCCAGGGTTTCTCCACTGCGTTCAAAGCAGAGGCTTTCTACAATGTGGGTGAAATGGTGCGCCAGCGCGTCCGTCAGCCCGGCGAGATCTTTTTCGCGCAGCAGATCGATAAGCTTTTCGTGATCGTCGCAACGACAGCCGCGCTGCCAGGGCGATCCCCATGCGGCGATAACGAGTGAGGAGCGCTGGGTAAGGCTTGTCACCATCTCCGTTAGTACGGCGTTGCCAGAGATAGCCTGTAGCTGAATATGAAAAGCGGCGGAGTGGCGAATCGCCGCCGGGCCGTCGCCTTCGCGGTGCGCCTGCTCTTCCAGCGCCACGACCTTTTCCAGCCCCGCCAGATGAGGCGGCTGAAGGCGGGCAAGCACGTGCGGCAGGTTAGCGCACTCAATGACGCTGCGGGTCTGAAAGATAGCTTTTGACGCTTCCACCGTGGGGCTGGCGACAAATGCACCACGCCTGGGCGTCATGTCGATCATTTGCACCGCCGCAAGGCGCGTCAGCACTTTACGGATGCCGGTGCGGCTAACGCCAAACACCTCCGCCAGCGCCTCTTCCGGCAGTTTGCAGCCCGGCGGCAGCTGGTGCTCGACAATCGCATTCAGCAACGAGTGCCAGATATGCGCTTCTTTATCCGGTAATTCCTGCGGGGCGCTTAAGCCCGTTTCACGCTTCATTTATAGCTCCCGTCTATGGTCG
Source organism: Franconibacter daqui (assembly GCF_014644275.1). Classification (NCBI taxonomy): domain Bacteria; kingdom Pseudomonadati; phylum Pseudomonadota; class Gammaproteobacteria; order Enterobacterales; family Enterobacteriaceae; genus Franconibacter; species Franconibacter daqui. The sequence goes on along the minus strand of NZ_BMKJ01000001.1, from coordinate 10,390 downwards.
GCTTTCACTTCTTGTATACAACAAATAATTCTCTTGTACACAAAAAAGAAAAACCTGGCCTGGTTCCTGCAAAGACAATGGCAGACATTTCGTCGCCATTGTTCAGAGGAGCAGATTCCATGCCAAACCATGAGCCCGCAGAAGTGAACCCGAATGCCGGATACAGCCCCCGGCTCTGTAATGACGACCTGGCCCCTACCCGCAACCAGACCTGGTCCTGGTACAATATCTTTTCATTCTGGATGTCGGATGTGCACAGCATGGGCGGCTACGTGGTCGCCGCCAGCTTCTTCACCCTGGGGCTTGCCAGCTGGCAGGTGCTGCTCTGTCTGCTGGTAGGGATTTGCATCGTGCAACTGTGCGCCAATCTGGTGGCGAAACCGAGCCAGATGGCGGGCGTGCCTTACGCCGTCATCTGCCGCCAGGCGTTCGGCGTGTTTGGCGCGAATATCCCGGCGGTGATCCGCGGCCTTATCGCCTTCGCCTGGTACGGCATTCAGACTTACCTTGCCGCTAACGCGTTAATGCTGGTGGCGCTGAAGTTCTGGCCTTCTCTCGCAACCATGACCGAGGGCCATTTCCTTGGCCTTTCGCACTTAGGCTGGGTTTGCTTTGGCATTATGTGGGTGCTGCAGGCGATGGTGTTCTGGCACGGGATGAATGCGATTAAGCGCTTTATCGACGTCGCCGGGCCGGCGGTTTACGTGGTGATGATGGCGCTGGCGGGCTGGATTTTGTACCAGACCGGCTTTGACGGCATCTCCTTTACGCTTGCCAGCAAATCGCTTTCTACTGGCGAGCAGACCTGGCAGATGATTACCGCCACGGCGCTGGTCGTCTCCTATTTCTCCGGCCCGCTGCTGAACATTGGTGATTTCTCTCGCTATGGAAAAAGCATGAGCGAAATTAAGCGCGGCAACCGCTGGGGCCTGCCGTTTAACTTCCTGCTGTTTTCCATTGTCACCGTGGTGATTGTCTCGGGTACGCAGTCGTTGTTCGGCCAGATGATAACGGACCCGATCGAGACCGTCAGCCGCGTGGGCAACAGCCTCGCCATGGCGATTGGGCTGCTGACGATGATCACCGCCACCATCGGCATTAATATCGTGGCCAACTTTGTCTCGCCGGCGTTTGACTTCTCTAACTGCTCGCCGCAAAAGATTAGCTTTCGCACCGGCGGGATGATCGCGGCGGTAGGTTCCGTTTTACTGACGCCGTGGAATCTGTTCCAGTCGCCCGAGTTGATTCACTATACGCTGGACGTACTGGGGGCGTTTATCGGCCCGCTGTTCGGCATTCTGCTGGCGGACTTCTACCTGATTAAGCGCGGCAAGGTGTTTGTCGACGACCTCTTCGATGATACGCCGAAAGGCCGCTACTGGTACAAGAACGGCTTTAATCCGAAAGCGATTGTTGCACTCATTCCATCCGTGGCGGTAGGCCTGATCATCAGCTTTATTCCAGGGCTGCATGAGGTGGCGAACTTTAGTTGGTTTATCGGCGCGGCGCTGGGCGCGGGCTGCTACCGCTGGGTGGCGCGACACGAACGCGCGGCGGATGTCCGCGGCTTCCCGGCGCAGGTGGCGATGTCGAAGGAATAACCGAAGGCGGAAAAGACGAAAGCCTGAATCATTGCTGATTCAGGCTTTCTGAATAGTGGCGGAACGGACGGGACTCGAACCCGCGACCCCCTGCGTGACAGGCAGGTATTCTAACCGACTGAACTACCGCTCCGCATTGTTCCCGTTGGGGAACGAGGCGCATATTACGGATTGCCCCCAGGGCCGTCAACGCTTTTTCTCACACTTTTAACCGTTTGCTGCAAATTTCGCCCGGCCGTTGAATTTCTCTTCATTATAGCCCGCCATCAGGCGCGCCACAGGCAGCTGCCGCCCTTTTTCTGCACCAGATCCAGACGCGATTCGTGCGCCATTATCTCTTCATCGCTGGCCCTTATCACCCGTAGCGACGAGGCCTGACGGACAACGCGCTGAATTGCCGCCTCGCCGCCCTGCTGCTGCTGCCCCTCGCCGTCCATAGAGAATTTCAGCGACGTCTGGCCGCCGGTCATCGCCAGGTAGACATCCGCCAGGATTTGGGAGTCGAGCAATGCGCCGTGCAGGGTACGCTTGGTGTTGTCGATTTCGTAACGCGAGCAGAGCGCGTCAAGGCTGTTGCGCTTGCCCGGGAACATGCGGCGCGCCAGCGCCAGGCTGTCGGTAATTTTGCAGAAGGTTTCTGTCTTCGGAATACCGCGGTTGAGCATGCCGAATTCATAATCCATAAAGCCGATATCAAACGAAGCGTTATGGATGATAAGTTCGGCGCCGCGAATATAGTCGAGGAAATCCTCCACCACGTCGCCGAACGTCGGCTTATCCATCAGGAACTCGTCGGCGATACCGTGAACGCCGAAGGCTTCCGGGTCCACCAGCCTGTCGGGTTTCAGGTAGACATGAAAGTTGTTGCCGGTCAGGCGGCGGTTTATCACTTCGACCGCACCGATCTCAATAATACGGTGCCCTTCATAGTGAGCGCCGATCTGGTTCATACCGGTGGTTTCTGTATCGAGGACAATCTGTCTTGTAATAGCTGTGCTCATAGCGCTCGTTGTGTCAGACTTGGGCTTTTAATCACAGGAAGTCTACCAGAGATGCGTAAAGAGGTAGAAATTTTCACCGATGGATCCTGCCTTGGCAACCCGGGGCCCGGCGGTTACGGCGCTATTTTGCGCTATAAGCAGCACGAGAAAACGTTCAGCGCGGGTTATCGTCTTACCACTAACAACCGCATGGAGCTGATGGCCGCTATCGTGGCGCTGGAAGCGCTGCGCGAGCACTGCATTATCACCCTCAGCACCGACAGCCAGTACGTCCGCCAGGGGATAACCCAGTGGATCCACAACTGGAAAAAGCGCGGCTGGAAAACGGCGGAAAAGAAACCGGTTAAAAACGTCGATCTCTGGCAGCGGCTGGATGCGGCGCTTAGCCAGCATGAGATTAAATGGGAGTGGGTGAAAGGCCACGCGGGCCACCCGGAAAACGAGCGCTGCGATGAGCTCGCACGCCAGGCGGCTAATAACCCGACGCTTGAAGATGTGGGTTATCTGCCCGAAGCGCCCGCGCTTTAAGGTTTACGGTATTGCCTTGTCGCCCCGACGGCGGGGCGCAGCTGCGCTTTGGCTTTGCGCGCTTTCATTGGGTTGAGCGTAAGGGGAATGGTTCGCTTACGGGCCACGATAAGCTGCATACAGCCCAACGCCGGCAGGTGCGTGCTCAGCAATCTGCCGCCCTGCCGGTGCCAGGGCAGCACCTGAAAATTCCCGTGATGCATCACTTCGAAATTTAATAAGGTGAGCCAGTCCAGCTGGCGCATCATGGTGAACATGCGGCTGTTATAGGGCATTTTGCGGCGCAGGAAAGGCACCATTTTCCCGGCGCCGAGGAGGCTTAACGGACTGAAGCTGCTGAGGATCATCCAGCCGTCGTCAATCAATACGCGATCGACTTCCCGCAGCAGGCGGTGCGGATCCGGGCACCAGGGCAGCGTATGCGCCAGCAGACAGGCATCTACCGACTTTTCGGCAAAGGGTAAATGAAGCGGGTCAGCTTTTACCTGCAACGTTTCCCCTTGCGGGGCAATGTTAACCTGATGTGAAATGGCGCAGGCTTCCGTGCTGACCTCCGCGCTCAGGTTGCCTATCTTAAGCAGATGAAAACCATACATCTTCCCAAGCCATGGCGTAAGCTGCTGCTCCAGCGCCGCGCGGTAAAAGTCGCCCCAGGGCAACTGGCTCCAGTGAGCGGGCGCGGTGAAGGCCGCAGGGGTCCTTGCAGGTTTCATCACAACCTTCCGTAACGTAATGTGAGGTGATTTATGAATCTTAACAGTATTCCTGCTTTTCAGGACAACTACATATGGGTGCTGAGCGATGAACAAGGAAAGTGCCTGATTGTCGATCCAGGCGAAGCCGCACCGGTTCTGAAAGCGATAGAGGAAAACGCGTGGCAGCCGGTCGCCATTCTGCTGACGCATCATCACGATGACCATACAGGCGGCGTTAAAGCGCTGCTGGCGCGTTATCCTGACCTCATTGTGTATGGGCCGCAGGAGACGGCGGGCAAAGGAACCACGAAGATAGTCCATGAAGGCGATGCGGTTGTCATACTGGGGCATGAATTCAGCGTTATTGCCACGCCCGGTCACACTTTAGGACATCTCTCTTATTTCAGTTTTCCTTATCTTTTTTGCGGCGACACGATGTTTTCCGCAGGCTGCGGACGTCTCTTCGAAGGCACGCCAGCGCAGATGTACCAATCATTCCAAAAATTAAATCAGCTGCCGGAAGAAACCCTGATTTGCTGCGCGCATGAATATACGTTAAGCAATTTAACGTTTTCAGTGGCTATCCTGCCTGAGGATATGCACTTAACCCAATATTATCGAGAAGTTAAAGAGTTACGTGCAAAAAACCAAAAAACACTCCCCTCAAATCTGAAAAAAGAACGGCAAATCAACTTATTTCTCCGCGTGGATGATATTGATTTAATTAATAAAATAAACACAGAAACAACTTTGCAACACCCTGAAGAGCGATTCGCCTGGTTACGGGCAAAGAAAGATAGTTTCTAAAAATTTCTGCTTGTGATCTGCGGTCTTCAAAGTTATCATCGCTCGTCTTTTAAGCAACTATTGACACACACATGAAGGCAAAAGCGATATTACTCGCCTCTGTCCTGCTTGTGGGGTGCCAGGCAACCAAGCAAGACGCCGGCGTTCAACAGCATGCACAGAGCCTTTCTGCGGCTGGTCAAGGGGAAGCAGGAAAGTTTGCTGGTCAGACTGCGCGATGGATGGACGATGGAACCTTCCTCGCGCAAGATCAGGACCTGTGGTCTTTCATTGGCGACGAGCTAAAGATGGGGATACCGGAAAATGACCGGATCCGCGATCAAAAACAGAAGTATTTGAGAAACAAGAGCTATCTCCACGATGTAACTTTACGGGCAGAGCCGTATATGTACTGGATAGCCGGGCAGGTTAAGAAACGTAACATGCCGATGGAGCTGGTACTCCTACCCATAGTGGAGAGCGCTTTTGACCCCCACGCCACATCGGCTGCGAATGCCGCTGGCATCTGGCAGATTGTGCCGAGCACGGGGCGTAATTATGGTTTAAAACAGACCCGCAATTATGATGCGCGTCGCGACGTGGTGGCCTCAACAACCGCCGCGCTCAATATGATGCAGCGTCTTAACCGCATGTTTGACGGCGACTGGTTACTGACCGTGGCGGCCTATAACAGCGGCGAAGGTCGTGTATTGAAGGCAATGAAAGCGAATAAAGCACGAGGAAAATCCACGGATTTTTGGTCGCTTTCACTGCCACAGGAAACCAAAATCTACGTGCCTAAGATGCTGGCTTTGAGTGATATTCTCAAAAACAGCAAGCGTTACGGGGTACGTTTGCCTACGTCCGACGAAAGTCGTGCGCTGGCGCGCGTGAAGGTCAATAACCCGGTTGATATGGATCAGCTGGCGGAAATGGCCGGCATGCCTGTCAGCAAGCTGAAAACGTTCAATGCGGGCGTGAAAGGCGATACGCTGGGCAAAAGCGGGCCGAAATACGTCATGGTGCCGCAAAAGCATGCTGAGCAGTTGAGAAGCTCGCTGGCGGCCGGGGAAATCGAAGCTATCCAGCCGCAGATGCTGGCGGATGCGAGCCCGGTTGAAAGCCGCACTTATAAAGTGCGCTCCGGCGATACGCTTTCCACTATCGCGGCGCGAATGAACGTTTCGACGAAGGATCTGCAACGCTGGAATAACCTGCGCGGCGCGAACCTGAAAATCGGCCAGACGTTAACAGTAGGCAGCGCCAGCGGCGCGACAAGCCTCGCCAGCAACAGCGACAGCATTACCTATCGCGTGCGTAAAGGCGACTCTCTGTCGAGCATTGCGAAGCGCCACGGCGTAAACATCAAGGATGTAATGCGCTGGAATAGCGATGCGGATAAATTGCGGCCTGGCGACCAGCTCACGCTCTTCGTGAACGATAGCGCGACGCCGGACTCCTGATCGTAACGCAAAAATGCTAAAAATGGCACCGATTCCCCCGGTGCCTTTTTTATTGCGCCGCTTTCAGACTAAGCGGGCGACCAGACGCGTTTATGCCGCCCTACTTCTTCTCAGGCTTGCCCGGACTGAATTCGACCAGCAATGGGTTATGGTCGGAAGCGCGGGTAACCAGCACGGAAGCTTCATGCACGGCTAATCCCCGGTAAAAGACAAAATCGAGCGGACGGCCAAAAGCGCGACGACGCTGGTCGTCAGTAAAGCGAACCTCACGCAGCGCCATCTCGCGGGCGAAGCGATATAACGCGTTTTTACGCGGCCGGCTCCAGGCGTTGAAATCCCCTGCCATAATGACCGGACCATTGTGATGCGCCAGCTGATCGCCAATCGGTCCTAACTGTTTACTGTAAACATCCACCCCAAGGCTGAAGTTTACCGCGTGCACATTCACCACCATCAGCATGCGGCTATCCGGCAAAGGATAGACCGTCACCAGCGCCGATTTCGCCAGCCGCAGGATGGGCTCCCGCTCACGCAATGGGCAGCAATAAACCGGGTGAGCCGCAGCCAGCGTCATTACGCCGGAGGGGTGTTGCGGCAGCACGAAAGCAGGCACCTGGTCGGCAGCCAGATAATTTTTTGTGGCGAAAGAGACCAGTTCAGGCGTGGTCTGCGCCTCCTGGAGCAAAACCAGATGAGCATCTTTACCAAAGGTCTGTAATACGGATAACCATTCGGCACGCTGCTGTTTGAAGATGTTCCATACCAGCACACGCAGCACATCATGTCCGGGCAACGGTTCCCCCGCCGGCAGCGCCTGGCCAATGCCCGAGAAGGAGCCTGGCGGTAAGATTCGCTCTGCTGGCTGGCCGGCAATGTAGCGCATGGCATAGGTTGTTTTTCGCACGTTTCGCTGAATGCCTCCATTGAGATGGCCGTCACAATGACGTGACGGCTTATCAGTTATAGGGATTTTAGCTCACAGTTTCAACGCCAGGCAGTGAGGAAATGTACGAACTGTCTTTAGCTAAAATTAACCCAGCGCCAGACGCGGCTTGCTATCGAGACGGCCGCTCAGGCTCACCAGCACCAGGGCGACAGCCACAATTACCGCGCCGATCCACGGCGTCTGGGCAAGCCCGATATGCGCTACCGTCTGGCCGCCTATGACCGATCCCATCGCTATTCCTACGTTAAACGCCGCGATATTCAACCCGGAAGCGACATCGACAGCATCCGGCGCATACTGCTCCGCCTTTTGCACGACATAAACCTGTAAACCCGGCACGTTGCCAAACGCAAAGATGCCCATTACCAGCACGGTCGCCAGCGCCGCATACTGTATGGAAGCGGTGAACTGGAAGACAAGCAGCAACAACGCCAGCGCGGCAAAAATAAACTTAAGCGCAGGCACTGCGCCATGGCGATCGGCCAGTTTGCCTCCCCAGATATTGCCGACAGCAACAGAAACACCATACCCGAGCAGGATCCAGCTCACTGCCGCAGGGCTAAAGCCCGCCAGACTCTGCATCATCGGCGCAAGGAAGGTGAACGCAGTAAATACGCCGCCGTAGCCCAGCGCAGTTATCGCGTAGATCATCAACAGGCGGGGATGCGTCAGCACGTTAAGCTGTGCCTTAAGGCCCGCAACGGCGCGACCAGGAATGTCCTTCGGCACCAGAATCAGGCTGCTGATAAGCGAAATCACCCCAAGCGCCGAGACCGCAAGAAACGTTTCACGCCAGCCAAAGTGCTGCCCGATGAAAGTCCCCAGCGGCACGCCGGTGACCAGCGCGACGGTCAGGCCGCCAAACATAATGGCAATGGCGGAAGCCGCTTTCTCTTTTGACACCAGACTTGTGGCAATAGTCGAACCAATTGAAAAGAAAACGCCGTGCGCAAGGCCTGTTAGCACTCGCGCCACAACCAGCGTTTCATAACCCGGCGCCAGCCAGGCGAGCACATTGCCCGCGGTAAAAAGCGCCATCAGCCCGACCAGCAGCTGTTTACGCGGCACTTTTCCCGTCAGCGCGGTCAATACCGGCGCGCCAACCGCCACGCCCAGAGCATAAAGCGAAACCAACAATCCCGCCGAAGGCAGCGAGACGCCAAGCTGTTCAGCGATAGTGGGCACAAGGCCAACGATAACAAATTCGGTCGTGCCTATTGCAAAGGCACTGATGGTCAGAGCGAGCAATGCCAGAGGCATAATTTATCTCCATAAGCAGTGGTTCAGTGTTGGCGTGCAGTATGGAGAAATGCTTAAATAACAAAAATATTCAAAATCACAATAAAATTTTGCCGGAGAAGCAACAATGAAGGCAACGTCTGAAGAGCTGGCTATTTTTGTCGCGGTGGTGGAAAGCGGCAGCTTTAGCCGGGCGGCAGAACAGCTACGGCTCGCGAACTCGGCGGTAAGTCGATCGGTAAAGAAGCTGGAGATGAAGCTTGGCGTGAGCCTGCTGAACCGCACGACGCGTCAGCTTAGTCTCACCGAAGAAGGCGAACGCTATTTCCGTCGCGTTCAACAAATTTTGCAGGAGATGGCTGCCGCCGAGAATGAGCTAATGGAAACCCGCCATACGCCGCGCGGTTTACTGCGGATTGATGCCGCTACGCCTGTAGTCCTGCATTTTTTAATGCCGCTAATCAAACCTTTTCGTGAACGCTATCCGGAGGTCACGCTCTCGCTGGTCTCCTCTGAAACCTTTATCAATCTCATTGAGCGTAAAGTGGATGTGGCTATTCGCGCCGGTAATCTGACAGACTCCAGCCTGCGGGCTCGCCCTCTGTTCAGCAGTTACCGTAAGCTCGTCGCCTCGCCTGACTATCTGGATCGTTATGGCGTGCCGCAAACCGTCGAAGATCTCGACGATCATGTTTGCCTTGGCTTTACCGAACCCGTGTCGCTGAATACCTGGCCGGTGGCGCGGCAGGATGGTCAGCTGCATGATATTCAGGTGGGATTATCTTCCAACAGCGGGGAGACAATTAAGCAACTCTGTCTGACAGGTAATGGGATTGCCTGTCTGTCGGACTATATGATTGATAAAGAAATAGCGAGTGGAGAGGTCGTGGAATTGCTCGCTGAGCATCGCTTACCCGTAGAAATGCCGTTTAGCGCAGTTTATTACAGCGACCGTGCCGTTAGTACACGCATCCGGGCATTCATCGATTTTCTGAGCGAACATGTGAAACAGCCCCGTGAAGGGCTGTAAATAGAGCAGACGCTTAGTCCCACTGGGGCGCTAAACCTTCCGGGCTTACCAGACGCTCGTTACGATCGAGCGCGGCAATGGCGTTCATATCTTCCTCATCAAGCGTTAGCTGTTGCGCCTGCAGGTTACTCTGCAGGTTTGCTCGCTTCGTTGAAGACGGAATGACGGCATACCCCAGCGCCAGCGCCCAGGCCAGAATCACCTGCGCAGGCGTAGCCTGATGCTTTGCCGCGATACGGGCAATGGCTTCGTCTTCCAGCGCCTTGCCGTAAGCCAGCGTCATATACGATGTAACAGGGATACCATGTGCTTTAGCCCATGCCGCGACCTTTTTATTTTGCAGATAAGGCGAAAGCTCAATCTGATTAGTCGCAATCTGTTCAGCACCGACAGCGGCAATGGCCCGTTCCATTAGCGGAATGGTGAAATTAGAGATACCGAGTTCACGCGTCAGCCCTTCTTTCTTCGCTTCAAGCAGCGCTTGCATAAATTCTTCAACCGCCACGGCATCACCAGGCGATGGCCAGTGAATCAGCGTCAGATCGACATAATCAGTGCGGAGTTTTTGCAGACTCGCTTTCAGGCTGGGAATGAGCTTTTCCTTGCTCAGATTTTCGGTCCAGATTTTTGTCGTGATGTAGAGATCGCGACGCGCAACGCCGCTCTCTTCGAGAGCCTGACCAATAGCTGCTTCATTGTCATAAATTTGTGCGGTATCGATAGCGCGATAACCCAGCTCAAGAGCGGTTTTAACGGACGCGATGACGACGTCATCTTTGAGACGGAAGGTACCAAGACCAAATGCAGGAACTGTCATAAATCCTCTTTAACTCATTTTCGTTGAGAAAGAAGATTATCGAGGGTCAGCTGCAGAAGAAAAAGATCGCTAGTGACAGAGGATTATTGCTGTTAAAGCAATAATGGGGCTGCAGAAACAAAAAAGCCCTGAGCTAATGCTCAGGGCTTCATAATAAGTGGCGGAACGGACGGGACTCGAACCCGCGACCCCCTGCGTGACAGGCAGGTATTCTAACCGACTGAACTACCGCTCCACCGAATTTTTCTACAACCACCGGTTTGTTGCCCCGGTTTTACTGCTTA